>NZ_JACHZL010000004.1:0-607291 GCF_014193555.1 Rhizobium sp. BK275
AATCGATGCGCTGCGAAGGCAACCGCCTGCAACAAGATCAGACCCACGACAAATCCCTCTGCCAATAGGCTAAACTTAAACCGGACAGCAGTGGGACAAGCCCGAGGATGACGGCAAGTAAAAAGCAGGCCTGTCAAAAGACGGAGGCCCGACGTCCAGCGCAGTGCTCCCCTCACCCGCCAATCAGCGCCAGCCACTCGTCCTCGTCCATCGTCTGGACACCGAGTTCGCGGGCCTTGTCGAGCTTGGAGCCGGCACCGGGACCGGCAACGACGATGTCGGTCTTCTTGGAGACGGAACCCGCTACTTTGGCGCCGAGGCCTTCGGCCCTCGCCTTCGCCTCTTCGCGGGTGAACTTTTCCAGAGAACCGGTGAAGACGACGGTCTTGCCTGCTACCGGGCTGCCCGACGTGACCGGCTGCGCGGCCTCCTGCGGCGTCACCTCGTCGAGCAGACGGCCGATCACCTCGATATTGCGCGGCTCCTTGTAGAATTCGACGATGGCGCGTGCCACCACTTCGCCGATGCCTTCGATGGCGTTGAGGTCGTTCCAGGCATCGCCTGAAAGCGTCGCCGCCTCCTTCATTGCAGCCGCAAAGGCCTCGTAAGTGTTGTAGGAGCGCGCCAGCAGCTTTGCCGTCGTCTCACCCACATGGCGGATGCCGAGCGCGTAGATGAAGCGGTGAAGGGCGATGCTGCGCCTCTCGTTGATCGCCGCATAGAGCTTGCCGACGCTGACCTTGCCGAAGCCGTCGATGTTCTCCAGCTTGGTCAACGAAGCGGCCTGCCGCTTTTCAAGCGTGAAGATATCGGGCGCAGTGCGGATCTGCAGCGCCTCGTCCTCGCTCTCGAAGAAGAAGTCGATCTGCTTGGAGCCAAGCCCTTCGATATCGAAGGCATTACGCGAGACGAAGTGCTTAAGCTCCTCCGTCGCCTGCGCCCGGCAGATGAAGCCGCCGGTGCAACGGGTGACGGAATCGAGCTTGCCGGTTTTCTCGTGCCGTTCACGCACCGCATGCGAACCGCAAACCGGGCATACTTTCGGAAACTGATAGGGCTGTGCCTCGGCCGGGCGCTTCTCCATGACGACATCGAGCACCTGCGGGATCACATCGCCGGCACGCTGCACGATGACGGTGTCGCCGATGCGGATATCGTGCTCCTCCTCGCGGATGCGCTCGCCGCTATTGCCGATACCCTTGATGTAGTCCTCGTTGTGCAGGGTCGCATTGGTGACGACGACGCCGCCGACGGTGATCGGCGTCAGCCGCGCCACCGGCGTCAGCGCACCGGTGCGCCCCACCTGAATGTCGATGTTTTCGACGATGGTGAAAGCCTGCTCGGCCGGGAACTTGTGCGCCGTCGCCCAGCGCGGGCTGCGCGAACGGAAACCAAGGCGCTGCTGCAGTTCGAGGCTGTCGACCTTGTAGACGACGCCGTCGATATCATAGTCGAGGTCGGGCCGCTCAAGGCCGATCTCGCTGTAATGGGCAAGGATATCGTCGACTGAACTCAACCGCTTCATCAGCGTGTTGACCGGGAAGCCCCACTCCCTGAACTTTTCGACCATGCCCATCTGCGTATCGGCAGGCATCTCCGACATCTCGCCCCACGCGTAAGCGAAGAATCTCAGCTTGCGGCTCGCCGTCACCTTCGCATCGAGCTGGCGCAGCGATCCTGCAGCCGTGTTGCGCGGATTGACATAGGTCTGCTTTCCCTCGGCCTCCATCTGGGCGTTCAGCGCCATGAAGTCGCTCTTGGCCATATAGACTTCGCCGCGTACCTCGACGATTGATGGGGCACCTTTCGGCAGCTCGTTCGGGATTTCCCTGATGGTGCGGATATTAGCCGTGACATTCTCGCCCGTCGTGCCGTCGCCGCGCGTGGCACCCGTCACCAGCCTGCCATTCTCGTAACGGATCGACATGGAAAGCCCGTCGATCTTCGGCTCGGCCGTGAAAGCGATGGAATTATCAGGCAGGCGGCCAAGGAAGCGATAGACGCTGGCAACGAAATCGCGCACGTCCTCCTGCGAGAACGTATTGTCGAGCGACAGCATTGGCCGCGAATGGACCACGGGCGCGAAAGTGTTGGATGGCTCAACGCCGACACGGCGTGACGGACTGTCCTCGCGGATAAGTTCCGGGAAACGTGCCTCGATCGCATCGTTGCGCCGCTTCAGCGCGTCATAGTCCGCATCCGAAATCTCCGGCTGATCCTTGCCGTGGTAGAGCGCGTCATGATGCGCGATTTCCTTGGCCAGCCGCCCCAGTTCGGCAGCGGCGTCTTCAAGGGTCAGGTCCTCAACAGAGACGGATTCGGTCGACATGCAGCTTCACTCCAGAGAATCTGCAATGGTTTTAGAGCAAAATCCGTCGATTGAAATAGTATCAACCTTCGGAAATCACGGCTGCGCGTTGCGCAGCCTTATGGCGCTGACATGCAGCGTCGTTTCCCCCAGCGCCTTCAAAGGCATCAGGCTGTCAACGACCCTAAGCTCGATGCCGCGCGGCGCAAATTCGCAATCGAGCCTGGAAACAACCGTGAGCGCTAGCGGCACGACCGACTTGCGAGACACCCACATTCCCGCATCCTGCAAATTCTCGAAGCTCTCCGTCGGCATCTCGTAGCGATGGATGCGTCCAGCCTCCAGCCGCTCCAGCCAGCCGCGTTCGATATAAGCCGCACCGCGCCATCTGCCCAACAGCTGCCGATCTTCTTCCGATGTCTCCGGCTTTGCCCAGATCAGGATGCGCGGGCAGTCACGCGGAAAGAGATACATGAAGTCATTGACATCATCGATCGCCCAGACGAGCGGACCATTCAGCCACTCCCTGCCCGGCGGGCGCTCGGAGGCGATACGCACCGGTCGAGGCTCGAAAATCGTAATGGTGGGATCGTCGCTGAAATGGAAGAGCCGCATGGCATGCAGGACCTTACCGTGGGGATGACGCCTGATAACGCAGTGCCCAAGCCTTGTCACCCACAATGGATGTCTAGCCGTTACCCGCCAGCAACCGTGCAGCCGCCGCCCTCGCCTCTTCCGTGACGGAGGCGCCGGCGAGCATGCGGGCGATCTCTTCCCTGCGATCCTTCTCGGCCATAGTGGCAACGCGCGTGGCGATCTTGTCGGAGCCTTCGCCCGACGGCCCCTTGGAGATCAGCAGGTGCGTGGCAGCACGTGCTGCCACCTGCGGCGCATGGGTGACGGAGAGAACCTGTACGCGGTCAGAAAGCCGCTTCAACCGCTGGCCGATCGCGTCCGCCACTGCCCCGCCGACACCGGTGTCGATTTCGTCGAAGACGAGCGTCGGCGCCGAACCGCGGTCTGCAAGCGCTACCTTGAGCGCCAGCAGAAAACGCGAGAGTTCGCCACCGGAGGCAACCTTCATGATCGACCCCGGCCGCGTGCCCGGATTGGTCTGGACGTGGAATTCGACGACATCGATGCCTTCGGCGGTCGCCTCCTCCGCATCGGTGGTGATCTCCACCATGAAACGGGCGCGCTCAAGCTTCAGCGCCGGCAATTCGGCCATCACGGCCTGCGCCAGCGCATCGCCGGCATGATGACGCTTTTCGGAGAGCGAGCGGGCAGCCATATCGAAATTCGTCTTGGCGACGCCCACCTCGGCCTGGAGTTTGGTAAGCCGCTCCTCGCCGGCATCGAGATCGGCTAGATCGCTGATCATGCGCACGGCGAGCGCCGGAAGCTCGGTGACGGGAACGGAATATTTGCGGGAGGCGGCGCGCAATGCAAACAGCCGCTCCTCGACGCGCTCCAGTTCCTTCGGATCATATTCCGTCTTGCGCAGTGCCGCCTCAACTTCCATCTGCGCGTTCGAAAGCTGGTCCAGCGCCGCGTCGAGCAGCGCTACGGTGTCTTCGAGCAGGCCGGGCGCCTCATGGCTCTTGCGCTCCAGACGGCGCACCAGCGAGGCGATATGCGGCACAGGAGAGGCATTGCCGTTGAGGAACTCGGAAGCCTCGGCAATATCGCCGGCAATGCGCTCCGCCTTCATCATCTTCTGGCGGCGGTCGGCAAGCTCGTCTTCTTCGCCATCGCGCGGCGAGAGCTTTTCCAGCTCTTCGACGGAGGAGCGCAGATAATCCGCCTCGCGGGCCGCGGCCTCGACCTTCTCGCGGTGTTTCTTCAGCGTGCGCTCGCTATCGTGCCACTGGCGGTAAAGCGCGCCGACGGTCTGCACATCTTCGCTGATGCCCGAGAAGGCGTCGAGCAGCGTCCTGTGGGCATTGGTATCGACCAGCGCGCGGTCGTCGTGCTGGCCGTGGATCTCGACCAGCATCTGGCCGGCCTGGCGCATGAGCTGCACGCTCACCGGCTGGTCGTTCACATAGGCCTTGGTGCGTCCATCCGAGGATTGCTGGCGGCGGAAGATCAGGTCGCCTTCGTCGTCGATGCCGTTTTCGCGCAGAAGCTTCCGCGCGCCGTGATCCATGCCGACATCGAAGACGGCCGTGACCTGACCCTTGTCCTCTCCATGGCGCACGAGGCCGCCATCGCCCCGCCCGCCAAGGGCCAGCGAAAGACTGTCGAGCAGGATGGATTTGCCGGCACCCGTCTCACCCGTCAGCACGGAGAGGCCGGTCTCGAAGGCAAGATCCAGCCGCTCGATCAGGACGATATCGCGGATCGAAAGCTGGATCAGCATTGGCCTCAGGAACCGAGAAGGAGTTTCTTGCCCGCTGCAGCGATCCACGAACCCTTGTTTTCACGCGGCTCCGCGCCACCCGACTGCAGCAGCTTGTAGGAATCAGCATACCACTGACTATCTGGATAATTGTGACCGAGAACGGCAGCCGCCGTCTGCGCTTCCTCGACGATGCCCATCGCATAATAGGCTTCGACAAGACGGGCGAGCGCCTCTTCGATCTGATTCGTGTTCGGATATTTCTCGACCACGATGCGGAAGCGCGAGATCGCGGCAAGATATTCCTTACGCTCCATGTAATAGCGGCCGACCTGCATCTCCTTGCCGGCGAGCTGGTCGCGCGCAAAGCGCATCTTGGCCTGCGCATCATCGACATATTCGGAATCAGGATAATTGTCGACGACGGCCTGCATGGCGTCGATGGTCTTCTGTGCCGCGCGCTGGTCCTGCGTCACGTCGACGATCTGCTTGGAATAGGTGAGACCGACGAGATACTGCACGTAAGCGGCATCCTTGGACTTCGGATACTGCGCCATATAGCGGTTGCCCGATGCAAGCGCGTCGTCGAAGCGGCCCTGGCGGTATTTGACGAAGGTGCTCATGACGAGCGCCTTGCGCGCCCATTCCGAGAAGGGATTCTGCGCATCGATCGCGTCGAACTTGCGTGCCGCCTCGGCCATGTTGCCGGCCTTCATGTTGGCGAGGCCCTGCGTGTAGAGCACGTCAGGCGGATCGGTTTCGAGGCCGAGCTTGGTGATGTCGATATCCGGGTCCGACTGGCAGCCGGAAATCAAGGCGCCTGCGCTCAGCACCATCACGGATGCGAGCAAAGCGCGCGCTGTCTTCATCATCATGTCAGACCTTGCATAAGCCATTCGAAAGAATCCCACCGCCGCCGTCCACTCCACAGCAGCCACGCCTAGCTGGCGTTTCTAGCCACAAATGTGCATCGAGAGCAACGCAATGATCACGCATTAACGCATTTTTGTGGCAGCACTGCCGAGAATGTCAGGCTTTTCACGGCATTCAAAGCGGCATTGGCTAAATATATGCCGCAAAACATCTATCGCGCGCTATTCCGCCCCTTCCCCATAAAAAAACCGCCCCCGTTGGGAGGCGGCCCTGGCCTTAATTGGTATACTGGAGGTCATGCCGACCAGGGGGCGAATTCCGGAGCGCTGACTGCAATGAACTCGCGAACGGTAACGCGCTGGCGCGGTATCGACGTCTCGACCACTTCATAGGCCGTGGGATCGCTGAGCAGTGCCTTGAGAGCGTTGGCGTTCATCTTGTGGCCACCGCGATAAGAACGGTAGCAGCCGATAAACTGTGCGCCGGCAAGCGCCAGATCGCCGACGGCATCGAGCGTCTTGTGACGCACGAACTCGTCCTTGGCGTAGCGCAGACCTTCGACATTGATGACAGTGTTGTCGTCGGAGATGACGACGGAGTTTTCGAGCGAAGAGCCGAGAGCATGGCCCGAAGCCCAGAGGCGCTCGACATCGCGCATGAAGCCGAAGGTGCGCGCACGCGACAGCTCGGTCTTGAAGACGGTGGCGGTGAGATCCCCTTCCCATTTCTGGCGGCCGATCAGCGGGCATTCGAAATCGATCTCGACTTCAAAGCGCGTGCCGTCATAGGGGCGGAACTCGCTCCAGGAGCCACCATGCTCGATACGAACCGGCTTGGTGATGCGGATGTAGCGGCGCTTGACGCCGAGGGAAACAAGACCGACCTGCTCGATAGCTTCGACGAAGGGAACCGAGCTGCCATCCATGATCGGCATTTCGGCGCCGGTGACTTCGATGACGACATTGTCGAGGCCGAGCGCATAAACGGCTGCCATGACATGTTCGATCGTCGCGACGGAATGGGCCGGCGAGAAGCCGAGAACGGTGCAGAGATCGGTATTGCCGACCTGCGAGGAAACGGCCTTCAGTTCGGTGACGTCGCCGTTGTCATGCACGCGCTGGAAAATAACGCCGGTACCGGCTTCGGCCGGATTGAAGGTGATCGAAACGTCGGCACCAGAATGAACGCCGATACCCGAAAGAGTTACCGGACGCGATACCGTCGTCTGAAAGCCCAACAAGCCAAGTCCCATAAAATTCTGCCTTTATTCTTCCGCACCCGTCGCTGCCAGCCGGTCCGGTGTTCTTCTACACTGCCCGGTGCCGCTTAAAGCAGACTCTTGGAGCAGTTCGCTTGCTTCATACTTACGTGGAGGCACGCCGCAATCCAAATCACTGTTCGTTTCGGTTTGTTACGAAAATCTCGGTGCCAAAAACATCTAGAATTCAAGCACCTAGAAATGCAAACGCCCAGGATTTCGGCCCCGGGCGTTTTCTGTGGAGAAGCGTTCTTCTCAGTTCGACTGGCGGCGCAGGAATGCAGGGATTTCCAGCTGGTCGTCTTCCTGCATCATGCGGGCCTGCGGAACGGCACGACCCTGGTCGTCGAGGTTGCCGCGACGCGGTGCGTAGAGGCTTGCCTCCGGCGACAACGGACGGCGCTGCTGCGAGGAGGCAGCCGGCGCAGACGTCATTTCCGGAGCGACTTCCTCTTCGCGGCGGCCGAGCGAGTTGGTGATTCGCTTCAAGAGACCCATCGGGCCGCGCTCTTCCTGGACATGCGAAGCAGCAGGCTGCGAGCGATGGTCGATCTCGGCCTGGACGACCGGCGGGAAATCCTCGACCTTCGGCATGCGGACCTGTTCGGGCGCCTGGCGGATGACAGGCTCATGACGGACCGGCTGCTGCATGACCGGCTGTGGAGCCGGCTGCTGCATGATCGGAGCCGGCTGCAGCGGAGCCTGACGCATGACCGGAGCTGCTTCCTGTGCAGCGAAGATCTTGCTCTGCGGACGGAAGGTTTCCTGCATCACCGGCTGCTGCTGGACAGGAGCAGCGGCACGTGGGGCCGGGATTTCCAGTTCACGTTCCATCGCGACTTCAGCCTCGCGGATGGTCTGCGCAATCTGGTCGGCCTTCGGTGCCTGCATGACTGGAGCAGGCTGAACTGCGGCCGGTGCCGGAGCAACGGCCGCGGAGGGACGGATAGCGGGCTTTGCCGCCGGCTGGAACCCACGGTCGGCAGCCTGGTTCATCGCACGGTCGATGCCGGTGGCGACGACCGAGACGCGGATGATACCTTCGAGCGATTCGTCGAAGGTTGCCCCGAGGATGATGTTGGCGTCCGGATCGACTTCTTCGCGGATGCGGGTCGCAGCTTCGTCGACTTCGAACAGCGTGAGGTCGCGACCGCCGGTGATGGAGATCAGCAGGCCCTGTGCGCCCTTCATCGAAGTTTCGTCGAGCAGCGGGTTGGCAATCGCCGCTTCGGCGGCCTGCATGGCGCGGCCCGAACCGGAAGCTTCACCCGTACCCATCATTGCCCTGCCCATTTCGCGCATGACCGAACGGACGTCGGCGAAGTCGAGGTTGATGAGACCTTCCTTCACCATCAGGTCGGTGATGCAGGCAACGCCGGAGTAGAGAACCTGGTCGGCCATGGCGAAGGCATCGGCGAAGGTCGTCTTGTCGTTGGCAATCCGGAAAAGATTCTGGTTCGGAATGACGATCAGCGTATCGACCGACTTCTGCAGTTCCTGGATGCCGGATTCGGCCAGACGCATGCGGCGTCCGCCTTCGAAGTGGAATGGCTTGGTGACCACGCCGACCGTCAGGATGCCCTTGTTGCGGGCGGCCTGCGCGACGACAGGAGCAGCGCCAGTGCCGGTGCCGCCGCCCATGCCGGCGGTAACGAAGCACATATGTGTACCGTTCAGGTGGTCGATGATCTCGTCGATGCACTCTTCGGCAGCCGCGCGGCCGACTTCCGGCTGCGAGCCGGCGCCGAGACCTTCGGTGACGTTGGCGCCGAGCTGGATGATCCGTTCGGCCTTCGTCATGGTCAGCGCCTGGGCGTCCGTATTGGCAACGACGAAGTCGACGCCCTGGAGACCGGCGGAAATCATGTTGTTGACAGCATTGCCGCCGCCGCCGCCAACGCCGAACACGGTGATGCGCGGCTTCAGCTCGGTGATGTCAGGCTTTTGCAGCTTGATAGTCATGGTACCTGTTCCTTCTCTCTCTGGCCGCATCGCCACGCCGGCCAATTCACTCAATTTCAAAAGCTTTCCTTCAGCCACTGGCCCATGCGGGCGATACGGCTGTTATTACCCCCAAGCGACAGGAGCAGGCTGCTCTGTGACGCATGTGTTTCCATGTCCGCGACCTGCGGATAGATCATCAACCCGACGGCCGTCGAAAAGGCCGGACCCTTGGCCGCCGTCGGAAGACCCGAAACACCCATCGGACGGCCGATACGGACGTTGCGGGCCAGAATGCGCCGCGCCACTTCGGCAAGGCCGGTCAGCTGGCTGGCGCCGCCCGTCAGCACGACGCGCTTGCCGACGATCGGGCTGAAGCCCGAGCGCTGGATGCGGTCGCGGATGAGTTCCATCGTCTCCTCGATACGCGCCGAAACGATGCGCGAGACGAGAGCCCGCGGCACCTGGCTCGGCTGATCCCGGTCATCCTCGCCGATCGGCGGAATGGAGATCAGTTCGCGCTCATCGGAAGAATTGCTCAGCGCCGAAGCATGAACCACCTTCAAACGCTCAGCATCCTCGATCCGGGTGGAAAGGCCGCGTGCGAGGTCGGTCGTCACATGATGACCGCCGAGGCCGACAGCATCGGTATGGACAAGCTTGCCTTCGGCAAAGACCGAAATCGTCGTCGTGCCGCCGCCCATGTCGATCGCCGCACAACCAAGCTCGACTTCATCGTCGACGAGTGCGGCAAGACCGGATGCATAAGGTGTCGCAACGATTCCTTCCACCGAAAGATGCGCCCTGTTGACGCTGAGCTCGAGATTTTTGAGCGCCGAGCGTTCAGCCGTCACGACATGCATGTCGACGCCGAGCGCATCGCCGTACATTGCCAACGGATCGCGGATGCCGCGTTCGCCATCGAGCGAGAAGCCTGTCGCCAGCGAATGCAGAACGGCGCGGTCCTGGCGCAGCGACTGCTGGCAGGCCGCCGAAAGCACCTTCTTCAGGTCGTTCAGCTCGACTTCCTGACCACCGAGATCGATGGTCGCCGTGTAGATGTCGCTGCCGAGACGGCCGGCCGTCAAGTTGACGATCAGGCTTTCGACGGTGAGGCCCGCCATGCGCTCGGCCGCATCGACTGCGAGACGGATGACGCTTTCCAGCGCGTCGAGATCGGCGATTACGCCGGTCTTGATACCGCGCGAACGCTGATGGCCGATGCCGATGATCTCGATATTGTGCGTGCGGCCCGGCAGGATCTGGCTTTCCTCACGCGGCGTCAACCGGCCGATCATGCAGACGACCTTGGTCGAGCCGATGTCGAGCACCGAAACGATATGCGACCGCTTCGACGAAAGCGGCTTCAGGCGCGGCAATCCAAAATGGGATGAACCGAACATGCTCATATATTCTGCCCCGCCTTCTTCAATTCCTTGGTGCGCGTCGCTACCGCGGCCTGTCGGCGGGCTGCCGCCTCGGGCGTCAGCTGGATCGTCGTGCGATCCGGCAGCCTGAGATCGACTGCAGCGACATCACGCTCCAGAAGCTGCTGTTCCCTGTCGAATTTCGAAAGCGTCGCGAGCGCCTGATCGAGGTCATCTTCCGGCAGCTTGACGACGACGCCATTATCCATGTGCAGATCCCAGCGGCGGCCGGAAACCCAGACATAAGCCTTCACGCGAGCCTTGACATCCGGCCACTTGGCGAAGGCGTCCTCGATGGAGGCCGCAGCCGTTTCGGCATCACGGCCGACGACGAGCGGCAGGGTCGAAAACTTGTTGTCGCGAAGCGGCGCGATCACGCTGCCGCTCTTCTCGATCAGCGACAGCTCCTGACCGTGCTGCCAGATGGCATAGGCATTGCGCTCAGAGAGCTTCACCTCGATTGTCTTCGGATAGACCTTGCGGACTTCGACATTCTCGACCCAGGGAAGGCGTGCGATCTTCTGGCGCGCAGCATCGACGTCGAGAGCGACAAGCGACGTCGCGCCATCGAGGCCGAGAAGCTGCAGGATCTCGATTTCGGAAGTCTGGTTGTTGCCGGAAACCTTCACGTCCTCGATGGCAAAGCCGACAGCGCTGGTCGTTGCCTGCGCGACGGCTTCCGTATGACCGCCGAGCGACATGCCGTAGAGACCGGTCGCAGCCAGGAAGCCGAACGCCGAAACCGTGCCCGTATGGGCCGGAATATGAATGCGGCCGGTACCGAGGCTGACGAGGAAGCGCACGACGCGGCGCAGCGGACGCGGCAGCACGAGGCGTTCGTCGGCTTCTACGATGGGAAGCTCGGCATAACGGCTGGGGCGCCCTATCCTTTTGACCGTCAACGCAAACAAGACGCGTCCTCCACCATCCACCGGAGAAATGCACCAAAGGAATATCCGGCATGGCCGGCCATTTCGGGCACAAGGGAGGTTGGAGTCATGCCCGGCTGGGTATTGACCTCCAGCCAGATGAGCTCGCCGTCCTCGGAGAAACGATCGTCGTAACGAAAGTCGGACCGACTGACGCCGCGACAACCGATTGCTTGATGCGCCCTTAACGCCAATGTTTGTATTTTTTGGTAAATTTTCGGTGAAATTTTAGCCGGCAAGACGTGTTTTGAACCACCTGACGCATACTTGGAGTCGTAATCATAGAAATTGTGGCCCTGGGGCACCACCTCGATGACATCCATGGGTTGATCACCCATGACGCCGCAGGTCAGTTCACGACCATGGATATAGCGCTCGACAATGACTTCCTCGCCGTAGCGCCATTCGGCCGAACCGATGACCTGCGGCGGGTGCGCCTGATCCTCGCCGACGATGACGACACCGAAGCTGGAACCCTCGCGCACCGGCTTCACCACATAAGGCGCCTTCATCGGATGCTCCGATGGAAACGAGAAGCGGTTCAGAACCTGCGATTCGGCAACCGGAACGTCGGCAGCGGCAGCCACCCGCTTCGCCCGGCCCTTATCCATGGCAAGTGCCGAGGCAAGCACGCCCGAATGCGTATAGGGGATCTGCAGATATTCGAGGATACCCTGGATAGTACCGTCCTCGCCGAAAGGCCCGTGCAAGGCATTGAAGACAACATCAGGTTTTAGAGCGGAGAGCTTTTCGGAAATGTCGCGCTCGACATCGATGCGCGTCACCTTGAAGCCTTCACCTTCAAGGGCATCGGCACACGCTTTTCCCGAGGAAAGGCTGACAGGCCTCTCCGAGGAAAACCCGCCCATCAGGACAGCTACGTGCTCGCGACTCATCAACACCCCCAAAAATAACTTTCACTATGCAGAACCAAGGCTTGCGCGAAGCTGGTCTGCGCGGTTCGTGGCCTTTGTCTGACTTGGGTGCATTAGAACATCATTATGGTTAACGAACCGTTTACTTTCGTTAACTCCGCCTTGCCGAATGCTTCATTTTTCTGCCCTTGCGGCCGCGCGAACATCACAGCGAGCCGACCGGGAAGGCGATGGAAAATGAAAAACCCGCGCGGAAAAACCACGCGGGTTCAATGGCATGTCCTGATGTTTTGCAGTCAGTCCTTATCGCCGAAGAATTTCCAGACGAGGCCGCCGATCGCACCGCCCGCGAGTGGCGCGATCCAGAACAGCCAGAGCTGCTGCAGCGCCCAGCCGCCGACGAAAAGCGCCTGCCCGGTCGAACGCGCCGGATTGACGGAGGTATTTGTCACGGGGATCGAGACGAGGTGAATCAGCGTCAGCCCCAGGCCGATCGCAAGCGGCGCAAAGCCTGCGGGTACCCGGCTGCTTGTCGATCCCAGGATGATGATCAGGAAGAACATGGTCAACAGAACTTCGATCAGCAGTGCCGAAAGCAGCGAATAACCGCCCGGAGAATGTTCGCCATATCCGTTGGCCGCAAACCCGCCGAGCTCGAAACCCGCCTTGCCGCTGGCGATGAGATAGAGCGCTGCGGCAGCGACGATGGCACCGACCACCTGTGCGACCACATAGGGAACGAGGCTAGCCGCGGGAAAACGTCCCGCAACAACAAGGCCGAGAGAGACGGCGGGATTGAAATGGCCGCCGGAAATGCCGCCCACGGCATAGGCCATGGTGAGGACGGTCAAACCGAACGCCAGCGCCACGCCGGCAAAACCGATGCCAAGTTCAGGATAGGCGGCCGCGAACACAGCACTGCCGCATCCGCCGAAGACCAGCCAGAATGTACCGAAAAACTCGGCAGCAAGACTTTTTTGCATGTGTGCCCCTCCATTCTCTCAACCAGAGAGTACTTATCAGTCAATTACAATTTGATTCCGGTCAAGTTCGCGGCTAGCCCATGCCAAGCTTGGCGCAAGGTTGAAAAAGCGCCGAGCCTGCCCATCGAGGCAGCCCGGTCACACCCGCGGATAATGTCGTTAGCGTCATATTCTTGCGTGTCCGGGCATTTTCTCAGCCTTAAAATTGCGTTAAGAGCGGCAGCTCCCAAGCAAATCGATAAAAATACTGATTGGAATGAACATGACAGAAGCGATCTCCGTATCGCCGAGCCCTTCGACCAGCACGCAGGTCAATTCTCCGGCACGCGTCCTGATTGCCAGCCTCATCGGCACCACCATCGAATTCTTCGACTTCTACGTCTACGCGACGGCAGCCGTCATCGTTTTCCCGCACCTCTTCTTTCCCTCGAGCGATCCGACCTCCGCACTCCTGCAGTCGCTCGTGACCTTCTCGATCGCCTTCTTCGCCCGCCCCTTCGGCGCCGTGGTCTTCGGCCATTTCGGCGACAAGGTTGGCCGCAAGGCGACGCTCGTGGCCGCCCTCATGACCATGGGCCTGTCTACCGTCGTGATCGGCATCCTGCCGGGTTATGATGCGATCGGCATCGCCGCTCCGTTGCTGCTCGCGCTGTGCCGCTTCGGCCAGGGCCTCGGCCTCGGCGGCGAATGGGGCGGCGCCGTGCTGCTCGCGACGGAAAACGCACCTCCCGGCAAGCGCAGCTGGTACGCCATGTTCCCGCAGCTCGGCGCGCCGATCGGCTTCATCCTCTCCTCCGGCTTCTTCCTGATCCTTGCGGAAACCATGAGCAACGAGGACTTCCTCGCCTATGGCTGGCGCATTCCCTTCATCGCCAGTCTCGCGCTCGTCGCCGTCGGTCTCTATGTCCGCCTGAAGATCGCCGAAACGCCTGAATTCCAGAAGGCTGTCGAAAAGCACGAGCGCGTCGCCGTTCCCGTCGCGACCGTCTTCCGCGGCCACCTGCGCAGCCTCATCCTCGGCACGTTCATCGCAGTCGCCACCTTCGTGCTCTTCTACCTGATGACGGTCTTCACGCTGTCCTGGGGCACGACGAAACTCGGCTATTCGCGCGAGCAGTTCCTGGTCATCCAGCTCGTCGGCGTCGTCTTCTTCGGCCTGACGATCCCGCTCTCCGGCTGGCTGTCGGACCGCTACTCGCGTCGCCTGATCCTGATCCTGACGACGATCGCCATCGCCGTCTTCGGCTTCTTCTATGCGAGCCTGCTGACGGCAGGCCTGACCGGCGCGGTTCTGTGCTCGATCATCGGCCTCGGCCTGATGGGATTCACCTATGGTCCGATCGGCGCTGCCCTGGCAGCTCCCTTCCCGACCATGGTGCGCTACACCGGCGCCTCGATGACGTTCAACCTCGGCGGCATCTTCGGGGCTTCGCTTGCTCCCTATATCGCCACCTGGCTCGCAACCAACTACAGCCTCAACTATGTCGGCTACTATCTCGCCGCCTCGGCTGCGATCTCGCTGATCTGCATCCTGCTGTCGGGTCGCGAAGAAGTCTGAGCCACTTACCATCTGAACAAAAAGCCGCGCCGCCCGCCGTCGCGGCTTTTTTTATTGATGCAGCCAGCGCTTCCGGTTAGCCAAGGCCTCTACGGGCGAACAGGGAGAAGATCATGCGATGCCTCGTCACCGGCGCAGCCGGCTTCGTCGGCGGTCCGCTTGTCGAACGGCTGCACAGAGAGCGGATTTGCGACGTAACGGTCACGACACGTTTCGCGACATCGGCCTTCCCGTCCGATATCAGGCATTTCCCGGTCGATATCACCGAGAAGACCGACTGGACGGCAGCACTCGACGGCGTCGACGTCATCGTCCATCTCGCCGCCCGCGTTCACATCATGAACGATCGTTCGGCCGATCCACTGGCGGACTTCCGCCGCGCCAACACCGCTTCCACCCTGAACCTTGCCGAACAGGCCGCCCGTGCGGGTGTGAAACGGTTCGTCTTCATCAGCACCATCAAGGTCAATGGCGAAGAGAACGACCGGCCGTTCAGGCACGACGACACGCCGAAGCCCCTCGATCCCTATGGCATCTCCAAGATGGAAAGCGAAATCGGCCTGCGCGAGATCGCCGCCTGCACCGGCATGGAGGTTGTCATCGTCCGGCCGCCGCTGGTCTACGGTCCCGGCGCGCGCGGCAACTTCGCGCTGCTTGTCGGGCTTGTCCGCAAGAAACTGCCGCTGCCCTTCGCCTCGCTGAAAAACCGCCGCACGCTGGTCGCAGTGCAGAACCTCGTCGACCTGATCATCACCTGCATGCAGCATCCCGCCGCCGCCGGCGAAACCTTCCTTGCCGGAGATGGCGAAGATCTTTCGACGCCCGCGCTGGTCGAGGGCATTGCAGCAGGCCTCTCCGTCAAACCGATGCTGCTGCCCTTCCCCCCGTCCCTGATGCATATGGCAGCCAGGATCACCGGAAAGGAAGCCGTCTATCAGCGCCTCTGCGGCTCGCTGCAGGTCGACATATCCCATGCGCGCGACGTGCTGGGCTGGTCGCCAGTCATCACGCCGCGCGAAGGCCTGAGGCTTGCGGTGAACTAAAGCATGTCGCGCAAAAGTGTGCAGCCGTTTTCGACAACGACATGCGTCAAACAAAGAGTTAAAGCGTGCCAAGCGGATCTGAAAGATCGCGACACGCTTTAAAGCTTACTCTGACGTCACGCCCTGGAAGGGGCGAACCTCGCGGTCGGGCATGAAAAGGCCGAGACGCTTGATTTCCCATTCGAGCTTGATGCCTGACATTTCGAAAACCTTGCGGCGCACTTCCTCGCCCAGATATTCGAGATCGTAACCCGTCGCCTGCCCCATGTTGATCATGAAGTTGCAGTGAAGCGACGACATCTGCGCGCTGCCGATGACGAGACCGCGGCAATCCGCTTCATCGATCAGCTTCCAGGCCGAATGACCCTCGGGGTTCTTGAAAGTCGAGCCGCCGGTCTTTTCGCGAATCGGCTGTACCGTCTCGCGGTGATTGCGTACGGCATCCATCTCGGCGCGAATCTTGGCACGGTCATCGGCATAGCCCTCGAAAAGCACCGATGTGAAGATCAGATCATCCGCAGCATCGGAGTGGCGATAGGAATAGCCCATCTCGGCATTCGTCAGGACATGCTTGTTGCCCTTGCGGTCGATCGCGCGGACCTCGACGACGCGATCCTTCGTCTCGGAGCCATTGGCGCCGGCATTCATGCGGGCAGCACCGCCGATACCGCCGGGAATGCCGTAATAGAAAGCGAAACCGCCGATGCCGTTGTCCATCGCCATGGCGGCCACATGCTTGTCCGGGCAGATGGCGCCGGCAAGAATGCGGTTTTCGCCGGCGAGTTCGACAAAGCCGAAGCCCTTGGCCGACAGGCGCAGCACGACGCCCGGAATGCCGCCATCGCGCACCAGGATATTCGAGCCGACGCCGACCACCGTCAGCGGCACTTCATCCGGTAGAATCTTCAAGAAGGCGATCAGGTCTTCCTCGTCATGCGGCTGGAACATCAGCTCGGCCAGACCGCCGGCGCGGAACCAGGTGACGCGATCCATGGGGGCATCCGGCGTCAGTCGGCCGCGAATGTCCTTTACGCCTTCTCCGAGAGAGGCAAGAAGCTTTTCCCCGTTAACCTGTTTCATGCGGACTTTCCTGAAAGGTCTTGCAACTGCTTCGGCAGCGCTGCTGCCCAATATGTAATGCTACCAGCCCCCAACAGAACCACAAAGTCCCCGGGCTTTGCAATCTCTGCTACCATCTGAGGTAGAGCCTCCGCCGAAGGAAGGAAACGGGCGTCACGATGGCCACCCGATTTGATGCGGGAAACGAGCGATTCCGAATCCGCTCCCTCGATCAAATCCTCGCCCGCGGCATAAACAGGCGCAATGAAGATGCTGTCGGCATCGTTGAAGCAGGCCGCGAATTCCTCGAAGAGGCTCGACAGGCGTGTGTAGCGGTGCGGCTGGTGCACCGCGATGATCCGGCCCTTGCAGGCTTCGCGGGCAGCGCGCAGCACCGCCTTGATCTCGACCGGGTGATGGCCGTAATCGTCGAAGATCTGCACGCCGTTCCATTCGCCCGTCAGCGTGAAGCGACGCTTCACACCACCGAAGGAGGCAAGCCCCTTGGCGATATCCTCGCGGGAGATGCCAAGCCGGTTGGCCACGGCAACGGCCGCAGTCGCATTCGAAATATTGTGACGGCCGGGCATCGGCATAATGAGATCGTTGAGCCGAATGACCTGACCAGTGCGGCGGCGGCGTATCTCGACGTCGAAGATCGAGCGCGTGCCGTCGATGCGCACATTCATGAAGCGCACATCGGCCTGCGGGTTTTCGCCATAGGTGATGACCTTGCGGTCCTCAATGCGGCTGACCAACGCCTGCACCTCGGGATGATCGAGGCACATGACGCCGAAGCCGTAGAAAGGCACATTCTCGACGAACTGCCGGAAGGCGGCGCGAACGGCATCGAAATTGCCGTAGTGGTCGAGATGTTCGGGGTCGATATTAGTGACGACGGCCACATCGGCCGGCAGCTTCAGGAAGGTACCGTCGGATTCGTCCGCCTCGACCACCATCCACTCGCCCTCGCCCATGCGCGCATTCGTGCCGTAGGCATTGATGATGCCGCCATTGATGACGGTCGGGTCCAGCCCGCCGGCCTCGAGCAGTGCGGCGACGAGCGAGGTGGTCGTCGTCTTGCCGTGCGTGCCGCCGATGGCGATCGCATTGCGGAAGCGCATCAGCTCGGCCAGCATTTCGGCGCGGCGCACGACCGGCAAGAGCTTTTCGCGCGCGGCAATGAGTTCCGGATTGCTCTTCTTGATCGCGGTCGACACGACGACGACTTCGGCATCGCCGAGGTTTTCCGCCCTGTGGCCGACGAAGACCTCAATGCCTTTGTCGCGCAGGCGCTGGACATTGGCGCTGTCGGATTGATCCGATCCCTGCACCCTATGGCCGAGATTATGCAGCACTTCGGCGATACCGCTCATGCCGATACCGCCGATGCCGATGAAATGGACAAGGCCTATCGCCTTTGGCAGCTTCATGCGCGTGCCCCCTTGAATTCTGTAACTGTCTTGCCGGCGGCAATAGCCTCAACCATGTCGGCAAGCAAGTTCGCCGCGTCAGGTTTTCCCGCACGCTTGGCGGCAGCCGCCATGCCGGCAAGCTTTTCCGGATCGTTCATCACATGCGTCAGGATGGAGGCGATATGCTCCGGCGAAAGCTCCGACTGGGCGATCACCTTGGCTCCGCCGGTCGCCGCAAGCGCTGCGGCATTGGCCGCCTGATCATGGTCGAGCGCATGCGGATAAGGTACCAGCACGGCCGGACGGCCGATGACCGAGATTTCCGAAACCGTCGAGGCGCCCGAACGGCAGATGACCAGATGCGCCTTGGCAAGACGCTCCGCCATGTCGTTGAAAAACGGCGCAATATCCGCAGCCATCTGCAGCTGCACCACGCACCCGCGCACCGTCTCCATATCCTCAGGGCGAACCTGCTGGGTTACCCTCAGCCGCGCGCGCAGCGCATCGTCGAGCAGGCTGATCGCCGTCGGCATCGCCTTGGAGAAATATTGCGCGCCCTGGCTGCCGCCGAAGACGACGAGATTGAACGGCTCACCGGGATGCGAAGGCACATAGGGCTGCTCGGCTGCGGCAAGGATCGCCGGGCGCACGGGATTGCCGGTCGCGACCGTCTTGTCGGAAAATGGTCCGCCGCTCTCAGGCAGGAAGCCGCCGGCAATCGCCCTGACGCGCGGCGCCAGCGCCTTGTTGGCGCGGCCCATGACGGCATTCTGCTCATGCAGCATCGAGGGAACGCCGAGGCGCGTGGCGGCGAGCAACGGCGGCACGGTCGGATAGCCGCCGAAGCCAACGACGACGACAGGCTTCAGCCGCTGGATCAGCCTTTTTGCCGCCCGCATGCCGGTCCAGAGCTTCCAGAGCGAGCGGGCAACGGCGACCGGGTTCTTCGAACCGATCGTCGCCGACGGCACGACATGGATCTCGTCGGCCGGAAACTTGCCGGCATAGCGCTCCGCACGGCTGTCGGTGACGAGATGCACGGAATAGCCGCGCTCCCTGAGCTTGAAGGCAAGCGCTTCTGCCGGAAAGACGTGGCCGCCGGTTCCCCCGGCGGCAAGAAGGACGATGCCCTTGCTCATAATCCCCTTACTCCGCCGGCATGCCGTGCGGCACGCGGAAGAGGCTCCGGTCCTGCGCACGTTTTTCCGGACGATGGCGCGTCAGCGCCAGAATGAAGCCGGCCGTCACGCAGATCGCCACCATCGATGAACCGCCGTAGGAAATCAGCGGCAGCGTCATGCCCTTGGCCGGCAGCAGTTCGAGATTGACGCCGATATTGATGATCGACTGGATACCCATCTGCAGCACGAGCCCGGCGACGGCAAAACGGTTGAAGTCGTTGCGTTCGCGGTAAGCATGCGACAGGCCGCGCAGCACCAGCACGGTGAAGATGGCAACGAGCGCGATGCAGAAGACGATGCCGAATTCCTCGGCCGCGACCGAAAAGATGAAGTCGGTATGGGCGTCTGGAATGATGCGCTTGACGATGCCCTCGCCCGGCCCCTGGCCGAACCAGTCGCCGCGGATGATCGCCTCGCGGGCAGTATCGATCTGGAACGTATCGCCTTCGCCGGTCAGGAACTTGTCTATTCGGCCCGCCACGTGAGGGAAGACGTAATAGGCGGTCACCAGGCCACCCGCGCCGCCGGCGCCGAGCACGATGATCCAGAGCCACGGCATGCCGGCCATGAAGAACATGCCGCCCCACACCGCCGTCGTCAGGATCGTCTGGCCAAGGTCAGGCTGCGCCACGAGAAGGGCTGCGACAATGCCGAACAGGATGATGGCAAAGAGATTGCCCGGAATTTCCGGCTGGCGGGCATGCTCGGCAAAGAGCCAGGCGCAGACCACGACGAAGGCCGGCTTCATGAATTCCGACGGCTGGATCGAAACACCCGCGAGCGTGACCCAGCGGCGGGACCCCTTGACCTCGATGCCGAAGAACAACGCCAGAAGCATCATAGCAAGGGCGACGATCAGCAGGATGATCGCGGTGCGCCGCACCTGGCGCGGCGTCAGGAAGGAAAGGCCGAGCATAACGCCGATCGACGGGATCATGAAGGCCGCGTGACGCTTGACGAAGTGGAAGGGTTCCAGGCCGATACGCTCGGCAACCGCCGGCGAAGCCGCAAACGAGAGCATGAAGCCGATGCCCATCAGGAACAGGAACAAGGCCAGGAAAAAGCGGTCGATGGTCCAGAACCAATCGGCCAATGCTCCACGTTCTGCGCGGCTCACCATGTCATTTGCCTCCTGTTGCCGAATTGATCAGCATCGTCACGCCGTCAAGGGCAGCCACATGACCAACAAAGGCATCGCCCCTGACTTCGAAGTTCTTATATTGATCGAAGCTTGCGCAAGCCGGGGATAACATCACGGCCAGAGGGCCGGTCTCGTCCCTTTCGGCATCCGCCGCCGCATGCAGGACTGCCCGCTCCAGCGTGCCTGAAATTTCGTAAGGCACCGCCTCGCCAAGCGTCGCGGCAAATTCCGCCGCCGCCTCGCCGATCAGATAGGCCTTGGCGATGCGCGGGAAATAGGGTGCAAGCGTCGTGATGCCACCGGCCTTCGGCAATCCGCCGGCAATCCAGTAGATGCGATCGTAGCTTGAAAGCGCCGGTGCTGCAGCATCCGCATTGGTCGCCTTGGAATCATTGACGAAGACGACATTGCCGCGCCGGCCGACCGGCTGCATGCGGTGCTTGAGGCCGGGAAAGGATGCCAAGCCCGCGCGGATCTCCTCGGCGGAAACGCCGACGGCAAGGCAGGCAGCGACCGCGGCAGCGGCATTCTGCGCATTGTGGCCGCCGCGCAGCGTCTGGATGCCGTCGAGATCGACGAAGGGCAGCATCGCCCCACTTACTGCCTGGATGAGCTTCGTGCCTTCGGCGTAGATACCGTCAGCCAGCACGTTGCGGCGGGAAATCCTGACCACCTTCACCCCTGCCCGCTCGATACGGTCGGCGATCAGCACCGAAAAGCTGTCATCGACACCGACGATGGCGACATCACTGCCGGCGACAAGCCGTTCCTTGACATCTGCATAGTGCTGCATCGTGCCATGACGATCGAGGTGATCGGGCGTCAGGTTGAGCAGGATGCCGGCGGACGGATTGAGTGTCGGCGCAAGGTCGATCTGATAGGACGAGCATTCGACGACGAAATAGCGCTCGGCCTTCGGCGGATCGAGCGTCAGCACGGCCGTGCCGATATTGCCGCCAAGCTGTGTATCGCGGCCGCTCGATTTCAGGATATGGGCGATCAGCGCCGTCGTCGTCGATTTGCCGTTGGTGCCGGTGATGGCGATGAACGGGCAATCGGGAGCATGCGCGCGGCGCTCGCGCACGAAGAGCTCGACGTCGCCGACGATATCGACACCGGCGGCACGCGCGAGATCGACGGTCCAATGCGGTTTCGGATGGGTGAGAGGCACGCCGGGCGAAAGTACGAAAAGCGCCTGCGCGCTCCAGTCGATCATGTGCAGGTCTGCAGTAGCGATACCGTCTGCCGCAGCCTTGACGACACTGTCAGGATTGTCGTCCCAGGCCGTGACATCGGCGCCACCAGCAACCAACGCCTTGGCCGTCGCGAGACCCGAGCCGCCGAGACCGAAGAGAGCGACCTTTTTTCCTGCAAGCGTCGTGACGGGGATCATGACCGCCTCACCGCAGCTTCAGCGTGGAAAGACCGATCATGGCAAGACCGACGGCAATGATCCAGAACCGGATGACCACCTGGCTTTCCGTCCAGCCCTTCTTTTCGAAGTGATGGTGGATCGGCGCCATGAGGAAGACGCGCCGACCGGTCATCTTGAAGAAGCCGACCTGGATGATGACCGACAGCGTCTCGATGACGAACAGACCGCCGACAATCGCCATGACGATCTCATGCTTGGTAGCAACGGCAACCGTGCCGATCGTGCCGCCGAGCGCGAGCGATCCGGTGTCGCCCATGAAGATTGCGGCCGGCGGAGCATTGAACCAAAGGAAGCCGAGACCAGCGCCGATAACCGCGCCGAGCACCACGGCCAGCTCGCCGGTACCGGGCACGAAATTGATCTGCAGGTAATTCGCAAAGACCGCATTACCGGCGAGGTAGGCGATGATGCCGAAGGCGGCAGCGGCAATCATGACCGGCACGATGGCGAGGCCGTCGAGGCCGTCGGTCAAGTTCACGGCATTGCCGGCGCCAACGATCACGAAGCCGCCGAAGACGACGAACATGATGCCGATATTGATCATGAAGTCCTTGAAGAAGGGGAATGCGATCGAGGAGCCGAAAGTCGAGCCGGCAGGGCCGGAGGCCAATGCCGTACGCATCATGAAATAGACGGCGATGCCGGCGATGATGAATTCGATGCCGAGGCGCGCCTTGCCGGAAAAGCCCTTATGGCTCTGCTTCGTAACCTTGAGATAGTCGTCATAGAAGCCGATAGCGCCAAAACCGAGCGTCACGAGCAGGGTGGCGACGACATAGACGTTGGAAAGATCGGCCCAGAGCAGCGACGCCCCGACAATGCCGGCGAGAATCATCAGCCCACCCATGGTCGGGGTGCCGGCCTTCTTGAAATGCGTCTGCGGCCCGTCTGCGCGGATCGGCTGGCCCTTGCCCTGCCGGATGCGCAGCGAATTGATGATAGCAGGCCCGAAGAGGAAAACGGTGAGAGCGGAGGTGAAAAGAGCGGCACCCGCACGGAAGGTAATGTACCTGAACAGATTCAGAAATTTGAAATATTCCGACAGTTCAACCAGCCAAATCAGCATTCAAAGCCCCTTTTCCCCGATCATAGATCGCGTTGCGTGTCTGAAACTGGCGGGTACTTGTCAAGGAGCGCGGCAACAATCTTGCCGAAACCGATCCCCAAAGACGACTTCACCATCAACACGTCGCCAGGTGCGACCGAGTTCAAAACGAATTCCAACAATTCTTCCGTCTTCTCGCGATGCTCGACCGCGACGCTCTCCGGAAGCGAGCCCTTCAGCGCCATCATCTCAGGCCCCGCGAGCCAGACATGTTCCAGACCGGCAGCGAGCAGCGGACCTGCGAGATCCGTATGAACCTGCTCGGCAAACTCGCCCATCTCCAGCATGTCGCCGAGAACGGCGATGCGGCGGCCCCGGCCGGTCGGCTCGGCCGATGCCAGCAGCGCGATCGCCGCGCGCATGGAGGCCGGATTGGCGTTATAGCTTTCATCGATCAGCGTGAAGCTGCCATTGCCGATCGGCAGCCTGTAGCGCTTGCCCCTGCCCTTCTCCGGCTTCAGCGTCGCGAGCGCGTCGATTGCCTTGTCGAGGCTGGCGCCGACGATCGTCACGACGCCTAATGCAGCCAGCGCATTTTCAGCGATGTGGCGGCCCGGCGCGCCGATGCGCACTTCCTTGGTCTCGCCACCGACAGTCATCCAGAGCGTCGAGCTTTCGTCCGAGCCGTTGAACTCGGCAAGACGGAATTCCGCCTTGGCATGCTGGCCAAAGGAATGGATCTTCTGGATGCCGAGCGCCTGGGCGGTCTGCTCCAGAAAATTGAACTGCTCATTGTCACGGTTGAGAACGACGTCACCGCCCGGCTCCAGGCCTTCGAAGATCTCTGCCTTGGCGGCAGCGATTTCCTGGACATTCTGGAAATTGCCGAGATGGGCCGGCGCGATCGTCGTGATGACGGCGACATGCGGGCGGATCATCTTCACCAGCGGCCGGATCTCGTCCGGATGGTTCATGCCGACTTCGAAGACGCCGAAATAGGTGTCGATCGGCATGCGCGCCAAGGTCAGCGGCACACCCCAGTGATTGTTGAAGGAGGCGACCGACGCATGCACCTTGCCCGAGGGAGACAGCACATGGCGCAGCATCTCCTTGGTCGTCGTCTTACCGACTGAACCGGTAACGGCAATGATCTTTGCCCGCGAGCGCTCGCGCGACGCCTGCCCCAGCTTGCCGAGGGCAGCAAGCACGTCCTCGACCACGATCATCGGCACGGTCAGGCGCCCCATGGCCGGCAGACGGCCTTCGCTGACGACGAGCAGAGTCGCACCATTGGCAACGGCCATCGAGGCAAAGTCATGCCCGTCAACACGGTCGCCCTTGATCGCGAAGAAAGCCTCACCCGGCGTGATCGAGCGGCTGTCGATGGAAATGCCGGTAATGCCTTGCGGCAACGAACCGAAGGGACGGCCCGCCATCGCGGCGATCATGTCTTCGGTGGTCCAGAGCCAGTTCATGGTACCCGCTCCTCCAAAGCCTTGCGCACTTCGGCATGATCGGAAAACGGCAGCGTGACGCTGCCGACCGTCTGCCCCTCTTCATGTCCCTTGCCGGCAACGATCAGCGTATCGCCGGATTTCAGCTGCAGAACCGCCTCGCGGATCGCCTTTGCGCGGTCGCCGATTTCGGAAGCGCATTTCGCCGCCGCCATGATCTCGGCGCGGATCTCAGCCGGCACTTCCGAGCGCGGGTTGTCATCGGTGACGATGACGACATCGGCAAGCCGGCAGGCGATCTCGCCCATGATCGGTCGTTTGCCACGGTCGCGGTCGCCGCCGCAGCCGAACACGACGATGACGCGGCCCGTTGTGAACGGACGCACAGAGTTTAACACATTTTCCAGCGCGTCCGGCTTATGCGCGTAATCGACATAGGCGAGCGCACCGTCCTTGGTATGGCCGACAAGCTCCAGGCGGCCGGACGCGCCCTGCAGCTTTTCGAGCGCGGCCATCGCGAGCTTCGCCGGAACGCCCGTGGACATGGCAAGGGCCGCGGCAACCAGCGCATTGGCAATCTGGAAATCGCCGGCAAGCGGAATATCGACCTCGAAGATCTCGCCTTCGGCATGGATTTCCGCAACCTGCTTGTGGCGGAAATGCTCGACGCGCTTCAGTGTCAGATAGCCGCCCTTGCGCCCGACCGTGCGAACGTCATGGCCCGCAGCCGTCGCCGCTTTGATCGCCTGCTCCGACCATGGATCATCGGCGAAGATGATGGCGGGCGAACCTTTCGGCAGCACTCGGTCGAAGAGGTGCATCTTGGCGGCCATATAGTCTTCGACCGTCGGATGGTAATCCATATGGTCGCGACCGAGATTGGTGAAGGCGGCGGCGGCAAGTTTCACGCCGTCGAGGCGATACTGGTCGAGCCCGTGGCTGGAGGCCTCCATCGAAGCATGCGTGACGCCCTCGTCGGCGAGTTCGGCAAGCAGCTGGTGCAGCGATACAGTATCGGGCGTCGTCAGCGAGCCATATTCATTGCGCGTCGGCGAAACGACGCCGGTCGTGCCGATCATGGCGGCAGCGTGGCCGGCCTGCGCCCAGATCTGCCTGACGAAGGAGGCAACCGAGGTCTTGCCGGCGGTGCCCGTCACCGCGACCATCGTCGCCGGCTGGCGGCCGTAGAAACGCGAGGCGGCAACGGAGAGGAAACGGCGCGGTTCGGCAACGACCAGAACCGGCGCGCGAGTTTCGACTGCGTGCGATGCGATGACGACGGCAGCACCCTTGGCAACAGCATCGGCAATGAAGCCTGCGCCATCGGCCTTGGAGCCGGCAATCGCCACGAAAGCCATGCCGGGCGCGATCTTGCGGCTGTCGGAAGACAGACCGGAAATCTCCAGCGCGCCGGCCGGCCCTTCGAGTTCAGCTTTGAGTTCCGGAAACGCATTTCCGGCGAGGTCCCGCAATTTCATCGAATGCACTTCTCTGGTTCAGGTCGACCGCCCCTTACGAATCGACACCGATATTGATTCACACTCAATAAGACACCAACAAGGCCGAGCCGTCTTCGCCGAATTGCGGCTCGACTCCGAGGATGGGTGCGGCGCGGCGGATGATTTCGCGGGCGATGGGGCCTGCTGTACCCGCCGAGATCGTACCGCCATAGGCCTTTTCGCCGGTCTTGGGCTCGTCGCAGAAAGTGATGATGGCATATTTCGGATCGTTGATCGGAAAAGCAGAGATGAAGGAATTAAAGTTCAGGTTTGACGAATAGCGGCCATTGACCACCTTGTCGGCAGTGCCTGTTTTGCTGCCCACCTGGAAACCCGGCACGCGAGCTACGCGCCCGGACCCCTTTGAGCCATTGAAATCGAGCAGATACCGGATCTCGTCGCTGGTCTTCTTGCTGATGACTTGCTGGGCGATCTGATCGGCCTGATCGCGCGTACGCGGAAGGAACGTTGGTTCGATCAATTTACCACCATTGACGAGCGCCGCCGCGGCAACGCCGGTCTGGAGCGCCGTCGTGGAAACGCCGTGACCGAAGGAAATCGTAATGGAGTTGATCTTCTTCCAGACGCGCGGCTGGCTCGGCATCTTCACTTCCGGCAACTCCGTCTGCAGCTTGGTCAGCAGACCGAGGCGCGTCAGGTAATCTTTCTGGGCGTCGATGCCCACGATGTCGATGACGCGGGCCGTACCGATGTTCGACGAATACTGGAAAATCTCCGGCACCGTCAGCCAGCGGCGCTGACCGTGAAAGTCCTTAATGGTGAAGCCGCCGATATAGATTGGTTTGCTGGCATCGAAGCTGTCCGTCATCTTCACCTTGCCGGTGTCGAGGGCCATCGCCAACGAGAAAGTCTTGAAAGTCGAGCCCATTTCGAACGTGCCATTGGTCATCCGGTTGAGCCAACCGTCCTTGGCACCTTCCTGCGGATTATTAGGATCGAAATCCGGCGCCGACGCCATACCCAGCACCTCGCCGGTATGCACATTGATGACCGCAGCACCAGCGCCCTTGGCTTGGAAGTTATTGACGGCGTTGATGACTGCATCGCGCACGATCGCCTGCACACGCACGTCGATCGAAAGGCGCACCGGTTCCAGCGACTGGTTGCTCGTCATGCCGACCGAGGCAAGATCGGCAAGCCCCTGATCGTCGATATATTTTTCCATGCCGGCAACGCCGCGGTTGTCGATATTGACGTAGCCGAGGATATGCGCAGCCGTTGGGCCACCCGGATAGAAACGGCGTTTTTCCGGCCTGAAGCCGATGCCGGGAATGCCGAGCGCCAGGATCTGACTCTGCTGCTTCGGCGTCAGCTGGCGGCGCAGCCAGGCGAAATGCGAGGTGCGGTTCGAGAGCTTCTTATAGGTGTCCTTGACGTCGAGATCGGAAAGCACCGTCTGCAGCTTTTCGACGGCCTCGTCCGTATCGACGATCTTGTTCGGCTCTGCAAACAGCGAAACGGTGCGGATATCGGTTGCCAGCACTTCGCCGTTGCGGTCGAGAATATCGGGACGCGACGCCATCAGCCGGTCGGGCGGCAGGATGGAGGAGACGGATTCCGGTTCCTTCATCGCATATTCGACCATACGGGCGCCGATAACGGCGTAGAGGGCAGTAAAGCCGACGATGAGCAGGCCGACGCGGCTCTTGGCCTGCCCGGCCTTGCGCTTGCGCGAGCCTTCGATCGCCATGCCGGAGGGGGCGCCGAAACGATTGTAGACGCCGGCGGAAAAATGCGCCTGGCTCTTCAGTACCATGATGCGGGAAAGAAAGGACATTATTCCACCGCTCCCGTTTCGATCTGGTCCGCGTCTTCGGCCTCTCGCGGCGCCGGCATCGGGATCGGCTGAGACTTGGCAGCAACACCCAGCTTAGCGCCTGCCTTGGCGTCTCCAGCCTTAGCTTCAGTAACGTCAGGCGGAGGAACCTGCGACTTCAGCATCGGCAGCTCGCGCGCGTGGGCAAGTGCGGTCGAATCCGTCGGCTGCAGCTGCAGCTCGCCGTTATAGGCATTGACGAGGCGCTCCAGCCGGTTCGGCTGCGATTGCAGCGCCCAATCGGCCTTCAGGAGGTCGATCGTATCCTTCTCCAGCTTGATCTCCGCTTCGAGGCGCTGAACTTCCTCGAGCTTCAGCTCGGCGCGGTGCTTGATCGTGTAGGTAACGGCGGCTGCCGCCGTCATGACGCCGATGAGTACAAGATCGAACGTTCTCAGCATATCAACCTCCAAGCTTTCCGAGACTGGCGAGATTCGGGAATCCGAAGAGCGACATGTCCTCGGCCTCAGCGGGTGCAACGGTACGCTGGCCAGCGCGCAGCTTGGCGGAACGGGCGCGCGGATTGATCTCGGCTTCTTCCTCGCTGGCCGAAACCATCGACTTGCCGACAGGCTCGAAGGTCGCGGCCCGCTCATGCGCGATCGGCAGGTGGCGGGAACCGGATGCCTTGCCGGCCCGATCGGAGAAGAACTTCTTGACGATACGATCCTCCAGCGAATGGAAGGTGACGACAACGAGGCGACCGCCGGGTTTCAGTGCCCGCTCGGCAGCAAACAGCGCCTGCGCCAACTCGCCAAGCTCGTCATTGACGAAGATGCGCAGCGCCTGAAAGACGCGCGTTGCGGGATGGATCTTGTCCTTCATCTTGCGCGGCGTCACCAGCTCGATGAGGCCGGCAAGATCACGCGTCGTCTCGAAAGGCTTTTCGATGCGGCGCTTTTCGATGGCATGCGCAATGCGCGGCGCCTGGCTCTCTTCGCCGAGATAATGGAAGATGCGGATGAGATCGGCCACCTTGGCGCGGTTGACGACATCGGCTGCAGAAACGCCCGCGGCCGACATACGCATGTCGAGCGGGCCGCTCTTCTGGAAAGAGAAGCCGCGCTCGGCCTCATCGATCTGCATGGAGGAAACGCCGATATCCAGCACGACGCCATCAAGCCCGCTATCGGGCGCATGATCGGCAAGCTGCGAGAATTGCGAATGAATGAGCTTGAGATGACCGCCATGCGCGGCGACGAGCGCCTGGCCGGCTGCGATCGCCGTCGGATCACGATCAAGCGCGATCACATCGGCGCCGGCATCGAGAATAGCGGACGTATAGCCGCCGGCACCAAACGTACCATCGAGAACGACCTTGCCGGAAGAAGGCTCCAGCGCCGCAAGCACTTCCTTGAGAAGAACCGGAATGTGGCGAACCGGTCCGCCACCGGCTTCAGTTGAACCTCCGCCAGGATTCGCCGCCATTCCGTTCCCTCGTTCGTTCAGGAACGCTTGCCCGCCAGCTTGCGCTCCCCTCGTGCCTGCGCCTGCGCGGCCGCGAATGCTTGCGGCTGCCAGAGCTGAAAGTGGTCCGCCCGACCGACAAAGGTCACTTCGTCCGAAATACCAGTGAAGTCGCGAATGAAATCCGTGACCATCAACCGCCCCTCGGCGTCGAGCTTCATGAAGACCCCGCCCCCATGAATGAGAAGCGACATCTCGTTTGCCTCCGGCGAAAACGGATCCTCCGCCGCAATCTGCCGTTCGAACCTTTCCAGAAGATCCGAACCGCCGACGCTGATCGCCGGAAACACAAAGTCCTGGAAGCAGTAAAGCTCCTGAACGTTGCGCTGCGCCAGCACGGAACGAAATGCCGCCGGCACGGAAACCCGGCCCTTGACATCGATCCTGTTGGTCGCATTCGAAAGGAAGCGGCTCATGACACGAAACATCCGTTTCCGAAAGAGCCCGGAAAGCTTTTTGCCGCCCGAAACCCTCAAAGTCAGGCACAGCTTCGCAAGCCGAAAGAACCAAGGCCCTCCCGACGCTTCCGATCCGGAAGGCGCCTTTGCTTTGCGATGGATGGGCAGATGATTGCCCTGATGCAGTGCGCATTTGGGATAGCATGGGACCATATGGGCGTCAATGGGATGAGCCCATTTTGAGGTGGGCGCAGTATCAAAGATTTATAAGCTGTTAAGTTTAACAAAGGGTTAGGAAAGCGATTCTCAAACGCTGCCTGAAGTCCCTCTCGGGAACAGGAAATCCAGCCGGACAAGATCCATGAGACCTTGCCTCTATTCCCGACATTTCAATGACTTGACGGGAGAGAAATCGGATTCCGCTGCAATACGGACGTCGCAGAAGTTAATCGCCAGTTGGCCTGTAAGCCGGGTTCTGTATGGCTCCGGCGAACCGGAACGTGGCAGCCATTCATCTGGGACAGCGCTTGCACGCTGCCTCACGCAACCCACCCGGATGACTGACCCAGAAACAGGCCGGAAGGCTTTCGCCGACCGCGTCATCCCTATTCGGTTTTGCTCCCGGTGGGGTTTACCGTGCCATATCCGTTGCCGGAGATGCGGTGGGCTCTTACCCCACCCTTTCACCCTTACCTGTCATGACAGGCGGTTTGCTTTCTGTGGCACTTTCCCTGAGGTCGCCCTCGCCGGACGTTATCCGGCACCGTGTTTCCGTGGAGCCCGGACTTTCCTCACCCTACCGCCTTTCGGCATTGGTAAAGCGCGGCTGCCCGGCCAACTGGCAGGGGCTCCCTTAAACGAGGAAGCCCGCAAATGCCAACGAAATATGGGGGACAGGCCTAACGGAAATAAGGTGCGAAATCCGTGGCGTAGCCCTGGTCCTTGATTCTGTCTGCAAGAAGCAGTTCGGCTCCGAGCCTGCCGATTTCATCCGAGCTCTTGGCCGAGGTCCCCGCACAGCCCGTCAGCACCCCAATATGCGGCGAGGACGTATAGCCGATCATCGGATAGCGGCTCTTCGTATAGGAGACGACGCAGGATGCGGAGGAAATGGACCGCGCCCCAAGCTCCGGCACAATACGATCAACGATGCCCTTCAGATGCTCGCGCGCAACCTCGCGTCCCTCCGTGCGAAACCAGGCGCGCATGTCCGTATCGTTGCTCAGCACCAGATTGTCGGGATCCCCGCCGATCTTCAGATAGAGCTTTCCATCGGGATAGCGGATCGGCGGCAATAGATAGATGTCGATGCCAGGCGCTTCGAGGATGAGCGACGGCATGCCGGCAAGGCGCGGAGCATCCTCGTCCGCCACCTCGAATAGGGTCACGGTGCGTCCATAAACCGTCATGTCAACGGATTGCGGCAAGAGATTCTGCGAAATGGAAAAACCGCCAGCCGCCAGCAGCACCTTCTCGGCGCGATAAACCTTGCCGCCCGCCGTGGTCACGACGGCCACCCGGCCCTCCTCGCGGATGGAGGCGGCATGGTCGAGGATCACGGTCGCACCCGCCTTTTCGGCAAGCAGCGACTGTGCCTTCACGAGCTTCCGCGGGCTAATATGCCCTGCTCCCTTCGCTTCGAAAATGCCGGCACTGCCGGCGGGAAAAGCGAAATAGGGAAACCGTCGTTTCAGCCCAGCCTCATCGAAAGATGTCGTTTCGACGCCGAGCGAAACCGCGGCCTGCCGTGTACCGGCGAGGTAAGCACTCTCGGGAGGCGCTACAACGACGCAGCCCGCCTCCGTATAGAAATCGATGCCGCTTTCGCTTGCGATCTCGCCATAGCGTACGATCGAGCGATTGGCGAGCAACGCCCAGTCGCAATCAGGATCGATGGTCCGCGTGATACGGCCTTCGTCGTAATGGCTGGCGAAAACTCCCCCATGCACCTTGCGATCAGCCGGCTCGTCCGGACCGATGACGGCAACGCCGTCCGTCTGGCGTGCCAGATATTTAGCGGCCGCGGCACCCATCATGCCGCGACCGATGACGATGAACCTGAAATCGACTGCCATATCGCACCTCGCTAAAGGCTAGCGATAACATGGCAATCGCACTGAATCATCCGACGTTTGTCAGAGAAAAGCGCTTCCGGCTCAGAGCATCGCAAGAACCTTGCCGCAATAGGACTTGGAGACCGGGTTCATGCGCGTCGCGCCATGGCCGGCATTGTATTTGAGGATGGTATTGCAGGTCTGCCCGCCACCGAGATCGTGGGCGGTCGCCAGGTACTTCATGCCATACTTGATGTTGGTTTCCGGATCGAACAGACCCTTGGCACTACCGGAATAGCCCATCATGCGGGCCGTCGCCGGCTTGATCTGCATAAGGCCGATTTCGCCGTGGCTGCCGCGCGCCCTCGGATTGAAATTGCTTTCGATACGGATGACAGCAGTCGCAAGCGCCACCGGCACATTATATTGATTGGCATATTTGCTGATCAGTGCGGAATAGGAATTGCCGGAAACGTCGGCGACGGGATAGCCACTCTGCCGCTCGACCGTCTTCAGCGGACGCTCCGTTTTCTTCTGCACACGCTGCGCAGTCCTTTGCGGACGCTCTTTCTTATGCACGCGCTCCGCGGTCTTCTGCGGGCGCTCCACTTTCTTCACGGGCGCATCGGCTCTTACGCCCCAGTCATTCGCAAAGGCAAAGCTATTTCCCGCCAGCACCATGCCAACGCATGCTGCAGCAACAACAATCAGTTTTCTCATGTAGTCTTAAACACTCCGACCCAAAGAATTGCCGGACTGCGCGCCCCGCCGTCATGGAGAATTCCCGACCAAGGACTGATCAGGTTTCGCAGCAATTCTTATCGTTTCACATGACGCCTTCGATTTAGCTTGGGAACAACCATCGGCGCCGCTTAGCGGAAGTTCTTAGACCATCGCAATGAGGAGATAATAGGGAAATGATGTGGCAGTCCGAATTTCGCATTCAAACATGGAAAATCGGCAATGTCGGAAACCATTGGAGATCAGGAATATCGCGGCAGCGCCGTAAGCAGGCGGTGCAGCGTATCGATCGTCGAGAAATCGGCGATCCCGTCCACCCGCTCGGTGCGGAAATGCCGCTGGAAGGCTTCGACGTCACCAGCCGTCTTATCGTTGAATTCGCCTGTGATCTCAGTGCTGTATCCATAAAGCGACAGCATGGATTGCAGCGCCTCTATCGGCTGTCCACGGTCACCGCGCTGGAAGAAGCGTCCGCCAGTGATGGCGGCCGGCTCTACCCAGTGGCCGACGCCGGCCCGATACAGCTCGCCCCAGGGGAATTTTTCGCCCGGATCGACCTTGCGCACAGGAGCCACATCAGAGTGGCCGAGCACCCTTTCAGGCGCGATTGACCAGCGATCGCCGCAATCGCGACATAATTCGATCACCGCCGCGATCTGCTCTTTCGGATAGTCCGGAAGCCCGCCCGGATGGCCGGCATTGGCGATCTCGATGCCGATCGACAGCGAGTTGATATCCGTCTCGCCGTGCCAGAAACTTTTGCCCGCATGCCATGCGCGGCGGCCCTCCGGCACGAGCTGCACGACCTCGCCGTCTGGATGCACGAAATAATGGCTGGAGACCTGGCTTTCGTCCCGACAGAGCCAGTCAAGCGCTCCTTCCGGGCTCGGCATGCCGGTATAATGCAGCAGGATCATATCGGGCTTGCGTCCGTCAGCGCGTTCGCCATGGTTCGGCGAAGGCTGGACGCGCGCCTTGCTGTAATCGGCCTCGAATGAGGTCATGCGGCGCGACGTTCCTTTTCGATCGCCGCATAGGCGTCGTTCAGGGCTGCCATGCGTTCATTGGCGATCACATAGAACTCTTCCGGCACGCCGCGCGAGATCAGCCTATCCGGATGATGCTCGCTGACGAGCACATGATAATGGCGGCGGATCGTCGGGAAGTCATCTGCCGGCGAAACCCCGAGAACCTTGTAGGGGTCGCGTCCATCAGAGACGTGGCGTGCAGCGATCTGATCGAAGCGGGCCTCGCTCATCTGGAAGATCTCGGCGATATGGTGCAGGAAATTCATTTCCTTCTCGTGGATCAGCCCATCTGCCTTGGCGATATGGAACAGGCCGTCGAGCACATCTTCCAGGACCGGGCAATTGGCAGCACAAGTCGAGCAGAGCGTTGACAGCTTCGCGGCATAGGCCTCGTAACCGGCAACGTCCTGGCGGGCGAGATTATAGAGGCGCGCAACATTCTTCGCCTCGCTCGGAGGAAACTCGAATATATCGCGGAAGGCCTGCACTTCCTTCTCGCTGACGATGCCGTCAGCCTTCGCCATCTTGGCAGACAGCGCAATGACGGCCACCGAGAAGGCAACCTTGCGGCGCGTCTCCGGATCGCCTTCGAAAACCGTGCGAATAGCCTCGACCACCGCGGAGAGCGCATTGCCCGCGATATTGCCAATGGCATTCACCAGTTTTTCCCAGAAAGACATCGTCATCTTCTCGCAATGCAGCAAGTTTTGGAAGAAACACCTTGACCAAATAATCGTCGCCATTGCAAGGCAGCTATTGGTCGTAGGTTCGAAAACTGTTTTCACAATTCGGTAACGGTCGCCAAAACACGACCATCCGCTGTGCCCGCCACTTCTACAGTATTCGCACAACGCTCGACGATTTCCACAACACTTATGGATAGGTGGAACTGGCTTTGAACCGATTATATCGCCGCTTCCGGCGCCTGCTCTGCAGAAAGGCGCGTTTTTCGTAAATTCTTTACTTTACAGGCCACTTCCCCTGCCGCATCCATGCGTTACCTGAAGCATGTCGCGCAAAAGTGCGCAGCGGTTTTGCGATAACGACATGCGTAAAACAAAGACTTGAGCTTGCACGCAGTCGCTCATCGAGCGCCAAAGGAGGGATTATGGCCAAACAGAAAGTCGCAATGCTGACCGCCGGAGGCCTGGCGCCCTGCCTCTCATCTGCCGTCGGCGGCCTCATCGAGCGCTATAGCGATGTTGCACCCGATATCGAACTCATCGCCTACAAGTCCGGCTATCAGGGCGTGCTGCTCGGCGACAGCGTTCAAATCAATGGGCAGATGCGCGAGAAGGCGCCGCTCCTGCACCGTTATGGCGGCTCCCCCATCGGTAACAGCCGCGTGAAGCTCACCAATGCCGCCGATTGCGTGAAGCGCGGCCTCGTCAAGGAAGGCGAAAATCCGCTGCGGGTTGCCGCTGAACGTCTTGCCAATGACGGCGTCACCATCCTCCACACGATCGGCGGCGACGACACGAATACGACAGCCGCGGATCTCGCCGCCTATCTCGCGGCAAACGGCTATGACCTGACCGTCGTCGGCCTGCCGAAAACGGTTGATAACGACGTCGTGCCGATCCGCCAGTCGCTCGGCGCCTGGACGGCTGCCGAGGTCGGCGCGCATTTCTTCGACAATGTCAGCAATGAACAGACCGCCGCCCCGCGCACGCTCGTCATCCACGAGGTCATGGGTCGTCACTGCGGCTGGCTGACGGCCGCCACCGCCCGCGCCTATCTCCAGCGCACCAAAGGCAATGAATATGTCGATGGCCTGATGATGAACGCGCATATGAAGAGCATCGATGCCGTCTACCTGCCGGAAATGGCTTTCGACCTCGATGCCGAAGCCGCGCGCCTGAAGGAAATCATGGACCGCACCGGCCATGCCACGGTCTTCGTGTCGGAAGGCGCCTGCCTCGATGCCATCGTCGCCGAGCGCGAAGCTGCCGGCGAGACGGTCAAGCGCGACGCCTTCGGCCATGTGAAGATCGACACGATCAATGTCGGCGCCTGGTTCCAGAAGCAGTTCGCAAGCCTGCTCGATGCAGAGCGCTCGCTCGTCCAGAAATCCGGCTATTTTGCGCGCTCTGCACCGGCAAACGGCGAAGACCTGCGCCTGATCCAGAGCATGGTCGATCTCGCCGTCGAAAGCGCCCTCAACAAGATTTCAGGCGTAACCGGCCATGACGAAGCGCAGAATGGCAAGTTGCGCACAATAGAATTTCCCCGCATCAAGGGTGGCAAGCCATTTGATCTTTCAACCGGATGGTTTGGCGAAGTAATGAGCCAGATCGGGCAAAAATACAGGGCGGCATGATTGACGGATGGCTAATATGGTGTCTTTGCTTGTTCTCTGGGAATAGGAGGAGATTCCATGTCGCTTGAAGCCTGGCTCGCTTTTGCAGCCGCATCCGCCATCATGCTCGCCATACCGGGACCGACCATTCTTCTGGTCGTTTCCTATGCGCTTGGGCATGGCCGGAAGACGGCGCTTGCGACCGTTTCGGGCGTGGCACTCGGCGATTTCACGGCCATGACCGCCTCGCTTTTCGGCCTTGGCGCCCTGCTCGCCGCATCGGCGACGCTGTTTACGGTGTTGAAATGGATCGGCGGCGCCTATCTGATCTGGCTTGGAATCAAGCTCTGGCGAGCCCCGATCGTCGGCGAACACATCGCCGACAACGATAATCTGCCGGAAGAAAAGTCCCTGCGGATCTTTCTGCATGCCTATGTCGTGACGGCACTGAACCCGAAGAGCATCGTCTTCTTCGTCGCCTTCGTGCCGCAGTTCCTCAACCCCGCCCTTCCCTTCTTCGATCAGATGCTGATCATGGAAGCGACATTCCTCGTGCTCGCCACCATCAATGCCTCCTGCTACGCGCTCGCCGCCCACGCCGCGCGCGGCTTGATTCGCAAGGCCAGCGTTCAGCGCGCGGTCAACCGCACCGGTGGCACTCTCCTCATCGCTGCCGGCGCCGTAACCGCCGGGTATCGCCGTATTGCAGCCTAGAAATATTCCGTGGTTGCCGGAAAGCCACGAATAGGTTAATGCCTACCCTCAGGCTTAAGGTATTTGATAACTTTTAAGACGCTGCCGGGGCGGCGCGATTCACGAAAGTGAGAGAATGGTAGCGATCGGATTTTCCGGCCTGAAACGCAGTCTCGTGGTGTCTACCATGCTCTGCGGTGTCATTTCCGGATGCGCGAGCGTCGAATATACCTCTCAGGCGGAACTGACCGCCGCACAGACCGTGATTCCCATGCCGAAGCCGAGTGAAGACGCAACGCTGGCTGCGGTTCCGACTGCCGAAGGCGCAACCGGCGAGGCCGTCGCCACTCTCAATCCCCAGGCAGCAGCCGCCGCACCCGTTCTTACCGCAGCCGCCATGCCGAATGTCGTCTCCCCCGTGCAGCAGCAGGCTGGCGATTTCGCCATGCAGGGCGGTGTCCAGCAGGTTACCGTCAATGGCTATGCCCCCATTCCGCTGACGCCTGAGATGACAGCGATCCAGTCCGTCATTCCGACGCCGCGGCCGGGCTCGCCCGCCAGCCCCTCGACGCAGCTTGCCTTCGCAGCCACGACGCCGCAGAACGGCGCGCTCGCAGCGCTCGCCGCCGTCGATACCACGCCGCGCTTCACGATGGATTACGGCTTCGATGAGTCCGGCCCGATCGATCCGCCGGCAGCCCCGCCGATGTTCAGCGATAACGACAGCGACGACGCGCCGACCGTCGAAAAGAGCCTCGTCAGCAAGCTCATCAGCAAATATTCCAAGCTTTACGAAATCCCGGAGTCGTTGCTCCACCGCGTCGTTCATCGCGAGAGCCGTTACAATTCCAAGGCCTATAACAAGCGCGGCTACTTCGGCCTCATGCAGATCAAGTACAACACTGCAAAATCGATGGGTTATAACGGCAGTGCCGCCGGCCTCTTCGACGCTGAGACCAATATCAAATATGCCGGCAAATACCTGCAGGGCGCCTGGAAGGTTGCCGACAAGAAGGAAGACGACGCCGTTCGTCTCTATGCGCGCGGCTACTATTACGACGCCAAGCGCAAGGGCATGACCGACATCGCCCAGGGCAACTACTGATACTAAGACATCATCGCTGACGAACGTCAGCCGGCTTTTGCCGACTGAAGCGTGTTGAGAATTTCCTTCAGCATTACCTGCGGCCTGTAGCGCAACCAGCTCGGCGTCAGTCCCATGCGGACAAAGACGAGATTGGCCGAAGGAATGATCGCGACCGACTGTCCGTCATGGCCCTGCAGCCAGAACGTATCCTGCGGCAGCCCGAACTCCGCACTCGCCTCGCCGCCCGGCCCTGCGAGCCAGGCCTGGCCTTGCGTATACTGGCCGCCCGAACTTGCCGTCGGCGTGCGCATCATCGCAACAAAGCCTTCCGGCAAAAGTCTCTGCCCGTTCCACACGCCGTCCTGCAGCAGGAACTGTCCGAATCGCGCCCAGTCATGCGCCGTGGCATAGAGATAGGAACTGCCGGTAAACGTACCGCGCTCGTCGGCTTCGAAGACTGCGCTCGTCATGCCGAGCGGAGAAAACAGCGCATCACGGGGGTAATCGAAGGCCGCCTGCGGGTCGCCGACCTTATTCATCCAGATGCGCGACAGAAGCATGGCCGTACCGCTGGAATAATGGAAATTCGTGCCCGGTGCAGCCACCAGTGGCGCACCTGCCGGCAGAGAAACCATGTCGGGGTCGAGGTAGAGCATGCGCGTCACATCGGCGACAGCGCCATAATCCTCGTTGAAGGCAAGCCCGCTTTCCATGCCGAGCAGGTCGGAGAGCTTGATGTCGCGGCGTGGATCATGCGCCCATTGCGGCAGCAGATGCGTGTCGTCGAAGGAAATCTTGCCCGACAGCATCAACCGGCCGATCAGCGCCGCATTGACCGTCTTCGTCATCGACCAGCCCACCAGCGGTGTGCTGGCGCTTATTCCCGGCCCATAGCTCTCGGCAATAATGCGGCCGTCCTGCACGACCACCATCGCCCGCATCGCCGGTCCGGCAAGCTTGGCGTCCGTCAGAAGGGCTGAGACCCTGGTATTGACCGCCGCCGGATCGACGCGCTCGCCGTCCGGCCAGACTGCATCGTTTTCGCCCGCCCGCGATGCCGGCAAGAGCGGCGCGGCCTTAGCAGCGGCATCGAAATCCCCGTCAGGCACGCTCGTGCACCCGAGGGCGCCGCGATAAAGCGCGTAGCTCGGCGCAAACAGGCCCATGAAGCGCGAGGTCACCCGCCCGCTGTCATGATCGACCTCGACGCGCATCAGACGCAGCAGCGGGTTTCCAGGCGCCTGAACATCGTCGTAAAGCACGGCATCGGGATCACGGCCGGCAATGAAGACATTGGAGCAGACGATCTTGGCGGCATAGCCGTTGCCCACCTTCAGGAGCTCCGGCGGGCTGATGGAGAGCCACATGGCTCCACCTATACCAACGAGAATGATGAGCAGGGCCAAGCCCTTGAAGATACGCGGAACAACTCGCATGCAATCCTCCACGCAACGGAGAGAAGCAGGAAACTTGGCTCGCGAAAAGAGAGAAGCGAAAAGAAGCCTTTCAATCGGCTTCAATTTTCGCTGAAGTCCTCGCCTGCTTACGCGGAAGCTTTGGCCCACAGGGCTCGTCATCAAACTGTAGCAGAGGCGCGTTACACGCCCTGAACGCTAAAAAGGTGACAGACTCATGTCGGAATTTGCACCGGATACCGGCTTCCGCAAGAACCGGAAACTCAAGGCAGCGCTTCTCCGCCACAAGGCTTTTTCAAAGGACGGCTTCTCCGAACGCCTCTTCGGCCTTCTCTTCTCCGGCCTCGTCTATCCGCAGATCTGGGAAGACCCGGATCTCGATATGCAGGCGATGGAGCTGAGGCCCAATCACCGCATCGTCACGATCGGCTCCGGCGGCTGCAATATGCTCGCCTACCTTTCCAAGGCGCCTGCTTCGATCGATGTGGTAGACCTCAATCCGCACCATATTGCGCTGAACAGGCTGAAGCTTGCCGCTTTCAAGAACCTGCCAAGCCATTCCGATCTCGTACGTTTCCTGGCGATGCCGAACGAGAAGTCGAACAGCCGGCTTTTCGACAGCGTCCTGTCGTCCAACCTCGATGAGACCACTCGCGCCTACTGGAACACCCGCAAATTCGGTCGTCGTCGCGTCACCGTCTTCAACCGTAACATCTATGAAACAGGCCTGCTCGGCCGCTTCATCGGTGCCGCCCACCTGCTCGCCCGCCTGCATGGCGTGAAGCTGCAGGAAATGACCAAGACCCGGTCGATCCGCGAACAGCGCCAGTTTTTCGACGACCAGATCGCTCCCCTCTTCGAAAAGCCCGTCGTACGCTGGATCACCAACCGCAAGAGCTCGCTCTTCGGTCTCGGCATCCCGCCGCAGCAATATGACGAGCTGGCAAGCCTTGCCGCCGACAATTCCATTGCGCCGGTTCTGAAACACCGCCTGGAAAAGCTCGCCTGTCATTTCCCGATGCGCGACAACTACTTCGCCTGGCAGGCTTTCGCACGCCGCTATGCAGACGGAGAGGAAGGCCCGCTGCCGACCTATCTGAAGCCGGAGCACTATGAGGTGATCCGCGCCAATGTCGACCGCGTCAACGTTCATCATGCGAGCTTCACCGAGCTTCTGACCAGCGAGCCCGCCGCTTCGCGCGATCGCTACATTCTGCTCGACGCACAGGACTGGATGACCGACCAGCAGCTCAACGATGTCTGGCGCGAAATCACCCGCACTGCGCGCGACGGCGCTCGCGTGATCTTCCGGACGGCAGCCGAAAAGAGCATCATCGAGGGCCGCCTCGCCCCTGAAATTCGCGACCAGTGGCACTATTTCGAAGAACAGTCGCGTGAAATGACCACCCAGGACCGCTCGGCGATTTACGGCGGCTTCCACATCTACGGGAAGAAGGCGTGAGCGAATCCAGCGAGATGACCGTCAAGAGCGAAGAACATGCCGACCTGATGGACGGCATGTACCGCTACCAGCGCCATTTCTACGACCTGACCCGCAAATACTATCTTCTCGGCCGCGACCGCACGATACGCAATCTCAACGTCCCCCAGGGCGGCACGCTGCTCGAAGTCGGCTGCGGCACGGGCCGTAACATGGCACTCGCGCACAAGCACTTCCCGACCGCCAGGCTCTACGGCCTCGACATTTCCCAGGAAATGCTGATTTCCGCCCGCAAGACCTTTGCCACCAAGGCGACGGTCCCGGATTTCCGGGTGGCGGATGCCACCGCCTATACGCCGCGCGAATTTGGCGTCACCGGGTTCGACCGTATCCTCATTTCCTACGCGCTGTCGATGATCCCGGATTGGGAGCGTGCGGTGGATGCATCGATTGCCGCACTCAATCCCGGCGGCCAGCTCCACATCGTCGATTTCGGCCAGCAGGAAGGCCTGCCCGCCTGGTTCCGCAAGCTTCTGCAGGCCTGGCTCGCCAAATTCCACGTCACGCCCCGCGCCAATCTGCGCGAGGTTCTGGAAGCGCAAGCCATTGAAAACAGCGCGAGATTGTCGTTCGAAACAATCGGCGGCGGCTACGCCTGGCGAGCAGCTGCCATCAGCAAGCGCTCATAATTCGCTTGTAAATAACGATTTTTTTACGTTGATATCAGAAAAGAGGGTCGTTCCCTCTGCTGGGCGCGTGTTTTCGAAGGTCAGGCTGTGGGGCAGATCCATCATCACGACGGAATATTCATGCGTCGGCTTTTGTTTTGCGTCCTGCCGCTTGCCCTGATGCTCGCCGGTTGCAGTTCCACGGGTTACGATTATCTCGAAACCGCCTCCATAAAGCCGAAGACCCGCTTCAAGGATACCGATCCCCAGGATTTCGGTCCCAGGCAGCCGCAGCAAAACGCCATCCACGGCATCGACATTTCCAAATGGCAGGGTGATATCGACTGGCAGACAGTGCGCAAGTCGGGCGTCGCCTTTGCCTTCATCAAGGCGACCGAAGGCAAGGACAGGGTCGATCCTCGCTTTGACGAATACTGGCGCGAAGCATCCGCGTCGGGCATTCCGCATGCACCCTATCACTTCTATTATTTCTGCTCGTCTGCCGATGAGCAGGCCGATTGGTTCATCCGCAACGTTCCCAGGGAATCCATGCGCCTGCCGCCGGTGCTGGATGTGGAATGGAATGCAGAATCGAAGACCTGCCGCTTCCGCCCCGACCCGGCGACGGTTCGCTCCGAAATGCAGCGCTTCATGGATCGCCTGGAAGCCTATTACGGCAAGCGGCCGATCATCTACACCTCTGTCGATTTCCACCGCGAAAATCTCGACGGCTATTTCCAGGACTATCACTTCTGGGTCCGCTCGACCGCCAAACACCCCGACGTGACCTATGCCGACCGTCGCTGGGCCTTCTGGCAATATACGTCGACAGGCGTCATTCCGGGCATCAAAGGGCCGACCGACATCAATGTCTTCGCCGGCTCCGCGAAAAACTGGAACAATTGGGTGGCTGACGTTTCCAAGAATAGAAATTCTTAGTAACGTGCCCCAATCTTTCTTGCTTCCGTCACATTCATCTGTGAAGTCGGCGGAATTCTATGTGATTTTACGAGGATCGTTTCATGCACCGCTCGCTTAAAGGCTGCTCTGCACTCACCCTTCTGTTTGCCTGCGCCATTGCAACAGGCGCTGCCGCCCAGCAGGCCCCGGCTGCCGCAGCTTCAGCCCCGGCAGCCCCCTGCGGCGGCGATCTCTCCGCCTTCCTTCAGGGCGTCAAGAACGATGCGATTGCAGCAGGCGCGAGCGCCGAAGCAGCAGATCAGGCGCTCGCCGGCGCTGAGATCGACCCCAAGGTCCTGAGCCGCGACCGCGCCCAGGGCGTCTTCCGCCAGACCTTCCTCGAATTCTCGCAGCGCACCGTCAGCCAGGCCCGCCTCGACATCGGCCGCCAGAAAATGAAGCAATATGCCGATGTCTTCGCCCGCGCCGAGCAGGAATTCGGCGTTCCCTCGGGCGTCATAACCGCCTTCTGGGCGATGGAAACGGATTTCGGCGCCGTGCAGGGCGATTTCAACACGCGCAACGCGCTGGTGACGCTCTCGCATGATTGCCGCCGCCCGGAACTCTTCCGTCCGCAGCTGATCGCCCTCATCGAGATGGTGCAGCATGGCGATCTCGATCCGCAGACCAATACCGGCGCATGGGCAGGCGAGATCGGCCAGGTGCAGATGCTGCCGCGCGATATCATCGCCTATGGCATGGACGGCGATGGCGACGGCCATGTACGCCTCAAACAGAGCAGCCCGGATGCGATCCTGACGGCCGCCAAGTTCATCCAGCATCTCGGCTTCGAGCGCGACCAGCCCTGGCTGCAGGAAGTCACGGTGCCAGATAACCTGCCCTGGGAAAAGTCGGGCCTCGGCGGCACGATGACGGCAGGCGAATGGTTCAACCTCGGCGTCAAGCCGCGCGACGGCAACACCGCCTTCGCCAATCTCGAAGGCGATCTCATCCTGCCGCAGGGGCGCCTCGGACCGGCCTTCATCGCCTATCCCAACTTCAAGATCTATCTGGAATGGAACAAGTCGTTCATCTACACGACCTCGGCCGCCTATTTCGCGACCCGCCTCTCCGGTGCCCCAACCTATCAGAAGGGCACACCTGAGCAGGGCCTTTCCAACGACCAGATGAAACAGCTGCAGACGAAGCTCGATTCGCTCGGCCACGATGTCGGCGAGATCGACGGCATCCTCGGCTCCGGTACCCGTGTCGCGATCCAGAAAGAACAGCTTCGCTTGGGCATACCGGCCGACGGCTGGGCAACCCCGGCGCTGCTGAACTCTCTCTGATCCCTCACAATTGCCCTTTCGCCACCCGGACACATGAATCGGGTGGCGCCTCCCCGCCGATCGGTTGAACCTGCCAGCAGATGGGAGGATCGGCATGGAACAGAGAATGAGCACATTGACCTGGGGGCTTCTCGCCCTCCTCGGTCTGATCTGGGGCGGCTCCTTCTTCTTCGCGCGCATCGCCGTTGCCGAGGTGCCGCCGCTTACCCTCGTCTTCCTGCGCCTCTCCATTGCGGCCCTTGCGCTGCATATCTACATCGCCGGGCGATTCGGCATCTATCCGCTGCTGAAGAGCCGTTGGCGCGAATTCCTCATTCTCGGCATCCTCAACAATGCCCTGCCCCATGCGCTGATTTTCTTTGGCCAGACGCGCATCGGCGCCGGTCTCGCCTCCATTCTCAATGCCACGACGCCGATCTGGACCGTGCTGATCGCCAATTACCTGACATCTGACGAGAAACTCTCCTCGGCCAAGATCATCGGCTGCCTCACCGGCCTTTTCGGCACAGTCGTCCTCATCGGCCCTGGAATCACCGATGGCAGCGACCTGCCCCTCTGGGCGCTCCTCCTGCCCGTCGTCGCCGCGGTCTGCTACGGATTTGCGGCCACCTATGGCAAGCGCTTCAGGGGCATGGCGCCGCCTGTTATCGCTGCCGGCCAGATGACGGCATCCTCGCTGGTGGCCCTGCCGCTGTCGCTCGTCATGGATCACCCCTGGGCACTTGCCATGCCGTCAATCAACGTCATCGCGGCCGTTCTGGCGATTGCCCTGCTGTCCACAGCCGTCGGCTATATCATCTACTTCCGCATCATGGCCGCGGCGGGCGCGACCAACGCCTCTCTAGTGACGCTGCTCGTGCCGCCGAGCGCGATCCTGCTCGGCTTCCTGTTCCTGGGCGAGCGACTGGAGATGACCGAGATAGCCGGCATGGCGCTGATCGGCGCGGGACTTGTCATACTGGACGGCCGCATCTACCGCCGCTCTGGCGCCATAGCCTGAAATGATTATGCTGCAGTGCGCCATTCTTCCGCCAAAAGCGTGAATCGCGACTACCGGATTGTAACGGATCGTTAAATTTTGAGAGCGGATTTTTCTGATTATATTTCAGTAGTTTATAGGATTGTTGTTAGACTTATCCCCTATCCTCTTCGGCAGCGCAGCACAAGAAGCGCTTCCCAACCAACACATTTCCGACATATTATTAGCCGGTTAGCGCGAGGAGGCAGACATGGGACTTACGCAATCCTTGAATGTCCTGTTGGTCAGTGCAGCGTTCGCATTCGTCGTATCCATGCTCTTCATTTGAGCCGATGCGAGGCGTCAAAAACTGAGATACCTACACTCCTGAATGATAAATAACCCCGAACACTGAAAAGCGCATGCCCCGCCCGGCCATGCGCTTTTCTTTTGTCGAAAACGATATGTCGCGGGTCAGGCTGCCGCGCCGGCGCTCCTGACCGTCTGGCGCGAGAAACCGAGATTGTCGAGAACTGCCGAAACCAGCGGCGCACGGTTCATCGTATAGAGATGGAACTCGTGCAGACCCCGGCGGATGAGATCCTCGATCTGTTCGGCTGCAACCTCGGCTGCGACCTTGGCGCGCTCTTCCGGCTTGTCGTCATATCCGGCGAAACGCTCGTCGAGGAAAGCCGGGATGACCGTGCCGCAGGCACCGGCAAAGCGCTTCAGTTGCGTCAGGTTCTGGATCGGCATGATACCAGGCACGACAGGGATTTTGACACCGGCGGCGCGCACCTTGTCGAGATAACGCTCGAAATTGTCGTTATCGAAGAAGAACTGCGTCAGCGCGCGGTCGGCGCCGTTCTCGGCCTTCTGCCTCAGCATGTCGATATCAGCCGCCTGATCGCGGCTTTCCGGATGCTTTTCCGGATAGGCCGAGACGGAGATCTCGAAATCACCGATCTGCTTGAGGCCGGCCACCAGTTCCGCCGCATTGGCATAACCGCCCGGATGGGGTTGGTAGGGCGCACCGACGCCACCCGGCGCATCACCGCGCAACGCAACGAAATGCGTAACACCCGCCTTGCGGAAGCTGTCGACGACCTGATGCGTCTCTTCCTTCGTGGCGCTGACGCAGGTGAGGTGCGAGGCGGTCGCCAGCGGCGTGTCGGCCAGAAAGCGCGTGACCGTGGAGAGCGTCGGCGCCTTGGTGGTGCCGCCGGCACCATAGGTCACCGAGACGAATTCCGGGTTCCAATCCTGCAGATCGCGGACGGTGTTCCAGAGCTGGCCCTCCATCTCCTCGGACTTCGGCGGGAAGAACTCGAAGGAGATCGCGATATCGCGGCGGCGGGCGTCGTTTTTCTGGGTCATTTATTCTCTCCCGGCAAATGTAGGTATCGCGCCTTCGCTCTCCAGCGAAGCCATAAGGCGCCTCGGGTCGCGCGCCAGCCAGATCGTGACCGTAAGGCCCTTCTCCCCCTGCTGACCCGGATGAAGGTCGACGACCTGCTCGACATCCAGCCCCGCCTTGCGCACCCAGTCCGACATGGCCTGATGCGAAAAGCCAAGACGGACATGGGCATGTTCGTCGCGAAGATATTCGAGGCTGTGCGGCGCGAGATCGATGATGACGAGGCGCCCGCCCGGCCGCAGCATGCGCGCGGCTTCCGTGATTGCAATATCAGGCTGATCGAAGAAGTGCAGCACCTGATGGATCGTTACCAGATCGAAGTCCTGCCCCTCGAACGGCAGGTTCAGGATATCGGCATGGCGCACCGAAGCCGTCGTGATCCGCGACTTGTCGAGATTGGCGCGCGCCACGCTCAGCATGTCGCGGCTGGCATCGACACCGATCGCCCGGCGATAACGACCGGCCAGAAGCTCCAGCATGCGGCCAGTGCCGGTGCCAAGGTCGAGCAGGGAATCGATCGGGTTGGAGCCCAGCAGCTTGATGACGGCAGCATCCACCTCTTCGTCAGCGGCGTGCAGACGGCGAAGCTCGTCCCATTCGGCGGCGTTGCGGCTGAAATAGGCCTGCGCCCGCTCGGCGCGCTGCCGCTTGACGGTGGCAAGGCGCTCACCGTCACGCTGAACGACGGGGTCGTTTTCGGAGACATGCTTCAGCAGCGCTCGCACAAGCGCGGCTGCCTTGCCTTCGTGCGCCAGGCGGAAATAGGCCCAGGCGCCTTCCTGATAACGGTCGATCAGTTCTGCCTCGCCAAGCAGCTTCAGATGCCGGGAGATGCGGGGCTGGGATTGACCGAGAATTTCCGTAAGATCGGTGACGGTGAGATCGCCCGCCGCCAGCAGCGCGAGGAGCCGCAGGCGCGTCGGTTCGCCTGCCGCCTTCAAGACGTCCACCAGCGCATCCAGTCCAAGCCTTAAGGGTTCGCTCATATTCTACCCAATCAAGATATAAAGATATCTTTATGTGATTTGGATAATGGAGGCAAGCGGCATTTCACCGATTTGCGAAATTGCCTATGGTGATAACGACAGCAGACATCAAAAAAGCCCCGGACCAGCCGGGGCTTCGAAATGCACGAAAAACCGATTAGCGTGTCAGACGCTTGTGAGCCTGGCTGCCGGGGTTGAGGGCGTCGGGGCCAAGACGGCGAACCTTGTCCTGTTCATAATCCTCGAAGTTGCCTTCGAACCACTCGACATGGCCCTCGCCTTCAAACGCGAGAATATGCGTGGCCAGACGGTCGAGGAACATGCGATCGTGGCTGATGATGATGGCGCAGCCGGCAAATGCTTCCAGCGCGCTTTCCAGAGCGCCCAGCGTTTCCGTATCGAGGTCGTTGGTCGGTTCGTCGAGCAGCAAAACATTGCCGCCGGCCTTCAGCATCTTGGCAAGGTGAACGCGGTTGCGCTGACCACCCGAGAGGTTGCCGACCTTCTGCTGCTGATCGCCGCCCTTGAAATTGAAGGCGCCGCAATAAGCACGCGAGTTCATGTCGAACTTGCCAAGCTTGATGATTTCCGCACCACCGGAGATTTCCTCCCAGACGGTCTTGTTGCCGTCGAGCGCATCGCGGCTCTGGTCGACATAACCGAGATGCACGGTCTCGCCGATACGGATCGAACCGCCATCCGGTTTTTCCTGGCCGGTAATCATCTTGAACAGCGTCGTCTTGCCGGCGCCGTTCGGGCCGATGATGCCGACGATGCCGCCCGGCGGCAGCTTGATCGACAGATCGTTGATCAGCGTGCGGCCCTCGAAGCCCTTGGTGATGCCGTCCATCTCGATGACCACCTGGCCGAGACGCTCGCTGACCGGGATGATGATCTGCGCGTCGCCAGGACGCTGCTTCTCGGCGGCCTCGACCAGCTGTTCGTAAGACTTGATACGCGCCTTGGACTTGGCCTGACGGGCCTTCGGGCTGGAGGCGATCCATTCCTGTTCACGGCTGATGGCCTTCTGGCGGCCTGCCTCTTCGCGGTTTTCCTGCAGCATGCGCTTGGCCTTCGCCTGCAGGTAGGCCGAGTAGTTGCCTTCGTACGGAATGCCACGGCCGCGGTCGAGTTCGAGGATCCATCCGGTGACGTTATCCAGGAAGTAGCGATCGTGGGTGATCATCATCACGGCGCCCGGATAGTCGCGCAGATGCTTTTCGAGCCAGGCGATGGTTTCGGCGTCCAGATGGTTGGTCGGTTCGTCGAGCAGCAGCAGGTCCGGCTGCGACAGAAGCAGGCGGCAGAGCGCGATACGACGGCGCTCACCGCCCGACAGCGTCGTGACATCGGCGTCGCGCGGCGGGCAGCGCAGGGCTTCCATCGCCATCTCGACCTGGCTTTCCAGATCCCAGAGGTTCTGGCTGTCGATGATGTCCTGAAGCTTCGCGCCCTCTTCCGCCGTCTCATCGGAATAGTTCATCATCAGTTCGTTGTAGCGCTCGACGATCGCCGTCTTGGAGGCAACGCCTTCCATGACGTTCTCGAACACCGTCTTGTTGGGATCGAGCTTCGGCTCCTGCTCCAGGTAGCCGACTGTCGCACCTTCGGCGAGCCAGGCTTCGCCGGTATATTCCTTGTCCTGGCCGGCGATAATGCGCAGCACGGTGGACTTACCGGCGCCGTTCGGACCCAAGATACCGATCTTGGCATCGGGGTAGAAGGAAAGATGGATGTTCTCGAGGATCTTCTTGTTGCCATAGGCCTTGTTGAGGCCGGACATGTGATAGATGAACTGACGTGCCATGCTGGGATGCTCCGGGCGGAAACTTGAAATCGTGGCCGCTATGTAGGCGAAACCACGCCCTGGAGCAACGCCGAAACCCTGTTTCGTCAGGATTTCGGCGTGTTTCCATCAGAAGCCGGCAGCATCCACAATGCCTTCGTCACAGCCGAAGGACGTCTGCCCTGCCCCCTGGATAAGGCCGCCGAGGCCCTTCTCCTTCGCTTGCGCCGAAACGGCATCCTGCGAAAGCCCGATCGTCAGCTCGCTGATCACTCTGATATTGCCGACGCGGCGGCAGCTCATTTTCACGCGGTCGCTGGCACCGGCGCCGAAGCTCTTATCGAAGGCGGCCTTGATCGCATCGGCCTTCAGCACCTTGCCGACATTAGCGGCGAAGAGATCGCGCACGGCCGAAGCATTGAGTTCGCCCATGAGGTGAATGGCGGTGGCGAAATAATCGTCGGCGCTCATCTTCGTGCAGGTGCCGTGCTTAGTCCATTCATGCCGCTCGAGCCCCGATTGCGTGCCAGGCATCGCCTTGTCGAGCGCGGTCTTCGTCTCGGGAGAGAGGGCTACGACCGGCAGGCTCGTCCATTGACCGTCCTTGTCGGCGGCTTTCTGGTCGGCGGGTACACCGCAATAGTCCTGCCGCATCGGCCACAGACCGTGGAGGGAAAAATTGGTGGCGTCATAGCGGTCGCCGCCCTGGCTGGCGCATTCCGCCTTCTTCTGGTTAGTCTGGCAGAAAGCCGGCTGCCAGCTTGCCGCGAGAATGAAGCGTGTGCGCCCGCTTTCCTGCGCGGATACGGAACCGACTGACGATAGCGAAAGAAAGAGGATGGAAACCGAAAGGAAAAACTTGCCCATTGATAGCCCCGACAAAGAACAATACAGGAACAAACAAGCATGAAGCCGAAGATTGCGCAACCCTGAATCGCAGCAAAGTCGCGCTTTCCCATGTATGAGGAGAACCGCAATATTGCATTTGCCCCGCGATCTGGTCTTTTGGGCGCGGGAGGAATGCATGTTTTCCGAGACATTGCGGCTTCAGAATGCCGGAGCTTCGCTTGCGTGCCATCACCAGCCTGCAGAGGGCCAGGCGCACGCTATCCTGATGATTTCACATGGTCTTGCCGAACATTCCCGCCGTTACTGGCACTTTGCCGAGGCCATGGCGGCAAGAAGTTATCACGTCTATGCGCATGACCATCGCGGCCACGGCGAGACAAGCGCACCCGATGCACCGCTCGGCCGCTTCGCAAGACGGGACGGCATAGAGCGCGTCGTCAATGATATCGCCGCCGTGCATGACTTTGCCACGACCCGCCACCCCGGCCTGCCCGTCATCCTCCTCGGCCACTCGATGGGCGGCCTGATCGCGCTCAATGCCGCCGCCGACCTCCCCGGCCGTTTCGCAGCCCTTGCCCTCTGGAATTCGAATTTCGCGGTTGGACTTTCTGGCCGCGCCGCACAGGCGATCCTACTTACCGAGCGCATGCTCAAAGGCTCGGATGTGCCAAGCGACATGCTGCCGAGGCTGACATTTGCCGCCTGGGGCAAATCCGTTCCCAATCACCGGACGGAATTCGACTGGCTGTCGCACAATCCGGCCGAGGTCGATGCCTATATCGCCGATCCGCTCTGCGGCTTCGACCCCTCGGTATCGCTCTGGCTCGATGTCTTCGCCCTCACCTTCCGCGGCATCGAGAAGGAGCGGATCGCGAGGCTGCCGAGAGACCTGCCGATCCATCTGGTCGGCGGCGGCCAGGACCCGGCAACCATCTATGGAAAAGCCGTCCTCTGGCTGTCAAAGCGTTTGAGACGTCAGGGCTTTTCCGGTATCAGCACGGAGATATATCAGGACATGCGGCATGAAACGCTGAACGAGATCGGCGCGCAAACGGCAATTGCGGATTTCGCCGGCTGGTGCGACGCGGCGATCCGCGCGATCCCGAACGAAAGGATCTGAGATGACGAGCACGAGTTCCATACGCCATCCCGCCGCCTCCGAGGTGACGTTCGGCCTGCTTTTTATGTTCTTGTCGGTGATGATCTCGCCGCTGATCGACATCTTCTCGAAGCTCGCGACCGCAACGATCTCGTCCACCGAAGTCGCCGGCTTCCGCTTCGTCATCCAGTCGCTCACCATGCTGCCTTTCGTTTTCCTGCGCGGCGCGAAAATCCAGTTTTCGGTGAAGCAGAGTTGGTATCATGCCATCCGTGGCGCCATGGTCACCATTTCGATGATCTGCTTCGTCACGACGCTGAAGGTCATGGCGGTTGCCGATGCCATCGCCATCTTCTTCGTCGAGCCGATCATTCTCACGATCCTCGGCAGCATCTTCCTGAAGGAGACGATCGGCTGGCGGCGCTACAGCGCCTGCGCCGTCGGCTTCCTGGGCGCCCTGCTGATCATCCAGCCGAGCTTCGAGCAGGTCGGCTATATCGCTTTGCTGCCCGTCGTCAGCGCCTTCTGCATCGCCGTTTTCGCGCTGATGACGCGCGTGCTGTCACACCGGGAGGACCCCTGGGCCATGCAGTTCCAGACCGGCCTCTGGGGCATCTTCTTCTGCGCCGTCATCCTCTTCATCGGCCATGGCAGCGGCTCCGACATCATCGATACGGCCCTGCCCGATCTTCCAGCCTTCGGTTACCTGCTCGGCACCGGCATTGCGGCGGCGATAACCGGCATCCTCGCCGCTTACGCCTATCGCGCCGCCCCGGCCTCGACGCTGGCGCCGCTGCAATATCTGGAAATCGTCTCGGCCACGGTCTTTGCCTGGCTGGTCTTTGCCGATTTCCCGGATGCGCTGAAATGGGTCGGCATCCTGATCGTCATCGCGTCCGGCCTCTACATCATCTGGCGTGAGCAGCGCTTTGCTTCCAAACCCGTATCCGATACATCTGAGGCAACGCGGGCGCCCTGAAATCCGATAGCCATGGAAGCAGCCCGGGAGGAAACTGGGAAGAACATGACGCAGGACGTGAAGAAGAAGCCGCCGCTTGCGGGCATCCGGGTCATCGAGCTTGCGCGCGTGCTCGCCGGCCCTTGGGCGGGACAGATGCTGGCTGATCTCGGCGCCGACGTAATCAAGGTGGAAAACCCCGATGGAGGTGACGACACCAGGCATTGGGGGCCGCCCTTCGTCGAGGGCGCGGATGGCGAAAACCTCTCGGCCGCCTATTATCATTCCGCCAATCGCGGCAAGCGCTCCGTTACCGCAGACCTGAAAAGCGAAGAAGGCCAGTCGCTGGTGCGCCGCCTCGTCGCCACTGCCGATGTGCTGATCGAGAATTTCAAGCTCGGTGGCCTCGTCAAATACGGTCTCGACTATGAGAGCCTGAGGGCGATCAATCCGCGCCTCGTCTATTGCTCCATCACTGGCTTCGGCCAGACCGGCCCCTATGCCAGTCTCGCCGGCTACGACTATATCGTCCAGGGCATGTCGGGTTTCATGTCGATAACGGGTGAACCGGATGGGCAGCCGATGAAAGCGGGTGTCGCGATTGCTGATATCTTCACCGGCATCTATGCGGTCTCGGCGATCGAAGCCGCCCTCATCCATGCCCTGAAGACGGGTGAAGGCCAGTTGATCGACATGGCGCTGCTCGATGTGCAATCGGCAGTGCTTGCCAACCAGAACATGAACTATCTGGTTTCCGGCCGCGCGCCCGTGCGCCTCGGCAACGCGCACCCGAATATCTCGCCTTATGAGGTCGTGCCGGCGGCTGACGGCTATCTCATCCTCGCCGTCGGCAATGACGGCCAGTTCCGCCGGCTGTGCACCATCCTCGGCCTCGTCATCGGCGATGACGAGAACTTCGCGACCAACAAGGCCCGCGTCGCCAACAGAGATGCAGTGCGCCGGATGGTCTCCACCGAAACGCTGAAATGGCAGAAGGCCAATCTCCTGAAGGCCTGCGAGGACAATGCCGTGCCGGCAGGTGCCATCAACACGATCGAGGAAATGTTTGCCGATCCGCAGATTACCGCGCGCGGCCTGCGCATCGATCTGCCGGACGCCGCGGGCACCATGATCCCCGGCGTGCGCACTCCGGTCGTCTTGTCGGAAACGCCACTGCGCTACGAGCGACCAAGTCCGCGCCTCGGCGAACACAACGAAGAGGTTCTGGCCGAACTTCAGGAATGGGAGAGGAAGACATCGCCTTGAGAAGGAAATGGCCATGAAGAGGACAGGCGGGCAGTTGATCGTCGAGGCCCTGAAGGCAAATGGGGTCAAACGCCTCTCCTGCGTGCCGGGAGAGAGCTTCCTTGCGGTGCTCGATGCGCTGCATGACAGCGATATCGAGGTCATCGTCTGCCGTCAGGAAGGCGGGGCGGCGATGATGGCCGATTGCTGGGGTCGGCTGACCGGCGAGCCCGGCATCTGCATGGTCACCCGCGGTCCAGGTGCAACCAATGCTTCTGCCGGCCTGCACATCGCCAGGCAGGATTCGATCCCGATGATCCTCTTCATCGGCCAGGTGCAGCGGGAGGCGCGCGAACGCGAAGCCTTCCAGGAAGTCGAGTTCCGCCGCGCCTTCACCGAGTTTGCCAAATGGGTCGGCGAGATCGACGATGCCGCCCGCATCCCCGAATTCGTCACCCGCGCCTTTGCGATCGCCACATCCGGCCGCCCGGGTCCGGTTGTGCTGACGCTGCCGGAAGACATGCTGCGCGACGAGGTGGAGGCCCCGAAAGCGAAGCGCTACACCCGCGTCGAGGCCCATCCGGGCCGCAGCCAGATCGACGATCTCTATCTGCGCCTTCTGAAAGCCGAGCGGCCGATGGTCATTCTCGGCGGCACGCGCTGGGATGCCGATGCGGTTGCCGATTTCCAGACCTTCACCGAACGCTTCAACTTGCCCGTCGGCTGTTCCTTCCGTCGTCAGATGCTGTTCGACCACCTGCATCCTTGCTACGCCGGCGATGTCGGCATCGGCATCAATCCGGCGCTGGCGAAAGAGATCAAGGAGGCCGACCTGCTGATCCTGCTCGGCAGCCGCATGTCGGAAATGCCCTCCTCGGGCTATACGCTGCTCGATATCCCCTACCCGGCCCAGTCGCTCGTCCACATCTATCCGGACCCGTCGGAACTTGGCCGCGTCTACCGCCCAGACATTGCTATCTGCGCCAGCCCCATCGATTTCGTCCAAGCACTTGCCGATCTCGAAGCCCCCGCCGAGCCGCGCTGGGCCGAACGCACCGCGCGTATGCATCAGGCCTATCTTTCTTGGTCGAAGCCCCCGGCAACAGGTCCGGGCGCCGTCCATATGGGGCCGGTCATGGAATGGCTGGAGGCCAATACCAAGCCGGACACGATCTTCACCAATGGCGCCGGCAACTACGCCACCTGGGTGCATCGCTTCCACCGCTTCCGCCGCTTCAACACGCAGGCAGCGCCGACATCGGGCTCCATGGGCTACGGCCTGCCGGCCGCAGTCGCCGCCAAGCAACTCTTCCCCGATCGGGACGTCATCTGCTTTGCCGGCGACGGCTGCTTCCTGATGCACGGACAGGAATTTGCGACCGCCGTGCACTACGGCTTGGCGATCATCACGGTCGTGGTCAACAATGGCATCTACGGCACGATCCGCATGCATCAGGAACGCGACTATCCGGGCCGCATCAGCGCCACGGATCTCACCAATCCGGATTTTGCCGCTCTCGCCCGCGCCTATGGCGGCCATGGCGAGACGGTGGAAAAGACCGGGGATTTCGCACCGGCCTTCGAACGCGCGCGCGACAGCGGCAAGCCGGCAATCATCGAAATCAAGCTCGATCCCGAGGCCATCACGCCGACCCGCACTCTCTCGGAAATCGCCCAAACAAAAAGCCGATGAGTCTGTGAACCAATCTGGTTCACACTTCACCGGCTTTGATTGGTCGATCGTTAGCGCTCTTAGTCGAGAGCAGCCGTGACGATGAACTCGACCTTGTACTTTGGCGCAGCGAGCTTGGCTTCACTGGTGGCGCGGGCCGGCGGGTTTGCCGGGTCGATCCAGCCTTCCCAGATGGCGTTCATCTCTGCGAAGTAAGCGATGTCGGAGAGATAGATGATCGTCTGCAGGATCTTGGATTTGCTGCTGCCGGCAGCGGCGAGCAGGCGGTCGACTTCGCCGAGTGCCGACTTGCACTGATCGGTAACGCTTTCGCCTTCGCCGACCTGGCCGGCGAGATAGACGGTGTTGCCGTGGATGACGGCACCGCTCATGCGGGCGCCGATGTCGATACGCTTGATGCTCATCGTGTTCTCCTGTTCATCAAATGAAAGACGCCGCTTTCGGGCGGCGTCGGATTATGTCCGGACGGGACCGGATCAGGCGCGGATGTGGTGCGTCTTCTGATAGATCGCCGTGGAGCGCGCGCCGGAGCGGCAGTAGCCGAGCATCGGGCGCTCGAATTCGTCGAGCGCATCGACCATGCCCTGCACGGCCTCCTCGGTCACGCCCATCGGTCCAACCGGTACATGCGTGATCTGCAGGCCAAGCTCCTTGGCGCGGGTTTCGATGACGGCAAAGGGCGGTTGATCAGGGCTTTCGCCATCCGGACGATGGCAGACGATAGACTTGAAGCCGAGCGCCTTGATCTCATCGAGTTCGTCAACCGTGATCTGGCCGGAAACGGAGTATTCATCGTCGATCTGGCGGATATCCATCGTCTCAATCTCCTCGAAAATGGTGGGCTGAAGGTCTACGACGCGTCCTGTCAAGCGTCAACACGTCTTCGTCGAACGCTCCTTCATTAGACGAAAGCGAAACGCAGGCCATAGCTGCGGCTTTCACCAGATTTCAGCCAGTTGAACTCGCCGGCCGCTTCCAGTTCATCGCGCAGCACCCAGCGGTGCGAGACTGGCTCGATACCGACGATATGCGCCGGTGCCTTCTGGTTCCGCCAGATCTGCAGATGCGGCAGCGTATCGGCGCGGAAACGCACCCTCAACGTCTTGCCGCCAGTCGCCGCAATCGGCCCGAGCCGGACTTCGGCAAAGCTCTCCTCGGTGGCCGGAGCCTCGACGCAGAAGATACCGCCCGGCTCCTCGCCGAAAGTCCAGGGAAAACCGCCGCCCTCCAGCATCCGGCCTTCGAGCCGTGTCCCCGCATCCAGCCATTTGCCGCCGATGTTCATATGATACATCAGGAAGGTCGGCACGGTCTCATTGCTCGTATTGACGATGCGATCCTCCAGCGAAACCTCGCCGGTGGCCCCGTCGATCCGCCACAGCCGCTCGATGCGCTGCGGCAGCCCCTCCACCGTGGTGATATCGATATCGGCGCGGCATTCGGCATTGCCGTTCTCCAACGTCGTCCAGAGTACCTTGGCCGGATGGCCGGAGGCAGAGCCGTGCAGCGGATAGATCCTACCGTCCGTGCCGGGAATTGGCTGGCGGTGACGGATATGATCGGGACCGCAGGTAAAGAGGAAGCCTTCCAGCGAATGATCGATTCGCGGATCGCCGTCGTCGGGGATGGCCCGCTTGGGCGCGATGTCGACGCCTTCGACGATGCAGCCGGCGATATCCAGCACCGATGTTTCGTCCAGCATCAGGCGCGGCCCGGTTGCGGCGGCAAATTCGATCATCGGCTGTCCTCCCAGGGAATCTTGGTTGCGGTAGGGTTAGGTCGTGCGGCCACCCTCGTCAATCGGGACCGATGAGATGGCCGGGGAGTACCATAACTGACGACCTCACAGGAACGTCATCTTCGCGCAAGCGTTTACGAGTAAACGCAAAACACCGTTGTTTTTATGTTTTGTTCAGCACGGCTTAAGAAATTCCACACTAGCGTCAAAATTCGCAGGTGTGTGTCTGCCGAGCCACTGATCGAGGTGTGAGACGTGAATCGCTTTATGAAATCGGCCCTTTCTTTTTCGGCCATGTTTTTGGCGCTTGCTGCTTTCACGCCGCAGCAGGCCGACGCGCAGCAATATGGACGCAACAGAAGCGATATCGTGCTGGTGACGCCGAGCGGCGAAATCCTCGACTACGTCCCGCCGGGCCGCGGCTTCGTCTATGCCCAGGACTATCGCGGCAACCGCGTGCTGATCGATCGCTACGGCAACATCATCGCGACGGAAATGCGCGCTCGCGGCTACTACTCGCCCCGCACGACACGTGAGGCTTCCAACGCTCCTTACAACAACGATCCCTATTATCCTGATGGTAACGGCTACGGCGATACGCGCTATTCCGAGCGCGGCCCGGTAACGGGCTCCATCCCGCGTGACGTGGCCATCGAGCGCGGCCCGCTCGAGGAGCAGGCCTATCCCGGCGATCCGCAGGGCCAGGACGACTATGCCGCGATCGAGCCAGACCAGCAGATCCCACCGGCCGACGAGCTCCGCCAGGCACCGCCGGAGCCGGTGATCACGCTCAAGGACAAGTCCAAGCCGGAAATCGTGGCGCTTCAGGTGTTTCTGGATCGCGCAGGCGTTTCGCCCGGCGTCATCGACGGCCACATGGGCTCCAATGTCACCAAGGCGATTTACGCCTATGAACAGATGACCGGCACCAAGCTCGATCCGAATAATACGGACGCAATCCTCGAAGAGCTGCGCATGAATGGCGGTCTGCCGGTCGTGAACTACACGATCACGGATGCGGATGCCGCCGGTCCCTATGTCGCGCAGATCCCGGAAGACTATTCGCAGAAGGCGCTCCTGCCCTCGCTCGCCTATACGACTGTGACGGAAGCGCTCGCCGAACGTTTCCACATGGATGAGAATTTCCTGAAGGAGATGAACCCCGGCGCGAACTTCACCATTCCCGGTACTGTTATCAAGGTCGTCAATCCCGGCGACAACAAGAAGGGAGCAGTCGCAAAGATCCTCGCCGACAAGGGCCGCAAGCAGGTCTTTGCCTATGACGACGCCGGCAACCTCGTTGCCGCCTATCCCGCCTCTATCGGCTCCACGGACACGCCCTCGCCTTCTGGCACGGTGACAGTCGAGCGCGTCGCCTTTAACCCTGGCTACACCTACAATCCGAAGATCAATTTCCAGCAGGGCACAAACGACAAGATCCTCGACATTCCGCCCGGCCCGAATGGCCCAGTTGGCACGGTCTGGATGGCGCTTTCCAAGCCGACCTACGGCATCCACGGCACGCCCGACCCCTCTAGGATCGGCCGCACCCAGAGCCACGGCTGCATCCGCCTGACAAACTGGGATGCGACGGAGCTTGCCAAGATGGTCAAGCCCGGCGTGACGGTCGAATTCGTCGATTGAGGACGTCTATTCGCCTGGTGTCTCCGCCGGGCGCTCGCCGAACTGGATGAGGAGCAGCAACTCCACCTGCTTGTAATCTCAAATAGGAAAATGCCCCGGCACAAACCGAGGCATCAATTCTTCTATCGAGATGTTGCGATCAGGCAGCGCTGCGCATCGCGTTTGCCAGCCGAACAGCAACTGGAAGCCGGCCCGGCACCTTGCGAATGATTTCCTCTGCGAAACAGAGGGCATTTTCACGGGCCTTGTCGAGATTGCTGACGCGCATCGGATCCATCGTATGCAGCGTGCCGCCGCAATCGAAGATGTCGCGGAATGCAGAGCGTTCGATGATGGCCGTATCGAGAACCGGCACATGGCGCTCGTTCAACAGCGCCTTGACGAGCTGCAGCGCGCGGGTGGTGACCATGGAGTTCACACGCGTCAGCACGACCGAATGGCCGATCTTGATGCTTGCCTTCTCCTCAAGATACTGCAGGAGTTCGAGAACCTGGGCGCCGCCGCGGGCATCCATGGCGCAGCCCTGGATCGGAATCAGGACATGGTCGGAGAGACCGACGGCTGTTGCCAGCAGCGGATTGCGCGCACCCGGCAGATCGATGATGAAATAATCGGTATTCTGCCTGTTTTCGCTGATGTGCTGCGGCAGTGAGGCGGTCGTTACGAAGTCGATGACGCTGATGTTAGGCACATGGCCGGAGATTTCGTGCCAGCGGGAAATCCAGTGCTGCGGGTCGGCATCAAGGATGGTGACACGGTAGCCCTGACGGGCAAGTTCAGTGGCAAGCAGCAATACGGCTGTGGTCTTGCCGGCGCCGCCCTTGGTATTTGCGAATGTGATGACTGGCATATTCTTAGTCCTCGAAGGCGAGTGGCGCGCGAGCCGGCATCGCTCGTTGTTAATCGCACCGTCGGTGCATCGTGCGGTTAACCCATCCTTTCCAATCGTGGTTAACAAACTGTTAACCGGACCCGCTGAAATTGCGGCCTGCATTTTTCACATCATCAGAAATAAGCATGCGCCAAAAACAAAAAATCCCGGAAAACCAAGGCTTTCCGGGAAAGTTAATAGGTCCGCCTTTATCTGATCAGAAGCAATCCCTGAACAGGGTCTTAGTATTTTCAAGCGTCATTGCAACCGGATTGCCACCGGCGCTCGGGTCTTCGATCGCCATTGTCGCCAATTCATCGATCCGGTCGGGGGTGATTCCCATCGCCGTCAGATTGTCAGGGACGTTGAGGTCGGAACGCAGCTTCAGCACGTAATCGTAGAAGCCGTCGAAACCGCCTGATATGCCGAGATAGGCTGCGGCGCGCGCAATCTTCTCTTCGATGGCCGGGCGGTTGAAGCGCAGCACCGCGGGCATCACGACGGCATTGGTCATGCCGTGATGCGTGTTGTAGACGGCACCGATCGGGTGCGAGAGCGCATGGATTGCGCCAAGCCCCTTCTGGAAGGCGACCGCGCCCATGGCGGCTGCCGACATCATGTTGGCGCGCGCTTCCAGATCCGTGCCTTCCTTATAGGCGCGCGGCAGGAATTCCTTGACGAGGCGCATGCCTTCCAGCGCGATGCCAGCCGACATCGGATGGTAGAACGGCGAAGAGTAAGCCTCCAGGCAATGGGCGAAGGCATCCATGCCGGTGCCGGCGGTGATGATCTTCGGCATGCCGACCGTCAGTTCCGGATCGGCGATGACGACACCCGGCAGGAATTTCGGATGGAAGATGATCTTCTTCACATGAGTCGCGGAATTGGTGATGACGCTGGCGCGGCCGACTTCCGAGCCGGTGCCGGCCGTCGTCGGCACGGCAACGATCGGCGCGATGCCTTCGATGCTCGCGCGCGTCCACCAGTCGCCGATATCTTCAAAATCCCAGACGGGGCGCGTCTGGCCGACCATGAAGGCCACGCACTTGCCAAGATCGAGGCCCGAGCCGCCGCCGAAGGCTACGACGCCGTCATGGCCGCCATCGCGGAAGGCCTTGATGCCGGCTTCGAGGTTCTTCTCGTTCGGGTTCGGATCGACATCGGCGAAGATCGCCCGGCCAAGCCCGGCATCTTCGAGAATGTCGAGCGCGTTCTTGGTGATCGCCATCGAGGCGAGGCCGCGGTCGGTGACGAGCAGCGGCTTCTTCATGCCGAGGCTCTTGCAGGCGTCGGCCAGTTCCTTGATGCGGCCGCGGCCGAGCTTGACGGATGTCGGGTAGCTCCAGTTGGCGGTGATGTTGGCGCTGCTCATGCTGTAACCTTCTTGAGATGGTAGGATTTCGGGCGCGTCAGATTGTGGAAGCCGATGATCGACAGCGAGCCGCCGCGGCCGGTTTCCTTGACACCGGTCCAGCACAGCGCCGGATCGAGATAGTCGGCGCGGTTCATGAAGACGGTGCCGGTTTCGATGTCGCGGCCAAGCCGCCCTGCCCGCTCGGCATCCTTGGTCCAGAGCGAGGCGGTAAGACCGTACTGGCTGTCATTCATCAGCGCTAGGGCCTCATCGTCACCCTTCACCTTCATGATGCCGACGGCCGGACCGAAGGTTTCTTCGCGCATGAAGGCCATGGAATGGTCGACATTGACGAGGATCTGCGGCGCGAGATAAGCGCCGCCGTCATCGGCCGGGAAGAGTTTCGGATCGACGAGCGCCTTGGCACCCTTGGCGACCGCGTCGGCGATCTGTTCGCGCACCACCTTGGCGAAGCGCTTGTGGGCCATCGGGCCGAGCGTTGTCTCCGGATCGAGCGGATTGCCGAGCTTGTAGTTTGAAACCCAGGCGACCGACTTCTCGACAAAGGCGTCATAGAGCGATTCATGCACATAGATGCGCTCGATGCCGCAGCAGCACTGACCGGAATTGTAGGTCGCGCCATCCATCAGCGTATCGACGGCCGCATCGAGGTCGGCATCTTCCATCACATAGCCCGGATCCTTGCCGCCGAGCTCGAGGCCGAGCCCGGTGAAAGTGCCGGCCGCAGCCCGCTCCATCGAGCGGCCTCCTTCGACCGAGCCAGTGAAATTGATGAAGTTGAAGCTGCCGGCCGCAATCAGGGCCGAAGTCGTCTCATGATCGAGGAAAACATTCTGGAACACGTCCTCGGGAATACCGGCCTCGACAAAGGCCTGCACCAAACGCTCGCCGACGAGCAGCGTCTGTGAGGCATGCTTCAGCACAACGGTATTGCCGGCCATCAGCGCCGGAGCGATCGTGTTGATCGCCGTCATATAGGGGTAGTTCCAGGGCGCGATCACGAAGACGACGCCATGCGGCTCGCGCTCGATGCGGCGCTCGAACTGGTCGCTCTCCTCGACGACAACAGGCGCCAGCGCATCGGCTGCGATCGAGGCAACATAATTGGAGCGTTCGTTGAAGCCGCGATATTCGCCACCATACTTGATCGGCCGACCCATCTGCCAGGCAAGTTCGGGCACAACGACATCGGACATCTCGTTGAGACGGGCGACACCTTTCAGCACCAGCTGGACACGATCTTCGAGCGGACGCCTGGCCCAAGCCTTCTGCGCTTTGCGCGCACGCGCGACGGCTTCCTTTGCCGCTTCGAGCGAAAGCGCCGGACGCTCCGCATAAACAGAGCCGTCGATCGGCGAAATGCATTGGATCATTGTCATGATCTGAATCCTGTTTTCTTCTGAGCCGCAGGGAAAGACGCCACGACTGATCCCTCAAGGAGAACCCGGTCGGGCGACTTTCCGCTTCGGATATGTTCTTAAGCTCTCTCGAAGCCGCGCGCCACTTCCCAATCCGTGATGCGGCGGTCGTATTCTTCCTGCTCCCATTCGGCAGCGCGGGTATAGTGGTCGATGACATCGTCGCCGAAGGCTGTGCGCAGCATCTCCGATTCCGTCATGGCCTTGGTGGCAGCCCGCAGCGTGCGCGGGATTTCGCGGATATCCTTGCCGAAATAGGCGTCCCCCACATAGGGCGCTTCCAGTTCCAGCTTCTTCTCGATGCCGTCGATACCGGCGGCAAGCAGGGCCGCGAAGGCGAGATAGGGATTGAGATCGGAGCCGCCGACGCGGCATTCGATGCGGATCGCCTTTGTCTCTTCGCCGCAGAGGCGATAACCGGCCGTGCGGTTGTCCTTGCTCCACACGGCCTTGGTCGGCGCGAAGGTGCCGGCCATAAAGCGCTTGTAGGAGTTGATGTAAGGTGCCAGGAAATAGGTAATCTCGCTCGCGTGGCTGAGCAGCCCGGCAATATAGTTCTGCATCAGCGGCGTCATGCCATGATGACCGGCATGATCGAAGAAGAGCGGCTTTTCTTCCAGGCTCCAAAGTGACTGGTGGATATGCGAGGAACTGCCGGCGGCATTGTAATGCCACTTGGCGAGGAAGGTGATCGCCTTGCCTTTCGACCAGGCAATTTCCTTGCAGCCGTTCTTGATGATCGCATGCCGGTCGGCCATAGCAAGCGCATCGGCATAACGTACATTGATTTCCTCCTGGCCGGCGGATGCCTCACCCTTGGAATTTTCGACCGGAATGCCGGCGCCCTGCAGACCCTTGCGGATCGCCCGCATCACCTCTTCTTCCTTGGTCGTCTGGAAGATGTGGTAATCCTCGTTATAGGCACTGGCGAGTTTCAGGTTACGGTAGCCGGACGCCTGGGCTGCCTCGTAGCTCTGGTCGAAGAGGAAGAATTCGAGCTCGGAAGCCATGTAGGCCTTCATGCCCATGTCCTCCAGCCGTTTCACTTGCTTCTTCAGGATCGCGCGCGGCGAATGCGCCACTTCCTCATGCGTATGATGGTCCAGCACATCGCAAAGCACGAGCGCCGTGCCTTCGAGCCAAGGAATGAGCCGCAGTGTCGAAAGGTCCGGCTTCATCGCATAGTCGCCGTAACCCTTTTCCCAGCTTGTTGCCTTGTAGCCGGAGACGGTTTCCATCTCCATGTCGGTCGCCTGCAGATAATTGCAGCTGTGCGTTTCCTTCCAGGCGCTTTCGAGGAAAAATTCTGCCTGGAAACGCTTGCCCATCAGGCGTCCCTGCATGTCCACCTGGCAGGCCAGCACCGTATCGATGCGCCCGTCGGCAACGTCCTGTCTGAGATCGTCGAGAGTATAGCTGCTCATGATGTATCCGCCTGAAATTGAAACCGGGAAATCGGGACAACGAAACGGCATGCGAGCGCCGGGATCAACCCGTTCGATGCCTTTTCGTTGAGCCGTGATGGGGCCGCGCGACGCGGCCCCGCCATGTGAGAGGGAAGCCTCAGTTCTTAGCTTTCGCCGACAGCCCTTTCGGCCGCTGCGATCTCAGCCTGGCGCCTTACCACTTCATCGCCAATCGGCGGCCCCTTGAAGCGACGGCTTTCAAAGCCGAACCAGACGATGCCTGTCAGAACCAAGAAGCCGACGGTGATGTAGAGCGCCCAATCGTTCGGCGGTTGGATACCAAGAACGAAGATCAGGATCATCGCGAGGATCGAGAGAACCGCGAAGAGCTTGAACGTACCCTCGCCAAGATTCCACGGACCCATCTTGTCCCACTTCGAGGTCCCCCAGGCGAAGAGGCCGAGCGTAATCGGGATCGCGAAGGAGAAGAACAGGAAGATGACCGTGCATGATACGACAATGGTGTAAACCGGCGTCTCGCCGATAGAAACGAGCGACGAGCCCCAGACGAAGAGCACAGAGAGGATCGAGCCCGTCCAGATCGCGGCAACCGGCGTGCGGTAGTTCGGGCTCACCTTCGACAGCGCCTTGGCGGCCGGCAGGCCGCCATCACGCGAGAAGGCGAAGATCATGCGCGAGACCGAGGTGACGGTCGCAAGGCCGCACAGCCACTGGCTGACGAAGATCGCGAAGTAGAGGATATCCTTCACAAACGAATTGACCTGCGTATCCATCGCCCAGAAGAACACGTTCCAGCCCTGCTTTGCCGCATCGTCCATGTTTGGCAGCATGAGTACGAAGGAGCACAGCATGATATAGCCGAAGAGAGCCGACCAAAGGACGGACGAGACCATGCCGCGCGGTACGGAATGCGCCGCCTTGACGGTTTCTTCCGATGTATGGGCGGAAGCGTCATAGCCGGTGATCGTGTAGATCGGCAGCAGCAGGCCGAGCAGGAACACCCAGGTGCCCGAAGTCGCCGGCCAGACATTGCCACCCGCTTCACCCGAATAGTTGGCGAAGGTGAAGAGACGGCCGAACTCATAGGACGGAGCCGACAGCAGGCACACGGCAGCAAGCGCGATTGCGGTTGCAAAAATCAGGTAACCGGAGAAGTCCGTGAGCTTTGCGGTGAGCCCGATGCCCATATGATTCACAAGCGCCTGCGCGCCGGTGATGATCACCAGAAAGACGATGCGCACCGTCGTCGTGTCCGTCAGGCCGAGATAGCCCGTGCCGAAGGCGCCCATGAAGAAATAGTAGGTGCCGACGTTGATGGCGCCGAGAACGGTGACGAGACCGAGCAGGTTGAACCAGGCGGTCAACCAGCCGGTGAAGCGGTTGCCGAGGATCGAACCCCAGTGATAGAGGCCGCCGGCCGTCGGGTAGGCGGAACTGATCTGCGCCATGGCGACGGCGAAGACAAGCGAAACGAAGCAGCCGACCGGCCAGCCGATGCCGATGGCGGCACCGCCTGCACCCGCGGTTGCCTGCGCTAGCGAGTTGATGCCGCCCGACAAAATGCAGATGATCGAGAAGGAAACGGCAAAGTTCGAGAACGAGCTCATTCGCCGTTCGAGTTCCTGGGCATAGCCCATGGAATGCAGGATATGCATATCCTGCTTCTTATCACTTTCAGTATAGTCCGACATGACTTCCCCCTGTTGACAATCGCCCGCGGAATTGCGGCCGATCCTGTGCCAATAGTGCCCGTGGCTTTTCGCCTTGCGGGCTGTTCGCAGTTAAACTGCTCCCCGGGGTCTTCTTTTTATTCAGGCATCCAGACTCTGCTGGAGAAGCCTTGTGAGATAGTCGGCCACGACCCCTTGGCCGGTATCGTCTGCGATGAGGTCGTTGCGGACCTCGATCATAACATTGCGAAGCCCATTGGAAATGCCGTGTAGGATCAGCGTGTGCGTCACGCCGTCCTCAGGCCCGTAGGGTTCGTTGCGTTCGGTACGGTAGAGCGGCGCCTCGGCTGCAAAATCCAGCATGCGGTCGGCAAGGCGGCTGTCCTCGTCGTGGAGGATGCCGAGTTCGACAGCGCGCTGCCGGCCATTATAGATCGGTGTAAAACTGTGGATCGTCACGATCACGCTGTCTTGCCCGCTCGCCTGACGGTCGCGGATCAGGGCGCTGATGGCATCGTGGAACGGCAGATAGAGAGCTTCCGTGCGGGCACGGCGCTCGCCCTCGGTCAAATCCTTGTTACCGGGAATCGTATAGATCTCGCTGACCTCGGGCATGGCGCCCGGCGAACTCGGCGGCCGGTTGCAGTCATAGATCAGCCGCGAGAAGCGCTGGTAGATGAGTGTCGCATCAAGAGCTGCCGAAATGGCGCGGGCAACGGCAAGCGCACCCGGATCCCAGGCGATGTGGCTCGACAGCGCTTCTTCGGAAAGACCGAGATCGCCGAAATGTTCAGGAAGCGTGCGGGATGCGTGCTCGCAGATGATGAGCACGGGGTTCTTGCCGTGAGCGCGTTCGATTGCGACGCATTCGCCGTCGGCATCGCTGAGAATTCGGGCCTGAGCCAGCACCAAAGGCGCTTCCCCCATCGCTTAATAAATTCTTTACAAGAAAAGAATTCTTCAGGTTTGCGGCAGTGTCAAGCGCACTCTGAAAATTTCTTTTCATGACAGTCATTGACATGGATTGTGACAGCGTTGTTAACTTTCAGTGGGAAAGTGGCGCCAGACCATCCCGGGGAGCAAAATCACGTGAGTGTCGCGGCCAAGACCGTTTCGGACGTCATTCATTCGTATTTCGGCGTGCTCACGCGCGCCGAGAAGCAATTGGCTGAAAGCCTTCTCGACAACTACCCCGTCTCCGGCCTCGGCAGCATCACCACCATCGCCGAAAATGCCGGCGTCTCCACGCCGACGGTCGTGCGCATGGTCCAGAAGCTCGGTTACAAGGGCTATCCGGATTTCCAGCAGCATCTACACCAGGAAGTCGAGGCGACGATTTCCAACCCGATTGCCAAACACGACCGCTGGGCTCAGAACGCGCCGGGCACCCACATATTGAACCGCTTCGCCGATGCCATCATGGGCAATCTGCGCCAGACGCTTTCCGATCTCGATACCGCAACCTTCGACAGCGTCGCCGCCCTGCTCTCGGACCGCAAGCGCACGCTCTATTTCGTCGGCGGGCGCATCACCGGCGCGCTGGCCGAATACTTCTTTACCCATATGCAGGTCATTCGCCCGAACACGGCGCTGCTCTCCTCCAATTCGTCGAGCTGGCCGCAATATGTCCTCAATATGAATCAGGGCGACCTGCTCATCATCTTCGATATCCGCCGCTACGAGCAGGAAATGGTGAGCCTTGCCACTGCCGCCCGCAAGCGCGGAGCCGAAATCATCATCTTCACCGACCAGTGGGCTTCGCCCGCCGCCAAGCTCGCCCGTCACGCCTTTCGTGTACAGATCGAGGCGCCGTCGGCATGGGATTCCTCCGTCGTCACGCTCTTCATCGTCGAGGCACTGATCGAAGCGGTGCAGAACTCGACATGGGACGAGACGAAGGAGCGCATGAAAACGCTGGAAGGCCTGTTCGAACAGACCCGGCTTTTCCGCAAACCCGGTTAGGAGGGACAACTAAAAAAGGGGCAAAAACAACAACGGATCTCGCGGAAACAGAACAGCCTGTCGCAAATGAAACATCTGCTGCAAGCGCCTGCTATTCATGGCAAAATTAACGTCATGCAACTGTCATACAAGCTTCATGCAAGCTCATTAACAGCATCGCCGGACACTGAAAACCCGAAGGAGAACTACAGTGATCTCTAACATTTCTCGACTTCTGTCGCTTTCTACTGCGATGATCGTGGCTTCAACCGCGATTGCTGCCGCAGAACCGAGCGCGGAACTTATTGCCGCCGCCAAGAAGGAAGGCACGCTGACCACGATCGCCCTCCCGCATGACTGGTGTGGCTATGGCGACGTCATTGCCGGCTTCAAGGCCAAATACGGCCTGGAAGTCAACGAACTGAACCCGGATGCCGGCTCGGGTGACGAAGTCGAAGCCATCAAGGCCAACAAGGGCAACACCGGCCCGCAGGCTCCCGACGTTATCGACGTCGGTCTCTCCTTCGGTCCGTCCGCCAAGAAAGACGGCCTGATCCAGCCTTACAAGGTCTCCACCTGGGATTCGATCCCGGATTCCGCCAAGGATGCAGAAGGCTACTGGTACGGCGACTATTACGGCGTTCTCTCGTTCCTCGTGAACAAGGACCTCGTCAAAGAATCGCCGGCTGATTGGCCCGATCTGAAGAAGAGCGATTACGCAAACAGCGTTGCTCTCGCAGGCGATCCGCGCACCGCCAACCAGGCCGTCCAGGGCGTCTATGCTGCAGGTCTTTCCGCATCCGGCGGTGACGCAGCCAAGGCCGGCGAAGAAGGCCTGAAGTTCTTCGCCGAACTGAACAAGGCTGGCAACTTCGTGCCTGTCGTCGGCAAGGCTGCTCCCTTCGCTCAGGGTTCCACGCCGATCATCGTCGCCTGGGACTACAACGCGCTTTCCTGGGGTGAAAGCCTGAAGGGCAATCCTCCGTTCGAAGTCGTTGTTCCGAAGACGGGCGTCGTCGCCGGCGTCTACGTCCAGGCCATCTCTGCCTTCGCTCCGCACCCGAACGCTGCCAAGCTCTGGATGGAATACCTCTATTCCGACGAAGGTCAGCTCGGCTGGCTGAAGGGCTATTGCCACCCGATCCGCTTCAACGATCTTGCCAAGAACAACAAGATCCCGAAGGACCTGCTCGACAAGCTGCCGCCGGCAGCAGCCTATGAAAAGGCCGTCTTCCCGACGCTCGAAGAACAGGCTGCCGGCAAGGAAGCCATCACCAAGAACTGGGATTCCGTCGTCGGCGCCGCCGTCAAGTAATCTCCGATCCTGCCTCCCCGCCCAAAAGGCGGGGAGGTTTTCTCACTCCGACGCCCCAGGATGAGCTTTCCATGAGTACCGTTTCAACACCTATGGTAAGCAGCGCCCCCTTGATCAACAAAGACCGCGTGATCGACTGGCTGGGCATTGCACCCTTCCTTATTTTTTCTCTGCTGTTTCTGATCATCCCCACGCTTTATCTCGTGGCCGGCGCGTTCCTGACGCCCGAGGGCGATTTCACGCTGAAGAACATCGGCGATCTCTTCACTCCATCCATTATCAGCGCCTACTGGATCAGTATCCGGGTCTCGGTGGCGTCGGCTCTCGGCGGCGCGCTGATTGGCTTCTTCCTTGCCTGGGCCGTCGTGCTCGGCGGTCTGCCCAGCTGGGTGCGCTCGACGCTTTTGACCTTCTCCGGCGTCGCCTCGAATTTCGCCGGCGTGCCGCTCGCCTTCGCCTTTCTCGCAACGCTCGGCCGCACCGGCCTGGTGACGGTCTTGCTGCGTGATTATTTTGGCTTCAATCTCTACGGCACCGGCTTCAACCTGCTGTCTTTCTTCGGCCTCACCATCACCTACATGTATTTCCAGATCCCGCTGATGGTGCTGATCCTGACACCGGCGCTCGACGGCATGAAGAAGGAATGGCGCGAAGCCTCTGAGATTCTCGGCGCCACCAACCGCCAATATTGGACGATGGTCGCCCTGCCGATCCTCTGGCCGAGCCTGCTCGGCACGGCGCTGCTGCTCTTCGCCAACGCCTTCGGCGCCATCGCTACCGCCTTCGCGCTGACTGGCAGTTCGCTGAACATCGTGCCAATCCTGCTCTACGCTCAGATCCGTGGTGACGTTCTGCATAACGCCAACCTTGGATACGCCATTGCGTTCGGCATGATCGTCATAACCGGCGTCTCCAACATCCTTTACCTCATGTTGCGCATGCGTGCCGAAAGGTGGCAGAAATGAAAGCTCAACGTCTTGGAGCCTGGATCGCCATTATCATCGGCGCTTCCTATTTCGTCATTCCACTGATCGGCACCATCGAGTTTTCGCTGCGTATGCGTCGTGGCACTTATAGTTTCGACGCCTATCAGTCAGTCTTTTCGGACGTCCAGTTCCGCGAGACCTTCGGTTACTCCATGCTGATGGCGGCACTCACCATCGTCTTCGGCATGCTGCTCGTCGTGCCGACGGCCTATTGGGTGCGCCTGCGTCTGCCGCAGATGCGTCAGGTCGTCGAATTCATCACGCTGCTGCCGCTCGTCATTCCGGCGATCGTCATCGTGTTCGGCTACCTGCGCATGTACAACTCGTCATCGATCCTACCGCTGACAGGCTATGCAAGGAGCACCGACATGCTCCTCGTCATCTCCTACATCACGCTCTCGCTGCCCTATATGTACCGCTCCGTCGATACCGCCATGCGCGCCATCGACGTGCGCACGCTGACGGAAGCAGCCGAAAGCCTGGGTGCGAGCTGGATGACGATCATGTTCAAATGCATCTTCCCGAACGTCATGAGCGGTGTGCTCTCGGGCGCCTTCATCACGCTCGCGATCGTCATGGGCGAATTCACCTTCGCAGCACTTCTGAACCGTCCAGCCTTCGGTCCCTACCTGCAGCTCGTCGGTGCAAACAAGGCCTATGAGCCTTCCGCGCTTGCGGTCATCGCATTCTCGATCACCTGGCTCAGCATGGGCCTGCTCAACCTCGTTTCTCGCTTTGGCAAAGCCCGCCCGGCTAAAGCATAAGGTATTTGGCTCATGTCCTTTCTTACGCTGACCAATATTCAGAAATCCTTCGGCCAGACCCAGGTCGTCAAGAACTTCAACATGAACATCGAGAAAGGGGAATTCGTCTCCTTCCTTGGTCCATCAGGCTGCGGCAAGACGACCGTTTTGCGCATGATCGCCGGTTTTGAGACGCCTACCGGCGGCACGCTGACGATCAATGGCAAAGACCAGAGCTCGCTGAAACCGAACCAGCGCAATATCGGCATGGTCTTCCAGGCCTATGCACTATTTCCCAACATGACGGTGCACGACAACGTCGCCTTCGGCCTCAAGGTCGCCGGCGCACCGAAGCCTGAGATCGACGCCCGCGTCAAGGAAATGCTTGGCCTGATCAAGCTCGATCACCTGGCAGACCGCTTCCCGTACCAGATGTCGGGCGGCCAGCAGCAGCGCGTAGCACTCGCCCGCGCCCTTGCCGTCAAGCCTCAGGTCTTGCTGCTCGACGAACCGCTGTCCGCTCTCGACGCCAAGATCCGCGTGTCACTGCGCGAAGAAATCCGCCAGATCCAGCAGTCGCTCGGCATCACCACGGTTTTCGTCACGCACGACCAGGAAGAAGCGCTCTCGATCTCAGACCGCATCGTCGTCATGAATGCCGGCAAGGCAGACCAGATCGGCACGCCCTTCGAGATCTACAACACGCCCGCAACGCGTTTCGTCGCCTCCTTCGTCGGCACGCTGAACCTCATCGAAGCCAAGGTCGTCGACCCCGACAGCAACCGTATCCAGATCGGCGATCAGGGTGTGACACTGAAGCAATCGGTTCAGGCCTACAAGGTCGGCGATACCGTTCAGCTCGCTCTGCGCCCGGAAGCTGGTTCGCTCGCCGAAGGCGCCCGCAGCGATACGGCTCTGACAGGTAAGGTCGTCTCCGCACACTTCCTCGGTTCGGTCATCCGCACCCGCATGGATGTCGGCGGCAACGTGATCTCCTTCGACATGTTCAACAGCCCGGGTGTCACTCCGCCGTCCGCTGGCGAGACCGTGACACTCCGCTTCATGGCCGCCGACCTGCTCGTTATCCGCGACTGATCGGAAGCGATCGAATTCGTCGGGAAGGCGTCGCCGATGCGGCGCCTTTTTCCGTTCCGGTTGGCGCACTGTCACAGAGAGGTTGAAGTGACGCGAACCGTGCTGCATAGAGACAATTTGATCTCACTTTGGCGTCGCCGTCCTGGCCTTCGGCCACAGCAATGAACGAAACAGGCCGAAGGCCATCCGCCCGGTTTTCCCATGACAGGATACTTCGATGATTACCTGCTATCTGCGCTATGTGATCGATCCCTATAAGCTCGCCGAATTCGAGGAATATGCGCGGCTCTGGATCCCGATCGTCAACAGGATGGGCGGCATCCACCACGGCTACTTTCTGCCGTCCGAAGGTGCCAACAATATCGCAATCGCACTGTTCTCCTTCCCGAGCCTCGCGGCTTACGAGGATTACCGGACGCGCATGGCAAACGACCCGGAATGCCAAGCCGCCTTCGAGCTCGACAAGCGCAACCGCAGCATCGTCAGCTACGAGCGCAGTTTCATGCGCCCGGTCCTTGGCTGAGCGTGCGGGAACTCGGTCGAAACATATGAATCCGGGCGATCACGATAATACAGCACCGAATTCCAGATAATTCGGATATCCGGGTTGTCCCGTCGCTGTTGGCCACCCGCCGCCTCATGGCGAGCCTGATCATCATCGATGGCCGGCTCTTTCGGCGCTGATTCCGGCCGCTTTATCGCCAGGACGAAAAAGCCCCGCTCGATGGCGGGGCTTTCGTGTTCCGACTGCGATCAGCGGATCGCCTTGTCGTTTGCATCGAAGCGATGGATATGGGTGCCGTCCGGCGTCGCATAGACGATCTCGTCGGGCTCGTATTTGTGCTCACCGAAGAGACGCGCGGTCAGCAGGCCGCACTGCTCGGATTCCAGATAGACGATGGTGTCGGCACCGAGATGCTCGACATGCACGGTCTTCGCCTTCCAGGTGCCGCTGTCGCGCGACAGCGTCAGATGCTCGGGACGGATACCAACGGTTTTTGCATCGGCATCCCCCACCTTGTCGCCGGAAATAAAGTTCATCTGCGGCGAGCCGATGAAGCCGGCGACGAAGACATTGGCCGGGCGGTTATAGAGCTCCATCGGCGAGCCGATCTGCTCGATCGCACCGGCATTCAGCACCACGATCTTGTCGGCAAGCGTCATGGCTTCGACCTGATCGTGGGTGACATAGATCATCGTCGCCTTGAGGCTGCGATGCAGGCGGGCGATCTCGAGGCGCGTCTGCACACGCAGCGCCGCATCGAGGTTGGAAAGCGGCTCATCGAACAGGAAAAGTTCCGGTTCGCGCACGATCGCGCGGCCGATCGCCACGCGCTGGCGCTGACCACCCGAAAGTTCGGCCGGGCGGCGGGCCAGATATTGTTCCAGCGACAGCATCGAGGACGCCTCGGAAACGCGCTTTTCGATCTCGTCCTTCGCAGTACCCGCCTGCTTGAGGCCGAGGCCCATATTGTCCTTGACCGTCAGGTGCGGATAGAGCGCGTAGGACTGGAACACCATGGCGATGCCACGCTTGGCCGGTGGCGTCAGCGTCTCGTCGCGGCCATTGATGATGACGGCACCTGATGTCACGTCTTCCAAGCCGGCGATGCTGCGCAGCAGGGTCGATTTCCCACAGCCGGAGGGGCCGACGAAGATGACGAATTCGCCGTCCTTGACCTCGAGATCGATGCCCTTCAGCACGTCATGCTTGCCGTAGGCCTTGCGGATGGATTTGAGTTGAAGCGATCCCACTAGTCTTTCCTTATAGTCTAACCGGTCGGCCGGTGCGCACGCTCTCGTCGGCGGCAAGGCAGATGCGCAGCGAGGCTACGGCATCATCCATATGGCGGGTAAGGTCCAGATCCTCGTTGATAGCGCGCGCCACGAAAGCCTGTTCCAGGTCGCAAAGCGCCTGATGACCTGGCTCGCCTTCCATCGTCATGTCCTGATCGGGACGGATGAATTTGCCGTCAGGCCCGGTCTCTGCCGTATGCAGGCGGATGACGGAGGTCTTGGTATGCGTGTCGATGTCGTCGGACTTCGCCTTCGGGTCCATGACGATCGAAACGGCGCCGTTCGGCGACATGACATCCTTCACGAAGAAAGCGGTCTCGGAAATCATCGGCCCCCAGCCAGCCTCGTACCAGCCGACGGAACCGTCTTCGTAGAGCACCTGCAGATGGCCGTAATTATACATATCAGGCGCGATCTCGTTCGACAGGCGCAGGCCCATGCCGCGCACCTCGACCGCCCTAGCATCGGTGATCTGGCACATGACGTCGACATAGTGCACGCCGCAATCGACGATCGGCGAGGTCGTCTGCATCAGTGACTTATGCGTCGCCCAGGTCGGCCCGCTGGACTGCTGATTGAGGTTCATGCGGAAGACATAGGGACCACCGAGCTTTCGCGCTTCTTCGATCAGCTTCTTCCAGGACGGATGATGGCGAAGGATATAGCCGATCACCAGCTTCTTCTTTGCCTTCTTCGCCGCAGCCACGACGCGCTCCGCATCGGCAACGGTCGTTGCCAGCGGCTTTTCGACGAAGACGTCGCAGCCAGCCTCGAAGGCGGCCACCGCGTAATCGGCATGGCTGTCGGAATAGGTATTGATCGAGCAAAGATCCGGCTTCAGCTCGGCAAGCGCCGTCATGAAATCGGGATGGATCGTGTACTGCTCCAGCTCAGGTGCCAACTGCGACGGCTTCGAGCGGTTGACGAGGCCGACGATCTCGTAGCCCGGATTGTTATGATAGGCGAGCGCATGGCTGCGGCCCATATTGCCGAGGCCGGCGACGAGAACGCGGATCGGCTTGTCGGATTGGCTCACTTGACGGCTCCCGAGGTAATGCCGCGGATCAGCTGCCGCGAGAAGATGACATAGAGAACGAGGATCGGCAGGATCGCCAGCGACAGGGCCGCGAGAACCGCATTCCAGTTGGTGACGAACTGGCCGATGAAGATCTGCGAACCGAGCGTCACAGTCTTGGTGGCTTCCGACGGCGCCAGGATCAGCGGGAACCACAGGTCGTTCCAGATCGGGATCATGGTGAAGACGGCAACCGTCGCCATGGCCGGCCGCACCAGCGGCAGCACGAGGCGGAAGAAGATCGCATATTCGGAGAGACCATCGATGCGACCGGCATTCTTCAGGTCGTCAGAGACGGTGCGCATGAATTCCGACAGGATGAAGATCGCGAGCGGTATGCCCTGCGCCGTATAGACGAGGATCAGCGCCGTCAGCGTGTTGACGAGGCCGGTCGCGACCATGCCCTGCAGGATGGCGACCGTGCCGAGACGGATCGGAATCATGATGCCGATCGCCATATAGAGGCCAACGAGCGTATTGCCCCTGAAGCGATATTCCGACAGCGCGAAGGCGGCCATGGCCCCGAACAGCAGTACGAGGAAGATCGCCACGATCGTCACGATGAAGCTGTTCTGGAAATAGGTGGCGAAGTCACCCTGCCCCAGCACTGTCTGGTAACCGACGAGGCTGAAGGTGGACGGCGTCGGCACCTGCAGCGGCGACCGGAAGATCGAGTTGCGATCCTTGAACGAATTGATGATCGTCAGGAACACCGGGAAGATGGCGATCAGCGTGTAGCCAACCAGCGCCAGATGCACGAGGCCGGTGCGGATGGGGGATGTGCGCGCTCTGTTCGACATGGGGCTCACACTCCTCAGAACTGGTAGCGGCGCATGCGCCGCTGGATGGAGAAAAGATAGAAGGAGACGCCGGCAAGGATGATCAGGAACATGACCGTTGCGATCGTCGCGCCCATGGAGCGGTCGCCGAGCTGCAGCTGGAAGCCGAAGAAGGTGCGGTAAAGCAGCGTGCCCAAAATATCCGTCGACATGTCGGGACCCGCAAGCGCGCCCTGCACCGTGTAGATCAGGTCGAAGGCGTTGAAATTGCCGACGAAGGTGAGGATCGAGATGATGCCGATTGCCGGCAGAACCAGCGGCAGCTTGATCTTCCAGAACTGCGCCCAGCCTGTAATGCCGTCGCATTCGGCAGCCTCGATGACTTCCTCGGGAATGCTGAGAAGGGCCGCGTAAATCAGCATCATCGGAATGCCGATATATTGCCAGTTGGAGATCAGCGACACCGCAATCAGCGCAGGGCCGGACTGGCCGAGCCAGGGCGCAAAGGCCCACTTCAGGCCGACGAGGCTCATCAGCCAGGGTGCGACGCCCCAGATCGGTGAGAGGATCAGCTTCCAGATGAAACCGACGATGACGAAGGAAAGCAGCGTCGGCAGGAAGATCGCCGTGCGGTAGAAGGCAACGAAACGCAGCCGCGGCGTCGACAGAAGGGCTGCGAGCGCAATCCCGATCGGGTTCTGCACGCACATATGGATGATGAAGAAGACCACGTTGTTGCGCAGCGCATTCCAGAAGTCGTGCACCCAGCGGGCATCGCCGAAGAGAACCTTGTAATTGGCGAGTCCGACGAAGGTGGGAGCTCCGTCAACGGTATTGTAGAAAGAAAGCCGGAGCGTTTCGATCAGCGGCAGGATCATGATCGCCGAATAGACGATGAAGGCCGGAAGAAGGAAAATTCCGATATGCCAGCGTATAGGACGCTTGATCGGTTCAGGAATTGCCGATGTCTGATCGGTCATTACTTGGCTCGCTTTTGGCTTCGTTCTCTCCCTCATCCCTGTTCACGACGGGGATCGAGCAGCGCCGCTTCAGCGGTGCGGGAGACTCTTTCACGCAAAAGACTTCGCGTGGCTCGGTTCCTGTGACATCCCCAGCCTGGCCGAGGATACGGGAACGAGGGCGGCAACCCGATGCCGCCCTCTAATCATGCCTTCGGCTTACTTGCCCGGCTTGTACCAGCTGTCGAGGCCCTTCTGCAGCTTCTCGCCAGCAACGGCAGGCGTATCCGTGCCATTGATGACGTTTGCCGATTCAACCCAGGTCTCGTTTTCGAGGTTCGGCGTACCGCGCGACAGGATCTGATAGGTCGAACGGACGGTCGACTTGTACGGGCCGCGCCAGGAAACGAATTCCTGAGCCAGCGGGTCGCTCATCTTGACCGGGTTGGAGTTCAGGCTGAAGAAGCCCGGTAGGGAGTTTGCATAGATGTCCGCAAACTCAGGCGAAGCGACCCAGCTGAGGAACTTCTTGGCTTCTTCCTGGTGCGTGCTCTTGGCGTTCAGAGCAACACCGATATCCGGATGGTCGGAGATGTAGCCCTGGTCGCCGGCCTTCGGAACCGGCGGCGGGAAGGCACCCATCTTGAACTGCGCCTGCGTGTTGAAGAGCGCGATTTCCCACGAACCGGCCGGATAGATGGCGGCACGGCCGAGCGTGAAGAGGTTCTGGCTGTCCGAATAGGTCTGGGCTTCGAAACCGTCGCCGAGATAGGACTTCCACTTGGCAAGCTCTTCATAGGGCTTGACCCATTCGGGATCGGTCAGCTTCTGCTTGCCTGATATCAGAGCTTCGCGGCCTTCTTCACCCTTCCAGTAGTTCGGGCCGATATTCTGGTAGCCCATGGTCGCGGCTTCCCAGAGATCCTTCGTGCCCATGGCAAGCGGGATGTAGGTACCGTCGGCCTTGATCTTGTCGAGGGCGGCGAAGAACTCGTCTTCCGTCTTCGGAATAGCAATGCCGAGCTTGTCGAAGGCATCCTTATTGTAGATGAAGCCATGGATGACCGAAGCCATCGGCACGCAGAAGGTCGACTTGCCGTCGTCCGTCGACCATGCGGCCTTGGCGACCGGCGAGAAGTTTTCCATGCCGGACAGGCTGGTGAGATCGACGAGCTGCTTCTTGTTGAAGAGTTCGAGCGATGCGTCGAAGGGACGGCAGGTGATGATATCGCCTGCGGAACCGGCGTCGAGCTTGGCGTTCAGCGAAGCATTGTATTCAGTCGGAGCGGTCGGCGAGAAGACGATCTTGATGCCCGGGTTCTTGGCTTCGAAAGCCGGGATGATCTTCTCCTGCCAGATCTGCAGGTCGTCGTTACGCCAGCTTTCGACGGTGAGCGTCACGTCGGCGGCATGAACGAGGCCAGCCGACGACAGCAGGCTGGAGGCAAGCAGCAGGCTTTTCAGAGCAGTGTTTTTCATTTCCCTCTCCTGTTTTTAAGCGCCGCAAGGCGCTGTTTTCGATCTGAAACAAGCAGTTGGCGTGCCTGAGGAAACACCCAACGCCCCTTTTAGAGCCGCCAAGATTGCCGGCCCCGAAGCTCTGTCGACACGGAAGACGATAGCCCCCGGCCGGACGGTGCGCCCTCCCGATACGCTGAACCGGGCGCCTGAAAAATAAGGAAAAAGCTTGGAAAGATGCCTCGTACATCCGCGAGCCTTGCCGACCCTACGGATCACTGTCTGCACCTTTCTCGAAACCTGGCCGGCGCTGTTTTTCTTTGCCGGTTTTCACATGCCTCGATACGCTGTTCCCTTTTCCAGAATTAAGGCCAAAAAAATACCAATTGTCCAGCCGAAATTAACTTCTGGAGGAGAGAAAATTCATAAAAAATTTTTATCGTTTAAAATCAATATGTTAAAAACAGGAAATTTCCTGATCATTTCCGCTTGGTAAATGGTATTTTTTTGGTATTGTAATAAAAAACATAAGGGAACGGCGTATCCGGAGGTCCGATGACGGAACTTGCAATCGGTATAGATGGCGGTGGAACAAGCTGCCGGGCCGCAGTTGCGGACAGAATGGGCAATGTCATCGGCCACGGCAGGGCTGGCCCTGCCAATATCCTTTCCGACCTGGAAACCTCTCTCGTCAATATCGTCGAATCCGCCCGCGTTGCTCTGCGCGATGCGGGGCTCGAAAGTGAAACCGTTTCCATAGCCACTGCAGTCGTCGGTGTTGCCGGCGCCAATGTCGGCGACTACGGCAAGCGCATCGAAAAGGCCCTGCCCTTCAAGAATGCACGAGTCGTCACCGATGCGCTGATTTCGCTGCAGGGCGCACTCGGCGACGCCGATGGCATTGTCGGCGCTTTCGGAACCGGCTCCGTCTACAATGCGCGCCGGAACGGCAAGCTGCATGGCATCGGCGGCTGGGGTTCCATCGTCGGCGATCAGGCAAGCGGCGCCCGTCTTGGCCGCGATCTGCTGGAAAGATCCTTGCTTGCCTATGACAAGGTCCGCACTGCCTCATCGCTGACCGAGAAGCTCATGGCCGAATACGACAACGATCCCGAACGCGTCGTCGAATTCGCCCATACGGCCCGCCCAACGGATTTTGCGCGTTACGCGCCCATGGTCTTCGAAGGCGCGCTGGCGGGCGATGCCACGGCAATCGAGATCATCAAGGATGCGGCGCGCGCCATCGACGAAAGCCTCGACGCGCTGTCCTGGCCGGAATGCCCGTCCATCTGCCTGCTTGGCGGACTGGCGAAAGCCTATCATCCCTGGATTGCCGACCGGCACAAGGCGCTGCTGTCGGAGCCGAAGGCCGATGCGCTGCGGGGTGCGGTCGATCTCGCCGTCAAACTCCTGAACCAACGGCAGAGAGGTGCGGCATGACCGACGATCTCGCCTCCATCCTTTCGCCTGAGCGCTTGCAGGCTGGCGGCACCGGCCCGCTCTATGTGAAGCTGCGCCGCACACTGGAAGATGCCGTCCGCAGCGGCACCCTCGCCCATGGCGACGCCCTGCCGCCGGAACGCGACATCGCCGAATTTGCCGCCGTCAGTCGCGTCACCGTGCGCAAGGCGATCGACGAGCTTGTGGCCGACGGCCTGCTGGTGCGCCGCCACGGCTCCGGCACTTTCGTCGCCAAGCCGGTTTCGAAGGTCGAACAGCGCCTGTCGCAACTCACCTCCTTCACCGAGGATATGGCCCGGCGCGGCATGACCGCCCGGTCCGAATGGCTTCACAAGGGCGTCCACACTCCCTCGCCCGACGAGATGATGATCCTCGGCCTCGGCACCGACATCAAGGTCTCCCGCCTGTCGCGCCTGCGTATCGCCGACGACCAGCCCTTGGCGATCGAACATGCAAGCGTCTCGGGCGAATTCCTGCCCGACCCCTCCTCCGTCACCAACTCGCTCTACGCCGAACTGGAGCGCCTCGGCGTGCGCCCCGTACGCGCCGTCCAGCGCATATCCGCGACCAACATGAAGGAAGCCGACGCCCATCTGCTCGGCGTCCCCGTCGGCCAGGCCGGACTTTCGATCGAGCGTATTTCCTATCTCGGCTCTGGCCGCGCGGTGGAATTCACCCGCTCGCTCTATCGCGGCGACGCCTATGACTTCGTCGCCGAGCTGACGATCGGCGCGACGTAGGCCCTACCAGAAGCGAGCGATCCAAAGCTCATCTCCGCCCAACTCGTCGAAGACCACGTCAGCGGAAATGATGGGGATTCCATTTTGCATGGCAGTGGCCGCAAGCAGCCGATCGAAGGGATCGCGATGCTGCCAGTCCATTATGGCCGCGCTCAAACATATGTCCGGCGTCAACGCGGCTGTGATGCCGCCCTGCTCCTGCAAAAGATCTGCAAGCCGCTCTATGAAGGGCTCCATCTCAGGCCATTTTCCAAGGCGGACTTTCTGGCCGATTTCAAACAGGGATATGGGACTGACGAGAACGGTCTCGGCCTTTTCGATCAGAGCAACCGCCTTGGCCGAGAGGCGATCGTCGCCCGTCAGCGACCATGCCCAGGCATGGGTGTCGAGCAGAAGCGTATTCACTCAGCCCCTTCCCAGGATGCGAGTTCCTCTTCATCCAAAGGCTCAAAAAAATCAGGCCCCTTGCCGCCGAGCTGCCCCTTCAGCAGCCCGATCTTGAACGGTGTCTGGCCAATCGGAACGATCTTCACGACAGGCTTGCGCCCCTTGGCGATCACCACTTCCTCGCCGGAAAGGGCGGCATCGATCAACTTCGACAAATTGGTCTTCGCGGCATGGATAGTAACTTGCATGACAGCTCTCATTAGCTAACTTGGCTAAGCATAGCACCCCACCGTCAATTTCGCTATCAAATTCAAAAGATCTAGAGGCCGGATAAATGCGAGGCATATCAAAAAGATAAAGCCGGGACGTGAATCACGTCCCGGCTTTCCATCCATTGAATCAATCCCCCAACCAGCCGCCTCAAGCGACTGGAAAGACTCCGCAATCAAGCCGCGTCTTCGATATCCTCGTCAGCCTTGCGTGGCACATAGTTGAGCACCGGTCCGAGCCAGCGCTCGACTTCGGATATCTCCATGCCCTTGCGCTTGGAATAGTCTTCCACCTGATCGCGCTCCACCTTGGCGACGCCGAAATAGTAGGAGTCGGGGTGGCCGATATAGATGCCGGAGACCGACGAGCCAGGCCACATCGCATAGCTCTCCGTCAGCTTCACACCGGCAGTTTTCTCCGCATCGAGAAGACCGAACAGGGTCTTCTTCTCGGTGTGATCAGGCTGGGCCGGGTAACCAGGCGCCGGGCGGATGCCGGCATAGGCCTCCGTAATGAGATCCTCGTTGGAGAGATGCTCGTCCTTGGCGTAGCCCCAATATTCGCGACGCACGCGCTCATGCATGCATTCGGCGAAAGCTTCGGCGAAGCGGTCGGCAAGCGCCTTCACGAGGATCGAGGAATAATCGTCGTTCGAACGCTCGAAACGTTCGGCAATGGCGATCTCCTCGAAGCCTGCCGTCACCACGAAACCGCCGACATAATCCTGCACGCCGCTGTCCACGGGCGCTACGAAGTCCGAAAGCGCCACATTCGGGCGGCCGTCGCGCTTCGAAAGCTGCTGGCGAAGCGTATAGAACGTCGCCAACTCTTGCCTGCGCGCATCGTCCTTGAAGAGGCGGATATCGTCACCGACGGTACCGGCCGGCCAGAAGCCGATGACGGCACGCGGACGGAACCACTTCTCGTCGATGATCTTCTTCAGCATCGCCTGGGCGTCGTTCCAGAGCGCACGAGCGGCTTCGCCCTGCTTCTCGTCTTCGAGAATGGCAGGGTAGCGGCCCCGCAGTTCCCATGTCTGGAAGAACGGGGTCCAGTCGATGTACTTGGCAAGCTCGGCCAGATCGTAATCTTCGAACACCTTGGTGCCGAGGAAGCTCGGCTTGGTCGGCTTGTAGGCGGCCCAGTCGACCTTCTGCGCATTTTCGCGGGCACGCGACAACGGCAGACGTACCTTCTCTGCTTCGCTGCGCGCATGCGCGGCAGCGACCTTGGCATATTCAGCCCTGATGTCGTCGATATACGTCTGGCGCCCCTCGGGCGAGAGCAGCGAGGATACGACGCCAACGGCACGGCTGGCGTCGGTCACATAGATCGACTGGCCCTTGTTGTAGCCCGGATGGATCTTGACGGCCGTGTGCACACGGCTGGTCGTCGCTCCTCCGATCAACAGCGGAATGTCGAAGCCCTGCCGCTCCATTTCGGCCGCCACATGCACCATCTCGTCCAGCGACGGCGTAATCAGGCCGGAGAGACCGATGACATCGACCTTCTCGGCGACAGCCGTCTCGAGGATCTTCGTTGCCGGAACCATGACGCCGAGATCGATGATCTCGTAATTGTTGCAGGCGAGCACGACGCCGACAATGTTCTTGCCGATATCGTGTACGTCGCCCTTGACGGTCGCCATCAGGATCTTGCCGGCAGACTTGCGTTCCTCGCCGCCATTCTGGCGCTTCTCTTCTTCCATGTAAGGAAGAAGAACGGCAACGGCCTGCTTCATGACGCGGGCGGATTTCACCACCTGCGGCAGGAACATCTTGCCCGAACCAAAGAGATCGCCGACTACGTTCATGCCCGCCATCAGCGGGCCTTCGATGACGTGCAGCGGGCGCGCCGCCTTCTGACGGGCTTCCTCGGTATCGGCCTCGATATATTCGGTAATGCCGTTGACCAGCGCATGTTCGAGACGCTTTTCGACGCTCCACTCGCGCCAGGAGAGATCCTGTACCTTGCCTTCCTTGCCGGCAGCGCCCCGGAAGCGTTCAGCAACCTCGAGCAACCGTTCGGTCGCATCCGCGCGACGGTTCAGCACCACGTCTTCGCAGGCCTCGCGCAGTTCCGGATCGATCTGGTCATAGACGGCCAGCTGGCCGGCATTGACGATGCCCATGTCCATGCCCGCTTGGATGGCGTGGTAAAGGAACACGGCATGCATCGCCTCACGCACCGGCTCGTTGCCGCGGAAGGAGAAGGAGAGGTTCGAGACGCCGCCGGAGATATGGACGAGCGGCATGGTCTTGCGGATCGTGCGCGTCGCCTCGATGAAGTCGACGCCGTAATTATTGTGCTCTTCGATACCAGTCGCGACCGCAAAGATGTTCGGGTCGAAGATGATGTCTTCGGGCGGGAAGCCGACCTTTTCGGTGAGCAGCTTGTAGGCGCGGGTGCAGATCTCGACCTTGCGTTCATAGCTGTCGGCCTGGCCCGTCTCGTCGAAAGCCATGACGACCACGGCCGCCCCGTAATTACGCAACAGGCGCGCCTGGGCAAGGAAATTCTCCTCGCCTTCCTTCAACGAGATCGAGTTGACGATCGGCTTGCCCTGAACGCGCTTCAGGCCGGATTCGATGATCGAAAACTTCGACGAGTCGATCATGACAGGCACGCGGGCGATATCGGGCTCGGCGGCAATCAGATTCAGGAACTCGACCATCGCCTTTTCGGAATCGATCAGCCCTTCGTCCATGTTGATGTCGATCACCTGCGCACCGTTTTCGACCTGGTCGCGGGCGACATCGAGCGCTGCCGTGAAATCGGCATTGGTGATCAGCTTGCGGAAGCGGGCCGAACCGGTGACGTTGGTACGCTCGCCAACATTGACGAAGGGAATGTCCTTAGTCAGCTCGAAGGGTTCGAGGCCCGACAGCGACATGAAGGGGCGATGCTCGGGGATCGGCCGCGGCTTGTACTTGGCAACCGTCTCGGCAATGACACGGATATGCTCGGGCGTGGAGCCGCAGCAGCCGCCGACGATATTGACCAGGCCTTCGCGGGCAAAACTGTCGATCTGCGCCGCCATCAGTTCCGGCGTCTCGTCATACTGGCCGAATTCGTTCGGCAGGCCGGCATTCGGATAGGCGCAGATGAAGGTATCGGCGACGCCCGAAAGCTCCTGCAGATGCGGACGCATCGCATTGGCGCCGAGCGCGCAGTTGAGGCCGATCGTGAAGGGATTGGCATGACGCACCGAATTCCAGAAGGCGCTCGGCGTCTGGCCGGAGAGCGTACGACCGGAAAGGTCGGTGATCGTGCCCGAAATCATGACCGGCAGGCGGATGCCCTTGGCCGCGAAGCGCTCCTCGCAGGCAAAGATCGCAGCCTTCGCATTCAGCGTGTCGAAGATCGTCTCGATGAGGATGATATCGGCACCACCATCAATCAGGCCGTCGATCTGCTCCGCATAGGCTTCGCGCAGGTCATCGAAGGTAACGGCGCGGAAGCCAGGATTGTTGACGTCGGGCGAGATGGAGGCCGTGCGGTTCGTCGGGCCGATGGCACCGGCCACGAAGCGGCGCCTGCCGTCCTCGCGCTCCGCACGCTGGGCAGCACGGCGCACGATTTCGGCACCTTCCTTGTTCAGCGCATAGACCTCGCCTTCCATCTGGTAATCGGCCTGCGCGATGCGGGTCGAGGAGAAGGTGTTGGTCTCGAGGATATCGGCGCCGGCCTTGGCGTATTTATAATGGATTTCCTCGATCGCATCCGGCTGCGACAGGATCAAGAGGTCGTTATTGCCCTTCTGATGGCAAACGCAGCCGATGAACCGCGAGCCGCGGAAATGGTCTTCATCGAAGCCCAGGCCCTGGATCTGCGTGCCCATGGCGCCGTCAAGAACGAGGATGCGCTCGCTGGCTGCTTTCTTAAGCGCCGCAAACACTTCACTGCCATCACGCTTGCCCCCTTCGGGACCAAAAAGGCTATCAAACACGGGAAGGCTCCTTGACGTCATAAGATCAGAAACGACAAATCACATAAAGATATCTTTATGTCAACATATGTCTATCGGTTTAGGGCATTGCAAGCCTTGGCGGATGACAGACTCGCACGACCTCTATATAGGCCTTTCATAAGGCATCATGCACGAATTCGGAGGAGTATCATGGCACCTGCACTCGGCAACTGGTCCGCCCGTGCCTATCATCGCGGCTGGCTGCTTTCGCAGGCCAACGGTCTCTTCGATTTCTTCCAGCACAATTCCATCAATCCCAAAGGCGGCTTTTACGATCTCGATAACGCCGGCAAGCCGCTCGACGCCGAAGGCCAAGTGCGGCCGCTCCATATCGCCTCGCGCGCCGTGCACTGCTTCGCGATCGGCACGCTTCTCGGCCGCCCGGGTGCCGCCGATGTGGTCGACCACGGCATGAACTACATCTGGAACCACCATCGCGACCGTAAGAACGGCGGTTACTTCTGGTCGCTGAATAACGACAGTCCTGTCGATTCCAACAAGCAGGGCTACGGTCACGCCTTCGTGCTGCTTGCAGCCTCCTCGGCAAAGATAGCAGGCCATCCGCTGGCCGACGGTATGCTCGCCGATATTACCGAGGTCCTGAACACCAGGTTCTGGGAAGCCAAGCACGGCGCGATTGCTGAGGAATTCACTGCCGACTGGCAACCGCTCGATGGCGGCAGCTATCGCGGCCAGAATTCCAACATGCACCTCACCGAAGCGCTGATGGCCGCTTTCGAGGCGACCGGCGACCAAGACTATCTCACCAAGGCCGAAAGCATTACCGATCTCGTCATCCGCCGTTCGGCGGGCTCCGTCGACTGGCGCGTCGCCGAACATTTCGATGCCGAATGGAACCTCGATAAGGATTACTATCATCAGAACGAAATGTTCCGCCCGGCCGGCACGACGCCGGGCCACTGGCTGGAATGGACCCGCCTGATCCTGCAGCTCTGGGCGCTCGGCGGTAAGAAGATCGACTGGATGCCGGATGCAGCCAAAGCCCTCTTCGAGCAATCCATGGCTCTCGGCTGGGACAATGACAAGGGCGGCTTCTTCTACACGCTCGATTGGGCCGACAAGCCGGCCAAGCGCAACAAGCTCTGGTGGCCGGCCTGCGAGGGTGCTGCTGCTGCGCACTTCCTCAACGAGCACCTGCCGAGCGATTATCACGAAGAATGCTACCGCAAGATCTGGAACGTGATCGAACGCGCCTTCATCGACCACAGGAACGGCGGCTGGCACGAGGAACTGACGGAAGATCTCGTGCCCTCACACTCGCTCTTCCCCGGCAAGGGCGACATCTACCACGCCCTGCAGGCCTGCCTCATCCCGCTCTTCCCGGCAACGGGCAGCCTGACCAAAGGCATCAGCGAGGCCGGCGGCAAGCTTTGAGGCGAAAGCCTCAGTAGCCCGGCATGACCGGCGGCGCTGCGTTCGGGTTCTGCTGGAACCACTGCACCTCAGCGCTCGCGTCATCGAGTTCATCCTCAACGTCGCGCTGCTCTCTACGAATGCGGCGCAAATCGTCTTCGAGATCGTCCATCCGCCGGCGGATATCGTGCCGGTCCGCATCAGGCGCATCCTTGAGCTTTCGTGACAGGTCGTCGATCTCGGCTTCCTTCGATCCGTAATCGCTCTGCAGCGAGCTTAGCCGTGATTGCAGCGAATACTGGCGGTTCCCAAGCGTATAGCCGCGCAGGAAGCCTGCAGCCGTCGCCGGTGGGCAGACATTGGAGTAGCTGTGACCCGCCTGCCCGTGCATCAGGCCGCTCATCGGCGTGCAATAACGCACGAGACCCGCCTGATAGCCCTGATACCAGATCGTCTGATCGGGCACGATCTTCACCCGCTCGCAGGATTTGGCATGCGCGGCAAAACGCTCCTGCGGCTCGTGGCCGGCAGCGCCGTCGGATTCACCGATCACCCGCCAGTCGGCGGCGACGCATTCCTCCTTCGAGAGCGTATTGCAGGAGGTGAGGAAAAGACTAAAACCAATGGCAGCAAAGGCAAAGAGCAAACGTAACATGATGTCCCGGCAGCAAGTCACAAAACCGGGCGCACCTTATCGTCACGAAATACGTCAGTCACCGGGAACGGATCGCGATCTTGCGCTTTTCGTGGCTTTTATTTGTCGGAAATGCGGCAGAATTCACGCCAGCCGCAGCGTATCGAGATCCTTCGCCAGGATCAGCGCCAAGGCTTCGACTGCGAGGTTGTGATCGTCCCGCTGCGGCAGGCCTGATACGGTGACGGCGCCGATGCAGCCCGTGCCTCTGACGTTGATCGGAAAACTGCCGCCATGCGGCGCATAGTCGGCGCCGGAAAGACCGTTGTCCTCGACCGTCTTGCCTTCCTTCTGCAGTTTGAGGCCGGAAGCGTAGCTGCTGCGGAAATAGCGGAAGACCATGTTGCGCTTGCGGCGTACCCAATTGACATTGTCAGGCGTCACACCCGGCAAGGCCGCGTAGAAGACCGGCATGGAATGCAGTGTGATATCGATTGCGATGCCGAGGCCGCGTTCGGTGGCGAGCTCCTGCAAGAGCTTGCCGAGCTGCCATGCAGTCGTCAGATCGAAGGCGTCGAAGCTCAGTGCCTTTTCCTGTTCCGCGATACGGATCAGATCCTCGTCGATCGACATGGCACGGCTCTCCTCTAACGTGATAATCGGCTGCGACAATTCTCACGCGAAGGGGAAAAGTAAAGTCAAAACTTGGCGCTATGCACCATTGCGAGTGTTCGCACCATGTTCAGCCGGCCGCCCGGATCGGCGCAAAACCGCTCATCGCGCCCATGAAATGTTTGGGCAGCGGCGATGCATAGGAACCGCGCTTGCTGGTGGAAAGGCCGAGCGAGACCAGCGCTTCCGCCTGCTTCACGGCAGCCGCGACCCCATCGATGACAGGCACGCCGTAGACATCCTGCAGTTCGCGCGCCAGATCCGTCATGCCGGCACAGCCGAGCACGATCGCCTCCGCACCATCTTCCGAAAGCGCCCGTTCGATTTCCGCCTTCAGCTTGCCGATCGCGCCAGATCCAGCATCTTCCAGTTCCAGCACCGGAATATCCGATGCCCTCACCTTCGCCCGACCGCCCATGCCATAACGGCGCACGAGATTATCGATCAGCACCCGGGAACGCTCCAGCGTCGTCACCACCGTGAAGCGCTGGGCAAGGAAGCCTGCGGTAGCGACAGCGGATTCGCAGAGCCCGAGAACAGGCACATCAGCGAAGGTGCGCGCGGCATCGAGCCCCGTATCGTCGAAGCAGGCAACGATCGCCGCATCGTAACCGGCCTCCTGCCGCTCCTTCAGCTCCGTCAGCAGGCCGGGGATGGCGAGCGCACCGTCGTAATGCCCCTCGATGGAGACAGGCCCCATGCGCGAGGTCGCGGCAATGATCTCCGTACCGGCGGCAGCAACCGCGCGGCCGGCCGTTGCCGCCTTCTCGGTCATGGAGGCAGTCGTATTGGGATTGACGATCAATATGCGCATGTCAGCGGGTCTTTGCCTGCCGCCGGCCGAGCATCATCATGATGCCGAGCGCGACGAGAATGATGGTGAAGGAGAAGAGCGTCGTGACCGTGCCGAGCGCATAGAGCACCGGCGTCGTGACGTTCGTGGTCATGCCGTAGATTTCGAGCGGCAGCGTGTTGTAGGTGCCTGACGTCATCAGCGTGCGGGCGAATTCGTCATAGGAAAGCGTGAAGCCGAAGAGACCGACGCCGATCAGGCTCGGCGCGATCATCGGCAGCACGACATGCCGGAATGTCTGCCACGAGGTCGCCCCGAGATCGCGAGCCGCCTCCTCGTATGCCGGCGAGAAGCGATTGAAGACGGCGAACATGATCAGCACGCCGAAGGGCAGCGTCCAGGTCAGATGCGCACCGAAGGCCGAGGAATACCATGCCGGTCGCAAACCGCCTTGCTGGAAGACGACGCCGATACCAAGCGAGATGATGATCGAGGGCACGACGAGGCTTGCGACTGTCGCATAAAACAGCACCGATGAGCCGCGAAACCGCCGGCGGAAGGCAAGGCCGGCCATCAGCGAAACCACGACGGTCACGATCATCACCATCAGGCCGAGAATGAAGGAGCGCTGGAAGGACGCGCCGAAATCGCCGACCGCCTGCTTCTCGAAGAGATTGAAGAACCAGTGCGTCGAGACGCCGTTCAGCGGGAAGGTCAGGCCGCCATCCGGTCCCTGGAAGGAGAGGATGACAATTGCCGAGAGCGGCCCGTAGAGAAAGAGCACGAAGACAGCGAAGAAGAGTGCCAGCACATAGAATTCGAAGGAGCGTTTTTCGCGATTCATCTCAGAGCTCCCTGCGGATATCGACGACGCGCAGAATCGCGGCGACCATCGTGAGCACCACTGCCAGCAGCACGACCGCATTGGCGGCAGCGGCCGGATATTGCAGCAACGACATCTGGTTCTTCATCATCAGCGCCACCGAAGCACTCTGCCCGCCCGACATGACCTGCACGGTGGAAAAATCCGCCATGACAAGCGTGACAACGAAGATCGTGCCGATCGCCATGCCAGGCTTGGCAAGCGGGATCACCACATTCCACAAAACCTGCCAGCCGGAAGCACCGGCATCGCGCGCCGCTTCGAAGAGCGAACGGTCGATGCGCATCAGCGTATTGAAGATCGGTGTCACCATGAACAGCGTATAGAGATGCACCATGGCGAGCACCACGGCGAAATCCGAATAGAGCAGCCATTCCACCGGCTGCGGTACGATGCCCATCTGCACCAGCGCCGAATTGACGAGGCCATTGCGGCCGAGCACCGGGATCCACGAGATCATGCGGATGATGTTCGATGTCATGAAGGGCACGGTGCAGACGAGGAAGAGGATCATCTGCGTCGAGGTCTTGCGGATATGGAAGGCCAGGAAATAGGCGACCCAGAAGCCGATGAAGAGCGTCAGCGCCCAGACGATGACAGTGAATTTCAGCGTGTTGAGATAGGTCTTCCACGTCACCCATGAACCGAGCGTCTCGGTGTAGTTCATGGTCAGGAAATCGGGATAGAGGCCGGCGAAATCATAATCCCAGAAACTGACGACCGCGATCATGGCGATCGGCAGGATGAAGAAGAAGCCGAGGATGGCGATCAGCGGCGTGGCCTGCAGATAGGAGATCGCCCATGGCGCAAGCCGGAAGGCGCGTTTGGGCATCTCCGCTGCCGGTATCGTCTGCTCTGAAGCGATCGTGGCCATGTCTGGTCCTTTCGTTCATCAAGGAAGAAAGGAGAGGTCGTCAAAGACCCCTCCCCAACCCTCCCCACAAAGGGGAGGAAGTTTTATGCCGCGCCCTCGCCGTGCTCCCTCCCCCCTTGTGGGGAGGGTTGGGGAGGGGAAAGCGGCAAACGCCGACCCAGCTTTACGCCGCGATGAATTCGTTCCAGCGGCGGACCATGTAGCGGTCTTCATCCATGACGGAGTTCCAGCACGCCACATGACCCATGCGCTCTTCGAACGAACCGCCATCGCGAACAGCACCAGCCTTTTCCATGACCTTGCCTTCCGGCGAAAGGATATCGCCCTGCGCCGCCTTGCCTTCGATCCAATAGCCCCATTCGTCTGCCGTCATGAAGTTCTTGGCCGTATCCATGCAAGCGGAGTAGTAGCCCTGACGGTTGAGATAGCCGCCGACCCAGCCAGAGGTGTACCAATTGATATACTCGTAGGCGGCGTCGAGCTGCGCGCCCTTGAGGTGCGCGGCGAGGCCGAGACCGCCACCCCATGAACGATAGCCTTCCTTGAGCGGCTGATATTTGCAGGCAATGCCCTTGGAGCGGACGGCGGCGACGGCCGGCGACCACATGGACTGGATGACGACTTCGCCCGATGCCATCAGGTTGACCGATTCGTCGAAGCTCTTCCAGAAGGCGCGGAATTGGCCGTCCTGCTTTGCCTTGATCAGGAACTCGATCGTCTTGTCGATCTCCGCCTTGGTCATGTTGCCCTTGTCGGCATATTTGATGTTGCCCAGAGCTTCCATGATCATCGCGGCGTCCATGATGCCGATCGACGGGATGTTGAGGATCGAGGTCTTGCCCTTGAACTTCGGATCCATGATATCAGCCCAGGTGGTGATCTCGCGGCCGACGAGGTCGGGGCGAATGCCGAGCGTATCGGCATTGTAGATCGTCGGCATCATGGTGAAGAGCTCGGTCTCCCCCTTGGCGAAAGTCTTGGCATCCTTGCTTTCGACATAGCCAACGGTGTGCGGCGCCGTGCCCTGGGCAATGACGCTGTCTGGCTTCAGCTTGCCGTTCTTGAAGAGCGGCACGACCTGGTCGTAATATTTCAGCTTCTTCACATCCATCGGCTGGATGACGCCGGCCGGATAGACCTTTTTCAGGATCCAGTATTCGATATCGGCAATGTCGTAGCTGTCGGGCTGGGTGACGGCGCGCTGGGCAGCGGCATCGGAATCGGTCGCCGTCATCTCCAGCGTGATGCCGAGATCGGCTTTGCACTTCTCGGCGATCGCATTGATGTTCGAAACGCCGGTGCCGAACTGGCGAAGCGTGATGTTCGTCTGCGCCCAGATGGTTGGGAAGCCGGTGATGGCGCCCGAGCCGGCAATGGCGCCGACGGCGGCAGCACCCGTCTTCAGGAGCGAGCGGCGGGAAATACCCTTTTCCGCTTTAGTCGTGGTTTTCGTTTCAGTCGTCATGGCAGTTCCCCTTTTTTTGATGCTGAAGGTCACGCGGAAACGCGGCCGAGGAGGACGGCGTCCTCCAGAGCCCAACTCAGAGACACCGCATCGCCGACCGAGACCGGCTTTGCGAAATAGTCGCTGTCACTTGCGATGACGGTGAAGTCGTCGCTTCCGGCTCCGAACACGGTGATCTTCACCGAGGAGCCGCGATATTCGATGTTGGAGACGATACCGTTGAAGCCGAGGGTCCATTCGGTCGCCACCTGGAGGCGCACGCGGTCGGTGCGGATGCCGATATCGATGGGCTCGCCGATCTCCCTGCCGGTCCCGCGCACGGAAAAGCTCTGCCCCTCCGGCACCTGCATCACGACAACGCCGTTCTCGCTCGATGTCACCCGGCCGGAGAGCACGTTATGATCGCCCATGAAACGCGCAACGAAGGCAGTTGCCGGCTTCTCGAAAACGTCGCGCGGTGCAGCGGCCTGTTCGATGCGCCCGTCATTCATGATGACGATCAGGTCGGCGAGCGCCATCGCCTCTTCCTGGCTGTGCGTCACATGCACGAACGTGATGCCGAGCGTCTTCTGCAGCTTCTTCAGCTCCGCCCGCATGCGGATCTTCAGGAACGGGTCGAGCGCGGAGAGCGGCTCGTCGAGCAGCAAAGCTTCCGGATCGGTAATCAGCGCACGCGCCAGCGCCACGCGCTGCTGCTGGCCGCCCGAAAGCTGCGCCGGTCGGCGGGCTGCATAGCCATCCATCTGCATGAGCTTCAGCATGTCGAGCGCCTTGGCGCGACGTTCGTCCTTGTCGACACCCTTCATCTTCAGGCTGAAAGCAACATTGTCGATAAGGTCGAGATGGGGAAACAGCGCGTAGGACTGGAACATCATCGCCGTGCCGCGCTTTGCCGGCGGGAAATCGGTGACGACGACGTTGCCGAGGCGGACATCGCCCGATGAAATGGTCTCGTGACCGGCGATCATGCGCAGCGTCGAGGTCTTGCCGCAGCCTGAAGGACCCAGGAAGCAGCAATAGGAACCTGCCGGGATTTTAAGGCTGATGGCATGCACTGCGGTGGTCGCGCCATAGACCTTGGAAACGGATGCTATATCGATCTCTGCCGCTTTCGACATCGTGTCTTCCTCTGTTCGAGAATGACGATGCATCTGCCGTGCCAATTTAATGGGCGCATTCCAAACCCTTGCAAATCATGAATTTTTCATGACACAATGCCCCCTGGCGAAAGAGCGGACATTTTTCGCGCTGCACACAAAATGGGCTTTCGTGCTCAATTCGTGCAGAAAATCGTATACAATTCTGACTAAATTCTGCTCACAAAATCCGTTTAACTTTTGAGACGAAGACGGCTATGGTTTTACTGACATCAAGGAAACCGATTTCATGAAATCTGCCGCCAGCGCCATGAGCCAAGACGATGCCCAGGATACGGGCGTCCCGCAGATCCGCGATGCGATCAGGGACGCGATCGTCGAGCGGCGGCTGTCCCCCGGCACGAAACTGTCGGAAAGCGATGTCGGCAATCTCTTCAATGTCAGCCGCACGCTGGCGCGCGCTGCCTTGCAGGCGCTATCCTATGAAGGTCTCGTCAGCGTCGAAAAGAACCGCGGGGCTTTCGTCGCGTATCCCTCCCCGGAAGAGGCCCGGCAGATTTTTGCCGCCCGCCGATTGGTCGAGCCCGGCATCCTGCGGGAAGCTGCCGCCCGCATCACACCATCCGATATCCAGCACCTGAAGCAATTGCTTTTGGAGGAAGGCCGGCTGATGAGCGAACGCGGCCAGACGGCAAGACGGGCAGAGATCAAGGCCTCGGGCGATTTCCACCTGACGCTCGCGGCTATATCCGGTAATGCGATCATGCAGCGCTTCATGGAAGAGCTGGTCGCCCGCTCATCCCTGGTGATCGCGCTTTACGGGCAATCGACGGTCTCAAGCTGCGGCCATGTCGAGCACGGGGACATCATCGAGGCGATCGAACGCAAGGAACTCGACCGCGCCTGCCATCTGATGCTGCACCATATCGCCCATATCGAGGCTGATCTCGACCTGCGCGAACGCAAGAGCCTCGGCCTCAAGGAAGCATTCGAACTCTGAGAGATCAGTGGCCTGGTGAATGGATATCGGCGGCGCGGCTGATTTCCTCCGCGCTCATCGGTTCGCTGGAGCGCAGCTTGACCTTGCCGTCCGTGCCGATCAGCACAAACCCGAATTCGCCGCTGAGCGGCCCCTGAAGCTGTTCGCGCACATCGTCGGCATCAAGGTCATGTCCATCCTCGAATAGGGAGAATGCACCGCCGCCGGCAATGGTGAAGACCTCGATATCGTCTTCGATCAGCCGCATCTGCGATTTGCGCAGCAATTCGTCCTGAATGATCGGCCTGTCGTCCTCGGCGTCGGCAAAGACGATCAAGATATTCTTCTCGCCCAGGAACTGTTCCAGCGATCGCGGCAGATGAGGCTTGCGGACGCCGGATCCGATGATTTCTTGCAGGATGGATTTCAACATGGTGCTCATTCCTTCTCTGCCTGTTTCAACGGCTGGAAATGAGCACGGTTCCCGAATGGGAGAGGATCGCGGCCAATGCCGCGATCCTGTAGGGCTATTCGCGCGGTTCGCCTTCGGATGCGCGCGTCGAAAGTGCTGCGATATCAGGCGTACCATTGGCAAGAAGGCGCTTGCGCACCAGAACGCGCAGCACGCGCGCCGCCGTGGAAAAGGTCATCTGGTCCAACGGTCCCTCGCCTTCCCAGGGCTTGGTCAACCGTTCGGTGACGGCGCTGACGATATTGGCCGGGACGATATCGGTGCATTCGCGCATGGCTTCGAAAACGAAGCTGATCGGGATGACCCTGCCTTCATAGGTAACGATCGGCTCCGTCAATTCGCTGTCCCATTCCTCATAGGCGTAAAGCGCCTCGCGGAAGAGCTGCTGCAGGGTAAACGGTGCATGTCCGTTGTGAAGTGGCGGCAGTGCATTCATCATGTCTGTCTCCTCTGTGGATTAAGCCAGCTTCCTCAAGACCCGGTCCGGATCGACGCGGAAACAACAGCTCGGCTCCTCCTTCGGACCGGATACACGATTCATTTTATAGAGTAACACAGGCGTGATAAAGCCATTTCTGAGCGCACTGCTCGCGGCAAGTTCTAACCGATTGAAATTCATTGAGACTTGCCGGCATTTTTTGTTGCTGGGACAGGCTCAAACAGCGGCTTCGCCTGTAGACGGCATCGGAAAGGCCGATTTTGGAACCTTTAAGGCGCTGACCGGTTTTTCCCCAGCAAGCAGTCTGGGGAGATCAGCAATGACGCAAATTCACCAACCTGAACGACGCAGCCGCACCCTGCGTGGCCGCCCCTATAGTCTTCACGAATTCGCCACCAAATACGGCCTCAAGAACGAACAGGCCGAAAGCCTCTTCACGCGTTTCGGTCCGTCTTCCGTCGAGCTGGACTTGTTGATGGCGGCCAAGCGCCGTCCGCCAGTTCAGCCCGACCGTATCCGCGAGTAGGTCAGGATCGTGAACGGCAAAGACAAAATCCGCAAAGATGCCGAAGGACAGTTCGCCCGTTCGGACGAGGGCCGCCGCAACAACGGCGTCTCCAGCGCCAAGCCGCGCGACATCACCCATTCCGATGATGCCACCATCCATCGCACACCGCCCGGCCAGAGGTCGCATAAGGACTGGAACGTCAAACACGACGAAGCCAACAGCGAGCGGTCACGCCCTGAATGACCGCTCCTGCCTCTACGGCCTCCTGAAGCGAAATTTCACCGAATATGTCGGGAACACATCTCAGGTGAAATCGTTCTTCCGGTGAGCATGGCAAAACGCCATGCGGCCCCCTTCGAAATGCCGGCATCGTCGGCTCCTTCTACAAGATCAGCTTGAGGTACCGCCTTTGGCGGAAGGCTGATCGTGTGGAATCGATCGGGGGAAAAAGATCGGCGCAAGAAGGACGGAACGATGAGCAACACCTCCCGGCATGAGTGGATATGCAAGCGAGCCTATGCAATCTGGGAAGCGGAAGGCAGGCCGCACGGCCGCGACGCCGAACATTGGCTCCAGGCAACGGCCGAACGAGAGAGGCTGGAGCGCACTCGTGCCTCGACGGATGGCAATGAAGTCCTCGTCAAATTTCGCCCGAAAGCGCCGAAACCACGCAGGCCGGCCGCTCTCGGCTACCAACGCCAAAAGGTGTCGCGGGCCGGTTGAACGCACGGCTATTCCAAACTGACCCGGAAACGGGCCGAGAGATCGCCTTCCCACCACATCGGGAAATTGGTTCCCCATTTATTGTTTTGCAGGTTGAAGCGGATTCCCTCTTCAAAATCCGGTAAACCTTTGCAGAAACTCATGAAATCCCAGCTCTGCGGCGCGACCAGCGGCGTGTCTAGGGGCTTGATGACGAGCGCCCCGGCATCCCCTCCAGCATCCTCGAAGTCGCCACGGACTGCCGTCACGGCCTGAAGCTGCGCTCCACCGGATCTGGCAAAATTTCCGGATGGGTGCCAGAGACCCATCTTCCTGAAAGCCCAGCCCTTTGTATCCTCGGGCGTAAAGGAAAGGAAACTTGCCTCCGGCATGCGGTTCGCCGGCTTGTCGCGCAGCGTAAGTCGCAGTTGCAAGGTATCGCCATCGACCGAAAACGCAACGGCAAGCTGGCGCGGTGCGCCGAAGCGTTCAACGGCCTCAGTGGGCATGGACAGCAGAAGCCCTCCCTCGCCGGCACTCTCAAGATCAGGCACGAAAACCTTGGAGAGCGCAGCACCAGAACGGCCAAGCCCCGGCTTGTCGTGATCCAGCACCGCCCATTCTTGGCGATGAGTGAGATAGCTGTCCATATGCCTGTTGACGTCGGCAGCGTCGTAACTCTCATAGCGATAGGCGATCAGAGAGCCAGCACGGCCGGTGATCCGCCGGCCCTGCGGTGATGTGAGCGCCGTGACATCACCCGTCACCTCATTCAGCTCGATCGACCAGCCGCCGGTGCTGAGACGGGTTTCACGGCTCATGCTGTCGACGAGCGACGGCGCAAAAAGCTCCGCAAGCACAGCCTGTGCCTGCTGCTGGTCGTCGGCATCGAGTTCGGCGACGGCCTGGTCGATATAGCCGCGCTGCTCGTCCCACGAAGCCTCGGTATAGGCGAACCGGTAGTCCGTTTTGCGAGCAGTTTTGAAATCGGCTTTTGCCCAGGCCCTGTCGTCGCGCAGGTAGGATTTGATATCCACCCCGCACGTATGCTCCGCCACCATGGCAAGCCCGCGCCCAAAGGCGAGCCGCCGCGTATTGAGCCCCTCGCCGGCAAAACGGTCATAGAGCCGCTGCAGGGCCAGAAATTTCGCCGTCTTCAAGGGATCGGCGGCGCTGCCATGGATCCAGCTGTCGCCCAACTCCAGCTCCAGCACTGGAAAGCGCTCGCGCTTGTCCCAGAGGATCGCACCATAATCCTCCAGCGTCGCCGCGCGGATGATCGCGTCAGGCTCATGGCGGCGCATGTCGCGATAGGCTTCGGCAGTCTGCGGCACGCTCTGCGGACCGATATTGTCCTGCGTATGCGCAAAGCTCAGCCCGTCGTCGAAACCTTCGGGGAAATAGGTCTCGCCATAGGAGCGCTGGTACATGACGACGACTTCCGCTCCGTCTGGCGCGCGCCAGCGGAAAACATCGGGCACATCAGGCGGCGGGGAAGCGGTGTTGACGCCGAGATGCAGGAAGCGGATGCCGGCCTCGGCCAGCAAAGGCACCATGCCGAGCGTGTGGCCGGGAACGTCGGTCATCTTCGCCGCAATCGTCTTTTTGCCGAAACGGCGGTCGAGCTCCTGCGAATAGGAAAGACCGGCGCGAAACAGGTCTGACGACATCAGCTCCGTGTGGGTGGTGAAGGGCAGCCCGTGCCAGCGGATGAGTCCCCGCTCGATCGCCTGCTCGAGCGCTGCAACCTCGGCCGGCGAGCGCGAATTCAGATGATCCCAGATCAGCCATGCGCCCGTTGTCCAGATGAACTTCGGCTCTTCAGGGTTTTCGGCATGGAAATGCGCGCCGGTCTCGATCGCCTGCGGGATGAAGCGCTCGTGATATTGACGGCGGACTTTTTCGGCATGATCCGTAAAGCCGATGTCGAGATGGGTCTTGAAGACCAGATGCACACGCTTTTCGGTCATTTTCATTCCATTGGGCCGGCCTTGCCGCCATCGGGCGGCTTTCACGCGGTCTCCGCGCAAGGCGCTGTGCGTCCACCGCGCAATACCGGCCATCCTCCCAATATGATACAACAACCTGCTGTGTAATCGTTTCCACAAACACCTCTGCGCTGCAGCGTAACGATCCGTCAAGCATATTTGAGTGAGGTGCCCGAATATGCTGGATATTTTGTTGTACTTTGTTTCGAGCGTCTTGCCTGCGATACCAGACCGCAATTATCTAACGAAAGAATGTGAAGACGTGTTCATATGCCATCTGCCTTGATGGCCGGTGAGATACGTTCGCGATATGCCTGTCATCTTGCTGCTTTACACGACGTATCCGAACCTTCGCCGATGGCCGCTCCATGACCGAATTCACCGTCCATGTCACACGTTCCAGCCAGGCGAATGATCTCTGTTTCCAAGTGCCCTTCGATATTCCCTCGGGCACGACCATTTTGGGGCCAGTTTCGGGAACGGCAGATATTCGCGGCGCAATGAGCGATCACATCGTCCGGCTCGATGCGTCAGGCATTCTCGCCGAAGAAACGATCGAAGCGGAGGAATGGCAGGAGAGCTTTTCGGGACCGCCAAATACCTTGCTGCGCGCGGAAATCATCGCGGAAGCTGCGCAGCAGCCAATCCGGCGGGCGCTCGGCAGTCCCGTCCATATCGAAGGAATTCATAACTGATGTAACGACAAAGGAGTGACTATTTCTCTTCGCAGAGCGTCCGGTGAACCTCTGTCCAGAACAAGGCAAGCAACGTATCGCCGTTGCGTTCGGCGACGAGCGCGCGGATCAGCGCCTCGGAGCCAGCCATGTCCTGCCAGCTCGATTTCAGCCCTTTGGCGGCCTGATGGCATTCGGCGATATCGAACGTTCTCTTGCTGTCCATCTGGAGCCTCCCCGGAAAAGGCGCTAACAGATGGATCTGGAAAAGTCATTCCCCGCATATGTGGGGATGCCTTGTATTTTTGACATTCCTCGCGATAAAATTGAACGATTTAAGGCAGGCGGCACGATGACGGAAAATAGCCATTCGCAAAAATTCGAAGCTGTTTTCGAACAGATCAAGGCTGCGGAAAATGTCGATGCTTCCATCCGCATTTTCCAGGCGGAATATGCCGTCGACTATGTCACCTATCACCTTGCTCAGACCATTGCGGCAAAGATAGACGCCCCTTTTGTGCGCACCACCTATCCGGATGCCTGGGTGTCTCGCTATCTGCTCAACAGCTATGTGAAGGTCGATCCGATCGTCAAACAGGGCTTCGAGCGCCAGCTGCCCTTCGACTGGAGCGAGGTCGAGCCGACACCGGAAGCCTATGCCATGCTCGTCGACGCCCAGAAGCACGGGATCGGCGGAAACGGCTATTCGATCCCCGTTGCCGACAAGGCGCAGCGCCGCGCGCTGCTATCGATCAATGCCCGCATTCCGCTCGATGACTGGACCTCCATGGTTAAGCTCTATCGCAATGAGTGGATCGAACTCGCCCATGTCATCCATCGGAAGGCCATCTACGAGCTTCACGGCGAGAACGACCCGGTGCCGACGCTTTCCCCACGCGAAATCGAATGCCTGCATTGGACGGCACTCGGCAAGGACTACAAAGACATCGCCGTCATCCTCGGCATTTCCGAGCATACGACCCGCGACTACCTGAAAACCGCACGCTTCAAGCTCGGCTGCGCCACTATTTCCGCGGCCGCCTCGCGGGCCGTGCAGCTGCGTATCATCAATCCATAGAAACTCCTGGTCAGATATCATCCTGGCAAGGAAAGACTCCAAGCACCCCCTCATATGCGGGGGCTCATCTGTAGGCACCCATATGAGGGAATTTCCGATCCCGCCGTTCTGAACCATTCTGCCCTCACGAACCCAACACGCTGGAGGGCAAAATGTTCGTTATCATTCAGGCACATGAGTATCAGAAATACGCTTTCATACTCGACCAGATGTTCCGCCTGCGCAAGAAAGTCTTCGCGGATAGCCTTGGCTGGAACGTACCGGTAATCGGCCCCTTCGAGCGCGACAGCTATGACTCGCTCTGCCCGGCCTATCTCGTCTGGTGCAACGAAACCCGCACCCGCCTTTACGGCGGCATGCGCCTGATGCCGACGACCGGACCGACCCTCCTTTACGACGTCTTCCGCGCAACCTTCCCGCAGGCAGCCAATCTCGTCGCCCCCGGCATCTGGGAAGGCACCCGCATGTGCATCGACGAGGAAGCGATATCAGCCGATTTCCCAGACATCGACACCGGCCGCGCCTTCTCCATGCTGCTGCTCGCACTCTGCGAATGTGCCCTCGATCACGGCATCCATACCATGATCTCAAACTATGAGCCGCATCTGAAGCGCGTCTACAAGCGCGCCGGCGCCGAAGTCGATGAACTCGGCCGCGCCGATGGCTACGGCAAGTATCCGGTCTGCTGCGGCGCCTTCGAAGTTTCCGAACGTGTGCTGGACAGGATGCGCGCATCCCTCGGCATCGATACCCCCCTCTATACCCGCTACGTCCCGACACGTTCCGTCGTGACCCAATTCCTGGAGATGGCAGCATGAACCGCTTGAACGAAACCACCGTGCAAAAAGATATCGGCGCGCTGGAACGACATATCCTCGCATCCCGCGATATCGCCACGCAGATGGGAGACCCCTTCCTCTCCTATCTGCTCTCGATGGCTCTCTTCACGATCTACGAGAAGAAGGCACATCAGGAAAACGACCTGCTGAAGAGCAGCTACAACTAAGCAATTCCAGCAAAGTGCTTGAGCGTTTTGCGTCCGGAATTGCGTGAAAACAAAGAGGTAGAGCATTTCCATGACTCGAAGAAAAATGGAAATGTTCTAACGGTTCCCCCGGGGCAGCGGCCGGGCCTTGAAGCAGACCTCCCCTTCAGGCCCGGCTGCGCCTCCCGATCTCAGGCGCTTCGTCGGAACATTCCGCTCCCCGGCCGGTTTTATGTGATCGAAAACCAAGGGAGATAGCCATGACGGACCGGAACGAGGACCGCGTGCGCGAACGCGCCTATGCAATCTGGGAAAAGGAAGGCAGGCCGGAAGGCGAAGATCTGCGCCATTGGAGCGATGCCGAAGCCGAACTGCGCGGCGACGAGACACCAAGGCCAGCAAACAGCTCGAAGAAACCGAAGCCGCGACCAGGGCAACTGGCATCCCCATCCCGCCGCCGTCGATGGCAAACCCCGATTGACCGCTCTGGCTGCAGCTACCGTGTCATGGAAGCGATCGCCGAAATCAAGGCCTCGTGCAGATAGGGTTTCGGCAGGAAAGCCGCGTTCGCCGGCAACGACATCGGATCGAGCCGCACCATGCCCGAGGTGATGATGATGCCGATATTCGGCCGCATCGCCCGCACCCGCTTGGCAAGCTGGATGCCGTCCATCGAACCGGCCATGTTGACGTCGGTGAAGAGGACATCGACATCGTCTCGGGCCTTCAGAAGCACCATTGCCTCATCCGCGTTCCCCGCCTCGAGCGCCACATGCCCCACTTCTTCGAGCACATCCAGGATATTGAACCTGATCAGCGGCTCATCTTCGACGATGAGCACCACGGCACCCTGGGAAGCCACCATTCTGCGATTGCCCTCTTCAGATCCAGTCTGACAGGAGTAAATGTAGCCCGCCTGCGAAGGTTCCAGAGGGCAAACCGGAAATATGCATCGTCCACAGATGCTTGCGCTCATGGCTTGTGACTGTCCCGGATTTGCGTTAAGCGGACACAAGCCGCGGGTGCCATTGCCCCGGCTGACCGCACCCTGGGTGCCGGGCCTGTAGCTCAATGGTTAGAGCCGGCGGCTCATAACCGCTTGGTTGGGGGTTCGAGTCCCTCCGGGCCCACCATTCCACTTTTAGGTGGTTGATCTTCCTAAAAACTCATTAAATTCCGGACAAGTCGGTGTAGCCGGACACGAAAATCCGGAATTTTGACACTAGGTTCCGGAATTTTTAGCTCCGAAAAGATCGCTGTCGTCAGCCTTTGAAGGCCCTTCAAAGCGCTCTCGAAGGCGCGTTAAAACCTCCGTCGATTGCTGATATTGGCTGGTTTGTTGGAGCGGAAGCGGCGGCTGGAATCGACCCATTTCTGTCAATCGGAGCTAGTTCGTGAATTCCAGAAAGCTGCCGCTTATCACAACAGAGCGATGCCAGCTTCGCTACCGGCGCTGTCCCGAGCCCGACAGCCCCTGCGGCGAGGCAGCTTTTCCGCTTATGGGGCTTATGCCGCACTTGGCCTTGGCAGCTTGCCCCGCGCGTTGGAAGAAACGGATTTCTGTGGCGATGGTTTCGCGGAACGGATCGGTTTGGTTGAAGTAGTCGCGGTCCAGACCGAGCTTTGCACCGTCTGCATCGCCCTCGTAATAGGTGCCGAACAAATGATCCCAGATCGGGAAATAATTGGCGAAATTCTTGTCGTGATGTTCCCGCACTCGGGAGTGATGGATGAAGTGGTCGCGTGGTGACTGGATCACGTATTTGCCAAACCAGCCATGCCAGGGAATGGCACTGTGCTTGACCAGACCAATGGCGCCAAAGGTGATGGTCACGAAGGCGAATTCGGCCGTTGGCAGGCCGATAAGCAGCGCCGGAACGACCATAATGGCCATGTTTATGGCCTTCTCCAGCGGATGCTCCCGCGACGAAGTCAGCGCGTTGAACTCTTCGGCTGCGTGGTGAAATTCGTGCAGCCGCCATAGTACGGGCAGCCGGTGCATCAACCGATGCTGCCAGTAGCTCAAGAAGTCTGACAGCACTAGGAATAAGAGAACATGTGCCCAGCCTGGCAGCCTCCGGGCAAGGTCCAGGTGGGGGGCATCCTGAGCCGCGTGGGTGATGGCATAGGACAGACCAAATGATGCGAGCGCCGCGAATAGCGTAATCATTCCCGTCGCCTGAAGGACGAAATAGACGATGTCGGTGATTGTGGATTTGCTGCGTTCGAAGAAAACCCGACGGAACCCGGAATTGCCGAACCCCACATAGGTGAGTTCCACCGCGAAAACCGTCAGAACCAGGCCAATGGAAATGGCGAAACTGAGCGCCATTGCCCGACCATTCAGATAGTAAGTGTTGTAAAAAAAACTTCCAAGCTTGTGCAGGCAGAATTCGACCAGCTCCATGGCATTGCTCCAACACGAACCGGCAAATTTTATAACAGATTCAATTCCATACAATTTCGCATAACAGCGGAAGCGTCTACCGAAAAGGGATATGCAATCTCTAAAGGACGTGGGACTTTGGTCCGATTGCAGACCCCGGTCCGTCCGCTAGTTACGGTGCTGCTGGCGCTATGGGGGAAGAAAAGGGTGGCTCTCTCCATCTAGGAGTCGCCCTTTTCGATTCTGGTCGAGACCGTTGTTCGCCTCGCTTGGTGCCTTCGCCATCGAACGAGCCCAAATATGTCCGATCAGCCAAGGCGCTAGTCAATCAGCTCAATATGCAGCGCACGCGCGGCATCCTCATACGGCTGCCTTAAAAATAATGGCGTCGAATAATGCGCTCGTCGCTTCGTCAGAGGTCAAATCGGTTATAGACGTAATGAACTGGAGGCACACGTCAGTTCCACCCGTCACCCTCCGTGGAATCAAAAGGCTCTTCAGCTAGCTCTCTCTCATCCAGAGCATTACGCGCCGATATCAGACCTTGGGTCGGAAGTCTCGGTCAAGCCATATGCTTCAAGGTCAAAGCGCATCATTGTCTCACGGCCTTCACGTGATTCTAAACCATCATCCGTTCCATATGCGGGCAGCACAGCCCTTTGCTCCCGAATGGCACCCCTATTTATTGTCGATCCCTCATATTCATGATAGCTTAACTACACTTTCGCGCTTGTGAAGCCAGGGATGGCAAGACGGGGGTGCGCGATGAATGCCATTTGGATCAGCTTCATCTGTATAGGCCTTGGGATTTCCGCAGCCACGGCAGGCCCACTGCACGATGCCGCGCGCGCAGGCGATGTCGAGCGCGTCAAGCAGCTTGCGGATCAGGGCGCAAACCTCTCCGAGCCTGACAATACCGGCGAACCGGCGCTGCTGATTGCGGCGCTGTCCGGCAAGGCCGATGTCGTCGCTCTTCTTCTTGATCGCGGCGGCGACATCGAGATCCGCAACAAGGGCGGGCTGACGGCGCTGCATGCGGCCGCCTATGGCGGCCATCTCGATATCGTGGAACTGCTGGTCGCAAGAGGCGCCTCCGTCAACGACCACGAGAACTTCTATCATATGACGCCGCTGCATGCGGCAGCCGAGGAAGGCCATGCCGATGTCATCGCTTTCCTGCTTGCGCAAAAGGCCGATGTCGAGCCGAAGGAAAGAAACGGCTACACGCCGGTGACCCAGGCCGGATGGCGATCGCACTGGGATTCCGTCACTCTGTTGTTGAAAGCGGGCGCCGCCTGTCAGGGAGCGGACCTTACGGGTCAGTGGCTCTATGACGAATGCACGAAGCGAAAATGACCGTGCAGCGGATTTGACCGCGCCTGAAAACGGGAGCTTTGAAATGTCTCACTGGAATGGATTTGTGAAGGCTGCAGCTACAGGCGGCATCGCCGTCCTTCTGCTGGCAAACGAGGCCACAGCGGAAGACTTCATCAATACGGGCTATTTCGGGGAGGTGGCGATCAAGGGTTATGACCCTGTCGCCTATTTCACGGATGATAAAGCCGTGGAAGGATCGCCGCAATATTCCCATCACTGGCTGGGCGCGACCTGGTATTTCGCCAGTGCCGAGCATCGTGACATGTTCGTCAAGGATCCCGGCAAATATGCCCCGCAATATGGCGGCTACTGCGCCGATGGCGTGTCCTTCGGAACGGTGACCACCAATATCGATCCGAATGCCTGGCGGATCATCGAAGGCAAGCTCTATATCAGCTATGATCCGGGTGCTGCCGAAGGACTGGTGAAGAACCCCACCAAGGTGGTTGATTCCCAGAAGCACTGGTCGGAAGTGCAGAACATCCTGATCTCGGAGAAGGCGCAGAAAGACTGGCAGCATCCCTCTGCCCAGTAGGTGACCAATCGCCGTCAGCGCCCGATCGAGAAGAATTTCAGCGCCTGCGGCGTGACATGAACATATGTCGCGCCGGGTTCCTCCGCAGCGTGATTGCGATAAACGCTCCCGCAGACCATCCGATCGAGGAAATAGCCCGGGAACTTTTCGCAGAGCCAGTCCCCCTGAATTTCGACCGTGCCTGTTATGTTGGTATTGGTGCTGCGATAGGCCGTGTTGCCGGCTTTGTCGAAGAACTGCACGAATTGTGTGCCGTTGCGGTGTTTGCCGGTCCACGTCTTATCGCTGATGAGATCCCGCAACTGCTCGCCGGTGACCCGGTCGTCCTCCTTGCCCTGAAACCCAAAGGGCCAGTCGGGAATTCCGGCCTTCTGCAACCTGCTCAAGTGCTTGTTCAGATCGTCCTTGCGCCAGTAGTCGTAGAGATAGCCGTAATAGTTCAGATTGCTTTCGGGAAAGAGCTCCAGGAGCTTCGTCTTCTCCTGCAGGCTACGCGTCTTATCGCCGTCATCGATGTAGGCTGCCGTGAGAAATTCGCGCGCAGCCTCCGCTTTGGGAAGCGCGTCGCGGGCAGCCTCCATCAGCGAGATCGCCCGGTCTTCGTCTCCAACGATGTAGAAAACGATACCGGCCAGCAACTGGAAGCCGGGCGACGGCGAAGGATCGAAGCGCAGCGCCTTTTCCATTTCGCTGATCGCCTGGTCATGATTGCCGATATGAGCGAGCACGAGGGCCAGATTGCCATTTGCTTCAGCGTCGCTCGGCTGCGCCTGCACGGCACGGTTTGCCGATGTCAGCGCCTCCGTCTGGCGGCCATCGACCAATTGCAGTAGAGCAAGCACGGTATGCGCCCGCGCATTGTTCGCATCGATCTTCAATGCCTGCCCTGCAGCGTCATAGGCGATCTTGCGGGCTACGGCGGCCGACCAGAGGATATTGTAATCGTTGCGCCAGACATCGACGGCGATCCGCGCGATCCCTGCATGCGCATCGGCAAAATTCGGATCGAGGTCGATCGCCTTCTGATAATAGGACAGCGCCTCGCGATAGGTCACCACGTCTCCATAGGTGAGACCCGCCTGCTCGGCGCGCATATAGTAATCATAGGCCTCGAGATTCTCCGTCGGGATCTGCGCCAATTGCGTGCGCTCGCCTTCACTCAGCCTGATGGCAAGCGCTGCGATGATCTTGCCGATCACGTCATCCTGAACTGCGAAGAGGTCGGCATATTCGCGGTCATAGCGCTCGGCCCAGAGGGAAAGCCCGGTCAGCGCATCGATCAGTTTGACGTTGATACGCAATCGCGAGCCTGCGCGCTGCAGCGTGCCTTCAAGCACATAGTGGACACCGAGTTCGGCCGCCACATCCTGTATCTTGCCGCCATCGTCGCGCACCGCAAAGACGGAATGGCGCGCGATGACGAAGAGGCCGGAGACTTTCGACAGTTCCGTAATCAGGTCATCCGTCAGACCTTCGGCGAGATGATCGTGCTCGACATCGCCGCTGACATTGATGAATGGCAATACGGCAACGGAAGGTTTGTCGGGCAAAGGATAGGCAAAGCGCTGGGTCAACGATGGGGTTTCGAGCAGCACCCATGGCTGCCACCACAGGGCCGCTACCGCCGGAATGAAAAGGATCGCAACGGCTATTGCTGCGATGCGCCAGCGGCCAGGATATCGGCGGGCGTTGGCAGCTCTGTTTGCCGCCAATGGGCCGAACACGACACGATAGACTCGCACGGGCTCGGCAATGCTTTTGACCCTCTGCTCGCCGAGCGAGACGAAACCGACGTCGAGTTTCGATTTCACCTGATCGTAGGCTGGGCCTGAGATCGCTATTCCACCGGGTTCAGCGAGCGACTGCATGCGGTCGGCCAGGTTGACGCCATCGCCATGAATATCGTCACCCTCGACGATGAGGTCACCAAGGTTGATGCCGATGCGGAAATCGAGACGCCGATCGGCCGGGATCTCAGCATTATGCTTCGCCTTCAGCTTCTGCACGTCCACTGCGCAACGCATGGCATCGACGACGCTGTGAAACTCGACCAGTAGCCCGTCGCCCATGGTTTTGACCAACCGCCCGCTATGCTCGGCGATCGAAGGCTCGACAATCTCTCTCAGGTCCGCCTGGAAACGAAGACGCGTCCCCTCCTCGTCGACCTGGCTTAGACGGCCATAGCCCACGACGTCGGCAATCAGGACAGCTGCAAGGCGGCGCTCCATGCCAGTCTCTTCCCCCGAAAGGACGACAGCGGCAGCATCTTACAGTACCGCCATAGCCGATACCATCGACGGTGAGAGGAAGGTCCTCAGCCTGTTGCGGGGCGGCCTGAGGCCGCGCCGCTGTCACATCACTGTCATATTCTGCATAGGTGGCATGCCAAAATGCCCATTGTTACAGCATCACGCACAAATTATATGCTCGCCGGCTAACAAAAATAAGAAAAGTGAGCTTGCTATGCACTTGATTTTTAAACGCCGTAAAAGCGGCTTCATGCAACGGATCGTTAATGGCTTCGGTTCTGCCCAGCAGCGCTATCGTGATGCGCGCGAGGCAAGGAAGACTGCCATCCATCCTTCGTTTCTGGACGATTTCGGTATCTGACAACGCGGGCGCTCCAACGCAGGAGCGCTCAGCAATCCCTTTTGGGTCGGGCTTTCATCGCCCTCTCAGGCAGCCTTCCGATCACCGGCGACCATGCTGGCCTCCTGCCTGACCTCCCCCTTCTTCAACATGATCCCGCAGGCAAACGCGACGGCGGAAAACACGAAGAAGAACGATTCGCCGATTGCCAGCCGATTGTTGGAATTGGACAGAATGGTTCCGAGGAAGAACAGTGTGATCATGGTATAGGCCAGCAAAGCGCTGAGACTGATCAGTTTCTCCCTCCACGCGGCCACGACGCGTCTGTACATGGCGACCGCCAGAACGGCGAAAACGATAATGCCGAACAGCCCGTGGCGGACGAGCATTTCGAAATAGCCATTGTGAAGCAGCGTATAGGGCACGCCCGCATAAGTGGTCGAACTCCAGAGCGTGAGCCAGTGGTTGCCGGCACCAAAAAGTGGCGCCTGGGCAATCACTTCCGAGGCGTTCGCCCAGAGCTGCAGCCGCTCGCTCATCGACTCCGGCGTATCTTTCGACGCGATCGCGGAACTAACGGCATTCCATACGCCATGCGCCGAGATTTCAGTCTCGATCCGTGCGGTTGCCTCATAGGTCGGGCCGGCAAACCTCCAGATATCATCGCCGCCGACAAAAAGTGCCGCTGCGATGAGAGCGAGGACAGCAGCCCCTACCAGCGCGGCCCGGCGCCTGTTTGCATAAAGCAGCAGTGAAGCGAGCATGAGAGGCCCGACGAGGACGAGACTCAGCCAGACGCCTTTTGCCTTCGAGCCATAAATATTGAAAAGGCAGAGCGCGATGACGAGCGTTGCGACGGCAACAATCCAGCTGCCGGAACGGCGCGCGAGTTTGCCGGTCTCCCAGGCATGCAGCAGCCAGTAGAAGGCGCCGATCATCAGGAAGCCGCAGCCGATCGCGCCATGGATCAGGTTGTTGTGGTAAAGTGGCGAAATGCGGTCGTCGCCAGCAAGGATCAGCCGGTAGTCGGTGGAAATCAGCAGGGCGGCCAGTGCCACCGGGAAATAGATCGCAAAGACCGTTTCGACATGTTTCCGGCTGGAAAAGAGCGCGATGCCGACAGCCGGGAAAAACAGCGGAAAGGCGTAGAGCCAATCGGACGCCCCCTTCTCGCCGTCGACGATCAGGCCGAAGAAAAAGCGCAGCAGCGCATAGGCACCCCAGGCAAGGCAGGCATTGGCCAGCCAGTCACCCTTCAGCAGGCGAAAATTCGGCCTGAAATAGGCATAGGTCGTCCCGATCAGCAGCAGTGCCGCATAGCGATAGATATCGCTTTCCACAATGGGAGCCGAAATCAACAGCAGCCACAGGATGACAAGGACGGGCTTGAGGCGGGAGGGCGTCGCAATCGGCTCTTCGCTCGCTACCATAGAGAATACCGTACCCTTCTAGCATAATCGGCGGCGCGAAGCAGATGAGTGACGGAGCGGCGTATTCCCGTGAATTTCTGCCGCCTGTAGTCGAGCTTCGTCGCAATCGCCGTCTCGTGACTGTTCGGCCCTAGCTCTAACAGATTGTCCTTGAGCGTAAAGGTATTAACCTTGGTCGACCACCCGCGTTCTATTGCCACATCGAAGGGATAGACCATGACGGACATGGTTCGCAGCAGCTTCTCCGCGCCGGATCGGGTGACGAGATAGCAGGCCGCCGAGCCCTGCGGCCCGTGAACGCAGCGGCCAATGATATCGCGATATTTCGTCATCGCCTTGTATCTGAATCCATTGGACCGGTGATTGAGAAGCTTGACCAGCTCCGCCTTCGGAACGGTGGCAAGCACCGCCTCCGCGCGCCGCATCAGATCGGCCTGCAGCTCGACATCGTCCTCCATGATGATGGCGGCATCATTGCTGCTGTTTAGAAACTCGGTAAGCGCCTTGAGATGGCTGCGGTGGCAACCATGCTCGCCCGGCAGATAGTTCCTGCCGTTGCGAAGAAGAAATTGCCGCTGGTTGATATCCGCCTTGTCGTGCGGCTGGATCTGCGAACCGTCCACGCCGGATATCCTGATGATATCGAGCTCCAGCGAATTGGCTTTTCGCGAAAGCTGTTCCCACCGGACGATGGAGCGATTCAGGTTGATGACATAGGCACCAAGTTTCATAAAGGCGGAACTTCAGTATGAGATGGAAATGCACTTCTTTATAAGGTGATGCTTAATCGCGGGCAACTGCCATATGCCGCCACCATCTACCATGCGTTGTTTCTTCCCCCACACCCTTTGGTCGAACCCATTATTTATAGTAGGGAAATTCTCATGCGCGCTATTGCCGCAATAGCTTCACAATCCGCAGACACAAAGCTCGCAGGGACGCAAACAGCCGAGGAACAAACATGGCGCCGAACTACACCAAGACTGCCCTTCTGACAGCCTTTCTGAGCCTGCCGCTCGCGGCATCCGCTCCGCTTCTGGCGGAAGAGAATCAGCCGCGCGAAGCGGTCATCAACGTATCCGCAGAAGGCGAATCGGCATTGGCTCCCGATATGGCCGTCGTCAATCTCGCCGTGGTCAAGCAGGCAAAGACCGCCCGCGAAGCGCTAGACGAGAACAACAAGGCCATGAAGGAGGTGCTGGCTGCGCTGAAGAAGAGCGGCATTGCCGAGCGCGACCTGCAGACCTCGGGCTTTTCGATCCAGCCGCAGTACAATTACCCGCAGCCGGTCGATAACCAGCCGCAGCCGCCGCAGCTGATCGGCTACCAGACCAGCAATTCGGTCACCGTGCGCGTCCGTGACCTTTCCAAGCTGGGCGAGATCATCGACCAGTCCGTCACGCTCGGCATCAATCAGGGCGGCGATATCCAGTTCACCAACGACAAGCCGGAAGCAGCCCTCGAGGAAGCCCGCAAGAACGCCGTCGCCAACGCGATCAAGAAAGCCAAGACGCTGAGCCAAGCCGCCGGCGTCGAGGTCGGCCGCATCATCGAGATCAGCGAGAATGTCGTCCGTCCGATGCCGCAGCCGATCTATCGGGCAGCGATGATGAAGGAAGCCTCCGATGTCGCTGCTGTTCCGGTTCAGGGCGGCGAAAACAGCTACAATGTCACCGTCAACGTGACGTTTGCGATCAAGCAGTAAAACAGTCTGGGCGCTTCGGCGCCCTGCCCCGCGCTTAAACGCCACTCAAAAGAAAACCGCCCTTGCAGACAGCAGGGGCGGTTTCTTGGTGAAGATCGTACGCCGATATCAGCGGCGCAGGAGCGGGCAACCGCGAACGTTGCCAAAGGTCATCTGGTCGGGGCCGCGACGGCTCCAGCCCTGCACGACGACACGGCGTGGCGTGACATCGACGACACGCGTACGGCGCAGGCCGTAATCCTCGGCGATGTTTTCCGCCATGCGCGGATCGCAGACGCCACGCGGTGGACGACCGTAACCCGGCGGGCGACCATAACCCGGCGGAGGCATAGGCGGACGGCCGTATCCCGGCGGCGGTGGCGGCGGGCGGCGCCAATCCGGCGGCGGCGGACCACGGTCCGGTTCGCCGATAATGATATTCACCTGTGCGGAAGCCGGCACAACGGTGCCAGCCAGCGCAGCAGCGGAAAGAAGAGCCGCAAGCCCCGCCTTCACCAGAAACTGCATCATGAAAAAGATCCTCGTAGTTAGTAGCCGCGCGGGCAATTGCCGAAGCCTGCTTCGGAATCACTTACATACAGTCCCGAGAGAAGACGGTCTAAAGTGTCGCGGTCAAGGCAAAATGGCCGAAGCCCAGGCTTTCCCGGCTCCGGCCGATGGAATTAGCGGTACATGACAGGGCAGCCGCGCACGTTGGCGAAAGTCATGCGGTCCCAGCCACGGCGATCCCGGCCGGCAACGACGACCCGGCGCGGCGTGATGTGGGAAATGCGCACGTCACGCAGGCCGGAATAACGGGCCTTGCGGATGGCCTCCATCGGCGAGCAACCGCGAACTGGCGGACGGTAGTACTGCGCCTTGACGACGAAATCCGTCTGCGGCGCGGCGAAAGCGGCAGAACCCGCGAGCGGGATGGAGCACAGAGCGAGCAGTGCGGCAAGTGAAGCCTTGGCAAGGAAATGCGACATTGGGGTTGTCTCCTCGTGGTGTTTCCTCGATCTCCTTTTGGGATTGTCTCAAGACTAAACGCTTGAAGCTGAATGCCGTTCGAACCGCCCATTCAGTTGGCATTCAGAACGGTTAATGAGATCATGGGCTCAGATGCAGGACCACGTCGCGCCGGTGCGGGCGGTCACGGTGTTCGAAGAGATAGATGCCCTGCCAAGTGCCGAGCACCAGCCGGCCATGGCTGATGGGAATGCCGATCGAAACCTGCGTCAGCGCCGCCCTGATGTGGGCAGGCATGTCGTCCGGCCCCTCCGCCGTATGAACGACCCAGCGCATGGACGGGTCGGAAGACGGCGGCACAAGGCGGCGAAAAAAGCTATTGAGATCCGTCTTCACATCGGGATCGGCATTTTCCTGGATGAGCAGCGAGCAGGAAGTATGACGCACGAAGACCGTCAGCAACCCCTCCTCGATGCCGGACTGGCGCACGAAAGCATTGGCCTGATCGGTGAATTCGTAGAGGCCCTGGCCGCGGGTGGAAAGTATTACTGTTGTCTGGGGCAAGGCGGACTCCGTCGCAAATTGTCCCTGCGAGGTGGCGCGCCTTGCCTGTGAAGTCAATGGAAATGAGCCAAAACTAGAGCCGCAGCAGTTCCTCGAAACCGCCGTAGATCATGCGCTTGCCGTCAAATGGCATCTTCCATTTGTCGCTGGAAAGGCGCGGATCGGCCATGACCTTGGTATTGATCTCGTCGCGATGCTGCTTGGATTTGTAGAGGATCCACGAAAAGACCACCACTTCGTCATCCCTGGCCATGACAGCGCGCGGAAATGAGGTCAGTTCGCCATAGGGCACGTCGTTGCCGAGACACTCGACATATTCGAGCGCGCCATATTCCTTCCAGATCGACCCGGCATAGGCGGAGAATTCCTTATAGGCATCGACATTCTCGCGGGGAACGGCGACGATGAAACCATCAATATAAGACATTGCACGTCTCCTCTTGCGTTAACGTCCGAAGGACGTTCGACGCCGGTCACATCCGACATTGCCGCGTCAATTAACGCCCGCGGCCGATGCGGCAAGGAGATGAGAGCCCATCAGCCCTGAAGGTCTTCACCTTGAGGAGATCGGGGAAAAACCGCGTCCACAAAAGCACGACGGCGATCGTACCGACCCGCCGACAATGCCGGCGGCAACCGGACCGACCACACCGGCAAGCATGCCGGATTCGAACTCGCCGAGCTGGTTTGAAGTGCCGATGAAGAGCGAATTGACGGCATTGACGCACCCGCGCATGTCATCCGGCGTCAAAAGCTGACAGCAGCCCGACGATCTAGCACGCGGCGGTATAGAACTGGTCGCGCATGTTGAGCAGCCAAATGGTCTCCTCCATGACATCGAGGATTGCCGAACGCAAATCCGGGCCGACAAGAGCGAGCAGCTCGTTCTGCGAACTGCCTATGGTCGCCGTGCCGCTTAGAAGCTTCCTCATCTGCTCGACAGAGGGAGTGGTGGAAGTCTCAGCCGCATCCTGAATGTCCGGAGAAGGAATACCCATCCAGGCAAGTGCCGAAGCAACGAGCACTTTGGAGAGCGCCCGGCACAGCGGACAGGACAATTCCCCTGATATATTGACGATCTTCCGCTTGAAGCAGGCGATCGTCGCCCGGACCTTGCTGTTGATGGCCGCGAACATGCCGACAGCAATCCTTCGATCAGCTTCAACAGGTCTTACGATGTAGACCCTTTGCCGGCCCCGAAGTGAAGAGGCGGCACTATTTTCCTCATCGAAACCCTGAACAAGGAAATCGCCTCTGCCCGCCAGTATTTCCAGAAGGATCAGAACATATCCGTCGCTACGAAAGACATCGAATTCAAGATTGAAAGAACCATCGCCGAGGCCCTCCACGATACGGATATCCAATACTTCGGAGCGAAGCTCCACCTGATCCAGTTTCATGAGGTCCCCGGCCTGCAGTATCCTCGCGCGCGACGAGAGTACTGCAACCTGAGGAAGATTCATATTAACCCAATACGCTTACACATCCGGCATCATTTTCCCGATGCGATAGATCAGAAGGTGGAAGTCAAGTTATCCCTTAGAACTGCCCTGCTTCGGGCGACGGCAGCTCTTCGATGGAATCGACCCTATCAGGATAAAAGGCCATATGGCCCTTGATGTTGGCAACGGCAGGATTGGGCGCCTCATACGTCCAGATCGCATTCTTCGAACGCTCGCCGCCATCAGGAATGCTGTAATAGGAGGCATCTCCCTTATAGGGGCAATGGCTCTCATGGTCGGTGCGCTCCAGAAGCGACATATCCACGTCCTTCCGTGGGATATACTGCACCGGCGGATAGGAAGCCTCGCGAAGCGTCAGCGCATCATGCGTATCGGCGATCACGCGGCCGCCGAGCTTGACGACGACGCGGGAGGGATTGTGTTCGACGGTGATCGGATGATCCGGCCCCGGAATCTTGATCGGCTTGCCTGACATGGATGTCATCTCCGGATTGATATCTCTCCGAAAGAGATAGGGTAGGCAACCGGCCATCCCAAGGGGTCAGCGGTCCCCTCCTCGTTCTCGGCGAATTTCACCCGCAGATGTGTGGATGAGGGATAGCATTGGCGGATTCGTGCCGGACCGCGCAATCATATCGCCGATGATGATGAAAGAGCCGCGGAAGTGTTCTCCTCCGCGGCTTGTGTCTTCTATCGCCTCACCAGCGGTCGAGGCCGAGCAGCTTGCGGCCGAGCAGCGTCAGCTCGGCGGTCTTGGCATTGTGCTTTTCCCATTCGCGCGGATCGCCAGGGAATGCATCGCGCTTGGGATGGTCGAGCTCCCGCCACAGGCGGATGCGCTCCTCGCGCTCCTCGGCATTGTCGTATTCGGCCGGGTGCATGGATATATATTGCGCCATGCGCACCCGGTTATCCGAATGGTTCGGACGAACGCCGTGAGCGAGCAGCGAATTGAAGATCATCAGGTCGCCCGGCTCCATATCGATATTGATGACGGAAAGGCCGGTCATATCGGGATGCATCGGATCACGGTTCTCGGGCTGCGTCTTCACCCATTCGTCGAAATGCTCGAAGAGATAGGGTACGCACTGGAAGCCGCCGACATCGCCGTCCTGCTTCTTGAGGCTCAGCACGCCCTGCACGCCGATCGGCAGCGGCCGGATGGATGTATCGACATCCCAGTGGATGAAGCCGTTGGGATTGCCCTTCACCTTCTTCGGTGGGTTGAGGTTGGCGCGGTCGATCGTCACCCACAGGTCTTCGCGGTCCCAGATATCGACGAAGACGTCATAGACGCGCTTCTCCATCCGGTTATCCCAGAGCGCCTGGTGATTGTAGATCTCCAGCATGCCGGTATTGTTGAGCTCCTTCATCTTGTGCTCGCGGCGCTGCGGCGCATACCAGGTGGAAGGGTCGTTCGGATCCTTCTCGTCAAAACGCCAGAGCACGTCCACAAGCCGCGCGACATTGTCCGCAGGAACGGCCTGGCGAACGATCACATAGCCCTTGGTGATCCAGTGCTGCCAGTCCGCCTCCGAGAGCACCCGCAGCGGCAGCTTCTTCTTGATGTCCTTGAGTTGGGTGGTAACCGACGAGGCCGTCGGATGAGCGTCGCGTTTCACTGCCAGTTCCATGAGATCCTCCCATCATTTGATCCATTCCTGTGGTTTCAGGCGATGATGGGAGTGTAGCCGCGCCTCGCGGCACATGTTGTGCCACCTTGGCAAATTATGATACTATTCTGGCGTCAATGATCTGAAAGGCGCCCGATGAGGCCTTATCTCGAAATCCTGCCACGGCATGCCGATGCGTCCTGGAGCATGCTAAACCGGCGGCTGGATGACGCGATTCCTTTCCAGTGGCACCACCATCCCGAATTCGAGCTGACCCTGACGCTGAATTCCATCGGCCAGCGCTTCATCGGCGATCATACCGGGGAATACGGGGACGGCGACCTTGTGCTCGTCGGCCCCAACCTGCCGCACACCTGGGTATCCCGCGCGAAATATGACGAGACCACCCCGCATATCGCGCTGGTTCTCTGGTTTCATCCAGACTGGATCCGTCATGTGACGGCGGGCGCGGTCGAGCTCGCCCCGATCGAAGCGATGCTGTCGCGCGCCGATCGAGGGCTGCAATTTTCGAAGGAAACGGCAGACACTGTGCGCAGCGAAATCGAGGCGGTCTTTTCAAAACCACCCGCCGAACGGCTGCTGTCCCTTCTGAATATCCTCGGCCGGATTGCCACTGACCGGCAGGCATCCGCGCTTGCCAGCACGCCCGGCCAGAGCCCGGAACTGCAGGAAAGCCGTGAGCGCATCGACCGGGTTCTCACCCACCTGCATCTGCATTACGCCCGCACGATCGGCCTGGAAGAGCTGGCCGATATCGCAGCCCTCAGCGTCTCCGGCCTGCACCGGCTCTTCCGTCGCCACACGGGTACCACCGTCTCCGACTATCTGATCCGCATGCGCATCGGCGACGCCTGCGCTCGCCTCTCCGCCACCAGCCAGCCCGTCGGCCATATTGCCGATGCGGTCGGCTACGGCTCGCTCGCAAACTTCAACAGGCAATTCAGGACGCAGACCGGCATGACGCCACGGGAGTATCGCGACGTCTTCCGCCGCGCCTAGCTTCTCGCCGTCCGGCGCAGGCTCGTGAGGCCAAGGCCGATGACCGCCGCCAATACGCAGGCGATCCCGAAAATCTGGTTGGAGCCGATCGCCTCGCCAAGAACCAGGAAGGCGAAAATGACAGCTGTAGCTGGTGCGATGGCCGTGAATAGAGAGGCCTCAGCGCCGCTGACGCGCTCCGCCCCCGCATACCAGAGTATGAAGCCGCCGACGGTCGGCACCAGCGCGTAATAGACGACCGCGAGCAAAGCGGGTTGCGAAGCGATGCCGATATCATGATGCTCGAACAGAGCCGGCACACCGGCAACGATGAAGCCGATGGCCGTCATGAGCGCCGACTGCGTCAATGGCGGAATCGCCGTGCCAAGCCGCTTGTTGAGCAGAATGAATAGCCCTTCGCAGATAACAGCGCCAAAAATCAGCATATCACCGGCAAGGGACCCGCTTCCGGCGGCCGGCGAAAAGACGATGGAAAAGACGCCTGCCGCCGCAAGACCAATTGCCAGAAGCAGGAAGCGCTGCGGCCTCTCGCCAAGCACGAGGATGGAGATCGCTGCGGAGACGACAGGCAGCGTCCCGATGATGACGCCGGCATTGGCCGCTGACGTCAGCGACAGGCCTGATATCAGCAAGGTCGTATATCCGACGCTTCCTGCGCCGGCCTGCGTGACGAGGATCAGCCAGTCCCGCCCAGAAAGCCGCGGCAATCGCGATCCCGTCCATCGCATCAGGAAAAGGAAAAAAGGAAAGGCCACTGCGAAACGCAAGGCCGCCGCCGTAAAGGGCGGCAACCCGGAGGCGATGACCTTGCTGGCAATCACTGTGCTGCCGACCGTCGTCATAGCCAGTGCGAGATAGATATAACCCTGAAATTCCCTGCTCATCTGCCGCTCCTTTCGAGACGGCAGAAGGAAACAGGTTGAGAGGCCTGACGTCTTGAATGAAATTGCAAGCGCTCAGGAACGACCGCGCGCATAGGCACCGGGCGTAAGGCCGTAGCGTGAGACGAAAGCGCGCGTCATATGGCTCTGGTCGGCAAAGCCGCTTTCGAAAGCCGCCTCCGCCAGTGGCGCGCCACGGGCGATCAGCCGGCGGGCAAGATGCACACGCGCCTGAACGAGATAGGCATGCGGCGTAAAACCCGTTGCCCTCGCAAAGGCGCGCAGCACCTGAAACCGGCTGAGCCCGCTTTCGCGCGCCAGATCGGCAAGTGAAGTTTCGGCGGCCGGATCATCGTCGATCAAGCTGCGGGCATAGGCGATGGAATGCGGTACCCTCTCAGGCATTTCCCCCATTACTGTTTCGCGCATCGCATCGGCAATGACTGACAGCAGCATTTCCTCGCAGCGCAACCGCTCCTCATTGCCGGTGACGGCAGAAAACAGCGCGCGGAACCGGTCGGCGAGCTGTCTGTCGTGAATGACGGGTCGCGGAATCTCCGAGCGGCGAACCCCGCCCTCTGCCACTTCGCGTGCAAGACCATCCATGACGGCGGGATCGAAGTAGAGAATACTCCAGGAGCGCGCCTCGCCGATCGGTGAGCCATCATGCACCTCATTCGGATTGACGGTGATGAGATCGCCGGCTTCCGCCTCGACCATGCCGCGCCCGCTCAGCGATTTCTGCGCACCCGAGAAGAGTAGACCGATGCCGAACTGCTCATGCGTATGGCGCGCGAAACGATGGCCCGTCGTCGCCACCACGGCCTCCACGCCCGGCACTGACGAGTTCAGCATCCTGAACTGGCTGGCTGCCATAGCAATCTCCTTCGCAGCCGACTTTGCCAGCCGATGGCGGACCGGGCAAGCGGCTGCACACTTTTGCTGGAATCGCTTTAAAAGAACTCGTCGAGAAGCTGATAATAGTCCATCTTCACGGGATCGATGATCGACAGGCCGTAGGTATTGAGAAACAGCCGCACGAATTCCTCGCCGAAATTATAGGCGATGCTGTGGCAGGCAAGCGCGATATCCTGATAGCGGTCGGCAACGCCAAGGCGGCAGCAATCGATATAACCGGCAAACCGTCCATCTGCTGCCAGGAAGTTCGGCAGGCAGGCATCGCCATGCGCAATGACAAGATTCTCGCTTGCCGGCCGTAGCCGCTGCAATTCGCCGAACAGGAAGAAGGCGCTTTTGCCGAGCCGCTTCTCGTCGAAATCCGCCTCATCGACAACGCCTGCCCGCATGCGCGCCTCGGCGGCGGCAAGGCGACTGTCCAGACGATGATCGAAAGGGCAGGCACTGACATCCAGGCTGTGGAGTGTGCTGAGTGCGGAGGCGAGGACTTCGACGCGCTCTTCCGGCAGCAGCGTTGCGGCCGTAACAAGATCGGCGCCCGGCAACGCCGTCATCAAGAGGAAGCTGCGTTCGCCATCGCTCTCGTGGGTGATGACCTCGGGGCATGGAAGGCCGCGGCTCGCAAGCCAGACGAGCCTCTCGGCCTCGTCAGCAAGCTCGCAAAACGCCCCCGCCTCCTCGACCTTCAGATAAAGCCCGGGACGCCTTTCGGCCTCCAGTCGGAAAACGCAAGCCGAGGAACGGCCGAGAGCATCGCGCCGCCATTCATAGCCGCCAAGATGGCTCCGAAGCGAAACCGGAAGCCTGCCATCCTCCTGAAGCGGAACGACCATGACGATCCTGTAATGGGAAGAAGCTCTGCCGGAGAGCCGGTGGTGGCGCCTTAGTGGAAGGTTTCGGCTGGAGCGCTTTCGAGGAGAATTTCGAAAGCCTCTTCCAGGGCCGCGACCAGAATGTCGGTCAGCTCGTCTGCCTTGTGTTCCAGAAACATCAGACTGACAGCTTCTTCCTGACGCTCGAAGAAGTGCTCGATCTCGTTCGACATATCATTTGTCCCTTCGCTACCGTACCATAACGGGCATAGGAACACGATAGAGATGGTTCCTTGCGCGTGGCTTGTTGCGACGCGAGACACTCCGCCAAGACTAATCTGCCGGGAAGCGCCGGCTTTTCCATTGGCTTCTCGGAACCGCATCGCCGACATCATAGGCAAAGGATACGACCTTCGTGGCATCGCTGTCGACCTCACAGCGAAACCGTACGTCGTACCATTCACTTCCGTTTTTGAAGGCCCCGTCTTTCGCATCGAGCACATTCCCCGCCGAAAGTCGGAAAGAAGGCAGCCAACGTGGCTTGTACTGCATCGACGAGTGAATCAGTTGTTGTTTTAGCTCAGTCTGACAAAGCTGATCGATACGCTCACTGCGCGACAGGCTCCTCATCGCCGTTTTGATAGCTGGATCGGACGTAATTTCTCCCGAAAACAATGTCCGCGCTTTGGTGAGTTGAACTGCCTCCTTGGCTTTCACATCGGTTTGCGCTGGTGCCTTGGACTCTTCCAACGGTTTTGCTGTCTCGAAATCTGTTTTGGCCTCAGTGCTTCCCGTAGACGCCGGGCCATTCTTTTCGGGATTGGCTTCCGCGGCTTCGACCTGCGGCAGATCGATATCCTCCGGTACTGGATTCGTCGAAGAGCTCAACTCGTTTGTTCTAGGCTGATCCGGCTTTGACGGATCAGTGGGGGACATCTCCGCCTGCTTTACGTCGCTGACGGACGGCTTAGGCGCCTGTGCCTGCTGTGATGGTCCAGCCTCCCGCTGGTCTGGTACAGTATCCTTTTCTGCAAATTCGAACACGGTAGGCGACATCTTTGGCGGAGGTGGCGGACGCTTTGCAGGCGGCGGAGGCGGTGGCGGCTCGGCTTTTGCCTGCTTCTGAGGCTTCTCTTCCTCTTTCGGCTTCTCCTCCGGCTTCTTTTCCTCCGGTTTTTTCTCCTCGGGCGGCGGGACTAGCTCCACCTTCACACTCTCGTCGTCGGCGGGCTTTGGTTGGATTTTCGGGAGGCCAAAAATCAGAAGTGCAACGACTGGAACATGCAGGAGCACAGACGCAACAACACCCCAGCGAACGCGAGGCTCCTCGTGCTCCTTCTCGTGGTCGGTATCTGCCGGTTCGACGTCTTCTTCTGTCACAGCAGCGATGTGGCCTTTAAAATCGGCAGCATCAAGCCACAAATCAAAAAAACCTCGTGATCATTGGTCGGCCTCGCCATCCTCGACGACCAGATTGTGCTCCTGCCACTCACCCCTCGGAATGGCCTCACCGATCGCAAAGGCAAAGGCGACCACCGCCCGGCCGGCGGGATCGACTTCACAATGGAACCGGATATTGAACCAGTTGCGCTTGCTCCTGAAAGCCCCACCCTCGACCTCGACGCTGATGCCCCTCACCTTCTCCGGCTTCATGGCATAGGGCGCAACGAGATCCGGCGCAGAGCCCGGCCGCGAACGGCTGACCTGTTCCAAGGCTTCGAGATTGCAGAGCTGCAGATTGCGCTCGCTGCCCGACAATGTGCCGAGCATCTCACGAGCCGCCCGGCTGCGCGGACTGGCCAGAGTCTTCCCCGAAAACAGCTCCCTTGCCTGCGCCAGCTCCGGCGGGCCGGATATGACCGGCTTGGGCGATGTCGGCAAGGAAGGAGCTATTTCTCTCGACGCTGTCTCGGGTGCTGCGGGCGCCGCCTCTTCCGCCACCGAATTCTCGCTGTCCACGCCTCTGTCCGGCGGCTGCCGAACGGCAGGCGGCGGAATTGGAGTGGCGATTGCGGGCGGCGTCACGACTTCAACGTCGATGCTGTCTTCCGGCGGCGGCCTGACAGGCTCCACGTCAGGTAGGAAAGCGAGCAGGAGCAAGCCGATGACCACATGCAGCATGAGCGATACCGGCAAGGCCGGATCGAACTTTCCTCTCTGCAACAGGCCGGCATGTTCCATCGGCAAGGCAAGTCCATGCTCTGGGTTCAAGGCGCAGCGACACTGCCAGCGCCGCAGGACAACCGCAACGCCGCATCTGGCTCATCACCAATTATCGGCCATCCTGGCCTATGTGAGCGACGCGATGATGTCGCGATAATGCACTTCCGGAAATGCTTTCAAGGTTTTCGTGCGCACATTGCCGGCCGCAGCAAGAGACAGCGTGAAGCGCGCCATCACGCGGTCATCAGGCGCCTCGCAGACGGCAATCATGTCGTACTCGCCCATGGTGAGGTAAAACTTGTCGAAGGAACCGCCCATGCTGCCGAGCAAGTTCCTTGCCGCATCCAACCGCTTGGGAGAGTCCTTCGCGCTCCGGATGCCCTGATCGGTCCAGTTTATCAGCAGAATGTACGTGGTCATGCTGCACCTCCCGGCGGAGGCCACGATCACGCGGCGCATGATACCGCTCGCACGCCGCGACCGCTCTCTCCCCCCGCAATCGAAATTATAAGCCTGTCACTCCACGGGGACAAGCAATGCGGGAACCATCAATCGGGCTAGATATGTCCCAATGGGCTAATCCAGTCCGCCCTTGTGGACGAAGAAAAACCCGGCCAGCAAGGCTGACCGGGTTCTGATTTCGATCGTCGTCGAAGCTTTAGCTGTCGAGGAACGAACGCAGCTTTCTGGAGCGGCTCGGATGCTTGAGCTTGCGCAACGCCTTCGCCTCGATCTGGCGGATACGTTCGCGGGTGACCGAGAACTGCTGGCCGACTTCTTCAAGCGTGTGGTCGGTGTTCATGCCGATGCCGAAGCGCATGCGCAGCACACGCTCCTCGCGCGGCGTCAGCGATGCCAGAACGCGGGTCGTCGTCTCGCGCAGGTTCGCCTGGATAGCCGCATCGATCGGCAAGAGCGCGTTCTTGTCCTCGATGAAATCGCCGAGATGCGAATCCTCTTCGTCGCCCACGGGGGTTTCGAGAGAGATCGGCTCCTTGGCGATCTTCAGGACCTTTCGGACCTTTTCGAGCGGCATGGCAAGCTTTTCGGCCAGCTCTTCCGGCGTCGGCTCGCGGCCGATTTCATGCAGCATCTGGCGCGAGGTACGAACGATCTTGTTGATCGTTTCGATCATGTGCACCGGAATACGGATCGTGCGGGCCTGATCGGCGATCGAGCGGGTGATCGCCTGACGAATCCACCACGTCGCATAGGTCGAGAACTTGTAGCCGCGGCGGTATTCGAACTTATCGACCGCCTTCATCAGGCCGATATTGCCTTCCTGAATGAGGTCGAGGAACTGCAGGCCGCGGTTCGTGTACTTCTTGGCGATGGAGATGACGAGGCGAAGGTTCGCTTCGACCATTTCCTTCTTGGCGATGCGCGCTTCGCGCTCGCCCTTCTGCACCATGTGCACGATGCGGCGGAATTCCGAGATCGAGATGCCGGTTTCCGTTGCGAGATTCTGGATCTCCTGGCGGATGTCGCGGATCGTGGTGTTTTCGCTCTTGGCGAATTCCTTCCAGCCGCGGGCGGCCAGATTGCCGATCGACTTCATCCAGTTCGGATCGAGCTCGGCACCCTGATACTGTTCCAGGAAGCTATCGCGCTTGACGCCGTAGGATTCGGCCAGACGCAGCAGGCGGCCTTCGTTCTGCACGAGGCGCTTGTTGATGTCGTAGAGCTGCTCGACCAGCGCGTCGATGCGGTTCTGGTTGAGCGACAGCGACTTGACGGCCTTGATCAGCTCGTCCTTGAGCTCCTTGTAGCGGCGCTCCTGGGCGGAAGACAAGGTACCGGTGGCGGCAAGGCGCTGCTCGACCTGCTGGTCCTGCAGCTTGCGCAGCTTCTTGTAGGTCTCGGCGATGATGTCGAGCGTTTCCATGACCTGCGGACGCAGTTCGGCTTCCATCGCGGCGAGCGAGAGGTTGGATTCGTCCTCGTCCTCTTCTTCCTCTTCGGGAGGCATGCCTTCGCCGCCGACATCGGTAATGTCGTCGTCACCGGAACGCGAACGCCGGGTCCTTTCCTTCTCTTCGGCAGCCTTGCGGTCAGCCTCGATCTTCTCGGGGCTCTGGAACTGCGGGGCAGCCTTGGCTTCCGGACCGGAATAGGTGGTTTCGAGATCGATGATCTCGCGCAGCAGTGTGGTGCCTTCGTTCAATTCGTCGCGCCAGATGATCAGCGCCTGGAACGTCAGCGGGCTCTCACAGAGGCCTGCGATCATCGTTTCGCGGCCGGCCTCGATGCGCTTTGCGATGGCGATTTCGCCTTCGCGCGACAGAAGCTCGACGGAACCCATTTCGCGCAGATACATGCGCACCGGGTCGTCGGTACGGTCTGTCGGTTCTTTCTTCTTGGCGGTCGCAAGCGCGGTGCCGCCGGAAGGCGCAAGTTCGCCGCCTTCGCTGTCGTCATTATCAGAGCTGTCGTCGTCATCGCCACCGGAAGCGCCGGCTTCCTCAGCCTCTTCATCCTCGATGACGTTAATGCCCATGTCCGACAGCATCGCCATCGTGTCTTCGATCTGTTCGGACGTCACTTCTTCGGAAGGCAGGACGGCATTGAGCTCGTCCATTGTCACATAGCCGCGCTTCTTGGCGGCCTTGATCATCTTCTTGACCGCGTCATCGGAAAGATCGAGAAGAGGGCCGTCGCTTGCGCCGTCGCGTTCGACTTCCGCTTCTTCGTTCTCTTTGACCTTCGTTGCCATTTATATCGTCGCCTTCCTGACGCTATTCATACTCGCTGCGGTGAATGGCCGCCTCGTGGCTCTGGCGTGCGCGCCGGCCTCGAATCACCTATACCCACCTAACGGGATGACATTTAAAGCCTGATTAACCACGATCGCCGGCATCGGACAGCAAATCTTCATTGCCATTGGATTTCCGGCCATGGTTGTGCGATCCGCCTTGACCCAGTTCACCGCTCAAGTGGAACGGTGATTCCCACAAAATTTGTTCTCGTCAAGCTTTTCCAGAAAAAAAGCCACCGAAAACCCGGAAAAAGCCTTATCCACAGGCTTTGAACCGCGCCAGCGATTGCGATGCTTATCTAGTATGTCACCGGGAAAAGACAAGGGCTTTTGAATAAACACCGGAAGTGCCGCAGATCATTCCGACTGTACGCCATAGATTCTTCGCAAATAGCCAACATGAGCTAAAAAAACAAACCATACACGATTATGGGGAATCCCGGTGGCAAGGATCATGACGAGAAACAGGTTGATCCTTCTGGCTGCGATCGCAGTCAGCTTTTTCGCTTATACGAAAGTGATGGCGAAGATCGGCTCAGGCTCCCCGCCTCCGGACGCGCCGCTGGAACAGCAGGCTGACCTCATCCGCGTTTATAAATCTGATCGTCGCATGGTTCTCTTCAGAGGCGATACTCCCCTTTCGACCTACCGGATCTCCCTTGGAAGCACTGCCGACGAGGGGCCGAAACAACGGGAAGGTGATGAGAAAACGCCCGAGGGGCGCTACGAAATCGACTGGCGAAATCCCAGATCCATGGCGCATCTCAGTCTGCATATTTCCTATCCCAGCCCGGCCGATCGGCTGAATGCCGAAGCGAAGGGCTATTCTCCCGGTGGCGATATCATGATCCATGGGCTCCCTAATGGCTGGGGCTTCCTTCAGACTATGCACCGGCTCTGGGATTGGACGGATGGGTGCATTGCCGTCACCGACCAGGAGATGCGGGATATCTGGGCGCGCGTCCCCGATCATACGCCTATAGAGATTGCGCCCTAAGCTGCCGCCTTGCCGCGACGGGCCGTCATATCTGCCTCGCCTCACATCCAGTCCATCACGACCTTGCCGGAATTGCCCGAGCGCATCGCCTCGAAGCCATCGCGGAAATCGTCGATCTTGATGCGGTGGGTGATAAGCGGCGACAGGTCGAGGCCACCCTGCACGAAGGCAATCATCTTGTACCAGGTCTCGAACATCTCGCGGCCATAGATGCCCTTGAGGTTCAGCATCTTGAAGATGACCTTGTTCCAGTCGATCTCGAAGCCGGCGGGCGCAATGCCGAGGATGGCGATCTTACCGCCATTGTTCATCTTGTCGATCATGTCGCGGAAGGCAGGTGCGGCGCCCGACATTTCGAGGCCGACGTCGAAGCCTTCGGTCATACCGATCGACTTCATCACGTCGGCAAGATTTTCCTTCGAGGCGTCCACGACGTGGTCGATGCCGAGCTTGCGGGCGAGATCGAGACGATGCGGGTTGATGTCGGTGATAACCACCTTGCGCGCGCCGGAGCGCTTGGCAACGAGCGCGCCCATGATGCCGATCGGCCCCGCACCCGTCACCAGCACGTCCTCGCCGACGAGATCGAAGGAAAGCGCGGTGTGAACGGCATTGCCGAACGGATCGAAGATCGCCGCGATCTCATCGGGAATATCATCGGGAATGGCGACGACATTGGCTTCCGGAATGCAGACGAATTCGCCGAAGGAGCCTGGGCGGTTGACGCCGACGCCGAGCGTGTTGCGGCAGAGATGCCCCCTGCCCCCGCGGCAGTTGCGGCATTTGCCGCAGACGATATGGCCTTCGCCTGAGACGCGTTCGCCGACGCGATATTTGGTGACGGCAGAACCGATCTCGGCAATTTCGCCGGAGAATTCGTGGCCAACCACCATCGGCACCGGAATGGTCTTCTGCGCCCACTGGTCCCAGTTCCAGATATGCACGTCCGTTCCGCAGATTGCCGATTTCTTCACCCGGATCAGCACGTCGTTCGGGCCGACTTCCGGCACCGGCACATGTTCCATCCAGAGGCCGACTTCAGGCTTGGCCTTGACCAGTGCTTTCATCATGTTGGACATCGCTTTTCCCTTTGGCTTTCGCCGAGGCCAACCCTCCCCTTCTCCCCAGCGGGGAGAAGGTGCCCAAAAGGGCGGATGAGGGGGCCTCATGGCACACCGTCAACTGCTCTTCAAATCACGCCGAGTTCACGGCCGGCTCCGGCAAAGGCCGCAATCGCCCGCTCCACATCCGCCTTCGAATGCGCGGCCGACATCTGCGTGCGGATGCGTGCCTGCCCCTTCGGCACGACGGGGAAGGAGAAGCCGATCACATAGACGCCCTTTTCCAGCATCAGTGCCGCCATATCCTGCGCAAGCTTCGCATCTCCCAGCATGACGGGGATGATCGCATGCCCCTCGCCTGCGAGCGTAAAGCCAAGCTTGGTCATTTCGGCGCGGAAGAGCGACGCATTGGCCGACAGCCGCTCGCGCAGCGCATCGCCGTTGTCGATGAGGTCGAAAACCTTCAGCGATGCGGCCGCGATGACTGGCGCCAGCGTGTTGGAGAAAAGATAGGGGCGCGAGCGCTGCCGCAACCACTCGACGATTTCAGCCTTTGCCGACGTATAGCCGCCGGATGCGCCGCCAAGCGCCTTACCGAGGGTGCCGGTGACGATATCGACCCGGCCCTCGACGCCGCAATATTCCGGCGAACCGCGACCATGCCTGCCGACAAACCCGACGGCGTGGCTGTCATCCACCATGACCATGGCACCATATTTCTCGGCGAGATCGCACACGCCCTGCAGATTGGCGATGATGCCATCCATCGAGAAGACGCCGTCGGTCGCAATCAGCTTGAAACGGCTGCCTTCGGCCTTCTTCAATTCCTCTTCCAGCGCCGCCATGTCGTTGTTGGCGTAGCGGAAACGCTTGGCTTTGGAGAGGCGCACGCCGTCGATAATCGAGGCATGGTTCAGCGCATCGGAGATGATCGCATCTTCCTCACCGAGCAGCGCCTCGAACAGGCCGCCATTGGCATCGAAGCAGGAGGAATAGAGGATCGTATCTTCCATGCCGAGGAAGGAAGAGATGCGCGCTTCAAGCTGCTTGTGCTCTTCCTGCGTGCCGCAGATGAAACGCACGGACGCCATGCCGTAGCCATAACGGTCGAGCGCCTTCTTGCCGGCTTCCGCCAGTTCCTCGTTATTGGCAAGGCCGAGATAGTTGTTGGCGCAGAAATTCAGCACGCGCTCGCCAGAGGCAACGGCGATTTCGCCGGCCTGCTTCGATGTGATAACGCGTTCGGACTTGTAGAGGCCGGCATCCTTGAGCGAGGCAAGCTCCGACTGCAGGTGGGAGAGAAATGCTTTTGTCATTGTATACGCCCTTATCCCAAAAACGTCCTCCGATGGGGGTTGCAATTAGCACAAAGCGAGTGCGCATGTCGCTGATCCGGTACGAAAATATTTTCGCAGCCGACGATCCGCCGGCACAGATATCGAAATGAATATTCAAGAATGATATTCGCATATGCAAAAGGAATATCATCATGGCGCTTTATATTCGGGACGCCGAAGTCGACGAGCTTGCAACTGAGCTACAGCGTTTGACCAAGGCTGCGACAAAAACCGACGCTGTGCGAACGGCGCTCCATCATGAGCTTGCGCGCGCACGGCAAAGCCGGCCGTTGCGTGAACGCCTTGCGCGTGCAAAATCGCTGGCGGATGCGATGGGGCCAAATGATCCGTCGTTCGACATGAAGAAATTTAGCGACGAGATGTGGGGTAGCTGATGTTCATCGACGCATCGGCAATCGTCGCCATCCTTGCTCGATAGCCCGGCCATGAAGAGCTTGAGAAGAGTTTGGCGGCATCGGGCGATCCCGCCATGCACATCTCGCCCCTTGTCCGCTTCGTAGCCATCCAGGCACTCGCACGGCAGAAGACGCCGGCGGGCAGGAAGACGACACCCGAACTCCTAAAGGCAGCGGCCCAAGCGATCGATGCATTCGCCGAAGATCTGGTTCTTGACGAGATTTCGATCTCACATGAGATCGGCGAAGGTGCTCTGTCTGCAAGCATGCACTACGGAAAAGTCGTTGGTCATCCGGCGGATCTGAATTTCGGCGATTGTTTTGCCTATGCCTGTGCCAAAGCACTGAAAACGCGCCTTCTCTACAAAGGCAGCGATTTCCTCCATACCGATCTCGCCTGATCGCCCTCTCGAGGATCTGATATTTAGGGATCAGGACCGTCGCCGATCTCCACAAGGCCGAACCTATGCTGGATCGGCAGGATCGTTTCTGGTGTCGCGGCCTCAGCCCGTTCGAGTTCCACGAAGAAATGCTCGAAACCACCCGGTGTGACGAAACCCATCATCCGCCCCATGCTGTCGCCGACATTGCGCCAGTGATGCGGCACATTCGGCGGCAGCACGACCACGGAGCCGACCGGCGCCTCGATCATCTCGTTTCCGCACCAGAAGCGGTAACTTCCCTCAATGACGCGAAAGACCTCCGTCTCGCGGGTATGCATATGCCGTGAAGGGCCGGTGCCGGGCGCCGAGAAGGTTTCCCAGATGCCGTAAGCGCCGGCCGTTTCCTCCGCCGTTGCATGAATGAACACTTGCCCGCCATGCGGATGCCTGGCAATCCGCTCGCGTCCGGGCAGTGACGCCACTGCTCTATTGAACTGCGCCATGTAAGTTCCCCCAAACTCCTGAGGAACCTTAGCAGATTTCCGCATCGCTTGCAGCGGAAGATCCGTACAGCCACGTTATTCGTCGTGGGAGAGAATGATATCCAGAAAGGCGTCGCCGTAGCGCTCGAGCTTGGATTGGCCGACGCCGGAAATGCCGAGCAGTTCCTTGCGGCTGCGCGGCCGCTCGGTGGCGAAGGCGATCAGCGTCGTATCCGGGAAGACGACATAGGGCGGCACGCCGAGCGACTTAGCAATCGACATGCGCTCGGCCCTGAGCGCTTCGAAGAGCGCGCCGTCCGCACCCGAAAGCCCCGTCCTGCGCTCCGCGCGCTCGGTCTTTTTCGCCCGGCGCTCGGAGGGCGCGCGATCCTTGCGGAAAAAGACCTCGCGCTCGCGCTTGAAGACGGCACGCGACTCCGGCTCCAGCTTCAGGGCTCCGAAAGCCTCGTGATCGACGCGGATCAGCCCCATGGCCATAAGCTGGCGGCAAACGGACTGCCAGGTCCGAACTGGAATATCCTTGCCGACACCGAAGACCGGCATATCGACATGGCGGAAGCGCTCGGTCTTCTCGTTGACATTACCGACGAGCACATCGATGACATGACCGGCGCCAAAACGTTCACCGGTGCGATAGACTGCCGCCAGCGCCTTGATCGCCGCCTCCGTTCCATCCCAGGTCTCGACCGGCTTCAGGCAGGTATCGCAACTGCCGCATTTGCCGCCATGCGCTTCGCCGAAATGCGCCAGGATCGCCTGCCGCCGGCAGGATGCCGTCTCGCAGATCGCCAGCAGCGCATTCAGCTTGCCGCGTTCGATACGCTTGATCTCGTCGGCCGCATTGCCCTCATCGATCATCCGCCGGCGCTGGATGACATCGGCCATGCCATAGGCCATCCATACCTCGGACGGCAGGCCGTCACGTCCCGCGCGGCCTGTCTCCTGATAATAGGCCTCGACCGAGCCCGGCAGATCGAGATGGGCGACATACCGCACATTCGGCTTATCGATGCCCATACCGAAGGCGACAGTCGCGACAAGGCAGAGTTCTTCTTCCTTCAGGAAGGCATCCTGGTTGGCGTCACGCAGCGCCCGGTCCATACCTGCGTGATAGGGCAGCGCCCGGATGCCCTGCGTGTTCAGCCAGTCTGCCGTGTCCTCCACCTTGGCACGCGACAGGCAATAGACGATGCCGCTATTGCCCTTGTGGCCGGAGAGAAAGCGCAGGAGCTGCTGGCGCGGCTGATCTCGCTCGACGATCTCATAGGAAATATTCGGCCGGTCGAAGCTCGTCGTGAAAACCGCGGCATTGTCGAGCATCAGCCGCTCGATAATGTCCTCGCGCGTGTGCGGATCGGCGGTAGCCGTCAGCGCGATGCGCGGCACGCCGGGATATTGCTCGGTGAGCTTGCCGAGCTCGCGATATTCCGGCCGGAAATCATGGCCCCATTGCGAGACGCAATGCGCTTCGTCGATCGCAAACAGCGCGATCTTCGCATTACCGATCAGCTCGCGGAAACCATCCATAAGGATACGTTCCGGGGTGACATAGAGCAGGTCGAGATCGCCGGAGGAAATGCCGCGGCGGATCGCGACATATTCCTCGCGCGATATCGAGGAATTGAGCGCTGCGGCGCGAATGCCGAGCTGCTTCATCGCTTCCACCTGATCACGCATCAGCGCAATCAGCGGCGAGACGACGATGCCGAGACCCTGGCGGCAAAGGGCGGGGATCTGGAAGCAGAGCGATTTGCCGGCCCCGGTCGGGAAGAGCACGACGGCATCGCCGCCGGCGACGACATGCTCGACCACTTCCTGCTGCCTGCCGCGAAAGGCCGAATAGCCATAGACGCGTTTCAGCACGTCGAGCGGCTGCGCCGTGCCTGCAAACAGGGCACCGGAGGCCGAGAATGGTGGTTCGTCGCGTTCGGTCTGCGGCATCAGTGGCTCGCAGCGCCCTTGACGCGACCGGAGAGCACACCGAAGCCATCGATGATGGCTTCCTGGTTTTCGAGCCGCAGCGCCTCGAAATGCACTTCCTGGGACGCGCGCATCAACCGGTCGATCTCGGAATCGTCACCGGCCTCCGTCGCCTGCGCGATATCGCGCTCCAACTCGATCTTCTGCCAGCGCAGATCCTTGGCGCGCTTGTGGAAGGCAAGCGCCTGACGATAGCCCTCGCGGGCATCCTCCATCGCCGCCGCCTCGGTCGCCGTCCAGAGCCGCGCATTGCGCACCTGCTGATCGAGGTTTTTCAGGAGCGGGCCGAACCCCGCAACATCGAGGCATTCCATCAGATAATCACGCGTCAGATGCGGCCCGGCAACGACGGCCGCCGCCCCCAGCATCGCCGACCAGAGCTTCTGCAGGTCGCGATTGTCATAGTCGATCGCGGCAATCTCATCGTAATCGTCGAGCATCAGCGAGGGGTGATTGATGACCGTCAGGGCCAGCACGCATTCCCTGAGCGCCGCATTGTCCTGATGGCCGCGCACGAGACCCGAGCGAGCCAGACGATCCGACGCGGCGACCGGGGTTCGGGGTCCCGCCGGAGCGCCACCCTTCTGACCCCGAAAACTGCCGCCACCATTGCCACCACCAAAATTGCGCCGCTCGCCACCGCCGCGGTTCTGGAATTGCGGCTGGAAGAAGCTGTTCAGGCGATCGCGCATATCCTGCTGGTAATGGCGGCGCACATTTTCGTCGGCAATGACGGCCACGAGCTGTCTCAGCCGCGCTTCCAGTTCGGCGCGCGCTTCCGGCGTGTCGAACTTGCCGCTCCGCGCCTCGCGATCCCACAGCATTTCCGAGAGCGGCTTGGCCTGCGCCATGACCTTGTCGAAGGGCGCCCTGCCCTCGTGCTTCACGAGATCGTCGGGATCCTTGCCATCGGGCAGCAGCGCGAAACGCACGCTACGCCCCGGCTTCAGATGCGGCAGCGCCAGATCGGCGGCGCGATTGGCGGCGCGGATACCGGCACCGTCGCCATCGAAGCAGAGCACCGGCTGCGATGTCATCTTCCAGAGCAGATCAAGCTGGTTTTCGGTCAGTGCCGTGCCGAGTGGTGCGACAGCATTTTCGACGCCGGCCTGATGCAGCGCGATGACATCCATATAGCCTTCGACGGCGATGATCGTGCCCTCGCCGTTCGCGCCCTGCATCGCGCGGCGCGCACGAGCGAAATTGTAGAGCACATTGCCCTTATGGAAGAGCTCTGTCTCGTTGGAATTGAGATATTTCGCCGGCGCATCCGGCGACATGGCGCGTCCACCGAAGGCGATGACCTTCTCGCGAGAGGAAAGGATCGGGAACATGATGCGGTCTCGGAACCGGTCATAGGAGACCGGCACGTTTTCATGCACCACCAGGCCGCACGCCTCGATCTGCTCCTTGGTGACACCCTTGCCGGCCAAAAATTCCTTCAGCGCATTGCGGCTGTCAGGCGCAAACCCGAGCCTGAAGGTCTCGATCGTGCGGCCCGTCAGCCCGCGGTCGCGCAGATAGGCGCGCGCCCTGGCGCCATTGGCCGTCTGCAACTGATCCTGAAAGAACTGCGTCGCCATTTCCATGACGTCGAGAAGCGAAGTGCGCTCCTTCTCCCGCTTTTCCATTTGCGGATCGGCAACCGGCATCGGCACGCCGGCCATATCTGCGATCGTCTGCACGGCTTCGGGGAAGCTCAGGCCCTCAAGCTCGGTCAGAAAGCGGAAATGATCGCCGGTCACCCCGCAGCCGAAGCAATGGTAACGACCCTTGCGGTCCTCGCAATGGAAGCTTGGCGACTTCTCGCCGTGGAAGGGGCAGCAGGCCCAATAGTCGCCACGCGACACGTTGGTCTTGCGCTTGTCCCAGTTCACGCGCCGCGCAATCACGTTCGATATGGGAACGCGGTCACGGATATCGTCCAGGAAGGTGGGTGAAAAGCGCATCTCTACCTCTTGCAGAACCTCCATATAAGCAGCTTTGCCACGCTGCGCCACGAAACTTCTGCCTTAAATCCCGCTTTTCACAGGGCCGGCAACCCTGTCAAAAATCTCGGCAAACGCCACTCAACAAAGCGTTATCGGGGCCACGCAGAGGGTGCGACATTTTTGACATATCTCAATTTTCGAGACACCGGCATCATCCACTCCGCGAAAATCTTTCTTTAGAAAGAGCACGTAAAAACAATCTGTTATAGAAGATTCGGCCAGTTTTCACTTCCCGCTCGGAGGAGCGCTGCGCGCCTCCATATTCACAGCCCGGAAGGCCGAATCCGGGATTATTATATTTTTGTAATTTGAATAAGCCGGGGCCTGGCCATAAGTTCGGTCTCAACAAAGCGATCCCCAAGCGAGGCACCATCCCTACCCCCGGCGCCGCCTCGCAAGGGTGCCTTTGCAAATACCCGCCGGCTTGGGTTTAAACCCTGCGTCGCTGACGGAAGCAAAGAGCAAGAAGGCAGGAGCGCCCCCAGCTCCTGCCTTCTTATTTTTTGGGCAATTCCAGGAAAGTGCGCAACGGCTTGCATCCGAAATTGCGTTAAGACAAATACACTGGACATTTCAGTCTTTCGGAGAAACCTGAAATGCTCAGCCCCGGCGTTGCGACTTTGTTGCGTTTAACCTTGCCGGTTAACTCCCAAAATACAAAAGCATTGACACTTCCAATAGGCGTGGCAAATGAATGCGCAAAACTCCTGGACAGCGCTATGGCCTACACCGCAGAAAAACTTGCAGCCGACGATAATTTTCTTGCTGCAATTCTTCATTGTGCCAATCAAATGCTCGCAATTTACCGCGAGAGCCCGCGTATTGCATCGATATTCGCCGCACAACAGCGCTGGCTAATGGCGCATGCGGGCTTCGCTCTCTATTACGGCTATCCAGGCGATGAGAAGCGCGGCCTTTATTCTGGCCGGTTCATCGATTTCGCCGTCCAGAACAAGATCGCCAGCCGCAACACCGCAGCCGCCTTCGTACAGGAAATGCTGGCCTATCGGTTTCTACGTTCCGCTCCGGGCGAAGACAAGCGCACCCGCTTTCTCGAACCGACGGAAACGGCCGAACAGCATTTCACCAAATGGCTGGTCGCCCACCTGATGATTCTGGATAGCCTCGACGGCGGCCGCCGTGCGGAAAATCTGACGGCCGATCCCACATTGATCGCCAGCCTTCAGCCGCTCATCGCCAGAAAGATCATCGAGACCGAAGCTGTCCGCAATCCCGGCGCCACTTTCAATCTCTTCAACTGGGCCAATTCCGGCGGCCTTGTGATGGACTATCTGATTTCGCGCCTGCCGGGCTTTCCGCATTCTACCGACCACGTCGTCGTCGGCCCACTGTCGCTGCGCGAGATCCGCGATCAGTTCATGATCTCCAACACGCACCTGAAGCGCTTGCTCACCCAGGCGGCGAATATGGGAAGCGTGGGCTGGACCGAGCCCCCGAGAAAGGGCGATTTCTGGCTCTCCCGCGGTTTCGTGCTTGAATACTGGAATTATCAGGCGGCGAAATTCGCCATCATAGACGCCGCCGCCGAGCAAGTGCTTGGGCCTGCGGTCGAAGAACAACCGCAGGCGAGACGTCTTATTTCAGCAGCTCTTTGACCGTGCCGGAAGCCTTGGCAAAGTCCATCTGGCCGGCATAACGCTCTTTGAGAGCAGCCATGATCTTGCCCATGTCCTTCGGACCTTCGGCGCCGACGTCCTTGATGATGGCGGCGATATTGGCGCGCACTTCATCGTCGGAAAGCTGCTTCGGCAGAAAATCCTGGATGACGGCGATTTCGGCGCGTTCCTTTTCGGCAAGTTCCGGACGGGCATTCTCTTCGTAGATCTTCGCCGACTCATCGCGCTGCTTCACCATCTTGGCGAGGATCTGCAGCACTTCATCGTCGCCCGCCTCTTCCTTGCCGGCGCCGCGATTGGCGATGTCGCGATCCTTGATCGCAGCCTGAATGAGACGGATAGTGCCGAGACGATCCATCTTCTTCGCCTTCATGGCCTCTTTGAGCTGGGTGGTGAGTTGATCGCGCAGCATGTCACTACTCCTTTTAAAATGGCGCTTTCATAAACCACGCTGATGCATGGGATCAAATAAATTGCGAGAATCCCGCCAATATCAGCAGGAAAAGTGCCGCAATCTGCGGTACAAAGATTGACCTAGGCAGAGAGCGTGGCTATTTACCGCCACCTGCACCAAAATTCGTGATCAGGCGTCAAACGCGGCAAAAGCCGCGCGCCTGCGCCTGCGAGATCAAATGGCCGGCCAGCGTTACCCGAACGCAAGAGCCCGCCGGAAACGGGATGAAGATGACCGCGACAGCACCCTGGACAACCGAAAAGCCGACCGCCCTGCTCGTTCTTGCCGACGGCACCGTCATCGAAGGCAAGGGCATCGGGGCAACCGGCAAGGTCCAGGCCGAGGCGGTCTTCAATACGGCGCTGACCGGTTACGAGGAAATCCTCACCGACCCCTCCTATCTCGGCCAGATCGTCACCTTCACCTTCCCCCATATCGGCAATATCGGCACGAACGAGGAAGACATTGAAGACCTGACGCCGGCAGCGCGCCACGGCGCGGTCGGCGTGATCTTCAAGGCCGACATCACCGAGCCCTCGAACTATCGTGCCATCAAGCATCTCGATGCCTGGCTAAAGGCCCGCGGCATCATCGGCCTTTGCGGCATCGACACCCGCGCGCTGACGGCCTGGATCCGCGAGAACGGCTCGCCGAACGCTGTCATCGCCCATGATCCCGCGGGCACTTTCGACATCGATGCGCTGAAGGCGGAAGCAAAGGCCTGGAGCGGCCTCGAAGGCCTCGACCTCGCCAAGATCGCCTCCTCCGGCCAGTCCTCGCAGTGGTCGCAGACCCCCTGGATCTGGAATGAAGGTTATGGCGAACTCGGCGCCTCTGACAGCAAGTATCATGTCGTCTGCCTGGATTACGGCGTGAAGCGAAACATCCTGCGCCTTTTTGCCGGCCTCGACTGCAAGGTCACCGTCATGCCGGCAACGACCAGCGCTGAGGACGTACTCGCCCTGCAGCCGGACGGTATCTTCCTGTCGAACGGCCCGGGCGATCCGGCCGCGACAGGCGAATATGCCGTGCCCGTCATCAAGGAACTGATCAGCACCGATATACCCGTCTTCGGCATCTGCCTCGGCCACCAGATGCTTGGCCTCGCTCTCGGCGCCAAGACCGAGAAGATGCATCAAGGTCACCACGGCGCAAACCATCCGGTGAAGGACCACACGACCGGCAAGGTCGAGATCGTCTCCATGAACCACGGCTTCGCAGTCGACACGAAGTCGCTGCCCGAAGGTGTTGAGGAGACTCACGTATCGCTGTTCGACGGTACCAATTGCGGCCTGCGCGTTCTCGGCAAATCGGTCTTCTCCGTCCAGCACCATCCGGAAGCATCACCCGGCCCGCAGGACAGCCACTATCTCTTCCGCCGCTTCGTCAACATGGTGCGCGAGAAGAAGGGTGAACCGGCGCTCGCCGAACGCTGACATCAGATCGAGGCTCGCTCAGGCGGGCCTTTTTCTTTGCCCGCATATTGACCTCAACTTAACTTGAGGAATTACAGAACTGCCTGCCAACATCAGATGCAGGAGAAAACTGGATGAGCGGAGCTTTCTACAGGATAGACAAATTCATCGTGCCGGCAGCGGCGCGCGAGGAATTTCTTGTCAACGTGATGATGACCCATAAGGTGCTGGAGGCGCAGGACGGCTTCATCAATCATACGGTGCTGGAACAGGTTGCCGGTCCCGGCGAATTCAATTTCGTGACAGTCGCCGAATGGGAAAGCGCCGATGTCGTCGAGCGCGTGCGGGCTGTTGTTGCGGCAGCCCATAAGGCCGCCAATTTCGACCCGCAGGAAATGTTTGCACGTCTCGGCATTCGCGCCGATATCGCCAGCTACAAGCCCGTGGCCGCCTGATACCAGGACGGCCGGCTCAGGCGCCGGCCGTTGCCCCCTCCCGGCGAACGAGAATATAGAAGCGCGCACAGAGCATGGCGGCAGCGGCCGCAAGCCCGACGAGGAAGCCGAACCAGATGCCGAGGCCGCCGAAACCGAGCGGGAAGGCAAAGGCCCAGGCGAGGAAGAAGCCGATCGGCCAATAGGCGATCAGCGCCATGATCATCGGCACGCGCGCATCCTTCAACCCGCGCAGCAAACCGCTGGCGATTGCCTGCAGGCCGTCGACAAACTGGAAGAGACCAGCAATGACGATCAGCGGACCGGCATAGGCCAGCACCTGCGGCGCCTCCGGCAGGCTGACATCGAGAAACAGGCGTCCCAGAAGTTGCGGTATGGTCGCAAAAATGATGCTGCCGATGATGGCGGCGATACTGGCGATGATCAGCACCGTAATCGCCGCCCGCACCAGCCCGGCATGATCGCCCTGCCCGTGCGCGACACCGACGCGCACGGTTGCCGCCTGACCGAGGCCGAGCGGAATCATGAAGGCCATCGACGCCCACTGCAGAGCGATGCCATGCGCGGCAAGCTCGATCGTGCCGATATGGCCCATCAGCAGCGAGGCGGCCGTGAACAAACTGACTTCGGCGAGGATGGTGATGCTGATCGGCAAGCCCAAGCGGATGACCTCGAAGAAAGCATGCCAGTCCGGCTTCCAGAAACGAACGAAAATCTCGTAGCGCCGCGTCTCCTCCCTGCCCTGCACATAGGACAGGATGAAGAGGAAACCGGCCGTCTGCACCGCGACGGAGACGATCGCAGCGCCTTCAAGCCCCATGACCGGCAGGCCGAAATGACCGAGCACCAGGATATAAGCGCCAATCGCATTCAGCACCAGCATGGCGATGGTGACCTGGAGAATGACACCGGCTTTGCCGATGGCGCTGACGAGCGCGCGCATGACATTGTAGAGCAGGCCCGGCAGCACGCCGAACTGACCGATGATGATATAGCCGTGCGCGAGCTTCGCGACCTCAGGCTTCTGCCCGAAATACCGCAGGATCGCCTCGGAATTGAAGAAGGCCGGCTGCATCAGCAGCCAGTAGCAGATGACTACCCAGATCCCCATGCGCAGCGACCGGCGCACCGTCACCACGTCGCCGCTGCCATAGGCATGCGCCACCATCGGGATGACGGCGATGGCAAAGCCCGAGCCGAAGATCAGGATCGTAAACAGGAACTGCGCGGAAAGTACCATGGCCGCGAGGTTTTCGGCACCGAGCTGGCCGACGATCATCACGTCGGTCATGCCGATGCCGAATTGCGCCAGTTGCGCACCGATCAGCGGCACGCCGAGCATCAGCGTGGCGCGGATATGCGCAGACCAGCGGTTGTCTGCTGCAGGCGCGATGGTGCGCACGTCGATCGGCGTGTCCATGACACTATTCCTGAGATTGAATCGTTAACGGCCGCAGGGCGGCAAAATATCATGCCGGCTTAGAGCAAAGCGGCGCAAAGAACCACCCCAAAACAGGCAGATGCTGAAAAATTCATCACAGCTTCACTGTTTTTGATGGATCATTCCGCCGCGTTGAAGACTCCAGCCGGCGCCTTCGATCTCCTCACTCGCGTCAGGAATACAACTGCAGAGACGAGAATGAAAAATGCTGCGAGGAGAAAGGGCGCACCGGCGAAGGTGACCGGCGCGTCCGGCTTGGTGAAATAGCCGAACATCTGCGTGAAGATCAGCGGGCCGATGATCGTCGTAATGCTGCTGATGCTGGTGAGCGCGCCTTGCAACTCGCCCTGCGCCGAGGGCGGCACCTTGCCGGCGGCGATGCTGCGCAATGGCGGATCGGCAACATTTTCCATGACTGTCAGCACGATCACCGTGTAGACGACCCAGCCTTCCCAGGCGAAGGCATAGCCTGTGAGGGCTGTCATCGAGAAACACAGGCCGAGTAGCGCCGTCTTCCATTCACCGAGAACAGGCACGACGCGCGGCAGCACGAGCCCCATGACCAATGCGGCACCAATGCCGTAGATGCCGAGCGAGAGGCCGATCTGCCCTTCGCTCCATCCGTATCGGAAGGTCGTGACGAAGGACCAGACCGAAGGATAAACGGCATGGGCGAGGAAAAACAGGAACATCACGAGGCAGACCCAACCGATGCCGGGATAGTGTCGCATCTGCCGCAAGGCACCGAGCGGGTTTGAGCGTTTCCACTCGAAGCTGCGGCGGTTCTTTGTATCAAGCGTTTCCGGCAGCAGGAAACAGGCTGCGATGAAATTGACGAAGGAAAGTGCGGCCGCACCGTAGAACGGCACGCGCGGCCCGAACTCGCCAAGAAATCCGCCAAGGACCGGACCGACAGTGAAACCAACGCCAAAGGCGATACCGATCAGGCCGAAATTCTTCGCACGGTTCTCGTCATTGCTGATATCGGCGATATAGGCCGAGCAGGTGGCGAAACTGCCGCCACTGATGCCGGCAAGCACGCGACCGACGAAGAGCATCCAGTAGCTGGTAGCGACAGCGCAGATGAAATTGTCGAAGGCGAAGGTCAGCACCGACAGCAGCAGGATCGGGCGGCGCCCGAAACGGTCGCTCAGGTTTCCGAGCAGCGGCGCAAACAGGAACTGCATCAGCGAATAAATGAGCATGAGCCAGCCGCCATCGACCGCCGCATCGCTGACCGTGCCGCCGGTCAATTGCTCGAGATAGACAGGCAGGACCGGCATGATGATGGCAATGCCGATAACATCCAGAAAAAGGATGATGAAGACCAGGAAAAGGCCGCGGCGAACGAATTTCGGATCAAGCATGAAGCATCTCTACAGTCGACATTTTCTGGAAAGACGATCTCGTCGCCGAAGATGTGACATAGCTCATTGCAGCGACCGAAACAATACGTGAACATTTCAATGTTCTTGATGACAACTCCGCTGAAATAGATGGTTCAGGCGCTTTTTCGCTGCTCCATCCGCACAAAATCCACAAAAGCCCGCAGCGGCGCGGGCATGTGATGGCGGCTTGGATAATAGAGGAACGGGCCGGAAAATTCGCTATCCCATTCGCTCAGGATCGGCATCAGGCGGCCATCCGCGATGCCGGGCACAACCAGTTCCTCGAAAGTTCTGACAACGCCGAGCCCGGCGAGCGCCGCCTCGATTTCCATATCAACCGCGTTGGCGATGACGGGACCTGACGGCGCGATGACCAATACCTCTTCTCCACGTTCGAATTCCCAGGGGAGCGAGGCTCCGCTTAGAAAGCGATGGCGGATGCAGCTATGCTCCAGCAGATCCCGCGGATGCTGCGGCACGCCGCGCCGCTCAAGATAGGCGGGAGCGGCCGCCGTCACATAGCGCTGCCTGCGTGGACCGATCGGCACCGCGATCATGTCGCGTTCCAGCCTCTCGTCGTATCGAACACCGGCATCAAAACCGGCGGCCAGCACATCTATAAATGTATCCTCGGCGATGATCTCAAGCGTGATCTGCGGGTAAAGCGCCAGAAACCGCACTGCGAGATCAGCCATGAAAAGCTTTACGACAATGCTCGGTACATTCAGCCTGAGCGTGCCCACCGGATTGTCGCGAAAACTGTCGAGTTGGCCGAGCGCAGCCGCCACTTCCGAAAGCGCCGGCGAAAGCTTTTCGAGCAATCTCTCGCCCGCCGCCGTCGGCGTAACAGAGCGCGTCGTGCGGTTCAGAAGCCGGACACCGAGCCGTTCTTCCAGCCGCCGCAGCGAATCGCTCAGGGACGACGCCGAAACCCCGCGCTTGCGGGCCGCCGAGCGGAAACTCCGCTCCCTTGCAATTGCGGCGAAGGCATCCAGATCACTGAGGGGAAGATCATCCATTGTGCATTTTTCCGTACGGCCTGTTCGAGACTATCCGGATTATCGCACAAACCCGGCTGCGGTAAAACGGCATCCGAAGACGCCACCAGGCGTCGCTGAAGGAGAAGAAGATGCAGACCTATCGTTTGGGAAAGACTGGCCCGGAAGTCTCGGTCATCGGCCTCGGCTGCATGGGCATGTCGGGCATGTACGGCCCGTCTGACCGCGCTGAGAGCATTGCCACCATTCATGCCGCGCTCGATGCGGGCATCAACCTGCTCGACACCGGCGATTTCTACGGCATGGGCCATAATGAAATGCTGATCGGCGAGGCGCTCAAGGGCCGCAAGCGCGAAAACGTCGTCATCAGCGTCAAGTTCGGCGCGCTGCGCGATCCCGCGAATGGCTGGAACGGCTATGACGCCCGTCCGATCGCCATAAAGAACTTCCTCGCCTACACGCTGCAGCGCCTCGGCGTCGATTACATCGACATCTACCGCCCTGCCCGCCTCGATCCGAACGTGCAGATCGAGGACACGGTCGGTGCGATTGCCGATCTCATCAAGGCGGGTTATGTCCGCCATGTCGGTCTCTCGGAAGTCGGCGCCGATACGATCCGCCGGGCCGCTGCCGTTGCACCGATTGCCGACCTGCAGATCGAATATTCGCTGATCTCCCGCGGCATCGAAGACGAAATCCTGCCGGTGACCCGCGAGCTCGGCATTTCAATCACCGCCTATGGCGTGCTGTCGCGTGGCCTCATCAGCGGCCACTGGCAGAAGGGGCAGCAGGCCGCCGGCGATTTCCGCGCCGTCAGCCCCCGCTTCCAGGACGGCAATGTCGACGAGAACCTTGCTCTGGTCGAAGAACTCAGAAAGATCGCCACACTCAAGGGCGCCTCGGTCGCCCAGGTCGCCATCGCCTGGGTGGCGGCACAGGGCAAGGATATCGTGCCGCTTATCGGCGCCCGCCGTCGTGATCGCCTGACGGAAGCGCTCGGCTCCCGTGCGGTGGAACTGACTTCTGACGATCTTTCCGCCATCGAACGCGCCGTGCCGAAGGGTGCCGCCAAGGGCGCCCGTTATCCGGAAGCCCAGCTCAAGCATATGGACAGCGAAAAGTAAGTTATCGCACTGCCGGCACCCTGCACTGAACGCCGGGTGCCGGATCTCCTGATCAAATCGGGTTGGAGAACGTATCGCAGGCCGAAAGCTGCCCGCTGTCGAAACCACGCTTGAACCACCGCATGCGCTGCGCCGACGTACCGTGGTTGAAGCTTTCTGGAACAACATAGCCCTGCGAGCGCTTCTGCAGCGTATCGTCGCCGATCTGCTGCGCCGCGTTCAGCGCCTCCTCCAGATCGCCGGCCTCGAGAATACCCTTCTGCTGCGTATACTTGCCCCAGATGCCGGCGAAGCAATCCGCCTGCAGTTCAACCCGGACCGACATCTTGTTGGCATCGGCCTCGCTCATGCTCTGGCGCGCCTGATTGAATTTCGGCAGGATTCCGAGCAGGTTCTGCACATGATGGCCGACCTCGTGGGCAACCACATAGGCTTCGGCGAAATCGCCGGATGCGCCGAACTGGTCGGAAAGCTGCTGGAAGAAGGCCGTATCGAGATAGACCTTGTGATCGCCAGGGCAATAGAACGGCCCGGTCGCGGCGGATGCAAATCCGCAGGCCGACTGCGTCTGTCCGGAGAACAGAACGAGGCGCGGCTCCTCATAGTCCTTGCCCTGCGACTGGAAGATGCCGTGCCAGGTATCTTCGGTTTCAGCAAGAACCGTGCGCACGAAAGCGGTCATCTCGTCATTTGCCGGAGCCTGCGAGGAGGATTCGCTTTGCGTGTAGCCACCCCCGCCCGTCGAGCCGCCGCCTTCCATCACCTGCATCAGGTCGATGCCCATCGCCTTGAAGATCAGGTAGATGACGACGAGGAAGATGATTGTGCCGATGCTGAGCCCGCCGCCGCGACGGCCAACGCCGCCGCCCGATGGAAAGCTGAAGCCGCCGCCGCGGCCGAATGGATTGCGTCCCATACCACCGGATGGATCGCCGCGGCGATCCTCGACATTGTCGGACTGACGCCGGCCTTTCCATTCCATCTTCGATCTCCCCCGGCGATGCGCCCGTGCATGCTCTCAGGAGTCAGTTATATATCCGGTGCGAAGGCAAATTCCAGCCGCCTCATCACGCCGCCCGGCTGCGGCGCGGCCGAAATCGGATGGCGCCAACGATCGCAGCGGCGACCAGCCCGAGCATCGCTGCGGCCAGCCAGCTGTTGCCGGAGAAGGCGACGGCACTCATCAACCGGCCCGGTAGCAGCGTGGCAAGGCCAGCAACGACGATGCCGCCGAAATACATGCCGAGCACTGCCCGCTTGTGACCGCGGATATCGTGCCGCCGCGCAGCCACTATGGCCCGCCAGCTTCCAGCCAGCACCGCGATGGAAAGAAGGTGGATCGGACTGAAGCCATAAAACAGATTGATCTGGTGAATGAAGAAGCTCGAGAGCGCCGTCATGACCATCAGCGCCATCCAGATCTTGCCGAGTAGCCGGTGCCTTGGCGTGCCCTTCGGCCGGGCGATCAGATAGGCGCCAAGGATTGCTGCCGGGATAACGGCGAGGACGTGGATCCGAATGGCAAAAGGTGCATTGAACAGTGGCTCGAGGGTCATGGTCGGCTCCGGTTGAAATCGCCCCTTGTTTCCGGCATGACTGCATTTCCTCTCAACAAAGATGGCGTAAACGGCGAGGAAACTTCGTGGATCACCCATCCTTGCAATCCACGCTTCGCGAATTGCAGCTCTTCTGGCGCTCTTCGCGCTTCTGGGGAACTTTCCTCGCCGTTGTCCTGATCTTTGTAGTGACCGGTCCCTACGGTACGATGGACAGCATGCCGGCCGGTAAGCGCCTCGCCTATTGGCTGATCCTGCATGCCGTCGCATGGTCGATCGCCATCCTGTTTTCGGTGCTGGCCGACGGCCTGCTGCGCAAGGTGCTGAACCGGATGTTCTGGCGCATGATGATCGGCTCGCTGATCGCAGCCCTGCCGATCGGCTTTGCGATCGGTCTCGTCGACTATGCCTTCATCGGCGATCCGGTCTCGCTTGGGAGCGGCCTCTACAGGGCCGTCTTCGCGCTGCCGCTCTGTGCACTCTTCTGCTTCCTGACCTATCTCACGATGCATCGCCAGATCGAACAGGCAACAGCAGAGATACCCCCATCAACATCGATCCTCGACCGGCTGAAGCCGCACAATCGCGGCGCCTTGCTGCGCCTTTCCGTGCAGGATCATTATACCGAGGTCGTCACCAGCCGCGGCCGCGAACTGGTGCTGCTGCGCTTTTCCGATGCGCTCCGGGAGATCGGCGCAACGCCGGGACTTCAGGTGCATAGGTCGCATTGGGTGGCGGACGCTCATGTCGAAGCCCTGAAACGCGACAACGGCAAGATCCTCATCCTCACCCGCGACGGCACGCAGGTCCCGGTCAGTCGCAGTTTTGCCGAGGAAGCACGCCGCCGCTTCGGCTGAAGAAATGCCGGTAAATGCTTGACGCGACTCCCGCTTTCCCGCTTCCTGATGGCGAGGAGACTTGGAGGATCATGCCGATGAAAGCCGTGCGCCTGGAAGCGACGGGAAAACTGTTCCTGCGCGAGGTCGAAAAGCCCATTCCCGGACCGGACGACCTGCTTGTCCGCATCGAAGCCTGCGGCATCTGCGGCACCGACCGGCATCTGTTCCTCGGCGAATTCCCTTCCCATCCACCGGTGACGCTCGGCCACGAATTTACCGGCATCATCGAAGCCGTCGGCCCCGACGTCATCGGCTTTCGTCCCGGCATGCGTGTGACGGGTGATCCCAACATCGCCTGCGGCCGCTGTGAGCAATGCCACGATGGCCGCGTCAATCTCTGCCGGAACCTGCAGGCGATCGGCATCCACCACGATGGTGGTTTTGCCGATTATGTCATCCTCCCGCAGAAACAGGCTTTTGAACTGCCGCTCGAGCTCGATGCGCTGCACGGCGCCTTTTGCGAGCCGCTCGCCTGCTGCCTGCACGGCGTCGATCTCGCCAATATAAAGACCGGCACCTCCGTCATCGTGCTCGGCGGCGGGGTGATCGGCCTGCTGACCATCCAGCTTGCCCGGCTTGCCGGCGCGACACGTATTCTCCTTGTCACCCGCAATGCCGAAAAACGGGTACTTGCCGAAAGCCTCGGTGCCACAGCCACCTTCGATCCGTCACGGGCGGATGTCGTCAGCGGAATCACCGGCGCGGATGGATTGCTGCCCGGCGGCACCGATATCGTCTTCGAATGCGCCGGCGTGCCGGAAACCATGGTGCAGGCGCCGAAACTTGCCAAACGCGGCGGTACTGCCGTCATCCTCGGCGTCATGCCGCAAGGCGCAAGAATCGAGATCGAACCCTTCGACCTGCTGTTTCGCGAGGTGAACCTCGTCAGTTCCTTCCTCAACCCGTTCACCCATCAGCGCGCCGTCGATCTCATTGCCTCGGGTGCGATCAAGGTTGGGCCACTGATCTCCCGCCGGATCACGCTCGAACAGACACCGGAAGCGATCGCCAATCCTGCTTTTGGGGGCGAGATTCGCACGCTTGTGATACCTGCCAGGCGATAGGCTTCCAAAGGCCGGTCCGAATTCCTGTCGATTCCGTGATTTATGGGGTTCCGTTTGCAAAAACATTTGCCTATAAGCCGCTTCTAGCCTGAAAAGACCCTCAATGCGCGACCCGACCCGGTGCCCTCCCACCCTGGCCGGCTTTTTGCGCAGCCAGACAATGGATATCGCCCATGCCGAAGCGCCAAGACATCAAATCGATCCTCATCATCGGCGCGGGACCGATCGTCATTGGCCAGGCTTGCGAATTCGACTATTCCGGTACCCAGGCCTGCAAGGCGCTGAAGGAGGAAGGCTACCGCGTCATCCTCGTCAACTCCAACCCGGCAACGATCATGACCGATCCGGGCCTAGCCGACGCAACTTACGTCGAACCGATCACTCCTGAAGTCGTCGCCAAGATCATCGCCAAGGAGCGCCCGGACGCGCTGCTGCCGACCATGGGCGGCCAGACGGCGCTGAACACCGCCCTCTCCCTGAAGCGCATGGGCGTGCTCGACCGCTACAATGTCGAGATGATCGGCGCCAAGCCCGCCGCCATCGACAAGGCCGAGGACCGCGCCCTCTTCCGCGAGGCGATGGCGAAGATCGGTCTCGAAACCCCGCGCTCGATGCTGGCAAACGCCACCGACATCAAGGATGCCGACCGCAAGACGCACGAGGCCGAACGCGCCAAGCTGCGCGAAAGCCTCTCCGGCCCTGAGCTCGACAAGGCGCTCGATGAGCTCGAAAACCAGTGGAACCTCGGCGAGAGCGACCGCAAGCAACGCTACATGAACCACGCCATGGCAATCGCCGCCCAAGCGCTCGACCATGTCGGCCTGCCGGCCATCATCCGTCCGTCCTTCACGCTCGGCGGCACCGGCGGGGGCATTGCCTACAATCGCTCGGAGTTCTTCGACATCGTCGGCGGCGGTCTGGATGCCTCGCCGACCACGGAAGTGCTGATCGAAGAATCCGTTCTCGGCTGGAAGGAGTATGAGATGGAGGTCGTCCGCGACAAGGCGGACAACTGCATCATCATCTGCTCCATCGAAAACATCGATCCGATGGGTGTCCACACCGGCGACTCGATCACCGTCGCCCCGGCGCTGACGCTGACGGACAAGGAATACCAGATCATGCGCAACGCCTCGATTGCGGTGCTGCGCGAGATCGGCGTCGAGACCGGCGGCTCGAACGTGCAGTTCGCTGTCAACCCGAAGGACGGTCGCCTCGTCGTCATCGAAATGAACCCGCGCGTCTCGCGCTCGTCTGCGCTCGCCTCCAAGGCCACCGGCTTCCCGATCGCCAAGATCGCCGCCAAGCTCGCCATCGGCTACACGCTCGACGAACTTGAAAACGACATTACCGGCGGCGCAACGCCCGCCTCGTTCGAACCGTCGATCGACTATGTCGTCACCAAGATCCCGCGTTTCGCCTTCGAAAAATTCCCTGGCGCCTCACCGGTCCTGACCACGGCCATGAAGTCGGTCGGCGAAGTCATGGCGATCGGCCGCACCTTCGCCGAATCGTTGCAGAAGGCGCTGCGCGGCCTCGAAACTGGCCTGACCGGCCTCGACGAAATCGAAATCCCCGACTCCGAAGAAGGCGAATCCAGCCACAACGCCATCCGCGCCGCGATCGGCACGCCGACGCCGGATCGCCTGCGCATGGTCGCCCAGGCCCTGCGCATGGGCCTCAGCATCGAGGAGGTGCATGAAGGCTGCAAGATCGATCCATGGTTCATCGCCCAGCTCAAGAACATCGTCGACATGGAAGCCCGCATCCGCGAGCACGGCCTGCCTGACGATGCGGCGAACCTGCGCATGCTGAAAGCCATGGGCTTCTCCGACGCTCGCCTTGCAACACTGACGGGCAAGCGCCCGAAGGAAGTGGCCGAGCTGCGCAACAGCCTGAACGTCCGCCCGGTCTTCAAGCGCATCGACACCTCCGCAGCCGAGTTCGCCTCGCCGACTGCTTACATGTACTCGACCTATGAGACGCCCTTCGTCGGCGCTGCACGCTCTGAAGCTCTCGTGTCCGACCGCAAGAAGGTCGTCATCCTCGGCGGCGGTCCGAACCGCATCGGCCAGGGCATCGAGTTCGACTATTGCTGCTGCCATGCCGCCTTCGCGCTGAAGGATGCCGGCTATGAAGCAATCATGATCAACTGCAACCCGGAAACGGTCTCGACCGATTACGACACCTCCGATCGCCTCTATTTCGAGCCGCTGACGGCCGAAGACGTGATCGAAATCCTGCGCGCTGAGCAGGAAAAGGGCGAAGTGGTCGGTGTCATCGTCCAGTTCGGCGGCCAGACCCCTCTGAAGCTTGCAGAAGCCCTGGAAAAGAACGGCATCCCGATCCTCGGCACCGCGCCCGATATGATCGACCTCGCCGAAGACCGCGACCGCTTCCAGAAGCTTCTGATGAAGCTCGACCTCAACCAGCCGAACAACGGCATCGCCTACTCGGTCGAGCAGGCCCGCCTCGTCGCGGCTGAAATCGGCTTCCCGCTGGTCGTTCGCCCGTCCTACGTGCTCGGCGGCCGCGCCATGCAGATCATCCATGCCGAGAGCCAGCTGCAGACCTACCTGCTCGATACGGTTCCGGAACTGGTGCCCGAGGATATCAAGGCGCGCTATCCGAACGACAAGACCGGCCAGATCAACACCCTGCTAGGCAAGAACCCGCTGCTCTTCGACAGCTACCTGACCAATGCCATCGAAGTCGATGTCGACTGCCTCTCCGACGGCACCGACGTCTATGTCGCCGGCATCATGGAACATATCGAAGAGGCCGGCATCCATTCGGGCGATAGCGCCTGCTCGCTGCCACCGCGCACGCTTTCGCGCGAAATGCTCGATGAGCTGGAACGCCAGGCCAAGGCTATGGCGAAGGCGCTGAATGTCGGCGGCCTGATGAACGTCCAGTTCGCCATCAAGGACGACACCGTCTACGTGCTGGAAGTCAATCCCCGCGCCTCGCGCACGGTACCCTTCGTCGCCAAGACCATCGGCGCGCCGATCGCCAAGATCGCCGCCCGCGTCATGGCCGGCGAGAAGCTGGATGCGACCTTCGCAGCCTATGGCGAGAAGCCCGATCCGCGTGCGCTCAAGCACATCGCCGTCAAGGAAGCCGTCTTCCCCTTCGCCCGCTTCCCCGGCGTCGATACGCTGCTCGGACCGGAAATGCGCTCGACCGGCGAAGTCATCGGCCTCGACAGTGATTTCGCGCTGGCCTTCGCCAAGTCGCAGCTCGGCGCCGGTGTCGAACTGCCGCGTGAAGGCACGGTCTTCGTGTCCGTCCGCGATGCCGACAAGGCCCGCGTCCTGCCAGCGATCCGCATCCTGGTGGAACAGGGCTTCAAGGTGCTGGCAACCGGCGGCACCGCCCGTTTCCTCGGCGAAAACGGTATCGAAGCGACCAAGATCAACAAGGTTCTCGAGGGGCGTCCGCACATCGAGGATGCCATCCGCAACCGCCAGGTCCAGCTCGTCATCAACACGACTGACGGCAACAAGGCGATTTCGGATTCGAAGTCGCTGCGCCGCGCCACGCTGATGCAGAAGGTGCCTTACTATACGACGATGGCCGGCGCCGAAGCCGCCGCTCAGGCGATCAAGGCGCTCAAGGCCGGCAATCTCGAAGTCCGCCCGCTGCAGAGCTACTTCTGATCCCGCGAAGAGGCGCCTTGCCTCTTCGCGCTCACCTCCCCCATCCGGCAAAACTGCGACCCAAAATTGCAGATATGGATACTTGGTGTTAGCCTGCTCCCCGGCCGTATCGGGGAAGCAGCATGTCGAAGAACATCGTCATTCTGTTCGACGGCACGTCGAACGAGATAACTGCAGACCGCACCAATATTTTGCGTCTGTTCGGAACGCTGAAGCGCTCCGACGATCAGATCGTCTACTACGACCCCGGCGTCGGCACGCTGGGTGCAGCAGATGCCTGGTCGCCCTTCTACCGCGAGTCGATCGAGGTCTGGGGCCTTGCCACTGGTTGGGGTCTCGATGAAAACGTCAAAGGCGCCTACCGCTTCCTCGTCGAAAATTACGATGCCGGCTCACCCGACGATCATGGAGGCCATCCCGACCGAGATCGCATCTATATTTTCGGCTTCAGCCGCGGCGCCTATACGGCCCGCGTTCTTGCAGGTTTCATTCATGCCTTTGGGCTGTGCAGCAGATATCACCTGAACCTGCTCGATTACGCCTACAGAACCTACAAGGGCATTCCCGAACAGGAGCAGCGCGCCGATGGAGGCGATCCCTCATCGGCCTTCAAGAGCATGCGGCTCTATGAGCGCATGCTGCGCAACGACCGCCCGCCGATCAAGCTGCTCGGCCTCTTCGATACGGTTGCTTCGGTCATCGAAAAGGGCAAAGGGCGCATTCAGTTCAAGACGCATCCTTTCACCCGCAAGAATCCCAGCGTCGAATTTGTGCGCCACGCAATGGCAATCGACGAGCGGAGAACCATGTTCCAGCCGGAAGTATGGACGCCGGATCAGGACTATCGCGGCAATCCCTTCAAGCCCGCGACCACAAAACAGGACTTCAAGGAGGTCTGGTTTGCCGGTGTCCACGGCGATATCGGCGGCGGTTACCCGGAGGCTGAGAGCGCCCAGATCAAGATACCGCTTGACTGGATGATCCGCGAAACGGGGCCAGCAGGCCTGCTCTACATTTCGCGGACGATCAACAACATCGTCCTTGGCAAGAGCGACAAGTACTATGTCGAGCTCAATGCGGCCGCACCGCTGCATGACTCAATGAGCGCAGGCTGGAAACTGCTCGAATATATTCCGCGGCGCGTGCCGGAAAATTCCTGGCGCAAGCGAGGCAACAGAAGGGGCATCTATCTGCCCCGCGAAGACAGGCGTTTCATCCCCGATGGCGCAAACCTGCATGAATCCGTGAGGGTGCGCATGGTGACAGGATATAATCCGCCGAACCTGCCGAAAGATCCGGTCTTTGTCCCCTGACACGGGCACTGGAGGTTACCGAATCCCGTTTGCCCCTGCCGCCGACGGCGCGGGAAGCATCATATTTAGCGGCATCGGAGAGGATCGCCAACCGTTCTCTAAGTGATTTCTTCATCAGCATGTTCACCAAATATTCATGGCGGCAAAATCAAGGCCAAGAAGCGGGCCTTCATGCAACTTCCCTTCAAAAGCAGGCACTTCTGCGGGAAGCAAAAAGCGCCGATACGAATTTTATGGAAATGGCGCGTGTCGATCTGCTATAAGCAACGAACTAAGATTGTAACATGGTTCCGAAGTTCCCCTTCGGGACCTGTTTTCTTTTGTGTCTGCGCGAACTGTAGATGCAGGGAGAGAAGGACGAAAAAATGGTTGATAAGGTACCGATGACACAGGGTGGTTTCGTCAAGCTGCAGGAAGAACTGCGCTGGCGTCAGCAGGAGGAGCGCCCGCGAATCATCGAGGCAATTGCGGAAGCGCGCGCCCATGGCGACCTCTCCGAAAATGCCGAGTACCATGCCGCCAAGGAAGCGCAGAGCCACAATGAAGGCCGCATTACCGAGCTCGAAGACCTGACGGCGCGTGCCGAAATCATCGACCTCTCCAAGATGTCGGGCGACAAGATCAAGTTCGGCGCCAAGGTGAAGCTCATCGACGAGGACACCGAAGAGGAAAAGACCTATCAGATCGTCGGCGATCAGGAAGCCGACGTGAAGCAGGGCCGCATCTCCATCTCCTCCCCGATCGCCCGCGCGCTGATCGGCAAGGAAGTCGGCGATTCCATCGAAGTCAACGCGCCCGGCGGTTCGAAAGCCTACGAAATCCTTTCCGTTTCCTGGGGTTGATTGCCTTCGCCTCTCTCACAAGAGCAGCCAGTGCCGGATATCAGTGACGTCGAGATCATCGCGCCCAACCTGAAACGCCGGCTCTCCGGCGTCACGTCGACGATCGTCCAGCTCATCCCTTGCCAGATCCGGCTGGGGATCAGGATCGCCGCACTCGGCCCCGGCCTGCCGCCGGAACTTCCCCGTTTGAAATGGCCGCAGCTTGCCGGTCTCTGGCGTCCGCCGGCCGGCCGGCGCCGCCGCATCTGGCACGCGCGCCGCAACAATGAGATGGCGGCGGGCATCCTCATGCGCCACGTGCTGCGCATGCCGCTGAAGCTCGTCTTCACCTCGGCCGCCCAGCGCCGCCATACTTACTATACGCGCTGGCTGATCCGCCGGATGGATGCTGTCATCGCCACCAGCAGCCGTTCCGGCTCCTTCCTCAAGGTACCGCACACGGTCATCCAGCACGGCGTCGATCTTACCCTCTTCCACCCGCCTGAAGGGTCTGACGATACGATCGCTGCTACCGGCCTGCCGGGCCGCTATCTCGTCGGCTGCTTCGGCCGCGTGCGCCATCAAAAGGGTACCGACCTTTTCGTCCAGGCGATGATCGCACTCCTGCCGCAGCATCCGGACTGGACGGCCGTCATTTCCGGCCGCGTCACGCCGGAGCATACGGCATTCGCCGACAAGCTGAAGGCCGACATTTCCGCAGCCGGCCTCACCAACCGCATCGTCTTCATCGGCGAAGTCCCTGATATCAAAATCTGGTATCGCCGCCTGACGCTCTACGTCGCCCCTTCCCGCAACGAGGGCTTCGGCCTCACACCGCTGGAAGCCATGGCCTCGAAAACGGCAGTCGTGGCATCCGATGCCGGCGCTTATGCCGAGATGATCGTGCCGGGCGAGAACGGCGTCGTCGTGCCGCCCGGTGATGGCGAGGCGCTGATGGCAGCCATCGCCACCTATCTTGCCGATCCCGCCCTCGCCATCGCACAGGGCGAGACGGCTCTCCGGCACGTACGGGAAAATTTCGCACTGGAAAAGGAAGCGACGGCGATCAACCGAATTTACCAGCAACTTCTCGGCGTGTAAGCCTTTCGTCAGACGCATGGACATCTGCAATATTGGCCGCGCGAATGGTGCGTAAGCTTCAAGAATGCCTGCGCGCCGCGCCATTTCAAGAGCTTCTGGCGCGATCCCGAGCTGCCGCCGGAGGCCACGGGCTCAGCAAGGCCTGGCGCGGCTAGCTAGATTACAGTTCTACCAGCCCGAGCTTCTTCACCTGCCGGATCGTCAGCATGGTGCGAACGGTATCGACATGCTCGTTGGCCGTCAGAACTTCGATGACGAAGTCCTGGAAGCGGGTAAGGTTCTGGGCCACACAATGCAGCAGGAAATCGCTGTCGCCGGACACCATCCAGGCCTGACGCACCAGCGGCCATTCGGCAGTGGCTGCAGCAAAGGCCTTCAGATTGGCTTCGGACTGGTGCTTGAGACCGACCATGCAGAAGGCAACGAGATCAAGCCCGAGCTTCGGGCTGTTCAACATCGCGTGATAGCCTTCGATGACGCCGGCCTCTTCAAGCTTGCGCACACGACGCAGGCAGGGCGGCGCCGATATTCCCACCCGGTCGGCAAGCTCCACATTGGTCATGCGGCCGTCTGCCTGCAGTTCTCGCAATATCTTTATGTCGATGACGTCAAGTTCAGCGCGAACCACGCTCAGGCCTTTCTTTAATTCTCCGCGGGCAGCTTCTATATAAAGCCACGGAATACGCAAGAAAGTTTCAGTGAGATGACGGAATCTTGCACAGCACCTGCATTTGCCTTGTTGGTAATGCAAGGCTGCCCTTGAATAAAAGCATTGGTCGTTCATAAATGGCGATGGGATCGCGAAACGGCCTTATTCACCTCTTAGCCGCCGCATCCTGCCAGTCGAAAGGAAATTCCATGTCTGCCCACCATACCAAGGTGCTCATCATCGGCTCCGGACCTGCCGGTTATACGGCTGCGGTCTATGCCGCGCGCGCCATGCTGAAACCGGTTTTGATCGCCGGTCTGGAACAGGGTGGCCAGCTCATGATCACCACCGACGTCGAGAACTATCCGGGCTTTGCGGATCCGATCCAGGGGCCGTGGCTGATGGACCAGATGTTGCAGCAAGCCCAGCATGTCGGCGCTGAAATCGTCAACGACCTCGTGACCGAAGTCGATCTCAACCAGCGCCCCTTCGTTGCCCGCACCGATAGCGGCCAGGTCTGGACCGCCGATACGCTTGTTATCGCGACCGGCGCCAAGGCCAAATGGCTCGGCATCGAAAGCGAGCAGCATTTCCAGGGCTTCGGCGTCTCGGCCTGCGCCACCTGCGATGGCTTCTTCTATCGCAACAAGGATGTGATCGTGGTCGGCGGCGGCAACAGCGCCGTCGAGGAAGCGCTCTATCTCTCCAACATCGCGAAGTCGGTCACCGTCGTGCACCGCCGCGACGGCTTCCGCGCAGAAAAGATCCTGCAGGAACGTCTCTTTTCCAAGGAGAACGTCAAGGTTCTCTGGAACACCGAGGTCGCCGAGATCACGGGTACGCCGGCAAAGCCCCCCATGCCGCCGTCCGTTTCCGGCGCTCGCCTGCGCGATACCCGCACCGGCGCCATCACCGATGTCGCCATTGATGGTGTCTTCGTGGCAATCGGTCACGCGCCCGCAACCGAACTTTTCAAGGGCAAGCTGAAGCTGAAGGACAATGGCTATCTCTGGACCGCACCGGATTCGACTGCGACCAGCCTGGAGGGAGTCTATGCCGCAGGCGATGTGACGGATGATACGTTCCGCCAGGCGATCACCGCCGCAGGCATGGGATGCATGGCCGCCCTCGAGGCAGAACGTTATCTGACGGGCCATATGCCCGTTGCCGTAGCAGCGGAGTAATTGTGGCATGAGGGGTGGGGGAATGCCATTGGATTGGGACAAGCTGCGTATTTTCCACGCAGCCGCCGAAGCCGGATCTTTTACGCATGCGGCTGACAAGCTGCATCTGTCCCAGTCGGCCATCAGCCGTCAGGTCAGCGCGCTCGAGCAGGATGTGGGCACCAAGCTCTTCCACCGCCATGCGCGCGGCCTGATCCTCACCGAACAGGGCGAGCTGCTTTACCGCACCGCCCATGATGTGCTTCTGAAGCTTGAAACCGTGAAGATGCAGCTGACCGAAACGACAGAAACGCCGTCCGGCAAGTTGCGCGTCACCACGACTGTCGGCCTCGGCCAGGGCTGGCTGACAGACAAGATCCAGGAATTCCTGCAGCTTTATCCCGATGTTCAGATCCAGCTCATCCTCGACAACGAGGAAGTGGATGTGAACATGCGCCATGCCGATTGCGCCATCCGCCTTCGCCAGCCGCAGCAGTCCGACCTGATCCAGCGCAAGCTCTTCACCGTGCATATGCACGTTTATGCGGCCCCCTCCTACATCAACCGCCATGGCGAGCCGCAAAAGATCGAGGATCTGGACAATCATCGCATCATCACTTTCGGCGAACCCGCACCGAACTATCTGCTCGACGTCAACTGGCTGGAAATCGCCGGCCGCTCGTCGGACAACAAGCGCATTCCGCATCTGCAGATCAACAGCCAGACCTCGATCAAGCGCGCTTGCCTTCTCGGCATCGGCATCGCCTGCCTGCCGGATTATATCGTCGGTCGAGACCCCGGCCTGATTCAGCTTGCGATCAATGCCGACGTTCCCTCCTTCGATACCTATTTCTGCTATCCGGACGAGATAAAGAACGCCGCCAAGTTGAAAGCCTTCCGCGATTTCATCGTCAGCAAGGCCCGCAACTGGAACTTCTGATTTCCATTTTTATGGAAGAGATTTCAAATCATGCAACCTGCGCATGACTGACATGCACAAAAAAGGGTTGCCGTTTGCTCATTAAAACACCAAATAGCACATAGCTGATGCACACGGTGGCTTTTCCTCCCAGTTCCACCGCATTAGCTGTTCCCCTCTGGAGGTTTTTGACCTTCACACTTATAAGGGCCCTGGTTTTCCGGTGGCCCTCTTTTTTTTGCCCGAATTTTTCTTTTTGCCTGAATTTTTGCCGGCAGATACCGCAATGCGGAAAAATTTGTGCAGTGCATAGCTGACATGCACAAAAAACTATTGAAAGCTGCACAAAGAACCACCATATCGCTCATAGCTGATGCATTTGGTGGCTTCTCTCCCAGTGCCACCGCGTTGGCTGTTCCCCTCTGGAGGTTTTTGACCTTCACACTTATAAGGGCCCTGGTTTTCCAGTGGCCCTCTTTTTTTGCTTAAATTTTAAGCGGAACGAAAAAGCCCTGCCCTCACGCCTCCGTGATTTGCATATCGAGAATCTTCGAACCATATATCGAGAAAATCCGATTTATAGTTCGATGAACGACGATGGACAAAGACGAGATCCTCAAGGCGCTGGCCAACCCTGCCCGGATGGACATCCTCAACTGGCTGAAAAACCCGGAAGAACATTTTCCGACGCAGGAGCACCCATTTGAAATGGGCGTCTGCGCCAGTCAGTTCGAACGCTGCGGCCTTTCCCAGTCCACCGTGTCCGCGCACCTCGGCACCCTTCACCGTGCCGGCCTCGTCACCAGCAAGCGCGTCGGCCAGTGGATCTTCTACAAGCGCAACGAAGAAACGATCGCTGCCTTCCTCCAGCAGCTGACGCAGGATCTGTAAATCATGCCCCTTGCAGCAACTGTTCTCACCTATCTCTCCGGCCGGGCGCAGACCGCCTCCGCTGCCGCCGAGTGATCCCCCAAGCAGAAAGGACCTTTCATGGCCAAGCTTTTCCAGCCGACGCAGATCGGCGATATCGCTCTCAAGAACCATATCGTCATGGCGCCGCTTACCCGCAACCGCTCGCCGGGCGCAATCCCGAACGACCTCAACGTCGAATATTATCGGCAGCGCGCCACGGCCGGCCTCATCATCACCGAGGCGACTGCCATCACGCATCAAGGCCAGGGTTATGCCAATGTTCCCGGCCTCTACAGCAAGGAAGCCCTTGACGGGTGGAAGCGCGTGACGAATGCCGTTCATGCCGAAGGCGGCAAGATTGTTGTGCAGATGTGGCATGTCGGCCGTATCTCCCACACCGAGCTGCAGCCGAACGGCGGCAAGCCGGTCTCCTCGACCAACCGCATCGCCAAGGCCAAGACCTATCTCGTCAACGCTGACGGCACCGGCGCCTTTACCGACACGTCCGAGCCGCGCGCACTCGAAGCCTCCGAAATCCCTGGGATCATCGAGGATTATCGCAAGGCCGCACGCGCCGCGATCGATGCCGGTTTCGACGGTGTCGAAATCCACGGCGCCAATGGCTATCTGCTCGACCAGTTCATGCGCGACGGCGTCAACGACCGCACCGACGAATATGGCGGCTCGATCGAAAACCGTGCGCGTTTCACCTTCCAGGTCGTCGAAGCCGTGACCAGGGAAATCGGCGCCCGCCGTACCGCAATCCGCATTTCGCCGGTCACCCCCTCGGGCGACTCCTACGATTCCAACCCGCAGGCGCTCTTCACGCATGTCGTTGAAGGTCTCGGCAAGTACGACCTCGCCTATATCCATGTCGTCGAGGGCCAGACCGGTGGCGAGCGCGATTATCGCCAGGGCGACAATCCCTCCTTCGATTACAAGGCGCTGCGCACTGCCTATGAAAAGGCAGGCGGCAAGGCGGCCTGGATGGTCAATAACGGCTACAACAGAGACATGGCGATCGAAACCGTCGAAAACGGCACCGCCGACCTCATCGCCTTCGGCAAACCCTTCATCTCCAATCCCGATCTCGTCGAGCGCCTGGAAAAGAACCTGCCGCTCAACACCCCGGATCAGTCCACCTTCTACGGTGGCAGCGCAAAGGGTTATGTCGATTATCCGGCACTCGAAAAGGTCGCCTGATCATCTTCGACAAACAGAAATCCCGCCGTACGGCGGGATTTCCATTTCAGGGCATTGCCGCTAGAGCGCCGTGCGTCCATTCGGACGCACGAAGGACGCTCTAACTCTTTGAAGAATCTACGCATCAGGCTTTCCGAAAATCGATTCCGAATTTCGGGCCGATGCTGTAGCATGCACGCATGTTCTCGCCTTATCTCGAACGCTGGTCGCTGACATCGGACGGCGAACCCATCATCACCCATTCAAGCCGTCTCCTGCCGGTCATCTGGCAGGACAAACCTGCCATGCTGAAAGTCGCAACCGACAGCAGCGAGCGTGACGGCGCATTGCTGATGAAATGGTGGGATGGCGATGGCGCGGCTCGTGTCTACGCGCATGAAGGCGACGCTGTCCTTCTGGAACGGGCAACGGACAAATATTCACTGCTTAATATGGCGCTGAACGGCGAAGACGATGAAGCAAGCCGCATCATGGTGCGCACTGCAGCAAGGCTGCACGCGCCGCGCCCTACGCCTCTTCACGATTCCCCAACACTTGAGCGCTGGTTCCGCAGTCTGGAACCGGCAGCACATACCTATGGCGGCACCTTTGTCGATTGCTGGAAGATCGCCAGCAATCTACTTGCTGCACCACAGCAGCTCAGCATTCTCCATGGCGACATCCATCACCGCAACATCCTCGATTTCGGTGACCGAGGCTGGCTGGCAATCGATCCCAAGCGGATCTATGGCGAGCGCGGTTACGACTTCGCCAATATCTTCGCCAACGAAGACCTGCCGACGGTGACAGATCCCGAACGCCTCCAACGTCAGTTGCCGATCGTCTCCAAGGAAGCCGATATCGAGCCGGCGCGACTGCTCAAATGGATCGTCGCCTATTCCGGTCTCTCCGCAGCCTGGTTCCTTGAAGATGACGACCATGCCTCGGCGGAGAAGCCTCTGACGGTCGCGCGCATCGCACTCGCGGAACTTGCTTAACCCGCCTTTTTGGCGTGCGAAGGAAGCGCCGTTGCACCATGCGGTTCCGATATCGAGCCCTGGGCGATGAGCGACGCACGCACGGCCTCATCGATCGGCGTATGCGGCTCGGTTCCGAGTTCGGCCACCAGCCTGTCGTTCTTCATGCGCAACGGTACCTTCCAGAGATAGCGCATCTCCTTCAACTCCCGCATGACAGTCATGAAGGGAGCAAGCAGCGGCACAACGAACCATGGAAAGCGGCCGATCTTCGCCTTGCCGCCGGCGACACGTTGAACCGCCTCCGCCATCTGGCGGCCATCGCAATCCCAGAAGCCGTTCATGTGATAGCAGGCGAAGGCCGGCAGGCGTTCGGCTCGCTCGACGAGCTGCACCATCGTCTCGGCAACATCGGGCAGATAGGCCCAATGGTGCCCGACGCCGGGCAAAGCCGGGTTCCTGATGGTACCAACAGGCTTGCCCGGTGTGGCGAAAGCGGCGGAGAACCAGCTGTTGCCGGTAGCGCCCGGCCCGAAAAAATCCCCAGCGCGAACGATGATGACACCTGTGCCGGTCTCAGAGGCAGCCTTCAGGCTCTTCTCCATCTCGACACGGATCTTGCCCTTCTTTGTCACCGGATGCTGCGGACTGTCCTCCATCACATCAGGAAAGGCATCTGGCCCGAAATTATAGACGGTACCCGGCAGCAGGATGCGCGCACCGACGGCACGAGCCGCCGCAATCGTATTCTCCAGCATCGGCGGAACCAGCTTCTCCCAGTCACGATAGCCGGGCGGATTGACGGCGTGGACGATAAGGCTCGTGCCCTCCCCAGCACTGCGCACATCGGCCGCGTTCATCGCGTCGCCCTGCACCCACTCGAAACCCAGCTCGCTCCCGGATGCCTTCGCAGCGTTTCGGTTGAGCGCCCTCACCTTCCAGCCGCGCGCCCGCAGCTTGCGGGCGACTGCGCCGCCGATGCCGCCGGTCGCGCCGAGAACGAGCGCCAGTTTCCTGTCCTGATATTCGCTGCTCATGATCGTCTCCTTGTTCAATGAGACGACTATGCCTCCACAGGCAGATAAACAAAATTGACGAAATAAGTTGCATCGCTATACATAAATATATGAACATCGAACCAAGCTGGGACTTCTACCGCTCCTTTCTCACCGTGGTGAGGCAGGGATCGCTTTCGGCCGCCGCCCGCGAACTCGGCCTGACGCAGCCGACGATCGGCCGCCATATCGACGCACTGGAGGAGGCTGTCGGCGCGGAGCTTTTCATCCGCTCATCCAACGGCCTGCTGCCGACAGACGTGGCGCTCGATCTCCAGCCCTATGCCGAAATGCTCGCGACCACGGCTGCTGCCCTCCTGCGCACCGCATCCAGCCAGCGCGACAAGGTGGAAGGCACCGTGCGTATCAGTGCCAGCGAAGTGATCGGCATCGAGGTGCTGCCGCCGATCATTGCCGATCTGCAGGACGCCTATCCCGGATTGCAGGTGGAACTTTCGGCCTCCGATGCGCTGGAAGATCTGATGAACCGGGAGGCGGATATTGCCGTGCGCATGGCCGAGCCGCAGCAGGATGCGCTGGTGGTGCGGCGCATCGGCGATATTCCGCTCGGCTTTCATGCGCATCGCCGCTATCTGGAACGCCACGGCACGCCGCAGACCATGGCCGAGCTTGCCGGCCATCGCCTCATCGGCTTTGACCGGCAGACGGCCTATATCCGCATGATGCGCACGCTCCACCCGCTGGCCGACGAGCTTGCCTATTCCTTCCGCACCAGCAGCCATCTGGCGCATTACACAGCCATTCGTGCCGGCATCGGCGTTGGCATCTGCCAGACGGGGCTTGCCCGTCCAAACCCCGACCTCGTCCATATCATGGCGGATGAATTCGAAATCCCCCTCGGCACATGGGTCGCCATGCACGAGAGCCTCAAGACCTCACCACGCTGCCGCGTTACCTTCGACGCGCTGGTCAGGGGCCTGCTAAACTATATCAAGTCATGCAAGGAAACGCGCGCCTGACGACGCGCTGAAAGACGATAGAAATCGGCGGAAGATCAGGGCTCCGGAGAAACCTCTGGGGAACGGCCCTTGGTAAAGCCGTCCACGACCTCGGTCTCAGGACGATCGCCGCCCTCGGCATATTCCTCGTGCCACTTGCCCTGCGCATCCTGCCAGCTGATCTCCGCGGAATCACCGCCGACCTGCTGTTCGGCTGCAACGATGCGGGCTGCTTCGAGCGCTTCGGAGTGGCTCGGAAATGCCTCGGAATAGACGTCCCCAAGCTTGTAGGCCCAGCCGCCGTCATGCGGTACGACTTCGTAGACCACCTTGACCATGCATGTGTCTCCTCTTTTCTCCTTGCGCATCCGTGGGCTTCCGGATCATGTCCGGTTCAGCGCGGGCCGCTTGAGAAGATTTCGAGGACGCCGCGATCTGTTTTCCGGCTGCCGTATGAAAAGCAGTATTCCATTAATCGTCACAGACTGCAAATTCCATCAGTCGCGAGTCTGCTTGCATAGAAAAATCACCGGCTTAGATTGCCCAGGGAATCAAAATCGGCGCTGGTGATAGACATGGCATTGCATCTTAAGGAGGAAAGATTCCTGATCGTGGCGGTCGTCGTCGCGGTCATCGCCTATTTGCTGGAACATTCTGTTATGGAGGCCGGTCGAGGCATGGCGCTCGTCGCAGCCGCCGCCCTGATCGTAACCATCGTGCTCGCCTCCATGCGCGTCGCCCATCATGCCGAACTGCTAGCCGTCAAGGTCGGCGACCCCTACGGCACGATGATCCTGACACTCTCGGCCGTCGCCGTCGAAGTCATCATCCTCGGCATCATGATAAGCGGCGAAGAAAGCTCGCCGACGCTGGTGCGCGACACGATCTATTCGGCACTCATGCTCGACATCAACGGCGTCCTCGGCCTTGCCGCCCTCCTCGGCGGCCTGAAGCACGGCGAGCAGCCCTATAACGACAATTCCGGCAAGACCTATGGCGTGATGATCCTGACGGCCATGGGCATTTCGATGATCGTTCCGGAATTCGTGCCCGACGATAAATGGCATTATTACTCGGGCTTCACCATCATCGCGATGATTGCCCTCTACGGCCTCTTCCTGCGCATGCAGGTTGGCCAGCACAGCTACTTCTTCTCCTACAGCTACCCGCGCTCGGAACGGCAGAAGGAACATCCCGAGGAGCACGATGAAGAGGGTTCGGTCTCAACCTCGATCGCATTCATCCTCATCGGTGTCGTCATCATCGGTACGCTCGCCGAATTCATGTCAGGTTTTATGAGCGAAGGCCTGCGCGACAGCGGTGCTCCGATTGCCGTAACGGCCATCGTGGTTGCCGCCATCTCCGCAGCACCGGAAATCCTGACGGCCTTGCGGGCGGCCCTGCGCAACCGCATGCAGGCAACCGTCAACATAGCTATGGGTGCCTCTCTCTCGACGGTCATCCTGACAGTGCCGGTCATGGAGGGGATCGCGCTCTACACCGGCCAGCCCTTCATCATGGCCATGTCGCCGGTCCAGACGGTCATGGTGTCGATCACCCTGATTGCCGCTGCCATCAACCTTAACGATGGTGAGACGAACGCCATCGAGGGCATGACCCATTTCATCCTCTTCGCCACCTTCATCATGCTGACCGCGATCGGACTTTGAATCTGAAATCAGCGACTTGGCGGCAAAAGCGGAATCATTTCCGCAGCACGTTGAAGTGAAAAACGACACAATAAAAAAGCCCGCCATCTCTGGCGAGCTCTTCGAATGGGGCTGATGCCACCGATTACTTGCAGGCCGCGCAGAAGCGCTGAATGCGGCGGCAGGCTTCCTCGAGCAGCTCTTCCGAGGTCGCATAGGAGATGCGGAAGTTCGGGCCGAGGCCGAAGGCCGAGCCGTGCACGACGGCAACACCTTCCGATTCCAGCAGCTCGGAAACGAAATCCTCATCGTTCTCGATCACCTTGCCCGACGGAGCCGTCTTGCCGATCAACCCGGCGCAGGACGGATAAACGTAGAAGGCGCCTTCCGGCACCGGGCAGACGATGCCCTTGGCCTGGTTCAGCATGGAAACGACGAGATCGCGACGGCCTTCGAAGATCTTCTTGTTCTCAGGGATGAAGTCCTGTGTGCCGTTCAACGCTTCGACAGCCGCCCACTGGGCGATCGAGGTCGCACCGGATGTCTGCTGCCCCTGAATCATGTCCATAGCCTTGATCAGCTGGATCGGGCCTGCCGCATAGCCGATGCGCCAGCCAGTCATCGCATAGGCCTTGGAGACGCCGTTCATCGTCAGGGTGCGGTCGTAGAGCTTCGGCTCGACTTCGACCGGCGTGACGAATTTGAAGTCGCCATAGGTCAGATGCTCGTACATGTCGTCGGTCAGCACCCAGACATGCGGATGCTTCATCAGCACATCGGTCAGCGCCTTCAGCTCAGCATGCGTATAGGCGGCGCCCGTCGGGTTGGACGGCGAGTTGAAAATGAACCATTTGGTCTTCTGCGTGATCGCCTTTTCGAGATCGGCGGGCTGGAGCTTGAAATTATGCTCCTGGGTGGCCGAAACGAAAACCGGCGTGCCGCCGCAAAGCGCCACCATCTCGGGATAGGACACCCAGTAAGGCGCGGGGATCACGACTTCATCGCCGGGGTTCAGCGTCGCCATGAAGGCGTTGAAAAGGATCTGCTTGCCGCCCGTGCCGACGATCGTCTGCTCCCAGGAATATTCCAGACCGTTCTCGCGCTTGAACTTGGCGGCAATCGCCTTGCGCAACTCGGGGATACCGGATACCGGCGTGTATTTCGTCTCGCCGCGATTGATCGCGTCGATAGCGGCTTTCTTGATATTATCGGGCGTATCGAAATCCGGCTCGCCGGCACCAAGGCCGATGACATCGCGTCCTTTGGCTTTCAGCTCGCGCGCTTTCTGAGAAACAGCGATGGTGGCTGAAGGCTTCACGCGGGAAAGGGCATCGGCAAGGAAAGCCATGATATCGGTCCTACAAGGTTGAAACGGGCAGAAGGCCGGGACCGGAGTTCTGCGCTAAGCTCTATGTCCAATGTATGACAGCATTTCAAGCGCAAAGGCGTGATGGCGACGATGATTCTTATTGATCTATTGCCGCAGCCGCATCCGGAATTCTGAACCGCGCTTCGGCGAGACGCCGCAGATGACTGATCCAGCCTCACAGGAAGTTGAATTAGTTTCTGAAGTCGGCCCCGTTTTATTCCTTAAAATCAAGGTTATCGGCCGTTTACCATTTGCCACGAATAAGCCGCAACAAATGCTGCGGCATGCCGCAATTCGGTCGTGAGAGCGCCGAGATCAAACCGGTATTCTATCACCATCGGACATTGGTTATTGAGGGCATGCCATGTTTCTGGAAGACGAGCGCGCGGCGGGACGCCTGCGCACAAGCCGGGTTTGCCTGTCGCTGATGGTGGCAGTCATCGCTTTTGCATGCTGTGTCGTCGCGACATTCAGCCTCTTTTCAGTCGCCGAAGCAGCACCGGCCATGGCCTCCAGCGCCCTCCAGGCAACGCATGCCGACCAGACGATCACCCAAGGCCTGACGATGCTTTTTGCCGCCTTTGTCGCAGCAAACGGTTTTGCCATCTGGCTGCGACGCATCAAGGGTCTCGTTGTTTCGGGAGGCAAGGGCGATGCCCGGTAGATCGCAGCGTACAGGCGGGAACGAGGATGAAGACGCGTTCGAGCCGCTGCCGACCTACATGGAGCTCGCCATGGCTGCCGCCGCGGCCCACGAGGCGCCGCCCGCATCGCCGAGACCCCGCCTCCCCGGACTTTCGATCATCGAGAAATTGGTCGCCGTTGGTATCGTGTGCCTCGCCTTCTACGGCATGGCGCTGATCGGCTGCGGGCTTTTCCTGAAGGCCGAAGCAAAGCGCACTGGTTTCATCACACAACGGATGATGAGTGCGGAGCTGCAATATGCTGATTTCGACACCCGCTTCCCTCCTCCTGTGATCAACTGACCTCCTCTCATTCAACCTGAGAACACGAAACCGTTATGGCGCGCCAAACATGGTTGAAGCGCCCCATGCCCTACGCCATCTTTCCCAGAAACTGCCGATGGGGACTATGATGGACGCCATTTCGACATTCCGTTTCGCCGCGCTGCTCGCCGGCGTTGCTGCCTTTGCAGGTCCCGCCCTTGCCCAGACTGGGGATATCGTCAAGACGCAGGAAGTCTCGGTTCGTGTCGAGAAACTCGCAGAGGGACTGGAGCACCCCTGGGCGGTCGAGGTCCTGCCTGATGGCAGCTATATCGTTACGGAGCGGCCGGGACGACTGCGCATCATCCGCGACGGCAAGGTTTCCGACCCGATCGGTGGCGTGCCTGAGGTCAACGCGCGCGGTCAGGGCGGCCTGATGGATGTCGCCCTCTCCCCGGATTTTGCCACCAGCCGCAAACTCTATCTGACCGCCGCAACTGCCAACAACAGAGGCTCTGGCACGGAAGCCTTCAGCGCCACGCTGTCATCAGATGAAAAGAGCCTCGAAAACGTCACGCCCGTCTTCACCATGCGGCTTTTTACCCGCGGCAACATCCAGTACGGCTCGCGCATCGCAATCGCGCCCGACGGCTCGCTGTTCATCAGCGTCGGCGACCGCGGCAACCGCGACCGGTCGCAGGATTGGAAGGATGACGCCGGTTCCATCGTCCACCTCAACGCCGATGGCAGCACTCCCGCCGACAATCCCTTCAAGGACAGCAGCAAGGCCCTGCCGGAAATCTGGTCCAAGGGCCATCGCAACCCGCAGGGCATCGCCTTCGACAGTGCCAACGGCAAGCTCTACACCGTCGAGCATGGCGCGCGCGGCGGTGACGAAATCAACAATCCCGAGCCCGGAAAGAACTACGGCTGGCCGATCATCACTTACGGCCGCGACTATTCCGGCGCCAAGATCGGTGAAGGAACTGCCAAGGAGGGCCTGGAGCAGCCCCTGCACTATTGGGACCCGTCGATCGCGCCGGGTGCCCTCGCCGTCTATCGCGGCAAGATGTTTCCGGAATGGAACGGCAATTTCATCATCGCCGCCCTGAAATTCCAGTTGCTGTCGCGCATGCAGCGGGATGCAAGCGGCGCCTTCACCACCGAGGAACGCATGTTCGAAGGCAATTATGGCCGCATCCGCGATGTCATCGTCGCCCCCGATGGCGCACTGCTGATGGTGACCGACGAGGATGATGGTGAACTGCTCCGGGTTTCCCGCGCCCAGGACCGGGCCGGCTAAAGCGCGCTTCGCAATTCCCTGCGGATCACGAATTTCAGCCCCGACCATGTCTCGTCGACGGCGCAGACCTTGACGTCGACGAGTCCGGTCGGCAGCAGGATCTCGCGTAGCCCATCCTCAGTGATGCTGGTCGGCACTTTCGAGCTCTTCTTCGGCCAGGATATCCAGACCATGCCGTCGGGCCTGATGGCCCGAAGCAGCCCAGTGGCCATCTCTTCCAATGCCGTGCGCTGCGTTTCGAAGACATGAATATAATCGAACTGCCGACAGGAGCCCGGCGGCAAGCTATGCTCGACCGAAGCAAAACCTTCAAAACCATCGATCTCGGTCAGCCCGCCGGGAACATTGATGAGCAAGGCAACCAGCCCTGGCTTCAACCCCAATTTCCGGATGAGCGGCGTGCCGGAATATCCTGCGATCACTGGCGCTTCCATATGAGCGGCCATGCCGCCGGGCCGCCGTCACCTCCGGCATCGCATTCTTCCTTGATCCGCACTTCCTCGAGAACAAGCAAATCCTTGCTGCCCGGCTCGGCAGCGCGCCAGACATAATAGCTGCCACAATCGCCCATGCCTCGCCCTTTCAGGAAGGAGGTAAAACGCCCCTCCACCCTATCGTAACGGATGTTGAAGGCTGTATCGCCCGTCGTTTCCGAAAACTTCAGCGGGAAGATCGCCCTGGAAATCTCCTCACCGTAACCGCCATAAAGCGCGAACGGCATATTGTAGGCACCTGCCAGGCCGCACGGCACGATGATCAGCCTCTTTCCTCCGGCATCGACAACCTGGAAGGCATCGCCATAGGCAAGGCGGCTCTCTTCGATATGGCAGTCGCGATCCTTGGGCTCGATGTCTGACCGCACCGCCTTTGGCAGATCGGCAAAGCGCAAAATCGGCCGCACGGATGAGGATGTCTCGGCCGACGCTTCCCCGAGCCCCGACACAACGATTACCGTCACAACGGCAACCCTTCGCACCCCCATGCGCACGCCTTCAAACCGTTTGGCAAAACCTCGTCCTTGCTCAAAAGAAATGCAACTGCTAACCCACAAAGCATAACTCCTAGACGCTTCCCCAACATTGAGGGTGAAATGACGCGCGTTCAAGCGAACCTCCTTCTATTGCTCGCAGCCGCGATCTGGGGCGGAGGCTTCGTCGCCCAATCGACGGCAATGAAGGCGATCGGCCCCTTCTGGTTTATCGGCCTGCGTTTCGCCATCGCTGCACTCGCCACTCTGCCCTTCACGCTCCTTGAAGCCCGCAAAGTAAAGGTCGCCACCAGCCGCAGGCACCTCGGCCTCTATCTGATGATCGGCCTTGCGCTCTTCGGTGGCGCATCGACACAGCAGATCGGCCTGCAGACGACGACCGTCACCAATTCCAGCTTCATCACCGGACTCTATGTGATCTTCGTGCCGTTGATTGCTGTTTTCTTCCTCCGTCGCTCGCCGCACTGGGTCATCTGGCCGGGCGCAATCATGGCCGTATCAGGCATTTATCTTCTCTCCGGCGGCCAGTTCTCGTCGCTCACCGTCGGCGACCTGCTCACAGTCGTCTGCGCCATCTTCTGGTCCGTCCAGATTACGCTTGCTGGAACGACGGTCGCCGAAACCGGCCGGCCTCTTGCCCTGTCCAGCGCCCAGTTCGCGTTTACGGCAGTCTGCGCACTCATCATCGCCGCGATATTCGAACCGATCAGGCTGACAGATATCCGCGCAGCAGCGCCCGAAATTCTCTATGTCGGCATCTTCTCCTCCGGCGTCGCCTTCGTGCTGCAGGTCATCGCCCAGCGCTACACCACGCCGTCGCAGGCGGCGATCTTCCTCTCCGCCGAAGCGCTGTTCGGCGCCACGCTCGCCGCACTTCTCTTGGGCGAAAGCATGCCGCCGCTTGGTTATGTCGGTTGCGCACTGATGTTTACCGCTATGCTTGTAGTCGAACTCGTGCCCGAAATGACCCGTCGCCGCGCGCAAATGGTCTGAACACGCGTCCATTTGTGGGGCATTCAGAGCCATCTAGAAATTTTTTTATGCTGGCGACAAGACGCGCTATCGTTGTATTTTTGGTAAATTCTGCCCGGAACTTATATTGCAGACGATATAAAACGTTAATCATTTGCTTCTGACGGAGGATTTTTTGCGTTTTCGCGAAAACAGGCCAGATTTGCGGGTGTGTTCTTAGCAACACGTTAAAAAACTTTTGCTTGCCAAAATCCGTCAAACGCAGCACTCTTCGCGCGTTCGGGCATTTTGCGAGCATGGGAAGTCCTTAAGAATTTGCGCGCCGGAAACGCTAATATTCCGGTCAGCTGGTTCCAAAAAACAGCAGGCAATAAGTCCTGTCTGGAGCCGGCGGAGGTAGAGGGGACCTTTTTCTCACATTTCAAGATCTGCCTGCCAGCGTCTTCGCAAGAAGGCAATAGCGTAATGCTGCCCGTGTGGATGGCGGGCGGAGACAAAAGGACCTGAGGCATGGCCGAGACTGGCACTGTAAAATTCTTCAATACCGACAAGGGCTTCGGCTTTATCAAGCCGGACAAGGGCGGCGCCGATATCTTCGTTCACATTTCTGCCGTTCAGGCTTCCGGTCTGGCCGGTCTGACGGAAAATCAGAAGGTAAGCTTCGACACGGAGCCGGATCGCCGCGGCAAGGGTCCGAAGGCCGTCAATCTGCAGATTTCAGGCTGACCCTCGCATAGGCATGGAATTCGAGTTGAAGCCCGGCAGCGATGCCGGGTTTTGTCGTTCAGACTCCATTCAGCATGAAGCCACTAGTTTCGGAACCATAGAGAAGGGACCGCTTCCGGTTCCCGATACTGGGATTTTACGCCATGAACAGGCTTGCAAAGACCATTCTTCTGACGGCAACTGCCGTTGCCCTGACCCTCTCGGCCATCGGCGAAGCCTCGGCTGGCGACCGCTACTGGCGTCACGGCCACGACCACGGCAACGATGCACTCGTTGGCGGCGCTGTCGGCCTTGCCACGGGCCTGATCGTCGGCTCTGCCATCGCCAATGCCAATAACGGCCCGGTCTACGAAGAGCGCCGCTACATCGACCCGCCGGTCTATGAGCCGGAATATGCTCCGCCGCCGGTCTATCGCGCGCCGCGTCCCGTCTATTCCGAGCCCGTCTATTCCGAGCCGGTCTATGGTCGCCCTGTCTACGGTCGCTCGGTCGGCGCCATGGAACCCTGGAGCGCTCAATGGCAGCGCTATTGCTCCTACCGCTACCGCAGCTTCGATCCGCAGAGCGGCACCTATGTCGGCAATGACGGTCGCGAGCACTTCTGCGTCGCAAGCTGATAGGCAGAAAACACTCTGACGAGAAGAGCGCCGCCACAGAGCGGCGCTCTTCTTTTGTCGATATCTCAGCCGGCCTTCTTCTCCCAGGGCATAGGCTTGGCACCTCCGCCCTGTTCGAAATCGGTCGACTGGCTGACGACACGCCATGTGCGATCGGCCTCCATTCGCGCGGCATCCGCCTTTTCTACCGCTGCAGCCGCATCGCTGCCGAGCAGCAGTCGCAGCGGCGGCGCATCGAGCGAAGCAATATGCAGCACCACGGCAGCCGCCTTGGTCGGATCGCCGGGCTGGCGGCCATTATAGTTGCGCTGGTAATCTGCCATGGCGCCGACTGTTTCGGCATATTCCGGACGGCCTTCGAAAAGAACCGTCGAGGAGCCGGCGAAATCCGTACGGAAACCGCCGGGCTCGATCACTGTCACCTTGATGCCGAGCGGTCCGACCTCCTTGGAGAGCACTTCGGAAAAGCCTTCGACGCCCCATTTCGCCGCCGCATAGGGTGCACGTCCGACAGGCCCAATCCTGCCGCCGACGGACGAGAACTGGATGATATGCCCTGCCCCCTGCCCGCGCATGACCGGGATCGCCGCCTTTGTCATGATGATTGTGCCGAAGAGATTTGTCTCGATCTGTGCCCGGAAATCCGCAAGGCTCGTATCCTCGATCGGCGCGACATTGCCGTAACCTGCATTGTTGACCAGCACGTCGAGCCGGCCGAATGTTTCGACCGCGGTCTTCACCACAGTCTCAGCCGCCGCCTCATCGGTCACATCGAGTGGCAACGCGAGAACGCGTGGGCCATACGTTTCGACGAGATCGGCAAGCTGGCCCGGATCGCGCGCCGTCGCAACCAGCTTGTCACCAGCTTCGAGCACGGCATTTGCCAACGCCCGGCCAAGGCCGCGCGAACTTCCTGTAATCAACCAAACCTTCGACATTGGAAACCTCCTTTTCGGTTCCCCATCCATTTAGGACCTATTGTTTCCATTAGAAAGAAGGTACCTTAGAGATCTATACGCACCTGAAAGTAACCACGATGAAAGACGATATCTTCGATTTCTGCCGCAACATGAGCGACGAGCAGGATGCGCGAGCCCGGCAGATGCTGGAACGCGCCGCTGCGAAATGGCCGCTGCGCGTCCTGCACGTGCTTTCCGAGGCCGATGGCCCCTTGCGGTTTTCAAGGGTGCTGGAGCGGGTGGAGGATATCAGCCAGAAGGTGCTGACACAGACCCTGCGCACGCTCGAAAGCGACGGCCTCGTCATCCGCACGCTCTATCCGCAGGTGCCGCCGCGCGTGGAATACGAGCTGACGCCGCTCGGCCGCGAATTGCTGACGCAGGTCGTCTCGCTGTGGCGCTGGATCGTCATCCACCTGAATGAATTCGACACCTCCAAATCGGCGGCCAGGAATTAGGCTGGAATACGTACCGTCGCTCTCAGCCCTCCAAGCGGGCCGTCGCCAAGCGTGATGTTGCCGCCGTGGCTGCGCGCGATATCCCTCACGATGGCAAGCCCGAGACCAGTGCCCGAAGCATCGAGATTGCGTGCGCTATCCAGCCGGAAGAACGGCTTGAACACATCCTCCCGGTACTTCTCCGGAATGCCGGGACCATTGTCATCGAAGACGATCGTCAGCCATTTCGCACCATGCTTGGCCTCGATATGGAGCGTGTCGGCGTAACGCCTTGCATTCGAGGCGAGATTGGTCACAAGTCGCAGGAAGGCATTGGGGCGCACCGAGATATGGTCCTCGCCCTCGATGGAATAGGTCAACACCTTGCCGTGAAGCTCGAAATCGATCTCGAGCTTCTCGAAGATCTCGCTGAGCTTCAGCTCGCCGACATCCTCCTCCACCTCACCCTTGGCAAAGGCCATATAGGCCTCCAGCATGGTCTGCATGTCGTTGACGTCTTCATTGAGCCCGGCAAGATCAGGGTTATCCCCGGCGAGCGCCAGCTGCAGCTTGAAACGCGTCAGGATGGTTCTAAGGTCGTGGCTGACGCCTGAGAGCATCGCGGTGCGCTGCTCCATCTGCCGCTCGATACGCTCACGCATGAGAATGAAAGCAAGGCCGGCCCGGCGAACCTCGTCAGCGCCGCGCGGATAGAAACTATCGGCCTTCTGCCCCTTGCCGAAGCTTTCCGCCGCCCGCGCCAGATTGAGGATCGGCCGGATCTGGCCGCGCAGGAAGAGGATCGAGATCGCGATCAGCACCAGTGACGCGCCAACCATCCAGAGAATGAAGATATGGGTATTCGATGCATAGGCCTGGCTGCGCTTCGTGATGACGCGCAGGATGCGGTTGTCGAGCTTGATGCGGATCTCGATGAGGTTGGAATTGCCGACCGTATCGATCCAGAACGGACGGCGGATTTCCTCGGTGATCTCGTCGCTCAGAATGCCGTCGAGAATCGAGAAAAACGGCTTTTCGCGCGGCGGCGGTAGATCTCCATCCGGCTCGATTGAAATCTGCAAGTTGAGCTGATCGCGGGCAATGCGGGTTATATCGCTATAATCGGCATCCTGCGGAAAGGTGTCGATGATCTCGATAATGGCGGCGATATCTCGGGTCACGGCAAGCGACAGCCGCTCCGTCACCATCTGCCAGTGACGCTCCATGAACACAGCTGCGACGACCGACTGCAGAAGCACCATCGGAATGATGATGATGAGCAGCGAACGCGTATAGAGGCCTGTCGGCAATCGCCGGCGCAGCCAGCGGACGAACCAGCGCCAGCCGGGTGCAGGAGAGCGGTCTTCCCGCCGCAGGCTGTCGAATGTCACCATTTGCGCCGGTCCCGAACCTGTCGTTTCAGTCGATGCTCAGCCTGTATCCGATACCGCGCACTGTCTGCAGCCAGACCGGATTGGCAGGATCGTCCTCGATCTTGCGGCGCAGGCGGTTGATCTGAACGTCGATGGTGCGTTCGCCGACTTCCGCATCGTCTCCGATCAACTCGTGCCGCGGGATCGTGTCGCCGGCCCGACGGGCAAAAAGCAGCATGATCTCCTGCTCACGATCCGTCAGGCGGATTACTTCCGCCGCCTTCTTCAACTCCTTGCGCGTCAGCGAAAAAGTATAGGGGCCGAACATGATCTGCTCGATCTTCGGCGTATCGCCGCCGCTGTTGCGTCGCAGGATGTTGTTGACGCGCAGCACCAGTTCGCGCGGATCGAAAGGCTTGGAGAGATAGTCGTCGGCACCTGCCTCGAGACCGGCGATGCGGTTGTCGGATTCGGCAAGTGCGGTCAGCATGATGATCGGCACGTTCTTCACGGCCCTGAGCCCGCGCGTCACGTCGATGCCGGATTCCCCCGGCATCATCACGTCCATGATGATGAGGTCGAAATCGAGCCCCGCGAGCTTGCGCTGCGCCTCCGCCCCATCGGAGGCAATGGTCACACGAAAACCGTTTTCCGTCAGGTAGCGGTTCAGGAGCGCGCGGATACGGGTGTCGTCGTCGACGACGAGAAGATGCGCCGCATCATCGGAAATGCCTGTTTTCACCGCCATTCAACCCGCCTTCTGTCTGTCTCGCATGCCTCTGAGGAATGCCTTTACGCCCTCCCGCGCCTCCGGGGAAGCTCCCTCGAATGCCCGTTCAATACGGCGTGATTGCGGCTCGGCAAGCGCCAGTGCCAGCTCCCTGCCCGATTTGGTGGGATAGAGCTTGCGCTGGCGGCGATCCTCCGGGCCTGCCACCTGCCGAATATAGCCTGAATCGATCAGTTGTTTCAGCACTCTTGCGAGGCTCTGCTTGGTGATCTTCAGCGTATCGAGCAGATCGGCGACCGTCATGCCTGGATTGCGGTTGACGAAGTGCACGACGCGGTGATGTGCCCGCCCGAAGCCACTCTTTTCGAGAATGGCGTCGGGATCGGATACGAAGTCGCGATAGGCGAAGAAGAACAGCTCGATGATCTCGAAATCGATGATGCCGACATCCTCCATCGGCGTGGCCAGCGGCTGAGGTTTGCCTGCTTTCGAGCTGGTCTGTCGTGGCACTCGGCATTTCCTCTCTCTTAGCGCGATGTCAGCGACGTTTTCATAAAAATATGCCAGCCTTGGTGACATGAATTTACGTCGCCGATAGCTTCCCTAAACTTTGCGGGAGCCCCGCACGGACTGTTCTTTTCCCGAAAACTAAAGCCCGCCCGACAAATCTCCAACGCAACGCGCAGTTTCCCCTTGCGTCAGTGGATAGAACGTAATGGGGACAACAATCAACAGACATGGCGCAAACGCGCCGGAGGGGGCAAGGTCTTCAAACTCACTGAAACACAATCAGCGCCTGCGCAAGTCACCGAGATCCTCGGCTTCAAGATGCCTACTCCGTCGAGAAGCTGGACACGGCAACGGTCAAACGCCTAAGCGCCAGCCCTTCCCGACGCTTACGTGCGGCCGATCGCGTAGCGCGGCAGCAAGATGATGGATGTTTCCGCCCAGGCGAACTGCATCAACATGGCAATTGCCATCCGGCGTGGGCAATGACTTCAACCCGGCTGAAAAGCCGAAGGGCATTTGCCTAGATTCTTCCCGGAAGAACTTAGAGCCTCTCCGAGTGCTTCCCGACCGGCTTGGCCGCGGAAGTCACCCTATGTCCAAAATCAGCCGTATCGCCTCACGTCGGAGACGATCTCGGGAACGCTGATGAACGACTGCATGAAGGAAATCTATCCGGCCGCTGCAACCGCCGCCGAATAAGACCTCAGCCAATCCGGCCAGACGCTTACGTCTGCCGGGGCGTTTCGTTGTCCAGCGTCCAGAGCGCTCGAACCTTCAGCGTGCCTTGGCCATGACCAGCCCGGCGAGCGTCGAAAGGATGCCGCCGCCGATCAGCCCGCCGATGCCATCGGCGATCAGCCCGGTCATTGCCGCTTCGCCACCGAGCATGCTGAGCAACATGCCGCCGCCGATACCGCCGATAGCGCCCGCGATCGTGCGGGCAACGACGTTGATCGCCTGCTGCTTGAGTGCAGCACTTGCGACATTGCCGCCAACAGCACCCGCAATCAATTGTGTGATGAGCGGAAGTAGCGCTTCCATAATTTCCTCCTCTGACGATCTCCCCGATCGCCGACTCATGCCATCACCGGATGACATATTGGAATATTATCATATTCAGGAGGAGAAGTAGAGAATTCTGGCAACCCATGCGAGAGCTTATAAAGATCGCCCCGGGCGGATACGCTTGCTTTTTCGTCTTGCCCGGTCTCGTCCCGAGCATCTGCGGTCGCCCATCAGCAACAGATATCAGGCAGGAGGCTGAGGATGACGCCAAGTGGAGGCGAGGCCGCCGACAAACCGAAGGCGGCCGCATGGCCGCCTCTCCCCTTGAGCTTATTGATAGACATAGACGATGCGGCGCGTGCCCGGATCGACCAGCACTGGCCGGTCGTTGATGCGGACATAGCGGTACTGGTAATCCGGGATCGTCTGGAAGGTTACGTCGGCGGGCACTTCGGCACCGACGACGACATCGCCGCCAAGCTGCACGGTCTGTGTCGGGGTCGTGTCGATATAGGTGCGGACTTCGTCTGGCGGCGTGATGGCCTCGACCGAGCCGACCGGGCCGATCAACTCGTCGCCCGGTGCGGGCATAGGCTCTGCCGGCACGACGCTGGAGGTCGTTTCATAAGTCACGACAGGCACGCCGAGATCGGCGCGGTGCTGCTCGACGATGACGGGCGAGCCGCCCTGATCGACCTGCAGATATTCGGCATAGACCCAGCCGCGCACGCCATTCACGTCGACACGGCACCAGCGGCTGCCTTCGATACAGCCATCGAGCACGGCGGTCGAGCCGCGCGTGGCAAGACCGACGGAAGGATATTGCGGGCCGGGGCCGGAGCGGATGTTGAGGTCGTTGATGGACGTCGCCACCATGTCCGCCTGGGCGAAGCCGGCGCTTGCGGCCAGAAAGGCGCCGGCCAGCAGAAGGTTTCTCTTCAAGGTCATTGTAAGGTCTCCCTTGTTGTGATGGGCTGACAACGCGTGGGTTGCGAGGATGTTCCGCGGCGCACGAACTGGCTGACGAACGGCACGAGGAAATCCTCGATAAGCATCTGAAAAAATGGAATAAACCCGCCGGAGAGCATCACGACCCACCCTTTGAAAAGCCGATAAATTCCTGTTGCGGCTTGTCTTTTTCGCGTGAGTCTGCCGAAAATTCCGGCTGCCTTCGACTGCGTTTGCGCCTATAGAGACAGGTCATTGAAGACGCGAAGCGAGGCATTCATGGGCATGCTCCAGGCCGGTATCATTCCGGTGACACCCTTCCAGCAGAACTGCACCATTCTCTTCGATCCCGATACGAAGGAAGGCGTGGTCGTCGACCCCGGCGGCGATGTCTCGCTCATTGCGGGCGTGATCGAGGAGCACGGCCTCAAGATCAAGGAAATCTGGCTGACCCACGGCCATCTCGATCATGCGGGCGGTGCCAAGGAGCTCAAGGACAAGCTCGGCATCGACATCGTCGGCCCGCATGAGGATGATCTGCCACTCCTGCTGCGCATCGAGACCCAGGCCGCGAAATATGGCGTGCAGGGCCTGCAGAACGTCACGCCCGACCGCTGGCTGAAGGATGGCGACAAGGTCTCCTTCGGCTCGCACGAATTCGAGGTCTATCACACGCCGGGCCATGCGCCGGGCCACGTCATCTATTTCAACCGCGCCCAGAACTTCGCCCATCTCGGCGATGTGCTCTTCAACGGCTCGATCGGCCGCACCGACCTGCCGGGCGGCAATCATCGCCAGCTTCTCGATTCCATCCGGGACAAGGTGCTGCCGCTCGGCGACGACGTCGGCTTCATCTGCGGACACGGCCCCGGCAGCCGCATCGGCGACGAACGCCGTAATAATCCCTTCCTGCGGGAGATCTGAGCATGAAACACATGGCCTGGCTGAACGCGCCGCCCTTCTTCGAGGAACGCGACGGCGGCCTTCACGTCCGCTCCGGCGAGAAGACCGATTTCTGGCAGGGCACCTATTACGGCTTTCACCGCGACGACGGCCACTTCCTGCATGAAAGCCGCAAGGGCGATTTCACCGCCGAGGTCACCTTCTCCGGCAACTACGAAGCGCTCTACGATCAGGCTGGCCTGATGATCCGCGCCGATGAGAAGCACTGGATAAAATGCGGCATCGAATATACCGATGGGGCCAGGCACTTCAGCGCTGTGGTCACAAACGGCAATTCCGACTGGTCGGCTTTCCGTATCGGCCATGATTTCGATGCGATCTCAGTGCGCGCCACGCGCAATGGCGACGCTATCTTTATCCAGTACAGCACGGATACGATGGACGAATGGCGCATGGCCCGCCTCGCCTGGTTCGATCCCGCTTTCGAGAACGTGCTGGTCGGCCCCGTCTTCTGTTCGCCGCAACGCGCCGGTTTCGAAGCCGTCTTCCACGATTTTACGCTGACCGATCCGCTGTCTCGCGATATCCACTGAGTCCTTCCCACCGCGCGCGCCGACGATGACTCGCGTCGGCTCGCCTACATCAGCCTCTGACCGTTCGGCACCGGACGTTCGACCGCTGCAAGCACGATGTCGCCCTTCTCGTCCGCAAAACCGAGTGTGAGCACTTCCGAGCGGAACGGCCCGATCTGGCGCGGCGGAAAGTTGACGACGGCGAGGACCTGCCGTCCGACGAGCCGCTCCGGCGAATAGTGGACCGTGATCTGCGCGGAGGATTTCTTCACACCGATTTCGGAGCCGAAATCGATCAGCAGTTTGATTGCCGGCTTGCGGGCTTCCGGAAAGGGATTTGCTTCGATGACCGTGCCGACACGGATATCGACGCGCTCGAAATCGGCAAAGGTGATCTCTTCGGCCACGGTCTTCTCTCAGCCGGCGAGTTCTTCGGCGCGCTTGCGAGCTGCCGCGAGCGCCTGGTCGAACAGCGGCTGCATGCCATCTTCCGCCATCAGCACGGAAAGTGCTGCCGCAGTCGTGCCGCCCGGCGAGGTCACGTTCTGGCGCAGGCGCGCCGCGTCGTCGGGGGACTGGTGCAGCAGCTCACCAGCCCCCGCGACAGTTTCCCGCGCAAGACGCATGGCAAGGTCCGCCTGCAGGCCAAGTTTACGGCCCGCTTCTGCCATACACTCGACGAGATAGAACACATAAGCCGGCCCGCTGCCCGAGAGCGCCGTCACCGAATCGATGTCGGATTCGGCGGGCACCCATTCGACAGGGCCGGAGACACGAAGAAGAGCATTGACGCCGTCACGCTGTTTAGCGCTCACACGCGCATTGGCAAAGGCGCCGGTCACACCGCGCCCGACCATGGCAGGCGTGTTCGGCATCGCGCGCACCATGGCCGCTTCGCCGAGATGCTTTTCCAGGAAAGCCAGCGTCTTGCCAGCGGCGACCGAAACCACCACCGTCTGAGGCCCGACCACGCTTTTGACCGCCGGAAGCACGGCTTCCATCACCTGCGGCTTTACGGCAAGGAACAGTACGCCGGCCTTGAGACCGTCAGGAGCAGTCGTGACATGGGAGGCACCCGCATCGGCGATGGTCGCCAGCATCGCCGGCGACGGGCCGGGATCGACCACGACCACGGAGGAGCCCGGAACGCCGCTCTTCAGCCAGCCGGAAAGCATCGCTCCGCCCATATTGCCGGCACCGATGAGAACGACCGGATTGGCGGCGGAAAAGGCATTCGCAGGCATGTTTTACGCCTCACCGACGGTTTCAAACAGGACCGCTTCCATCGCCTTGTTGGCTTCCATACCGGACCAGACGACGAACTGGAAAGCTTGAAAATAAGCTTCGCAGGTATCGAGCGCGCTGGAAAGCAGAACTTCCACCTGGCGGTTAGTGGGCTCGGCACCGCCGGCAAGCAACAGCGACTGACGGAAGATGACGACATCTTCCTGGCGCCACAGGTCGAAATGCCCCATCAGCACCTGGCCGTTGATCGCCGAGAGCAGCTTCACCACCTCGTTGACCCTGATTTCGGGAACCTTGATGTCGAAGGCGCAGCCAAGATGCAACGCTTCGAATTCCTCCATCCACGAGAAGGAGACGTGATAGTCGGCCCAGCGGCCCTCGACCGTCATCGCAATCTCGTCTTCGCCGGAGCGCTCGAATGCCCAGTCATTGTTTGAAGCCACGTACTCGATCATGTCGACCGGGTTCGACTGGCGTTCGACTTCCAATTCCATAAGGCTCATGCAGCACCTTCTTGACCGGAATGAATGCGGCCTAACTTCGTGAAAAACACAAAACGAGACACACGCAATACCGGAAACCACCACTTGGATGATCGCTGAACCGCTGCCAGACTAACGCAGTGAACCTGCCCGGAGCTTACCAATTCGCTTCGAATCATCATTTAAAATCAGTCTATAATGCCCCTTGCGACCTGCCAGCCCCCTTCTCGGAAATTTGGCCTGGCCTGTTGTGGAAAGCACTTATGGAATCAGATTCAGCGGGGGAGGTAAAAGACTCTGCCCATTGGCTTTTTTTGCAGTGTCCACAGGTGGAAAATAGCACCGGATTTTTTTATCGAAGATGCGGCATGTAACATATGGGCCACGCCGCACCTTATACAGCATCTTGTGCGATACGGGCTTACTTGCCCTTTGCAGCAAGCTTGGCTTCGAGCGCAGCGATGCGGGCGGCAAGAGCCTCGTTTTCGTCACGCGCCTTGATCGCCATTTCGCGCACGGCTTCGAATTCCTCGCGCTTGACGATGTCCATGCTGTTCAGCCAGCGTTCGGCATGAGCGTTGAACGCCGTCTCGATCTCCTTGCGCACGCCCTGCGCAGCACCGGCGGCATCGGTCATCAGCTTGGCGAATTCATCCATGATGCGGTTCGTTCCGGTCGTCATGGCGTATTTCTCCCTTCGCACGACGTGAATGTCGGGCCTTGCGGCCACTGAAAATGGAGGTAGGGCTTCGCCGTTGAGGATGCAAGCGCTTTGCATGGGATAAGCCCCTGCGCACTGGCCCGTGACCAACAATGCACTTGACCGTCGAAGATCGCGGAGCCATGTTCCGCGCATCTCAACGGGTGGGAAAACCTTGCCGATAGCTGCTGATCTTCTTGCTATAATGCCTTTCCCTAATATCGACCCGATCGCTTTTTCGATCGGCCCGCTGGCGATTCATTGGTATGGCTTGGCCTATGTCGCCGGCATCCTGCTCGGCTGGGCCTATGCGCGCCGCATCGCTGCAAACGATGCGCTCTGGCCGAACGATACCTCGCCCATCACGAGAGCACAGCTCGACGATTTCATCGTCTGGGCAGCCCTTGGCATCGTCCTTGGTGGCCGCATCGGCTACATCCTCTTCTACGATCTCGGCGCCATCGTCGAAAACCCGATCCGTGCCATCCAGATCTGGAATGGAGGCATGTCCTTCCATGGCGGCCTGACCGGCACGGCGATCGCCATGATTCTCTTTGCCCGCCGCAACCGTATCCCGATCTGGAACCTCTTCGATATCGTTGCGACGGTCGTGCCCTGCGGCCTGTTCTTTGGCCGTATCGCCAATTTCATCAATGGTGAACTCTGGGGCCGGCTGACGGATATGCCATGGGCAGTCGTCTTTCCGACTGGAGGCCCCTTCGCCCGCCATCCGAGCCAGCTCTACGAAGCCGGCCTCGAAGGTATCGTGCTGCTCTTCGTTCTTGCCGCCCTCGTCTATGGCGCCAAGGCGCTGAAAAGCCCGGGCCTCATCACCGGCGTCTTCGTCTGCGGCTACGCGCTCTCGCGCATCTTCGTGGAATTCTTCCGCGAGCCGGATGCGCAGCTTGGCTATCTGCTCGGCACCAGCTGGCTAACGATGGGCATGGTTCTGTCCTTCCCCATGATCCTGCTTGGCCTTTGGGCGATCTTTCGCGCCCGCCGTCAGGCTGCTGCCCTGCAGCACTGAAGCTATCGGGACGACCGCCATGACCACCGCTTTGGGCGAAAAGATCAAGACGATCATCCAGGCAAACGGGCCGATCAGCGTCACCGACTATTTCTCGCTGTGCCTTGCCGATCCTGAACACGGCTATTACCGCACCCGCGAGCCCTTCGGCCGTTCGGGCGATTTCGTCACTGCGCCCGAGGTCAGCCAGCTCTTCGGCGAAATGATCGGTGTTTTCGTCGTCCATGCCTGGCAGCGCCACGGCACACCGGCCGGCGTTCGCCTCGTCGAGATCGGCCCCGGCCGCGGCACGATGATGGCGGACATGCTGCGCGTGATTTCGCGCATCGCCCCGCCGCTCTTCGACAACATGACGATCCACCTCGTCGAGACCAGCGAACGCCTGCGCGATGTCCAGAGCCAGACGCTCGAAGCCTATGACGGCAAAGTCAGCTGGCATGCCGGCTTCGATGAAGTACCGCCGGGCTTCACGCTGATCGTCGCCAATGAACTCTTCGACGCGATCCCGATCCGCCAGTTCGTGCGCACGCCGACCGGTTTCCGCGAACGCATGGTCGGCCTCGGTGCCGATGAGGAACTGACCTTTGCAGCGGGTGTTGCCGGCATCGATCCGGCGCTGCTGCCGGAGCCCACGCAGAACGTGCCGGTTGGTACGCTGTTCGAGATCTCGCCTGCGCGCCAGGCTGTCATGAGCGCCATCTGCGAAAGGCTGCGGGTCTTCAGCGGCACGGCGCTCGCAATCGACTACGGCCACCTTGTCACCGGTTTCGGCGACACGCTGCAGGCCGTGCGCATGCATGAATTCGATCCGCCGCTTGCCCATCCCGGCGAGGCCGACCTGACGAGCCATGTCGACTTTCAGCAGCTTGCGGAAACGGCCGCCTCCAGCGGTCTCCATATCAACGGCGCGCTGCATCAGGGTGATTTCCTGACCGGTCTCGGCATTCTGGAGCGCGCTGCCGCGCTCGGCCGCGACCGTGAGCCGCATACGCAACAGATAATCCAGGCTGCGGTCGACCGGCTCGCCGGTGCAGGTGAAGGCCGCATGGGCGAACTTTTCAAGGTGCTGGCCGTCTCGCATCCGGCGATCGACCTGATGCCGTTTCGCCCAGTGGATTGACAGACAGCGTCGCGCTCGCCAACATCGCCGTAGCTGACACTGCTTCGCCGGAAGAGATCCGGCCAGGACGGTGTCGATGCCTCTCCAAAAACCTGGATATCAAATGACAGACGCGGCCTCTCCAGCACCGATCGAAAGCGCGCTGCTGAACGAAGCAGCCGGCGGCGCGATCCGCCATGGATATTTCACCCGCGCGGGCGGCATTTCACAAGGCATCTATCGCGGCCTCAATGTCGGCCTTGGCTCGAATGACGAGCGCGACAATGTGAAGGAGAACCGCAGGCGCGTCGCCGCTTGGTTCGATTTGCCGGTCGAGCGACTGGCAACTGTCCATCAGGTCCATTCGCCTGACGTCGTCACCATCGGGCCGAACTATGACGGCTGCCGGCCGCCGGCCGATGCAATGGTCACGGCAACACCGGGCATCGCGCTTGGTGTGCTGGCAGCCGACTGCGGCCCGATCTTATTCGCAGATCCCGAAAACCGCGTGATCGGCGCTGCCCATGCCGGCTGGAAAGGCGCGCTGACGGGTGTGCTCGAAAATACGATTGACGCGATGGAGGCCCTTGGCGCGGCCAGGGACAACATCGTCGCCTGCCTCGGCCCCTCGATCAGCCAGGCAAGTTATGAGGTCGGCCCGGAATTCGTCGAGCGCTTCCTTGCCTATGATCCGGCCTACGAACGTTACTTCATTCCCTCCCCGTCGGCGGGCCACGCGATGTTCGACCTGCCGGGACTGACCGTCGAGCGGCTGAAAAACGCCGGCGTGCGTGCCGAAAGCCTCGGCCTCTGCACTTATCCCGATAGCGAGCGCTTTTTTTCCTATCGGCGAACCACACATAAAAAGGAGCCGGATTACGGCCGCCAGATTTCGGCGATCAGCATCAGGGAGATGTAAGCAGCATGGCACTTCATTTCGAACGGGCTGAATTCGCAAGCCGGCTTGCCCGCCTGACGGACAGGATGAAGGAAGAGAAGCTCGATGCTCTGCTGCTCTTCGCGCAGGAGAGCATGTACTGGCTGACCGGCTACGACACGTTCGGCTACTGCTTCTTCCAGACGCTGGTCGTCAAGGCTGACGGCACCATGGCGCTCCTCACCCGCTCGGCCGACCTGCGTCAGGCCCGGCATACTTCTGTTATCGAGGACATCCATGTCTGGGTCGACCGCGTCAATGCCGACCCGACGATGGACCTCAAGAACCTGCTCATCGAAATGGACCTGCTCGGCGCCCGCATCGGCGTCGAATACGACACGCACGGCATGACCGGCCGCGTCGCCCGGCTGCTCGACGCGCAACTGACGACCTTCGGCCAGATCAGCGACGCCTCTTACCTCGTCAGCCGCCTGCGCCTCATCAAGAGCCCGACCGAAGTCGCTTATATCGAGCACGCCGCCGTGCTAGCGGACGATGCGCTGGACGCAGCAATCCGCCTGACCAAACCGGGCGCCGATGAAGCCGATATCCTCGCCGCCATGCAGGGCGCCATCTTCACCGGCGGCGGCGACTATCCGGCCAACGAATTTATCATCGGCTCCGGCGCAGATGCCCTGCTCTGCCGCTACAAGGCCGGCCGCCGCAAGCTCGACGCCAACGACCAATTGACACTCGAATGGGCTGGCGCTTACGCGCATTATCATGCCGCCATGATGCGCACGATCGTCATCGGCGAGCCGACGCACCGCCACCGCGAGCTCTACAATGCCTGCCTCGAAACGATCCAGGCGATCGAGACGGTGCTGAAGCCCGGCCATACCTTCGGTGATGTCTTCGACATGCATGCCAGGATCATGGACGAACGCGGCCTCGCCCGTCATCGCCTGAATGCCTGCGGCTATTCGCTCGGCGCGCGCTTCTCGCCGTCCTGGATGGAGCACCAGATGTTCCATGCCGGCAACCTGCAGCCGATCGACCCGAACATGTCGCTCTTCGTGCACATGATCATTGCCGATTCCGATACCGGCACCGCCATGACGCTCGGTCAGACCTATCTCACGACCGGCGAAGCGCCGCGGGCGCTCTCGCGACATCAGCTGGATTTCATCGGCGTCTAAGCCGCTGACATCACCGGCAAGATTCCGGAATTGACAGACAGGTCCCCCCACCTCCATAAATTCGCACGGGGCTGACGCTGACGTGGGAAGGACGAACCGAGGGATGACGCGAGTTGCGACTGCGCCCACGCTCCTGATCTGTCTTGCCTTGCTTTCCGCTTGCAACACGACCGACGCGTTGACGCTGACGCCGCCGATGGAAATCGGCGACTCCTCGATGAATCAGCGCTCGTCCACACCGGTGACGCAGAGCGACGCCGAGCGCATGGCCGGAGAGCCGCAACAAACCTTCCCGGCCGCACCCCGCCGGAACGGCTATACGCCAGCCTACAGCCAACAGACCTATCCGACCCAACCGAACTACCCGGCGCAGGCCTACCGGCCCGGCACCGGCGCGCCGCCGACGACCATGCAGGCCCAGGCCGATGCGCTTTCCCGTGATGGTTCTTCGCCCGCCGCTTCCGGTCCGATCGAAAGCGAGTCACTGGCGCCACCGTCCGTAACCGAACAACCGGCGCCACAGCAGCCGACACAGACGGCCGCACTTGATCCCTCGGTTTCCTCATCGACGTCGATACGCGGCAATACGGTGCGCTTCCTGCCGATCATCGGCGCACCGGTCCAGGCCGTCACACCGCTGTCCCGCCAGCTTGGCGCGGAGGCCCGCGCTCATGGCCTTGCCATCAAGAGCTCCAACGACACCAGCAGCGACTATATTCTGAAGGGCTACCTCTCCGCTTTCAGCGACGAGGGCAAGGTCACCGTGGTCTATGTCTGGGACGTACTCGACAATGCGGGCGCCCGGCTGCACCGCATTCAGGGACAGGAAAGCGTGCCGACGGCGGCGGCCGATCCCTGGGCCGGTGTGCCCGCTTCCGTGATGCAGCAGATCGCCTCCAAGACGATCTCGGAATTTACATCCTGGCGGCAAAGCCAGGGCAATTAGTCACAAGCTTTTTATAAATATAAAAGTATGTGACGCCTTAGCCCTTGCATTCACCGGGAAGCTGGCTAAAAAGCGCGGCTATCAGCGCATAACAGGCGGACCAAAATGAAGGTTTTCGCAGGCAATTCGAACCGGCAACTCGCCGAAGCGATCTGCAACTATCTCAATGTTCCCTTGGGGAAAGCCAGTGTCCGAAGGTTTGCCGACCAGGAAATCTTCGTGGAAATCCAGGAAAATGTGCGCGGTGAGGACGTTTTCCTCGTACAGCCGACCGCCTTTCCTGCCAACGACCACCTGATGGAACTGCTGATCATGATCGACGCGATGCGTCGTTCGTCAGCCCGCCGCATCACGGCCGTTCTGCCCTATTTCGGCTATGCCCGCCAGGACCGCCGCGCCTCCGGCCGTACGCCGATCTCCGCCAAGCTGGTCGCAAACCTCATTACCGAAGCCGGCGCGGACCGCGTCATGACGCTCGATCTCCATGCCGGGCAGATCCAGGGCTTCTTCGATATACCCACAGACAACCTCTTCGCCCTGCCGGTCCTGACGCGCGACATCAAAAGCCACTATGACCTCAGCAACGTCATGGTCGTCTCGCCCGACGTCGGCGGCGTAGTGCGCGCCCGCGCGCTCGCTAAGCGGCTGGACTGTCTTCTGGCCATCGTCGACAAGCGTCGCGATCGGCCGGGTGAATCCGAAGTCATGAACATCATCGGCGACGTCACCGGCAAGGACTGCCTGCTGATCGACGACATCGTCGATTCCGGTGGCACGCTCTGCAACGCGGCCGACGCCATGCTTGCCAAGGGCGCTTCCAGCGTCACCGCCTATATCACCCACGGCGTCCTCTCCGGCGGCGCGGTCACCCGCGTCACCTCCTCGAAGCTGCGCGAACTCGTCATCACGGACTCGATCCAGCCTACGACGGCCGTGCTCTCCGCCCACAACATCCGCGTCGTGACGACGGCGCCGCTGATCGGCGAAGCCATCAGCCGCACGGCTCAGGAAGAGTCCGTCTCCAGCCTCTTCGACTAAAAAGAGCCGGTATTTGACCGGCTCTTTCGATTTAGCCATTTTGCTCAGTTGTCATTGTGCCTGAATCGCATTTCTCGGTCCCTGGACCTGCTGTCCATTGACAATTAATGTGCCATCCTCGTTGAAAATAACATCCCAGTGCGCACCACCATCCGCGTTGGCTGCCGCGAAACCTTTGGCCATCAGCATAGCAAGACTGACTTCATTGATCTCAGGTCTGGTCTTGGCAAGTTCCTGAACCGCGGCGATCGATTTGTCGAAATCGCGGGCTGTGATCCAGAGCTTCAGTTGAGCCTTCTTCTCGTCGTTTTCACGAACACTCCCAAACATTACCAGATCATAAAAATCCGACTTCATTACCAATTGCTTGAGAACGAAGGCCTGAGCGCCGTCACGACTAAGCTTCAAGGCAAATCTGCGCCCCATCTCCTCTGCTTGCGCTTGATTCGATACAGGGCCAGCGGCAAGTTCCTTTCCGGCTGAGACAAAATCCATCCCGTCTAACACGAGTGTCATATCAAGACTTGTAGGAAGTAGCGCCGCGTAGACCGACGGGATCGTTGGACTGTCCATTTTTATATCCGTGCCGGATACAGTCATACCCAGCCTCATCGCGGCGGTCTCCCCTTGGAGAGCGACTCGAGCGTTCAGTTTTCTTGCGGACAGGTTTCCGATTGGGCTCGTTACTTTGAGGTTGTCCGTATAGATGCGCTCATCCAGTGAAGAAAGAAGCGGAAAAGACCGCAACATTTCTGCCCGGACCCTCTCAAAGTTCGAGACTGTTCCAACGCCCCTGGTGATCAATAGAGAAGCGAGATTAATGACCTCCTTCGACGGTACATTGGCCCAGTGGTACTCATGGTTGATCAGGTCTGCCGAAATTTCAAATACCGGCGCCTCCGATTGTATGCTCCGCTGGTATACGCCCGAGAAAAATGTGCTGCCGTCATAGTCCCAACGTCCTTTACCTTCATCGCTGGAACCTAAAATATTTGTAGAGTCGATACTATCGGCTCGGAAGGTGCTCTGGTCACCACCAAGTTTCGAGGTAAAATCGATATTCTTGGCCAAGGTTTTAATCTGTGTGCTGCCAGGCAGAACAATCAGCCCATCGAGCACAAAAGATTCGATCGAGTAATTGCCCTCAATGGCTTTCCCATCGACTCCTTGGGCCAGAAGGGAGGCTTTTACACTGTCCTCAGCATTGATTTTGGCTACGCTATTGTCTTGTGGCACAAAGAAAAACGACCACGGCCCGAACCCAGCCATCCTGAACGTCTTCGGATCCAAGCCCTCGAAAAACCCATTGAAATCAAGAATGACTTCGAGGCGGTCACCTGCCGGCTTGACTGTCAGGAAATCGGAATTCGCAAGGCCGGGAAACGAGCTGAGAAGGCCGTCACGAAAATCATCGGCATCCTTCTGCCGCATCTCCATGCCTTGGGCCGCACCGATTGCGGAGAGCAAAAAAAGGCTCGTTGCTGTAACAATTTTTAGACGCATCCCTGAAATATCCCCATCCGCTGAAGTTGCGCACATTCGGGGGTCATGGTGCTCAATGTCAAGCAGCCGCATCCATAAAAGCTCTTAAAAGACAAAGCCCAATGGAGCTGTGCGACGGGAGCAAAAAGCCGGCACGAGGCCGGCTTCCCTTATCTTTGATCGCCGTTGAGAAAGCTCAAGGTTGCTTCGGCGGCGCCGTGTCCTGCCCCTGATCTGGTTCCTGCCCCTGATCCGGCTCCTCGGCATCCGGTCCCTTGATCTGCTGGCCGTTGATCGCCACCGAACCGTCACCGGCAACGCTGATATCCCAGCGCGAGCGGCCATCCGGATCGGTCTTGGCAAAGCCTTTGGCCATCATCATGCCGAAGGAGACCTGCTGGAGGTTCGGGTCGCTCTTGGCAAGCTCCTGGATGGCAGCGATCGACTTGTCGAGATCCCGCGCCAGGACCGAAGCCTGGACCGAATAATCCTTCTGCGTATCGACACGGCCCTGCAGCTTGCCGGTGACGTCGATATCGTAGACGTCGGAGACCGCGGTAAACTTCGGCAAGTCCACGACGACGACGCCGTCATGAAAGAGCTTCTCGGCAGCCTGCTTGCCGCTTTCCTCCGAGTTGTTGCCAGACGAGAAATCGATCTTCATGAACTCGTCGCCGAAGGCGGCAAAATCCATGTCGGGAACGGCGATCTGCATATCGATGCTCTTCGGCAGGAAGGCATGGTAGCTCGCTGGTACGACAGGGCTGTCGAGTGTGACGCCTGCAGCGTTCATGCCGAAGGCAAACCGGACGGCGTCACTCGGCCCGTCGACGGAGAAATTATAGCCGAGGGCCTCGGCGCCGCCGCTTCCAGCGGCAGTCCCGACCGTCAGGTTGTTCGCCGTGATCGTTTCGTTGATCGAGGAGAACAGGGGGAAGGATGCCTTAAGGACCGATTTCAGCTTCTCGCCGTCTTCCCTGCTGAGCTCCTTCTCATCCGCGTGCTCCAGGATGAAGAAGACGATATCGCGGATTTCCTTCGCCGGCAGGCTCGCGACGTCGGCGTCGAAGTCGATCGAATCCGCCTTGATGTTGACCGGCGGCATCTGCGGGCTGGTGACCGTCTCCGACAGCGCGGAAAGCGAACCGTTCGCCTTGAAATCGAGGCGACCGTTGCCGTTGGCGCTGTCGGTCGAATCGAGCCTGTAGTTCATGCCGGCAAAGGTCGCATCGACCTGGTCCATATCGGACTTCGAGGTAATTCGGATGTCGCTGGCCTTGAAATTGCCGGAACGTAGATAGGCGATCGCAGGATCGAAAACGCCATCGTAGACCATCGAGGCGATGGAATAGGTGAAATCCGTCGCCTTGCCGTCCGGGTCCTTGACGCTGCCGGATATGTTGAAGCTGTTGTTGCCTTCGAGATTCCAGAAGCCGCTGTCCAGCGGCGTGGCGAAGACCGACCAGGGCGTCAGCCCGTTCACGACAATCTTGGCCGGGTCCACTTTGCTGAGCAGCTTGGCAAGGTCATAAATGACCTCGTAGCGGTTGCCCGCCGGGTTGACGGTTACAAAACCGCTCTTTGCAAAATCGTCAGGCAACACTTTCGTCAGGCTGTCGCGAAGCTTGTTCGCTCCATCCTGATTGATCTCAGCACCATGCGCTGCCCCGAACAGCGATAGGGCAACAAGGCTCGTTGTCGTGACAAGTTTCAGACGCATCCGCACTCTCCTCAGCCGCTTTGAATGCGGCCATAGGAAGATCGGATATCTTCCGGTGTCAACCCGGCACGTTTGGACAAATGTTATTTTGCGATCATGGCTGGGAGAGTGATCGTACCCTGCCGGGCACTGCCTCACGCGCGCGCTTCCGATCCTGATCTCGCTCCGCCTCAGGCCGCAGTATTGAGCACAACTGATTGCTGTTCCATTCGCGCCGGGCGACCGAAATAGTAGCCCTGAGCCTCGTCGCAGCCTTCGGATGTCAATAGTTCGAGTTGGCTCAGCGTTTCGACGCCCTCGGCAAGCACGGGGATCGACAGGCCGCGTCCCAGCGCCAGGATGGATCGAATGACCGCCTTTGCCTCCTGACTGGTCTCGACTTCGTTCATGAAGCTGCGATCGAGCTTGATCTTGTCGAAGGGGAACGAGCGAAGGGTCTCTAGCGACGAATAGCCTGTTCCAAAATCGTCGATCGCGATCGCAACGCCCTGCTGCTTGAGCGCACGCATGGCAACCAGCGCCTTGCTCTTGTCGACGATGATCGATGACTCGGTTATTTCAAGTTCGAGCCGCGATGCTGGCAGGCCGGTTTCCTGGAGGACGGAACGAACCAGCTCGGCGATGTTTGCATGGGCGATCTGGATGGGCGAAATATTGACGGCGATCTTGATGTCGTCCTTCCAGCTGACCGCTTCCCTGCATGCCTCGCGAAGGACCCATTCTCCGATAGGCACGATCGCACCGCACTCCTCGGCAATCGGAATGAAATCGACGGGCGGGATGTTTCCGCGCTCTGGATGGTTCCATCTGAGCAACACCTCGTAGCCGGTCGTCTTGCCGGTCGCCACCGACTTCTGAACCTGGTAGTGAAGGTACATCTGGTCGCGCTCGATCGCAGCCCAGAGGTCGCGAGCCAGTTTTCTCCTGTCCCGCGACGCTTCGTCCATGGACTCTTCGTAGAAGCAGACGTTGTGCCCAACCTCGTGTTTTGCACGATACATGGCAAGGTCGGCATTTGCGACAAGTGTTTCGGCCGTTTCGCCAGCGTCGGGGTAAATTGCGACACCAACACTTGCGCCGGGGACGATCTGATGCCCCTCGAAATCCATCCTCTCCATGAGCGTGGCTTCCAGCCTCGCAACGAAGTCGTCAAGCTCAGCCCTGTCGTTGAAGCGCTTTACGGCCGCGAACTCATCGCCCCCAAGTCGGGCGACCAGCTCTTCGTCACGCAGGATGCCGTTCAACCGTACGGCCAACGTACTCAACACGAAATCGCCTGCGACATGGCCCATCTGGTCATTGATTTCTTTGAATTTATCCAGATCGATGCCAATGACCGCAACCTTGCTGGACAGTCTTTTGGCAATTGCCAGCTGATGCGACAGGTAATCATTGAAGGTGGGACGGTTCGGCAGACCGGTCAAAGCATCGTGCTTGGCCATGAACGCGATTTTCTCTTCACGCGCCAGCCGTTCGGTAATGTCTTCGAATGTCGTGAGCCAGCCGCCATCCGCCAGGACATTGAACGTTGCAAGAATTGACCGGCCGTTCGTCGTCTGATGCACCAGGGTCTTCTGACCCGAGCGCATGGTCGCCATATGCCTGCGATAGTGATCGGTCGCCCTCGAATCTGCGGCGTCACCATTGCCGAAAGCGATCTGATAGCCGCTGCGAACGATCTCGGAATAGGCAAGACCTGGGCGAATGAAGTCCTGCGGAAACCCGAAGAGCTGGCTGTACCTGGCGTTTGCGAGGATCAGCCGCTCATTGCTGTCAAACATCGAGATTCCCTGGCTCATGTTCTCCAGAGCGAGATCGAGATTCCTCGATACTTCCTTGATGCGATCCCCGTCGATCTTTGCCTGCGTGATATCGCGGGTGATCTTCACATATCCGATGAGATGATGGCTGTCGTCATACACTGGCTGGATGACGACATGCGCCCAGAAAGACGAGCCGTCCTTGCGAAAACGCAGCCCCTCCGCCTCAAACCTGCCGTTGGCAAGCGCTGATTCGAGAGCCAGTTTTGGAAGGCCCTTCTGCTGATCTTCAACAGAGTAAAACCGCGCAAAATTCTCGCCTACAATTTCCGCTGCGGTATAGCCCTTCGCGCGCTCGGCCCCCGCATTCCAATTCGTCACGACGCCTGAAGGATCGAGCATATAGATTGCGTAATCCATCACCCCCTGCACGAGCAGCTCAAACTTGGTTTCGCTCGCACGCGCCTGCTTGGCCGCCCGGAACGCAATGATCGATGCCGAAATGCCCGAGGCCAGCATTGAGATCGATACGACGAGAATGGTCGCCAGAAGGAACGGCTTCGAGAGCGCCTGAGGCTCGATGGCGTTGCCACCCCCTTCGACAAACGAGAGAGCGCCCATTGCGGTGAAATGCATCAAGACGATGCCGAGCGACAGCGCGGAAGCGGCAGCGAGAATGCTCCAGTTCGAACCTTTCCAGTTCTTTGTGAGCGCAAATCCCCAGATCGCCATGGCGACCGATATGATCAGCGCAGCGATAACGAGATGCCGATCCCAGACGACGGTCCCAGGAACCTGCAGTCCCGCCATGCCGATGAAATGCATGGCTGCAACGCCGACACCGAAAACCAGGCCTGCGGCAATGTTGGCCTGAGAACCTGGAAGCGACGCGGCGGCAAGGCCGGCTATAAAGGTGGAGGCAAAGGCCGCGCCAAGCGAAATAAGCGTCAGGTCGCGATCATAGCCGACAACGATGCCCGGATCATAGGCCAGCATGGCGACGAAATGCGTCGACCAGATGCCGAAGCCGCCTGCCGCCCCCGCAACCGAAAGCCAAATCCAGCGCGGCACGCCTTTTGTCCTGCCGGCGCTTCTCAGGAACAGGATCGTTCCGAGATTGGACGCAAGGCATAGTACGGCTGCGACCAGAACCAGCGTCAAGTCGTGTTGGTATGTCAGGCAGGATACGATCGCAAACATGAGAAAACCCATTCTTTTCAAGACTGAGATCGGTCCGGCCGCGTTAAAGAATGGATAATCCGGCGCCTTTGCAGGTAAAGTGGAACCGTCTGTTCGACCTTGTGATTAACGCCCAGACAACAAAGGCTTATCAGCGGTTTCTCAAGGGCACCTGCAAAACACTGTGGATTGTATTGTGGATTGTATTAAGCGAAATATTCTGGTTGTAGTGCCGGTGAGGCAGGGTCGATCGAAAGCCACTGCCGGACCGCTTGCGTTTGCGTGACACTTATATTATAGGCCACGCGTCCGCGTAGACACCCTTGGAGGCAACGCGGATGAGGATGGGCATGCCCGCCTCCGGTCCGACGGCACCAGGCTTCAAGCCCGCTGCGGACTCTCCAAATAACCTCGAAAGGACTAGCCATGAGCCACGAAACTTACGAGCTCAAGGCCGAGGCGCGCGAACGGGTTGGTAAGGGGTCCGCCCGTGAACTCCGCCGCAACGGCTTTATTCCCGCTGTCATCTATGGTGACAAGCAGGCCCCGATTTCCATCGCTATCAGCACCAATGAGGTGACGAAGCGTATTCATGCCGGTGGCTTCATGACCACCGTAGCGACCATCGACGTCGACGGCAAGAAGTACAAGGTTCTGCCGAAGGATTACCAGCTCGATCCGGTCCGCGACTTCACGATGCATGTCGATTTCCTGCGCGTATCCGGCAACACCCAGGTTACCGTTGAAATCCCGGTTCACTTCGTCAACGAAGAAAAGTCCCCGGGCCTCAAGGTCGGCGGCGTTCTGAATATCGTTCGTCACGAAGTCGAAGTTCACTGCCCGGCTGACGCGATCCCGGAATTCTTCACGGTTGACCTCTCCGCCCACAAGATCGGCGACAGCATCCACATCTCGGAAGTCACGCTACCGAAGGGCGTCACGCCTGTGATCGCCGACCGCGACTTCACCATCGCAACGATCATTGCTCCGGCTGCCGGCATCGATGAGTCTGCTGCCGAAGGCGAAGCAGACGCCTGATAGCTTCTACCAATTTGTAAAGCATAAGGCCCGTTTTCCTTGAGGAAGGCGGGCTTTTTCATTGCCGAAAAAGCGCATTTCAGCAACATTTAACACATTCATGGAAGCATGCTCCGGCTGGTTACGAAGTTTCCGCCCTGCCGCGTGACCGCAGAATATTCCGACCCCGTGGAGCAAACGGAACCATGAATAATTCCGTTGAGAACAGATTTTTTGCGATTGTTTGCGGAGCACTGCTTGTTTTTGTAGCTCCTCTCTTTGTTCTTTTTCTTTTCCTTTCCTCCGAACGCGCCGACAAGGAAATACGCGACCATATTTCCGTTCTTCTTGTGGCCAATGCCCAGGCACTCGCCAAGCCGCTCTGGGATCTTGATGCTGATAGTGTCACCCAGATCAGCGCGACGGTCGTTTCGCAAGGCGCCATCGTCAAGGTAGAAGTCCGCGACCAGTCGGGCCAGCTCGACGTCAGCCAGTCCACCATTCCGCGGTCCTTCGACGGCAAGCTGGTCCAGGTTTCCCGCGCCATCATCTACAACACCGTCGACGGTCCGAAGAACCTCGGCAGCATTTCCGTCTTCTATCCGGCACTCGGTCTCTTTTCCGGCCTGAAGCAGGAAGAGGTCGTCTTCATCTCGATCTTCATTTTTGCGGTGCTCGCCGTTTTCGCGACCGCGCTGATCGGTAACCGTCTCTTCGTCATCCAACCCCTGATGCGCCTGACGGCCGCGATCGAGGCCACCCGCCAGCTTGGCTCCCGCCACCATGTCGATTGGCAATCGAATGATGAGATGGGTCGCCTCGCGCAAAGCTTCAACGAAATGCAGACGAAGCTGGAGAACGAGGAGACCGAGCTGAAGCTCGCGCACCGCCGCACCACCGACATCTACAATCTGACGCCGGCCATGCTCTTCTCACTCGATGAAGAAGACCGCATCACCGCCGTCAGCGACTACTGGCTGTTTGCCACCGGCTACCATCGCGCCGCCGTCATCGGCCGGAATTTCTCCGATCTCGTCACGCCCTTCACCCGCGACAAGTTCATCAGGCGCAAGAGCCAGCGTGAGAACGGCACCGGCGACGTCACTGTCAAGTTCGTCTGCATGGACGGCCGCATCATGGATGTCCTCATCATCGAATCGGCGCTCACGGCCCACGGGCAGGAAGGTCAGTCTCTCTCCGTCATGACCGATGTGACCGAGCTGAAGGCCTCCGAAGACCGCAACCATCGCCAGGCGATCACGGACCATCTGACCGGCCTCCTGAACCGCCAGGGCTTCGAAGCCGTGCTCGACAGCAAGATCGCAGCCGCCGATGCCGCCGATCAGGAACTCGCCTGCCTCTTCGTCGACCTCGATCGCTTCAAGTGGATCAACGACAACATGGGCCACGCCGCAGGCGATACCGCGCTCATCGAACTCGTGGAGCGGCTGAAGACCCTGCTTGCTCCCTCCGATGAAGCCGCCCGTCTTGGCGGCGATGAATTCGCCATCCTGTTACCGGCCAAGAATGCCGAGAAGCGCGCCCGCGCCATGTGCGACCAGATCGCTTCGATCTTCGAGACGCCCTTCGGTCCGGACATGCATCTCAGCGCTTCTATCGGTATCGCTATCTATCCTCGCCACGCTGCGACCGCCGCCGAACTGCTGCAGAAATCCGACATGGCCATGTACGCCAAGAAGCGCGACGGCAAGAACGGCGCACAGATCTTCGATAGCAGCATGCTCGACCACGCCCGCCGCCGCGCCGAGATCGAAGCGCATATCGAAGCCGGCCTCGCCGACGACTGGTTCGAGGCCTATCTGCAGCCGATCGTCAACCTGAACGGCCGCGGTATTGCCGGGTTCGAAGCGCTGATGCGCCTCAACCATCCACAGAAGGGTCTCATGCCGCCGGCCGAGATCATCAGCGTCGCCGAAGAGACTGCCAAGATCGTCCGCGTCGGCAACGTCATCATGGAAAAGGCGATCGCCAATCTGGCGAAGATATCCCGCCTGCCAGGCATGCAGGACACCTATCTCGCGATCAATTTCTCGCCGCTGCAGTTCGAGCCGGCGCTCGCCGCCCGCCTTGCCGCCATTTTGGGCCGCCATGGCATCCTGCCGGATCGTATCGTCGTCGAGATCACGGAAGCGGTGCTGATGCACGACAACCCGCAGATCCGCATGATCGTGACGGAACTGCGCCGTTTCGGCTGCCGCATCGCGCTCGACGATTTCGGTACCGGCTACTCGTCGCTGAGTTATCTCAATCGCTTCCCGGTCGACATCATCAAGATCGACCAGTCCTTCACCCGCGCCATCAATGATGCTGATGATGACGTGCGCCAGAAGAGCCGTATGCTGATCGAAGGCATCACCACGCTGTCGCACAAGATGAACTGCACCGTGATTGCCGAAGGCGTCGAGACGGAAGAGGAGTGCGGCACGCTGCACCAGATGGGCCTCGACTATGGTCAGGGTTATCTGTTCCACCGTCCGCAGAATGCCGCCAGGCTGATCGAGGAACTGAGCAGCTCGCTCTCGGATGTGGCGCGCGCTTCATGAACTGACGAGATATGGGAGGTATCGCGATGAAAAAGCTGCTGCTTCTTGCTCTTCTTACCCTACCCTGCTTTGCCACGTCTGCCTCAGCCCAGACGGTAGCCTTCGTGACCGAGGAATACGCCCCCTTCAACTACCGCGACGGAAAGGTCATCAAGGGCGCAACCGTCGAGCAGGTCGAGAAGGTCATGGCCGATATCGGTATCGATTATACGCTCGACGTGATGCCCTGGGCTCGCGCCTTCAGCCTGGCTCGTTCGACGCCGATGACCTGTGTTTTCGCGACCGCCCACAATGCCTCGCGCGACGGCCTGTTCAAATGGGTCGAGCCGCTTCTCGTCGACCGCAACATCCTGATCACACGCAAGGGATCAGGCGTCTCGGCTGCCAATCTCGAAGAGGCGAAGAAATATGTGATCGGCACACAGCGCGGCGACTACACGGAAGTGACGCTGAGGGAGAAGGGCTTCACCAAACTCGATGTCGCCAGCGATTTCAACGCGACACTGCGCAAGCTGCTCGGCGGCCGCATCGACATGATGCCGATCTCCGAACTCTATTTCGACAAGCTGAAAACCGATCAGCCGCTGAAAATGGTAACGGTGCTCTCCTCCCAACCGATGGGAATTGCCTGCGAAAGGAACTTCCCGGACGATCTTCTGGCCCGTATGCAGGCCTCGCTGGACAAGCTGATCGCCAGCGGCGAACAGGAGCAGATCTTCCTGAGATACGGTCTGCATCTGCTGAAATGACCGGCCGCCTGCCGTTCACGCCCGTCTTTGCCGATTGACTTTGCCACTTGACTTTGCCGCCATTTCGCGGTGGTGAACGCCAACAGCTCTTGCAAGGAAGGCAGGCCATGCTGATCATCGCGGGTCTCGGCAATCCCGGCGCGAAATATGCCGGTAACCGGCACAATATTGGATTCATGGCGGTGGATGCCATCTACCGCCGCCACAGCTTTTCGCCCTGGTCGAAGAAGTTCAAGGCCGAGATATCAGAAGGCGAGCTGGCCGGCGAGAAGGTGCTGCTTATCAAGCCGCAGACCTTCATGAACCTGTCGGGCGAGGCGGTCGGTGAAGCCATGCGCTTCTACAAGCTGCAGCCTTCCGATCTCGTGGCGATCTATGACGAGCTCGACCTGCCGGCCGGCAAGGCGCGGCTGAAGACCGGCGGCGGCCATGGCGGCCATAACGGCATCAAGTCGCTCGATGCCCATTGCGGCAAGGAATACCGCCGTCTGCGCATCGGCATCGGCCATCCCGGCGTCAAGGAACTCGTGCATAACCACGTGCTCGGCGATTTCGCCAAAGCTGACAATGCCTGGCTAGAGCCGCTGCTCGATACGCTTGCCGACAATGCCGAGATGCTGGTTCGCAACGAAGATTCCCAGCTGATGAACAAGATCGCATTGGCGCTTGGCGGCAAGGCGGAAGAGGAAAAGCCGAAGCCGGAGAAGAAGCCAGCGGGAAAGTCCCATATCCATCAGGCGCGCAATCAGAGCCAGCAGAAGCTTCCGACGACCGGCCCCATGGCCGAGATGCTGAAAAAGATGTTCGGCAACAAGAGCGACTGAACGCGATGGCAGGCGGGGATTTCAGCATCCGGCCTGCGGCCGTCGGCGATCTGCAGGGCCTGACCACGCTCTACCAGCACCTCAGCCCGACCGATCCGGTCCTCGCTCCGGATGTGGCAATGGAACGCTTTTCCGCCATTCTGGCGCAGCCCGGCGTAACGGTCTTGATCGGCTTTGCCGGCGAGATCGCTGCCGCGACGGTCACGCTGATCGTCATACCCAACCTGACGCGCAACGGCGCCTCCTATGCGCTCATCGAAAACGTCGTCACCCACGCCGATCATCGCAAACAGGGCTATGCCGGCAAAGTCATCCGGCATGCGATTGCTCAAGCCTGGAAAGCCGGCTGCTACAAGGTCATGCTGCTGACCGGATCGAAAGATCCGGCGACACTGCGTTTCTATGAAAATTGCGGTTTCGTGCAGGATAAGACCGGCTACCAGATCCGCCGGCAATCTTGAGACGCACGCCCTTTCCTCGGGGGCCTATTCCTCGGGCTCGGTAGTAAACATCAGCGGGAAGCCCATCTCCTTGGCAAGGTCGATGGCCTCCTTGGCTTTGGTCTCAGCAATATCCTTTGTGCAGACCACGACTACGCAAGAGCCGAGCTTGTGCGCCGTCATCATCACACGGTAGCCGGTATCCTCGCTCATGCGGAAGACGGCTCTCAGCACCATGATGACGAATTCACGCGGTGTATAATCGTCGTTGACGAGAATGACCTTGTAAAGCTTCGGCTTGTCCAGCTTGAGCTTCGTTCGGGTCTTGGGTTTTAAGGCAATGTCGTTGTCAACCATCGGAAATCCGCCCGTTGATGACATGGGAAGGGGTTTCGATCTAACTAGACTTTTTCGATTGCAGAATTTCGACACCAAGTGTCCGGGAAATCCCGCCATGGTAAGAATAAGGCCACGACGCCCTGTCGGCAAGGGAGCTGCGAGAAAAGCGCTCCAAGACTTGACCGCTCTCCTCCTTTATCCCATAGCCACGGCCAAGGAATTCTTGAGAACAGCAGGTTTCAGCCATGGGCTTCAAATGCGGTATCGTCGGTCTGCCGAATGTCGGCAAATCGACCCTCTTCAATGCGCTCACCAAGACGGCCGCCGCGCAGGCCGCAAACTATCCGTTCTGCACGATCGAACCGAACACTGGTGAAGTAGCCGTTCCCGATGAACGCATGCGGAAGCTCGCGGACGTCGCGAAGTCGAAGGAAATCATCCCGACCCGCATCAACTTCGTCGATATTGCCGGCCTCGTGCGCGGCGCGTCGAAGGGTGAAGGCCTCGGCAACCAGTTCCTCGCCAATATCCGCGAAGTCGATGCCATCGTGCATGTGCTGCGCTGTTTCGAAGACGGCGACATCACCCATGTGGAAGGCCGCATCGATCCGGTTGCCGACGCCGAAACGATCGAGACCGAGCTGATGCTCGCCGACCTCGACAGCCTCGAGCGCCGCACGGAACAGACCCGCAAGCGCGCCACCGGCAAGGACAAGGATTCCATGGCCATGCTGCCGATCATGGAAGCCTCGCTGGCGCTGCTGCAGGATGGCAAGCCCGTCCGCACGCTGCTGTCCAAGCTCGATGCCGAAGAGACCCGCATCCTGAAGAGCCTCAACCTTTTGACGTCGCATCCGGTTCTCTATGTCTGCAACGTCGCGGAAGGCGATGCGGCGACCGGAAACAAATATACCGAGGCGGTTGCCGCCATGGCGAAGGCGCAGGGCGCCGAAACCGTCATCATCTCGGCGGCGATCGAGTCCGAAGTCGCCCAGCTTCCGGACGAAGAAGCCAAGGAATTCCTCTCAGCCCTCGGTCTGGACGAGGCAGGCCTCGATCGTCTGATCCGCGCCGGCTACAAGCTGCTCCACCTGATCACCTATTTCACCGTCGGCCCGAAGGAAACCCGCGCCTGGACAATTGAGCGCGGCACCAAGGCGCCGCAGGCCGCCGGCGTGATCCACTCGGATTTCGAGCGCGGCTTCATCCGCGCCAACACCATCGCCTATGACGATTACATCCAGTTCGGCGGCGAAGTCGGTGCCAAGGAAGCAGGCAAAGCGCGCGACGAAGGCAAGGAATACGTCGTCCAGGACGGCGACGTCATTCACTTCCGCTTCAACACCTGATCGACCAAAGCATATCGCGCAAAGCTCTGTAGCGTTTTGCAATAACGACATGCGTAAAACCAAGACCCTGAAGCGTGGGAAGCGAATCCTGGGGATCGCGACACGCTTGGCTGCCGCTCAGCCGGGCGGCAGCCTCTCGACCATGCCTGAAGGCAAGACGCGCAGCACGATGCGCCGAAGCGGCATCCAGCCCGTACCGATGACGAGCACGATCACGCCGACGACAACGAGCGTTCCGAAGATATAAGTATCGACCGTTGCGCTCCCCTGCCTGAATATCCCATAAATCGCCAGGCCCAGCGTCAACAGGCCCGACGTGACGAAAGCACGCCGGTCGATGATCAGCCCGATCAGCATCAGCAGCGCGACGATTATGACGACGACCGGTGTCTTGAACGAATTCGCGTCCATGATATCCAGCCAGCCCCCGTCGAGCGGAAGCAATGTCCGGATGCTGTAAAGCAAGGCCGGCGCCGCAACGAGATGAAGCCAGAAGGCGACATCCGATCGTGTCGTCTGGCGGAACCTGTCGCTGAGATCGAAGCCGAGGGCTGCGACGAACAGGCCAACGGCGCAGGCAAACAGGATAACAGAGACGAGCGTGGGATGATTGAGGATGAAGGCATCGTCGCCGCTCCCCCATTGCAGCAGGCGCAAGACGAGCGCGAGCACAAGGGCGAGACCGGAGAAGATTGAGAGTGCCAGAGCAAGCGGCACACGGTAGCGCAGATAGAAAAGCCCCATGACAACGGGGAATGCGACGATGAAACCGTCAATGCCATCGCCCGTGAGCCAAAGATCGGCATTGGACGGATAGACTGACAGCATCATCCGGAAAGTCCAGGTAAAGACAGCCAGCGTCAGCACGACGGCCGGCAGCGCAAGGCGCTGGCGCTTCACGAGGATCTCCGCCAGTACTAGGATTGCCGGCAGCACCGCATAAAGCGACGTGAGCCCCCAGAGGCCTGCAAGGGCAATCAGGATGCCGATAGTGATCAGCACGTCGTGGAAGCCGCGCACGAAACGCGGCGTCTCGGTATCCGACCAGGCCGCCTCGGAAGCTGCTGTCGCACGCTGTTCGACGACGACGCCACGCGCAGCAAGAAACGGCGCCAGCCGCACGCCGGCTTCGGCGGTGATCAACCCTTCGCGCGCCGCTTCATCGAGTATCGCCCTTAGTTCAGCCATGCCGTTTACCCCTACGGAATCATTGAGCCCGTGCGAATGCTATTGTAAGCAATGAGGCCTGCCTATGATGGGAGACTCTGATGCCCGCAGAAAAGCTCGCCTATGAGGATTTCCAGCCGGGTCGGCGCTTTCCGCTCGGCCCGAAAGCCGTAACGGCACCCGAAATCATTGAATTTGCCATCGAGTTCGACCCGCAGCCCATGCATCTGGATGAAGCTGCCGGCCGCGCCAGCATCCTCGGTGGGCTTGCCGCCTCCGGTTGGCATATCTCGGCCATGTTCATGCGCATGATGGCAGACAGCTACGTGCTGAATTCCCTATGCGAAGGCGCGCCCGGCGTCGACTTCATGGAGTGGCGTAAGCCGGTTCTGGCAGGCGACATGCTCTCCGGCCATTCGACGGTCCTGGAGGCGCGCGCCATGCGCTCGCGTCCCGGCCTCGGCATCGTCAAATTCCGCCACGAGGTGGAAAACCAGCGCGGCGAAGTGGTCTGCCTGTCGGAGAATTCCGTCATCTTCGGCATGCGCAACAGGCCGGAGACTGGCGCATGAGAATGTCCGAGCTCTACGCCGTCGGCGAAAAAACCGAAATCGGCGCTTACGTCTTTACCGAGGAAAACATCCTCCGCTTTGCCAGGAAATACGACCCGCAGCGCTTCCATATCGACAAGGAAGCCGCTCGTGACACCATGTTCGGGGCGCTCTGCGCTTCCGGCTGGCATACGGTGGCCGCCTGGATGCGCTGCTTTCTGGATTACTGGATGACAGAAATGCGCCGGCTGTCGGAGCAGGGGTTGGAGCCGCCGAAACTCGGCCCCTCGCCCGGCTTCCAGAAGCTTCAATGGCTGAAGCCGGTCTTCGTCGACGAGACGATCACCTATTCGGTGGCCTTTGTCTCCAGCCGGCCGCTTACGTCACGGCCGGGCTGGAATCTCAACGCCATCCTCTGCGAAGGCGTCAATCAGGATGGTGTTACAGTGATCCGCTTCGAGAGCAGCGTCCTGGAATTCGAATAGGCTCGGGGGTTAGTGCCCGGCGAACTCGACGAGGGTGTGCACATCAACGCCGAGATCCTCGAGCTTCTTGCGGCCGCCGAGATCCGGCAGGTCGATGACGAAGCAGGCGCCGACGACTTCCGCGCCGATCTGGCGAAGTAGCTGCGTTGCCCCGACAGCCGTGCCGCCCGTGGCGATCAGATCGTCGACGAGGATCACCTTCTCGCCCGGCTGGACGGCGTCGCGGTGCATCTCCATCTCGTCCACGCCATATTCCAGGCTATAGGCGATGCGCACGGTCTCATGCGGCAGCTTGCCCTTCTTGCGAATCGGAACGAAGCCCGAGGACAGCTGGTGCGCGACCGCGCCGCCGATGATGAAGCCGCGCGCTTCCATGCCGGCAATCTTGTCGACCTTCAGACCAGCGTAGGGCTGCACGAGCTCATCGACCGCCCGGCGAAAGGCACGCGGATTGCCGAGCAACGTTGTGATGTCGCGAAAGATGATACCGGGCTTGGGGTAGTCCGGAATGGAGCGGATGCTTGTCGCAAGCTCCGAAAGCGTATGGTTCATGGAAAATCCGTATCTGCGAGGGCATGAAACGCAGGCACACTATCAATTGCGCCGGACCAAACCAAATAAAAAAGGCGGCTGAGAAGCCGCCTTTCCCTTGGGACTGAGGATCGCTTAGTGGTCGGTCCGGGAGTAGATCGACCGCTTGGTCAGGTAGATCAGCACGGTGAAGATCAGCAGGAAGATCATGACCATGAAGCCGGTGCGCTTGCGCTCTTCGAGGTGCGGCTCGGAAGCCCACATCAGGAAAGAGGACACATCCTTGGCATACTGATCGACCGTCTGCGGCGAACCGTCGTCATAGGTGACCTGATCGTCGGAGAGCGGCTTCGGCATGGCGAAGGCAGCGGCAGCGTGGAAATATGGGTTGTAGTGCGCACCAGCCGGAACCTGGAAACCAGCCGGCGGCTCTTCGTAACCGGTCAGCAGCGAATAGATATAATCAGGGCCGCTTTCTTGATACTGGGTGAAGATGTCGAAGACGAACTGCGGGAAGCCGCGTTCGACTTCGCGTGCCTTGGCGAGCAGCGACATGTCAGGCGGAGCAGCACCATTGTTGGCAGCAGCTCCGGCTTCCGCGTTTGGATAGGGCGACGGGAAGTGGTCGGACGGAACTGCCTTGCGGGTGAACATTTCGCCGCTGGCATCCGGACCGTCCTGAACTTCATAATTGGCAGCGAAGGTCTTCACCTGCGCATCCGAATACCCGAGCTCGCTCAGCGTGCGGAATGGCACGAGGTTCATCGAGTGGCAGGCGGCACAGACTTCCGTGTAGACCTTCAGGCCGCGCTGGAGCTGGCCCTTGTCGTAATGGCCGAACGGGCCGGCAAAGGTCCAGTCGATTTCCTTCGGTTCCTTCAGCGGATAGTGCGGGGTAGCACCTTCCTCATGATGGGCGGCCGGGGCCGCTTCCTGGGCAAGGGCTCCGCCGCCAATACCAGCCACGACAGCGAGCGAGAGAATGCTTGCAACAAGCTTTTTCATGTTTCTGTTCCCTTCCGTCGCGCGCTTACGCATTGGCCGCTGCACCGGCAGCAGCTGTCTTATTGCGCTTCTCGAGCACCGCTTCGGTGATCGAGTTCGGGATACGGCGCGGTGTTTCCACCAGACCGAGAACCGGCATCGCGACCAGGAAGAAAGCGAAGTAGAGGAGTGTGCAGATCTGCGAGATCGTCGTGTACAGGCCTTCTGCCGGCTGCGAACCAAGCCAGCCGAGGATGATCGCGTTGATCACGAACAGCCAGTAGAACAGCTTGTACCAGGGACGATAGACCGCAGAGCGGACCTTCGAAGTATCGAGCCAAGGCAGGAAGAACAGCACGATGATCGCGCCGAACATGACGAGGACGCCGCCGAGCTTGGAGTCGATCGGGCCGACGTTGAACGTGATCGAACGCAGCATGGCGTAGAACGGCAGGAAGTACCATTCCGGAACGATGTGAGCCGGGGTCTTTAGCGGGTCGGCCGGAATGTAGTTATCGGCATGGCCGAGATAGTTCGGCAGGTAAAAGACGAAGTAGGCATAGACGATCAGGAAGATCGAGACGCCGAGCGCATCCTTGAGCGTTGCGTAAGGCGTGAAACGAACCGTGTCCGTCTTGGTCTTGACCTCGACGCCCGTCGGGTTCGTCTGGCCGGTGACGTGCAAGGCCCAGATGTGCAGCACGACGACGCCGGCGATCATGAAGGGCAGCAGGTAGTGCAGCGAGAAGAAGCGGTTCAGCGTCGGCTGGTCGACGGCGAAGCCGCCGAGCAGGAACTGTTGAACCCATTCGCCGACCAGCGGGAAGGCCGAGAAGAAGCCGGTGATGACGGTCGCGCCCCAGAAGGACATCTGGCCCCAGGGCAGGACGTAGCCCATGAAGCCGGTTGCCATCATCAGCAGGTAAATGACGACGCCGAGGATCCAGAGGATTTCGCGCGGCGCCTTGTAGGAACCGTAGTAGAGGCCGCGGGCAATATGAAGGTAGACGGCGACGAAGAAGAAGGATGCGCCGTTGGCATGCAGATAGCGCAGCAGCCAGCCATGGTTGACGTCACGCATGATCTTTTCAACGGAGTTGAAAGCGATCGTCGTGTCGGCGACATAGTGCATGGCAAGCGTCACACCCGTCAGGATCTGTACGATCAGCATAACGGCGAGCATCGCACCGAATGTGTAGGCGTAGTTCAGGTTCCGCGGAACCGGATAGGCAATGAAGCTGTCATAAACCATGCGCGGCAGCGGAAGGCGCGCATCGACCCATTTTTCCAGGCCGGTTGATGGCTCGTAGCTGGAATGGCCACTCATTAATCAGTCTCCCCTCAACCGATCTTGATCTTTGTGTCGGACAAAAACGAAAAGGTCGGAATCGCCAGGTTCTCCGGCGCCGGACCTTTGCGGATGCGGCCGGCCGTGTCGTAGACCGAACCATGGCAGGGACAGAACCAACCATTGTATTCGCCAGCCTGACCGAGCGGAACGCAGCCGAGATGGGTGCAGGTGCCGACCATGACGATCCAGTTTTCCTTATCCTTGCCGCCCGAGCGGTCAGCGCCCGTTGCCGGAGCATCGGCAGGAAGGTTTGCATTGCGGGCGATCGGATCCTTGAGATCCGACAACTGGACGTCGGCAGCCGCCTTGACTTCTTCCGGCGTACGGTTGCGGATGAAGATCGGCTTGCCGCGCCACTTGACGGTCAGCGACATGCCGGGCTCGAGGCTTGCGACATCGACTTCGATGGAAGCCAGCGCCAGCGTCGACGCATCCGGGCGCATCTGGTCGATGAACGGCCAGGCAACCGCAACGGCCCCGACCGCACCAGCCATGCCGGTGGTGAGATAAAGGAAATCACGGCGAGTGGGCTCTGAGGCCTCGCTTGTCGTTACGTGTTCGCTCACGGCTTAACCATCCTCTGCGCAATTGTCGCGGAATTCCGCCCTGCCCCTCCGGCGGCGGCGAATCTACAAGTACATATTTCGGACATAGATTCCCCACCAATCCGGCGCGTTCTATGCTTGATCGCAAATTATGTCCAGCCTTGGCAAGGGGATGAGGGCACAATGTCGCGGGAAATTTCAGTGAATTTTTTAAGGCAATCACTGGCTTGCAACTTTGCTGCATTGCAACAAACCAGGGGGCATGTTAGGCGCTGGTGAGTTTGCCATGAGAATTTGGATTTGCGCCGATGAGGCATACTGTTTTCTGCGTATTGAGCGTCCTCATCCCCATCGTTCTGGCCCTCGTTTCGCTTCGCTACTTCACCGATTTCTGGCTGCTTTCGCTCGTTTACAGCTTCCAGATTCATCTCAGCATCATCTGCGCAATTGGCGCAGTCGTTGCCCTCTTTTTCAAACGGCACTGGTACGGCTTCGTGATGCTGGCAGTGGCAACCTTCCTGAATATCCACGGTGTCATCATGCTGCGCGAATTCGCCGGCAAAATGCCTGCGGAAGATGCGCCCCGCCTTTTCCGGCTGATGTCCTTCAATATCGAGTTCGACAATTTCGGGAACGCCGAGAAAATCGCCGACGCCGTGCTGGCATCCGGCGCCGATGTGGTCGACATCATGGAAGCACAGCCGGTCTTCTCGCAATTGCCGCGGCTGGCGCAGATCTATCCATATCGCATCGGCTGTGACATGAGCGACGCCTGCGATACGCTCGTGTTGTCGAAACGTCCCTTTGCCGCGCACAAGGTCTACGATCTCGGCGCTCTCTGGAAGCAGAGGCTGGTCTCGACCAAGATCGATTTTGACGGAACCTGGGTAGATTTTCTGTTTCCGCACCTCACCAAGCCCTATTTCGACGATTTTCAGGCCGATGAACTGGTGGAGCTGAAGGCTATCATGCAGTCCCGCACCGGTGCGCTGGTGGTTGCCGGGGATTTCAATTCCGCAATCCTCGCCCCGACCATCCAGGAATTCCTGCGCGGAACGGGCCTTACCACCGCCTTCCCGGAACCGACCACATGGCCGGTCGCTGCCGGGCCATTCGGCATCAGCATCGACCATATCTTCGCAAGATCGCCGCTGCTCATCCGCTCGACGAGCCGGCTGGGCGACAGCTTCGGCTCGAACCACTACGGCCTAGTCAGCGATTTCGTTCGCGAATACTGAACGCGCATCATCGTCGCCGGAGGCGAGAAAACCGCCGGACTGGCGTGCCCAGAGCTCAGCATAGAGCCCGCCCTGCTTCAGAAGCATGTCATGCGTGCCTTCCTCGATGATTTTGCCGCGGTCAACGACGACAAGCCTGTCGAGTGCGGCAATCGTGGAAAGCCGGTGAGCGATCGCAAGCACCGTCTTGCCTTCCATCACGCGGTTGAGGTTCGACTGGATGGCCTCTTCCACTTCTGAATCGAGCGCCGACGTCGCCTCGTCGAGAACGAGGATCGGCGCATCCTTCAGCATCACGCGGGCAATGGCGATGCGCTGGCGCTGCCCCCCCGAAAGCTTGACGCCGCGTTCGCCGACATGCGCGTCGAAACCCTTGCGCCCCTGCTGGTCCCGCAGCACTTCGATAAAGTCGAGCGCCTCGGCACGCCTGGCAGCTTCGACAAGCCGTTCCTCACCAGCATCGGGTCGGCCGAATAGAATGTTGTCGCGCACGGATCGATGCAGCAATGAAGTATCCTGGCTGACCATACCGATCTGCATGCGCAGCGATTCCTGGGTGACGGCAGCGATATTCTGGCCGTCGATGAGAATACGCCCGCCTTCAAGATCGTAGAGACGCAGGAGGAGGTTCACGAGCGTCGATTTGCCGGCGCCGGAGCGGCCGATGATGCCGACCTTCTCGCCCGGCCGGATTGTCAGCGAGAAATTGTCGATGACCGCGTTTTCCTTGCCATAGTGGAAGGAAACATTCTCGAAACGGATGCCCGGCTGCCGGATGACGAGTTCCTTTGCATCGGGGCGGTTGACGAGATGCAGCGGCTGCGAAATCAGCTCGGCGGCGTTCTGAATGGTTCCGAGGTTACGCATGATGCCGTTGAACTGCGTCATCAACCGCCCGAGCAGGAAGTTCAGCCTCAGGACCAGCGTCAGCGAAAAGGCGACCCCGCCCGAGCTGATCAGCCCGCGAAGCCATAGATCGATGCTGATGCCCGCCATGGTCACGATCATCAGGCCTGACAGCAGCGCCATCGACGCACGCACACCGGTGATGAAGCGCGTGAACTTCAGCACCGTGTCCTGATAGGCGTTGAAGCCATCGAGCATGTAGCGGTCGCTCTCTTCGTCACGTGCGAAGAGCTTCAACGTCTGGATATTGCTGTAGGCATCAACGATGCGGCCATTGAGCAACGAGGCTGCTTCAGCGGTCTCGCGCGAGTGATAGCGGATGCGCGGAACGAAATAGCGGGCAAGCACGCTGAACGCAGCCAGCCAGAAAAGGACCACTGCCGCCAGCGAGAAATCGAGCTGCCCGACCAGAACCAGCGTGGTGACGGCATAGATGCCGACGAACCACACGCTTTCCATCAGCGATGTTACGAGATCGCCCGTCGCCTGCCCTGCCGACCAGACCTTGGTGACGATGCGACCAGAAAAATCGCTCTGGAAGAAGGCGAGCGACTGGCGTGACACATGCAGATAGGACTGCCAGCGCGCTAGGTTGTAGAAACCCGGCGTAATCACCTGCTGGTCGATCAGAGCGATCAGGAAGGCGACGACGAAGCGAACGATGCCGATCAGTGCCAGCATGCCGAAAAGCTCACTGCCATGGGAGCTGAGAAGTGAACTCCAGCCGGTTCCGGGCTTGATCGTGCTGAGGATATCGACAAGCCGCCCGACGAACCAGAAAAGTGCGGCTTCGATTGCCGCCGACATGCCGCCGAGCACCAGCATGGCGATGAACGGCCACTTGGCTTGGCCGATATAGAACCAGATGAATCCCAGCGTGTTGCGCGGCGGCTGAATATTGTCGCGGGCGCGGAAGGGATCTATCCAGGTTTCAAACAGGCGAAGGATCGGAGTGAGCAGCATCACCGCGATATAGGCCCGTTCAGAATTGCGGCAAAGAGAATAGGGCGGACACAACCTTATATTTTCGTAATGATCGGTAATATCCGCGTCACCTACGCTGATACGGGTGGAAGCAGCCACAATCTCATGCCATGATCGCGTCTTACCGGAGACCGCAGATATGGAAACGAAAACGCTCAATGCGCATCTTCCGCTCCCCCTTGCGGAAAAGCTCGACGCCCTGGCGGATGCGCTGGATGTGCCGCGCGACAGCATCGTAACGGAAGCCATAGCAAACTGGATCGAGCGCGAGGAACGTCAGCGGATTTTCACGCTGCAGTCGCTCGCCTCGAACTCGATCATTGTCGTGGAGCATCATCGTGTCATCGACTGGGCCGACAGCCTCTGCGCCGATCGGGTCCGCACACTCTAAGCGGGCGCCGCCTATTTTCAGCTCCAAAAAAGAAAAGCCCTCCCCACTGACGCGGGAAGGGCTGTTTTGTTATTGGGCTGCGACTTCAGCCTCTTCCTCGTGATCGGCAAGGAAGCCACCGGACTGGCGGTTCCACAGGTCGGCATAGATGCCGCCATGGCTCACCAGTTCGGCATGCGTGCCGCTTTCGATGATCCGGCCCTTGTCAAGCACGATCAGCCGATCCATCTCGGTCAGCGTCGACAGGCGGTGGGCGATCGCGATCACCGTCTTGCCTTCCATCAGCGCAAAGAGGTTCTCCTGGATCGCTGCTTCCACTTCGGAATCGAGCGCCGAGGTCGCCTCGTCGAGCACCAGGATCGGCGCGTCCTTCAGGAACACGCGGGCGATCGCGATACGCTGGCGCTGGCCGCCGGACAGTTTTACGCCGCGCTCACCGACCTGCGCGTCGAGCCCCTTGCGGCCCTGCATGTCGACAAGCCCTTCGACAAACTCCCACGCATTCGCCCGCCTTGCCGCCTCGATCACGTCCTCATCAGTCGCATCCGGGCGCCCATAGGCGATGTTGTCGCGGATCGAGCGGTGCAGCAGCGACGTATCCTGCGTCACCACGCCGATCAGCGAGCGCAGGCTGTCCTGCGACACCTCGGAGATATCCTGGCCGTCGATGGTGATGCGTCCCGACTCCAGATCGTAGAAGCGCAACAGCAGGTTCATCAGCGTCGTCTTGCCTGCACCGGAGCGTCCGACGAGACCGACCTTCTCGCCGGCCTTGATATCGAGCGACAGGTTGTCGACGACGCCCTTGCCCTTGCCGTAATGGAAACCGATGCGTTCATAATGGATCGCACCCTTCTTCGCCGTCAGCTGCGGCGCACCCGGCTTGTCGACGATATCGTGCTGCTTCGCCATCATCTCCATGCCGTCATAGACGGTGCCGATGTTTTCGAAGAGCGCCGAGACTTCCCACATGATCCACTGAGACATGCCGTTGACGCGCATCGCAAGGCCGATGGCGATGGAGATCGCGCCAACCGAGATCGTGCCGTTCAGCCACAGATAGATGGACAGGCTGGAGATAACGAACAGGGATATGCAGTTGTTCAGGTAGACGCTCATATGGAAGAGCGTCACCTTGCGCATCTGCCTGTGCACCGTATCCAGGAACCCATCCATGCTTTCCCTTGCATAGACCTCTTCCCTGCCCGCATGGGAAAACAGCTTTACAGTGGCGATGTTCGTGTAGCTGTCCACCACGCGGCCTGTCATCAGCGAGCGCGCGTCAGCCTGCTGCGACGCGATCTTGCGAAGCCGCGGCACGAAATAGCTGACGATACCGATGTAGATGCTGAGCCAGGCGAGGACCGGCAGCATCAACCGCCAGTCGGCAGCGGCGATGATGACGATCATCGACAGGAAATAGGTCACGACATAGACGAAGACATCGAGAATCTTCATCACCGTTTCGCGCACGGCAAGCGACGTCTGCATGACCTTGGTTGCAACGCGTCCGGCAAACTCGTTGGCAAAGAATGTCATGCTGTGGCGCAGCAGGAAGCGGTGCATCTGCCAGCGCGCGATCATCGGATAATTGCCGAGCATCATCTGGTGCATGATCAGCGAATCGAGGCCGGCAACGAGCGGCAGGCCGATCAATACCAGGGCACCCATCCAGATGAGCTTGTGGCCTTCGTTCTGCAGGAAGGTCGCGCGGTCGGCATTCGTCAGCCAGTCGACGATATCGCCGAGAAACTGGAAAAGCGCCACTTCACCAACCGCGATCAGCGCCGTGAGAAAGGCCATGAGCGCGAGCCATCCCGCCGCCGGCTTGGTATAGTGCCAGCAGAAGGCAAAGAGACCTTTCGGGGGAGCAACCGGCTCCTCGCTCGGAAAGGGATTAAGTCGCTGTTCGAACCAGTCAAACATGAAAATCGCTCCGGAACTTCCGCGTTCCGGTCCCGGCTTCACACCCGCAAGGGCGCATGCAAGCACATATGGGAACCGGAGGCTCAAGGGGCGAGGCCGTAATAGCCCCGCAATGAATCAAATGGGCAATTGGGGAAGAAAAAGCGCTTTATACGCGCCAGGTCACCAACAGTGGCATCACAGGCGGGAGACGCATCAGCACAAATATAGTCATGTCGGCGCTCCCTGTTGGCGATTGAAGATATGCACCGATAACGCGAAATTGCCTAAATTTCCAGCCCCACCGCATCGGAAAGTGACCGCCGAATGGTCAAAAAGCGTCATGTTGCTTCAAAATCACAGTTCGGATAGGTCATTTTCGCATTATCACACGGACAACTTCCCATGGCGGACCTCAGACTGGCGCTCTATCAACCCGATATTCCCGGCAATACCGGAACAATCCTGCGCCTTGCCGCCTGCTTGGGCTTTGCGGTCGATATCATCGAGCCCGCCGGATTCGACATTTCCGATCGAAACCTGAAACGTGCCGGCATGGACTATCTGGCCACCGCTGCACTTACCCGACATGTCAATTGGGAACGCTTCGAGGAATGGCGCGCAGTCACCGGCCGCCGCCTGATCCTCGCCACCACGAAGGCATCGCAGCGCTACACAGATTTCGCCTTCCGTCCCGACGATATCCTGATCTTCGGCCGAGAAAGCGCCGGCGCCCCCGATCACGTGCATGAACGCACCAACGGGCGCATCCTGATCCCGATGGTGGATGGGCAGCGTTCGATCAACCTTGCCGTCTCCGCCGCGATGATCGTTGGCGAAGCGATGCGCCAGACCATCTGGTCCTGAATCGGCAAGCATGCCGATCCTCGGCGGCCTGCATGTCGCAAACAATACTTTGAATCGACGCAAAAGCGCCTATATTAATTAGCCAGGCAATCAATAAATCTGTACAAGCAGTGAGATTCCAATGATTTACTCGACTACGGAAATGTAGAATCGAGATAAACTCTTCAAGAAGAAGAAGAAAAAGCCAAGGCCATGGAATCCACGATCGTCATGATCAATCTGTTCGGCGCGATAGCGCTGCTGCTCTTCGGCCTGGCGCAGGTCAAGGACGGCGTCACGCGCGCTTTCGGAGCACGCTTGAGAACTGGGCTGGCGACCGGCACCGCAACCGGTCCGCGATCGATCCTGTCGGGTTTCCTGGCAACGATCGCTCTGCAAAGTTCGACTGCGACGGCGCTGATGACGGCTTCTTTCGTGGAGCGCGATCTCATCAAGCCGCGCATGGCCCAGATCGTGCTGCTTGGCGCCAATGTCGGCACGGCCGTGACCGCCTGGATCGTCGCGACCGGCATCGAATGGCTTTCGCCCCTTCTCATCCTTGCCGGCATCGTGCTCTATCGCGGAGGCTCCAGCGCCCGTCACGGCGGCGGCGCGGCACTGATCGGCATTGGCCTCATGCTCTTCTCGCTGCATCTGCTCGGCAGTGCGACGGAGCCGATGCGCAACTCGCCGGCGCTGGCGGCCTTCATCGGCTTGCTCGGCGACGCCTGGCCCGTTGCGCTCGTATTGTCTGCAGCATTGGCCTTCATATCCTCGTCGAGTCTTGCGGTCGTCGTCCTGATCCTGTCGCTTGCCGCAACGGGCATCGTATCGCCGGAACTCATCATCGTTCTCGTCCTCGGCGCCAACCTCGGCGGCGCGATCCCTCCTGTCGTCGCCACACTCTCCGGCCCTGCCTCAGCCAAACGCGTCACACTCGGCAATCTCATCGTGCGGACGATGGGCTGCCTGATTGCGCTGCCGCTTGCCGGTTACGCCGCGCCACTCCTGCAAATGCTGCCTTTCGGCCCCACCAAGCTGCCGGTCGATGCGCATCTGATCTTCAACATCCTGCTCGCTGGCCTCGCCTGGCCTTTTTCGCGGATGCTCTCCACCTTCACCGCCCGCCTCGTGCCCGATGTTGCGCAGCCGGATCAGGGACCCAAATTCCTCGACATGCAGGAATTGTCGACGCCCGTCGTAGCGCTTGCCAGCGCGACGCGCGAGGTGCTCAGCGTCGGCGATCTCATCGAACGCATGCTGCTGCGCGCCTCCGAAGCCTTCGAACATAATGACATGTCCAAGCTCGCCGAGATCCCGGCGCTCGAAAAACGCGTCGACCTGCTGCAGCAGGAAGTGAAAGTCTACCTTTCCCGACTCGGACGTGGCGGCCTGAGCGACGAGAACGCCCGCCGCTCGATCGTTATTATCGACTACGCGATCAATCTCGAGCACATGGGCGACATCATCGAGAAAGGCTTGCTGGAGCAGGTCGGCAAGAAGGTTTCGCTCGGCCTGAAATTCTCCGAAGACGGCTACAGGGAATTGCGCAAGCTGTTCGATCTGACGATCGACAATCTGCGCGTCGCTCAGACGATCTTCGTTACCCGCGATTTCAACCTCGCCCGACAGATGATGGAAGTGAAGGTCGAAGTGCGCCGAATGGAGAAACAATCGGCCGAGCGGCATCTGGAGCGCTTGCGCGATGGGCGTGCCGACAGCCTGCAGACGAGTTCGCTCCATCTCGATATGCTGCGCGACCTGAAGCGCATCAACGCTCACATCGTCTCTGTGGCACATCCGATCCTCGATGAAAGCGGCCTTCTGATCGAAAGCCGCCTGCGTGATGCGGCAGAATAGGTTCAGTCGGCGGAAGGCAGGCGGCGCATGGTGAATTCGATCTGGTCGCCCTCGAGCTGGCGCCAGCTCTCCACTTCGGTCCAGTAGGCGGCCTTGGGATATTCGTCGAACCATTCACGCGCCTTGGCGCGTGCTTCGATAAGCCCCATCCTGTATGTCTCACGGACAAAATGATCCTTTTGCCGGGCGGACGCTTCTGCCCGATGCCTTGCGATCCTGCGCTTCAAGCCTTCGAAGGGCGGAGGCCCCGGAATTTTCGCCATGAAACCTACCTCTGGATGGAACGTAGTATCGAAGTCCAGCCTTTGCGAGTCGAATCTTGCAGGTGCTTCCCTCTCCTGGCGGGCCTCTGCCTCACCTGCTAAACCACTGTTGAGATCAGGAAAGAGCGAATCGCATGGAAAGACCGGAACTGCCGATCGGCCTGCCCGAAGACATCGAGGACAAGAAGACCGCCGCCCGAACATGGTTCGAGGGGCTGCGGGACACGATCTGCGCATCCTTCGAAGCGTTGGAGGATGAGCTCGAAGGCCCTCTCTCCGATCAGGAGCCCGGCCGCTTCGTCACCAAGGACTGGTCGCGTGAAAATGGTGCGGGCGGCGGTGGCCGCATGTCGATGATGGAAGGCCGCGTCTTCGAGAAGGTCGGCGTTCACACCTCCACGGTCTTCGGCGAATTCGCACCCGACTTCCGCGCCCAGATCCCAGGCGCCAGCGAGGATCCGCGCTTCTGGGCGTCGGGCATTTCGCTGATCGCCCACCCCGTCAATCCCAACGTGCCGGCCGTTCACATGAACACCCGCATGGTCGTCACCACCAGCCGCTGGTTCGGCGGTGGTGCCGATCTGACGCCGGTGCTCGGACGCCGCCGCACGCAGGAAGATGAAGACACGCAGCTCTTCCACAAGGCGATGGAAATCACCTGCCGCAACCACGCGGTCGCCGATTACGATGCCTACAAGAAATGGTGCGACGACTATTTCTTCCTCAAGCATCGCAACGAGGCGCGTGGCGTCGGCGGCATCTTCTACGACTGGCTGCGCTCCAGCGAGGAGGCCGGCGGCTGGAATGCCGATTTCGCCTTCACGCGGGATGTCGGCCGGGCTTTTTCCATGGTCTATCCCAAGATCGTCCGCTCAAACTTCAACAAAACCTGGACGGAGGCCGACCGTGACGAACAATTGATTCGCCGTGGCCGCTATGTCGAGTTTAATCTACTCTATGACCGGGGGACGATCTTCGGCCTGAAAACCGGCGGCAATGTCGAATCCATTCTCTCATCCCTGCCGCCTGTCGTACGCTGGCCATAGGCTGCGAGAGGCGTGCTGATAAAATTGAAATACTATTCCGGTAAAATCGCGTTGAAAGGCCTTCATCAGAGCTGAGTGCGTCCTAAATGAGTCTCGTGCGTTACAATCGGAGGAGGATTGTCATGACGGTACAAAGCGGTTTGCCTGCTTCTGCAGGTATTCAGGAAACGTCTCGCGCCATCGACGCGCCCGAGTTTCTAACGCGCATCGCCGAAAACTTGAGAGCAAAAAGCGGCTCGGACCTGCCGCTCTCCTGCTTTGTCGAGCAGGTGAAATTGCAGCTCGCAAGCGGCAAGACTCCGGAAGAGCTTCAACAGCAGGCAACGGGTGCTGCCAACAGCAACATGCCCGCTCACCTTTCGGACACCTACATGGCCTGGGCAATGCCCCATCCATAAACAGAGCTTTTCGGCCGGCATCCAGGTCGGCCGGAGCTTTCCTCCACCGGAACCTTCTCCATTGCCGCACATTCCTCAGTCGCGCGAAAGCGCGATGGTTCTGCATTTCAGAGACAGGAGAAGACCATGCGACTTTTCGAATGCGGTACGCTCGTTCCCGGATGCGATTGGCACACAAGGGCCGACAATGATGCTGAAGTCGTTCGCCGCGCCGTCGAACATATGAGAACCGCCCACGGCGAAACGATCATTCGCGAAAACATGGTGGACAACATCAAGGCCCGCATCCGCGACGAAGCGAACGCGGCCTGATCTCAACCTGTAATCTCCGAGAGCCGGGCGAGCAATGCCGCCCGGTCGGAAACGAAATTCTCTTCCACCCACTGGTGTTCCAAGGTCGACAGGATTTCACCGACCTTCGGGCCGGCCTGCATGCCTGTGGCCATCACATCTGCGCCATTCAGCGGAAACTGCGGTTTCTTCCAGATGCGTGCGTGATCCAGAAGCTTCGAAAGCCGCGCCGAACGGCTCATTTCATCAAAACTACCATTCTCTGCCTTGCCGCGGGCAACGCCGAGCGCCAGTTTCAGCCGAACGATGATGCCGTCCACGCCGTTTCTGTAGAGCAGTTTCTCGAAGGCGGCAGCGGAAATCTCATCATTGACTGGAGCGGCTTTTGCCCAGGCCCTGAAATAGGCGGCTTCTGCATTCGAAAATTTCAGCCGCGTTGCCAATTCCTCCAGCCGCGCCGGATCAGGCGGAATAATCGAGGCAAGCCGAAGCAAGGGATCAGGTACCCAGCCGAGCGCCTTCTCGGTCGAAACGAGCGCCGGAATAGCATCGATGCCCCATTTTTCCGTTTCCGGCAGGATTTCCGAGAGAACCGCAACCTGCCGCATCCAGAGAAGCGCCCGGCCTGGATCTTCCGCCGACAGGAGCTTTTTGAGCTCCGACCAGACCCGTTCGGGCGACAGCGTTTTCAGCTTCGAATGCGCGGCGGATGACGCTCTCAGCCCTTCCGCATCGGGCCGTCCGGAACCGTACCAGGCGAAGAAACGGAAGAAGCGCAGGATGCGCAGATAATCCTCGGCGATCCGCGTCGCTGCATTGCCGATGAAGCGGATATTGCGCTTCTCGATATCAACGAGCCCGCCGACGAGATCGATCACTTCGCCCGCAGCATTTGCGTAAAGCGCATTGATGGTGAGGTCGCGCCGTTCCGCATCCGATTGCCAGTCTGCGCTGAAGGCCACCTTGGCGCGACGGCCATCCGTTTCGACATCGGTACGCAACGTCGTCACTTCGAAGGGGCGGCCATCGATAACGAGCGTCACCGTTCCATGATCAATTCCGGTCGGCACCGCCTTGATGCTTGCAGCAGCGGCCCGCTCCATGACGGCTTCCGGCAGCAGCGTGGTGGCGATATCGATATCGGCGACCGCAAGCCCCATCAAGCTGTTGCGCACCGCGCCACCGACAACACGCCCTTCCCCACCATCGGCGTTCAGCAGCGCAAAGACACGGCTGAGCGCCGGATCCTGAAACCAGGCCTGGTCGGCGACTGAGGTCATGCATAGAGCCTTTCATAGAGCGTGCGGACGATGCCGGCGGTGATGCCCCAGATCATCCGCGTTTCATAGGGCATGCGGTAGAAATGCCGGTCGATGCCGTCGACCATGCGTTTGTCTCGCGTGTGGTTGGCCGGGTTCATGAGAAAGGAAAGCGGCACCTCGAAAACATCGTCCACTTCGGTGGGGTTAGGCTGCAGCGAAAAACCCCGCTGCACAACGCCAAGGACGGGCGTGATGCGGAAGCCGGTGGACGACAGATAGTTCGGCAGCCGCCCGACCGTTTCGACGAAACCGCCGCCAAGGCCGATCTCCTCTTCGGTCTCGCGGATCGCCGCCATCTCGGGCGAGACATCGTCGGGATCGATGGAACCACCGGGAAAGGCGATCTGGCCGGAATGCTTGCGAAGTGTCGACGTCCGCTTGGTGAAGATCACCTTCGCCTCATCGCCATCATCAACAACAGGCACCAGCACCGCCGCGTCGCGCAGCTTGAAGGTCTCGACCAGCGCAACGATATCGGGATTGAGCACATGATCGCCATGGTCACGCCAGGCATGATCGATGGGTGCGCCGATCTGATTGAGCGCACGGCGACGGAACTCGGCAGCCGAAAACGGGGGATAGGTCTTGCTGATCGCTTCGCTCATCGGGAGGCTGCTTCCAGTTCATCGACCGGCATGATCGGAAAAGTCTCACCGCCGGTGCGGACGACGAACATGTCCCGGCCCGCGACCTCGGCCACCTCGCCGAGCTCGACCAATTCATACATCACGGCACGTGACACCAATGCTTCAAGCCGCCCCCGCACATGCAGATAGGGCTTCAGTTCACTGTCTTTCCTGTGCCCTGGCCCATGCCCCGGAAAACGCAAAGGGTGATCCTTGCCGGCCTCTATGACGTCGCCGACATTGGTGCGGAAAGTTAGAACCTGCCGCCCGTCCCGCTCGCTCGCATTCATCTCGACAGCGACAAAGGGCGCGTCGATAACCCTGATGCCGACCTTTTCCACAGGAGTTACAAGATAGGTTTTCCCGTCACCGTCCTTCCTCAAAACGGTGGAAAAGAGCTGGACCAGTGGCTGCCGGCCGATCGGCGTGCCCATGTAGAACCATGTGCCGTCCGCCCGGATTTCCATGTCGATATCGCCGCAAAAGGGCGGATTCCATTTTTCGACAGGCGGCAAGCCGCGCTTTTTGCCGGATTTCGCCTCGGAAGCGCGCGAAATCAGCGCGGCAAGCCCCGCTGCATCCGCCATCTGCCTCATTTCCTCGGCTGCCATTCTTCCGTCCCGGTTTGCTTTTAACAAAATAAAGTCACGAGATAGTCATTTGAAACAAACTTGTCAGCCCGCAACATGTTCATAACTGTATCGGGTATGAGGCACGCCTATTAAAGTCAGACGATTCGCAGCCGAATGATTTCAGCCGTTGGAGACGCCCATGGGTATGATCAAGACCGAAGCCAGCCTCGATGAACAGGCGATTGTCGCCGCCGCAGAAAGAGCGCTATCCGATATCGCCGCCATCCGCACGGAAGTTTCCAAGGTCATCTTCGGTCAGGAAAGCGTGGTCGAAAACACGCTTCTCGCCGTTCTCTCCGGTGGTCATGCGCTTCTCGTCGGTGTTCCGGGCCTTGCCAAGACGAGGCTCGTGACGACGCTCGGCGAAGTTCTCGGCCTTGCCGCCAACCGCATCCAGTTCACACCCGACCTGATGCCCTCGGATATCCTCGGTTCCGAAGTGATGGACCAGGACGAGAGCGGCCGCCGCTCCTTCCGTTTCGTCAAGGGTCCGATCTTCGCCCAGCTTCTGATGGCTGACGAAATCAACCGCGCCTCCCCGCGCACCCAGTCGGCACTGCTGCAGGCCATGCAGGAATATCATATCACGATTGCCGGCCAGCGCTATGACCTGCCTTCGCCCTTCCACGTTCTGGCGACACAGAACCCGCTGGAGCAAGAAGGCACCTATCCGCTTCCCGAAGCCCAGTTGGACCGCTTCCTGCTGCAGGTCGACGTCCATTATCCCGAGCTTGCGGCCGAACGCCAGATCCTGCTGGAAACCACCGGTCTCACCGAAGCCAGGCCCGAACCGGTCATCAATGCCGCGCGTCTCGCGGAAATCCAGACGCTCGTGCGCCAGATGCCGGTCAGCGACACCGTCGTTGACGCAATCCTTTCGCTGGTTCGCTCCGCCCGTCCGGGCCAGGGCAATGCGTCCACCGACAAGCATGTCGCCTGGGGTCCCGGCCCGCGCGCCGGCCAGGCGATGATGCTCTGTGCCCGCGCCCGCGCCCTCTACGAAGGCCGCCTGGCGCCCTCGCTCGACGATATCTATGCGCTTGCCGAGCCTGTTCTCGAGCACCGTATGGCGCTGACCTTCGCCGCCCGTGCCGAGGGCATGTCGGTGCGCGACGTTATCGCTGGACTGGTCAGGCAGGCAAAGGGATAAGGAAGCGCAGCGCGTGGCATCCATCGGACAGATCGTCAACCCGACGTCAGGCAATGATGCCCTTTCCCGCGCAAGGCAGCGGGCTGCCCTCGTGCCGGATTGCCTGGTGGAAGCCAAGCGCATCGCCAATACCGTGATCGCCGGCTGGCATGGCCGCCGCAAGCGCGGCATCGGCGAGAATTTCTGGCAGTTCCGCCCCTATAGCGAAGGCGAAAGTCTGTCGCGCATCGACTGGCGCCGCTCCGCCCGCGACGACCACACCTATGTGCGCGACCGCGAATGGGAAGCCGCTCATACGATCTGGCTCTGGGCGGACATGTCACCCTCGATGATGTTCAAGTCGAGCTACGGCAGCGTATCCAAGGAAAGCCGGGCGCTGGTCATCATGTTGGCGCTTGCCGAAATCCTCGCCCGATCCGGCGAGCGCATCGGCTGCCCCGGCGTGATGGAGCCCATCTCCGCCCGCAATGCAGCCGAAAGGCTTGCTGCCGCGCTGATGCACACGCCGCTGACCGGCGGCCTGCCCGAAACCGTGATGGTGCGCGGTTGGAGCGATCTCATCCTCATCGGCGATTTCCTCGATGACGCGCCCGCCATCATGGCCCGCCTCGGCCCGCTTGCCCGCCGCGGCCTGCGCGGCCATGTGGTCGAGATCGCCGATCCGGCCGAGGAGATCTTCCCCTATAACGGCCGCACCGAATTCACCGATCCGGAGACCGGCGAAAGGCTGACATCAGGCCGCGCCGAGAGCCTACGGGAAGCCTATCGCAACGCCTATCTGGCTCGACGCGAAAATCTCGGGCAATCGCTGCGCCATCTCGGCTGGACCTTCGTCAGCCACCGCACCGATCACTTGGCGTCCGAAGCGCTGGTCGCCGTCCATATGTATCTTTCCGGCATGCCGGCAAAGGCAACGCATGGAGGACAGCTTTGAGCGCGCTCCCCTTTGCCTTCGCCTATCCCGCCATCCTCGGCGCGCTGATTGCCCTTCCCGTCATCTGGTGGCTGCTGCGGCTCACCCCGCCACGCCCGCAGGCGGAAGTCTTCCCGCCGCTGAAAATCCTGGCGACTGTGCTGAAACGTGAGGAAACGCCGGCGCAGAGCCCCTGGTGGCTGACGCTGCTGCGCATGCTTCTGGCAGCCGCCATCATCTTCGCGATCGCCGATCCGGTCTTCAATCCGCGCACGGGCTCGCTCGCGTCCGGTGGTCCGCTCGTCCTCTTCGTCGACAACAGCTGGGCTTCGGCACCCGACTGGGAGCGCCGCGTCCAGACGGCCGACGCGCTGATCGACGATGCCGAGTCTGCCGGCGCTGTCGTCTCCATTGCTTTCACCGCCGATCCGACCAACGACGCGACACCCGGCACGGCCTCGGCCGCCCGGGAAAAGCTGCGCGCTGCCGAGCCGAAGCCGCTCGCACCGGATCGCCAACGGGCTTTCGAGGCTCTGCGCGCCGCGCTGAACGGCACGCATCCCGGCACGCTGGCCTTCATCACAGATGGCGCGGCAAGCAGCGATAACGACGCCACCGTCCGTCAACTCTCCGACCTTCAGCCAGCCGAACTGCGCGTGATCGAAGGCGATACGGCTCAGACGATAGCAATCTCCGGCGCCACCAATACGGCCGATGCGATGACGGTGAAGGTGACACGCCTCAGCCCCGCTGGCGCTGCCTCCGTCGCGCTCAACGCACAGGACGCGCAGGGCCGCGTGATCGCCACCGGCAGGGCCGATTTCGCGCCCGGCCAGACTGCCGTCAATGCCGGCATTTCGGCGCCCTTCGAGATGCGCAACGATTTTGCCCGCGTCAGCATCAATACCGGCGCCACCGCAGGCGCCGTGCATCTGCTCGACGATGCCTTCAAGCGCCGCAGGGTCGTACTCCTCTCTGGCGAAAGCGGCGATGAATTCCAACCGCTGCTGTCGCCGCTCTATTACATCCAGAGAGCCCTGGAGCCCTATGCGGATCTGGTACGGCCGACCGACGCCAATCTTTCGGTCGCCATTCCGAAGCTGCTTGCGAACAATCCCTCCATCATCATCATGGCCGATATCGGCCGCCTGCCGGAGGATACCTACGCGCCGCTGCAGCGCTGGATATCGAATGGCGGCATGCTGCTGCGCTTTGCCGGTCCGCGCCTTGCTGCGGCACCGGCAGAGGATCCGCTGATCCCGGTCACCCTGCGCCAGGGCGAACGGGCGCTTGGCGGCAGCCTGTCCTGGAGCGAACCGCAGGCACTCGCGGATTTCCCAAGCTTCAGCCCCTTTGCCGGCATAGCACGGCCGACCGACGTGACCGTTAACCGCCAGGTGCTGGCAGAGCCGACGCCCGATCTTGCCGAGCGCACCTGGGCAAGCCTTACCGACGGCACGCCGCTCGTGACCATGAACAAGATGAATGCCGGTCAGATCGTGCTCTTCCATGTGAGTGCCGAGGCAACCTGGTCGAACCTGCCGATATCGGGTACCTTCGTCGAGATGCTGCGACACCTCATCCAGATCTCACGGTCCGGCGGCGTGACCTCGGAATCGACGGGCAGCGCGCGTGTCGCCGAGACCTTGCCGCCCTTCCGCATGCTGACGGCCAAGGGCATGCTGGTCGCGGAGACCGGCAATGCCCGTCCGCTGATCCCGAATGCCAAGGCCGCGCCACTTGCCAATTTTGACAACCCGCCCGGCCTCTACGGCTCGGAAGACGGCTTTGCAGCGCTGAACGTGCTGCCCGACAATGCCGAGCTGAAACCGCTCGACATCAGTGGCGTCAATGTCGTCCGCGCCGGCCTCGTCGGCGGTGAAAGCTGGTCGGCCAAGCCCCTGCTCTTCTTCATCGCCTTCCTGCTGCTTCTGGCCGACAGCCTGATCGTGCTCTTCATGAACGGCGCCTTCTCCCGTATGCGCCCGCGCGCTCGCACTGCCGCGACGATCGCCGTGGCACTTGCGGCCGGCCTGATGCTGCAGCCGGACATCTTGCATGCCAACGATACCCAGCCGGGCGATGACATCATCATGCAGCGGCTCGACAATACCCATCTCGCCTATGTCGTGACCGGCGAGCAGGATGTGGACAATATTTCCGAAGAGGGGCTCAACGGCCTCACGAGATTCCTGACCTACCGCACGACGCTGGAGCCGTCCCCGCCTGTTGGCATTGACCTGAATAAGGACGAGCTATCCTTCTACCCGATCATCTACTGGCCGATTTCGGCAACCGCGCCGATGCCATCCAACGCCGCCATCAGCCGCATCGACGCCTATATGCGCAACGGCGGCACGGTGCTTTTCGACACGCGCGACCAGATCGACTCGCTCGAAGGCGGCAGCGACACGACCGCCAACGGCCAGCGCCTGCAGCAGATCCTTGCCAATCTGGATATTCCGCCGCTGGAGCCCGTCCCACACGATCATGTGCTGACCAAGTCCTTCTATCTGCTGTCGAACTTCCCCGGCCGTTACACTGGCAGCCCGCTCTGGATCGAGGCGCGGCAGGGCGGACAGAACAACAGCAACAAGCCGGCCGCCGCCGCAGACGGCGTCTCACCGATCCTGATCACCGCAAATGATTTTGCCGGCGCATGGGCCGTTGACGACAATGACACGCCGCTGCTGCCCACCGTGCCGCCGGATGATACACAGCGCGAATATGCCTTCCGCGCCGGCGTCAACATCATGATGTACATGCTGACCGGCAACTACAAGACAGACCAGGTCCACGTGCCCGACCTGCTTGAACGTCTGGGGCAGTGACATGACGCTCGATTATTCGCCCTTCCTGCCCTGGCCGTTTCTGGCGGTATTGACCGCCATCGTGCTGATGATTGCCGCTTTCGCGATCTGGCGCGGCATTCGAGGCGCTTGGATCCGCACGCTTGCGGCACTTGCCCTGCTTGCAGCACTTGCCAATCCGGTGCTGTTGCAGGAAGATCGCGACCCGCTTTCAACGATCGTCCCCGTCATCGTCGACCGCAGCCAGAGCCAGCAGACGGCCGATCGCATGACGATGACGGATGATGCGCTTGCGTCGCTGAAGACGCAGCTCGCGCGCTTTCCGCAGATCGAGCCGCGTTTTGTCGATGTGAATGAGGATCGCAACTCCGACATCCCCTCCACCCGCCTGTTCGAGGCGCTGTCGGCTTCGATTGCCGATGTGCCGCCCTCGCGCGTCGGCGGCGCGATCATGCTGACGGATGGCGAAGTGCACGATGTACCCGGCGTCAATCAGGCGCTCGGCTTCGACGCGCCGATCCATGGCTTGATTACAGGCAAGCCGAACGAGTTCGACCGCCGCATCGAGGTCATCAAGGCGCCCCGCTTCGGCATCGTCAACGAGGAGCAGCAGCTTGTGCTGCGCGTCTTCGACGATGGCCCAAGCCCCGGCGGCGTCGCGAATGTAACCGTGCGCCTGAACGGCGACGAGATCGCCACGCTGCAGGCGACGCCCGGCCAGGATACACCCTTCTCCTTCAGGGTGACGCGCGGCGGCGCGAATGTCCTGGAATTTTCTGTGGCCAGCATCCCCGGCGAAGTGACGGACGCCAATAACCGCGCGGTCCATATCATCGACGGCATCCGCCAGAACCTGCGCGTTCTTCTCGTCTCCGGCGAACCGCATGCAGGCGAGCGCGCCTGGCGCAACCTCTTGAAGTCCGACGCCTCCGTCGACCTCGTCCACTTCACCATTCTGCGCCCGCCGGAAAAACAGGACGGCACGCCGATCAACGAGCTGTCGCTGATCGCTTTCCCGACCCGCGAGCTCTTTGTCGACAAGATCAAGGATTTCGACCTGATCATCTTCGACCGCTATCAGGATCGCGCCAATGTGCTGCCGATGCTCTATTATGACAACATCGCGCAATATGTGGAGAATGGCGGCGCCCTGTTGATTGCCGCCGGCCCGGAACATGCAAGCCCCGAATCAATCGCCATGACGCCGCTCGCTTCCGTGCTGCCGGCAGAGCCGACCGGACGGATGATCGAGCGGGCCTTCTATCCCCGCCTTTCCGAACAGGGCCGCAAGCATCCGGTGACCCGCGGGCTCGACGGTTCCGCCGACGAACCGCCGCATTGGGGCCGCTGGTTCCGGAGCGTCGACGTCGACAGACCGCAGGGCCAGACCGTCATGGTCGGCGCCGACAACCATCCGCTGCTCGTATTGAACCGTGCCGGCCAGGGCCGTGTCGCCATGCTGCTCTCCGACCAGGGCTGGCTCTGGGCGCGCGGCTTCGAAGGCGGCGGCCCGCATGTTTCACTCTACCGCCGCATCGCCCACTGGCTGATGAAGGAACCGGCGCTGGAAGAAGAAGCACTGACGGCGCGCACCTCCGGCCGCACGCTGGAAATCACCCGCCAGACGATCGGTGATGCGCCCGGTGACGCGGTCGTGCGTTATCCCTCAGGCAAGACCGAGAACCTGCCGCTGATGCAGACCGAGCCTGGCCTTTACAAGGCCGAAAAGCGCATGGACGAGATCGGCCTCTTCGAAATCCGCAACGGCGATCTGACGACGCTTGCCCATGTCGGCGCCGTCGATGCGCCGGAATTCAAGGCGATGATCTCGACGACCGTGGCGCTGAAGCCGATCACCGACAAGAGCCGCGGCCTCGTGACTCGTGTCGTCAACAATGCCGGTGCCATCAATGTCCCGCCGATCCTGCCCGTGCGCGGCCAGGTGCGCGTGACCGACAATGACCGCATGCAGATCCGTATGACCAACGAGACCGTGCTGAAGGGCATCAATACCCTGCCGCTCTTTGCCGGCTTTGCGGGTGTTGGAATTCTGCTTCTGGCCTTCGGCGCCATGTGGTGGCGCGAGGGGCGCTAGCCATGCCGGAATTCGAGCTCACCGCCTCCCCTTCTCCGGAAGAGCTTGCCGTCATCACCGATGGCCTGACGGCCTTCAACACCGAGGATGTCGGCCCGTCCGAACGCCAGCCGCTCGCCGTTCTGATCCGTGACACCGATGGAAAAATCTCGGGCGGCCTGTCCGGCTACACGGCCTGGGGCTGGCTCTTCGTGCAGATGCTCTACATTCCCGACACGCTGCGCGGCAGCGGCCTGGCCGGCAAGATTCTCGCCAAGGCGGAAGAGGAAGCCGCCGCCCGCGGTTGCCGCGGCGCCTGGATCGATACCTTCAACCCGCACGCGCTCAGCGCCTACCAGCGCCAAGGCTACGAGATCTTCGGCGAACTGCCGGATTTTCCTGAGGGAAGAACGCGGACGTTTCTGAAGAAGCTGCTCTGACTACTTCCGCCAGGCAATCGTGCCCTTCAGCCGCGCATGCGTGTCTTCGGCAATCGGGACGACCAGTACCCGGCTCGGATCGACTGGCCCCGGAAAAGTCAGCGCGGCGTAGGCGACCTTCTCGAAGCCGAGCGGACCGTAATAGGGCGGGTCGCCCACAAGGATGACGGCTTCCGAACCCTTGCGCTTGGCAGCCTCGACCGCGATGCGCACCAATTCCCGGCCGATACCCCTGCTCTTGTGCGACGGCCGCACGGCAAGCGGTCCGAGGAGATGGCCCTTCACCGTTCCGGCCAGAACCGGCGTCATCCGCACCGAAGCAATCGTCTCGCCGTCATCGGCGCAGATGAAGGAGAGCGACAGGTCATGCGGTCCCTGCTCGCGAATACGGGCAGCGGCGCGCGTATGCCGGCCGGGGCCGAAGGCTTCTTCGTTGATGAGTTCGATAGCGGCGTCGTGAGACGCGTCCTCGGTGAGGTAGACGAGATCGTGCTTGTACATGAGCATGGGAACAGAGACCGGATAGACGCAGATATATAGGTTCGCGAACACGCCCTCAGGCGTTCGGGAGCATCAGCGTCGTCGCAGGCCTCTGAGAATAGACATCAAGCAGGATTCCAGAAATTTGTGAGGAAGGCGGATAGCAGGAAAAATTTCTGCCGTCTATTGCAAAAATTCGGACGGGATCCGGGCGGCTGAGACGCAGTGTTCAATCTTTGTCGCCTGCAAAACGCCGCATGATGCGATATCTACTCAGCCACGATCAATTTCAGAGGTGAATCCCATGGGCATGCTGGTGGACGGCGTCTGGCATGACGTCTGGTACGACACGAAGGAAACGAAGGGCCATTTCAAGCGTCAGCCCTCGCAATTCCGCAACTGGATCACGGCCGATGGGGAAGCCGGCCCCAGCGGCAAAGGCGGTTTCAGGGCCGAGGCTGGCCGCTATCACCTTTACGTCTCCTTCGCCTGCCCCTGGGCGCATCGCACGCTGATCTTCCGCAAGCTGAAGAAGCTCGAAGACCTGATTTCCGTTTCGGTCGTCGATCCGTTGATGCTGGAAAACGGCTGGGAATTCAAGGTCGGCAATGGCGCCACCGGCGACCAGCTCTTCGGCTCGAAGGCTCTCTGGGAAGTCTATGTGAAGGCCGATCCGCATTATTCCGGCCGCGTCACCGTCCCGGTGCTCTGGGACAAGCATACGGGCACGATCGTCAACAACGAGTCTGCTGAAATCATCCGCATGTTCAACAGCGCCTTCAATCGTCTGACGGGCTCGACGCCGGATTATTATCCGGAAGACCTGCGGGCGGACATCGATGCACTGAACGATGTCGTCTACGACACGGTCAACAACGGCGTCTACAAGGCGGGCTTTGCCACCACGCAGGCCGCCTACGAAGAGAATGTCGTCAAGCTGTTCGAAACGCTTGACAGGCTCGATGAACGCCTCGGCAAGGGTCGCTACCTTTTCGGCGATCGCCAGACCGAAGCCGATTGGCGCCTCTTCACGACGCTGGTACGTTTCGACCCAGTTTATGTCGGCCACTTCAAATGCAATATCCGCCGCATCGAGGACTACGGCAACCTGCAAGGCTATCTGCGCGACCTCTATCAGACGCCTGACGTGGCAGACACGGTCAATCTGCGCCACATCAAGGAGCACTATTACCGCAGCCACAAGACGATCAACCCGACCGGCATCGTGCCATCAGGCCCAGCCCTCGATCTCGACCGGCCGCATGGCCGCGACAAGTTCGCAGCCGCAGCCTGAGCCTCACCAGTAATGCGCCGGCTCCGCCTCGCCGCGGAGCTCGGCAAGCCTTCGCAGCGTCGCTTCGGTCGTCTCCTCGGGCAGATCGTCGACCTCGAAGAAGCCGCTTTCGGCAATCTCCCAGTCCGGCGGCCGCGGCGCAATCTGCTCCACGGTGGCGCGGTAGAAAACCACATGGTCGCGCCGGGTAATGTTGGTGTTGAAATAGACGTGGAAGAGCTGCGGCTTGCCGACGATCTTGAGGTTGCCTTCCTCCCGCAATTCCTTGATGAGCGCCTCTTCTGCCGTCTCGTTTCGCTCAAGCCCGCCGCCCGGCATATGCCATCCGCCCGTATAGCTGTGACGAACGAGAAAGAGGCGTCCCTGCTCGTCGAAACAGGCTGCACGCACCCCCATCGTCATTCCACGCGCGACGGAAAAATAGACGTGCAGCAATCGCACCAACACTTTCATGTGAAGGGGCCATGTTTGTTTGTCTGCCATGGGCTCTTTCATACTCTCATCGCGGGGATGTGTTTGAATTGTAAATAAGCTGGTCTATGTGTCGTTGCATGTTCAAGCTCGCGCATATCTCCGACGTCCATCTCGGACCCCTGCCCCGCCTTTCCATTCACGAACTTTTCTCAAAACGTATTACGGGCTTTGTGAACTGGCACCGCAACCGGCGCAAGCATCTTTTCGGCAGCACGCTCGATCTGCTGCTGGACGATATCCGCACCCACGAGGCCGACCATCTGGCGGTGACCGGCGACCTCGTCAATCTGGCGAGCGGCATCGAGATCCGGAGCGCGGCAGCCTGGCTGCAGGAACTCGGCGATCCAGCCGCTACGTCGGTCGTACCCGGCAACCACGACGCCTATGTGCCGGGCGCCTACGAGAAGTCGATGCGCGCCTGGTACGACTATGTGCGCGGCGACCTTGCCCCGCCGGAATGGGAGGCAGACCGGCATATCTTTCCCTACCTTCGCATCCGCGACAAAGTTGCAATCGTCGGCTGCTCGACTGCCGTTGCGACTCCGCCCTTCGCCGCGTCGGGCTTCTTCGGCGCGCGCCAGGCACGCGATACGGTCAACATGCTGCGCGCTGCCGGTGAAGCCGGTCTGTTCCGTGTCGTCATGATCCACCATCCGCCGATCCGCGGCGCGACCTCCTTCTACAAGCGCATGATCGGTATCCGCCGTTTCGCGGCCGTCGTTTCCACCGGCGGCGCAGAGCTCGTGCTGCACGGCCATACCCATCTCAACACGCTTTACTGGCTGCGCGGACAGACAGGCCCGGTGCCTGTCGTCGGCATAGCTTCGGCCTCGCAGGGACCGGGCGGCATCAAGCCCCGCGCCGCCTATAATCTCTTCTCCATTTCCGGTTCCCCGGGCGCCTGGGAGGTGAAGGGCGAGCGCTTCAGCATCAACGATACGGCCGATGGCATGATGCCGGAAAGTGTAGATATTTTCGCACTTTAAAGGCGATTGCGGAACCGATTCCGGCAGCTTTTGAACCAACCTGTGAAGATCGGTCACCAATGTCGCAGCATAGGCAATAAAGGCCGCCGGGGCTCTTGGTATTTTTAAGCGTCGGCGTACAATTCAACAACCGCAGCGCTTCAAAACGGAGTACGCCCGATGACTTCTTCTCTTCATCGCCTGTGCAGACTTTCGCTTGTTTCCGTCTTTGCTTTCGGTCTCGCCACATCCGCCTTTGCGGTCGGTGGCGGGAACGATGACACCTCGCCGCCGCAGAAGACCCAAACGACCAAGACCTGCACCAAGGGCAAGGTCTGGGATGCCAAGAAGAAGGAATGCGTTGATCCGAAGAAGCAGAGCTTCAACGATGACGACCTCTACAACTTTGCCCGGGAATTTGCCTATACCGGCCAATACGAGAACGCTATCACGGTGCTGAACCTCGCGCAGAACCAGAACGATCCGCGCATCCTGAATTATCTCGGCTATGCCAACCGCAAGGCTGGCCGCATGGAGCTCGGCATGTCCTACTACAAGAAGGCGCTGCAACAGGATGAGAATTACATCCTCGCCCGCTCCTACATGGGTATGGCGCTTGCCGAACAGGGCGACCTCCAGGGCGCCCGCGTGCAGCTCGTCGAGATCCGTGATCGCGGCGGCGAAAATACCTGGGCCTATCGCGCTCTTCTCCAGAGCCTGAACGGCTACAGGACATATTGAGGCAAGCTCCGCGGGCTATGGTACGAAATCCCTTGGGAAGGGATGGATGAATTCACCCCCGCGCTTGCGAAATACAGGCGACTTGTTTCATAAAGCCGCCTGCATGGCCGGGGTAGATACGATGGCTTCACGCCCGCCGGGCAGGGCCTGTACGCGAAGCCGGCCCGAATGCAAAACAGTTGAATGCCGGCCGATGTGAATGCTTCTTGGAAAGACAATGCGCCAACCCGCCACCACCACCGATATCCGGCGTGATCTCGTCGGCCTTCTGCCCCGCCTCCGCCGCTTTGCCATCACGCTCGCGGGAGAGACGGCTGCAGCCGATGAGCTGGTCCAAGCGGTCTGTCTGCGCGCAATTTCCAAAGGGCATCAGTGGAACGGCGAAGGCCGGCTGGAAAGCTGGATCTATACGCTGGCCCGCCAGCAATGGGCGGAAGACAGCCGCAAGCGCAAGCCGCGACCGACTACACGAGGTAACGTGACTGACATCCGCGACGCCATTCGCGATCGCGCAACGGTCGTCGATACCGATGCCCTGCACCGTATGCTCGCGGAGATGCCTGAGGGCGTGGCCAGCATCTTCGTGCTGATCGACGTGGAAGGGCACAGCTATCAGCAGGCAGCCGAAATCATGGGCATCACAATCGGCAGCATTGCCGGTCAGCTTGCGACGGCACGACTCCATTTCGCCGCATTGTCCGGTCACAATCCGCCCGTCCACAGGTACTGACTGATTTGCTCGATTTCAAAAAACAGCCGCTTGAAGCCCAGCTTGCCGCCCTCCTCGACGGCGAAACCACACCGGAACAAAAGCTGGAGCTGGAAAGCAGGCTGGCAACAGATGAAACCGCCCGTAAGATCTACGATAAGCTACGCCACGGCGTCGATTTCGGCCGCCGTAAACTGGACGACATGCTGAAGGAACCGGTCCCGTTGTCGCTTGTCCGCTCCATCAAAAGCACGCAACCGCCGAAGACGCCGATCGCGCAACGCAATGCCCGCTTTCAGCTCAAGCTCGCGCCCAGCGGCCGCCAGGCGCTTGCCGTAGCCCTCATTCTTTTCGTCGTCGGCGGTAGCATCGGTTATTTCATCGGCAATGCCCCGGATACGGATGACGCCACACGAGTCACAGCGCCCCAAATCAACACGAATGACTGGTTGGGCGACGTCACCGCCTTCCAGCGGCTTCTCGTGCGCCAACCGCGCCACCTCGTCGAAGTGCCGGCCTCGCAGTCCGAGGAAATCTCATCCTGGCTGACGACCGCAATCGGCGTACCGTTCCGTGTGCCGGATCTCTCGGCCGGATCCTGGACCTTCCAGGGCGCACGCGTGATCCTCGGCGACAGCCGCCCCGTCGGCCAGCTCGTCTATTCCAACACCGACGGCGATATCATCTCGATCTGCTTCCGCAAGGATGCACAGCCGCCGGAAACGGAAGACTTCAAGGAAACGATCCGCGACGAGATCGGCCTCGTGACCTGGCACAATGCCGGCACCTCCTATGTGCTGGCCGGCCCCTCCGCCGAAGCCACGCTCGGCCAGCTTGCCTTGGAAATCGCTGCCGAAATCTGAATCTGACGAGATACGCAAGCGCAGGACGAGCTCGATGAGCACGCCGATTGCATCGTCAGGCCGCGTCACCCCGAGGCAGTCGCGGCCTGATCAGAATGCTCAGGCCTTGCCGGCCTTCACGTCGAGGACGCGGTTAGCCGCGGACACGATTGCTTCGAGCGATGCGGCGACGATATTGGTGTTGATACCTGCGCCGAAGAGCTTGCCGCCCGGATAGGACGTCTCGACATAGGAGATGGCAGCGGCATTCGAGCCGTGCTGCAGCGAATGCTCCGAATAATCCTCGACCGACATCTCGATGCCGAGATAGTGCGACAACGCATTGATGAAGCCATCGATCGGGCCGTTGCCGCGGCCTTCGATACGCTTGATCTCGCCATTGTCGGTAATCTCGGCCGCGACGATCCGCTGTCCCTTGCGCTCTGTATCGGGATAGGTGTGGTGGTCGACAAACTTCAGACGCCCACCCGGCTGCGTCACGTAGCGCTCGATGAAGCGGTCGTGGATGCGCTTGGAGGGAAGCTCCTTGCCTTCTTCGTCGGTGATGCGCTGGATGTCTTCGCGGAATTCGACCTGCAGGTTGCGCGGCAGGTTGAGCCCGTAATCCTGCTGCAGGATATAAGCGATGCCGCCCTTGCCGGACTGCGAATTGATGCGGATGATCGCCTCGTAGGAGCGGCCGACATCACGCGGGTCGATCGGCAGGTAAGGCACTTCCCAGACAGGATGGTTGGCGACCTGAGCAGCCTTCATGCCCTTGTTGATCGCATCCTGATGCGAGCCGGAAAAGGCCGTGTAGACCAGTTCGCCGACATAGGGATGACGCTCGGCGATCGCCATCTGGTTCGAATATTCGAACACTTCCTTGATGCGCTCGATGTTGGAGCAATCGATTTCCGGATCGACGCCCTGCGTGAACATGTTGAGCGCCATGGTGACGACATCGACATTGCCGGTGCGCTCGCCATTGCCGAAGAGCGTGCCTTCGACGCGGTCAGCGCCTGCCAGCAAGGCCAGCTCAGCGGCGGCAATGCCGGTGCCGCGGTCATTATGCGGATGCAGCGAGATGATCAGGTTTTCTCTGTTATCGAGATTGCGGCACATCCATTCGATCTGGTCGGCATAGACGTTCGGGGTCGCCATTTCGACGGTCGAAGGCAGGTTGATGATGAGCTTGTTATCGGGCGTCGGCTTCACAACGTCGATGACGGCGTTGCAGATTTCCAGCGCCACGTCCAGTTCGGTGCCGGTAAAGCTCTCGGGCGAATACTCGAAACGGTAACCGCCGCCGGCCTTGGCTGCCATGTCAGTGATCATCTTGGCGGCATCGACGGCAATCTGCTTGATGCCCCGCACATCCTTGGCGAACACCACGCGGCGCTGCAATTCGCTGGTGGAATTATAGAAGTGCACGATCGGCCGGTTTGCGCCTTGAAGCGCCTCGAAGGTGCGCGTGATCAGCTCAGGCCGGCACTGCACCAGCACCTGCAGCGACACGTCGTCAGGCACATTGCCCTCTTCGATGCACCAGCGGGCAAAATCGAAATCGGTCTGCGAGGCCGATGGGAAACCGATCTCGATTTCCTTGAAACCCATTTCGAGCAGCAACTGGAACATGCGCGCCTTGCGGTCGTGCCCCATCGGATCGACGAGCGCCTGATTGCCGTCGCGCAGGTCGACGGAGCACCAGATCGGCGCCTTGGTGATGGTCTTGGTCGGCCAGGTGCGGTCGGGAATGTTTACCTGCGGATAAGCCCGGTACTTCACGGCGGCGTCGGGCATGCCCTTGGCGGAAGCAGCGCTTGCGGAGGATCGGCTGGTGTTCATGTCCATTGTCTTGTCTCCTCGTCCCGGCATTTGCCCCGCGTCTTAGCCGATCATATCAGGCTTGGCGACTGCAAATGCGGACCTTTACTCGGTCGTTTGGTCAATTTTGAGAGTGAGTCGCGAGGAGCGATAGCCGGGCGGCTTTCGGCCGCCGGGCGCTCCTCAAAGGACCCGGCAACCGCGCGTAAGGCCGAGGAGAAGAAGCGCGGTCAGGGCGCGCGTATTGTCACGCAATGCCGTGCGGCTGCGTGCAATCGTCTCGGAAATCCGTGCGCTTGTGCTCTTCATGACCGCGCTTATAACCTTCGGCGGAAATTCCGGCAACCCCTCACCTATTTTTTCGTCATCTGCACAATTCGAGACAGCGCGAGCATCAGCCCACCGGCAACCAGCCCCCAGAAGGCGCCGGAAATGCCGCCGAAGGAAACGCCCGATGCCGTGACGAGGAAAGTGATCGCCGCCGCCTCGCGCGTATCAGGCGCCTGAAAGGCCGCCATGGCAGACCCGGAGAAGGCACCGACAAGTGCGAGACCCGCCACGGCCTCGATCAGGATCGGCGGCGCCAATGCGACAAAGGCCGTCACTGCGCCCGCAAGCAGGCCGAGAATGACGTAACCGACACCCGAAATCAGCGCTGCCCAATAGCGCCGCGAAGGATCGGCATGCGCATCCTGCCCGGCGCACATCGCCGCCGTGATGGCCGCCAGATTGACCGCATGGCCGCCGAAGGGCGCCGCCAGAAGCGAGAAGACCCCGGTGACGGCAAAGAGCAGTCCCGGCTTCGGATCATAGTGATTGACCTTCAGCACGGCGATACCGGGAATGTTCTGCGATGCCATCGTCACGATGAAGAGCGGCAGCGCAATGGACACGAAGCCTGCGAGATTGTAGACCGGATGGACGATATCGACGACAGGCACCAGCGACTGTTCGAGTGAAGCCAGCGCCCCCTCCGGAATATCGACACCGAAGGCCAGCACCAGCACGAAGGCCACCAGCGCTGCCGGCACGGCCCAAAGGCGCTTGAAGGCGCCGACCACGATCCAGGTCAGAATGATCGGCAATCCAAGCAGCGGATTGAAGGCGATCGCCTTCACCGGGGCAAAGCAGAGACCGAGCAAAACACCCGAGAGCATGGCATTGGCAAGTGGCGCGGGAATGGCGGCGACGGCCCGCCCGAGCGGCTTGAACAGCCCGGCAACGACGATCAGCACACCGCAGAGAATGAAGGCTCCGACAGCCGCATCGAAACCGCCGTCGATCGTGCCGATGCTCGCCAGCAGCGCCGCACCGGGGGTCGACCAGGCAATGCTGACCGGCAGGCGCGTAACGGCGCTGAGCACGACGGCGCAAAGCCCCATGGAAATCGACAGCGCCATCAGCCCCGAAGCGGCCTGCGCATCGGTCGCACCAACCGCCTGCAATCCGTGCAGCACCACGGCAAAGGAGCTGGTAAACCCGACGAACGCCGTCAACAGCCCCATGAACAGGCTCTGGACGGAAAAATCTTTGAGCATGGCGCGACTCCGGCTGCGAAGATTGCGCATGGAGCAGCATAAGAGAATTGCACGCAAGCCGGATTGCCGCCGGAAATGTTCGCCTGAGCGGCAATCCCCGAGATTACTTGTCGTTATCTCGGCGGATAGGGAAACGCCCCGCCTGCGGCTGACAGACGGGGCGTAAATTCAAAAACAGATCAGCGAAAGATCAGATTTCGTTCTGTGAGGTCACGACGCGAGCGACGAGACCATAGGCAACGGCGTCCTCGGCCGAGAGCCAGTAATCGCGGTCGATATCCTTGGCGATCTTTTCTTCCGCCTGGCCGGTGGCCTTCGAGAAGATCTTGATCAGTCGCTCGTTCATCTTGATGATCTCGCGTGCCTGGATCTCGATGTCCGAAGCCATGCCGCGCGTGCCGCCGGACGGCTGGTGCAGCAGGAAGCGGGTGTTCGGCAGGCAGATACGACGTTCTTTCGGAGCTGCGGCATAGATGAGCGCACCGGCAGAGGCGACCCAGCCCGTACCGATCATCCAGACCTTCGGCTTGATGAACTTGATCATGTCGTGAATGGAATCGCCGGATTCGACATGGCCGCCGGGCGAATTCACGTAGATGCGGATATCTTCGTCATTGGCGGCAGCAAGCGCCACGAGCTGAGTGCAGACCTTCTGTGCCAGTTCCTGCGTGATCGGCCCGTAGATGAAGATCGAACGCGACTTGAAAAGGTTCGCCTCCGTTTCCTTGCCGAGCGGCAGTTCCTTCGTCTTTTCGTCCTGTTCTTCTTCTTCGTTCATTCGAACCTCTCTCACGTCCAATGCGGTTCCTCGCACATAGTGCGACTCAATGCGTAAAACAATGCGGGAAAAAGAGGAAGCAGGAAGCGGTGAAGATATTCTTATGACAAACGGACGATATCATCGCATCCTCTGAAAAGACCGGGAGAAACGCAAAATGACCTCCTCCCTGCTACGCGCAGCCGTGCGCAATAACGCATTCTGGTGCGACGCCGTCTGCAAGGCGCAGGGCTCGCCCGGCGAGTTCACGTCAACGCTCTGGTTCCACCGCCGCGGCACGCCGCCCTTCTATCCCGATGCCATAACGTTGACGGAGGCGGACGACGAAGCGGTAGAGGCGATCGAGACGCTGATCAGCAGCGAGAAGCGCGACTGGGCAGTCAAGGACAGCTACGCGGCTGTCGATCTCGCACCCCTCGGCTTCACGATGCTATTCGAAGCCGAATGGATCGGTATGCGCACGCCAATCCCGGCACCGTCCCCATTCACATGGGAGCGCATGGAAAGCGCTGCCGATCTTGCGCGATGGGATGCGGAATGGGGCAAGGCGAACGGGCCGATAACGCAGACGATCTTTACCGAGCCACTGCTGCATGATCCTGAAATCACTTTCCTGCTTGGTTTCGAGCACGGCCAACCGGTCGGCGGCGGGATCCTCAATCACCACGCCGGCGTCGTCGGCCATTCCAACTTGTTTGCCGAGGACCGGCACGGTGAAACCATCCGCCGCGGGCTGATCGCGCAGGCCGCCAGGCTCTATCCGGGAGAACCGCTTGTCGGCTACGAACACGGCGACGACCTGGACGAGGCGCTGCGCACGGGCTTCGAATTTCTGGGGCCTCTGCGCATCTGGCTTAAGGAAGTCTGAGCTTACTGAAATGTAAGCCGCCAAGGCTTTGAAATGCCCCAATCGCTTCCTAACTCAGCTTAACGCGGCCCTCCCGCCGAACGCTAAAGCCGCAGAACTTTAAAGGAGACAGGACATGTCACCGGAAGAACGCCAATTGCTGACCGCCCTCTTCGATCGCGTCCGTACCGCAGCCGCCACGCCGCGCGATCCGGAAGCCGAAGCGCTGATATCGGAAGCCACCCGTGCGCAACCCTCTGCCACCTATTATCTGGCACAGGCCGTTATCGTTCAGGAAAAGGGTCTGGAAGCCGCTGCCAACCACATCAAGGAGCTTGAGGAGCGCGTCCGCCAGCTCGAAGCGGGCGAAGGGGGTCACCGCCAGGCGGAACAAGGCGGCTTCCTGAGCTCCATCTTCGGCAACACGCAGACACAACAGCCGGCGCCCGCTCCCGGCCCATGGGGTGGCGCACCGAGAGATAGCTACGAACAACCGCGCGGCTATGACAATAGCCGTCAAATGGCACAGCAGCCGACCGGCCCCTGGAGCCAGCAGGCCTACGCGCCGTCCGCCGGCGGCAGCTTCCTGCGCGGCGCTCTCGGCACGGCAGCCGGTGTCGCCGGCGGCATGCTGCTTGCCAATTCGCTTTCCGGCATCTTCGGCAACCACATGTCGTCGCTTGGCTGGGGTTCGCCTTTTGGCGGCGCCAATCCCTTCGGCAATGCCAGCGCGCCAACCGAGGAAACCGTCATCAACAACTACTATGGCGACAACAGCCAGGCCGACGATAACCGGACGAATAATGACGACAATGTCCAGCAGGCCGATTATGACGACAATGACGACGACTTTTCCGACGATTCCGATAGCGATACGACGGATGTCTGAGAACTGATGCGCTGTATGTGCGACAGCGGGTTTTAAACTGCCGCACCGTATCCCGGCCCTTCGCTTAGGCTCAGGGCGTTCGCTGCTGCAATCGATTCAAAGCAATTCCAGAAAAAGTGCCTGGCGGTTTTTCGTCCGGAATTGCATTGAAGGAAGAACTATCGATTGCTCGGGCTGTGCCCGACCGCGGCTCACCCACGTCCGCGATAGGTCGCAACGCCCTGATCCGGCAGCCATACACCTTCCGGCGGCTTGCCGGTCTGCCAGAAAACGTCGATCGGAATGCCGCCGCGCGGATACCAGTAGGCGCCGATGCGCAGCCACTTCGGTTCAAGCAGCTCGACGATGCGCTTGGCGATGTAAATCGAGCAATCCTCGTGGAAAGCGCCGTGATTGCGGAAGGAATGCAGGAAGAGCTTCAGCGATTTCGATTCCACCAGCCATTCGTTCGGAATGTAATCGATGACGATATGGGCGAAATCCGGCTGACCGGTCATCGGGCAGAGCGACGTGAACTCCGGTGCCGTGAAGCGTACGACATAATCGGTGCCGACGTGGTTGGCAGGCACCTTTTCCAGGACCGCTTCTTCGGGGTTCTTTGCGGTTTCCGTCTGCTGGCCCAGCATCGAAAGGCTGGAAACGTCTGTCTTCGGCATTACGCCTCCTTGATCACTTTGACGCGGATACCGTGAGCTTTTTCGCCCTCCGGCTCCACGTGAATGGCAATTGTCGCGCCCGCATGCGCTGCGCGAATGGCATCTTCAAGGCGGTCGCAAATATCATGGGCTTCACGAACCGTCATCTTGGCGGGCACGACAAGATGGAAATCGACGAAGGTCACCGAACCGGCGCGCCGCGTCTTCAGGTCATGCACGCCGATCGAGCCTGCCGCATGGGTGGCGATCGCCTGCTTGATCGCCTCCTCCTCCTGCGGCTCGACCGCCTGGTCCATCAGCCCGCCGATCGACTGAGAGATCACCTTCCAGCCCTGATACAGGATGTTGAGCGCAACGAGAATGGCAAGAATGGGGTCGAAGATCGCATAGCCCGTCGCAAGCGCCAGAAGTAGGCCAACGAGAACGCCAACGGAGGTGACAACATCCGACATGATGTGCTGCCCATCCGCCGTCAAAGCCGCAGACCGGTGCTTTCGCCCGGTACGGATCAAAAGCTGCGCCCAGATGGCATTGATAACCCCGGCGGCGAAGTTGATCGCAAGACCCAGAACCGGCGCTTCGAGCATACGCGGATCGGCAAGTTGGCCGACGGCCGCCTCGACGATCAGCAGCGCAGCGACGACGATCATCACCCCTTCGGTGACGGCCGAAAGATACTCCGCCTTATGATGGCCGAAAGGATGATCGTGGTCAGCAGGCTTCTGCGCATAGCGGATGACAAAGAAGGCGATGAAAGCCGCCACCACGTTGACGAAGGATTCCAGCCCGTCCGAGAGCAGCGCCACGGAGCCCGTCACCCACCAGGCGACCATCTTCAGTCCCATCACACCGAGCGAAACGGGAATGCCCCAGAACGCCAGTTTCCGGACCGTGAGATTGCTCTCGTCGTTCATATCGTCCCCCTGCGGATGCGAATGAATTGCAGCATTTAAGCCATCGAAACGCAAAACCGCCCACGCGGGAATCGCGCAGGCGGCCAATGCGGGTGATATGGGCAATCGGGTCCAAAAAGTCAAAGGCCTTGCAGATTAAAACAAAGGCAAGTTCTTCCCGAGTGAATGGCGTCCTCTACGCCGCGTCGCATGATTGACGCCAATTCCATAATAACTTATATAACTTATTATGGAATTTGAAAAGGAACCTGCTTTGGTTGAAGATATGGTGAAATCGCTGGGCTACCTATGCCTTGGCAGCCGCTTCCGCCGGATCGGCGAACGACTGCAGGCCGACACACAGGAGGTGATCGAGGAATTGGGCGTCTCGATACAGGCCGCGCAATATCCCTTTCTCGGCGCCATCGACAGGCTCGGTCCTCTGACCATAGGGGAATTGGCGCAGGCCGTGGGCATCACCCAACCCGGCGCGACGCGCACCGCTTCCCAGCTCATGGAGCTCGGCTTCCTCGATATGCAACAGTCCGCCGAAGATCAGCGGCGCAGGGTCGTTTCACTGACACAGAAAGGACAGGAACTCGTCGACTATTCCAGACAACAGGTTTGGCCGCGCATCGCAGCCGCCGTTGCCGATCTCTGCGGGGATCTCCACGGCCCGCTGCTTGAACAGCTTGCGGCAATCGAGGATGGGCTTTCAGAAGCGCCGCTCATCCGCCGCACCAGCGCCGCGCAGGAGAAAACCGCATGAGCCATATCCTCGACCGACCGATCTGGAACGCGCTTCAGACGACGCATGCCGAACTCGCCGAAGGCGGCGAACATGCGATGCGCTATCCGCCCTCCATCGTTCCTTTCGCGGCCGCCGCCGACGAGACGCGCGAAAGCCTCGAAGCGCTCGAAAACCTGCCGGCGGCAGACGAGGTCATGGCGATCGTCGAAGCCGGACCCGTCACCATACCACAGGGGCTGACGGTCGTCTCCGAAGGAAAGCTGGTGCAGATGATCGCCGAGCGGCCTTACGAGCGTATTTCCGACAGCCGGCTGCAGCCACTGACCATTGATGATGCGGAAGAAATGCTCGCTTTGGCAACGCTGACCAAGCCTGGCCCTTTCACCCTTCGTGCCCAAAGCCTCGGAACCTTCTGGGGTGTGAAGATCGACGGCCGGCTCGTCGCCATGGCCGGCCAGCGCCTGCGTCACCCTGGATTTGGCGAGCTCAGCGGCCTTTGCACCCATCCCGATTTTCAGGGGCGCGGCCTCGGCACCCTGCTCTTCCGCTACGTCGCCGGAGAAATTTCCGCCAGGGGCGATACCGTCTTCCTGCATGCCTATTACACCAACACGTCGGCCATCACGCTCTACAAGGCACTTGGCTTCACGCTGCGATCGGAAATGAACCTGCACGTCGTCAAGCGCCGCGCATAGGCCCCCTCATATACTTGCTAAAACACCATAGGCTCACGCTTTTGCCATGCGCGCCATGATAGCGACCCAATTGCATGGTGTGGACGGCGCTGCAGTCAATTGGGGACCGCGTGAGACATGCATTGGATCAATCGCTACATCGACCAACCGTTGCTTGACGGTGCGGCCAGTTCCTTGCGGGCCTGGCACATCCGGACCGGCCTGTCGCCGGAACGGCTGGAGCCGCTCTGGAACATTGCCGTGACAGGCCTGCTGATCTTCGCGGCCAGCCATTTCCTTGCTGGTCCAGCGCTCCTATTGTGCTACGGCGGCCTCGTCATGCTCGCGCTCCCCTCCGCCTGGACGCTGTTCACCGGCCGCGATGCCGACGGCTACAATGCTGCCACCTACAAAAAGCTGAAAGCCAGGGCCTTCATGAAGCGTGAGGCCGAATGGGCCGTCCGGCTCGCCATCCTCTTCACCGCCGCCTGCCTTCCCTTCATTACCCGCTCGGACGATCCGTCCGCTGCCTATTTCATGATCGGCGCCAGCCTCTGGTTCGTGCTGACGGGACCGGCAAGATCCTATCTGGCGGCAGCAGAACCGCCGATGCCGCGCGATGGCGACCGGTCTTTCAAGACCGATTTGCAGTTCGGCTGAGCAGACTTAGTCAGCACGCAAATCCAATTGTTGCGGCGACAATGGAACGAAGCGCTCACGCTTCCGTTATCCTTGCCAGCAACCGCTGAAGGAGATCGCGATGCTGTATTATGCTCTGGTATTTCTCGTCGTAGCCCTGATTGCAGGCGTCCTTGGATTTGGCGGCATTGCCGGCGCATCCGCTTCGATCGCCCAGGTCCTGTTCTTCATCTTCCTGGTGCTGTTCGTCGTGTCCATCGTCGCCCGGCTCATGCGGCGGGTCTAGACCGACAACCTAACGCACAATAAGAACCCGCCGTTTCCGGCGGGTTCTTATTGTTTATGCCTTTGGCATCAGGCGGCCTTGGTCTTGGCCCGGCGAGCGAGATGCGCCACCACATTCTCGATCATCCGCATGCCGGCATCGCCACCGAGCGTCATGATCGATTCCGGATGGAATTGCACGGCTGCGATCGGCTCCTTGGCATGCTCGATGCCCATGATCGTACCATCCTCGCTTTCAGCCGTGATGATGAACTCCCGCGGCAGCGTCGAAGGATCGGCAAAGATCGAGTGATAGCGGCCAACCGTCACTTCCTTGGCAAGGCCGGAGAAGACGATACCCGGCTCGAGCACGCGGATGCGCGACGGCTTGCCATGCATCGGCAGCGCCAGATGGCGAAGCTCGCCGCCATAGGCTTCGGCCAGTGCCTGCAGGCCGAGGCAGACGCCGAAGATCGGCAGATTGCGTGCCCTGGCCTTCTTGATCGTCGCCTTGCAGTCGAAATCCTTCGGGTTGCCGGGACCGGGCGACAGCACCACGAGATCCGGATTCAGCCGATCGAAAATTTCTTCGGGCACCGGCGTGCGCACGGTCGAGACCGTGGCTCCCGTCTGGCGGAAGTAATTCGCCAGCGTGTGCACGAAGCTGTCCTCGTGGTCGATCAACAGAATGTTGACGCCCTTCCCGACAGAGGCGACATCGCGCTGGATCTTGCCGGAATTGCCGGTCTTTGCATCGCGGATGGCGGAAAGCATGGCAGAGGCCTTCAGTTCGGTTTCGGCTTCTTCTTCCTCAGGAATGGAATCGTTCAGCAGCGTCGCACCGGCGCGCACTTCCGCGATGCCATCCTTGATGCGCACGGTGCGCAGCGTCAGGCCGGTATTCATGTCGCCATTGAAGCCGACCATGCCGATCGCCCCACCATACCATGCGCGTGGGCTCTTCTCATGGGATTCGATAAAACGCATGGCCCAGAGCTTCGGCGCGCCAGTGACGGTCACCGCCCAGGCGTGGCTGAGGAAACCATCGAACGCATCCATATCGTCGCGCAGACGGCCTTCAATGTGGTCGACCGTGTGGATGAGGCGCGAATACATCTCGATCTGCCGGCGGCCGATGACCTTGACCGAACCCGGCTCGCACACGCGGCTCTTGTCGTTGCGGTCGACATCCGAGCACATGGTCAGTTCGGACTCATCCTTCTTCGAGTTCAAGAGCTTCAGGATCTGCTCGCTGTCGGCAATCGGATCGTCGCCGCGCTTGATCGTACCCGAGATCGGGCAGGTCTCGATGCGGCGGCCGGAAACGCGCACGAACATTTCCGGCGAGGCGCCGACCAGATATTCCTGATTGCCGAGATTGATGAAGAAGGAATAGGGCGATGGATTGATCGCCTTCAGCCGCTTGGAAATATCGGACGGCTTGCTTTCGCAACGCTCCATGAACTTCTGGCCAGGCACCACTTCGAAGAGATCGCCCTTGCGGAAGCTCTCCTTCGCCTTGACGACGAGGTCGGCATATTCGCCCGGCCGGTGATCGCTCTTCGGCGGGATGACGTCGGTGCGCACGAAAGGCTCTGCCGCAATATCCTCGGCCTTGCCCTCGGTCGTCTTGCCGTCCTTGGCGAAATCGTAGCGGTCGATCCAGGCCTTGGCGGCATAGTTGTCGACGACGAGGATTTCGTCCGGCAGGTAGAGAACCATGTCGCGCTGGTCGGAAGGCCGCTCCAGCTTCAGGTTGATCGCATCGAACTGGAAGGCGAGATCGTAACCGAAGGCGCCATAAAAGCCGAGGCTGGCATCGGCCTGCGAATGGAAGAGATCGGTAATGGCGCGAAGGACGGTAAAGACCGTCGGCATCTTCGAGCGCTCTTCCTCGGTAAAGACGCGGTCAGGCATCTTGACCGTCAGGTCGAGCTTGCGCGCGGTCGATACACCGAGTTCGATCTCGCGAACCGTCTTCAACCGCTCGACGATAAAGCCGAGGACGACCTCGCCGCGCTCGTTATAGGCTTCGATCCAGACATTGCGGCCAAAGGAGGAAACACCGAGCGGCGGATCGACGACGGCCGTATCCCAACGCGTATAGCGGCCCGGATATTCGTAGTTCGACGAGAAGACGGCGCCGCGCCGCTCGTCGAGCTTGTCGACATAGGACGAGACCGCGTCGGCATAGGGAATTGCCCGCCTTTGCCGGGTGACGGTGATGCCGCCCTTGGTCTCATAGATTTCCGCACCATCATCCCGCAGGATCGTTACCATAGTTCCACTCCGTTATCGGACCCGGACGAAAGGCGACCTTTGAAACAAAAAAGCCGCCTCGAAGTTTCGGGCGGCTCGTTCGTCGTCTTTGGACACGATTGGTCGAGGCCGCCTCAGCGAGCCCACCACCAAACTGCAATGTTCAAGGACTTCTTCATGGGCAAAATTGTTAGCCTGAGATGAAGCCAAGCGCAAGGGGCCATTCGCGCACGAAAAAGGGCGACCCGAAAGCCGCCCCTACCCCAGCCTTGAAAGGCTGATTTGCAGTTAGAAAGTCTTGGTGACCGAGATCTTGAAGGTACGTCCCGGCTCCGTGTACCACTCCTTCGGCTGTGACGCCGTCGGTGAACTCAAATTAACGTCACGAACTGCCAGCGCGCTGTAATATTCCTGATCGAAGATGTTATAGACACCGCCCTGGATGCGCAGACCCTTGACCTGCTCAGGCGTCCACCATGCCGTCAGATCGACGATGCCATAACCAGGTGCATCGAAAGACGTCTCCGCATTATCGTTGCCGGTCATCTGCGACGAGAGTGTCGAGGAGAGGTCGAAACCGTATTCGTCGTTGCTCCAACCGCCGCCGATAATGGCCTTGAACGGTGCAACAGAGCGCAGCCGCTCCTGCGTATCGTCATTCCGACCATAGGTATAAGCAAGCGAGGTATGAAGATTGATGCCGTTGTCGAAGGTCTTGATCACATTCGCTTCGAGGCCCGAAATCGAGGCCGACGAGACGTTCACGTAATTGAATTCCGTGAAGTTGGCTACGGGGTTGTAGTTCTGCTGCGTCTCAATGAAGTTCTGATAACGGGTGTGGAAAGCGGCCACTCGCCCCTGCATGCCGCCCGTGTCGAAATTGGCACCGATCTCGATGCCACGGCCGATTTCCGGCTCAAGATCGGGATTGCCAAGCTGCGCATAGCGGCCGTTGGGATTGTAGAAGCGGCTATAGAGTTCGTCCACGGTGGGAGCTCGGAAGCCAACTGCCAACTGCGCATAAAGCTGGACATCGGGCGTCAGATCGTAGGTCGCAAGCAGCTTTGGTGACATTGCTGCTTCAGTGCGATCGCGGAGATCTCCGAAACGGCTGAGGCCGGTATTGGTTGCAAACCCACCACCAGTCGACGGGTTGTAATTAAACCAGTCGAAGCGGAAGCCCGGCGTCAGCGCGAAGCCGGTATTGCCGATTTCGATCTTATCTTCGAAAGTCAAAGCAAGGTTCTGGCTGTCGACATTTGGCACTTCCGCCTGATTGTTCAGAGAAGGGCATGTCGTCGGCGTCGGGCAAAGCGCCCAGCTGAACTGGGTCCACTTCGATACGCCGACATCGAGACCAACGCGAACGGAGTGATTGAGACCGGAATATTCGAAATCCTTGGTCGCGGTGCCACTGAAGCCCCAGGTTTCGTTTTCGATCTCATTGTTACGGCCGTAGGCAACATTAGCGGCCGTTCGGCCCTGGCTGCCGGCTTCCTTCTTCAAATCAAGCCAATAGAGCGTCGCCCGAGCACTGCTGAAGAAGGCATCGGAAGACTGCGCTTCATAATCATAATCGAGCGAGACACGATCGCGGTCGCGCAATTCACGGCCGTCGAAATTGTTGATCATGTATGTGCGGCCAAAGCCTTGCTGCTCCCGAAGATCGGTCTTCAGATCGCGCCGGAAACGTTCAGCCGTCAGGCCGATGCGATGGCCGCCTTCGAGGTCCTGGCGCACCTTGAAGAGCAGATTGTTCTGATCGAAATCAGCCGGATCCGCCTCGGTGCGCAAGCGGCCATAGCTGTCGTTATCGCCCGTGTTGTCGCGCTCGTGGCCCTTGCGATAAGAACCCTGGAAAAGGATCGACGTGTTGCCGACCTTTTTGGCGGCAGCAGCGGAGCCTGCAATGCTGCGATCTTCGCTGTCATAGGTCGACTTGACGATCGCACCCCAGTCGCGATCTTCCGGGATCAGGTCTTCAGGCTCGAGCGTGTTGAGAACGAAGGCACCGCCGAGCATACCCGAGCCGCCCTTGCTCGAATCCGCGCCGCGCACGATGTCGAGAGAGGAAAGTGAATCGAAATCGAAGGTATCGCCGCCGCCATTGGCGTTGCTGGTCGCAAAGGCGCCCTGACGCGAACTATTGGAAACATAGGGGATCGGGATTCCATCGATGGTCGTCAGGATACGCGGACCGGAAAGGCCGCGCAGGTTGAAGCCCCCGTCGGCACGCGAATAGTTCACGGTCGCATCGACGCTGCGACCGATGTCGTCGTAGTTCGTGACCTGCTTCTGTTCCAGTTCCTTCCTGTCGATCTGGGTCGCAAGCGGCGTGTCGGCAATGCTGCCGGGCGCCGCCCGATTTCCCTTGACGACGATCTTCTGGAGAACGGTTGCGCCGTCGGCATTCGTGGCCGGCGTCGCTGCCGGTGCACTCTGAGCGAGAGCCTGTGAAACGGGAAGAACAAGTGCGGCTGCTGTGCAGACCATTAGAACCGAGCGCCAATGCCGGACGATCATAACCTACCCTCAAATGGAAATTACCGGGCTGGCTGTCGTGGCGTGTCAGACGCTCGAGGGGCTGGCTAGGCTTGCGGACGATTGCGGAGATTTCCGCCTTCTTTTTGCCGCATAAAAAACATGAGTTTTATTGTCAATATATATGGGTGATTTATGTTGAATTATATGCTCAAGTTTTAACGATCTTCTCAAACGTTGCGCAACTGCAACGAAATCGCCGCTCTTGCGTTTCCTCCGCTCGATCAACGACGGGAAACGACGTGTGAGAGAATTTCGGAAGACGGCGGTCCTTCTTGCCGCACTCGCCCTGCTCCCCGGCGCAAAACTGCCGCGAACCGGCCCGGTGCCGCAGGCAAGACCTGAAGCCGCAACCGAAGCGCCTGCTGTCCCTCAACCAGAAAAGAAACCAGAAACCGAGGAGGCTCCCAAGCCTCAGCCGGAGGCTGCGCCCGAGCAGAAGCCCGAGACGATACCGCCGGCTTCCGAGGTTCCGACACCGCAGCCCAAACCCGGCGAAACCTCTCCCGCACCCCCAAGCGGAAAGGATGAGTTGCCTCCTGTTCCGCCGGAAGACCAGAAGCCAATAAGACCCGGTGAGCTGACCCTGGAGCAACAGCACCTGACCATCGAGCCCGAGAGCGATGCGGACCATGCACAATGCATTAGAGAATTGCAGAGCCTCGGCATTGTCTTCCGGGAAATACCTCGCATCGACGATGGCAACGGATGCGGCATCGACAAACCGATCATTGTCTCTCAGGCTCTGCCCGGCATCACACTGAAACCTGAAGCAACATTGCGCTGCCCGACGGCACTGGCGCTCGCGCGATGGATGAAGGGAAGCGTCATGCCAGCAGCCTCCGTCGCCCTGCCGGAGAGCGGCGAAATCACCACCATCAATCAGGCCTCCGCTTATATCTGCCGCCTGCGCAACGGCGCAGAGACCGGCAAGATTTCCGAACATGCTCGCGGCAATGCCATCGATATCGCAAGCTTCAGCTTCGGGAAGGGCGAGGATGTCGCCGTCCGCTCACGTCGCGAGGATTCGACCCTGACAGGCGCATTCCAGCGCACGGTGAGCGCGGCAGGCTGCCTCTATTTCACGACAGTGCTCGATCCCGAGAGCGACATTGCCCACGAGACCCACTTCCATCTCGACGTGATCAAGAGAAAGGGCGGCTATCGCTATTGCCACTGAAATTCAATAAGGAAGTAAAAGGCTTGGCCGAAAAAGCGGAAGCCGATTACGAAAGCCTTGAATCGGATTGTGAAATGGCTGCCGATCAAAACAGCCCTTCAATATACCCCTGGTCATTGAGGAAAATCCGTTCGGCGGATGGCGATTTCGGCAGGCCGGGCATGGTCATGATCTCCCCGGTGATGACGACGACGAAGCCCGCACCTGCCGACAAGCGCACTTCGCGTACCGGCACGATATGCCCCTCCGGCGCGCCGCGCAGGTTCGGATCTGTCGAGAAAGAATATTGCGTCTTCGCCATGCAGACCGGCAGCTTGCCGTAGCCCTGCTCCTCCCAGGCGGCAAGTTGGTCGCGTACAGCCTTGTCAGCCGTCACCTCGCCGGCATGGTAGATCTTCGAGGCGACGATCTCGATCTTTTCGAATAGCGGCAGGTCGTCGCCGTAGAGCGGCTCGAACCGCGCCTGTCCGGATTCGGCAAGCTCCACCACCTTATAGGCGAGGTCCTCGATACCGGCCGAACCCTCCGCCCAGTGGCGGCAGAGGATGGCTTCCGCGCCGTGGCGCGCGACAAATTCCTTCACGGCAGCGATTTCCGCATCCGTATCCGAAAGGAAATGGTTGATCGCAACCACGACCGGCACGCCGAACCGGCGCACATTGGCGATGTGGCGGCCGAGATTGGAGCAGCCTCGCACCAGCGCGCCCACATTTTCCGTGCCGAGATCGTCCTTCTTCACGCCGCCATTCATCTTCAGCGCCCGGACCGTCGCGACGATCACGGCAGCGCTCGGCTTCAGCCCCGCCTTGCGGCACTTGATGTCGAAGAATTTCTCGGCCCCGAGATCGGCCCCGAAGCCCGCTTCCGTCACGACATAGTCGCCGAGCTTCAGCGCCGTCTTCGTCGCGATCACCGAATTACAGCCATGGGCGATATTGGCAAAAGGCCCGCCATGCACGAAGGCCGGATTGTTTTCCAGCGTCTGCACGAGGTTCGGCTGCATGGCATCCTTCAGGAGCACGGCCATCGCCCCGTCTGCCTTGAGATCGCGGGCGTAGACCGGCGTCTTGTCGAAACGGTAGCCGATGATGATGTCGCCGAGCCGGCGCTCCAGATCCTTGAGATCGCTCGCCAAACACAGGATCGCCATGACTTCGGACGCGACGGTGATATCGAAACCGTTCTGCCGCGGGAACCCGTTGGAGACGCCGCCGAGCGAGGAGACCATGCTGCGCAGCGCCCGGTCGTTCATGTCCATCACCCGTCGCCACGTGACGCGGCGCAGGTCGATATTCTCTTCGTTGCCCCAGTAGATGTGATTGTCGATCATCGCCGCGAGCAGATTATGCGCCGAGGTGATCGCGTGGAAATCGCCGGTAAAATGCAGGTTGATATCTTCCATCGGCACGACCTGCGCATAACCGCCGCCGGCCGCCCCACCCTTGACGCCGAAGCAAGGGCCGAGCGAAGCCTCGCGTATACAGACGATCGCCTTCTTGCCGATGCGGTTCAGCCCGTCGCCGAGACCGACCGTGGTCGTCGTTTTGCCCTCGCCCGCCGGCGTTGGATTGATAGCGGTAACGAGGATCAGCTTGCCGTCCTTCTTGCCCTCCTGCGCAGCAGTGAACTCGGCACTGACCTTGGCTTTGTCGTGGCCATAGGGAACGAGTTGCTCCGGCGGGATGCCGAGCTTGGCCCCGATCTCGAAGATCGGTTTCTTCGTTGCCGCACGCGCGATTTCGATATCGGATTTAATGGCAGCCATGGATCAGGTTCCCGCTTTCTCTGCGCGCGACGGACTCGGCGTTTATTTCAATCGGATAGCGAAATATGCCCCAACTGTGAATAGCGCCATGCATGCCGGTCTCCCTATTCCATGGTTATTAGGGACCAGCGATTCCGGGCTTTACGACGGGAGACCATGAAAGCATCTCGGCATCAATTTACCGAGGCATCAGCCGGGACGATCGCCGCCTCGGATTTTCTGGGGCACCGGACACTTTCCTTCGCATTTGGTCCGCAGAGATGAAAGCCGGGCTCTTCATCGTCAGGGATGACACCATTGATGATGCCGAGTTTTAGCGCCTGAGAATGATAGATGAGGCCTCTAGCGCTTGGTGGTGCTGTCATCATCGTGTCGACTGTCTCTAGGCTGATGCCCATCTCATTGAAATAGGCGTGGAATTTGTCTCGTTCGGCCTCTGTTAGCTTCGCCGCCGGTTGATTGAGGCCCATATCAGAGCTTCCCACAAGCCGCGGCGTTCCGCCCATGAAGGCAAGAGTGCAGCTAGAAAAGCAGTAAGCACCGCTGGCAGAGACCTCGCCCTCGGTCGGCCCGCCTTTGGCCATGCTCGCCGTGCAACGCGGGTCTGACACTGGACAATTCGGCAACCGCGCCCCGCCGACTGAAGTCTCCAGACCCGCAGCCCGGATCATGCGCCCCATTGCGAAAGCAGCTTCCATGTCCCCACCAAAGGACTGAAAGACGACCGGCAGCTTTCTTCCGCCGAGCGTCTTCAAGATTGCGTCCAGCTGAGCCGGCGTATCCCGTGTGATGTCTCCATCCGCAGAAATCCATTGCGTGCACTCTTCCACGCAATTGCCGTTATACATCACAAGGAAGTCCATCGGATGCGTTTTCGACGCCCCCTGGTATGTATATGCGGCCACATCCTGCACCGGTGGCGCCTGAGATACAGTCGCCTCAGTCGTCGGATGGCGATAGCAGACAGCCTCTGGCGCCGCGTCCTTGGCGCAGAGCGGCATGCCGGGCCATTCGTTGTAGGCCAGCATATCCGTAATCAGGCCCGTCCTGAGCGCTTCCGTAGGTACGACCATCGCCATGCTCTCAGGCCCGGCACTCATCATCAGGTCAACGATGTCATCGCTGACATCCATCTCTTTCAGATACGCCTTGAGAGTTGCCGTCGCTTTTTTGCCTAGCTTGGTAGAGCTGCTCTGCCCGGTAACCTTGCGGCCAATCTCCTTGCGGGAGACTTCCTGCCTCTTCCCGTTCACCATCTTATATTCAATGCGATAGGACACGCGCATCTTGTTGTAGACGGTCGTGATCTGATGAACGCCGATATACGCCCATTGCGACGAAGCCCGCGTCGTACCACCTGCCAAAGCCAGCGGGCACGCAGAGACGCAATATGCTCCATACGAATAGGTAGATCCTGCTGAAGCGCCATTCCGGGCGATGGCGGCAGCGCAACGTAGATCCTCTGGCGGGCAGCCCTCCAGCCGCGTACCACCGACCGCGGTTTCCAGCCCAGCCTTACGAATCATTCGTCCCATAGCATAGGCAGCGTTCACATCCCCACCTTCCGAACGGAACACGACCGGCAATTTCCGATTCCCGATCTTCTTGAGAATTTTTCTCATTTGGGCAGGTGTATCGGAAGTAATGCGCCCCTCGGCCGAAATCCATTCCGGGCAGGGTTGGTTGCAAACAGCACGGCGCACGAGGATGAAACTCATTGGGGGCTGCCCCGCCTGTTTCTGTTCGGCAGCCTGGGAGACAGCAGCTCCTATCGGCAAGTTGAAAAGAAACAAAACAAATAATAACTGGACGGGAAAGTACTTATCAAAAAAAGAAATTGCAAAGCGCACGCTTAGATCGCCTCAGTTGCATCTGATTATACGCTTAGCAACTGAATTGAACGGCAGCAAGCGGGATTGCGAGCGCTTGCTGCCGTCCTATTACTTTACTCGCCCATGGCAATCAGGCTGGCATTGCCGCCTGCGGCGGCCGTGTTCACCGAGATCACTTGCTCCAGCGCAAATCGCTGCAGATAGGCCGGACCGCCAGCCTTGAAACCGGTGCCCGAGAGCCCCGAGCCGCCGAAGGGTTGAGTGCCGACCACGGCACCGATCATGTTGCGGTTCACATAGACATTGCCGGTATCGAGCGCATCGGTGACGGTGCGGATCGTGGATTCGATGCGGCTGTGGACGCCGAGCGTCAGGCCGTAGCCGGAGGCCTGGATATCCTGCAACACCCGAGGCAATTCCTTCGCCTTCCATTTGACGATGTGCAGGACGGGTCCGAAGACTTCCTTGGTCAGCGCTGTGGATTTATCGAGCTCGATAATATGCGGCGCGAAGAAGCTGCCTCCATCAGGCGCCTTGCCGGCATAACGCACCTTCTGCGTCTTCTGCATGTCGGCGATATAGGCTTCCAGCATCGCCTTCTGCTTCTCGTCGATGATCGGGCCGACATCGGTGGTTTCCAATGCCGGATCGCCGAGTTGCAGCTCCCGTGCTGCCCCTTCGATCATCTGCGTCATGTGCTCGGCCACATCTTCCTGCAGGAAAAGCAGGCGAAGCGCGGAGCAGCGCTGGCCGGCCGAACGGAAGGCCGAGAGGACCACGTCGTCTGCCACCTGCTCGCCGAGCGCGGTCGCATCGACCACCATGGCGTTGAGGCCACCGGTTTCGGCAATCAGCGGTACGATCGGCCCGTCCTTGGCAGCAAGCGCCCGGTTGATCGCCCAAGCCGTCTTCGTTGAACCAGTGAAAGCCACACCGGCAAGCGCTGCATGCGCGGTGATGGCGGCGCCAACATCGGGACCACCAGGCACGAAAAGCAGCGCATCTTCCGGCACGCCGGCCTTGTGAAACAGTTTGACCGCTTCATAGGCGATCAGCGGCGTCTGCGGTGCGGGCTTTGCGAGCACTGCATTGCCGGAGACGAGCGCGGCCGAAACCTGACCGAGGAAGATTGCCAGCGGGAAATTCCAGGGCGAGATGCAGGCAAAGACGCCCCGCCCGCGCCAGAGGTAGCGATTGTCCTCGCCGGTCGGCCCCGGCATCTTGGCCACGGTGCCAAAGAGCCGGCGGGCCTCCCCGGCATAATAGCGGCAGAAATCCACCGCTTCACGCACTTCGGCAACGCCATCATCGAGCGTCTTGCCGGCTTCTGCCGCGAGAAGAACGAGAAGCCTGTCGCGGTTTTCCTCCATGAGATCGGCCATCCGCTCAAGCGCCGATGCGCGTTCCTCGACCGAACGGCGAGACCATGTCTTGAAACCCTTGACTGCGACGGCAAAGGCCTTGTCGATATCGGCGGCGGTGGCGTTGCGCACCGAGCCGACGGTCTTCGAATGGTCTGATGGCGAGATGACAGACACGTCCGCACCACCAGCAGCAAAGCCGGGGATCAACGGCGTGGCCGAAATTGCCGCAATGCCCTTGCCGATATTGCCCATCAGCGTTTCAAGCGTCGCACGATGACCGAATTCCAGTCCGGCGCTGTTCTTGCGCTTGCCGTAGAGCTGCAGCGGCATTGGGATCTTGCTGTTGCGCGCACTGGCACCGACATCGAATTGCAGCTTGTCTGCCGGACGCTCCAGCAGTGCCTTGATAGGAACGTTCTTGTCGCCGGCCATGGCGACGAAAGAGGAGTTGGCGCCATTTTCCAGAAGGCGGCGCACGAGATAGGCGAGCAGATCGCGATAACCTCCGACCGGCGCATAGATGCGGCAGGCGATGCGGTCGTTGGAGTTCATCAGGTGATTGTAAAGGCTCTCGCCCATGCCATGCAGGCGCTGGAATTCGAAGCCGGAGCGATCATTGCCGGCAAGCTCCAGAATGGTGGAAACCGTCAGCGCATTGTGTGTGGCAAATTGCGGGAAGATACGCGCCCGCTTGGCAAGCATATGCTGCGCGCAGGCGAGATAGGAGAGATCCGTCGCCTGCTTGCGGGTCCAGACCGGATAATCGTCGAGCCCGCGCTCTTGCGCCCGCTTGACCTCGGTATCCCAGTAGGCGCCTTTCACGAGGCGCACCATCATACGACGATCAAGCGTCTCGCAAAGCCCGTCAACATAGTCGATCACGGCGACCGAGCGCTTCTGATAGGCCTGGATCGCAAGACCGAAACCATCCCAGCCGGCAAGCGACGGATCGGAAAAGACGGCGGCGATCACGTCGAGCGAAAGTTCCAACCGGTCGGCCTCTTCGGCATCGATCGTAAAATTGAGTTGATACGCCTTGGCCATCTGCGCGAGCTTCAGGAGATCGGGCACGAGTTCCTTCATTACGCGGTCGCGATGGGTGGCGAGATAACGCGGATGCAGCGCCGAGAGCTTGACGGAAATGCCCATACGGTCGGGCAGGCTCTTGCCCTTGGCGTTCTTCGCCATCCAGCCGCCGATCGCTTCGATCGCCACGGCATAGGACTGCCAGTATCGCTTGGCGTCTTCTGCCGTGCGCGCGCCCTCGCCCAGCATATCGAAGGAGTGGCGATAGCCCTTCTCTTCGCTCTTGGCAGCGCGGTTCAACGCGTCCTTGATCGTCTCGCCGAGCACGAAATGATGGCCGAGGAAGCGCATGGCCTGCTTGGTGGCATTGCGCACGGTCGGCAGACCCATGCGCTTGACGAGACCGCGCACCACGCCTTCGGGCGTTTCGCCGGGGCGGATGATGCGGGCCGAAAGGCCGAGCGCCCAGGCCGATGCGGAGACGAACCAGCTGTCGGCCTTTCCTTCATGCTCGCTCCAGCCGCCTTCTTTCAGCTTATCCTCGATCAGCTTGTCCTGCGTCAGTGCATCGGGCACGCGCAGCAGTGCTTCGGCAAGCACCATCAGCGCCAGGCCTTCCTTGGTGGAAAGCCCGTATTCCCGCAGGAAATCCTCCACGCCGCCGATCGACCCGGAATTGTCGCGGATCGCCTCGATCATGCCGCCGGCACGCTTGTCGATCGCCGCATCCTGGGAGGCCGAAAAACGCAAGCCTTCGGCAAAACCATGCAGCAGACGATCGTCGTCACCGGCAAATGGAGCGTTGAACGGGGCAAACGGCGTGGAAATCTGGGTTGGCATGAAGGGTTCTCCGTGATTTTAGCAACATAGCTGTTCATTCGTGGTGTTTTTCACTAAACTGACGCCAACCAACACCATCTTTGCCTACCGACTGCCTGAAAGGCCGCGAAAAATGAAAGAACTCGACCGTCTCGACCGCAAGATTCTCCGCGCACTGCAGAAGGAGGGACGGCTTTCCAACATAGAGCTCGCCGAACGCGTCAGCCTGTCGCCGACGGCGACGGCCGAACGCGTCAAACGGCTGACGCGAGAGGGCTATATCACCGGCTACATGGCGATCCTCTCGCCGGAAAAGCTCGGCCGCAATCTCCTCGTCTTCGTGCAGGTAAAGCTCGACCGTACCACGCCTGACGTCTTCGATGCCTTTGCTGCGGCGGTAAAACGCAGCGATGACGTCATGGAATGTCATATGGTCGCAGGAGGCTTCGATTATCTCGTGAAGGCCCGCATGGCGGGGATGGAGGCCTATCGCCAGTTCCTCTCGGAGGTGATTCTTTCCCTTCCCGGCGTACGAGAAACACACACCTATGCGGTGATGGAGGAGGTAAAAGGCACCACACTTTTACCCGTGTAGGTCAAAAATCAACTTGAACGCGTTTTTTCACTGATTAATTTTTCACAAAATGAATTAATCAGCGTGTGCTAAGTCAATTAGCACTAGCATGCGTGCGGATTTATGTATTTGATAGCGGTAACATGAAGACTTGCGGGGGCGTATAATGTCTTACATGACTACCTCTGAAAGGCAGTCATTGCTGTCGAGCGAACTGGCGGTGGCGCGCACGCGTGGCCTGTTCGCGCAGGCGCTTGGAAGAGTGGCCGCCGCTTTCGGTTTTGAGCACGTCACTCTGCTGAACGCGCCCTCGGCGGAAGATCTGCTGCTCAAGCCGCTGATCATCGAGAGCTCGTTGCCGGTTTCCTACATCAAAGATTTTGATCGCGGACATATGCTGCGTGCCTGTCCGTTTGCCGCCCGCATGAGGGAATCGGCCGTGCCGCAGGTCTGGCACCTCAGCGATCCCGGCCATGCACAGTCCTTTCCCGCCGACATCAGGAATTTGATGCTCCAGCGCGGCATGATGGCGGGTATCGCCATGCCGATCAACTCGGCCGATGGACAGCGCCTCGTCTTCTGGTTCGGCGGCGAACGCGCATCCCTCGGCCAAAGCGAGATCAACGAACTCGTGATGATCGTTCTCCACGCGCTCGACACCTACAACGCCGTCAAGCGCAATGAGGAAAGCGCTCATAGTGCGCTTTCGGCTCGTGAACTGGAGGTCGTACGCTGGACCGCACAAGGCAAGACCTCGATAGAGATCGGCCAGATCCTGGCGCTCTCGGATCACACGGTAAATGCCTATATGACCAACGCAATTAAAAAACTCGATTGCGTCAACCGCACCCAGTTGGTAGCAAAAGCCATCCGATTGAAGCTGATCAACTGAGGAATCAGAAGAGAATCAGCGCGTCATCCCGAATTAGGGGGAAACCGTGCCTCTTCGTTTCGAACAGCCAGCCGTCGAACATCGGCCGCAGTCCCGTGCCCACATCGGCGTTACCGATGCCGAAGCGCTGACCATGTTCGCCGCCTACCGCCTCTTCGGCTTCTGGCGGATGAACCTTGAGACCGGACATTTCTTCGCCAGCGAAGACGTACACCAGATCTTCGATCTTCCCTACAGCGAAGGTCCGGTCAATCTGACTGAACTCATGTCACGCATCCATGAGGAAGACCGGTTGCTGATTGCCGAAACCTTCGAGCAGGCGAGCCTCCACCGTGTCGGCTTCCACTATGTCTATCGCGTCGACAACAGACTCGGCGGCTACAAGATGGTGCGCTCCGTCGGCAAGTTCCGCGACGACGCCAGCGGCGGCGGCATTGTCGGCATCACCTATGAATTCGTCGAGAAGCTGCGCATCGTCGGCTTCGAGGATGGCGGCGCTCCGCTTTAATAGCAGTCTAGCGGTCCAGCACCGCGCGGATTTCAACGAGGTTCGAACGCACTCTCAATATATAGAAGCCCATCGTGGCGAGATGGCTCGGCATGATCCAGCCGTCCTCCCGCCCGTTGGAAATAATCGCCGGCTGGATGCGAAGGGCCGCCTGGAACTGCCGTGTCGTGCCGGCCAAGATCGCCCCGAGGTTTCTCTCCGACACAACCTGAGAGAAATCCGCCTGCGCCGCCGAAAGAATCGCGTAATAGGCGTAGAGTTGCCCATACGCGAACCAGAAGCGATCGTCGGCACGCGTATCGAACCAGCCGCGATTGTGATTTTCCGAGCGCTCGGCCAGCATGTCGGAGGTGCTGCCGAGATCGTTGGCGATGCGGTCGATGAACTGAATGAGGTTGTCGGCGCGGCCGTCGAAGACCGCATTGCAGCCGGCCAGATCGGTATTGAACTTGCGCAGGCTGTTGATCGCCGCGCGATAATAGGCCGGCGTCGGCGTCTTAGGCCCGAAGGGGCTGAGGCCGAAATACCAGCTAAATTCATCGAACTGCAGATTGCCGCGCGCGTTCTGCAGGTCGTTGTTGATGCCGGACGTGCCGCGCACGCGGCCCAGCGTATCGACAAGCTCGACGGAAGTGCGGCGGACGGCCTGATTGATGCCGCGCTGGAAGGATGCCTTGTTGTCGAGGAAGGGCGTGTGATCCCAGTCGATGCCGAAGAAGCCCATCTTGTAGAGCACCATCGACGATATCCAGGCATTCTGATTGACGTTGAAATCCGTCAGATCGGCCGCGACATCGACAATCGCCGAGCGTTGGCAGGTCTTGGCAGCAGTCCCGTCAGCCGCCGGAATTTCCTGCCCGGCCGGCACCTTGCGTTCCGAAAGACGATACTGATCGACGAAGTCAGTATTGAAATTCGACCAGATCTGCGTCTGCCAGATGAAATAGCCGTAGAGAACGACGAGAAGCGCAACGAACGCGATGATCGGCAGCCTGATCATCCAGGTCCGCCGCGCATACCATCCGTGCGCGGCCAGGAACGGCCAGAAGGCCCAGGCGGCAAAAAGGCGAACCCAGCGGCTGATCGTCTGGCCGATCAGTCTGAAAAAACCGGCAATCCGGTCAAGCATCGTCGTCTCCTGTCAGGCGGCGAAAACGGGGATATCCTTTTCATCCACATATGCGCTTGATTGCCCAAGTACAACAAGAGCCAACGATATTTCGCCCCGAACGATGCGCGGGCCAGACAAGATAGGACGTGATACGCCTCCCCTCACCGTCCTGTCAGGAGCGCAGCGAACGGAAGAATCCAAGCCCGAATACAGGGGATTTACGCACCACATCGATCAGCGGCGCATCGGACCGTTCCTCGGCATAGATGGGGAACTTGCGGGCGAATTCCTGGTCGGCGCGGCTTTTACGCTGGACCAGATCCTGGGGCACCAGCATGCCCTTCTCGAAAAGCGCGATGGTTTCAGCGATATCAGGAAAAAGCTCCGGCTTGATCCTCACCCTCATGCCGGGCCGGTCGGTATCGACCTGCGCCTGATAGATGATGAGCCGCTCCTCGGTATCGACCGAAAGCTTGCGGATGAGCACGTTGCAGCCAGCAATACGGCCGTTCAGCCTGTCGACGAAAGCCTGGAACATGCCGATGAAACGTTCGCGCCGCTGGCTCTCGTCGCGCATCGCATGTTCCTCGACGGAAATGCGATCGGCCTCCGCTATCAGCGCCTGGCGCTCCGCCTCCATTTGCGCCCAATGCGCCTTGTTGCCATAGACGCCAATGCGGCCCTGCGTGTTCAATGCCTTGGCATTGAGTTCCTTCATGCGCATCCGCGCAATGTCGATCTTGTCGACCAGCCGTCGCCGATGCTCGACGATGTCGATGAGGCTCAGTTCGGCGCTCTTGTGACGCTCGACAAGGGATCGTCTCTGGCCCTTGAGCAGCGTCGCCAGAAGATCGGATTTCGTCAGCAGATCGAGCAGCTGTTCCACGACCGGCGCCTCGCGTACCCGCGCGCTGTGCATGCGCCACATGCGCTGGCGGGAAAACCATCCGGCTATCTTTTCACGCCGCGTCAGCCCGCGAAAACTGTCGAGATCGGCCGAAACCTTTGATGTCAGCCGATCGAGGGAGAAGACGAGTTCTGCAAGCAGCACATCGAGCGTGGCGCTGTCGTTGAAAAAGGCCTGGAACCGCGCATTCTGCTCGAGGAAAATCTCGTCGGACGAGCGCCCCTCGTCGCCATCGAAGCCGGCGATGCAGGCGGCACAATAATCCGCCTCGCCGGCCATCGCCTCGGCAAGGCCGCGGGCGGCATCATACTGGCTATCGAAAGGCGGGCTTTTGCGCACCGGGCACTCCCAGGGAATCTCCGTCTTCCAGACTATTCGCTTGCCGCGTCAAAGAAAACAGGCGTCGATCCGTTCAGACCGGCTCGGCAATCCATTCACCGTTCATCGCATCGTCCCAATGGCGGCGACACAGCGAAACATATTTCTCGTTTCCGCCGACATCGATCTGCGCACCCTCATGCAGTACCTTGCCCTCGGCATCGAGCCGCACGACCATAGTCGCCTTGCGCCCGCAATGGCAAATGGTGCGCACTTCGCGCATCTCATCGGCAATCGCCAGCAGTTCCTGCGAGGCCGGAAAGAGTTTGCCCTGAAAATCCGTCCTCAAGCCGTAGACCATAACGGGAATGCCGAGCCTGTCGACCACGCGGGCAAGCTGCCAAACGTGCTCGCGCGTCATGAAATGCGCCTCATCGAGGAAAACGCAGGAGATCGGCTGCCCTTCGCCGCTGAGCGTCTGAATCAGAGCATAGAGATCGCTGTCGTTTTCGAAGGGGATGGCCTCTGCTTCCAACCCGATGCGCGAACCGATGACGCCACGCCCGACCCGCTCGTCGAAGGCCGCAATCAAGAGAACCGTGCGCATTCCGCGCTCCTGATAATTGTAGGAGGCCTGCAGCAGCATGGTCGACTTGCCGGCATTCATCGTCGAGTAGTTGAAATAGAGTTTTGCCATCGGATTCTCCTTATCTGGCTTCTTGGAAGGTGGAGAACACAAAGAAAAGCCCCGACAAATTGATAATCACAGGAAATCCTGGCATCGAAATCGCTGAAAACCTGGAAGTTCAGGCATTCTGAAAAACCCCGGGGCGTCGCAATCACAGTGGCCGGAACGCCGCAAACGCGCCGAGATCGCTTGTAAAACTGGTCTATTGATGGTTGGCTTGGGAACGTAAGACTGGGAGTCTAAAATGAAAACAACAAGCGCATTCAAACTCGTTACCGTAACCGCAGTCGCTGCCCTCTCCGTTGCGACCGCCGCCTTCTCCGCAGACCCTGAAAGCTGCTCCACCGTCCATCTTTCGGACATCGGCTGGACGGACGTCACGTCGACCACGGCGACCGCCTCTCTGCTCCTCAAGAAGCTCGGCTATGAAACCGACATCAAGGTTCTCTCCTTGCCGGTCACCTATACCTCGATGAAGAACAAGGACATCGACGTCTTCCTCGGCAACTGGATGCAGTCCCAGAAAGCGGACATCCAGCCCTACCTCGACGACAAGTCGGTCGAGTCCTACGGGCCGAACCTCGTCGGCGCCAAGTACACGCTGGCAACCAATGCCAAGGGTGCGGAACTCGGCATCAAGGACTTCAAGGATATCGCCGCTCACAAGGACGATCTCGACGGCAAGATCTACGGCATCGAGCCCGGCAATGACGGCAACCGCCACGTCATCGACATGATCGACAAGAACACCTTCGGCATGAAGGAGATGGAACTCGTCGAATCCTCCGAGCAGGGGATGCTGGCGCAGGTCGCCCGCGCCGAGAAGGATGGCAAGCCCATCGTCTTCCTTGGCTGGGAACCACATCCGATGAACAGCAACTTCAAGATGACCTATCTGTCGGGTGGCGACGACACTTTCGGACCGAATTTCGGCGGCGCCGAAGTCTATACCAACGTACGTGCCGGCTATCTGAGCGAGTGCCCGAACGTCGGGACACTGATCAAGAATCTCAAGTTCTCCCTGAAGATGGAGAACGAGATCATGAACAAGATCCTGAATGACGGCGAAGATCCGGAAAAGGCAGCGGGCGAATGGCTGAAGGCCAATCCGTCCACGGTCGAGCCCTGGCTTGCTGGCGTCAAGACCCGCGATGGCAGCGGCGACGGCCTCGCGGCCGTCAAGTCCGGCCTCGGCCTCTGATGAAATGAACGGGGCGGATCTGCCGCCCCGTTTTCGTTTTCATCCCGATCTTTGTTCTCAAAAGACAGGCGCGCCTCGTGAATTGGATCACCGACGCTAAAATTCCCATTGGCCCCTGGGCCAAGACCTTCGTTGACTGGCTGACGACGAACGGCGAATGGTTTTTCAACCAACTCTCCGCCCTGTTGTCGCACGTCATTAATGCCTTGCTTTTCGTGCTGCAGACGCCCAATCCGCTGATTGCCGTCCTTGCCATCAGCCTCCTCGCCTGGTGGCTGCGCCGGTCGATTACAGTGGCGGTCTTCACGTGTCTTGGGCTGCTGCTCATCATGAACCAGGGCTATTGGAAAGAGACGACAGAAACGCTGGCGCTCGTGCTCGCCGCGACTTTCGTCAGCATGGTGATCGGCATTCCGCTCGGCATTGCGGCTGCCCGCCGCGCCTGGATCTATGCCGCGATGCGGCCCGTTCTGGACCTCATGCAGACCATTCCGACCTTCGTTTATCTCATTCCAGCCCTTATCCTTTTCGGCCTCGGCATGGTGCCGGGCCTGATCGCAACCGTCATCTTCGCCATCCCCGCCCCCATTCGTCTTACCCGCCTCGGCATCATCTCGACACCCCCTTCCCTCGTCGAAGCCGCCGTCGCTTTCGGCGCGACGCCGGTTCAGGTTCTGCGCAAGGTCGAGCTGCCCTTTGCAACGCCGCAGATCATGGCCGGCCTGACACAGACCATCATGCTTTCCCTCTCGATGGTCGTGATCGCCGCCCTCGTCGGCGCTCCCGGTCTCGGCGTGCCGGTCGTGCGTGCCTTGAACACCGTCAACATCGCCAAGGGTTTTGAGGCAGGCTTCTGCATCGTCATCCTGGCAATCATTCTGGACCGCATGTTCCGCACAGCAGGCGAAGGAGACGTCGCATGACTGCGGTTAGTTTCAACGACATTAGCATCATCTTCGGCGACCGGCCGGAAATTGGGCTCGCCATGGTTGACCAGGGTCGCTCACGCGACGAGATCGGCGCCGAGACCGGCCTCGTTCTCGGCGTCGCCAATGCCTCGCTGACGATAGAGGAAGGCGAAATCCTCGTGCTGATGGGCCTTTCGGGTTCCGGCAAGTCGACGCTCCTGCGCGCCGTCAACGGGCTTGCGCCCGTCGTGCGCGGCGACGTCGCCGTTTCGACGGCAACGGGGCCGGTAAACCCCTACAAATGCAATGCCAAGGCGCTGCGCGACCTGCGCACGCATACGGTCTCCATGGTGTTCCAGCAGTTCGCCCTCCTGCCCTGGCGCACCGTTGCCGAGAATGTCGGTTTCGGCCTTGAGCTCTCGGGCGTGCGGGAAGCCGAGCGCAAGAGCCGGGTCGGCGAACAGCTCGAACTCGTCAACTTGACGAAATGGGCGGACCGCAAGGTCAACGAGCTCTCCGGCGGCATGCAGCAGCGCGTCGGCCTTGCCCGCGCATTCGCCACCGGTGCTCCGATCCTGCTGATGGACGAGCCGTTCTCTGCGCTCGATCCACTGATCCGCACGCGACTGCAGGATGAGCTGCTGGAATTCCAACGGCGGCTGAAGAAGACCATCCTCTTCGTCAGCCACGATCTCGACGAGGCCTTCCGCATCGGCAATCGCATCGCCATCATGGAGGGTGGGCGGATCATCCAGTGCGGAACGCCGCAGGAAATCGTCAAGAATCCGGCCGATCAGTATGTCGCCGACTTCGTGCAGAACATGAACCCGATCAACATGCTGATGGCCTCCGACGTCATGCAGCCCGGGCTTGGAGATGCGGCAATCGGCATGTCGGTCAGCGCCACTGCGCGCCCCACGACACCGCTTGTCGATATCCTCGACGCCCTCTCCCGGCAGCCTGGCAGTATCGGCGTGGTCGACAACGGCCAGATTGTCGGGACGATCTCGGCGCAGGATGTCGTCGCCGGCCTCACGCGGCATAAGCGGAAGGAATAGACTTGATCCTTTCACTCCGCTTTGCCACAACGCGGATATGAAAGAACCGTCCTCCACGCTCCGTGAAACCGACGACGAGGCCCGCAAGCTGGCGCGCACTCTCTTGCGCTCCGCCCGCTATGCGGCTCTCGCCGTTCTCGATCCTGAAACCGGCTTTCCCTTCGCAAGCCGGGTTCTTCTCGGCACCGACATAGACGGCGTTCCGGTCATTCTCGTTTCCGCGCTCTCGACCCACACGAAAGCGCTCGCCGCCGATGCCAGAGCCTCGCTCCTGACCGGCGAGCCCGGCAAGGGCGATCCGCTCGCCCATGCCCGCCTGACGACCCAATGCCGTGCGGAAGAGGTGGAGCGGGATACGCCCCTCCACGCGCGCATCCGCACCCGTTTTCTCAACCGTCACGCCAAGGCGAAACTCTATATCGATTTCCCGGATTTTCGTTTCTTTCGCCTCATCCCGCAATCGGCCAGCCTCAACGGCGGATTCGGCCGTGCTTACATTTTAGACGGCAGCGATCTCGTGATTCACTCCGAGGCAAATGATGACATCGCCGAAAAAGCTGACGCCGCAGTGCAAGATTTAGTAGCCCGCCATCCGGATCTGATGTCAGCGCTGGCATCCAGGCTAAAGGCCCCTGAAGCCGGTCCCTGGCGCATAAGTGGGGTCGATTTCGCAGGTTTTGATATGATTTCAGGTGACTTATTGTTGCGTTGCGAGTTCGACATACCCGCGGAGGATTTGGATCACATTTGTTCAAACATATCTAAAATAGCATACCTGATACCTTAAATTTAGGTATATACAATCTTCAAGCCCAATTGCTAGTTTTCGCCGTCAGTCAAAGAACCGTCTGACGGCCTGTGCCTGTACGGATGATGTACGTTTCGCATTAGGAAGAAAAAATATGGAAACCTCTGATTTGGCCGATCACACCAATGTGGCGGCAGCTTTATTATCGGCCATGGCCAACCCCAAGCGTTTGCTGATACTCACCAGCCTGGTAAAGGGAGAAGTGCCTGTCGGCGTTCTCGCCACCCAGGTCGGTCTGAGCCAGTCGGCCCTCTCCCAGCATCTGTCGAAATTGCGCGCTCAGAAGCTGGTCAAGACCCGTCGCGATGCACAGACGATCTACTATTCCAGCAACTCCGAGCCGGTTATGAAAATCCTTGCAACACTCGAGGATATCTACGTGACACAGAACCGGAGCAGGTCTGCAGCCTGATGTTAGCGCTGACATGATGTCAGTCTGAGTAGTGTCTGAGGAGATGTCTCCACGGACACTGCTCACGCTATTTCAGCACGTGAAGCGTTGGAGACCGGCAATTCGCGAGAACTGCCGGTCTCTTTTTATTGCGAAAAGCGGGCTTAGCTGCCAACAACTTCGTTGTTGCCGCGGGTCAGCACGACGAGCGACGGACGAGCCGGTACACCCGGCTTGAAGTCCGGCCAACTGGTGCCGGCATCTTCCATCGAGGTCGCATCCTCATTGTCGGCCATGCGCAATTCGCCCGGATGCTGGACCGAGAGGAAGGCGCTGGAGCCGTCGGACGTGAAGGTCGGCGAGCAGGTCTCCGAACCGACAGGGGCGATATAGATGAGCTTCGGCAGGGCGCGGCCCGGACCTTCCGTATCCATCACATAGACCGAATCGGCGATGCCTTCCGGCGGCGGACCGTCGGTGGTCACCCAGAGGCGGCCCGCCGGATCGACGGCAAGGTTATCGGGATCGGTGAACCAGCCAGCCGAGGTGGTCGCCGGGTGGAACATCGCCTGATCTTCGGGCTTTGCCGGATCGCCGCAGAGCACGAAAACGTCCCACTTGAAGCTCTCGGCTGCGTAATCAGGCTTATCCGGACCGCCGGGGGTCACCAGTTCCAGCAAATGCCCGTGCGGATTGGGGCCACGCGGATTGGCGACGTTGACCTGTTCCTTCTCGTCGTCACCCTGGCCCTTCGGCAGGCGATCCTCATTCTCGGTCATGGCAACATAGAGCTTGCCGGTGCCGAGATGCGGGATGAAGCCTTCCGGCCCGTCCATCGGTGTCGCGCCGACGAGATCGGCGGCAGCGCGCGTTGCGAGGACCACATCGGCCTGCGTCTTGAAGCCGGCTTCCGCCGTCAGCGGGCCTTCGCCAGCAACGAGCGGGATCCAGCGCATCGTACCGTCGCTTTCGAACTTGGCGACCGACAGCGTGCCGTGGTCGAGCAGGTCCTTGTTGGCGGCACGATCGCCAGGGTTCCACGGATCGCGGGTGACGAAGCGGTAGATATATTCGAAATCGTCATCATCGCCCATGAAAACCACGACGCGGCCATCAGGGGCGACGCAACATTGTGCACCTTCATGCGTCATGCGGCCGAGCGACGTACGCTTGACCGGCTTTGCCGTTGGATCGAACGGATCGATTTCGACCACCCAGTCGAAACGCATCCATTCATTCGGCTCTTCCTCGAACTTGAAGCGCGGCTCGACGCGGCTGACGGAATAGATGTCGTTCTCATCCTCGTCCCAACCCTGGCGCTCGACCAGCTCCTGGTTCGCCAGCTTGGTATAGTCGCCGGCGAATACGTCCATCGCGCCTTCTTCGCCTGACAGCATCGTGCCCCAGGGCGTGATGCCGCCATTGCAGTTCGAAATCGTGCCGAAGACCACCGTGCCGGTTGGATCGGCCTTGGTCTTGAGGCGATCGTCGCCGGCGGCCGGGCCGGAAATGCCGATTTCCGTGCTCATGTGGATGCGGCGGTTATATTTGCCGTCCTTGACGACCTGCCACCGGTTGCCGTCCTTGCGCACTTCGAAAACCGAGACGCCCACAGCGGCCATGACAGCACGGATCTGGTCTTCGGTCATCTTCTCACGGTAATTGTCCATCGTCAGTCCCGGGAACATCAGGAAGGGCGTGGCATATTCATGGCTGACGACCATCAGGCCATGATCGGAGCTCTTCTCGCCCCAGGGCAGCGGCAGGAACTGCGTGAAATCGTTATTGTAGCCGAACTGGCGCTCGGCGTCCTTGCCGTCGAGCTTGGTGACATCGAATTCCGGGCTGTCGGTAAAGAGCGCGTCGCCCCAGCGAATGAGGATCTGGCGCTCGTAACCTTCGGGCCAGTGGTCGGCGGTGTCGCGCACGCGCTTCAGCTCGGGGAAAGTAAGGCTCGACTCGGCGGCTTCTGCCTTCGTTGCTTCGAGCGCCGGCGCAAAAGCGGCCGCGCCCATGGCAGCGATGAAGCCCTTCAGAACGGTACGGCGACGAACGCCTTCTTCGAGAATGGTGCCGTAGCTCGGCGCAAATGCACGCCGCGGATTGGGGCGCGGCCTGGTCTTCTGGCGGTCCGTCATGACTACCTCCGGTAAAATGGTTGAATTTCAAGGAAATGAATGGAATGTCCTCGGCCATTGCGGCCATCGATTTTTGTAGCAATGCCGGGCGAAGGATTGATGACGACCGAAGTGTCGGGAACGGCAGAGGGCGGCGCTTCTTCGGCTTGACGCCTTGCCGGGCGCTGATAATTTGACCGGGCAGTAAAAATATAATCGGCGCCAAGCTTAAAACGGGAACGGCCTCCCCAACGGCCAGGAGAACAGCATGTCCAACCGCCTGAATGCAACGCCAAACGACCTTCGCGCCTTTTGGATGCCCTTTACCGCGAACCGTCAGTTCAAGAAGGAACCGCGCCTCTTCGTGAGTGCGAAGGATATGTACTACCAGACCCATGACGGCCGTCAGGTGCTGGACGGTACGGCTGGCCTCTGGTGCGTAAATGCCGGACATTGCCGCCCGAAGATCACCGAGGCGATCAGCGAGCAGGCCGGCGAACTCGATTACGCCCCGGCCTTCCAACTCGGCCATCCCAAGGCTTTCGAGCTCGCCAACCGCCTGGTCGACATCGCGCCGGAAGGCCTGGACCATGTCCTCTTCACCAATTCCGGTTCTGAATCGGTGGAAACGGCGCTCAAGGTGGCGCTCGCCTATCACCGCGTGAAGGGCAATGGCTCACGCTTCCGCCTGATCGGCCGCGAGCGCGGCTATCACGGCGTCAATTTCGGCGGCATCTCCGTCGGCGGCATCGTCACCAATCGCAAGATGTTCGGCACCCTGTTGACCGGCGTCGACCACATGCCGCACACCCATCTGCCCGGCAAGAACAACTTCACCCGCGGCGAACCCGAGCACGGTGGCGATATCGCCACCGAACTCGAGCGCATCGTCACCCTGCATGACGCGTCCACCGTCGCCGCCGTCATCGTCGAGCCGGTCGCCGGCTCCACCGGCGTTCTCATTCCGCCGAAGGGCTATCTGCAGAAGCTGCGTGAAATCTGCACCAAGCACGGCATCCTGCTGATCTTCGATGAAGTCATCACCGGTTTCGGTCGCCTCGGCGCCCCCTTCGCCGCCCAGTATTACGACGTGAAGCCCGACATCATCACCACCGCCAAGGGCCTGACCAACGGCGTCATCCCGATGGGCGCCGTCTTCGTGACCTCGGAAATCCATGATGCCTTCATGAATGGCCCCGAGCACATGATCGAGTTCTTCCACGGTTATACCTATTCCGGTAACCCGATCGCCTCGGCCGCAGCGCTTGCGACGCTCGACACCTACAAGGAAGAAGGCCTGCTGACCCGCGCAGCCGAGCTTTCTGACTATTGGGCCGACGCGCTGCACTCGCTGAAAGATTGCCCCAACGTCATCGACATCAGAAATACCGGCCTCATCGGCGCCATCGAGCTCGACCCGATCGCCGGCGAGCCGACCAAGCGCGCCTTCACAGCCTTCCTCAAGGCGTACGAAAGCGGCCTGCTGATCCGCACGACAGGCGACATCATCGCGCTCTCCCCGCCGCTCATCATCGAGAAGAAGCACATCGACGAGCTCTTCGGCAAGCTGCGTACGATCCTGCAGAACAACATCTGAGCTCAATCGTCCCAAGTGAATTCGAGGGCGAGGCTCCAGTCTCGCCCTTTCCTATGATATCGGCGACCTCGATCGCGTTATCGGTCTCCAGCCTCAGGGATTTCCTCCAGACAGGGCAAATCAACCCAATGGAGATCCCATGCCAAGACTTGCCCTCCTTCTCTCCCTCGTCCTGCTGTTGGCACCTGCAGCACATGCCGGAACCGGGTTCCGCGAAATCTCCCTGCCCGACAAAAATAGCCCCACGCATGTCAGCATCTGGTATCCAACTGCATCGAACGTCACCCCGGTCCTTCTTGGCGAAACGCCTGCCTTTATCGGCCAGCCCGTCATCAGGGATGCCGAACCCATGGCCGGCCCCCATCCGCTGGTCGTTCTGTCGCATGGCTACGGTGGCAGCTGGCGCAACCTCGCCTGGCTCGCCGCGGATCTCGTGGAAGCAGGCTATGTCGTCGCCGCACCCGATCATCCCGGCACGACCACATTCGACATGCGAAAGCCCGATGCCGTCGAACTCTGGAAGCGCCCCGGCGACCTCAGCCGCACGATCGATGCTCTGCTCGACAATCCTGATCTGACGGGCGGCGTGGCATCCGGTCGGATCGCCGCCATCGGCCATTCGCTCGGCGGCTGGACGGTCGTCGAACTGGCGGGCGGCCGCTTCGATGCAGCCAAGGTGACGAAGAACTGCATGGCTGAATTCAGCCCGATCTATTGCAGAATATTCGAGGCGCTCGGCATCGGCCGCGATGCCTCCTCCAGTGCAGCACTGGCCGCCGATCTCAGCGACCCGAGAATCCGTGCCGTCGTGACGCTCGACCTCGGACCCGGCCGTGGGCTGACACCAGAGAGCCTTGCGGCAATCCAGATCCCCGTCATGGTATTGGGCGCTGCTGATGATGTCGATTTGGATACGGCAACTAAGGCGGAGATAGCCGCGACGAACGTGGATTCAGGCTACATTTTCCGTTATCTGCCATCAACAACGACCAGGTACAGCCTTATCCCGGGATCGCTGCATTTCAGCTTCATGCAACCCTGCAAGCCTGGTGCCGCCGAATGGATCGAGAAAGAAGCACCAGGCGAGGGCATCGTCTGCCGGGACGGCGTAGGCGCAGGTCGCGAAACGATTCACCGGCAGGTTACCGGCATGGTCACCGACTTCCTGCGAAAGGCCCTCCCTCAGCAATAGCGCAGCTCCCTCATCTCGATGCCCGGCCTACTGGAAACGAGGAAGCATCCGGGCTTGCGACGGACCAGGGCCTGCGATCGAAATGCCCCCGCGATAGGTCTGGCGAAGAAGATTTCGCTTCAGCTTTCTGCAAAGGTTGCGGGTCAAGCGCGACTGAAAGCGCGTAATCAGAAAAACGTCACCTTGACTGCAGGTTGAGACTGCCTGGCATGACCATAGCAAGCTTGCCGATGGTCGGACAGGCAGATCGAAAATTGCGGGAGATGGACTGAAAAATCAAAAAATCGCGCGCAATCTTTCCAGATTTGGCGAAAATGATCCCGATCTTGTTATCATCTTGCGGAATCTCACCGAAATTTCTAGAAATCTTGCTATGCGTCGGGCGAGCCAAATATGGCCGCAGGGCTCATTGATCGCGCAGCTTTTCCTCGTCCTTGGCACGCTCCCAAAGGGATCGCTGACAAAAGAAACGGCCTGCGCGGCAAGCAACCAGTGGTCGAAGACGACCCTACCCAAGGAGACAGAACATGACCCTGAAGACTCTGACGGCGACGCTCGTCGCCTCGCTGGCATTTGCACCGCTCGCGCACGCGGATATCACCATCGGCCTCATCGCGCCGCTGACCGGTCCAGTGGCGGCCTATGGCGACCAGGTGAAGAACGGCGTGCAGACCGCTGTCGACGAAATCAACAAGAACGGCGGCATTCTCGGCGAGAAGGTCGTGCTCGAACTGGCCGACGATGCCGGCGAGCCGAAGCAGGGCGTTTCCGCCGCAAACAAGGTTGTCGGCGAAGGCATCCGCTTCGTCGTCGGTCCGGTCACCTCCGGTGTCGCCATTCCGGTTTCCGACGTTCTGGCCGAAAACGGCGTGCTGATGGTCACTCCGACCGCCACGGCACCCGACCTCACCAAGCGTGGCTTGACCAACGTTCTGCGCACCTGCGGCCGCGACGACCAGCAGGCCGAAGTTGCCGCCAAATACGTTCTTGAGCATTTCAAGGACAAGCGCGTCGCCATCATCAACGACAAGGGCGCTTACGGCAAGGGCCTCGCCGACGCCTTCAAGGCAACGCTGAATGCCGGCGGTGTCACCGAAGTCATCAACGACTCCATCACGCCCGGCGACAAGGATTTCTCCGCTCTGACCACCCGCATCAAGGCCGAGAAAGTCGATCTCGTCTATTTCGGCGGCTACCACCCGGAAGGCGGCCTGCTCGCCCGCCAGCTCCATGACCTCTCGGTCAATGCCCAGATCATCGGCGGCGACGGTCTCTCCAACACCGAGTTCTGGACGATCGGCACGGATGCAGCAGGCGGCACGCTGTTCACCAATGCTTCGGACGCCACCAAGAGCCCGGACTCCAAGGCCGCTGCCGATGCGCTCGCCGCCAAGAACATCCCGGCCGAAGCCTTCACGCTGAACGCCTACGCTGCCGTCGAAGTCCTGAAAGCCGGCATCGAAAAGGCCGGCAGCGCCGAGGACGCGGAAGCCGTTGCGGCTGCCCTGAAGAGCGGCGACCAGATCCCGACCGTCATCGGCAAGCTCACCTATGGCGAAACCGGCGACCTCTCCTCGCAGAGCTTCTCGCTCTACAAGTGGGAAGGCGGCAAGATCGTCGCAGCCGAGTAATCGGAGCGAATGGAACATGCGATCGGGCGCCAATGGCGCCCGGTTTTGTTTGCGGGCATCGAATCCACGAACAGATGCGCTATAACTCGCAGAATCGATTGCATTGCGAGGATAGATATGACCGCCAAGCTCGAACGTCTCATCGATCAGGGTGTGGGTCGCGTGCCTGCCGATATCGTCCTGAAAGGCGGACACTTCTTCGACCTCGCGACGGGTGAGCTCGTCCAGTCGGACATCGCCATCGGCGGCGAGCGTGTGATCGGGACCTGCGGCAACTACAGCGGCGAGACGGAAATCGACATTTCCGGCAAGATCGTCGTTCCCGGCTTCATCGATACGCACCTGCATATCGAATCCTCGCTGGTCACACCGCATGAGTTCGACCGCTGCGTCCTGCCCTATGGTGTGACGACTGCCATCTGCGACCCACATGAAATCGCCAATGTGCTCGGCAAGGAAGGCATCGAATTCTTCCTCGCTTCGGCGCTGGAAACGATCATGGATATCCGCGTCCAGCTTTCCTCCTGCGTGCCGGCGACACATCTGGAAACGTCAGGCGCCGATCTGCCGGTCGAAAGCCTCCTGCCCTATCGCGACCATCCCAAAGTCATCGGCCTTGCCGAGTTCATGAATTTTCCCGGCGTGATCCACAAGGATCCCGTCTGCATGGCAAAGCTCGACGCCTTTCAGGGCGGCCATATCGACGGACATGCGCCGCTTCTCCTGGGCAACGATCTCAACGGCTATCTCTCCACCGGCATCCGCACCGAACACGAATGCACGAGTGCGACTGAGGCGCTGGAGAAAATCCGCAAGGGCATGCATATCCTCGTGCGCGAGGGTTCCGTCTCGAAGGACCTGCATGCCCTGATGCCGATCATCACGGAACGCCTCTCCCCCTACCTCGCGCTCTGCACCGATGACCGCAATCCGCTCGATATCGCCGAGCAGGGCCATCTCGACTACATGATCCGCACGGCAATTGCAGAGGGCGTCGAGCCGCTTGCGATTTACCGCGCCGCCTCGATCTCCGCCGCCCGCGCCTTCGGCCTGCGCGACCGCGGCCTCGTTGCCCCCGGATGGCGTGCCGATCTCGTCGTGATCGACAGCCTGGAGAATTGCCGGGCGCAGATGGTTTTCTCTGCCGGCCGCCAAGTCACCGATGCGCTCTTTGCTAACCGCAAGCCCGTTCCCCCCGTCGGCCTCGACAGCGTCAAGGCGCGGCCGGTCAATGCGGCCCATTTCGGCGTACCGGTTGCCGAGGGCGAAACATCCGTCATCGGCGTCATGCCCGGCAAGATCATCACCGAGCATCGCCGCTACCGCCTGCCGGCCAAGGGCAACCAGACGACCGTCGACCTCGCCAACGATATCATCAAGGTCGCCGTCATCGAACGACACGGCAAGAACGGCAATCACGCCAACGGTTTCGTTCAGGGCTTCGGCCTGAAGAAAGGCGCCATCGCCTCGACGGTCGGCCATGACAGCCACAACATCTGTGTCGTCGGCGTCAGCGAGGATGACATGGCGCTCGCGGCAAATCGCCTTGGCGAGATCAAGGGCGGTTTCGTGGTGGTCGAGGACGGAAAGGTCACCGGCGAGATCGCTCTGCCCGTCGCCGGCCTGATGAGCCTCGAACCCTATGAGATGGTGCGCGACACGTTGCATCATCTGCGCAAGGCGGCCTATGCCCTCGGCACGACGCTGGAGGAACCCTTCCTGCAGGTCGCCTTCCTGCCCCTGCCCGTAATCCCGCATTTGAAGATCTCGGATAGGGGGATGGTAGATGTCGATCGCTTCGCGCTGATTGGATAAATTTGGATATCCCTCTGTTCAGTGCACGTGCAATATTTTCATTGGTTGGAAAACGAATAGCCGGACAAAGGGTATTTATTCACAGACCGCCCATCGATCAGCCGTAAATTTCGAAATAATCTTGAAAAATTCGTCACTTCGCACTTAACGGCACAACAGAAAGAAGAAAATCATCCGGCCGAAAACGTCGAGGAAGCACCCGATGCCGCTAGTTTTCACACTCGGAAATCTGAAGTTTTTCTTTTATTCAAACGAAGGAGATCCTCGCGAACCCTTGCATATCCATGTTCGCGGCCCGAGCGGCGAAGCTAAGGTCATGGATGAAGCCAGCAATCGGCATCGCCGACAGCAAAGGCTTCAATCCACGCGAACTTGCTGTTATCATTCGGGAAGTCATCAAGAACCAGTCCGCCATCGAAAGGGCGTGGGATGAGCATTTCCGCAACTGATGTGACTTTCGATGAAAACACGATGTGGGTCGCGCTCGACGACGGGCGCACTCTGGGTGTACCGCTGGCATGGTTTCCGCGTCTTTTGAATGCGACCCCGGAACAGCTTCGCACTGTCGAGACCAGCCCGATGGGCCTTCACTGGAGTGATCTTGACGAAGATATCTCGATCGATGGCCTGTTGGCCGGACGCGGCGACCAGACGGTCAAACGGCCGACCGCCGCCTGATCACAGAACTCTCGCACAAAAAGCATCCAGCGCCGAAAGCTTCACTGAATCACGAGCAGTTAGCGCCTGAAAGCCAGGCATCGCAAGCGGTTCGCCGAATGATATGCCTGCAGGAAGCTCAAACTCCGCAGGCTCACGCGTCAGGTTGAACACGAAAAGCAGCTTCTCGCCCTGCTTTTCGCGGACGAAAGCGAGCAGATCCTTGTCCGCACCGACGAACTCCATGCTGCCATCGAGCAGCACGGGCTGGCTCTTCCGGAATTCCAGCGTGCGCCGGTAATGGTGCAGAACCGAATTGTCGTTGTTCTCCTGCGTATCGACGGCAAGCGCTGCCTGTTCATAGGGAACCGGCAGCCAGCTCTTTTCCGCGCTCGTAAACCCGGCATGCGCTTTGCCGGCCTCCCAGGGCATCGGCGTGCGACATCCGTCACGTCCCTTGAAAGCAGGCCAGAAGCGGATACCGTATGGGTCGCGCAGGTCTTCGAAGGCAAGTTCCGCCTCCGGCAGCCCCAGTTCCTCGCCCTGATAGAGGCAGATCGAACCGCGAAGCGCTGCCAGCACCGAAATCGCCAGCTTGGCGATGATGGGCCGCTCCTCTTCTGTCAGCGCGAAGCGGCTGACGTGGCGGTTGACGTCGTGGTTGGAGAAGGCCCAGCAGACCCAGCCATCTTTCACCATGCGCTGGAAGGTCTCGACGCAGCCTCGTATATGGGCCGCGGTGAATTCAGGGCCGAGCAGATCGAAAGTATAACACATATGCAGCTTGTCGCCGCCGGTCGTATAGGCGGCGACGGTCTTCAACGAGCGCGCGCCGTCGCCGACTTCGCCGACCGTCGTGCGCTCCTCGTACTGATCGAGCAGAGCCCGGAACCGCTTGAGGAATTCGAGGTTTTCCGGCTGCGTCTTGTCGTAGAGGTGGTTCTGCATGCCATAGGGATTGCTGTCGGGCGCATCGAGACCAGCCTGATCCGGATCCGGCACATGCGGCGGATTGTCTCGGAGCTGCTTGTCACAGAAGTAATAATTCACCGTATCCAGCCGAAAACCGTCGACGCCTCGGTCGAGCCAGAACTTCACCGTCTTCAGCAGCGCATCCTGAACCGGCCTGCTGTGAAAATTCAGGTCCGGCTGCGAGGTCAGGAAGTTATGCTGGTAATATTGCCGGCGCACGCCATCCCATTCCCATCCCGGCCCGCCGAAGATCGACAGCCAGTTGTTCGGCGCTGTCCCGTCGGGCTTCGGGTCGGCCCAGACATACCAGTCCGCCTTGTCGTTCGTGCGGCTGGAGCGGCTTTCCACGAACCATGGATGCCGGTCGGACGTATGGGAAATCACCTGATCGATGATGACCTTTATGCCGAGCCTGTGGGCTTCCGCCATCATCGCATCGAAATCGTCGAGCGTGCCGAAGATCGGATCGACGTCGCAATAGTCGGAGACGTCATAGCCCATGTCGGCCATGGGCGATTTGAAGAAAGGCGAGAGCCAGATCGCATCGACGCCAAGGCTTGCGATATGGGAGAGGCGCCGGGTTATCCCCTTGAGATCGCCGAGCCCGTCACCATCAGTATCCTGAAACGAGCGCGGATAGACCTGATAAATCACAGCGCCGCGCCACCAATCCGCATTCCCGCCCGTCCGCAACGCCATGAACTGCCTTCTCCCGCTTCATTTCGCCGCAAGACTAATGGCGGCGAAGCAAAAAACAACACTTCAATGGCTCATTTTCGAGCAAAGATCAGGCAGTCGCGATCGGACAAAAGGGAGACGCTTATAAGCTTGTCCACACCCGAATGCTACCCACCGGTTTAGGGGTTGCAACGCCAAACCTTTGCGTTAAGGTGCCGTTGACCTGCACGTAACAGGTCAAATCGGGAACAAATGACCAAAGAAAAGGCGAAAAGCCTAGAAAGGTGGACACAGTATGTCCTTTTTCACGAAAAAATTTCTCGCGTCTGCAATGGTTGGCTCATTGCTCGCATTTTCGGCCCACGCGGCCACGCTGAATATCCATAATGGTGGCGATCCCACCTCGCTGGATCCGCAAAAACTCTCCGGCGACTGGGAAAACCGTATTGCCGGCGACATCTTCGAAGGCCTCGTCACCGAAGACGCCAAGGACAACCCGGTTCCCGGCCAGGCCGAAAGCTGGACCATTTCCCCTGACGGCAAGGTCTACACTTTCAAGCTGCGTGACGGCATCAAGTGGTCCGATGGCCAGCCGGTAACGGCCGGCGACTTCGTCTTCGCCTTCCAGCGTCTCATCGACCCCAAGAACGCCGCCGACTACGCCTATCTGCAGTTCACCATCAAGAACGCAGAAAAGATCAACAAGGGCGAGATCACCGATCTGAACGAACTCGGCGTCAAGGCGATCGACGACAAGACACTCGAGATCACCCTTGAGAACCCGACCCCCTATTTCATCAACGCCCTGATGCACTACACGGCCTATCCGCTGCCGAAGCATGTCGTCGAGGCCAAGGGTCAGGACTGGGTCAAGATCGGCAACATCGTCACCAACGGTCCGTACAAGCCGGTCGAGTGGGTCCCCGGTTCGCACGTCACGACCGTCAAGAACGATCAGTGGTATGGAGCTAAGGATCTGAAGATCGACGGCGCGAAGTTCTTCGTGCTCGAAGATCAGGAAGCCGCGCTGAAGCGCTACCGCGCCGGCGAATTCGATATCCTCACCGACTTCCCGACCGACCAGTACGAGTGGATGAAGAAGAACCTTCCGGGTCAGGCGCACGTCGCCCCCTTCTCCGGCCTCTACTACTATGTCATCAACTCGACCAAGCCGCCGTTCAGCGACAAGCGCGTGCGCCAGGCTCTCTCCATGGCGATCAACCGCGAAGTGATTGGTCCGCAGATCCTCGGCACCGGCGAACTGCCGGCTTACTCCTGGGTTCCGCCGGGTACCGCCAATTACGGCGATCCGGCCTACGTTTCCTGGAAGGATCTTCCCTACAAGGACAAGGTCGAAGAAGCCAAGAAGCTGCTGAAGGAAGCCGGCTTCGGCCCGGATCATCCGCTGACGACCGAGCTCAAGTACAACACCAACGACAACCACAAGCGTATCGCCGTTGCGATCGCCTCCATGTGGAAGCCGCTTGGCGTCAATGTCGAGCTCGTCAACGCGGAAACGAAGGTCCACTACGACCAGCTGCAGCGCGGTGAAGTGCAGATCGGCCGTGCCGGCTGGCTCGCCGACTACAACGATCCGGACAACTTCCTGAACCTGCTCGTGACAGGCGTTCAGATGAACTATGGCCGCTGGTCGAATGCCGACTATGACAAGCTGATCAAGGAGGGCAACGCTCAGACCGATCTGACGAAGCGCGCCGAGATCTTCAAGAAGGCCGAACAGCTCGCGCTGGACGATTCAGCCGCACTCCCGATCTACTACTACGTCTCCAAGAACGTCGTCTCGCCCAAGATCGAGGGCTTCGTCGACAACGTTCAGGACATCCACCGCACGCGCTGGCTGTCCATCAAGGAATAAGGATGAAAGGCTCTTCCCGGTCACTCCGGGAAGAGCCGCTCCACGACCATGATCAAATACGCTCTCCGTCGATTGCTGTCGACGATCCCTGTCCTGTGGATCGCCGTCACAGCTTGCTTTTTCGTTTTGCGCCTTGCCCCCGGCGGCCCCTTTGATGGCGAAAGGCCATTGCCGCCGGTGATCCTGAAAAACCTCGCGATCCACTACAATCTGGATAAGCCGCTCGTTCAGCAGTACCTGATCTATGTCGGCGACCTGTTGAAAGGTGACCTCGGCCCCTCCTTCGCGAGTGAGGACTTCACCGTCGCCCAGCAGATCATGATCGGTCTGCCCTACACCTTCACCATCGGCACGGCTGCCTTCCTGATCGCCATCATCGTCGGCGTGGCCGTCGGCTGTCTTGGGGCGCTCTACCAGAACAAGGCACCGGACTATATTCTGAGTGCGCTCATTCTGGTGGGCGTCGTTCTGCCGAACTTCCTGATCGCGCCCATCATGCAGCTCGTCTTCGGCATCCACCTCGCCTGGTTTCCGGTCGGCGGCTGGGGTGATGGCTCGATCAAGTATCTCGTCCTGCCGATCGTCGTTCTGGCGCTGCCGCATGCCGGCCGCATCTCGCGCATCACCCGCGGCTCGATGATCGAGGTGATGAACCAGAACTTCATCCGCACCGCCAAGGCCAAGGGCATCGGCCCGCGTCTGACGGTCATGCGCCATGCGCTGAAGCCCGCCATGATGCCCGTCGTTTCCTACCTGGGTCCGGCGGCAAGTTACCTTCTCACCGGCTCGCTGGTTGTCGAAAGCATCTTCGGATTGCCCGGCATCGGCCGCTATTTCGTCAACGCAGCGCTGAACCGCGATTACGGCATGGTTCTCGGTACGGTCATCTTCTACATGGTGCTGATCGTGTTCCTGAACCTTCTGGTCGATATCGCCTATGCCTGGCTGGACCCGAAAGTGAGAAACAGATGATCCTCAATCCCGCAAAAAGAGAGCTGCTTGCAGCCGAACTGCTGGAAGCCGAAGGCCTGTCTCCGGAGGGCCGCTCGCTGACCAGGGATGCTCTGCGCCGCCTCTCGCGCAACAAGGCAGCCGTCATCTCCATCGGTGTGCTGGTGCTGCTCATTCTGGCCGCCTTCCTTGGCCCAAGCGTCATCCCCTTCAACTACGAAGACCCGGACTGGGCCGCCTTCCGCGCTCCACCCTCCTTCGAAAACGGCCACTATTTCGGCACCGACCCGAACGGCCGCGACCTGCTTGCCCGTGTGCTATACGGCACGCGCGTTTCGCTTGCCGTAGCGCTGACGGCGACCCTCGTCTCCGTCGTCATCGGCGTGCTCTACGGTGCGATCTCAGGTTATATCGGGGGCAGGCTCGACTCGATCATGATGCGCTTCGTCGATATCATGTACGCACTTCCCTACATCCTCTTCGTCATCCTGCTGATGGTGATCTTCGGCCGCAACGTCTATCTGCTCTTTGCTGCGATCGGCGCGCTCGAATGGCTGACCATGGCCCGCATCGTGCGCGGACAGACCCTGTCGCTCAAGCACCGCGAATTCGTGGAAGCTGCCCGCGCCTCGGGTCAGAAGCCTTTCAAGATCATTACCAAGCACATCATCCCGAACCTCATCGGCCCCGTCGTCATCTTCGCGGCGCTGACCGTGCCGGAGATCATCGCGACCGAGAGCTTCCTTTCCTATCTCGGCTTCGGCGTTCAAGAGCCGCTGACTTCGCTCGGCACCCTGATTGCCGAAGGCACCGATGCCATGGAAAGCATGCCCTGGCTGCTGGTTTTCCCGGCAAGTTTCCTTGTGGCTCTACTCCTCAGCCTGCTGTTCATCGGCGACGGGCTGCGCGATGCGTTCGACCCGAAGGATCGATAGATGACCTCAGAAAAACAAAAAGATACCCTTCTCGAGCTCAGGGATTACTCGATCACCTTCGAGACCCCCGAGGGCCAGGTGAAGGCGGTCTCCAACATGAACCTGACGGTTCGCCGCGGCGAACGCATCGCCATTGTCGGTGAATCCGGCTCCGGCAAGAGCCAGACCTTCCTTGGCATCATGGGACTGCTCGCCAAGAACGGCAAAACGACCGGCCAGGCCTTGCTGGAAGGCCAGGACGTGCTGTCGCTGAAGCCACGCGAACTCGACCGTGTCCGCGGCAAGGACATGGCGATGGTCTTCCAGGACCCGATGACGGCGCTCAATCCGTCTCTCAGGATTTCCCGGCAGCTGACGGAACAGCTTGAGATCCACCGCGGCTTTACCGCCAGGGCGGCATCTGCCGAGGCCCTCGATATGCTGAAGCGTGTCGGCATTCCTGACCCCACGCGTCGTTTCAACCTCTATCCGCACGAACTTTCCGGCGGCATGCGCCAGCGCATCGTCATCGCCATGGCGTTGCTCACCAAGCCGAAGCTCCTGATCGCCGACGAGCCGACGACTGCGCTCGATGTGACCATCCAGGCGCAGATCCTCGATCTCTTCAATGATCTGACGGCGGAAATGAACACGGCGCTTCTGATGATCACCCACGACCTCGGCGTCGTGGCTGGTCTCGCAGACAGGGTTGCCGTCATGTATGCCGGCCGCATCGTCGAGGAAGCTCCGGTCGATGAACTCTTCGAAAACCCGGCGCATCCCTATACAGCAGCGCTGCACGCTTCGATCCCGCGCCCGGATCAGGATGTCGACGATCTCGTCGTCATCCCCGGCCGCCCGCCGAACCTGCAGCACCTGCCCAAGGGCTGCAATTTCTCGCCCCGCTGTCCGCAGGTCCAGGATGATTGCATCGACCGACCGCCGCAACTTCAACAGCAGGGAGCAAGCCATTGCGCCGCCTGCTTCCATCCCTTCCCCCGCCGCGAGGAGTTGCTGATCCATGGCTGAGCGCTCGCTTCTGAGGGTCGAGAACCTGACGACCCAGTTCGAGATCCCCTCGAAATCCTTCTTCAAGCCGCCGCTGATGCTGACGGCCGTCAACAATGTCAGCTTCGATCTCGCCGAAGGCCGCACGCTTGGCATCGTCGGCGAATCCGGCTGCGGCAAGTCGACGCTCGGCCGCTCCATCCTGCGTCTTCTCAAGTCGCAGAAGGGGCGCATCCTCTGGCAGGGCCGCAATCTGCTTGATCTCTCGGATGAAGAAATGCGCGCCGCACGCCGCGACATGCAGATCATCTTCCAGGATCCGATCGCCTCGCTCGACCCACGCATGACCGTCGGCGACATCATCGCCGAACCACTCACCGTTTTCGAGCCGAAGCTTTCGAAGGCCCAGCGCCTCGAACGCGTACGCGAGATCATGTCCGCCGTCGGTCTCGTGCCTGAGATGATCAATCGCTATCCGCACGAATTTTCGGGCGGTCAGGCGCAACGTATCGGCATTGCCCGTGCTGTCGTCACGCGGCCGAAGCTTATCATCTGCGACGAGCCGGTCTCGGCGCTCGACGTGTCGATCCAGGGCCAGGTCATCACGCTGCTTCGCAAGCTGCGCAAGGAGTTCGGCTTGACGTTGATCTTCATCAGCCACGACCTCTCGGTCGTGCGCCTGATCTCGGATGACGTGCTGGTGCTCTATCTCGGCAAGGTGGTCGAAGCCGGCGATTGCGCCACGGTCTTCGAACATCCGGCTCATCCCTATACGCAGGCGCTCTTCTCGGCGGCGCCGATCCCGGATCCAAAGCTCGCGCGTCTGCGCAGCCGCATCCGCCTGCAGGGCGATCCACCTTCGCCGCTGAACCCGCCACAGGGCTGCGTCTTCTCGCCGCGCTGCTGGAAGGCAACGGATGTCTGTCGCACCGAAATGCCGCCGACGGAACTGGTTCGCCCCGGCCAGACGGCGGCCTGCTACCATATGGACAGGCCCTGACATCACATTCTCCATCGCTCCGCAGTCGGGGCGATGGACTTTCAACTCTCCTTGACTTGTCTCCTCCCGCCTCTTCGCGTATCCGCAAGAGCAGAAAAAATCCGGGAGGAAAGCTTGAGCGGACGGTTTCTGTCGATCGGCGAATGCATGGTGGAGCTCTCGCAGGCAGGTGAAGGCCTGCTTCGGAAAGGCTTTGCCGGCGATACTTTCAACACCGCATGGTACGCCCGCGCCTGCCTGCCGCCCGCCTGGTCGGTCGATTATTTCACCGCGCTCGGCGATGATCCGATGTCCGACGAAATGGTCGCCTTCATGGGCAAGGCCGGCATTGGCACGGATCTCATCTGCCGCATCAAGGGTAAGACGCCCGGCCTCTACATGATCAATCTGAGGAACGGCGAACGCTCCTTCAGCTACTGGCGCGACAGTTCGGCCGCCCGCAGCCTCGCCGCCGACCCGGACCGGCTGCGAGAGGCGGTGGAGAGTGCCGATGTCGTCTATTTCTCCGGCATCACGCTCGCCATCCTCTCCCATGACGACGCCGAGACGCTGCTTGCGGAAATCCGCCGTGCCAAAGCGGTCGGCAAGTTTGTCGTCTTCGACCCGAATATCCGCCCTCGCCTCTGGTCGAGCTACGACATCATGCACACGACGATCAGCGAAGGCGGCCGTGCCTCCTCGCTCGTCATGCCGAGCTTCGATGACGAGGTCGCCCATTTTGGCGATGCCTCCATCGAAGCCACCATTGAGCGCTATCGCGGGCTCGGTGCCTCGCATGTCGTCGTCAAGAACGGCGCGGAAGGCGCAACGCTGAGCTTCGCCAATGAGCAGATGCATGTGCCAGCGGAAAAGGTAAAAAAAGTCGTCGATACCACCAGCGCCGGAGACAGTTTCAACGGCGCATTTCTGGCTCATTATCTGGAAAACCGGGATGCCCCGGCAGCCGCCCGCTTCGGAGCTAAAATCGCCGCCCGCGTCGTCAGCGAACATGGCGCACTCGTGCCGAAGGAAAAGCTCGGCCTCTGATATCAGGATTGAAGCCTGCGCATGTCGCTTGTCGGGCGGTCACGCGCAGGCCCGCCCCCGCCTCAGCGGTCATTCACGCCTGATCGCCAGATCAGGAATTGGTTTTCTTGTCGTCCGTGCGCACGGCTTCGTCGTGATACCAGCAGCTATCGAGCGCGGCGTCGCACACGCCAGCCGCCTCCCGCTCCATCATGCGCAGGCGCTCGAAGCGGTTCGCGCCTTGAGCAGCCTTAATTGGGAACTGGTAGATCGTTGCGGATTCGCGATGGAAACCGATTGCCATGAGATAGCCTTTCTTCAGCTCGGCCTATCAACATTCACGGTCGAAACAATAGCACAATGCACATAGTTTATGCAAATAGCATAAAATATAGGCAAAGTCATAATTGTAGCCGATCGATGCAGCATTTCCTGATTAAGCTTGCGCTTATTTGTTTAAAACTTCATCCATTGGCCTAAACGCCGGAATTTTGATCTGGTTCCAACCCCGAAAATGGCCGCTTCAAAGCGGAACGGGGCCAACCGGCATTGCCCTTCCCTCTGCCGCCCCCAGGCTGAAAACTGCTTCGGCATGGTGATTCGTAAATTTTTTATGTCTGAAAGACGATCTGGCACGCTACGTGCTTCACAAGAGACATCCCTGGCGGAAGAGCGCACCCTTGCGTCTACTGCCTCAGGATTTGCTCAAGTTCGCAGCAGAGAGAGTCGCGATGACAAAGTATAAGCTCGAGTATATTTGGCTCGATGGGTACACCCCGGTACCGAACCTGCGTGGCAAGACGCAGATCAAGGAATTCGATAATTTCCCGACGCTCGAACAGCTCCCGCTCTGGGGCTTCGACGGTTCGTCGACGATGCAGGCCGAAGGCCGCAGCTCGGATTGCGTGCTGAAGCCGGTTGCCGTCTATCCCGATCCGGCCCGCACCAACGGCGTGCTCGTCATGTGCGAAGTCATGATGCCGGATGGCGTCACGCCGCATGCAAGCAACGCTCGCGCAACCATTCTCGATGACGAAGACGCCTGGTTTGGCTTCGAACAGGAATATTTCTTCTTCGAAAACGGCCGTCCGCTCGGCTTCCCCGAGTCCGGCTACCCGGCTCCGCAGGGTCCGTACTACACCGGCGTCGGCTATTCGAATGTCGGCTCGGTTGCCCGCGAAATCGTCGAAGAACATCTCGATCTCTGCCTCGCCGCCGGCATCAACCACGAAGGCATCAATGCCGAAGTGGCCAAGGGCCAGTGGGAGTTCCAGATTTTCGGCAAGGGCTCCAAGAAGGCCGCCGACCAGATCTGGATGGCTCGCTACCTGCTGCAGCGCCTGACCGAGAAGTATGGCATCGACATCGAGTATCATTGCAAGCCGCTCGGCGACACCGACTGGAACGGCTCGGGCATGCATTGCAACTTCTCGACCAAGTACATGCGCGAAGTTGGCGGCAAGGCCTATTTCGAAGCACTGATGGCTCAGTTCGAAAAGAACCTGATGGACCACATCAATGTCTACGGTCCTGACAACGACAAGCGCCTGACCGGCAAGCACGAGACGGCTCCGTGGAACAAGTTCTCCTACGGCGTTGCTGACCGTGGCGCTTCGATCCGCGTTCCGCACTCGTTCATCAAGAACGACTACCGCGGTTATCTGGAAGATCGCCGCCCGAACTCCCAGGGCGACCCCTACCAGATCGCATCGCAGGTTCTGAAGACGATCTCGGAAGTTCCGACCTCCGGCTCTGCTTCGGCCGCAGCCTAAGTTTTACCGCGGCGTCGGCCTCCCCGCCGGCGCCGTTCCTTTTCAAAGATACCGGCCCTGGCTGCCGACACAATTGCTCGCCACTATGGCCGCAAGCGCCTGTAAATACTCATACAGGGCTGTAATATTCCCATCATGCACTTCCGCCAAAATAAGAGAGCGGGAGTCGCCATTCCGGAACCCCGCCCAGGGGTTGTGCGTTGCCAGAATCATGCGACGCGGGTGGAAATGGAAGCATGCTGCAACGTCCGTCAAATTCTTATAGCGGCGAAAGCTGGGCTCGTGCCGCGGCCGCTGGAACCGTGCCCGAGCGGCTGGTGATCGTGACGGACGCTTGGCATCCGCAGGTTAATGGTGTCGTGCGCTCAATCGAGAACACCAATCGGGAACTCGCCAAGATGGGCGTCGAAGTCTCGATGGTGACACCGGAGCGCTTCGCCAGCATTCCCTGCCCCACCTATCCCGAGATCCGCCTGTCGATCGCCTGGTACAGGCGCGTTGCCCGCAAGATTGAGAAGCACAATCCTTCCTACGTCCACATCGCGACGGAAGGCCCGCTGGGGCTGACGGCGCGCCGCTGGTGCCTTCGTAAGCACATGCCTTTCTCCACCAGCTACCACACCCGTTTCCCCGAATATGTTTCGGCCCGCCTGCCGATCCCCCAGAGCTGGCTCTACGCCTTCATACGGTGGTTCCACAACGGCGGCGCAGGCTGCATGGTCGCAACGCCTAGCCTCGCCCGGGAGCTCTCTGCAAAGGGCATGAAGAACCTCATGCCGTGGAGCCGTGGCATCGATGCGACGCAATTCCACCCGATGCCTCTGGAGGAGAAACCCTTCGGCCTTCCCCGCCCGATTTTTATGACTGTCGGCCGCGTGGCGCTGGAAAAGAACCTGCCGGCTTTCCTCGATCTCGACCTGCCCGGCTCGAAGGTGGTGGTCGGCGACGGCCCGGCGCGCGCGGACCTGGAAGAGCGCTATCCGGACGTGCACTTCACCGGCATCAAGCTCGGTGAGGATCTGGCAAAGGCCTATGCGCAGGCCGATGTCTTCGTCTTCCCGTCGCTGACGGACACGTTCGGCAACACCATTCTGGAAGCGCTTGCGTCGGGCGTCCCTGTCGCTGCCTATCCCGTCACCGGCCCGCTGGATATCATCGGCGAGGAAAGCCTGGTCGGCGCGCTGGACGACGATCTGCAGGTGGCCTGCCTTGCTGCGCTTTCCGCCTCGCGGGAGAAGGCGCGCGAGCTTGCCATGCAATATTCCTGGGAAGCGGCGACGCTGCAGTTCATCAACAATATCCGCGCCGCCAACGGCGTCATCACGCCGAAATGGAAGAAAGCGTGGCAGTATGCCACCAAATCCCTTCCAAGAAGAAAGCCCGGCGAACCTGCCGGGCCTCTTCCGCCCACGGATTGAGGCTTACTTGTGAAGGGCGGCCCGTAGCGTGTCGTTGGCCACCGAGATCGCGCCGCGCACAGCAGGCGTTTCGGCAATCGCGTTCAGAAGTACGAAATCGTGAATCGTGCCGTTGAAGCGGATCGAAGTCACCTTCACACCCGCCTGGGTAAGCTTGCGGCCATAGGCTTCGCCCTCGTCGCGCAGCACGTCGTTTTCATCGGTGATGATCAGTGCCGGCGGCAGGCCATTAAGCTGCTCGAGCGAGGCCTGCAATGGCGAAGCGGTCGGCTCTTTGCGCTTGGCCTCGTCAGGCAGATAGGCGTTCCAGAACCATTTCATGGCTTCCTTGGTCAGCCACGGGCCATTGGCGAACTGATTGTAGGAGCCAGTGTCGAAATTGGCATCGGTCACGGGGTAGAACAGCACCTGCTGGTCGATATCTGGACCGCCGCGTTCCTTGGCAAGCAGCGTCACGACGGCTGCCATGTTACCGCCGACACTATCGCCGGCAACGGCAAGGCGGCTGGCATCGACATGGAATTCCTTGGCGTGATCGGAGACGTATTTCGTCGCGGCATAAGCCTGTTCGATAGCAATCGGGTAACGCGCTTCCGGCGACCGATCGTAATCGACGAAGACGACAGCAGCCTTGGCGCCGTTGGCGATTTCGCGCACGAGCCGGTCATGTGTGTCAGCATCACCCAGTACCCAGCCGCCGCCATGGAAATACATGACGACAGGCAGCGTGCCCTTGGCACCCTCGGGGCGAACGATGCGCAGCTTGACGCTGCCGGTCGGCCCGACCTTGATGACCTTGTCTTCTTCCTGGGCGGCAAGCTTTTTCACGTCACCCTTCTGGGCGCCGGCGAGAATGTCGCGAGCCTCATCCGGCGAGAAGGTATAGATCGGCTTGGAGCCGGTCAGGCTATCGATGAATTTCTGCGTTGTCGGTTCCAGCACCGGATCGGCAAACGCCCCGACAGCGGAAGCTGCCAGAATTGCTGCTGCGGAAACTGCGGTCTTGATCGTCGACATTGTCTTGTCCTCTTAGGGTTTGTTGCGTTCATCCTGAACACGCCTTTTATATCGCACACGACTTATTATCGTGCGATATATATTTTGGCATAGCTGCCATGCACTAAAAGCGTATACGATCATTTATCGCACGATATAATATCTGCCAGTTTTGGAGATTGAGATGTCGGACCAGCTGAAACTCGATACGTTCATCTGCTTTGCCGTCTATACGGCAAGCCACGCGTTCAACCGCGTCTATAAGCCGCTGCTCGACGAGCTCGGTCTCACCTACCCGCAATATCTGGCAATGGTCTGTCTCTGGGAAGAAGACGGCCAGACCGTCGGCGGCCTCGGCGAAAAGCTCTTCCTGGAATCGAGCACGCTGACCCCGCTCCTGAAACGTCTGGAAACGGCAGGCTATATCCGTCGCGAACGCAGCAGAGAGGACGAGCGCGTCGTCGTCCTGCGCCTGACCGAGGAAGGTAAGCGGCTGAAGGAAAAGGCCGAGACCGTGCCGGGCTGCATCATCGACGCCAGCAACCGCAGTGGAGATGAGCTTGCACGGCTGCAGGCAGAGATCGTCGCGCTGCGCGAAGCACTGAACAAGAGCACATCCTGACGCCAAGCGCGCCCCGCGGCAGGCTCATTCCGGCTTGCGCGGCAACGCTGGAAAACCGCGCTAAGTCCGCTTCTTCTTCCCCTCATAGGGATTGTCCGGTGACCGGTAGTGGATCCGGATCGGTACACTCGGCATATCGAAATCCGCCCGCAACCCGTTGATCAGATAGCGCGTATAGGATTCCGGAAGCGCATCCGAGCGGGTGCAGGACACCATGAAGGCCGGCGGGCGGGCCTTTACCTGCGTCATGTATTTGAGCTTGATGCGGCGCCCGGAAACGGCCGGCGGTGGATGCTGGACTTGCTGCTGCTCCAGCCAGCGATTGAGCTTGGCGGTGGAGATGCGCTTGTTCCAGACGCGATCGGTATCGATGATCGACTGCATGAGCTTGTCGAGGCCCCAGCCGGTCTGACCGGAGATCGGCACGGCACGAATGCCGCGCGCCTGCGGCAGCAGCCGGTCGGTCTTTTCGCGCAGGTCAGCAAGCACGGCCTGGCGATCCTCGATCATGTCCCACTTGTTGAAAGCGAGAACGGCCGCGCGGCCTTCGCGCAACACGAGATCGACGATATGAAGATCCTGCTTCTCGAAAGGGATCGTCGCATCGAAGACGATGACGACGGTCTCGGCAAAGCGGATGGCGCGCAGTGCATCGGCGACGGAGAGCTTTTCCAGCTTCTCGATCACCTTGGCCTTGCGGCGCATGCCAGCCGTATCGAACATCTTGATCGTGCGGCCGCGCCAATCCCATTCCACGGAGATGGAATCGCGCGTGATGCCGGCTTCCGGCCCCGTCAGCAGCCGATCCTCGCCGAGGAAACGATTGATGAGCGTCGACTTGCCGGCGTTCGGACGACCGACGATCGCGACGCGCAGCGGCTTGGTGTCGTCATAGGCGGGCTCTTCGTCGTCTTCGCCCTCTTCCCCCGTCGACTGCGGCAGGTCGACATCGGTGACGGCAACGTCTTCTTTCGATGGATAAGCGATATCCTCGCCGAGCGCAGCAACGATGGCGTCGCGCAGATCGAGCATGCCCTGCCCATGTTCGGCCGAAATCGGCACGGGTTCGCCAAGCCCCAGCGAGTAGGCATCGTAGAAACCGCTGTCGGAACCGCGCGCCTCGGACTTGTTGGCAACGAGCACGACCGGCTTGCCGCGACGACGCAGCATCTCACCGAGCGCCGTATCGACTGGCGTCAGCCCGGTTTTAGCATCGACGACGAAGAGCGATAGATCGGCCTCGTCGATTGCCGTTTCCGTCTGCTGGCGCATGCGGCCCTGCAGGCTCTCATCCGTCATCTCTTCGAGGCCTGCCGTATCGACGATTGTAAAACGCAGGTCGATGAGCCGCGCTTCGCCCGGGCGGCGGTCGCGGGTCACGCCTGGCGTGTCATCGACAAGCGCAAGCTTCTTCCCAACCAGCCGGTTGAAAAGCGTCGACTTGCCGACATTCGGGCGACCGACGATGGCGACCGTGAAACTCATTCTTTTCCCTTAAGCCTTAACCCTGCGCGGCGGGCGCCTTGCCGGATGCGGTGATGAGATCAAGCATCATATGAGCACGATTGGCAACATTGCGCGGACTGTCGACATCGTCGACGATCGACTGAAACCACTGGCGCGCCTGAGCCATGTTGCCGGCCTTGTAGGCGGCAAGGCCAAGCGCCTCGCGCGCCGAATGGCGGAAGGCATTGCCCGGTACGGCCATTTCTTCGACGGCGGCAGAAACCTGTTCATAGGTGCCGTTCTCGATCAGCAGCCAGCCGGCGCGCATCTTGGCGGCATCCTGCACGGCAGCCGGAACGGACTTATCCTTGGCGATGGTCTGGAAGGACGCGATTGCGCCGGCATTGTCGCCCTTCTGCGACTGGACGGTCGCTGCACGCATGCGCGCCAGAACCGGATAGGCGCCGTGGCCTTCCTTTTCCAGCTTGTCGAGTGCGGCGAGCGCCTCATCCGTTTTGTTCTCGTCGGCAAGCTTCATCGCCGCCAGGAACTGGTCGCCGGCGCCGGAGGAACGGGTATCGTCCCAATACTCGTAGGCGACCTTGCCGATGGTTCCGAGCACGATGAGAACGGCAATGGCAATGATATAGCGGCCAAACCGGCGCACTGCGCCCTTCATCTGGTCGGAACGCAGTTCCTCGTTGACTTCACGAATGAAGCTGTCGTCGTTGAATGCCATTCTCGTCTCCGGCCGCGGATACCCATACATAGTGCAAAACGCACATTGTCGGGCCTTCTACTCCATTTTGCGGCCGTTGTAAGGGGGATATCGCAGAATCGTCACGAAGCAAGCATCGGCAGCGGGGCAACACCGATCAGCCATTCGTGAACACGCCAGATCATCAGGACCCAGACGATCGCGCCGATGATGACGGCGTAGAGATCATACTTGGCCGATACGAAGGTGGGCAACGTGATCTCTCCGCGCTGCTGGCGCCGCTTCAGCGAGATGCGAAGCACCACGCCCCAGATCAGGAAGGCTGTAAAAAGCAGCACCGAATAGGCTTCGCCGTTCGACAATAGATGGGCGAGCGCCCAGATCTTCACCGACAGCACGATCGGATGTTTCGTCTTCGTCTTGATATAGCCGCCTGGCAGGAAACCGGCGACCAGACAGATCACCGCGATCAGCATCAGCGTCACGGTAAGATGCGCCATACCAACAGGCGGATTATAAAGGAGGCCGATCGGCTCGCTGCGCGCCACACCGAAGGCGTAGATCACGAAGATCAGCGTCAGGATGCTCGCAACCGAGTGGATAGCCATCCAGGCAGGCTTGCCGATCCCATCGATCATCGCCTGCCGGAAGGCCGGCACGACGACGCGGATCAGATGAACGCCGAGGAAGAGAATGAGGCTGAGGACGAGCAGAGCCATGATGATCTGGTTTTCCTGTTTAATGGTCAGCCATGAATTACCGGCAGAAGAGGAAAATTGCCAGCGAGACCGCAGCTTCGCCGCATTTCTGTAACAGGAAAACCGCAATGCAAATTGTCGCGGTGCCCATGTTTCGTTCGATTTTTTCTGCTTCCCTCGCCCTGTCCCTGATTTTTCCTGCCGTTGCCGAGGCCACCGACAAGCCGAAGCAGCTGGTTATCATCTCCTTCGACGGCGCTCACGACAACGCACTCTGGCAGAAGAGCCGCGAAATGGCGGCAAAGAACGGCGCGCACTTTACCTACTTCCTCTCCTGCACCTTCCTGATGAATGAGGCAGCGAAGAAGGCCTACCAGGCTCCTCATCAGAAACGCGGAAAATCCAATGTCGGTTTCGCGCAGAGCGACGACGAGATCCGCGAGCGCCTCGGCAATATCTGGCACGCCCACCTCGAGGGGCACGACATTTCCAGCCATGCCTGCGGCCATTTTGACGGAAGACAATGGAGCGAGGCGGACTGGTCGGCCGAATACGCGGCCTTCAAGACGACGCTGAAGAATGCCTGGAAGGGCGTCGGCCTGAACGAACCGGCCGGCTGGCAGGATTTGGTCGACCACGGCATCAAGGGCTTTCGCGCACCTTACCTGTCGACCGGCGGCGGTGCGGACATGATCGCGGCCGAGAAGAAAGCAGGCTTCACCTATGATGCAAGCCTCGTCACCAAGGGGCCGATCATGCCGGTCGAAGAACACGGGGTCATCCGCTTCGGCCTGCCGCTCATTCCGGAAGGCCCGGCCGAAAAGCCTGTTATCGGGATGGATTACAATCTCTTCGTCCGGCACTCCAAGGGCGAAGAGGATTCCGCCGATAGCGCCGCTTTCGAGGAGCGCGCCTATGCGGCCTTCAAGGAAGCCTTCGACAGGCAATATGCCGGCAGCCGCATTCCCCTGCAGCTCGGCTTCCACTTCGTGGAGATGAACGGCGGCGCCTATTGGCGTGCGCTCGACAGGCTGGTCAGCGACGTCTGCCACAGGGCCGATGTTGCCTGCGTCAGCTATTCCGAAGCGATCCCCATGATCGAGGCACGTGGCCAGCTACAGGAGACATCCGGGTTGTAAGGCACCTGGCGCTTAAAACCTCTGGATATCAAAAACCACCTGCACCAATTGATTGCGTCCGACCTGCGCTTTGATAAGCATTACATCATGAATGCACGCAAGCATAGGTGGTGGCGTCATGACGGCTATTGTGGACTTCGAGTGTCTGACCGACAAAGACGAATTTCCCATTTGTGAAACCGGCTTTTTCATCTGGGACATCGTCACCAACCTTCTTTACGGCGACGGAGCGGTCGCCGAAATGTTCGGACTTGATCCCTCGGACGCGGCAAGCGGCCTGCCGCTCGAGGCCTATATCTCCCGCATCCATCCGGAGGATCAGCCGGCGGCCGCCAGGATCATCCATGATACGATCCTGACACAGGAGCCGGAACACCAGAGCTACCGCACCCGCTGCGCCAACGGCGCCTTCCATCAGGTCATGGCCTTCGGACGCTGCTTCCGCGACAAGAACGGCATTCCGTCCCTTTATGGCGGTATCGTCTTGCCCCTTCCGGAGGAAGCGCCGGTGGCCACGCCGCTGCTCGACCATTGCCTCGCCGCCTATGACATCGCCCTCAGGGAGGGCAACGTGGCTGTTGCGGATCATATTCTGGAGGCATTGATGGATTTGGATTGGAAAAATACGGGGTGCAACCGCCCGAATTGACGATCTGCCGGACTCTCAAACCGAAAGGGCCACCGTTTCGGTAGCCCTTTCTGTTTTTGTCAGCCGTCGACGTGAACGACGCCAGCCTCACGCTCTAGATAGCGCTGATCGATATCCGGCAGGGGCTCATCGTCAATTGCCGCCTCAAAAGCTTTGAGGCGCTTGTGGATGGAGAGCAGTTCGATGATCGTCGTCCAGGAATTGACGAGATATTGGAAGGAATTGCTGACCTGGCCGAAAGCCGTCGCGATCTGTTGGAAGATACCGTAGGTGATGGCGCCGGCAACGATGGTCGGCGCCATAAAGAAATAGACGAAAAGATTGTCCGCCTGCAGATAAAACGAGCGGGCAACATTGAAATACAGATAGTGAAAGTAAAGCGTGAAATAATTTTTTCGCACCCTTGAGAACAGTTCCTGGACCGTCGGCGGCTGCGCCCGCTCGGCATGATCTTCGCCGTAAACCAGTTCCTTGCGGTAGGCCGCCTCTACGCGCTGGTTCTTGAAATTCAGACCAGGCAATTTGATGCCGGCGATAGCGAGCAGCGCGGTCCCGAAAGCCGACCAGAAGATGGCAAGCCAGAAGAGAGAGTTCGGCACTTCGCCAAGAATCGGCAGGCTCGTCACGTAATGTGACAGCGCCAGCATGATCGGCAGGAAGACGACCAGCGTCATCACCGAATTGATCAGGTTGATGCCGAGGCCTTCCAGGGTGCTGGAAAAGCGCATCGTATCTTCCTGCACACGCTGGGATGCGCCTTCGATATGGCGAAGCTTTTCCCAATTCGCCATATAGAAATTGTTCATCGCCGTCCGCCAGCGGAAGATGTAATGGCTGGTGAAAAAGTCGGTCAGGATCGACACGAGCATGCTGAGGAAAGCGATTTGCGCGAAGATCAGAAATAGATCGTAGAAGTTCTCGACAGTGATACCCGGCTTCTTCGTCAGCGCATTTTGCAAGAGATCGCCGAAAGGCCGACGCCAGTTGTTGATGACGACTGTGATCTGCACGCCAAAATAGGTCACGAAGATGATAAGCGCCGAGCCCCAGATCGACCACATCTTCCACGGATGGCTGAGTGCCTTCAAATGCCAGAAACCGCAAAAGATCAGCGCAGCTAAAAGGAAGTAGCCGTAAAACCAGAGATTTTCCGGCAGCAGGAAGAACGAGAGATCGATCGGCTGCTGCTCTTCGGGAACCGGCGTAAAACCAAGCGAAGCACCGAGACCGGCCGCGAAGAAATACCAGCCAAAAATTGCAGCCAGCGTCCAGACTGCGAGCGAAGTAAAGAACGCCTTTGGCTGGGGGAAGAAGGAATGAAACACGGGGAGTTTTGCTTTCCTGAACTGGAGTCACGGAAGAGTGGCGAACCACTGATTGCCCGGAAATTAAGGCAGTTCGAAGAAAGCGGCAATGGGTCCAGCCCATTGTTACGCACTTGTAATCACTTAAGGGATTTTCTTCATCACCGGCATGACCAGAGCTGCGCAGAAAACCAGCACGATTGCGGCGATGATGGTCGGCAGCACGAAATTTCCGGTTCCCTGTGCGATCCAGCCGGCAACGACAGGACCGATGATCTGACCGATACCGAAGGCGGCCGTCATCAGCGCCAGGATGCGGCGCGGGCTCTCGGGTGACAGCCGGCGGCCGATCTGCAATCCATAGGCGGTGATGGCAAGGAACGTTGCGCCGAACAGCGCACCGCCGATCAGCGGTGCCACCGAATGCGGCAGTGCCACGGTCGCGAGCACGCCGACAGCCTCGATAATGAGGGCGGCCACATAGACGCCGCCGATCCCGAGCACACGCACGAAGGGCTTCCAGATGAACAACGCGATGGTGGCCGTCAGTCCCGCAATGAACCAGCAGAGGAATTCAACGATCGGCCCCGAGGCGCTCATGCGCGCGATGGCGACGAGAAAGGTTGCGGTGATGACGTAGCCGAAACCAAAAAGCCCGTAGGACAGCGTCAGCAGCACCATCGGCCGGTTCCAGGTGAGATCAGGCTCCTTTGCCTTGCCCGTATGTACCGGCGCCTTCGGCAGCAATGCCCAGACGATGCCAAAGCTGACAAGGCAGAAGAGCGCCCCGCCGATCCAGTCCGCGCGCCAGCCACCGGCTGCGTCGTCAAAGACATAACCCAATACAAACACCATGACGGAGGAAATCGCGATCCCCGCCCCCGGCCCGCCGAAATGCGTCGCCTGAACGTGATCATTGTTTGCAGCGGCCCCGTGGCTCAGCACGATTGCCGAACTGAAGACCAGCGTAAAGGCGCTTGCCACGCCAGCGAGGAAGCGGATGACCGCAAAGAGCATCACCGAGTCCGTCGCCGCCATGGCGGCAAGCAGGATTGCGGTCGCCAGCAGCGAAAGAAGCGCCACCAGCCGCTCGCGCCCCGCCGCCCAGCCATAGGCAGCTAGGACAGCACCGACGAGGTAGCCGACAAAATTGGCGGAAGCGATGAAACCCGCGTCGGCGGCCGATAGCGGCACGGCGACCATCATTCCCGGCAGGATCGGGGTGAAGGAAAAACGCCCGAAACCCATCGCCGCCGCCATGGCGACGGCGCCTGCAAGCGCTGTGGTGAGGAGATTGACCGGGCGGTCGTCATTGGGAGCCAACATGGCCCGTTTATCGCGCTGCAGCATGGTCGTCACAAGTGACTAATTCTGATGAGTTCTTCAATTTCACGAACAGATTTTTCGCAGTGCCTCTTGAATGATATATCTTACGATATATGTTTACGACATAGTGAGCGATACATCGAAACCGAAGGAGCAAATCATGAGAGGTTTTCGGGGCGGATTCGTCGGTGAGGCGATGCGCATGGGAATGGGCCGCAGGTTTTCTGCCGGCGAGTTGCAGACGATCCTGCTGGCGCTTCTGGAAGAGCGTCCAAGCCATGGCTATGAACTGATCAAGACGCTGGAGGAGCGCTCCGGCGGCTTCTACGTGCCGAGCCCGGGCGTCATCTATCCCGCGCTCACCTATCTGGAAGAGACCGGACTGGCGGAAGTGGAAAACGAAGGGGCAAAAAAGCTCTACAAGATCACCGAAGCCGGCCGCCGGAAGGTGGAGGAAAACCGCGACATGATCGACCAGACGCTTGCCAAGCTGGAACGCATTGCCGAAGGCATGGCCTTCGTTAACCGCATGTTCGATCCCGACCAGCCCCAAGGCGGGGGCCGCGGTGGCCACGGCCATCGGCGTCGTGACCACGAGGACGATGAATTCGGCCGCGACCACAGCAACGTCCATGCCGCACGCCAGCTGCTGCGCTCCGCCCTGCGCATGCGCCATCCCTGGTCAACAAGCGAGGCTGCCAGGATTTCCGGGATTCTGGAGCGTGCAGCCATGGAGATCCTGCAGGGCGGCAAGACCGACCCGCAGCAGGACTAACGTCGCTTGAGCGAGTGGCGGCCGAAGTCGCCGCCCTACAGCGCCGCGCGTCTTTTTAAGACGCACAAAGGACGCTGTAACACTTTGAGTTTCTGCATAATTTTGTCCTTAAATCGATTCCGATTTAAGGAATTATGCAGTAGTCAGTCCTCGACCTTCAGGAGACCGCTTGCCAGGGATCGGAATGCTTCGACGACCTTTGCCAGAACGGCATGAGGATCATCCGCTGCGGCGATCCAGAGTGCCGCGCTGAGCGACGCTCCGTTGAGCAGGCGGGCCGCAGCCTCCGCATTGACGGGTCTGACCGCCCCTTCGTCGATCAGCGCCTGCATGGTCTGGGTCGTCGTGCGAAGGCAGGCATTCTGGCTCGGCCATTGCGAGGGATCACCCAGCACGGCTGGTCCGTCGAGCAACATGATACGCTGGATCTCCGGCTCCAGAGCCATCTCGATATAGGCGGTATATTCCGCGAGAAGGCCGAGCCAGGCCGTCTCCGCCCGGTCGCGCTCAATGCGCAGCCGCTCCCCCATCTCTGCGTCGATCTGGTCGATCACGGCCTGCAGCAGGCCCTTCTTGTCGCCAAAATTATGATAGAGCGCGCCACGCGTCAGACCGACATCGGCGGTCAGATCATCCATGGAGGCCGCCGCATAGCCCTTGACTGCGAAGGCTTTCCGGGCGGCCTGAATGAGCTTCGCCCGCGTCTGCTCCATCATCTGTGTCCGGGTTCTTGCGGTCATCACGATCTCCAAAATTCACATACGCACCGTATGTGTATTGACATACGCGGCGTATCTCCTGATATATCCACATACGGAGCGTATATCAATTGCAGCTCCGCATGACGGGCAAGCCCCGTATCCACGAATGCTTTCCCTCTCACGACGAACGCGTGTTCGGCGATGGGTACCCTTTTGTCTACAGGAGAAAAACAATGGCCAAGCGTGACGCGATCTTCCCGGCCGGCCGGCAGGCGCTCTATGAAATCAACCGCTATTCCGCGGCAATCCGCTCCGGCGACCTGCTCTTCGTCTCCGGCCAGGTCGGCAGCCGTGAGGACGGCTCGCCCGAGCCCGATTTCGCAAAGCAGGTGCAGCTTGCCTTCGACAATCTGAAAGCCGTGCTGGCGGCTGCCGGTGCCACATTCGACGACGTCGTCGATGTCACGAGCTTCCACACCGATCCCGAAGCACAGTGGCAGATCATCTCGGACATCAGAATGAAGGAAATCGGCGAGGCGCCCTATCCGAACTGGACGGCTATCGGCGTAAACTGGCTAGCCGGCTTCGATTTCGAGATCAAGGTCATCGCCCGCCTGCCGCAGGCGGCCTGAAGCAAAACATGAGTGCCGCGCGCAAAGCGCATGCGGCACTCTATGAAATCCTGATCACCTCAAGTTCCTGATCGCCGACAGTGACGACATCTCCAACGGCCTTGCCCATGAGGAGCCGAGCGACCGGCGCAACATAGGAAATCGACCCGGCTTTCGGATCGGCCTCGTCCTCTCCGACGATGCGATAGGTCTGCACCCGCCCGTCATCGCGGCTGAAGGTGACCGTGCTTCCGAAGGCCACCACGTCGGTCGCGCTCGGGTCGGCAACCAGTTGCGCCGTGCGGACGCGTTCGACGAAATAACGCAAGTCGCGCAGGGGATTGGCCTGCTGCCGCCGCCGTTCGTTGACATCTTCGATCATGCTCGCAGCCTCATAGGCCTGGCGCGCGTCCTGCACCTGCAGTTCAAGTGCCTTCAGCCCGGCCTCCGTCACGAGATTGGGATGCGGCGAAATCGGACGGTCGGGCAGCAGCGTTTCCGCTGCGGTTTCTGCACTCTCTTCCTTGGTGAAGGCAACAGCCATCTCGACCTCCAACAGCGAGGGTGATGCCCCTCAAGCCGCCAATGTCAGAATAATCGGCCCGTTGCGGGTTGCAACGACTGTGTGCTCGTACTGCACCGTCGGGGCTTGGGGATCGGCATAAAGCGTCCAGGCGTCATCGCCGCCTTCTGCCCACGTTGCCCCGAGCGACAGGAACGGCTCGACGGTAAAAACGAGGCCTTCCGTCATCATGCGCCGCTCGGACGGATCGGGCCAGGTGGAAAGCTCGGCCGGTTCCTCATGCAGCGAACGGCCGACGCCGTGGCTCGCGAGATTGGCAACGAGCGTATAGCGGTTCTTCTGGGCAAAGGCGCCGACGGCATTGCCGATCTTCGCCAGCGGCTCGCCGGCTTTGATCTGGTTGAGGCCGACCCACAGCGCCCGCCGGCCGTCCCGGCACAGCTTCTCGATCTTCGACTTGACCGGCGGCACGGCGAAAGAGGCGCCGGTATCGGCAAAAAAGCCGTCCTTTTCCGCCGAAACGTCGATATTGACGAGATCCCCCGGACGGATGACACGCGGGCCGGGAATGCCGTGGGCAATTTCCTCGTTGACGCTGATGCAGGTCGCGCCCGGAAACTGGTAGCAGAATTCAGGCGCCGAGCGCGCGCCGGCATCTTCCAGAACCTTGCGGCCGATCTGGTCGAGTTCGAGCGTCGTCATGCCCGGCTCCATCGCCGCCGCCATCACCTGTATGGCGTTGGCACAGATGCGGCCGATATCCTTGAGCTTGGTAAGTTCCTCGTCGTTCTCGATAACCATAGACCCGTTCCGGTTTCACCCGAGAGCGACAGGCTCTTCGTCAAGCGGTGGATTTCGCGTCTTCGGAAGCCCCAGTCAATGCCTTTCTGACGATCGGCGCTACTTTTGTACCGTAAAGTTCGATTCCGCGCATGATCTGGTCGTGCGGCATCTGGCCGATCGCCATCTGCAGCAGGAAGCGGTCGTTGCGGAAAACCTTGTGGGCGGCAATGATCTTTTCTGCCACCAGTTCCGGATCGCCGAGGAAGAGATTGCCGGTCGGGCCGCGCGACATGTCGAAATGCGCCCGGCTCGTCGGTCCCCAGCCGCGCTCGCGGCCGATGCGGTTCATCACTTCGGCCTGCGGACCGTAGAACTGGTCGGCCGCGGCCTCCGTCGTATCGGCGATGAAACCGTGAACGTTGATGCTGGTCTTCAGCTTCGTCGCATCCTGCCCCGCCCGGCGGGCCGCTTCCCGATAGAGATCGAACAGCGGCGCAAAACGCGGATATTCGCCACCGATGATCGCAAGCGCCACCGGCAGGCCGAGCGCACCGGCGCGCGCTGCCGACTGCGGCGTACCGCCCACCGCAATCCACAGCGGCAGCGGATCCTGCAGCGGCCGCGGATAAACGCCGCGGCCATGGATCGGCGCGCGCAGCTCACCCTTCCAGTCGACCACCTCGTTGTCGCGCAGAGCCAGAAGAAGATCGAGCTTCTCCTCGAAGAGCTGGTCGTAATCTTCGAGATTGTAGCCGAAGAGCGGGAAGGATTCGATGAAGGAGCCGCGCCCCGCCATGATCTCCGCACGGCCGTTGGAAATCAGGTCGAGCGTCGCAAACTGCTGGAACACCCGCACCGGATCGTCCGAAGAGAGAACCGTGACGGCGCTGGTAAGACGAATAGTCTTGGTCTTCGTCGCGGCGGCAGCAAGCGCGACCACCGGTGCGGAGGCCACATAATCAGGTCGATGGTGTTCGCCGAGCCCAAAGACATCGAGCCCGACCTGATCGGCGAGCTCGATCTCCTCGATCAGATGCCTGATCCGCTCGGCCGCTTCCACTCCCTTGCGGGAAGCGTTCGGATTGACGTCTGCAAATGTATAAAGGCCCAGTTCCATGATCGGCACCCTGTTGAACTTGCCCCTGAGATAAGGTCCGGCAGGGCTCGGAGCAAACGGAAATTCTGGAACGGATTGTTCGATAAAGTTGATGGCCGCGTCAGGCCGGTGCCTGCCACGGATCGATGATTTCCACACCCATTCCCTTGAAGTCTCCGACGTTGCGGGTAAGAAGCGTCAGCCCATGGATGAGTGCCGTCGCGCCGATGAAGGAATCCCGCCGCGATCGCGGATCGGGAATATGCAGAGCAGCACACCGCAACGCGATGGCCCTATCGATATCGATGATCCGCCCCTGCATCTGGGTCTTCGCCTGCTCGAACCAGTCGCTCAGAACAGAAGCCTGCCTGGCGTCGTAACGCTGAAGCCGCAATATGCCATATTCGATCTCGAACAGCGTCATGACCGAAACATGTAGCTGCTCGATAGCCACCCCCTCGAACCATCGCGAAAAACTTTGATCCGCGCGACCGGTCAAGAGCTTGCGAAATTCCGATAAGACATTCGTATCGATGAGATACATCAGGAGAAGTCAACCGCCTTCAGTCCGACATCGTCGATCCGCGGCGGCTCGAAATCGATCTCATCCGCACCCGGTGAATAAAAGCGCTCGGCGATGCTCAGCGTCTTTCCGGTAAGCTTGGTATATTCCTCCATTGTCAGGAGGACATGCGAAGGCTTGCCTCGGTCGGTTATGAAAACCGGACCCTTCGCTGCCGCCTTTTTGGCGCTGCTGCTATCTTGGTTGAACTGTCTGCTGGTCATCACGGTCATGGCAATCACCTCAATGTAGAAACATTACTACATATATGAGGCTTCGCCAATCCGAATCCAGATCGAAGACTCGCGGGCTGGACTTTATTTCGTCGCCGGCTGCGCCGCCTCTTCCTGCATCTTGTCGATCTGCCGGCGGATATGGGCAGCTTCCGCCGCCGAATGGGCAAGCGCAATGGCGCGGTCGAAGGCGACGCGCGCCTGCGCGATGCGCCCGAGCTGCTTCAGCAGATTGCCGCGCAGACCATGGTAGTAGAAATAGCCGCCGAGCTTCTCATCGAGCTGCTCGATCAGGTCGAGCGCCTCCTGCGGTCCATTCAGCTTTGAGACCACAACCGCTCGGTTGAGCGTTACAACGGGCGAAGGCTGGACACGCTCGAGCGCGCGATAAAGCAGATCAATTTCCACCCAGTCTGTATCCTCAGCCCGCTTGGCGCGCGAATGAACGGCAGCAATTGCCGCCTGCAGCTGGTAGGGATCGGGCCTGCGGTGACGCAGCGCCTTGTCGAGCAGCGCCAGCGCCTCGTTGATAAAGGGTTGGTTCCAGAGCGAGCGGTCCTGATCCTCGAGCAGCACGATCTCCCCCTCGGCGCTGAAGCGCGCCTGACGGCGGGAAATCTGCAGCAGCATCAGGGACAGCAGCCCCATCAGTTCCGGCTCGGCGGGGAAGATATGCAGCATCAGCCGCGCCAGCCGGATCGCCTCGTCGCTGAAGGCGGCCGCCTCCTGCTCCGGATCGGCCTGACTGTAGCCCTCGTTGAAGATCAGATAGATCATCGTGCTGACGATCGTCAGTCGCTCGGCCCTCTCCTGCGGGCTCGGCGTTTCGAAGGGTACGCCGGCTTTCGCCACCCGCGCCTTGGCGCGCGTGATGCGCTGTTCCATGGCGGTTTCGGAGACGAGGAAGGCACGGGCGATCTGCGAGACCGACAGGCCGGAGACGATGCGCAGCGCCAGCGCAATCTGCTGCGTGGCAGGCAGGTCCGGATGGCAGCAGATGAACAGCAGCCGCAGGATATCGTCGCGATAATGGGAATCGTCCAGCCGATCGGCGATATCGCTTTCGGCATCCTCCCTATCCGAAATCTGATCCTCATCCGGCAGCGCCTGGATCTTCGCCCGCTTGCGCACCGCATCGATGCCGCTGTTGCGGCCGACGAAGATCAGCCAGGCCGTCGGGTCGCGCGGCGGCCCCTTTTCCGGCCAGGTCCGGATCGCCCTCAGGCACGCCTCCTGAAACGCCTCTTCCGCAGTATCGAGATTGCGGAAATAGCGCAGCAGCGCGCCGAGCGCCTTCGGCCGGGCCGAGGCAAGCGCGAGGTCGATCCAGGCAATGTCTGTCATGATGCGATCTCTCCCGGCCTGAAGGTGTAGAACGGCCGAATTTCGTAAGAGGTGGAACCCGGATTGACCGCCGAAAGCTGTTTCGAGAAGGCGATCGCCTCATCCAGCGTTTCGAAATCAACCGTATAGAAGCCGAGAAGCGCTTCTTTCGTTTCCGCAAACGGACCGTCGACAACGAAGGCCTCGTCCCTGCCCTTGCGCACGGTCGCTGCGGTCGTCGTCGGCATCAGCCGGCCGGTCGGGCCGAGCTTGCCGGCAGCGGCAAGCGGCTCGATCACGGCATGGAGATTTCCCATGACGGCAGCCTCTTCCTCCTCGGTCCAGGCAAAAACGGTTTCCTCATTGGCGTAGCAAAGGATTGCGTAAAGCATCGGTAACTCCTCTTTCCGAATGACGAAGGAGTAACCGTTTGGCCGACAGGCCGCATCAAAAAATTGCGGATGGGAAAACGAGCGAATCTGATCGAAGCATCCCGATTCACGATGCGCATGGGCTCGGCAATCTCGGCGCCAACGTGACCTTCTGGAGCACCGCAACATTCTGGCTGGAAAAGTAGATCGCGTCCGGCGTTCGTCTCATGGGCCACAATCGGAGATTTAAGTTGAAAAAACACAATGTCTATGGCTGTCATACACACTGTTGACTTGGGGCATAGGCATGATCGAAACGTCTCAGACCGCTCCCTCGCCTGAGTTTATCGCCGCGTTGACTGAGCTGCTACGAGCGGCCGCCAACCCGACACCGCCGTCACAACCAGATTTTGTCGATCCAGCGACAGTAGAGGCATTCGCACAACTAATTTCATCGGTTGCTTGGCCGATCGTCGTTCTTGTTTCAGTTAGCCTCTTTAGACGACAGATTGCGGCCATGCTGGGTGGTTTGAGCGAATTCAAGTTCTGGGGAATGGAAGGAAAAATCAGCTCAGAGCTGAAACAAGCCGAAGCGAGTGCCGAAAAATCCGGCAGCAAAAGCGATTTGCCGACCACAGGAGATGTCGCTCGCGCAGAAACTGTCGACGAACTCACCAAACATTCCGACGTAAACTACATCCGTAAGATTGTGGATCAACTTGCAGCACAGTATGAGCAGACTCGTGCCTCACTGCCGTCCGGTTCCAATAGGACGCGAGCCATGGAGGCGATTATGTCGCAGATGAGAACGGTCGGCAAGGCCGCAGCCCGCATCCGTTACGAGTTGGTAGGATCGCCGTCACCAGGAAAGAGGCTCCAGGCGATTGCATCTCTGCAAATGCTTCCCGATTACGAATTGCTGAATTGGCTCGCGGAACGCCCGAAGGTAGAACAGCCTTTTGTCTCCTATCATGCAATGGTCGCGTTGAATGCCGCCGCTCAAGGGCAAATGGCGGCTACAAATCTTCCGCGACTAAAACAGTGCTTGGCAATCGCCCTGGAGGCGACCGCGTCCCTCGACGAGGGTACAGATCGTAGACGCCAGGTTCAGGAATTCGAACGCACGGTAGCTGATCTGGAACAGCAATTGCGAACGCCTCAGCAGAAGTGAAGCTTACCCCTCGCTCAGCGTCCGCTTCACCGCATTCTTCCAACCCTTGAGCTTGACGGCACGAGTCTTGTCGTCCATGACAAGTTCGAAGCGCCGGTCGCGCTTCCAGGTGGCAGAGAACTTTTCCCGATCCGGCCAGACGCCGGCCCTGCTGCCGGCAAGCCAGGCTGCTCCGAGCGCCGTCGTCTCCAGAATGACGGGCCGATCGACCGGTGCTTCCAGCAGGTCGGCGAGCCGCTGCATCGTCCAGTCGGAGGCAACCATGCCACCGTCGACGCGGAGCACCGTATTGTCGGTGCCGTTCTTCCAATCCTTCCGCATGGCCTCCAGCAGGTCGCGCGTCTGGTAGCAGACAGCCTCCAGCGCCGCGCGGGAAAGCTCTGCCGGTCCGCTGTTGCGCGTCAGGCCATAGATCGCACCGCGCGCCTTGGCATCCCAATGCGGCGCGCCAAGGCCGGTAAAAGCCGGCACGAGATAGACCTCCTGCGTCGGATCGGCTTTTTCCGCCAAATCACTCGTATCGGATGCCCTGTCGATGATGCCAAGGCCATCGCGCAACCACTGCACCGCCGCCCCCGCAATGAAGATCGAGCCCTCCAGCGCATAGGTCGTCTCACCGTCAAGGCGATAGGCGATCGTCGTCAGCAGCCGGTTCTTCGATCGCACCATGTCGCTGCCGGTATTGAGCAGCGCGAAACAGCCGGTGCCGTAAGTCGATTTCAGCATGCCCGGCTCAAAGCAGGCCTGGCCGATCGTTGCCGCCTGCTGGTCGCCGGCAACGCCGAGGATTGGAATGGCCGCGCCGAAAATCTCCAGATCGACCGTGCCGAAATCGTCGGCGCAATCCTTGACTTCGGGCAGCATCGCGGCCGGCACGCGCAGGATGTCGAGCAGATCCTCGTCCCACTCATTGGTCGCGATGTTGAACATCAGCGTGCGCGATGCATTGGTCGCATCGGTCACGAAACTCTTGCCACCCGTCAGCCGCCAGATGAGGAACGTATCAATCGTGCCGAAGCAGAGGTCGCCGCGCGCTGCCCTTGCGCGCGCACCCTTCACATTGGCGAGCATCCAGGAAAGCTTCGTTCCGGAGAAATAGGGATCGAGGATGAGGCCTGTTTTCTTCGTGAAGGTGCGCTCGAGATCCTGCCGCTTGAGATTGTCGCAATAGCTTGCGGTGCGTCGGTCCTGCCAGACGATGGCGTTCTGGATCGGCTTGCCGGTTTCGCGCTCCCAGACGACGACGGTCTCGCGCTGGTTGGTGATGCCGAGTGCGGCAATATCTTTGGCCGTCACCTTGGCTTCGCGCAGTGCCATATGGACGGTTGAAACGACCGAATCCCAGATTTCCTCGGGATCGTGCTCCACCCAACCGGATCGCGGATAGATCTGCGTGAATTCCTTCTGGCCCATGCCGGCGATCTTCATATCGCCGTCGAAGACGATCGCCCGCGTCGAGGTCGTTCCCTGATCGACCGCCAGAACATATCCACCCATGCGATTCCTCCCGCTGCATGCTGTTGTCGTAGCAAATCAATAGGGCAGGTCCGCCTGGCTTGGAAGGGCGTAAGCAGTGCTCTTGTCCCTCAGCCACTTCCCGATTGCCAGCCCGCCGCCTTTGGGCATAACCTCGCTTCAACGTTGCAATGCAGCATCTCATAGTCAGGAAGGAAGAAGCATGAGCAGAACAGTCGTCGTGACCGGCTCCACCAGCGGCATCGGGCTCGCGATCGCCACCGCCTTCGCTGCCAGGGGCGACAACCTCGTCATCAACGGTTTCGGAAAGAATGAGGAAATCAATGATATAGTCGAGCGCCTTGAATCATCGTCGAAGGCAAAGGCACTCTATCATCCGGCCGATATGACGAAACCCTCTGACATCGCCGACCTGATCGAGACCGCCGGCAGGACCTTCGGAACGGTCGATGTTCTCGTCAACAATGCCGGCGTCCAGCATGTCGAGAAAATCGAGGATTTCCCGATCGAGAAGTGGGATCAGATCATCGCCATCAATCTGTCCAGCTCCTTCCATACGATGCGCGCCGCGATCCCGCTGATGAAGGCGAAAAAGCATGGCCGCATCATCAACATCGCTTCGGCACATGCCTTGGTCGCCTCACCCTTCAAATCTGCCTATGTAGCGGCAAAACATGGTATATTAGGCCTGACGAAGACGGCAGCGCTCGAGCTTGCCGAATTCGGCGTGACGGTAAACGCCATCTGCCCCGGCTACGTGCTGACCCCGCTGGTCGAAAAGCAGATCCCGGATACCGCCAAGGCGCGCGGCATGACCGAGGAACAGGTCAAGACCGAAGTCATCCTCAAGGCGCAGCCAACGCATGAATTCGTCAAGGCCGAGGAGATCGGCGCGCTCGCCCTCTACCTCGCAAGCGAGGAAGCCCGACAGGTAACCGGCACGCATATCTCGATTGACGGGGGCTGGACGGCGGCATAACCATTTGGAAAAACAACCGGGAACATCATGAACGACAGCATCCGCTTCATCCTCAATGGCGAGGACGTTTCCTTGGAAAACGTCCGGCCGACCGAGACTCTTCTTGATTTTCTCCGGCTGAGGCGGCGACTGACAGGCACGAAGGAAGGCTGCGCCGAGGGTGATTGCGGCGCCTGCACCGTGCTGGTCGGCCGGTTGATTGACGGCAAGCTTTTCTACGAATCCGTCAATTCCTGTATCCGTTTCATCGGCTCCCTTCAGGGCACTCACGTGGTCACGATCGAGCATCTGGCGGCGAAAGACGGCACGCTGCATCCGGTGCAGCAGGCCATGGTCGATTGCCACGGTTCGCAGTGCGGCTTCTGCACACCCGGCTTCGTCATGTCCCTCTACGGCCTCTGGCTCTCCAACGAGAAACCCGACCGCGCCGAGATCGAAAAGGCGCTCCAGGGCAATCTCTGTCGCTGCACTGGCTACGAGCCCATCGTCAAGGCAGCCGAACAGGTGAGCCTGCAGCGCCCGAGCACGCTCTTCGATCCCTTGGAAAAGACCCGCGCCGAAATCATCGCCCGCCTCTGGGCCATGCAGGCATCGGAAACGCTGACGGTCACGTCGGAAGAAGGCCGTCTGATCGTGCCGCGCTCCCTGGAGGCACTGGCGAAGATCCTGGCCGCAGAACCCGCAGCGACGATCGTTGCCGGCTCGACCGATGTCGGCCTCTGGGTGACGAAACAGATCCGGCAACTGAATCCCGTGGTCTTCATCAATCACCTGACGGAGCTTCAGTCGATCACCGCAGGCGAGACCGGCATCACCATCGGCGCCGGCGTCACCTATACCCGCGCCTTGGAAACCATTGCCCGGAAAATTCCGACCGTTGCCCGCCTCATCACCCGCATCGGCGGCGAGCAGGTCCGCAATATGGGCACGATCGGCGGCAATATCGCCAACGGCTCACCGATCGGCGACAGCCCGCCGCCGCTGATCGCACTCGGCGCACAGCTGACGTTGCGCTCGACTGCGGGCACGCGCACGCTGCTGCTCGAAGATTATTTCATCGCCTATGGAAGGCAGGACCGCAGGCGCGACGAATTCGTCGAAAGCTTGTTCGTGCCCTATCCGGCCGCCGACGCGAAATTTGCCGTCTACAAGATCAGCAAGCGCCGCGACGAGGATATCACCGCCGTCCTCGGTGCCTTCCATCTGGTGCTGGATGAGACGGAGCACGTTACCGACATCCGCATCGCTTTCGGCGGCATGGCCGCAACGCCGAAGCGCGCCCGCAGCGTCGAGGCCGAACTGATCGGCAAACCCTGGAGCGAGGCGACCGTCGAGGCCGCCCGCCTCGCCTTCGATGCCGATTTCCAGCCGCTGACGGACTGGCGCGCCACGTCCGAATACCGCCAGCTGACGGCCAAGAACCTGCTGACGCGGTTTTACCTCGAAACGGTCGGTGCGCCCGCCGAACTGAAGCGGTTCGAGGAGGTGGCGTGATGAAGACGGCATATGTCAGCACAAGCCGCCCCCTCATCCGCCCTTCGGGCACCTTCTCCCCGAGGGGAGAGGGGGGTAATGAGACGGCGCGGCATTCCCTTCTCCCCAGCGGGGAGAAGGTGCCCGAAGGGCGGATGAGGGGGCCACACGGCACCGCGTTCCCTTGCGAAGGAGTCATCTGATGGACAAATCCACCTTCGAGGAACGCAAGCTCATCAACGGCCAGATGCATATCTCGCTGCGCCATGATTCAGCGCATAAACATGTCACCGGAAGTGCCGATTATATCGACGATATTCCTGAACCGTCCGATCTGCTGCACGGCGCACTTGGCCTGTCCGACCGCGCCCATGCCGAGATTGTCTCGATGGATCTGTCCGAGGTCCAGACCTATCCCGGCGTGGTCTGGGTCTTCACCGGCAAGGATATTCCTGGCGTCAACGACGTCAGCTCCAACGGCAGCAATGACGAACCGCTGCTCGCCGAAACTCTGGTTCAATTCCACGGCCAGCCGATCTTCGCGGTGATCGCGCAAACACGCGAGATTGCGCGCCGCGCCGCGCGCAAGGCAAAGATCGAATATCGCGACCTGCCGCACTGGAGCGATATCGACGGGGCTATTGAAAATGGCAGCCCGCTTGTCATCACGCCGATGACACTGAAGCGCGGCGAGCCGGAAACGGAAATGGCCAACGCCCCGCGCCGGCTGACGGGCCGCATGCGCATCGGCGGGCAGGAGCATTTCTATCTCGAAAGCCATATCGCCATGGCGATCCCGGGCGAGGATGATGAGGTTGCTGTCTGGTCGTCCACTCAGCACCCGAGCGAGATCCAGCACATCGTCGGCCATGTGCTGCACCTTCCCTCGAACGCCGTCACCGTGAACGTGCGCCGCATGGGCGGCGGCTTCGGCGGCAAGGAAACGCAAGGCAACCAGTTCGCGGCCCTTGCGGCAATCGCCGCCAAGAAACTGAGGCGCGCCATTAAGTTCCGTCCGGATCGCGACGAGGACATGAGCGCCACCGGCAAGCGCCACGATTTCCGCGTCGATTACGAACTCGGCTTCGATGACGAAGGCCGCATTCACGCCGTCGACGCCACCTATTCGGCCCGCTGCGGCTTCTCCTCTGATCTCTCAGGCCCGGTCACCGACCGCGCGCTCTTCCACGCCGATTCAAGCTATTTCTACCCGCATGTGCATCTGACCTCCCAGCCGCTGAAAACGCATACCGTCTCCAACACCGCCTTCCGCGGTTTCGGCGGCCCGCAGGGCATGCTCGGTGCCGAGCGCTTCATCGAGGAGATCGCCTATGCCGTCGGCAAAGATCCGCTCGATGTTCGCAAGCTGAATTTCTACGGCCAGACGGGTTCAGGGCGCACGACCACGCCCTATCATCAGGAGGTCGAGGACAATATCATCGCCCGCGTCGTCGAGGAGCTGGAGGACAGCGCCGATTATCGCGCCCGCCGCAACGCCATCGTCGCCTTCAACCGCGACAGCCGCTATATCCGCAAGGGCATCGCGCTGACGCCGGTCAAATTCGGCATCTCCTTCACCATGACCGCCTTCAACCAGGCCGGCGCGCTCGTCCATATCTATCAGGACGGTTCGATCCACCTGAATCATGGCGGCACCGAAATGGGCCAGGGCCTCTACACCAAGGTGGCGCAGGTTCTTGCCGACAGTTTCCAGGTCGATATCGACAGGGTGAAGATCACGGCGACGACGACTGGCAAGGTGCCGAATACCTCGGCCACCGCCGCCTCTTCCGGTTCGGACCTGAACGGCATGGCCGCCTTCGATGCAGCCCGTCAGCTCAAGGAACGACTTGTCGCCTTTGCCGCGGAGAAATGGGGCGTTCCGGCCTCGGAAGTCATCTTCCTGCCGAACCGTGTGCGGGTCGGAGACATCGAAGTCCCCTTCCCCGATTTCATCAAGCAGGCCTATTTCGCCCGCGTGCAGCTCTCAGCCGCCGGCTTCTACAAGACGCCGAAAATCCATTGGGATCGCAAGGCCGGCCGCGGCACGCCTTTCTACTATTTCGCCTATGGCGCCGCCTGCACCGAAGTGTCGATCGACACGCTGACCGGCGAATATCTCATCGACCGCACCGATATCCTGCATGATGTCGGCCGCTCGCTGAACCCGGCGATCGATATCGGCCAGGTCGAGGGCGCCTTCGTTCAGGGCATGGGCTGGCTGACGACGGAAGAACTCTGGTGGGATGACAAGGGGCGGCTCCGCACACATGCGCCTTCCACCTACAAGATCCCGCTCGCCTCGGACCGGCCGAAGATCTTCAACGTGCGCCTGGCCGAATGGTCTGAAAATACCGAAGCCACGATCGGCCGCTCCAAGGCCGTCGGCGAACCGCCCTTCATGCTGGCGATCTCGGTGCTGGAGGCTCTTTCCATGGCTGTCGCGAGCGTCGCGAATTATCGCGTCTGCCCGAATCTCGATGCGCCCGCAACGCCTGAACGCGTGCTGATGGCGGTCGAGAGGATGAAGAGGGTGTAACCATGACGCGGCGCGAAATCCTTTCCGGTTTTGTGCCCGGCAGCGACTTCCGCGCCTTCCTGGCCCTCCAGCCCGAAGCGATCCTCGTCGAAATATCAGGCACGCAAGGTTCGACGCCACGCGAGCCCGGCGCCTTCATGCTGGTCTCGGCAAGGAGCGTCTGGGGCACCATAGGCGGCGGCCAATTCGAATTCATCGCCATCGGCAATGCCCGCGAGATGCTTGCCGGCACGGGCGGCACGGATATGATGGATATTCCGCTCGGGCCGGAAATCGGCCAGTGCTGCGGCGGCCGCACGCAACTGCGCTTCCGGCCTGTGACGGATGCGATCAGGGATGAACTGAAGAAAAAACAGGAAAGCGAAGCCGAACATCTGCCGGAAGTCTATGTCTTCGGTGCCGGCCATGTCGGCCGTGCGCTTGTCGCAGCACTCGCGCCACTGCCGCTTTCGGTCACCGTCATCGAGACCCGGCAGGATGAACTCGCCAACCTTCCGGTCTTGACGAAAAGCCGGTCGGTGCCGATGCCCGAGGCACTGGTGAAGGATATGCCGGCCGGCGCGGCACTCGTCATCCTCACCCATGACCACGCATTGGATTTCCTGATCGCCAGCGAAGCGCTCGCCCGCACCGATTTTGCCTATATCGGCATGATCGGTTCTGCGACCAAGCGCGCCACCTTTGCAAGCTGGCTTTCCCGTGAGGCAGGCGGCGAGCGCTCCTGGCTCGATCGCCTCACTTTGCCGATCGGCGGATCGGCGGTGAAGGACAAACGCCCCGAAGTGATCGCCGCCATGACAACAGCCGAAATCCTGGCCGCACTTTCCGCCTATCGCAACCGATCGTCCTCGTAACGCGGATCGCGTCCATCCAGAAAACCGAGATCGCGCTTGATGCGATCGGGTGTGACGTCCATGTCCAGCTGCGGCATCCGGCTGCCGATCCCCCAGGCCAGCCGGCGGATGAGGACGGTGATCAATGCCTCTTTTGCGGGGGAACGGCACTCTTCGATAGCTTGGCAATCCATGACATCACCTTGATGGTTTGATGAGATGATTGCAGTTTGCCGGGAAAAATGCTGCAATTCCAATCGAACAACCGTCTGCATCCATAAAGAGAACTTATCCATGAAACTGTCGAAGCAGTTCCCGCTGAACGCGCTGCGCGTCTTCGAATCCGTGGCCCGGTTCGGCAGTTTCACCAAGGCAGGCGACGAACTCGGCATGACGCAGACCGCCGTCAGCTATCAGATCAAGCTCCTGGAGGAGAATATCGGCGAGCCGCTTTTCCTGCGCCGTCCGCGTCAGATCGAGCTGACGGAAGCGGGCGAACATCTGGCACCCAAGGTCTCCGAAGCATTCAACATCCTGATCGAAGCCATGGCTTCGATGCGCAAGGCGACCGAGGAAACGCTGACGATTCATTCGACGGCGACCTTCGCCCAGCAATGGCTTTCGCGCTACATCGGCGCGTTCCAGTTGCAGTTTCCCGATATTGCCGTCAGGCTCGTCACCTCGGGCAACATCGTCGACTTTCAGAAAGAGGCCGCCGATGTCGCGATCCGCTGGGGTCGCGGCGATTGGCCGGGCCTCATCAGCCATTGCATTATGAAGCTTGATTTCGCCCCCATGCTGAGCCCGAAGCTCGCAGCCGAAATCGGTGGCGTTCACGAGCCCGCAGATCTTCTGAAACTGCCCCTGATCAGCGCCGGCGATCCATGGTGGGCGCAGTGGTTTGCTGCCGCCGGCGTCAAGGATGCCGATCTCTCGCGCTATCCGAAAAGCGAATTCGGCACGCAGATCCTCGATGCCAGCATCGCCATGGCCGGAGGCGGTGTTGCCATGCTCAACCCAGGTCATTTCCAGGAAGACGTTGCCACCGGAAGGCTCTATCAGCCCTTCGAACTGACCGGCAACGATGGGCGCGACTATTGGCTCGCCTATCCCGAAAATAGGCGCAACGTTCCGAAAATCAGAAACTTCCGGAAATGGCTGCTGGAAAAATTCAATGTCGAGCAGGACTGAACTCTCGCGCGAACGCGACAGATCTTAAATCTCGCTCAAAAGCCCATCTCGGGCGCATAGAAACATCGCGGCGTATCCTCGTTCGGGAACAGGCAGAGATGGTAATCGCTGTCACCCGAATGCATCGCCTTGGTCATCGGCAGCAGAAAGACATGGTAGCGCGTCACAAGTCGGTGATCGCCAGGCTTCAGCGTCAAACGATAACCATCCGGCGTGATGGCAACGGCCTTGGACGGGATCATCTGGCAATCGCCGGTTTCGGCATTTCCATTGCAACAGTAGGGGTCGTAACTCCAACCCGTACCGGCGTCGTGGGCTGTCGCGAACGACGCATATGCAATCATCACGCATGTCAGAATGCTGCGCATGGGCATCTTCTCCGTCGATGAATGCGCCGCCAGTTTCGTGCGGTTTCCACCTCATCCCGGCGGCTGCGTTTAAAAACTGTAACCCAAATTTCACATTTCAAGGAATCGGCTGTTCCACATCGGAGCATCAGCATTGGATAAAATGCCGCAGAAATCGGCGATTTTTTAAGGCACACGAGTGACACGCCCGCTTCACAGCATGACGCACAACCAGATTGCCACCTCAAATTGCGCGGATATAAGTATTCCGATGGAAGAGCAGCGATATACTTTCGGCCGTTTCATGCTCGACCCCGGCAGCAGCGTGCTGCGGCGGGATGGCCAGCCAGTTGCGCTCGGCCAGCGCGCGATTTCACTGCTCAAGGCGCTGCTCGAAGCCGACGGACGCCCGGTCGGAAAGGACGCGTTGATCGAAGCGGGCTGGCCGGGACTGATAGTCGAGGAAGGCAATCTTTCAGTACAGATCGCGCATCTGCGCAAGGCGCTCGGGCAGCGGCCGGACGGGCAGGAATGGATCGTCACGCTGCCGCGCCTGGGCTATCGCCTTTTCAGGAGCCAGGCGCCACTTGCCGATATCGGGGATGACATATTCCCCTCGCTTGCAGTGCTGCCCTTCGAAAATCTCAGCGGTGATCCCGAGCAGCAATATTTTGCCGATGGCGTCGTTGACGATGTCATCACGGCGCTGAGCCGCTTCAAGGCTTTTGCCGTCATCGCCCGCAATACCAGCTTCGTCTATCGGGGCACGGGTGACATCAGGAAAATCACCAGCGAACTCGGTGTCAAATATGTGCTGGAAGGCAGCCTGCGCAAATCCGGCAACAGACTGCGCATCTATGCTCGGCTGGTGGATGCCGCGGCCAATGTGCAGCTTTGGGCACAAAGTTTCGACGGCAGTATCGAGGACGTCTTCGAATTTCAGGACCGCATTACCGAATCTGTCGCCATCGGCATCGAACCCCATGTCCAGCAAGCCGAGCTGGAACGCGCACGCCGTGAGCGACCCGGCAGCATTTCCGTCTACGATCTCTGTCTGCAGGTCCTGCCGAAGATCCTCGCGGAAACCTCCAGTCAGAATGCCGAGGCGCATGCGCTATTGACTGAGGCGCTCCGGCGCGAGCCGGACAATGCCCGTATTCTGGCGCTCGCCTCTTATACGCTCGAACATCGCAGAACGATGGGCTGGCCGCCTTTCGGACCCGACGATGCAGAAAAATGCGTCGCGCTTGCGCGCCGGGGTATCGAACTGGCAAGAGGCGACGCCACGATCATGGCCACCTGCGGCATGTCGCTCATTCAGGTCGGGCGCGAATATGATTGGGGCCTGGCGATCATGCAGGCGGCCGTCGACCTCAACCCCAACAGCCTCAGCGTCGTCGTCAGAGCCGGAATTGCTCATCTTCATTGCGGCAATCTTGATCAGGCGCAGGAATATCTCATGCGCGCCCACCGCCTGAGCCCGCTTGATCCCTACGCCCACATCACCTTCAGCGGCCTCGCCGATATCGAGATGATCCGCGGCAATTACGAGCAATCGCTTCTCTGGGCGTCACGCTCTCTGGCGCTGAACCCGAATTTCGATCCGACAGTCTGGATTCTGATCGCCGACAACATGCTTCTCGGACGGAAAGAAGAGGCAAGACGCTTCCTGCAGCATCTCCTGCGCATCGCGCCTGACAGCACGCTGGCAAGCATCGCGAGCGGACAGGCAACCAAAGTTCCCGAGCGCCTGTCCCCTATCCTCAACGGCCTGCGCGAGGCAGGCCTGCCGGAAGCTTAGGAATGTTTCGGCATTCTTTGGGTCTTTTAGGCTGTCGCTAAAGGACCCGACGCAAGCAAGCGGGCCAATCTCCTCCCATCGCGCGCAAACAGCGCGCATTGTGAGAGGTCCCCGATGTTATCGCCCTTGATGATCCTGTCGCTCGACCAAGGCAAGCTAACCCCTGCCCCACGATCTGTCGGTCCATTCGATACCCGCCTGCTGGAGGACATTGCCGACTGTATCGCTGAGCCAGAAGTGCCAAGCTCAGCCGGTCCGCAGACCGCCGGACTAATGGCCTTCATCCGCAAAGGCTTGCGGTTCTGGCCGCGGACCCTTCCCGCTCAGCACAGCTGAACCGGCTGAAGCCGTAAACTAGTGCTTCTTCTTCTGCTGCTCGGCAGCCGCGACACGATTGAGCATCGCCACCATCTTGGCCTTGATCGAGCCGTAGGTGCCGAGTTCGAAATTGCAGCTGAAGCAGGTGATGATGTCGCTGTCGATCGGCTGCGGGCGCGGAAACTTCATGCGCGTGTTGCGGCACTTCGGGCAAGGGACTTCGATCTGCATGTTTCAGCGGCTCCTAATAGCGTCTCTGGCGATGCCTTAGCACATATGCCAAACCCGGCAAGCTCTTCCTGCAATGTCCGCTGCGGCAAGAAACCCCACGATCCCCCTTTCTTCTCGTCGGAATTTCTCGCAATCTCACGAGTCGGAGGAAGAACAGGGGAACTGAATGTATGAATATGCAATAGCCTGGGAGTGGCTGGCCTTTGCGGCGCGCTGGTTCCATGTCGTCACAGCGATCGCCTGGATTGGATCGTCCTTTTATTTCATTGCGCTCGACCTCGGCCTGGTGAAGCGCCCGCATCTGCCCGCCGGTGTTCACGGCGAGGAATGGCAGGTCCATGGCGGCGGCTTCTACCACATCCAGAAATATCTGGTGGCGCCAGCCGAGATGCCGGAACACCTGACCTGGTTCAAATATGAGAGCTATTTCACTTGGCTCTCCGGTTTCCTGATGCTCTGCATCGTCTATTACGGTGGAGCCGATCTCTTCCTCATCGATCGCCACGTGCTCGATATTTCGAAGCCGGTAGCGATCCTGATCTCGCTCGCATCACTTGGCTTCGGCTGGATCATCTACGATCTGCTCTGTAAGTCGCCGCTCGGCAAGAACACCTGGGGCCTGATGGCGGTTCTCTACGTCGTGCTGGTCTTCATGGCCTGGGGCTATACGCAGGTCTTCACCGGCCGCGCCGCCTTCCTGCATCTTGGCGCATTCACGGCGACGATCATGTCAGCCAACGTCTTCATGATCATCATTCCCAACCAGAAGATTGTCGTCGCCGACCTGATTGCGGGCCGCACTCCCGATGCCAAATATGGCTACATGGCCAAGCAGCGCTCGCTGCATAACAACTACCTGACGCTGCCCGTCATCTTCTTCATGCTGTCGAACCACTATCCGCTGGCTTTCGGCACTGCCTTCAACTGGGTGATCGCGGCTCTCGTCTTCCTGATGGGCGTCACGATCCGCCACTGGTTCAACACCACGCATGCCCGCAAGGGCCGGCCGACCTGGACCTGGATCGTCACGGTCGTGCTCTTCATCCTCATCATGTGGCTGTCGACCGTGCCCAAGCTGCTGACCCGCGAGGATCAGACCGTATCCGTCGCTCCAGCCTTCCAGCAATTTGCCGGCGATCCGCATTTTCCTGCGGTAAAGCAGTTGATCGGCACGCGCTGTTCCATGTGTCATGCGGCAGAACCGGTCTATGAAGGTATCGCCCGGCCACCAAACGGTGTGATTCTGGAAAATGACGCGGAAATTGCCGCCCATGCGCGCGAAATCTATATACAGGCCGGACGAAGCCATGCCATGCCGCCGGGCAACGTAACCGACATTACGCCCGACGAGCGCAAGCTGCTCGTCGCCTGGTTCGAAAGCGCAGTCGAAGGCAAACAAGAATGACCACAACACTTCTGCGCGGGCGCCTGCTCTCCTTCCGCCGTGCGCCCCTAAGCCTCGCAGACAGCGAAAGCTATCTTTACGAAACGGACGGCGGCCTCTTGATCGAGGATGGCATCATCGCCGCTGTCGGCGCCTATGCCGACGTGAGGGCGAAGGCCCCAGCCGACATCAACGAGATCGATCATCGCCCGCATCTCATCATGCCGGGCCTCATCGACATGCATCTGCATTTCCCGCAGATGCAGGTGATCGCCTCCTATGCCGCAAACCTCTTGGAATGGCTGAACACCTATACCTTTCCGGAGGAATGCCGCTTCGTCGAGAGCGACCATGCGCAAAAGATCGCCACGCATTTCTACGACGAGCTGATCCGCCACGGCACCACGACGGCCGTCGCTTATTGCTCCGTTCACAAGACCTCGGCCGACGCCTATTTCACAGAAGCCATGCGCCGCAACATGCGCATGATCGGCGGCAAGGTGATGATGGACCGCAACGCGCCGCAGGGCCTGCTCGACACACCTGAGATGGGTTACGACGAAACCCGGCAGGTGATTGCCGATTGGCACGGCAAGGGCCGCAACCACGTCGCCATCACGCCGCGCTTTGCCATCACCTCGACACCGGCGCAGATGGAGGCGACGGCAGCGCTCGCCCGTGAATTCCCCGATCTTCACATCCAGACGCACCTCTCGGAAAACCACGACGAGATCAAATTCACCTGCGCGCTCTATCCGGAAGCGACCGACTACACCGATATCTACGCCCGCTATGGCCTGCTCGGACCGAAGAGCCTCTTCGGCCACGCCATCCATCTTTCGGATCGTGAAGCAGATGCCATGAGCGAAAGCGGTGCAGTCGCCGTCCATTGCCCGACCTCCAACCTCTTCCTCGGCTCCGGCCTCTTTCCGCTGAAGGCATTGGTCCGCCGCGAAAAGCCCGTTCGCATCGGCGTCGCCACGGATATCGGCGGCGGCTCAAGCTATTCCATGCTGCGGACCATGGATGAGGCCTACAAAATCCAGCAGCTTCTCGGCGAACGACTGAACCCGCTGGACAGCTATTACTACATGACGCTCGGCAATGCCGAGGCGCTGTCGCTGGCTGACAGGATCGGCACTTTGGAACCAGGTACGGATGCCGACCTCGTCGTTCTCAACGCCGCTGCAACGCCAGCCATGGCCTTGAAAATGGAAGTGGTAAAGACATTGCCGGAGGAGCTTTTCCTGCTGCAGACCATGGGCGACGACCGCTCGGTGACCGAAACCTATGTGGCCGGCGTGGCGGTGAAAGGCCAGCTTTCCGAAGCCGCCGGCTAAGGCAAAAACTGCCTTGGAATCAAATAGCAAAGCGCCGAAAAAGCGTGGTACATGAGCGAACCGTTCAGATCTGAAGGTTCGCTTCATGGCCAGACCGCTTACCATTGCCGATCTCAAGAAAATGGCTCAGCGCCGCGTGCCGAAGATGTTCTTCGATTATGCGGATTCCGGTGCCTGGACGGAATCGACCTACGCCGCGAACGAAGCCGATTTTAGCGACATCAAGCTGCGCCAGCGCGTGCTGGTCGATATGACCGACCGCACGCTCGAGACGACGATGATCGGCCAGACGGTGTCGATGCCGGTGGCGCTGGCGCCCACCGGTATGACCGGCATGCAACACGCCGATGGCGAAATGCTCGCAGCCCGCGCGGCGGAAGAATTCGGCGTGCCCTTCACGCTCTCGACCATGAGCATCTGCTCGATCGAGGATGTCGCTTCGGTCACGACGAAGCCGTTCTGGTTCCAACTCTATGTCATGCGCGACAGAGACTTCGTGATGAACCTCATCAATCGCGCCAAGGCCGCCAAATGCTCCGCGCTGGTGCTGACCGCCGACCTGCAGGTCTTGGCCCAGCGTCACAAGGATCTGCGCAACGGCCTGTCCGCCCCGCCGAAATTCACGCCGAAACATATCTGGCAGATGGCGACGCGCCCCTTCTGGTGCATGGACATGATGAAGACGAAGCGCCGCAGCTTCGGCAACATCCTGGGCCACGCCAAGGGAGTCACGGACCTCTCGTCGATTTCGACATTCACGCACGAGCAGTTCGACCCGCAGCTTTCCTGGAAGGACGTTGCCTGGGTCAAGGAACGGTGGGGCGGCCCGTTGATCATCAAGGGTATCCTTGACGTCGAGGATGCAAAGCAGGCCGTCGATACCGGGGCCGACGCAATTATCGTCTCCAACCACGGTGGCCGTCAGCTCGATGGCGCCTCCTCCTCGATCAGCATGTTGCCTGATATCGTCGACGCCGTCGCCGACCGCATGGAGGTGCATCTGGATGGCGGCATCCGCTCCGGCCAGGATGTGCTGAAGGCTGTGGCGCTCGGCGCCCGCGGCACCTATATCGGCCGCCCCTTCCTCTACGGCCTCGGCGCCATGGGCAAGGAGGGCGTCACGCTGGCGCTCGAAATCATCCGCAAGGAGATGGACGTCACTATGGCGCTCTGCGGCAAACGCGATATCAAGGATGTGGACTCCTCGATTATTGCCTGATGTCAGTAAGATTGCGGCATCCGGCCTGTCGCGAGCGCGGATGCCCATTCCGGGCGGCCATTGGCTGCTGCCAAGACCGACATGGCCATGTTGTCGTATCGGATATTGCGGAATTGCGCCGTCCATCCGCTGGCCGATTTTTCCAGCACCGCATAACTCGCCATTGCGTGGCCGGTTTCGACCTTGTGCAGATAGGGTTTGTCATCGTCATAGGCCGGGCCGCCGACACTGCCGGGATTGACGATAAGACGGCCGCCGGAAAGTGCTGCCATACGGGGAATATGCGTGTGGCCACACAGGATCAACGGGCTTTCGATACCTTCCGCCAGCGCTTCGATCTCCGCCTGCGGCCTGAGCACCACGCTGCCGTCGGCAACAGCCATATCCAGCCAGTAGAGGTTATCGTCATGAGGCGTTGCATGGCAGAGATAGATCTCATCCCGGTAGATCAGGTCGACCGGCAGCGACCGCAGCCAATCGAAATGAGCTGCACCAAGCTGTGCATAGGCGGCGGCATCCGATATATGCATCTCCTCCGGCGGTCCTTCGATCAGATAGCGGTCGTGATTGCCGCGCACGGTCGGAATGGAGAGCGATAGCAGCCGGTCCGCCACCCGTCCCGCCTCCAGCGGACCGCTGAAACAATCGCCGAGATTAACGATATCTGTAATCCCTTGAGCAGCGATGTCAGCCAGCACGGCGTCCAGTGCCGGAGAGTTGCCATGGATATCGGCTATCGCGGCAAAGCGCATGTCAGCTCCCGCGATAGGTGGAATAGCCATAGGGCGAGATCAGCAGCGGCACATGATAATGCGCCGCCGTATCGGCAATGCCGAAGCGGATCGGCACGAGGTCGAGGAAAGCCGGATGCGGCAGAGGCGTCCCGTTTGCCCTGAGATAATCTCCGGCGTGAAAAAGCAGTTCGTAGGTACCGGCGCGAAAGCTCTCGCCGATCAGGATCGGCCCGCCATCGACGCGGCCATCGGCATTGGTCTCGACGGTCTTGATATGATGGCGAAGCTCACCCTCGATGTGAAAGAGATCGATCCGCAGTCCCTGTGCCGGCTTGCCCAGCGCAGTATCGAGAACATGGGTAGTCAGTCCGGTCATAGGCCTGGCTCTTTGATGATGAAGGGGTCGTCGAAGAAGAATTCTTCCAGATTGTTGCCCGGCCCGTCACGGTCGACAACGAGAAAATCGCTCGGCTCTCCAAGCGCCATCAGCGGATGATGCCAGACATTGCGCCGGTAATTCACGCCCTGATCGCCGCGCGCGAGAAAGGCCTGCGGCCGCGCCGGGCGACCGCCTTCATCTTCCGAAACGATGACGAGGAAAGGGCGGCCCGAGATCGGCGAGAAGCTCTGGCTGCCGAAAGGATGCCGCTCCATCATGCCGATCTCATAGGGAAAAGCACGCGGCTGGCCGCGAAAGAGATTGATGATGATACGAGCGCCCTCGCCTTCAGCTTCGGGCGCTGCAAGCGCATGGAAACGCTCGGTATTGCCGCCGTTGATATAGCGCATTGTTGCGGGATCGGCTTCGATCACGTCGCCGAAGGGCGCGAAGGCGGATCGCGTGAGATTCTGTATTTCGAGATATTGGGACATTGGACCTATTCGCCTTGCGCACGCCAGTTGCGGACAAGATCAAGCCTGTCGAGCAGATCAGGCACATCGTCTTTGGCTGTGGCCCAGACCTTCTCCAAATCAATGTCGAAATAGCCATGCGCGATGCGGTTGCGCATGCCGCGCATCGCGCCCCAGGGAAATTCGGGGTGTTCTACGGCGAATTCGGGATGGATCTTCATCAATTGAGCAGCGGTCTCCGACGCCATCAGGAGACTCATTCCGACAGCGCGCTGCAAGACGATATCCTCGATAAACCGCTGCTTGCCGACATCAGCGATCATTGCGTGGGCCTCGGCCGCGGCCGATCGCATCCGCTCGAGAAGATACGGGATACGACTCTCGCTCATATGGGCTTGGCCTCGGAAAGAACCCGGGTGCGGATCGATTCGGGAAAATCGCCGGGGGTCAGAAGGTGGATCGACGTGCCAAGCATCATCTGCTCCAAAGCATCCTGCAAACCACCAAGCGTCAGCAATGTGCTGCCGGGCAGCGCATCGACCAGAATGTCCAGATCGCTGTCCGGCCGATCCTCGCCACGGGCGACGGAGCCGAAGACACGCGGGTTTGCTGCATTGAAGCGTTTGGTCGCTTCGCGGATCGCCTGCCTGTTCTTTTCCAACACTTCCGACGGTCTCATCGCCGTATCACTCCTGATGCCGCAAATATAAGTGACGCGCTTGAAAGAGGAAAGAACTCAAGCCTTCACGTGGCACCGGTGGCGAAAGCTGGCAGGCTGATATCAGGCGTATCGGTCATCAGGTCTCCGGAAGCATGGATGTCAGGCGCAGCAGCGCGATCTTTTCGACCTCAGCTGCAGCAGTCGCGAATTCCTCGTCGCTGGTATTGTCAATCCGCTTTTCGAAAGCGGCAAGGATATCGTCCTTGTTCAGCCCCTTCACGGCGATGATGAAGGGAAAGCCGAATTTCTGCGTATAGGCGGAGTTGAGTTCGGTGAAACGCGCGTGCTCTTCAGGGCTCAACCGGTCGAGACCGGCACCGGCCTGCTCCTTCTTGCTGTCTTCCGTCAGTTGACCGGATATCGCCAGCCGCCCGGCAAGATCGGGATGGGCGCGAAGCACACCGAGACGCTCCTCCTCGCTCGCGGCACGAAAAATAGCGACGAGCTCCGTGTGCACGCGGTCCACGGTCAGCTTGTCGCCGACAAAGCCATCGTCATAGGCCCGTTCTGCAATGAAGGGCGAATGCTCGAAGACACCGCCGAAGCGGGACACAAACTCACTGCGCGAGATCATCAGATCGTTCCCGGCTTGTGGTTCGCATGCCAGTGCTTCGCAATTTCGATACGGCGTGGGATCCACACCTTGTCGTGCTTCAGCACATATTCCATGAAGCGCTTGAGCGCCGCCACGCGTCCGGGCCGGCCGACGAGACGGCAATGCAGGCCGACGGACATCATCTTCGGGCTGCCTTCCTTGCCTTCCTCATAAAGCGTGTCGAACGCATCCTTGAGGTAGGTGAAGAACTGGTCGCCGGAATTGAAGCCCTGCGGCGTGGCAAAGCGCATGTCGTTGGTTTCGAGCGTATAGGGGATGATGAGGAAGGGATTTTCATCGATGCCCTTCACCCAATAGGGAAGATCGTCGGCATAAGAATCCGACGAATAAAGGAACCCGCCCTCCTCCTGAACCAGCCGCAGCGTATTGTCCGACGGCTTGCCCTGATACATCCCGTAAGGCCGCTCGCCCGTCAGTTCGGTGTGCAGCCGCACCGCTTCCAGAATGTGCTTGCGCTCCAGATCTTCCGGAAAATCCTTGTATTCCAGCCAGCGATAGCCGTGGCTGGCAATCTCCCAGCCGGCTTCCTTCATGGCGGCGACCGCTTCCGGGTTGCGGGCCATGGCAAGCGTCACGCCGTAGACGGTCGCCTGCACCTTGAGGTCGGTGAAAAGACGCCAGAGCCGCCAAAAGCCGGCACGGGAGCCGTATTCATAGATCGACTCCATGTTGAGATTGCGCTGGTTCGGCCAGGGCTGCGCGCCGACGATTTCCGACAACAGGTTTTCCGAAGCCGGATCGCCGTCGAGGATGGAGCTCTCGCCACCCTCTTCGTAATTGATGACGAACTGCACTGCGACGCGCGCCTCGCCTGGCCATTTCGGATCGGGCGTCTTGCGCCCGTAACCGATGAGATTGCGCGCATAGGTCTCGGATACCATCAAATCACCTTTTGAAAAGACAGGTGAAACGGTAGCATCCGTGAGCGGAATGTCGAGGCGTAAAAGTGCGTAACTGGCCTTTTGCCCGAGGCGGCGCCTCAGGCGATCTTGCGGGCGCTCACCTTGCCCATCGGATGCAGCGAGTGCACCCGGAACGGACCGCCGGCACCTTCCTCGATCATCAGCGCGACATTCGAGACCGTCACCGGATCGGCGAGCACCGGATCGAAGATCGACCGCAGCGCTTGCTCGATGCGCGGCATGTCGACGGCGTTGACTGGACCCGTGACCGGCATATGGAAGCGGAATTCGTCCATCACATAAGGGTTGCCCCAGCGATGCAGGTTCGCGAATTGCGCGGCCGAAAGTCCGTCAGGATCGCTGCGCTCGATATCCGCCTCGGAGAGCGGCGCACGGAAACGATCGAACTCCTGAACGATCGCCGAAGCCACGTAGTGAACCTGATCGCAGGGCCGGATCGGTGACAAACTGTAGAAGGTCCCGAGGCGAGCAACCTCCAGACGCGGAATCTGGAAGGGCGAAAGCGTTCCGCAAAACCGCATGAGGTCGCGCAGCAGTTGCGATTCGGAAACCTCTGACGAGAGGTGGAAAGGGGCCTTCAGCACGCCGTGGAACCCGTAGCGACGCGGCACTGCCGTATGAAAGGCGATCTCATGGATACCGAGGCCGCGGATTGCCGGCGGCTCGACCATATCGCCTGAAAATACGTTGCGGCCAAGCCAATTGGCCGCCACATGCGAGAGCGGATCGCTCGCTGATGGCGTGAAGCAAATGGCATAGCGCATGCGATTTCCTCCATCTGATGAAATGAGCGCGGATTAGGGTCCGCCCTCTCGATGCGAAAGCAGATAGGTGATTTGCATGACAGAATAACGAAGCAGAGAAGCTTCTAATTCACGTTTAACGTGAAGAGACCGCGATGTGGTTTGAAATTCCAAAGCTTTCCGGCAATAAAAAATCCGTAGGTGTATCGCTTGCGATGCATATTGCCGCCTCCGCCAGCCGGTGCGCCAGCCCGAAGCTGACCTTGAAACCACCGGTCAGGGCAATGAGGTTGCGATTCGCAGGATGCGCGCCAACCATGGGATCGCGGTCGATCGCCTTGGGGCGCAATCCGGCCCAACGCTCGATGACAGGCGCAGCGCGCAGCGCGGGAACCATGTCGCGGGCTGCCTCGATCAGCGCTTCGAGCTGCTCATCTGTAGAAAAGGGATCGGCAAAGTTGTTCTCGCTCGTGCTGCCGACTGCCACATGCCCACCCTCATGCGCGACCACATAAAGCCCGTCCCGAAAGACGGTCGGCAGGCCAGGATCGATATCGGCAGCAAGCAGCGCCGCCTGCCCTTTCACAGCTTGCCCGAGTGGTTTCTTCAGCCCCGATGTCAGCTTCTCCAGGAGGGGAAAGGATCGATAGCCCGCGGCAAGGATGCAGCGCCCGAAAACGATGGCGCCGCCTTCGATCAAGGCCATTCCGCGTGCCGGATCGAGCTCTGTTACCTCCGTATTCTCCAGCACCCTCACATACCGTGCCTTTCGCAGAAAGGCGGCCAAGGCGGCGGTGAGCAAACGAGGAGCAACGCGGGCGGCAAGCGTGTCATGCACGAAACCACTTTCACCGGCCGCCGGATCGATCCAGCCCTCGCCTGGCGGCCTGTCCAGCCCATGCCAATGGAAACGCCGGTCGCCCGCTCTCCAGTGAACCTCAGCATCGGCGGAATGGCCGAGCGCGATCTTGCGCAGATGCGGCTTCGGCAGCGGAATGAGCCGGCCGGAGCGCCGGTAACCGGCCGAAAGCCCGGTCGCCGCCTCGATGGCCGCGATCTCCGCCTCCAGCGACACAAGCGCATCGAACTGAAACTGCTTTTTTTCCGACCAGCGGTCCGGCATATGCGGCATCAGAGCGCCGAGCAGCCCCCCGCTTGCCCCGCTGCCGAGATTGCCGGCATCGACAAGCAGCGTTTCTATGCCGCGACGCTCGGCATGGACGGCTGCCCACAGGCCCATAATGCCGCCGCCGACAATGAGGAGATCGATCGATGATTGACCCGAGGCCGGGGCGGGACTATCGGCTTTTTTCATGACAGACATCAATCCCGATCAGATCGGCGCGGGCAAGCCGCAGCCCCTCGAATGGCGCGACGGCGATATGCCTTATTCGACCGCCTTTGGCGACCATTTTTATTGCCAGACCGACGGGCGACTGGAATGCGGCCACGTCTTCCTCGCCGGAAACGGCCTGCCCGAACGGTGGAATGGCCGCTCGACCTTCCTCATCGGCGAACTCGGCTTCGGCACCGGCCTGAATTTTTCAGAGACCTGGCGACAATGGAAGCTCTACCGCCAGCCCGGCCGGCATTTGCATTTCATGTCCTTCGAACTCTATCCGATGCGCCGTGACGAAATCGATCGTGCATTGGCGCACTGGCCCGAAATCGACACCGAACGGCAGGCGCTGGCGACCGCATGGCCTGACACACCCGAAGGTATCGTCTCGCTCGATCTCGACGACCAGACGAGGCTCAGCGTCGTTTGCGGCCGCGCGCTCGGCAGTGTGGCTGAAGCTGCTCCCGGTTTCGATGCCTGGTATCTCGATGGCTTCGCCCCATCGCGCAACGGCGACATGTGGTCGGAAGAACTCATGCGCCTCGTCTGTGACAGGACCGCTCCCGGCGGAAGCTTCGCGACCTATGCCGCGGCAGGCTTCGTGCGCCGCAATCTGGCGGGCGCCGGCTTCGTTGTCGAGCGGCGCAAGGGCTTTGCCGGCAAGCGGGAAATGCTCTGCGGCGTCAAGCCTCAATAGCCGGAGCGGCCCGGCTGCAATTCGCCACGGCCGAGCCACTGGCGGATCTTGTCTTCCAGAAGTTCCGGACTGATCGGCTTGGACATGTAATCGTCCATGCCCGCATCGAGGCAGAGTTCCCGGTCGCTTTCCAGCGCATGTGCCGTCACACCGATAACAGGCACGCGACGCCCTTGGCCCTGCTCCTTCTGGCGGATCAGTTTCGTCGCCTGATGGCCGTTCATGACGGGCATGGAAACGTCCATCATGATGAGGCGCGGCGTATGCTGCTCCCAGGCTTCCACAGCCTCCTCCCCGTTGTTGACGACGAGGAAGGAAAGCCCGGTTCCCTGCAGGATCTGCGTGAAGACGATCTGGTTGACTTCGTTGTCTTCGGCCACGAGGACATCGACGAATTCGTCCGCCCGCTTCTTCGGAGCAGGTGTCGGCGCCGGCGGTGGTGCGGCCTCCACTTCCTTCTGCAGCCGCATGATCTCGGTCTCGGAAGCCTGTTTGACGCGGCTTGCCCGTACGACCTCGACCACCGTATTGCGCATCACATTGGCGCGTGCCGGCTTCATCAGATGCGCGTGGCCGTTCAGCGCCGCGAATTCTTTCTCCGTGCCGGAAATATCCATCGAGGTCAGGAAGATGATCGGCAAATCCACGAAGCGGCTGTCGGCGCGCAGACGGCGCGCGACCTCGGCGCCGTTCATGTCAGGCATATGATAGTCGAGCACGACGGCATCGACCTTGATGCCGAGATCGGCAGCAGCCTCCAGAATGGCAAAGCCGGTGGCGCCACCTTCTGCGGCAACGCCGTCGAAGCCCCAGAGGCTCAGTTGTTCGGTCAGGATACGGCGATTGACCTCGTTATCGTCGACAACCAGGATGCGCGCCCCCTGCACGTTGATCGGCAGAGGCCTCGGCTCGACGCGGGCGGCGGCAATGGCGAAGGGCAGCTTGACGGTGAAGATCGAGCCCTTGCCCCATTCGCTTTCGACATTGATATAGCCGCCGAAGAGATCGACGAGGCCGGCCGTTATCGCGAGGCCCAGGCCCGTGCCTTCATGACGCCGGGTCGATGAGGAATCGACCTGTGAGAACTTGTCGAAGACCGATTCCACCTTCTCGGTCGGAATGCCGATGCCGGTATCCTCGATGCGCAGGTTGATCATGACCTCACCGCCTGCAGACGGCTCGAAACCGATATCCACGAAGACGTGCCCGCGCTCGGTGAATTTCACCGCATTGCCGACGAGATTGGTCACGATCTGGCGGAAGCGCCCCGCATCGCCGATGACGGCCGCCGGCAGATCGGGAGCGGCTCGAACCAGCAGTTCGATATTCTTCTCCGCCGCAGGCGAAGACAGCAGCGTCGCGACATCCTCGACAGCCTCCACCAGATCAAAAGCAGATTTGCGCAGTTTCATCTGGCCGGCATCGATCTTCGAGAAATCGAGGATGTCGTTGATGATCGTCAGCAGCGCATTGCCCGACTTGACGATGATGTCGACGAAGGTCTTCTGGCGGGTATCGAGATTGGTCTTGGCGAGCAGTTCCGCCATGCCGAGCACCCCGTTCATCGGCGTGCGGATCTCATGGCTCATATTGGCGAGGAATTCGGACTTGGCGCGGTCGGCGGCCTCCGCACGCGACAGAAGCTGCTTCAACTCCTCCTCGCGTTGCTTGAGTTCGGTCACATCGGTAAACAGCGCCACCCAGTGCTGGCGCTCGCTGATAGTGGCTTCCATGTTCACCCAGCGCTCACCGCCGACATGGAAGACGGTGGAGATTGGCCGGCGCGCCGCGATATTGGCCCGCCACTCCTCCAGCGTTTCGACCGCCTTGTCGTGGAAATCACCGCGATTGGCGCAGAACTGGAAGAGATCGATCCAGCCCCGGCCCGCCTCAGTCAGCTCCGCCGGAATGCACAGCACGTCGGCAAGCCCGTCATTGGAAAGCTTGATCACGCCGTCCTGGACGATCGCAAGTCCCTGCGACATGGCATGTGTCGCATCGCGCATCATCTCGCCGAGGCTTTCCAGCGCCGCGCGCGCCTCGTGGATTTCCTGCTCGCGCGCACGTACGGCGGAAATATCGGAATAGGTCAGCAGGATGCGGTTGCTGGAAATGCGCCTGGAATCGAAGATGACCGATTTGCCGGCAGCCCAGTCGAGCTCGATCGGCTCCGGATTGCTTGCCTCGAAAAGCCCCTTACGAAATGCGTAGATCTCTTCCGGCGTTTGCGTCTCACCGTAACGGCCGAGCTCGTAATTGCGCTTGATGACATCGATGAACGGCCGCCCATCGAAGCGATCGTCGAGCGGCAGTTCCCAGATGCTGTAGAACTCGTCATTGACGTAGAGAATGGTGTGATCGTTATCGAGGATCAGCACGCCGACCGGCAGCGAACGCAGAATGCTCTCGATTTCCTGATGCAGCAGTTCTTCCTGCTCACGCGCCTCGATCAATTCCTTTTCGCGCGCTTTCAGCGGCGTGATGTCGGAGAAGGAACCGACGACATAGCGCTTGCCATCAGGCGTCACGACCCGGTTGACGCGGGAGATTACCTGAAAGATTTCGCCGTCGGTATTCGGCAGGGTGCTCTCGACCTCGGTCAGCACGCCGTTTTTCAGCGCCAGCAGGTTTTCCCGGTAGATCGCCTCGCCTGCCTCCTGCCCGAACATCTCGTGCTCGGTCATCCCCAGTGCTTTGGATCGAGCGTGGCCGGTGAAGGTCTCGTAATACTGATTGGCGTAGACCAGCCGGTGATCCTCGTCGCGCACGAAGGCGGCAACCGGAAGGTCCTCCATGATGGTACGCAGCAGGTCACGCTCCCGCACGCTCTCATGCCAGGCGGTCTCGCCTGCCGGCGCGGATTTGCCGCCGTCTGGCGCAGACTTGCTGCCATCTGGCGCATACCTGCTGCCCCCGCGATAGGCGGCATTGACGATCAGCGGACGGCCGTCCTCGGCGAAGATACCGACCGGATGATCGAGATTTTCCAGCGCCTCGCGGATAAGGCCGAGATCGGCGGAGATCGTATCCACAACGTCGGGAATGGCACGCCGCGTTTCGCGCGCATCGAAGATGCCGAGCACATAGGCCCGGTCCTCAGAGGTAGAAAAGCTCTCGATCAGCACCCGTTCATGGCTGAGCCCGGCGGCATCGAAGGAAATGGCACTCTCTTCCGTGCCGAAAACCAGCGCACGGCGCTCGCGGTCCTCACGTTCTGCTTCTTCCGGCCGGTCGAAAAGTTCACGGCTGCGCCGCCCGATGAAATCGGAGATTTCGCGGCCGAAAAAGCGGGCATAGGCCTCGTTGACGGCGACATAGCGGAGTTCGCTGTTTTTGACATAGGCCGGGGTATCCAGATCAGCGATCCGGCGGCAGGCCAGTTCCAAGAGTTCCCCGGTAGAAATCAAAAAATCTTCACTCCCGCAATGAATGAAATATCTCTTAGAACAACTATAACACCAAGGCCTTTAACAAGCTGTTAACCATAAAATTCCGCAAGGCAAAGATCCCGAGCCGGCTCATGAAGGTGGTGGGTCACGGTGACAACAAAGGCTTGCACGGAGCTGACATGGCCAGAAGGTCGCGGGGAAAACGCCGCCAGCCCAGTTCAGGAGCGGCAAGTATGGAGAAAATTTAATCCCGGCACGGCCTGCGCGACCATGAACGCGCCGCGATCGGAGCGGATTCTGGCAATGGCTTCAATGACAAGCCTACCACGAAAGGAATTCGACATGTCCGTTCTTCATAAGACAGTGGCGGCGGGCCTGATTGCACTGACATTCGCCGGCGCTTCGCTGGCAACAGCCGATACCGCAAACGCCCGGCCGCACGATGCCTTCTGGGGCGGTGTTGCCGGCGGCGTCATCGGCGGCGTTGTAGGTGGAGCGATTGCCTCGCGTCCCGCTTACCCTGGACCCTACGCCTATTATCCACGGCCTTATGCCTATTATCCGGCCTATCCCGCATACCCTGCCTATTACGGTCCGCGCTTCTGCCATCCCGAATGGCGCTATGACCGTTGGGGCGAGTCCTATCGCATCGAGGTCTGCAGGCGCTGAAGGTCTTACCGGCGCCGCTTGACCTCCCGCCGGCGCCGGGCCATGCATCGCATGTTTCAGAGGGAGGATATGCGATGCCCGAACCACTCAAGAACCTTCTGCATCCGGCGCTCGTGCGCGCGATGGCGGAGATCATCGCCGCCGGCGCCCCTTCCTTCGACAGCGACCGGTTCACAGCACTCGCAACCGGTGGCATAGAATCGCTGGAGCTCATGGAGCGCGCAGCACTGATCCGCGACGCGCTTCTTGCGACCCTGCCCGAGAATTTCCCGCAAGCCGCGACAATCCTTCGCGCGAGCCTGCCGGTCGCCGGCAAGGTCGGGCTGACCGGCTGGATGCTGCTGCCCGTCAACCAGTTCATCGCCGCACGCGGCCTTGAGCATTTCGATATCGCACTCGATCTTCTGAAAGCGCTGACGCCGCATTTCACCGCGGAGTTCGGTATCCGCGAGTTCATCCATCAGGATCAACCGCGCGCGCTGGCGACGATCACCCGCTGGGTCGACGATCCCAACCATCATGTGCGGCGACTGGCGAGCGAAGGCACCCGCCCCCGCCTGCCCTGGGCGATGCGCCTGCCGCAGCTCGTCAGGGATCCATCTCCTATTCTGCCGATCCTCACGGCCCTGATGGACGATCCCGAAGACTATGTCCGCCGCTCCGTCGCAAACAGCCTGAACGACATCGCCAAGGATCACCCCGATCTCGTCGCAGCCTTCATTGCCGAACATATCGAAGAGGCTTCCCCCGAACGCCGCTGGCTTCTCAAACACGCCTCCCGGACGCTGCTGAAGAAGGGTCATGCCCAGGCGCTCGCCAATTTCGGCTTCGGCGCGGCATCGGCTCTGGAATGCGAATTGCGATTGCCCAAGCCATCAGTGCTTTTCGGCGAAGGTCTGGATTTCGAAATCCGCTTGCGCAATGCCGGCAAGGCCTCTCAATCCCTGATGATCGACTATGCCATCCATCACGTGAAGGCTGACGGCTCCCTCTCCCCGAAGGTCTTCAAATGGAAAACCGTGACGCTTACAGCCGGTGAAGACCATGTCGTGCAGCGTCGCCACGCAATGCGGCCGATCACGACGCGGCGCTATTATCCCGGCGAACATCGCATCGCAATTCTCATCAACGGCACGGAGACGGCCACAGGAAGTTTCGTCCTTTCCATGCCTGCAGAGGTCGTTGTCGGCTGATCCTCTTGACTTCCGGCAGGAAATAGACCACATGGCGCTCAGCTTTCACCTTCCGGCCGCCGCGTGAGCGTGCCACTGCAACAGATGCTGAAGAAGGATAGAGCGCATTCTGATGATGCCGTGACCCAAGTGCGGCAAGACGCGCTGGAAAGCTTTTTCCAACTTACAAGTTCCCATTTCACGCGGGGTTCTTGACGCCAGATTGACACCGGACCGCATTCGGCGATCCGGCGTTTTCGTTTGGCGCGCCCTAAAAGGTTATGACTTGACCAATTTTGAATCGCTCGGTGTCTCCAAGCCGGTCGTCGCCACCCTGTTCCAACTCGGCATCGAAACGCCGACGCCTATTCAGGAACAGGCTATCCCCCTCCTCATCCAGGGCCGTGACCTGATCGGCCTTGCCCAGACCGGCACCGGCAAGACGGCCGCCTTCGGCCTGCCGCTCATCGAGCGCCTGCTCAAGGAAGAAAAGCGTCCGGACAACCGCTCGGTCCGCACGCTGATCCTGGCGCCGACCCGCGAACTGGTGAACCAGATCGCCGACAGTCTCAGAAAATTCATCCGCAAGTCGCCGCTGCGCATCAACGTCGTCGTCGGCGGCGTCTCCATCAACAAGCAGCAGCTTCAGCTCGAGCGCGGCTCCGACATCCTCGTTGCCACCCCCGGCCGCCTGCTCGATCTCTGCAACCGCAACGCCATCACCCTGACGGCCGTGCGCTATCTCGTGCTCGACGAAGCCGACCAGATGCTCGACCTCGGCTTCGTGCATGACCTGCGCAAGATCGCCAAGATGGTGCCGAAGCGCCGCCAGACCATGCTCTTCTCGGCCACCATGCCGAAGGCGATTGCCGATCTCGCCGGCGATTACCTCACCGATCCCGTCAAAGTGGAAGTGACGCCTCCGGGCAAGGCCGCCGACAAGGTCGAGCAGTATGTGCATTTCGTTCCCGGCAAGAACGACAAGACCGTTCTCTTGAAGAAGACGCTGACCGCAAACCCCGATGGCCGCTCCATCGTCTTCCTGCGCACCAAGCACGGCGCCGAAAAGCTCGCCAAGCATCTGGAACAGGTCGGCTACTCAGTCGCCTCCATCCACGGCAACAAGAGCCAGGGCCAGCGCGAACGCGCGCTGAAGGGCTTCCGCGACGGCGCCATCAAGACACTGATTGCGACCGACGTCGCCGCCCGCGGCATCGATATCCCCGCCGTCAGCCACGTCTTCAACTACGACCTGCCGGAAGTGCCCGACGCCTATGTCCACCGCATCGGCCGCACGGCGCGCGCCGGCCGCGACGGCATCGCTATTGCTTTCTGCACCCCGGACGAAGCACGCCTGCTGCGCGATATCGAAAAGCTGATGGGCATCAGCATCGCAGTTGCCAGCGGCGAACCCCCGGTTGACCTGCGCGCCGCCCCCCGCAGCAACAATCGCGGCCGTGGCGACCAAAGCCAGCAGCGCGGCCAGGGTGGTCGCGGTGAAGGCGGCCAGCGCGGTGGCGAGCGCCGTGAAGGCGGCCGCAGCGAGACCCGCAATGGCAACGGCCGTCCCGCCGGCCATGGTGATCGTCGCCTCCGCAACGAGGGCGAAGTCTCCGAAGTCCGTGGCGGCGAAGAGCGTCGTGCTCACCCCCATCGCAACAACCGCAACCAGGACTTCCGCGGCCAGCGCCGCAACGAACTGACGCCGGATACCGGCCCGGACAACGATCTGGCCTCGACTTCCGATTTTCGCCCGGCCCGCAATCAGCAGCAGCGTCCGGCCCAACCAGGTGAGGCAACCGGCCATCATCGCGGCAACAAGCAGCACGCCCACGGCCGCCCGGCGCGTAACCACGGCGACCAGCAGCAGAACGGCGAACAGCGCCGCGACGGCAATGGCGGCATGCGCCGCAAGGGCGGCCGCAATGGCGGCGGCCAGCGCCGCGAACGCGCATAAGTGTGAGATATCATGAGGGGCCGGAGTGATCCGGCCCTTTCCTTTGAGCATCATGGCGATCATCGGCACGGACAGAGTTTGATCCGTCGCCGGGGCAGGAAATAATCACCTGCTCATCTTTTGTGCGCCATGCCAGGATCGACATGAATCCGCGTCGCGCCAGCTCCTGATAAATGCCCAGTTTTTCACCCGTTTTTGCATTGCAGAAGATTTTATGAATCTTCCATGCGAACTGTGCATGGTTCTTGCATTGCCTTTTGTGTTGTATTCAAATGAACAAAAAAGGGGAGCCACACCTTTGGCATTTGATGAAATGATCACCGGAGACGAAAGTCCCCGAGCGCCATATGAAAAATACTTTGAGTGGTACAACAGCCAAGACCGGGCACACCTGATTTCAAAGTCCCGCGACGCTGAAAACATCTTCCGCAAAACCGGCATCACCTTCGCGGTTTACGGCCACGCCGACAGTTCCGAAAAGCTCATCCCCTTCGACATCATCCCGCGCATCATCTCCGCCCGCGAGTGGCGCAAGCTTGCCCAGGGCATCGAGCAGCGGGTGATCGCGCTGAACGCCTTCCTCGACGATATCTATCACAAGCAGGAAATCATCCGCGCCGGCCGCATCCCGCGCGAGCTGATCGAGAAGAACGACGCCTTCCTGCCCGAGATGATCGGCTTCCGCCCGCCGGGCGGCGTCTACACTCACATCGTCGGCACCGATATCGTGAGAACAGGCGAAGACCAGTTCTACGTGCTGGAGGATAATGCCCGTACACCCTCGGGCGTCAGCTACATGCTGGAAAATCGGGAAACCATGATGCAGATGTTCCCGGAACTCTTCCATGAGAACCGGGTGCAGCGCGTCGAAGACTATCCCTATCTGCTGCGCCAGAGCCTTGCTTCGCTGGCACCTCCCGGCTGCAAGGGCAAGCCGCGTGTCGCGGTCCTGACGCCCGGCATCTATAATTCCGCCTATTACGAACATTCCTTCCTCGCCGACACGATGGGTGTCGAGCTCGTCGAAGGCTCGGACCTGCGTGTCATCGACGGCAAGGTGAAGATGCGCACGACGCGCGGCTACGAGGCGATCGACGTGCTCTACCGCCGCGTCGACGACGATTTCCTCGACCCCCTCACCTTCCGTCCGGAATCCGCCCTCGGCATTCCCGGCATCATGGATGTCTACCGCTCCGGCAACATCACCATCGCCAATGCGCCCGGCACCGGTATTTCTGACGACAAGGCGATCTATTCCTACATGCCCGAGATCGTCGAGTTCTATACCGGCCGCAAGCCGATCCTCGAGAACGTGCCGACCTGGCGCTGCTCGGAAGCATCCAGCCTGAAATACGTGCTGGAGCATCTGGAAGAGCTGGTCGTCAAGGAAGTGCATGGCTCCGGCGGCTACGGCATGCTCGTCGGCCCGACCGCGTCCAAGAAGGAGCGTGCCGATTTCGCCGAGAAGCTGAAGGTCAAGCCCAGCAACTACATCGCCCAGCCGACGCTGTCGCTGTCCACTGTGCCGATCCTCGTCAACAAGGGTATCGCACCCCGCCATGTCGACCTGCGCCCCTATGTGCTGGTTTCCGACAAGGTGCAGATCATTCCGGGCGGGCTCACCCGCGTGGCGCTGAAGCAGGGCTCGCTGGTCGTCAATTCCAGCCAGGGCGGCGGCACCAAAGACACCTGGGTATTGGAGGACTGATGCTCGGAAGAACTGCAAACGGGCTCTACTGGATGTTCCGGTACATCGAGCGCGCTGAGAATATCGCACGTCTCGTGGATGCCGGCCTGCGCATGTCGCTGACACGCAGCGACGCCGGCGATGACAATTGGGACGGCGTTCTGCAGAGCGCCGGCGTGCGCGAACTCTACGACGAGAGCCATTCGAAGCTGACCGGACCCGACGTGATCGACTACATGCTGCGCGACCGCCAGAACGCGTCGAGCGTCATGTCCTGCATCGATTTCGGCCGCAACAACGCCCGCATGGTGCGCACGGCGCTGACACGCGAGACCTGGGAAGCGACCAACGAATGCTGGATCGATCTCAAGGAACTGCTGTCGAAAAAGCTGAAGGCGGCGGAGCTGCCTGAAGTCATCGACGTCATCAAGCATCGGGCGGGCCTCATCCGCGGCGCGTTTCATGGTTCGATGCTGCGCAACGAGCTCTATAATTTCGCCCGTATCGGCACCTTCATCGAGCGTGCCGATAATACCAGCCGTATCCTCGACGTGAAATATTACGTGCTGCTGCCTTCGATCTCGCAGGTCGGCTCTTCGGTCGACAACGTTCAGTGGGAGTCGATCCTGCGTTCGGTCTCCGCCCATCGTTCCTACAGCTGGGCCTATGACGGCGAATACCGCGCCATGAACATCGCCGACTTCCTCATCCTTAACGGCCAGATGCCGCGTTCGCTCGCCTATTGCTACGAGAAGATCGTCAGCAACCTCGGCTACATCGCCAAGGACTATGGCGAGCGGCTCGCCGCGCACGATACGGCGGATGCTATCCGCGCCACGCTGCAGACCCTGAAGATCAAGGATGTCATGGATCAGGGCCTGCATGAATTCCTCGAGGATTTCGTCGCGCGCAACAACAAACTCGGCAACGAGATCTCCGATGGCTACCGGTTCTATGCTTAAGCGGGTCAGATCATGAGACTGAAAATCAGCCACCTCACCGAATACCGCTACGACGAGCCGGCGCAGTTTTCCCTGCAGCGCCTGCGCCTGACGCCGCCGACCATGGTCGGCCAGACCGTGATCAACTGGTCGCTGCATGTCGAAGGCGCCAAGCCCGAGGTCGAATATGACGACCAGTTCGGCAATCATGTGAACCTCGTCTCGCTGGAAGGCGAACAGCAGGTGACCCGCATCGTTGCCGAAGGCGAGATCGAAACCGAGGATCGCAACGGCGTGATCGGTCCCCATACCGGCTTCTGCCCGCTCTGGCTCTTCCTGCGCGAGACGCCGCTGACCAAAAGCGGCAGGCTGGTGAAGGAACTGATCAAAGGTGTGACCGGCGAAACCGAGCTTGCCCGCATGCATGCGCTGATGGCGGCGATCCACGAGGCGGTGAAATACAGGCCCGGCACCAGCGGCACCGAAACCACCGCCGAACAGGCGCTGGAGAAGAAGACCGGCGTCTGCCAGGACCACGCCCATATCTTCGTCTCCGCCGCTCGCGCACTGGATATGCCGGCGCGCTACGTCTCCGGCTATCTGATGATGGAAGAAAAGGTCGAGCAGGCCGCCACCCATGCCTGGGCAGAGGCGCATATTCCAGGCCTCGGCTGGGTCGGCTTCGATCCCGCCAACAAGATCTGCCCGGATGACCGCTATGTCCGCACAGCCTCCGGTCTTTCTTACAAGGATGCAGCTCCGGTATCGGGCATGCGCATCGGCACACCTGGTGAAAAGCTCTCGGTCACGGTGAAGGTCGAGGACGGCAGCCAGATGCAGAGCCAAAGCCAGAGCTGACAGAACAGGCTGATTTGCTGCGGCCGTCCCGCCTGTAGAAACACGCAAACAGCTCGGCTGAGCTTTCACGTGTCGCCACGCCATCATTGGCGGCCATCACGAAAAATGGGATGGCACCGGTTACCCCAACGGCCTTGCCGGCGATGAGATCCCGATTGAGGCACGCATCGTCGCCGTCGCCGATGTCTTCGACGCGCTGTGCTCTAAGCGCCCCTACAAGCAGGCTTGGTCGATGGAGAAGGCTTACCGCGAAATCATCGCCTGCAGCGACACGCATTTCGACCCGGCCTGCGTGGCGGCCTTCCGTCGCAATTGGCCGGCAATCCGCATGCTCTTTGCACATGGGGCCGAGGACGAGCGCCGCATGGCAGTCTCCAACGGCTAGATCCAGAATTTTCCGTGGATCGACATCGGCTCCCCGGCAGCAACTTGAGGCTCCGCTGTTAACCAGCCGCAAGGACCTGGAGATGGCCGCGTGCGCCGTAGTTGAGGATTGCCTGATCGGCCGTAAGTAACGGTACACGATGGAAACGGGCGGTGGCTGCGATGATGCGATCGGCAGGGTCGGCATGAAACTCACCAGGGAGCCGAACGCTGTCTATCGCGATGGAAGGTTCAATCGGCGCGAGTTGGAGTCCGGGCAGAGACAGCGCGCCATTGATCCATCGCCCGACATCGTCGCCAAGCGCCAAGCGTCCCTTCTGCACAAGCACCGCGATTTCCCAAGGTGTAATTGCCGAAATCAGAATTCGGCTTTTCTCCGTCATCTCGTCGATGATGCGCCGGGCTTGTGAGCCGAGGCGTGCATCGTCCTGCATTGCCCAGACGAGGATATGCGTGTCGATGACGATCAACGAACCGCGTTCCAATCCTCTGGTTCAGCGACCGGAGACAGCGGATCGTCATAGCGCGATACGCTGCCCTTCATCGCACCGATGATGCTCTTGCGCCTGCTTGGCTCACGTGCCGGCGAAAGCACGGCAACCGGCTTGCCGCGCTTAGTGATAACGATAGATTCATCGTCGTTCCGCATCTGATCGATAAGGTTCAAGCATTTCGCCTTGAACTCCGCCGCGCCGACCATTTTAGGCATGACCATATCTCCTATACATTTGTACAGAATATAGCGTCATTTCGTTGTCTAACAAGTGCAAAGAAAAGGCGGGGCTTTCACCCCGCCTCTTCAACGATCCCAATCTCGGATACGCCCGTTAGTGGCTGTCCTTGCCGACTGCACTTCCGCGACATCCCTTGAGGAAGTCGAGGTCGGCGCCGGTGTCGGCCCCTTCGACGTGCTGCTGATGCAGGAAGGCATAGCCCGATGTCGGCAGGTCATGGTTCGGCTGCCATTCGGCCAAGCGCTTTGTCAGTTCCTCTTCGGAAATGTCGAGATGCAGGCGGCGGTTCGGCACATCGAGCTCGATCATGTCGCCGTTCCTGACGACAGCGAGCGGGCCGCCGACAGCCGCTTCCGGCGAGGTATGCAGCACGACGGTGCCGTAGGCCGTACCGGACATGCGCGCATCGGAGATGCGCACCATGTCGGTAATGCCCTTCTTGAGCACCTTCGGCGGCAGACCCATGTTGCCGACTTCGGCCATGCCCGGATAACCCTTCGGGCCGCAGTTCTTCATGACCATGACGCAGTTTTCGTCGATATCGAGATTGTCGTCGTTGATCTTGGCCTTGTAGTCGTCGATGTCTTCGAAGACGACCGCTCTGCCCTTGTGCACCATCAGATGCGGCGAAGCTGCTGATGGCTTCAGCACCGCGCCCTTCGGCGCGAGATTGCCACGCACCACGACGATGCCGCCCGAGGAGGTCAGCGCCTTTTCGGCCGGCAGGATGACGTCCTCGTTCCAGTTGACGACATCCTTGACTTCGTCCCAGACGGTTTCGCCTGATACCGTCAGCGCATCCTTGTGCAGCAGGCCGGCTTCGCCGAGGCGCTTCAGCACGACCGGCAGGCCGCCGGCATAGAAGAACTCTTCCATCAGGTACTTGCCCGACGGCATCAGGTTGACGATCGTCGGAACATCACGGCCGCAACGGTCCCAGTCGTCGAGCGTCAGGTCGATGCCGACGCGGCCGGCAATCGCCAGCAGGTGGATGACGGCATTGGTCGATCCGCCGATCGCCGCATTGGTGCGGATGGCGTTTTCGAAGGCCTGCTTCGTCAGGATCTCGGAAGGCTTCAGGTCGTCCTTGACCATCTGCACGATGCGGCGGCCGGTGAGCTGCGCCATGACCTTGCGGCGGGAATCGACGCCCGGGATCGCGGCATTGCCGGACAGTGCCATGCCGAGCGCTTCGGCCATGGACGCCATGGTGGAGGCCGTGCCCATCGTGTTGCAGGTGCCGGATGAACGGCTCATCGAAGCTTCCGCCTCGAGGAATTCGGCCTGCGTCATCTCGCCGGCCTTCACCATTTCGGAGAACTTCCACAGATGCGTGCCGGAACCGACGCGTTCGCCGCGGAAATAGCCGTTCAGCATCGGGCCGCCGGTGACGACGATCGACGGCAGGTCGGTGGAGGCGGCACCCATCAACAGCGACGGCGTGGTCTTGTCGCAGCCGACGAGCAGCACGCAGCCGTCCATCGGCTGGCCGCGGATCGCTTCTTCGACGGCCAGAGCCGCCAGATTGCGGTACATCATCGCGGTCGGGCGGAAGGTATTTTCGGAGGCCGAGAAGACCGGTACCTCGAGCGGGAAGCCACCGGCTTCCCAGACACCCGCCTTCACCTTTTCTGCGAGCTCGCGCAGGTGGCCGTTGCACGGCGTCATGTCCGACCAGGTGTTGAGGATGCCGATAACAGGGCGTCCGTCGAACAGGTCGTGCGGATATCCCTGGTTCTTGAGCCAGCCGCGGTGGTAGATCACGTCGCGGCTCGTGCCGCCGTACCATTCCTGCGACCTCAGCTTACGCGGCCATTCTGCTTTCTTCTTCATAGTCTCTGTCCTTCAGGATATCCCCTGACCGCCTCGTACGATCAGGGTTATCGCGCTTGGTCTCAAGCCAGCGTGTAGGCGGTTTTGACGGTTGTGTAGAATTCGGCGGCGTACTTGCCCTGTTCGCGCGGGCCGTAGGACGAGCCCTTGCGGCCGCCGAAGGGGACGTGGAAATCAACGCCGGCGGTCGGCAGGTTGACCATCACCATGCCGGCCTCGGAATTGCGCTTGAAATGCGTCGCATGCTTGAGGCTGGTCGTGGCAATGCCTGAGGACAGGCCGAACGGCGTGTCGTTGGCGGTCGCCAGCGCCTCGTCGTAATCCTTCACGCGAATGAGGGACACGACCGGTCCGAAGATCTCTTCTCTGCTGATGCGCATCTGGTTGGTCGCTTCGGTAAAGAGCGTCGGCTGCAGATAGAAGCCGGGCGTGTCGCGCGAGATGAGTTCGCCGCCGAAGGCGAGCTTGGCGCCCTCGTCCTTACCGATCTTGATATAGTCGGTATCGGTCTGGAGCTGGCGGGCATCGACGACGGGGCCGATATGGGTGCCGGGCTTCATGGCATTGTCGACGACGATGGTCTTCAGCTTTTCGGTGAGTGCGGCAACGAACTTGTCGTGAATGCCCTCGGTGACGATCAGCCGCGACGAGGCGGTGCAGCGCTGACCGGTGGAGAAGAAGCCGGAATTGGCGGCGGCTTCGACAGCGACGGTGAGGTCGGCATCGTCGAGCACGACCATCGGGTTCTTGCCGCCCATTTCCAGCTGGAACTTGCGGTTATGCTCGATGGAGGAGGTAGCGACACGCCTGCCGGTGCCGGTCGAACCGGTGAAGGTGATGCCTGATATATCGGGGCTGTCGAGCATCGCCTGGCCGACGACCGAGCCCTTGCCCATGACGAGGTTCAAAACGCCCTTCGGCAGGCCGGCGCGATGCAGAATGTCGGCGATCGCCCAGGAACAGCCGGGAACCAGATCGGCCGGCTTGAAGACGACGGTGTTGCCGTAGCAGAGCGCCGGGGCGATCTTCCAGGCGGGAATAGCGATCGGGAAGTTCCAGGGCGTGATGATGCCGATGACGCCGAGCGGCTCGCGGGTGATCTCGACGCCGATGTTCGGACGCACCGACGGAATGACTTCGCCGGCAAGGCGCAGCGCTTCGCCTGCGAAGAATTCGAAGATCTGCGCGGCGCGGATGGTTTCGCCGATCGCTTCGGGCAGTGTCTTGCCCTCTTCGCGGGCGAGCAGAGCGCCGAGCTCGTCCTTGCGGGCCATGATCTCGTCGCCAGCCTTTTTCAGGATGACGTGGCGTTCCCAGATGCCGGAGCGCGACCAGGCCGGGAAAGCCGCTTTGGCAGCCGATATCGCCGCCTTGGCATCCTCGGCGCTCGCCTGGGCGTAGAGACCGACCACTTCGTTCGTATCGGACGGGTTGATGTTCTCGGCGGCATTTGTGCCGGTCCATTCGCCGGCAATGAGATTCTGATGGACGGTCATGGGCCTTGGAGCCTCCTCTATGACAAATGACCGGCCGCTTCGTGGCGACCGGCCTTGGAAATCAGAGCTGCTTGACGACGATCTCTTCTTCGGCCGCAACCTTCAGCGGATTGCGCAGCGGCAGACCGAATTCGGCGACCTCGATTTCAAAAACATCGCCCTCTTCCGCCTTGAGACCATCGGCAAAGGAAAGCGTCGCCGTACCGAACATATGTACATGCACATCACCCGGCACACGGAAGAGGCCATATTTGAAATGGTGATATTCCAGATTGGCGAAAGTGTGAGACATGTTCGCCTCGCCCGACAGGAACGGCTTCTCGAAGATCACATGGTTGCCGCGCTTGATGCGCGACGTGCCGCGGATATCCTCGGGCGCCACACCAATCCGGATCTCCGGACCGAAGCTTGCCGGGCGCAGCTTGGAATGGGCGAGGAAGAGATAGTTGATCCGCTCGGTGACGTGGTCTGAAAACTCGTTCGACAGCGCAAAGCCGATGCGGAACGGCGTGCCGTCCTTGGCGATCACGTAGATGCCGGCCATTTCAGGCTCTTCGCCGCCGTCAAGCGCAAAAGAAGGCGAAACGAGCGGAGCGCCCGGAGCAGCAGCACCATAGCCATTGCCCTTGTAGAACCACTCGGGCTGAACGCCCTTCTGGCCGGCGGCCGGCTTGCCGCCTTCAAGACCCATCCTGAACATCTTCATGGAGTCGGTCAGCGTTTCCTCTGCGGCCTCGGTCGTCTTCTTGTGCATGGAATCGCGCGTCGCAGCCGATCCCAGATGCGTCAGGCCCGTGCCGGTCAGATGCAGGTGTGCCGCATCCGGATGCGTGATCGGCGGCAGGAAGCGGCCTTCGGCGTAAGCCTTTTCCAGATCGACGGCATCGCCATATCCGTGAGCCTCGATAACGGAAACGAGGGACTTGCCGCTGTCTGCGGCCTCCAGCGCCAGAGCATAGACGCTGGCAGCGCCCTTGACGGCCTTGGCGGTGGCACCCGGTTCGCGCACGGCGACGATGATCTCTCCGTTTGCGCCCTTGATCTGCGAAATAAGCACGGTCCTAATCCTTTCGTTTGGCGATGGCAAAGCTCCGCCGCTCCGGCTCCATCCGGAGCCGGAATTCAGTTGTCATATGACTGCGATGCGGGGGCCGAGCCTAAGCTCAGCCCTTGTTCTTATTATAGACGTCGAAGAAGACGGCAGCGAGAAGCACCGCACCCTTGACCATCTGCTGGAAGTCGATGCCGAGACCGACGATCGACATGCCGTTGTTCATGACGCCCATGATGAATGCGCCGATAACTGCACCGGTGATCTTGCCGACGCCACCCGAAGCCGACGCGCCGCCGATGAAGCAGGCCGCAATGACGTCGAGCTCGAAACCGACACCGGCCTTCGGCGTTGCCGAGTTCAGGCGCAGCGCAACGATCATGCCGGCGAGACCCGCAAGCACACCCATGTTGACGAAGGTGAAGAAGCTCAGGCGTTCGGTGTTGATACCGGAAAGCTTGGTCGCCTTTTCGTTGCCGCCCATAGCGTAGATGCGGCGGCCGATCGTCGTACGGCGCGTGACGAAGCTATAGGCAGCGATCAGCACCAGCATGACGATGAGAACGTTCGGCAGGCCCTTGTAGGTCGACAGCAGCCAGCCGAGCCAGAGGATGGCGAACGAGATGAGGAGGTTCTGGCCAATGAAGAAGCCCATCGGCTCGACATCGATGCCATGGCTTTCGTTCACCTTGCGGCGGCGCCAGGCGAGGTAGAAGAGAATGACCGGCATGATGACGGTCAGGACCAGCGAGGTGAGCTGGGTCGGAACGCCGAAGATGTCGATCATGTCGCCCGGCAGGAAGCCGGTGCTGATGACCTGGAATTCCTTCGGGAACGGGCCGATATTCTTACCGCCGAGAACGGTGAGCGTCAGGCCGCGGAAAACCAGCATGCCGGCAAGCGTCACGATGAAGGACGGAATGCGGTGATAGGCGATGAAATAGCCCTGTGCCGCGCCGATGAAGCCGCCGATGATCAGGCAGAGCAGACCCGCCAGCCAGAAATTCATGCCCCAGGAAACGGTGAAGATGGCCGCCAGCGCGCCGACGAAGGCAACGATGGAGCCGACCGACAGGTCGATATGCCCAGCAACGATCACCAGCAGCATGCCGAGCGCCATGATGATGATGAAGGAGTTCTGCAGCACGAGGTTCGTCAGATTGACCGGCTTGAACAGGATACCGCCAGTGTAGAACTGGAAGAATGCCATGATTGCGACGAGCGCGATCAGCATGCCGTATTCGCGGATGTTGCCGCGGATATAGTCGGCAATCGAAACGACGTTGCTTTCCTCTGATGTTGTCGGGTTGACAGGAGTCATTGTTTCTTCTCCCCTGAGCGCATGATAGCGCGCATGATGGTTTCCTGGCTTGCTTCTCCTTTCGGCAGTTCGGCGACGATGCGTCCTTCGTTCATCACGTAGATGCGGTCACATGTGCCAAGCAGTTCGGGCATTTCTGACGAGATCATCAGAACGCCCTTTCCATCGGCGGCAAGCTGGTTGATGATAGTGTAGATTTCGTATTTTGCGCCAACGTCGATACCACGTGTGGGCTCGTCCAGGATCAAAACATCGGGATCAGAGAACAGCCACTTCGACAGCACGACCTTTTGCTGGTTGCCGCCCGAAAGATTGACCGTTTCCTGGAAGATGCCCGATGACCGGATGCGCAGCTTCGAGCGATAATCCGTCGCGACCTTCATCTCCTTGATGTCGTCGATGACGGTATTTTTCGAAATGCCGAGCAGATTGGCGAGCGTGGTGTTGTGCAGGATGTTGTCGTTCAGCACGAGGCCGAGATGTTTGCGGTCTTCCGTCACATAGGCGAGACCGGCGTCGATCGCCTTGCGGACCGTCGACGTATCGACCTTCTTGCCGTCGACGAAAACTTCGCCGCTGACCTTATGGCCGTAAGACTTGCCGAAAACGCTCATGGCGAATTCGGTACGGCCGGCGCCCATCAGGCCGGCAATGCCGACGACTTCGCCCTTGCGGACATTCACGTTGATATCGTGCAGGACCTGGCGGTCGCGATGCTGCTGATGGAAGGCGTTCCAGTTCCTGACTTCGAAGATCGTCTCGCCCACCGGCACGGAGCGCGGCGGGTAACGGTCGGCGAGGTCACGGCCCACCATGTTCTTGATGATGATGTCTTCGCTGATCTCGTCCTTATGACAGTCGAGCGTCTTGACGGTCATGCCGTCGCGCAGGACCGTGATCTGGTCGGCGACCTTGCGGATCTCGTTCAGCTTGTGGGAAATGATGATCGAGGTGATGCCCTGCCTGCGGAATTCCATCAGCAGGTTGAGGAGCGCGTCTGAATCGTTTTCGTTCAGCGATGCCGTCGGCTCGTCGAGGATGAGCAGCTTGACGCTCTTCGACAGCGCCTTGGCGATCTCGACGAGCTGCTGCTTGCCGACGCCGATGTCGGTCACGAGCGTGTTCGGAGATTCGCGTAAGCCCACCTTGGCCAGAAGCTGCTTGGTGCGATTGTATGTCTCTTCCCAGCTGATGACGCCTTTCTTGGCGTTTTCATTACCGAGGAAGATGTTTTCGCCGATCGACAGGAGCGGTACGAGCGCCAGTTCCTGATGGATGATGACGATGCCGATTTCTTCCGAATCCTTCAGGACCTTGAAATTGCGCACATCGCCTTCATAAACGATGTCGCCTTCATAGCTTCCTGCCGGATAGACGCCGGAGAGCACTTTCATCAGGGTCGACTTGCCGGCCCCGTTTTCGCCCACCAATGCGTGGATCTCACCCTGGCGAACCCTGAGGTTCACATTCTCGAGCGCCTTCACGCCCGGGAACGTCTTGGTGATGTTCCGCATTTCGAGGATTGTATTTTCCATGACTAAAAACCCAACGCCGCGACCGAAAATGGCCCGACGATCATAGAATCGAAGACCGGAACCCGCAATCACGCGGGTCCCGGCCATTCATAATTACTTCAGCTGGTCTTCGGTGTAGTAACCGCCGTCGACGAGGATCTGCTTGTAGTTGGTCTTGTCGACGGCAACCGGCTTCAGCAGATAGGACGGAACGACCTTGACGCCGTTGTCGTAGGTCTTCGTGTCGTTGACTTCAGGCTCCTTGCCGGACATGACTGCGTCAACCATCTGAACGGTGACCTTTGCGAGGTCGCGCGTGTCCTTGAAGATCGTCGAGTACTGTTCGCCGGCGATGATCGACTTGACAGACGGAACTTCGGCGTCCTGGCCGGAGACGACCGGCAACGGCTGGTCAGCCGTACCGTAGCCGACGCCCTTCAGCGACGAGATGATGCCGATCGACAGACCGTCATATGGAGACAGGACAGCGTCAACCTTGGCGTCGGTGTAGTTGGCCGAGAGCAGGTTGTCCATGCGGGCCTGGGCCGTTGCCGCGTCCCAACGCAGCGTGCCGACCTTGTCCATGCCGGTCTGGCCGGACTTCACGACGAGCTTGCCGCTGTCGATGTAGGGCTGCAGGACAGACATTGCGCCGTCGTAGAAGAAGAAGGCGTTGTTGTCGTCAGGCGAGCCGCCGAAGAGTTCGATGTTGAACGGACCCTTGCCGTCCTTGAGGCCGAGCTTGTCGACGATCGTGCCAGCCTGGAGAACGCCAACCTGGAAGTTGTCGAAGGTGGCGTAGTAGTCGACGTTGGCAGAGTCGCGGATCAGGCGGTCATAGGCAATGACCTTGATGCCAGCATCGTGAGCCTTCTGGAGAACGTCCGAAAGGGTCGTGCCGTCGATCGAAGCGATGACGAGAACCTTGGCGCCCTTCGTGACCATGTTTTCGATCTGCGAAAGCTGGTTCGGGATATCGTCGTCAGCATACTGCAGGTCGGTCTGGTAACCAGCGGCCTGGAGCTGCTTGACGATGTTGTTGCCGTCGTCGATCCAGCGAGCCGAGGACTTCGTCGGCATTGCGATGCCGACCAGACCCTTGTCCTGCGCCAATGCCGGCATAACGAACGATGCGACGCCGAAGGCAGCCGCAGCCATCAATGAGATAATGGATTTCATTTCTCTCTCCCTTGTTAAAGATTCGCGGACGAAAAATCGCCCGCCCCGAAACTGTGGCAGGTTCCGTATTGGATAGTTACTTCAGATGGTGAGAAACGAAGTAGGTCTCCTCCACGATCTCACACGTGTTGAGTGCCAACCAGCACACGGCGGCAAACTGGTATGGATTCCTATAACTGTCAAATAGAATAACTGGTAATATGCATAACAAATTTGGTATATCGTTAAAAAGTATTACTTTTGATGGAATGCCGTGGGGAGGCCGCAACCATGACGATTATCTCTGAGCCATTTTCGTTGGAACATGTCGATATTAACAGCGACAATTTTGGCGATGATGGCCATTTGCGGGCGGGACTTAAGCTGAATCACCTGCGTATGATTGTCGCAATCGAAGATAGCGGGCAGATTTCGGCCGCCGCCGAGGTGCTGAACATCTCCCAGCCCGCAGCATCGCGAATGCTGTCCGATCTGGAATCGATCGTGAAGGCCCCGCTCTATGAGCGGGTAGCCCGCGGCGTGGTGCTCACCACCTTCGGAGAGGCCCTCGCCAGACGTGCGCGCAAGATCCTCCTGGAGCTTCGGGAGGCGAGCCGCGAGATCGGCGAGTTGAAGAGCGGCAAGGGCGGCTCGGTCTTCATCGGCGCCGTCACCGCACCCGCCATGAGCCTCGTCGTCCCCGCCATCAACACAGTGCGCAAGACCTTCCCGGGCATCGAGGTCAACATCCAGGTCGAGACCAGCAACGTGCTGGCGCGCGAGCTTCTTGCCGCCCGCCACGACTTCATCATCAGCCGCATCCCCGATGACCTCAACCCACGTCTCTTCGAGGTTCGCGAGATCGGCATCGAGAGGGCCTGCCTGATCGTGCGCAGCAGCCACCCCCTATTGAAGAAGAGTAAACCGAGCAGCCTCACAGAGATCAGGGATTACGACTGGGTGTTCCAGCCGCCCGGCACGCTGCTGCGCCGCACGATCGAGGACATCTTCCTGTCGCGCGCCGTTCAACTTCCGGAAAACGTCGTCAACACGTCCTCGCTGCTTTTGACCTGCGCAATGATCTGCGCGACGGATGCGATCGCGCCCGTTGCCATCGACGTCGCCCAGTTTCTCTCCTCGCAGAGTTCGAACGCATCTGACGTCCGCATCCTGCCGATCGACTTCGAGATCAACGTCAAGCCCTACAGCATGATCACCGTGCGTGAGCGCGCGCTGCCGCCGAGCGCCCGCCTGCTCTACGATCTCATTCTGGAAGAGAGCGTCCGGCAGGCCGAGGGTTAGAGCCCTCCCTCGTTCCGATTTTCGCATGGCAATCTTCTAAAAACGCCTGGGTAGTCCAGCACGATGCCGTCGCCGTCAACCTCGAGTTCAGCTGAAAATGCGGTTGATAAACCTTCATAGAGAAAACGGTTCTCATCAAGTTTGGTATATCGCTGCTGGACAGGTTCGACGATCAGGTTTGGCAAGGAAACATAAGCAATGCTGATCTCCTCAGGGACACGCGGTTTTTGCTTTAGCCGTCGAATTGGCAGGGTGTTGGTAAAGGGTGTCGCTGCAATATCGACATCCATGCACCCGGCCAAATCGGAAATCTCCGAGCCATCCCCGTTGACCCAACGACCGCAGCCGTCAGATGAAATGTGGAGGCGTGGGCCATTGGCGATCTGGACCCTGACATCGCGCACCAGCCAATGCGGGTCTATCACCAACCGGTACTTCAGGGCGTATTTGCTTGCTTCGAAGTGTCCGGTCACAACACCTTCCGCAAGCACGCCCTCGTGATTGTGGACGATGGAAAGAGTTTCAAGTCCATCTCCATTCCAATCGGTCCATTGCACTGTCCGCTTCCAACCTGTCATCCACACCCCATTTTCTCATTCGCATATGCTGTCTCTGCCGCGCCACCCGGCTCCGGAGAGATCCCGTGATCCTGCCTCGAATCCAGCCCGGCGCCAAGTTGGCGCCGTCTAATGCGCCGCTCGAAAAGGAAGGCGCATGCTGTTCGGACAATCGATATTCCAATCCGTTCTCGAACGACTGCAAGAGGAAGACGCCGGTGAAGCGGAAGAGCCGGCCGCCCGTCGCGTTTCCGGCTTCACCACCGGCCTCGCTTTCGATGTGATGGAAGGTGTGTCGGCGGCCTCGCAGCGGGTCGGCGAAGCCTATTTCGACAATCTCGGTCCGGAGCCCGCGATCGAGGCGCCTCCCCCGCCCGAACCCGCCATGCCCGCGCATCTGGCCCGCATTGCACCGGAAGAGATTGCCGCTGAACTTGCGATCTCATCTGCCGATACGCAGCAGACACTGAACGAGAAGCGGCGCGCCTTCGCCAAGGCCAATCATCCCGACGGCGTGGCGCAACCTTTCCGCAACAATGCCAACAGACGCATGACGATCGCCAACCTGCTGATCGACGAGGCGATGCGCCGACTGCCGCGCATATGAAGCCTCCCCCTCTGCCGCCGACTGGCGTTTTCGCGGTTGTTCAAGCCGCCTTTGCGGCGGATCAGACGACCCGGCCTGATAGCGTCAGGTTGAAATTTTCGCCTTCTGATAGCAGATAGTTCACCGACTTTTGGCGCCGGCGACAGCGCAATTTTACAGAACAATAGACCATGTCCCTACGCCCTTTTCGGTAGGCCATAGCGCTATTTAGCGAAATTGAACGAAATACAACCTCTTGTAACATAGGCCGGTGCAAATGTTTTCAGAGGACACCCAACATGTCATCCACAGAAGACCCGAAGCTGCCCCGCAATACCGCGCGCAGACATTTTCTAGGTGTTGCCGCTGCCGTCAGTGCCAGGCTCGCCGGCGCGGCAGCCGTGGCCACGGCAATTTCCGCATCCCCAGCAAGTGCGTTGGGGCGGCTTTGGGGACGGGGCGGCTCCGGTGGCCATGGCGGTTCCGGTGGTCACGGGGGCTCCGGTGGAGGCGGCAGCTCCGGTGGGGGCGGTGGTTCTGGCGTCGGCGCAAATTGTTTCCTGCGCGGAACGGCGATCCTCACGGATTGCGGTGAAAAGCCCGTCGAGGATCTGCGCGTCGGCGACCGCGTTGCCCTTTCTGATGGCAATGCCCGTGCGATCAAATGGGTCGGCCGCCAGGCCTTCAGGAAGAGCGGTGCGCGCTGGCATGAAAGCGTCGTGCCGATCCGTGTATCCCGCCATGCGCTGGGCAGCTGCACGCCACATTCCGATCTCTACCTGTCGCCAGGGCATGCGCTGTTTCTGAACGGTGCTCTGATCCGCGTGAAGGACCTCGTGAACGGCACGACCATTGCACCGGTCATTCCGGCCGACGACGCCTCGGTCGAGTACTATGCCGTGCTGCTCGATACGCATGAAGTCATCCTTGCAGAAGGGGCAGCGGCCGAGAGCTTCCGCGTCGTGAAGAACAACCACGAAGACTTCCCCAATTTTGCAGAATACAGGCGCCTCCATGACGAGGACCCCGCCGACATGACATCCTGTGCGCCGATGTTGAGCGGCGGCTGGCAGCATCTGAAAGCGCTTCTCCTGCTCGGCGTTTCGCCGCTGGCGCCGATGCGCGATCCGTTTGGCGATGCCTGCGAAAAGATCGACGCGCAAGCCAAGGAACTGTCGCTCTGACGGGACGGACATGCGCCAAAGATCAAGCTGACGGCACGCCAAGGCGTGCATCGGTTTTGCGATAGATAATGTGAAACAACAACCTTAAGCGTGGCGCGCCTCCGACGGATCGCGACACGCTTTTATTATTCGCCCTTCTTCTCGTCTTCTATCGCCGGCTTGTCCCCGTCCCCGCCCCCATCATCGTCATCGGGTGTGACGGCTGCCGCAGGTTCCGGCGGCTTGGGATCAAAGGCCCAGATCAGCATATAGAAGGAATAGGCGCCGGCGCCGCCGGCAAGCATGCCCCAGAAGGCATCGCCTGTCGTAAATTCGACGATCGCCCATCCGAAGCAGACAACGACGATGAGGACACGGACCCAAAGGTGCCGGTAGGCCGAATGGTTTGGATCGATAAGCTGCATCTCTGTCCCGTTGTCGTGATCACCGGTCTCACTGTTGTGATGATCGGTCTCACTGTTGTGATGACGCCCGTCTCACCCTTGTGATGACGTTACTTGTCTTTAGGATGGATTTCACAAATGTGAAAGGGCTGTGGGCTTGACGCGGCAATCGGAAAATGGAATGAAAATTCCAAACTTGTATCAATTCGGTTTATTTGTTCCGAATCTAGGGAGGCAGAAATGACAGTAAGATTTGGTCTTCTCGGCGCCGGCCGCATCGGCAAGGTCCATGCAAAGGCCGTCAGCGGCGACGCCAATGCAAAGCTCGTGGCCGTTGCCGACGCCTTCCCGCAGGCGGCCGAAGCGATCGCTTCCGCCTATGGCTGCGAGGTGCGCAGCATCGAGGCGATCGAGGCCGCCAAGGATATCGACGCCGTCGTCATCTGCACGCCGACCGATACGCATGCCGACCTGATCGAGCGCTTCGCCCGAGCCGGCAAGGCGATCTTCTGCGAAAAGCCTGTTGACTTGGATGTTGCGCGCGTAAAAGCCTGCATCAAGGTCGTGGAAGAAACCGGCGCCAAGCTGATGGTCGGCTTCAACCGCCGCTTCGACCCGCATTTCATGGCCGTCCGCAAGGTCATCGACGACGGCAAGATCGGCGATGTCGAGATGGTGACGATCACCTCGCGCGATCCCGGCGCTCCGCCGGTCGATTACATCAAGCGCTCCGGCGGCATCTTCCGCGACATGACGATCCACGATTTCGACATGGCCCGCTTCCTGCTCGGCGAAGAGCCGGTCTCGGTCGTGGCAACCGCTGCCGTCCTCGTCGATAAGGCGATCGGTGAAGCGGGCGATTATGACAGCGTCTCGGTGATCCTGCAGACCGCCTCCGGCAAACAGGCCATCATCTCCAACTCGCGCCGCGCCACCTATGGCTACGACCAGCGCATCGAGGCGCATGGCTCCAAGGGCGTCGTCTCGGCTGAAAACCAGCGCCCGGTCTCGATCGAAGTCGCAAACGCCGACGGTTACACCCGCCCGCCGCTGCACGACTTCTTCATGACCCGCTACACCGAGGCCTATGCCAACGAGATCGCCAGCTTCATCGCCGCGATCGAAAAGGGCTCGAAGATCTCTCCGTCCGGTGCCGATGGCTTGGCAGCGCTCGCGCTCGCCGACGCCGCCGTCCAGTCCGTCAAGGAAGGCAAGCTCATCAGGATCGGCTGACCGCCCTCTCCCGACGGTCGCCACAATGAGATGGCCGGGTGAGGAGCCCGGCCATTTCTCGTTTGATGCGTGTGAGGGCGGACCTCAAAAAGGCCCCTCCCCAACCCCTCCCCACAAGGGGGAGGGACTAACCCGGCCGCAACGCCTCGCTTCTTCAGGAACGTCGAAAGTTTGGAAAGCGAGTGCGGCAATTTAAGCCCCTCCCACCTGTGGGGAGGGGTTGGGGAGGGGTTTTCACCCTCAATCCCCGCCCTGAACGCCCGCCACAACAATATCCTCATCGATGACGGAGAGCGCCCGGTTCAGGTGTCCTTCAAAGACGAGAATCTGTTCGTCCGCGACGACCCGGAGCTCCGGCATGCCCTCCATGCGCACCACATGGGACTGGCCGAGCCCCTCCTCGATCCCCTGCCGCAAGAGATCGTAATAGCGCGTGCCGACCCCGGTGATGGCAATCGGCATGCGCTCCGTCAGGCTCAGCATGCGTGACAATCCGTTGCCGAGCGCAAGCCCCGCCTGCCGGAAGGCAAAGCCGGAGATGCGGTGCCCCTGCCGCGCTCGCGCCGCGATCTTGTCGAGCTCGGCCAGCGGCACGAACTTTGCCGGGATCGTGTCGAGCGGCACTTCGAAGGCGGTGCGCAGGATGGCGTAGAAGCCGGCATAGGCCTCGATGCAGCCGCGCGTGCCGCAGCGGCAAAGCCCGCCATTGGCCATGTGCAGCATATGCCCGAAATTGGGCGCGGAGACGTCATGCCCGCCATGGCTCGTCCGCCTGACGATTCCGAGCCCGATGCTGTGCCCGAGCGAAAGGGCCGCCAGCGAGCGGAAATCCGCGCCTTTGACATTCTCCTCGCGCGCACCGAGAGCGGCGGCCACCAGCAGCGTCTCGTTGTCGAGGATGACCTTCGCCTTCCAGTCCGGCCTGAGAGCCGATTCGAAATCGATCTGGTCGCTGCCGAAGATCGGCGACCAGACGAGGACCGGCTCGGAGGAATTGACGAGCCCCTTGCTGCTGATCGAGATGAGCAGCACCTTCTCCCGCTCGATGCGCGAGCGCGACAGGATGCGCTCAAGCCCTTCCCGCACGCCGGTGACGAAGCGGGCGGCCCCATCAGGATCATGCGACCTCTCCTCGCTGAAGCGATCGATCAGCTTGCCCGAATAATCGACGAGGGAATATTGCACGGCATCCGAGGAGATGATGACGACGATGAGATAGCCGCAGTCGCGCCGCTGGCGCAGAAGCACGCGCGGACGCCCTCGCCCGCTGGCAGGCTGCTGCTCGGATTTCTCGATGATCTGCGCTCGTTCCAGATCGGCGGTGATCGCAGAAACGGTCGCGGAGGACAGCCGCGTGTGATCGGATATCTCGGTGTGAGCAAGCGGCCCGTGGCGGCGGAGAGTGGCGAGCACGAGCACGCTGTTTCTCTGCCGTACGAGCTCCGTGCTCGACTTGGTCAGCATTTATCGCCGCCTCTTCCCCGTTCGTTCCGCCCCTCATTGCCACAGCATCTCCGGCCGCTTTCGTCAAAGGAAATTAAGCCGGTAGTGCGGTGTTGACAGTTGAAAAAATCTCTGACAGTAAATTTCTCGACTGTCGAGAAAAAAATCCGAACCTTTCTGGACAGGCTTTCGCGGTGGCCGGAGGAGGCTGAGGCCGGGCCGGCTGCAATTCACTCGGGAGGACAATTATGAAGTCGATTTACAAGCTGATGGCCGGGGCGGCCATCCTCGTTTCCGTGCATACGGCTGCCATGGCTGCCGACCTCGTCGTTGGCGTTTCCTGGTCGAACTTCCAGGAAGAGCGCTGGAAGACCGACGAAGCCGCCATCAAGAAGGCGCTGGAAGCCAAGGGCGCAAAGTACATTTCCGCTGACGCGCAGTCTTCGGCTGCAAAGCAGCTGACCGACGTCGAATCGCTGATCTCGCAGGGCGCAAACGCCCTCATCATTCTCGCCCAGGACTCCGACGCCATCGGCCCGGCAGTCGAAAAGGCCGCCAGCGAAGGCATCCCGGTCGTCGGTTACGACCGCCTGATCGAAAACCCGGCTGCCTTCTACATCACCTTCGACAACAAGGAAGTCGGCCGCCTGCAGGCGCAGGAAGTCTTCAAGGCAAAGCCGGAAGGCAACTACGTCTTCATCAAGGGCTCGTCTTCCGACCCGAATGCCGACTTCCTGTTCGCAGGCCAGATGGAAGTCCTCAAGCCTGCCATCGACGCCGGCAAGATCAAGAATGTCGGCGAAGCCTATACCGACGGCTGGCTGCCGCAGAATGCCCAGCGCAACATGGAGCAGTTCCTGACCGCCAACAACAACAAGGTTGATGCTGTCGTCGCTTCGAACGACGGCACCGCCGGTGGCGCCGTCGCTGCTCTCGATGCACAGGGCATGGCCGGTTCCGTTCCGGTTTCCGGCCAGGACGCCGACAAGGCTGCTCTGAACCGCATCGCTTTGGGCACGCAGACGGTTTCCGTCTGGAAGGACAGCCGCGAACTCGGCAAGCGCGCCGCTGAAATCGCTCTCGATCTCGCCGGCGGCACGGCGCTCGACAAGGTAGCAGGCGTGCAGACCTTCGACGGCGGCCCGAAGAAGGTGAAGATGCAGTCCATCTTCCTGACCCCGCTCGCCATCACCAAGGACAACCTGAACGTCGTCATCGACGCCGGCTGGATCTCCAAGGCTGAAGCCTGCCAGGGCGTCAAGGCCGGCTCCGTCAAGGCTTGCGACTGATCCTTGCTCGCTGATTTGAATACCGGCGCCGCAGCGGCCCTCCGCTGCGGCGCCGGATGCGGATGAAGCCCGCTCAGTGGCGCTTCTCCGTTCTCGCGCGCATCGCGGATGCTTTGATTCCCTGCCAGAATGGTGCCGTTGTGATCGGCTATTTTCGGAAGCGTCCCGGTGGTCACATCAAGAACAGGGCGATCGTCGGCCGGCATCCCATCCGGAAACGGCCCGCGCCCAAACAAATGGGGGAAACGGCAAACCCATGGCAGACATCACCCAATCGACATCGTCGGGTCCGCGCACGGCAGTTGAAGGTCCCTTCACCCGCTTCCTGCGGGCAACGGAAATAGACACCCGGCTTCTCGGCATGATCGCCGCGCTGCTGGTCATCTGGATCGGCTTCCACTTCTATACCGGCGGCCTGTTCCTCACGCCGCGAAACCTCTGGAACCTCTCGGTCCAGACGACCGAAATCGCGGTGCTGGCGACCGGCATGGTGCTGGTCATCGTCACCCGCAACATCGACCTGTCGATCGGCTCGATCCTTGGCTTCGTCGCCATGATCATGGGCGTGGTCCAGGCGAAGTTCCTGCCGCAATATCTGGGCTTCGACAATTCCTTCACCTGGGTGATCACGCTGATCTGCGGCCTCCTCGTCGGCTCGGCGATCGGCATGTTCCAGGGCGTCATCATCGCCTTCATGGGTGTGCCCTCCTTCATCGTCACGCTGGGCGGCTTCCTCGCCTGGCGCGGCCTTGCCTGGTATGTCACGAGCGGCCAGACGGTCGCGCCGCTCGACACCACCTTCCGCATCATGGGCGGCGGCGCCGAAGGCGCGATCGGCGCCACTTGGAGCTGGATCATCGGCGCGGCCGCCTGCGTGCTGATCGTCGTCTCGATCATCGGCTCGCGCCATCAGCGCCGGCGCTTCAACTTCCCGCGCCGCCCGCTCTGGGCCGAATATGTCCTCGGCGTTCTCGGCTGTGCCCTGGTGCTCGGCGCGATCTGGGTGTCGACGATCTATTACTGGCCGCCGGCAATCGCCAAGCGCTATGCGGAGGCCAACAACATCACCGTGCCCGAGACCGGCCTGATGATCCCCTACGGCATCGCCGTACCCGTGCTGATCGCCGTCCTCGTCGGCATCGTCATGACCTTCATCGCCACCCGCCTGCGCTTCGGCCGCTACGTCTTCGCAATCGGCGGCAACCCGGAAGCCGCCGAACTCGCCGGCATCAAGACCCGCTGGGTGACGGTGCGCATCTTCGCGCTGATGGGCTTCCTCGCAGCCGTTGCCGCTGCGATCTCGACGGCGCGCCTCAACGCCGCCGCCAACTCGCAGGGCACGACCTACGAACTCTACACGATTGCCGCAGCCGTCATCGGCGGCACGTCTCTGGCAGGCGGCACCGGCACGATTGCCGGCGCCATGCTCGGCGCGCTCGTCATGCAGTCGCTGCAGTCGGGCATGGGCCTCGCCAATGTCGATACGCCCATCCAGAACGTCGTCGTCGGTGCGGTGCTCGTCATTGCCGTCTGGCTCGACACTGTCTATCGCTCCCGTGCGAAGTAAGAGGAGTACGAACCATGGCTGAACAACGCACTCCCCTTGTCGAACTGAAGAACATTTCGATCGCCTTCGGCGGCATCCACGCGGTCGACAATGCCTCGGTCGATCTCTATCCCGGTGAAGTCGTGGCCCTTCTCGGCCATAACGGCGCCGGCAAGTCGACGCTGATCAAGATCCTCTCCGGCGCCTACAAGCGTGACGCGGGCGAGATCCTGATCAATGGCGAACCGGCCGACATCCGCAATCCGCGCGATGCCAAGAAATTCGGCATCGAGACGATCTACCAGACGCTCGCCGTCGCCGACAATGTCGACGCCGCCGCCAACCTCTATCTCGGCCGCGAGCTGAAGACCCGCTGGGGCACGCTCGACGATGTCGCGATGGAAGCCTCCGCCCGCGAAGTGATGGGCCGCCTCAACCCCAACTTCAAGCGCTTCAAGGAGCCGGTCAAGGCACTGTCCGGCGGCCAGCGCCAGTCGGTGGCAATCGCCCGCGCCATCCTGTTCAACGCCCGCATCCTGATCATGGACGAGCCGACGGCAGCCCTTGGCCCGCAGGAAACGGCGCAGGTCGGCGAACTCATCAAGCAGCTGAAAAAGGAAGGCATCGGCATCTTCCTCATCAGCCACGACATCCACGACGTCTTCGACCTCGCCGACCGTGTCTCGGTGATGAAAAACGGCCAGGTCGTCGGCCACGCCCGCACCGAAGATGTCACCAAGGACGAAGTCCTCGGCATGATCATCCTCGGCAAGGTGCCCCCCAAGGCCATCCCCGGCCCTGGTGCGATGCAGATGTGATCGATCGATTGCTCGACAAAGAAACTCCGCCGCCCGAAGGGGCCGGCGGAGTTTTCATTTGGGCAACAGCGTGCGGCCGAAATCACTTTAAAAGCCAAGTGCCAGAAATTCCCTGAACTTCGCGATTGAAGCAGAGCCAAAGCTAGGCTAAGAACCACCCATCGGACGACGAGTCACATCGTCAGGCATGCACCCGTAGCTCAGCTGGATAGAGTGTTGGATTCCGATTCCAAAGGTCACAGGTTCGAATCCTGTCGGGTGCGCCATATGTTCTTTCCAAGTAATAAATGCGTCAGGAATTCTCGAGTTCTGGCGAATGCCAGCACCAAAATTGCGTTTGGATGTTGAAAATGCCGCTTAAAGAAACAATTCGGGTAGTTCAATCTGGACAAAGACGCATCAAGCTATTCGTCGATTTCTGGAATGTCGTTATCAATGCACGCAACCAGTCGAAGATGTTCGACATCGACGTCAAGTGGGACGCACTTGCTGAATCTCTTGTCACTGAAACTAGGCAAGGTTATTTCGACGAGACGACAGGTGAATTGGCGGGCTGCTATATTTTTGGCTCTGTATCGAAGTCGAACGGACAAGAAGCAAAGTTCGTGGAGCGTATTATCGACGAATACGGTTCAAAACCCGGCCTCTTCTTCAATTTCGCTGAGCGTGTAGCAAAACAGACCTCGGTCTCGTGCTCGCAATGTGGCGAACCAATGAAAATCCGTTCTGAAAGTGGAGTTGATGTTCTCTTAGCAGTCGAAATGATTAAACACGCGGCCATGCGCGAACATGAATATCTTGGTTTAGTATCCAGCGATCGTGATTTTGTGCCGTTGTTATCCTACCTGAGAGATCAGGGGCAACGGGTATTGCATGTCGCGACAGGAAGTCCTGACAGAGAAATTCGCTCAATTACATGGACACAGATTAGTCTGTCAGAACATTATCCAAGGCTGTGCCGGGTTAGAGGCGATGGGTACATTATTTTGACTGCCCCGCCGTGCGCGAACGAGTTGGAACAAGTGTTAGACGCAGCCCCTGTTCCGCGTGATGAGATTCAAGTCATCGACGTTACAAAAAGAGATCAGATTGCTGATAAGGATCTGACATTCCTTCTAAGAAACCTTGGCCTTAGTTGGAAAATGGCAGATGAGGACGCCTACAATATATATAGTGGTTATTACGCCACAGACGACCTCTCCGAACTTCGTCAACGAATTTCTGATGGAAGCGTAAAAGGAAATCTCCCTTATGTGCTTCGCGACGGCATGTGCGAGATACACTTCAACGGGCACAATAGTAGCTATCCCTGGATTAGAATTGCGGGAAGTGACGCGAACAAGAGATGGTGGAAATTATACGACAAATGATTATGGCTGACCAACGGACGGTTTCGGCGCCCACCCTAGGCGGCTACTCCCGGCACCCTTCGGCAGGGTAACCAGCCTAGCAGATTGACCAGCAATCACAAATTCGCTTGTTGCCAGTTCATTTAGAACTAATGATAGCGGCAGCGAGGAATCACCATGCACGAGATAGTTAGCCAAGAAGTCATATATGCCGCCGCGAGGTACAACGAGGCGGAAGTCCGATTTCATATCATTGACCCCATAATCCACGCGCTTGGATATACCTCAGGAGGAGATGTTTATCTCAAACTTGAAGAGAAACTGAATTATCCATACTACTTCATTGGAAGAAAAAGCAAAAAGAAAGACATTCCCCTCGGATTTCCCGATTACCGCGCCGGCGTTTTGGGTGCGCGTGGGAGCTTCATCATCGAAGCAAAAGCAGCGGACATTGAGCTATCTCGCAACGACATGGAGCAAGCTCATTCTTACGCCGCACATGCTGAAGTCGGAGCTGAATACTTCGTTCTCTGCAACGGATTGCAGCTTCACGTTTATGAAACCCTTGGCGGAGCTAACGCTGCGCCGATCGTCGAGCTTGCCGTGGAGCAATTGAACGAACGCTTCCACGAAATTGAGAATATATTGGGACCTTCAAACTTGGCGCGCCATTGCCGAAAGACTTACGATCTGAGTTTGAAATTGGCAGATGGATTAGGATCATCCGTTCAAATTCGAGACGGTACTTACGGTATGAGCCATTGGGAATACCGGATTTTCGTCGATGATGTCGACATGACCGAGCAATTGAAGCCTTTCTTCGCTCAAGTTGATCAGCAAATGGATGTATTACAGCGGAACTTCGAACTGCGCGTCGGAGACGGCCTTGTGGAGAGAGACCAGGAAGGCAAGATTGTAGCCAAGGTTACATTCATAGGCGCCACTAAGAACAACGATGCTGCCATGAAGTTGATTGGGTTGGACAAGATGATCTTTGCCACGAGCGACGAATTCGTTTCCATTGATCTAGAGAAGCCAAGCATCTTTGAATCAACGGCCGATCTTAATGTCCGCCAGGGGACAAAGTTTCCACCCATGTTTGGCGACGCGATCCCGGTAGCCCTAGACGTCAAACTCGACACCTACATCAAAGCTAGAATGTTCCTGGCTAATGGCGAGGTGAAGGGCGACTACTATGCATTCGCAGATTACCACACTGAGTTCCCCGGATTTGGCAAGGTCCGTTTCGAGCTAGACATTGGTGGCGTAGCCGATCTGCGTTTACTCGTTGGAAGATAAGTCAGACCGGCATAGGGTACATGGTGTATTCTGCTTTTTCCGGCCTCGCTTAGAAGGGAATATCATCGTCGCTCCATTCGCGAGCGGCGGGCAGGCGGCTTGTCTTGGCCGGAGCGGAAATAGCCTTAGGTTTCGAAGGCTCTCCAAGACGCAACTGCTCGGCTTCTTCATGCTCCTTATCTTGACCGATCAGTTTCGTAATGGTCGTGATGGCATCCGGCGCATCCGCTAAGAAAGACGTTGTTCCAACGAGCCCCGCGCCGAGAATGGCCAGTGCGGCCATCGCAGCGCCGTACGCTAAGCGCTCCTTGTGCAACTCGGTGCGGAACTCTTCAATCTTCGCCAGTAGCTTCTGTCTCTTCCTATCGTCTAGATCACCGTTGTTAACCGCGTTTCGTAGCTTGCCAAGTTCGTGTTCGATAATCCCTTTCGTCTTATTCGCGAGTCGCACAGAGTGGGCGTCTCTACCGGAGCTTCCCCTTAGTCGTATCTTCGCAACGACCCCGCTTGTCTGGCGAAGGAACTCTTGAAGGTTATCGAATACTGACGAACTATTGTCCTGATATGTCAGACCTTCGATCCCGAGTTCCTCTGCAGCCGCAGCTACAATCGTCATGTATTGCATACGGACTAGCTCATCGAACTGCCCAGGCGTTTCATTTGTTATAAGAGCCGTCATGTTGCGGCGGCAAATTTGCTCAAGCGCAACAAATTTTTTCAAGGGGTCAACAGGTAGAGCCTCGTACTCGCCATCTGAGATGAGCTCATATTGCATCGATATTGTAGACCTTTTGTTGTCGATAGATTGCCCATCAGAATATCTAAGCCGTTACGAGTGTAAACTCAGCTCAAGCCGGCGGAACCTCTCTGCTATGCCTATTCCGGATACACCTCAGCCCTTGGCACACCCCTTGCATCGTTAACAATACGCCATCCCATCGGGAGTATTGCGTCATGGGGTGGCACCGCTGAGCCCGGGGGTTTGAGAGCGGCGATCATTCGCGCCGCAGACGAGGCTGGGATTACCGCCATCGCCGTACTTCACTGAACTGCCCGTCTCCTGACCAGCAAGCCTGACGAGCCATGCAGAACCCGTCGCGCCCAAAGTCAGTTACAGAAGCGACAACCGCCCCTTGCCGGCCTTACTCTCGTGACAATGCAGCTCGGGCCACCTTACTATGCCCCAGCTCAATACCTGCAGGACAGCGCGTTGGTCGGCCTGAACCCCTGGCGGCACGCCGGGTTCCTCGAATGCCCAGGCTGATACTGGAAATCGGCGCTATTCGAGCTTCGGTGCGTCGTGCACGATGAAGCCAGGATTTCCAATCCGATAACCAGGCCAGCGATCATAAGTGTCCGAACTCTTCTCATCACGATCACCCTGCAGCGATAGCCCGAAACATAGAATTCATGGCGTCCTCTGCGGTGTCAACGGAGAACGGGGAGCCGGGCGATCAAAACCGGACTGAAGACGACTGGCGCGGAGCGATTGATGCAGGCGGACCGCACAGCCGACTTTAGTGGGGGTTAGGGCTCAATCAGTCCCCCGGCCGCACGGTCCGGCTTTTAACTCGGTATGAAGACTTAGGTTCCAACGCCAGCGGACAAGATCGGTCACGAATATCAACCGAAATACAAATGACGTGAACCTGGCTGGCCGGGAGAAGGCAAACAGGATTTTACAGGCTGTGACCGGGAGGAATCTCTTGCGGCGATCAAGGTCTGTCTGGATGTCGTCCACGGCACCGCCGAGCCCGGGGAATTGAGAGCGGCGATCATTCGCGCTGCAGCCGAGGCCGGGATTACCGCCATCACCGTGCTTCACTGAACTGCCGTCTCCTCCGGCCTGACGAGCTGCGCAGAACCCGTCGCCCCGTGGTCAGTTCCAAGCTGCTAACCGCCCCTTGCCGGCTTTGCTTTCGAGGGAATGCGGCGATCTCCACTTGTGTAATTACTGCATTTGCCGGCAGATTTCGTAATAGCGTTCATGCAATGAATTCAGTATCTTAGGGGAAAATATTACAGAATTGCGAGTTTACGATGCATTCCAACTTCTCATGAAGATATGAAACGGCGCACCGGAACGTCATTCTGCCTCTCCACCATATTTCACCATTATCTTGGTAATTGCGTAATAGCGCCCATAACCTATTGAGAAGGCTAGAGAATTGAGGTTACAATATCTGCGTGTGCATTCGTAACCGCTGTCGGCCGTCCCGCGAGCTCGCCCAAAAAAGAAAGCCGCCCCGAAGGGCGGCGTCGTGCACTCGCAGAACATATTTTAAAAGTTCGCCTCCCGTCTTCGCGGACCGTGCTCGAACTCGATGCGGCCACCGATCCATCTCGCCCAGGGCTGGGCGTCCGCATCGCCGCGACGATAGACGCGCACAGTGCGCCCACGGCGATTGACAGGCTTCGAGCCCGGTTCGAACCCGAGCCCCACAAGCGCCCTCTGCAGGTTGGCGCGCCAGCCGGTGGGCAGGCGGCTGGCATCCTCGCTTCCGCCGGTCAAGAGCCTGCGCATGTCCGCGCAGGGCACCATCATGTCGCCATCAGGGATCAGGTCGCGGATGATCTCGTAGGTGGGGCCGAAATCCATCACGCCCTGGTGCAGGGCTTCGAGGTCGGCCTCCAATGCCGGGTCGTCCAGCCACAGCGGCTCATGCTCGTAGATCGTCATGACTTCGGCCCAGATCTGCGCGCGATCGGCCCGGATAGCCGCCATATCGATCGCCGTGGGCCTGACCGGCCACCAGCGGCGATTGCCCGTCGTATCCGTCAGGAACTCGTCGGCATTCGTCGTGGCGTAGAACACGAACTGGCGCGGCACGTCGTCGGGCCTCTGCTGATACGCCCCGCGCGCGGTATCGACGCGAACCGTGATGAACTTCCTGATCGTCTCGATCTCCCGAGTCGACCGGCCAGCAAGCTCCGCAAGCTCGACAATCCAGCGCCCACGCGTGTTCTCGATCACTTCGCGCGCGCCCTCGCCCACCGTCACGCCGTCGGTCACCCATTGCGCGATCGGAACGAGCGCCCAGCCGAACGACGATTTTCCGAGGCCCTGCCTGCCTTGCAGGGTCAGCACGTGGTCAAACTGGCACCCCGGCTGAAAGACGCGTCTGGCAAGCGCGGAGAGCCACTTGCGCGCGAAGGCGCGGTTCAGCCGCGTGTCCTCGGCACCGAGATAACGGGTCAGGAACGTGTCGACACGCCGCGTTCCGTCCCATGCCGGCAGCGACGACAGCCAGTCTTTCACGGGGTGATAGGAATGCCGGCCGGCGACCTTGTCGATAACGGGATTGATGTTGAAAACCTTCGGCGTCAGGCCGAACCCTTCCAGCCATTCCACCATTTCGGCAAGGTCGTTGTTTCCGACGACACGAGGCCTCCAGTCGCCCTGCCGCACATCCCACGGCGGCCGGCGCAGCAGCATCGTCCGGCCGCTGAATTCATCGAGGGCGAGCATTCCCCGCGCGTCGGGGTGGTGTTCCAGCATCACGGTCCAGTTGAGCGTGAGGCCCGGAAGGGGATTGCCCTTGTCATTGGTCTTGAGCATGGCGAGCCAGTCGCGCGGCGGCTCGTGTGCAGTCATTTGTGGCATGAGATTTTCCGCGTGGGATGGGGGGTAACGATATCTGTCGGCACCCGTGGCCCCCTCATCCGACCCTTCGGGCCACCTTCTCCCCGCTGGGGAGAAGGGAACGGAGACGTTGCGGCAAATGCCTTCTCCCCAGCGGGGAGAAGGTGCCGGCAGGCGGATGAGGGGGCCACGGGTGCTGGCGGATGATGCGACCGAACATTGCTGATGTCTCGTTTCCGGAGAGGCTGAGGACATAGCCAGACCTATTCGCAAAACGGTTGGCAGATAGAATCGCGCTGCGAGACAAGGCTCGACGCCCAGAGCCGGATGGATGGCGCAACAGCCGGCCGGTCAGCCCCTTCGCGCCTCATCGGCGGTCAGCGCGTCCTGCGCGGCCGGCAGGATTGGCGAGGTCTTTTCAGCCAGGAACCGATATGCGGAAACGGCAGATTATTCGGGATAGGCCTCAGCGCCCTCCAGCGCCGCCTTGTGGAAGAGGATGAAGACCAGGGGGTTGCCGGGCTCGGACATGGCGTCGCTGCGCTGGCCCGTTATCTCTCCGGCCACGCCGCTTGTATATTCCGCAACCACTTCGCCGAAACTGTTGCGCTGAATGGCCACCTTCTGTCCGGGTGCGACCTTGTCGTTGAGCTTGACCAGATGCTCGACGATCCCGCCCTGTGTCGCCAGGATCGGGAAGGCGCTGTTGCCGGTAAAGACAGTCACGTCCTTGCCCGTCCGGCCCATCGGCCCGGCAACGATACCGTGATGCTTCAGCACGTTCATCGTGCCTTCCACGAAGAGCGAGATCATCTCGAGGTCCAGAACGCGGGCAGCACCGATCTCCGGCGTGAAGGAGGGGATGCCCACGTCCATGAATGCATTGTGCAGGACACCGGGATAGACATGGTTGTCGAAGATCTGGCCGACGGGATAGAGTTCCACCATGGCCTTGACCTCGGGCACATCCATGCCGCCGATGTTGAATGCGGTGACTTCGAACCCGGTTGTTCCGGTGTGGAAGTCGATCGCGAAATCGGCGTTCGGCCGCAGCAGCCGGTTGAACAGCAGCCCGGCATGCCGGCTGGGCGCGGTAAGACCGTTCTCGTTTCCCGGCCATTCCCGGTTCATATCGATCAGATCGACGCCCCTGCCCTGATTGGGCCACCTGCGCTGCATGCTTTCGATGGCCGGGCGCGCCACGTCGGTGACCGCCATGACCGTGCCCGACATCTGCGCCGGATCGAGCTGGTTCATCACGGTCTGGACCGTATGGATGTTGCTCATTTCGTCGCCATGTACACCGCTGGTCAGGATGCCGCGCTTGCCGGGTCTCGCCCCCTTGGCGACCGTCACCGACACGTACCAGGATTGCCCCGTCGGCATCTGCGCACCCTGAAAATACAGGAAGTGCTTCTGCCCGGGCTCGAGGTCGTCGACGTCGAGCGCGCTCACGACCTTTTTCCCCTCGATTGTATCGCCGGTATAGACCGTTCCCGATGCTGGAGCGGAAGCAGTGTCCTCGGCATCAGCGCCATCCGCGCTGACGGCGAGAGCAGCCGACGCGCCGACCGTTGCCAGTGATGCAATCATGAAATCACGGCGATCGATGCCGTTCTTCGATTTGTCCGACATGATGGAAGCCCCTCTGTGATTTGAAAAGTTCAGTTAGAACAATGGCATGCGCATCGGTCGCAAAGTTCCGCACGTCTTCAACCCAGGGTATGCTGCTGAAAATTAGGGCACGCTGCCGAGTTCGCAAGTCCAAGCGGATCGGAGCGGTCGGATGCGAACCGCAGAGGCCTATCGGGCCGAGAGTGAACCGACTTATTCCAAGCCCCGATATCGTTGAGACAATTTCATCGAATAGGTACTCGCCGCAGTTGCCGATGCCGATGGTTTGGTGAATATTCGTGTTCTGGCCCTGAAGGCCTGCGCTGTGACGGATAAGGGGGACAATGTCATGCCTGTAAAATACCTTTTGGCCGCGGTAACGATCGCGCTTCTGAGCCTTTCAGGGTGCGCAACCACCGGCACCGGCGGCGACAACACGACCTACGCAACTCCGCTGGGGATTGGTCCCGTTCGCGGCAATATCGGCGGCTATTATTAGTAGCTGCTGATTTCCATTGAGAGCAGTCACCGCGACAAGGCGAGGCGCTGTTCGGAAGCGGAGCCTGGGATTGTTTTCATGGTAGATGACATAGGCGCGCCGCGCCGCCAGACCATTGCCGGCCTGCGCCGGTTTCTCGATCTTGAGCAGCAGCGCAACTGGATGCGGGGCGAGACGTTCCTGCGCGACGCCGAGGAGCGCTCGGAATCCCTGGAACTGCGTCTCAAATACGTCGCCAGGTTCGAAAAGCTGCTGCGCCGGCCGCAGGCACAAGAAGTTCTGGATATTCTCAGGCGCTACGGAAGCGACTGCATCCCGATCCCGCGCCGGACGGAGCGGCACTACTGGTCGGTTTCCTGCCTGCCGTCGACACCCGGCAAGGCGCTCATTCGCGTCAATGCAAGCTGGATGGAGCTCTTCTCGCTCTATGCTGATGGTGAGGACATCCGCGCCTTGTTCCTGGTGCATCTTTCCGATTTCACCACCGATCACTCGCTCGATCAGGGCCAGGTGGACGAGGATTTCCTCGAGCGCTGTGTCATGACGCCTGATGACGTCAGCTATGTCTTCCCGAGGGGCGAGGACATTTTCGGCGTCAAGGTCCGCGGCTTCGCCTCGATCGGCAAATTTATGGCGACGCCCCGCGCGCTGCAGGCGATCCGGGCATTCAACCTGACACATATGAACCGCGGCCGGAACGCCTATCAGGCGAGCCACTGCTACAGGCTGGCGGATCACATGCTGGGTGACGGCGAGGGTTGAACGGATCGGAATTGGCGGCGGTGGCCGACATCCATACCGATCTCGTTCAGAACCTGGGCAAGGCGGCCTTCGATATTGCTCTACACGCCAGCCAGGTCACGCGATTGCGTTGGCGCCCCGCTGGCGATCGAAGAGACCTCGCGCGGCTTCCACCATGATCCGCAGATGCTCGGGATCGCGCACGCCTTGCCGATAAAGCTCCACCAAGATTGCGGCAATCCGCGCGGCCTCTTCCGAGGCCTTATCGACGCCCGCCTCTTTCACAATGATATCGAAAACAGGCTGACATACCGAAAGATCGTGCGCGTCGAACGGCTGCGGTTTTCGAACATCGATCGTTTTCATGTCGTTCAAAAGCCGGCGCCGTCAGATGGCGCCGGCTCCTCCCTCCCCTCCGGTTAAGCGACGTTCTTCTCGCCTTCGATCATCTGCATCGGCGCCTCAGAACCCTCCGCGGCGCCGATCGCGATCTTGCGCGGTTTCATCGCTTCAGGGATTTCGCGCTTCAGCTCGATCGTCAAAAGGCCGTTCGTCAGCGAAGCGTTCTCGACCCGAACGTGGTCGGCAAGCTCGAAACGCCGCTCGAAGGAGCGCCCGGCAATGCCGCGATGCAGATAGTCGCCCTGCTTGTCCTCGGCCTTCTGGCCTTTTACCACAAGCACGTTGCGTTCCTGGGTGATGTCGAGGTCGCCGTCGGCGAAACCTGCAACCGCCATCTGAATGCGGTAATCGGCGTCGCCGGACTTGACGATATCGTAGGGCGGCCATGCGTCGATGGCCTGCAGACGCTGTGGATTGTTCAGAAGGTTGAATACGCGGTCGAAGCCGATGCTCGAGCGGTAGAAGGGTGCGAAGTCGAATTCGTTTCTCATGACCAAATCCTCCGTAAAGCGAGTTGGAAAGGAGACGCGTCGGAAACTGCGTCCCCGGCTTCCGGCCCCCTTTGGGCTGCCGGCGAATATCGATTTGGTTTGGCTTTTTTTGCCTTTCAAGGGGCTTCGAAAATTTTTTTGAACGTTCGGCAGCGGTCCACTTGAACCCCGAAAACACCGAAACAATCTCTTATCCGCCTGGAGATTTTCTTCACCTGTCGAAAGTTTTTAGGAGATCGAACATGACTATCGAAGGCAAGACATCGGTCAACTCGGCCAAGACCCTCGATGCCATCTCGGCGTCACATATCCTGCATCCCCATCAGCATTTTTCGCATCCGGACGAAGTCCTCGCTTCGGACAGGATGACGACCGAAGAGAAGCGCGCGATCCTCGCATCGTGGGCGTCCGACCTTCACGCGGTCGAATCCTGTCCCGAGCTGCGCCACCCTCCCGGTGTTCCCTGCTCGATCCGCTACCGGGACATTCTCGCTGCCCTGAAATCCCTGGATAGGGGCCGGCAGGATTTCACCATGAGAAGGCAGGGGCCAGCCCGCAAGCCAACCGGCACCTTCGGATAAGGAGAGCGGAATGCGACAGAAGACATCCCAGTCTCCGCCCGCTGTGGAAGGCAACCCGATCACCGAAAGGCTTGTTCTCGCATCGAGATATCAGGAATGTCTGCGCCGGCTTGCGCGCGCCGCTGACCGGCTGCATCACGCCGATCTCGGTGAGAAGCTGATGGAGATCGCCAGATGCATGGACCGAATGAGCTACGACATCGCGGTCCACGATGCGGGTGTCGAAGTCCTTAGACGCGCGGCGCGCCTTATCGGCATCGTGGAAGCATTGGTCGACCGCAAGGCAAAGGCGTCGATCCTGCACTGAGCGCGCGATCAATGTGACTGCATGAGCGCTTCCGCCGATTCCGCTTAAGCCGGAAGCGCTCTACAGCATCGGCCCGAAAATCGGAATCGATTTTCGGAAAGCCTGATGCGTAGAATCAAAGAGTTAGAGCGTCCTTTGTGCGTCCGAACGGACGCACGGCGCTCTAATGCGCGGTATAGGCCCCATCCACGAGGTAGTGGGCACCGGTAACGAAACTCGCCTGTTCCGACAGCAGGAAGCAGACGAGATTTGCCACTTCGTCCGGTGTCCCGCGCCGGCCCATCGGCTGGAGCGCCGCCATGCGGCGCGTGCTCGCCATTTCGAGATGCTCCGACAGGAGGGGCGTATCGATCCAGCCGGGGCCGACGGCGTTTACCCGGATGCCATATCGCGCATATTCCATCGCCGCCACTTTCGTCAGTCCGACAACCCCGTGCTTGGCGGCGGTATAGGCTCCCGCGGTCGGCAGACCGACGGTGCCGAGCGTCGAGGACATGTTGACGATTGCGCCCCGGCCCCGCTTCAGCATCGCGCCGATCTCGTATTTCACACAATAGAAGACGCTGTTCAGGTTGACGTTCATCACTCTGTGCCAGTCTTCGAGCCGACAATCCGCAACCGGCGCCCGCACCCCATCGATCCCGGCATTGTTGACGGCGAGATCGAGGCTGCCGCATGTCTCGACGGTGAAGTCGACAAGGCTCTGCACGGCTGCCGGCTCGCTCACATCGACGACAAACGGGCGCGCACGTCCCCCCTCCGCCCGAATTGCGTCGGCACTCTCATGCGCGGCATCGGCATTGATATCGGCAACAACGACCTCGGCCCCCTCGACAGCGAGCTGCCGGGAAACAGCGGCCCCAATTCCGGAACCTGCCCCCGTCACGACAGCGACTTTTCCCTCCAGGCAAAGTTTCATCGTTTCCATCCATTTAAATATGCTAATGTTCAGACCAAACGCATGATTCATGCAAGGGGTTTCGCGAGTGAGGGACACGCTATTTCAAGTTGCGCACCTTGTCCGCCCAACAAGCACATAATCCGCAAAATTCGAATAACCCGGTTCATCGGCACGCTGCCGATCGGGCATCGTCAGGACTGAGGGAGCGAAACGACTTGGGAGAACGACTTGGGCAGATGGAAATGAACGGACGAGCCGTTAAACGCCGGGGCTTCGTTTTGGGCAGCCTGGCTCTGATGCTTTCGGGATGCAGCACCACGACGGATGGCCCGCCGCTCGGCTATCGCGTATTCGGCAGCGACCCGGACGTTAATCCCCGCTATCGGCGCCAAGAGGTCGCCTATTCGGGAAGTGAGCCGCCCGGAACCATCGTCGTCGATACCGGGGCGCGCTATCTTTATTTCGTCGAGGCCGATGGCCTTGCCACGCGCTATGGTGTCGCGGTCGGGGAAGAAGGATTGAGCTTCAAGGGAGAGGCGACGATCGGCCGGAAGGCCGAGTGGCCATCCTGGAAGCCCACCGACGACATGATCGCGCGCAAGCCGCATCTCGCCCAATATGCCGAAGGCGTGCCGGGCGGACCGGACAATCCGCTGGGTGCGGCCGCCCTTTATCTCTACCAGGGCGGACAGGATACGCTGTTCAGGCTGCACGGAACCAATGCTCCCTGGTCGATAGGCAATGCCGTTTCGAACGGCTGCATCCGCCTGACCAATGCAAACATCGTCGATCTCTACGCGCGCACGCGTGTCGGAACGCGGGTGGTGGTCATTTGATGGCATTTACCATTCGAAATTGCCGGATTGGCCACACCAGTAAGTATCTGCTAATGTAGATTCGTTGCACGTTGCATCACTCCCGCACTGTCCAAGGTGCTGATTATCGTCAAACTTTGAGGCATAGCCTGTCCTGGGCCATGCCAAGATGAGGAGAGGACTTGTTGATGAGCAGAATTTTATTCGTCATCCTCGCAGTACTTGCGGTGGCCAATCTGAGTGCCTGCGGGTCGATTGGCAAAGGCAAGGGGAAAGCTCCGCCGCCTGCGGCAACAGCCGTCTACAAGTAAGTTCGCATAACTCTAAGGAAGGGCTCTTTCAGCCCTTCCCTTTTCTTGACATCCGAAACCGCCCAGGATTGGCCCCGCCTGCAATTCAGGGCGAAAGAATGGCATATCTGCCGGCGTCGAATCCGCCTCGGGCAGAGCTTGCATATGGAGCGTGGTAATGGCGCTTGGAAGAGGCCGCCTGTGGCTGGTCGTTGCTTTGGCAATTGTGGCATCGTCGTGCCAGACGGAAGATAAAAGCCCCCTGCCGCACTATACATCGGATAGCCGCGACCTGACGAAATCAGCGACGAATCAGAGCAGATCAGGTCGGAATTTCATCGAGTTCCGCTCGCGTTATGCGCTCACCTACGGCCATACCTACGTCGTCTTCGGGCGCGCGGACAAAAACGGCAACATGATCAATCCGGAGGTGGCAGGTCTTGCCCCGGCTTCACCCGATCCGGGGGCTTACGTCCTCGGCCATTTCGTTCCGGTTCCCGCCTCGACCGGCGCAACGGACGGCGACCTGGAGGAGCAATACCGCTCGGCGAGCTGGCGCGTGATGCTGACCGATGCCGAATATAACGATACGGTTGCCTATATACGCAAGCTGCAGGCGCGAAGCCGTCTCTGGGAGGCGACGGTCTACAATTGCAACGCCTTCGTCGCGGATATAGCAAAACACATGGGCTATAAGACACCCGGCATCTGGATGAGACCGCAGCAATTCGTTACAAATCTGCGGGAGATGAATACCTGAAGCGGGCATAGAGCGCCGTGCGTCCATTCGGACGCACAAAGGACGCTCTACCTCTTTGAATCTACGCACGGGCTTTCCGAAAATCGATTCCGATTTTCGGGCCGATGCTGTAGTCTCAACCGTTGACGATCGCGGAAGCCGGATCGTGGAAAGGTTCTGGTGCCGACTTGAACGTGTCAGTCAATATCATTGGCGAGATCGTCTGGGTCCTCGGAATTATTGCCTGGTACATCATTCGATACCCGTTCGAGCGTCGCGGCAGGCGCGTGCCCGTCGCCAGCAGCCGGCGCAGCGTCTCGGAAAGAGTGGCACTGGCCGCAGCACTTGCCGGGCTGGCGATCGTGCCGGCATTTTACGTCGCGACAGGTATTCCCAAGGCAGCCGACCATTCTTTGCCTCTGTGGGCGGTCGTGATCGGGGCGGCAATTTTCTGCCTCGCAATGTGGGTCTTTCGAAGAACGCACAAGCAACTCGGACGAAACTGGTCCATCACGCTCGAAATCCGCCAGAAGCACGAATTGATCTGCGCCGGGCCTTACGCGCATGTCCGCCACCCCATGTACACCTCGTTCCTCCTGATGGGGCTTGCCCAGGCTTTTCTGCTGCCGAATTGGGTGGCAGGCCTGGCGGGCATCGTCGGTTTCGCCGTGCTGTTCTTTCTGCGCGTCGATAAGGAAGAGCGTATGATGCTGGATGTCTTCGGCCCCCAATACCGCGCCTATATGGACAAGACCAAGCGCATCATCCCTTATCTCTATTAGGGCGCGACGCTCTGACACTTTGAATCTCTGGGGGGAGAAAGATGAGGGGGGAGTAAGATGAAGGGACGAACAATCAGGCTTTCCGCAGCAAGGCGGCTGGTTGGAGATCTCATGAGATTTTCGATCGGCATACCGCGCGTGACCGTTCAGCGGCAGATGAACATCCGCCCCCTTCTCGATGCCAGGCGAACGTCCAATCCCCGCCCCTCCTGGACCGCGCTTTTCCTGAAAGGATACGCCCTCCTCTCGAAGGAGATCCCGGATCTCCGGCGCGCTTACATCAAATTTCCACGCCATCAGCTCTACGAATATCCGGCAAGCGTGGCCTCCATTGCCCACGAGCGTGACTATGAAGGCGAGCGGATCGTTCTCCTGAGCACGATCAAGGCCCCCGAAGACCGCTCCATCCCCGAGCTGGAAATGCAGATCCGCGAGGCGAGGTCACGCCCCGTCCTGGAGATCAAGGAATTTCGCCGCTCGCTGAAGCTTGCGCGCGCACCGGCCCTGCTCAGGTGGTCGCTCATGTGGCTCGGGCTCAATATAGGGCGAAAACGGGCGCGCTATTTCGGCACCTTCCAGCTGTCGGTCTATTCGGGCCTCGGCGCGGAATCCCTTAACCCGCTCAGTCCCGTGACCACGCTCATGAATTACGGGCCGATTGATGAGAACGGATCGGTTACCGTCCGCATCCACTATGACCACAGGGTTATGGATGGAGCCAGCATCGCCCGGGCATTGGAGCGGTTCGAGAGGATCTTGAACGGCGCGGTCGCCGACGAGATACGAGGGCTCGGCCAGGACGGAATTTCCGCCCGCACGTCGATCGCGGGAGGCTCTCTATAATGGCGGAGCAATTCGACGAGGGGCATGCAGCGGTTTTGAGTCCGGAATTGCATGAAAACAAGGAAACAGGGCTTCGCCCTGTTGTGGTCGTCCTCGGCGCCTCCCGCGGCATCGGGCGGGCAATTGCCAGGGTTGCCGCGCGTGAACGCAATATCGTCGTGCTCGTCGCCCGCTCTTCCGAGGGGCTGGCGGCGGCCGCCGCCGATGTGAAACAGGCCGGCGGAGAAGCCTTCACGGTCGAACTCGACCTCACGGCATCGGACGCCTCGGCACGCTTGGAAGCCTTTCTGGAAGCCAACGGTTTGATTTGCGATGTCCTCGTCAACAGCGCCGGATACGGATTGCGCGGCGCGGCAACTTCGCTGCCGGCAGACGATCAGCTCGGAATCATCGATCTCAATATCCGGACGCTCGCCGACATGACCCTTCGCTTCCTGCCGGGAATGGTCGCCCGCCGGCGTGGCGGCGTGCTCAATCTCGGCTCCGTCGCGGGTTTTACGCCGGGGCCTTATATGGCCTTCTACTATGCCAGCAAGAGTTTCGTGCGCTCCTTTTCGGCTTCCCTTCATGAGGAAGTTCGCCGCTTCGGCGTCACCGTGACATGCGTGGCACCCGGGCCGGTATCGACCGACTTTCTTGAAAAATCCGGCGCGGATCGCGCCGCTCTCTTCAAAGTATTGCCGAAGCTGAAGGCCGATTATGTCGCCGAACAGGCCTGGCGCGGCTTCAAGTCCGGGCGCAGCCTCGTCGTTCCCGGCTTCTCCGCCAAGCTGACTGCTTTTATCGCCAGGATTCTGCCATCAGCGGCTGCACGCCGGCTGATCGGCCTGGTCCAGCGCCGAAGCAAAGATCCGAGCCCGCATGGATCGGGGACGGGCATCAAGTAAGCCAATCGCACCGGCAGAGGCGCGCCACGGGCGTCACGACAAGATCGGCAGCGCCAGCCTGCATCACTGCCGCTCTTCCTGGCGCGTGAAAACCTGCTTCAAACTCTCCTTATTGTCGCCTTGCGATGCACCGCGTTCGGTCCGAAGCCACCAGTCCATCGTCAGGTGCGGCGCGGTCAACTGCCCGTTGTGAGGCGCCGGCTTCACGACCTCGTTGCGCAGACGGCCGCCCTTTTGCGCCCGGCCATCGTCGGCGCTGGATATGGTCACGGAAAGAGCAAGAGCAGCGCCGGTGACGAGCGCTCTCCAGGCATGTCGTCCGATGCTGACGCGCTGGTTTCCCATCAGCCCATTCAGCCAGAATATTAGCTTTTTCGGAAGTACGAAAACGGCAATGCGCGGCAGTAAAGCCAAATATAATGGCGGCTCGCGCCCCCAACCCTCATGCACATCAGGACCGGCCTGACAAGACAAACATTCATTCGATTGACTGAAATCGCGACATGCGCTATACATGAGCGATGACTGATGAACAACCGCAACCAAACCGCGCCGAAATCACCCGCGAAAAGCTGCTGTCCGCAGCCCTCGATGTCTTCGGCCGCTACGGCTTCGACGGCACCTCGACGCGCCAGCTGAGCGAGGCTGCAGGCGTCAACCTGCAGGCCATTCCCTATTATTTCGGCGGCAAGGAAGGGCTCTATGTCGCAACCGCTGAATATCTGGTGACACGCATCGAGCGCCATATCGGCGGCCTGCGGCAGCGCATTGGTACTCATCTCATGGAACTGGCTGCCGCTGGACAGGGGCTTAGCGAAGAGCAGGCACGGCTCTTTCTGACGGATATGGCCACGACCATGGTCGGCCTTTTGGTCAGCAAGGAATCCGAGCCCTGGGCACGCTTCATCATCCGCGAACAGATGGAACCGACCGAGGCCTTCGCCCGTGTCTATCAGGGCCTGATGCGCCCGATGATCGAGATGGCGCGGCAGATGATCGGCACCATCCTGCGCGAAGACCCGGCCTCCGAACATGTGCGGCTGCGCACCCTCGCCTTCGTCGGCAACATCATGGTTTTCCGTCTCGCCCACGCCGCCGTTCTCGCCCAGATGGAGTGGCAGTCGGTCGGCCCTGAACAACTCCAGACCCTGCGGAATCTCGTTGCAGAACTTGTCGGCCAGCTGCATCAGGCGAAAGGAAATACCCGATGAGACGGATACTCTCCCTTGCCATCATTATTCTGGTTGCCGCCGGTGCCGCTGCCTGGTGGTACGGCTTGCCCCAGAAGCTCGGCTGGTTGCCGCAAAAGAGCAAGGAATTCGCGCTCTACGGCAATGTCGACATCCGCCAGGTCTCTCTCGGCTTCCGCGTCAATGGCCGGATTGCCTCGCTTGCCGTCGATGAAGGCGACATGATCAAAAGCGGCGAGGTGCTCGGCAAACTCGATGCCGCGCCTTTTCAGGCGGCCGCTGCCTCGGCGCAAGCCAATGTCGCGGCCCTGCAGGCAACGCTCGACAAGCTGAAAGCCGGTCCGCGCCCGACGGAGATCGCCCAAGCCCAGGCCGCCTATGATGAAAGCCTTGCCGCGCTGCGCAATGCCAACATTGCCTATGACCGCGCCCGCCAACTCCGTCCCCAGGGCACGATATCAGAGGCGAATCTCGATGAGGCGACCGCCAACCGCTCGATGGCCGTCGCACGTTCGGATTCCGCCAATGAAGCGCTGAAACTCCTGCAGGAGGGCAGCCGCGTGGAAGATATTGCCAATGCCGAGGCGCAATTGAAGGCCGCGGAATCCTCGCTGGCCGCCGCCCGCATCTCGCTTGCCGATACCGAACTGCTCGCCCCGAATGACGGTGTCATCCTGTCCCGCGTGCGGGAACCCGGCGCCATCGTCTCGCCGGCCGATACCGTCTTCGTGCTCTCGCTGACAGAGCCGGTCTGGGTGCGCAGCTATGTCTCCGAAGGCGATCTCGGCCGCCTGCATCCCGGCATGAAGGTTCAAGTGACCTCGGATACGCAACCCGACAAGCCCTATGACGGCACGATCGGCTTCATTTCGCCGGTGGCCGAATTCACGCCGAAATCGGTCGAGACGCCCGAGCTTCGCACCGACCTCGTCTATCGCCTGCGCATCGTCATCGACAAGCCCGGCCCCGATCTGCGCCAGGGCATGCCGGTCACCGTGCGCTTTCCCGCACTGGCCGCGCGATGAGCCCTTCCCCGCAAACGCATGAGGTACTGGTCCGGCTGACCGATGTCGCCAAGCATTTCGGCGATGGCCCGCCTGCACTGGATACCGTCTCCGGCGAGGTCAGGGGCGGCTCGATCACCGGTCTCGTCGGCCCCGATGGCGCCGGCAAGACGACGCTGATCCGGCTGATGACCGGCCTCATGCTGCCGGACAGCGGCACGGTCGAGGTGCTGGGCTTCGATACCGTCAAGAACCCGGCCGCCATCCAGGCCTCGATCGGCTACATGCCGCAGCGCTTCGGCCTCTATGAGGATCTGTCGGTTCAGGAAAATCTGGATCTCTATGCCGATCTGCGTGGCTTGCCGAAGCGCGAGCGCGCGAGCGCCTTCGACGAGCTTCTGACCTTCACCGACCTGAAGCGCTTCACCACACGCCTTGCTGGCAAGCTTTCAGGCGGCATGAAACAGAAGCTCGGCCTTGCCTGCGCGCTTTTGAAGAAGCCACGCCTGCTGCTGCTCGACGAGCCGGGTGTCGGCGTCGATCCGATCTCGCGCCGCGATCTCTGGAAGATGGTTGAGAACCTGACGCAGGAAGGCATCGGCGTTCTCTGGTCGACCGCCTATCTGGATGAGGCCGAGGCCTGCGATCATGTCCTGCTGCTCAATCAGGGCAAGCTGCTCTTTTCCGGCAAGCCGCATGACCTGACCGGCCGCGTGGAAGACCGCGTCTTCAAGGTGTCTGGTGTTGCCGGCCGCAGGCGGCAGGTGCTGGCCGAGCTGCTGCAGACGAAAGGCGTCATCGACGGCGTCATCCAGGGCGATGCCATCCGCCTCGTGACATCAAAGGATGAGATCCCTGATATCGGCGGCAACGGCAGTCAGGCAAAACTGACGCCCACTCCTCCCCGTTTCGAAGACGCCTTCATCGATATGCTGGGCGGCGGCCCCGGCGGGCGCTCGAAACTTGCGGAGGCTCAGGGGTCGCCGAGCGAAACGGGCGACCGTCCCGTCATCGAGGCCCGTGGCCTGACCAAGCGTTTCGGGGATTTCACCGCCGCCGACAAGATCACCTTCGATATCAGCCGCGGCGAGATCTTCGGCCTGCTCGGGCCGAATGGTGCGGGCAAGTCCACCACCTTCAAGATGCTCTGCGGCCTGTTGAAGCCGACGGAGGGCGAAGGCCGTGTCGCCGGTTTCGATCTGCGCAAGGATGCCGCCGTTGCCCGCAACCAGCTCGGCTACATGGCGCAGAAATTCTCGCTCTACGGCGATCTCACCGTCATGCAGAACCTCGAATTCTTCGCCGGCGTCTACGGCCTCTCCGGCAGTCGGCGCCGCGAACGCATAGAGCTGATGACCGGGATCTTCGATTTCGGCCGCCACGCGGGCTATTCGGCGAAGGACCTCCCGCTCGGCCTGAAACAGCGCCTGGCGCTCGCCTGCGCCGTCATGCACGAGCCGCGCGCCCTCTTCCTCGACGAGCCGACATCGGGCGTCGACCCGATCACGCGGCGCGAATTTTGGACGCATATCAATGGGCTCGTCGAAAAGGGCGTCACGGTGCTGGTGACGACGCATTTCATGGACGAGGCCGAATATTGCGACCGAATCTCGCTGATCTATCGCGGCCGTTCGATCGCCCTCGGCTCGCCCGACGAACTCAAGGCGCGCGTGGCGACGAAGGAACAACCGGATCCGACGATGGAGGATGCTTTCATCGCACTGGTTCAGGACTCCGAAACGGGGGAAGTCGCATGAGCACCTCCTCCAGAGCCCGTCGCTTCGCCGCCCTCGTGCGCAAGGAAAGCTATCAGGCGATCCGCGATCCCAGCACCATTCTCATCGCCTTCGTGCTGCCGCTGATCCTGCTCTTCCTCTTCGGCTATGGCGTATCGCTGGATACGACCCGCACCCGCATCGCCCTCGTGCTGGAGCAGGCAACGCCGCTGACGCAGGATCTTGCAGCAAGCTTCCAGGCCTCGCGCTATTTCTCCGTCACTGTTGGCCGCGACCGGCGCATGTTCGAGAATGATCTGGTGCTCGGCAAGGTGCGCGGCATCGTCGTCATATCAGCCGATTTCGCGACTGATTATGCCGCCGGCAACCGCCCGCAGATCCAGGTTCTCGTCGATGGTTCGGACCCGAACACCGCCAATTTCGTGCAGAACTATGCGCAAGGCGCGGTCGCCAACTGGGAGCGGCAGCGGCGGTCCGAAACGGTTGCGGCGGGTCCCCCAATCTCCATCGAGCAGCGCTTCTGGTTCAATCCGGAGCTGACGAGCCGCAACTTCCTCGTCCCCGGCTCCATCGCCATCGTCATGACCCTGGTCGGAACCTTGCTCACCTCGCTCGTCGTCGCACGCGAATGGGAGCGCGGCACGATGGAGGCAATGATGGCGACGCCGGTGACGGCGGCCGAACTGCTGGCCGGCAAGATCCTCCCCTATTTCCTGCTTGGTCTCGCCTCGATGACGCTCTGCGTGCTGCTGGCGGTCTTCCTCTTTGGCGTGCCCTTCCGCGGCTCGGTCGCAGCCCTCTACGCGCTGTCGGCCGCCTTCCTGATCCCGGCGCTTGGCCAGGGCCTGCTGATATCGACGGCGACGAAGAACCAGTTCCTCGCCTCGCAGATCGCCTTGACCAGCGGCTTCCTGCCGGCCTTCCTGCTCTCGGGCTTTCTCTTCGAGATCAATTCGATGCCTCGGATCATCCAGTGGATCACCATCATCGTGCCGGCCCGCTACCTCATCCCCAGCCTGCAGACGGTGTTCCTGGCAGGCGATATCTGGCCGATGTTCGCGCGCTCCATTGCCGTCATGCTCACGATCGGCGGCATCATGTTTGTGCTGGCTGCCCGCAGCACCAGAAAGAGGATCGGCTGAGATGTGGTGGACGCGGCTGAAAGCCCTCATAACAAAGGAACTGCTCGCCGTGATGCGCGACCCCAAAGGTCGCTTCGTGCTGATCGTGCCGCCCCTCATGCAGCTCCTGATCTTCTCCTATGCGGCAACGCTCGAAGTGCGCAATGTCGATGTGATGGTGCTGAACCGCGACAGCGGCCATTGGGGGCAGGAACTGATCCAGCGCATCCAGGGTTCCCCAACCTTCCGGCGCATCGAGGCCGCCGATAGCCAGACCGATATCCGCGAAGCGATCGACGGTCAGGCCGTGATCGCGGCCATCGAAATCGGCCCCGATTTCTCCCGCAATATCGAGGCCGGTATATCAGCCGATCTGCAGATCATCCTCGACGGCCGCCGCTCCAACGCTTCCCAGATCGTCTCCGGCTATCTCACCCAGATCGGCATGACGCTTTCAGCCGAAACGCCGGCAGGCCAGCGCGCCATGGCGACGACGGTGGCGACCGTGCCGCGCAACTGGTTCAACGCCAACCTCACCTATCAATGGTTCATGGTGCCGAACCTGATCGCCAGTATCGCGCTCCTGATCGGCCTCATCGTCACGGCCCTCTCCATCGCCCGCGAGAGGGAACTCGGCACCTTCGACCAGCTGATGGTCTCACCGTTGCGCGTCCATGAAATCCTCATCGGCAAGCTCATTCCGCCGATGATGATCGGCCTCTTCCACATGACGCTCTATATCCTGGCGGCGGTCTTCATCTTCGGCGTGCCGCTGCGCGGATCGGTCCTGCTGCTCTACGGCAGCTCGATCTTCTATCTGGGTTCCGTCGCCGGCCTCGGCCTCTTCATCTCGGCGCTGTCGATGACACAGCAACAGGCGATCCTCGGCGCCTTCCTGTTCATGGTGCCGGCCATGCTGCTTTCGGGTTTCGCAACGCCGATCGAGAACATGCCGGACTGGCTACAGCCGGTGACGATCATCAACCCGCTGCGCTATTTCCTCATCATCGTCAAAGGCGTTTTCCTGAAGGATATCCCCGCCGCCGAGGTGTTGAACCAGACCATTCCTCTGGCGCTGATTGCCTGCGCGACGCTTGGTGCCGCCGCCTGGCTGTTCCGCCGCAGGTTGGAATAGCCCACCTCACACTATGTGAACTGCGCTTCCAAACCGTGACTCCGAAACGCTTCTCCGGCCGGAACATCGGCAGGATGGGCTCGTTACCTCAATGCAAACCAAAGCAATTCCAGCAGAAACGCGAAGCTTTCTTGCGTGCGGAGTTGCGTGAAAACATCAAGCAATTCCAGCAAAAGTGCGCAGCGGTTTTGCGCCCGGAATTGCGTGAAACAAAGACATAGAGCTAAGGAGAAGCAAAATGTACAAGATCATTCTTGTATCGAGCGCGCTTGCGCTCTCGTCCCTCGCCACGAATGCGATGGCCGATGGAGCCGTGACGGGTGCTGCCGGCGGCGCAATCACCGGCGCCATTGTCGGCGGCCCCGTGGGCGCTGCAATCGGCGGCGTGGCAGGCGGTGTAGCCGGTGCTGTGGTAGATCCGCCGCCGCGCGAGGTCGTGACCTACGTCCAGCAGCAGCCGGCCCCGCCGTCAGCAGTGGTGGTGCAGCAGCCGATCGTGGTCGGCAAGCCGCTGCCCGCAGACGTCCAGGTGATCCCGGTGCCGGATAATCCGCGCTATGCCTATACGGTCATCAACAATCGCCATGTGATCGTCGAGCCGCAGACCCATCGTGTGGTTCAGGTGATCGAATAATAGCAGTTGGCCCCGTTTTTTGCGGGGCTTTCTGCTTGTTGACGCGGTTGCCGACCCCGCCCTCGTCATCCTCGGGCTTGTCCCGAGGATCTAAGCCGTCGCATTTATCGTCAACATCAGCAGATCCTCGGCACAGGGGCCGAGGATGACGTAGAGCAAGCAGTGAGGCCCGCAGGCCCCTCTTATCCGCGATTCCTGAGCGCTTCCGCCTGCGCATAGAACTTCTTTTCCCATTCCTTGTGATTATCGAGCCCTTCGCGGATGAACGGCGTGAAAATCGCAAGATTGAGCAAGGTCCAGTTGATCAGCCGTGCCGGAAATTTCAACGGCTTGACGAAATCGATGAAGAGAACGACGCGCGTCTTGTCCGTGTGATTCCAGGCTTCATGCTCATAGGCGTCGTCGAAGATCAGCGCCTTGCCTTCCTGCCAATGGCAGATCTGGTCTTTGACGCGGATGGCGAGCTTATCGGCAGGTTCAGGCACGATCATGCCGAGATGCAGGCGCAGCACACCATTATAGGGTCCGCGATGGGCCGGCAGGTGTTTGCCGGGCTCGAAGATGGAAAACATCGCCGTCTTCAGGCCGGGGATCTTCTGCACCGCCTTCCAGGTTTCCGGACAAGCCCTAATATTCTGCTCCGACTTCACGCCGAACCCGACGAGAAAGAAGGTCTTCCATCTGTTATCCTTGGAGATGGTCTGCACGTCGGTGGAGATTTCCTGGAAGCTCGGCAGCTCGCTCTGGCGCACCAGCACACGGTCGAGTTCCGCGCGGATCTGCGGCCAGGCCTTTTCGACCTCCTTCGCCCACGGGAAGACTGCGTTGTCATAAACCGGCGGATTGCCGAGCTTCGCATATTTGAAGTTCAGGCCTTCGGCCCAGGCGACGATGCCCATGAAAAAGCGCGTGATGGCGCTGGGGCGATCCATAGGGGCGATCCCGGCAGTGGCAAAGCCCTGCGTTTGGGGAGTGGATGCGGATTTTTCGGGAAGAGTTGTATTGGCGATACCGTCAGTCATGGATTTTCCATTGGGGGCTCAAGGAAATTGCATGGCCTGCTGCGCAAGAGCCGACACGACGTTTGCGCGCTGACCATTGAACAAATATGGATGGTGCCGGGCGTGGCTCAAGTACACTTAAGTACAGGTTTTAGCGGTCAATTGCCGCATGTTACCGCCGCGCACGAAGGGCGGCGGTAACGATCTCGATGACTGATACGGGGAGAATATCAGACCTTCAGCTCGCGGCGTTCGCGTTCGGTGACCATGGCAAGGTCGAGCACTTTCTGCAGGTTTGCCGCATGACGGAAGTTCGGGTCGAGCTGCACGCCCGTAGCCACGGCCTCGGCAAAGCGCTGATAGTTGGTTGGAACCGGCGGCACCTCGACCGGCTTCCAGGTCGCCGTCTCGACATCGTCGCCAAGGCAGCCATGCAATTCGGAACCGCTTGGACGGTGTATGACCTCGAGGCTGCCCTTCTCGCCATAGATGCGCAGCTTCAGCTCGTTCAGATGCCCGGTCGCCCAGCGGCTGGCATGGATGACGCCGAGCGCGCCATTGGCGAAATCGACCGACATGGTGAAGCTGTCATTCGCATCGAGCATATATTCGCCGATCTGGCCGCCCGGCGCCTTGTTGAAGGTCTTGAGCCGCGCAAAGACGTGGTCGATATCGGTCGCAGCACCATAGGCGGCGAAATCGAGAATGTGGATGCCGACATCGCCGAGCACGCCGTTCGAACCGTGACCGGTGGAAAGCCTCCACAGCCAGGTCGATTCCGTGCGCCAGTCGCCCCAGGCGCGCGACACCAGCCAGCTCTGCAGATAGGAAGCTTCGACATGGCGGATGGTGCCGAGTTCGCCTGATAGCACCATCTCACGGGCGCGCTGCAGCGGCGCGACGTTGCGATAGGTGAGGTTGACCATATTGATGACGCCGGCGGCCTCGGCCGCTTCCGTCATCTCAAGCGCCTTTGGATAGTTCTCCGCCAGCGGCTTCTCGCAAAGCACATGCTTGCCGGCGGCAATCAGCGCCATGGTGGTCGGGTGGTGAATCCGGTCGGGCGTGATATTCGTCGCCGCATCGAACTCGCCCCAGGCGATCGCCTCCTCCAGCGTCAGAAACCGCTTTTCGATATTGAACTTATCGGCGAATGCGGCAAGCCGGTCAGAATCCGTGTCGACGGCGCCGACCACTTTCACGCCGTCGATATTCATGAAGTGGGCGAGCTGGTTCTTTGCCATCACGCCCGTACCAAGAACGAGTAGTCGCATGGATGCTCCTCAGCGGTAACCGGCTTCGCCGGCCTGATGCAGTCTCGGGCCGCGTTCGACGATCGGCTCCAGTGCTTTTTCTACCGGCACATTTGGAGCATCGCTGATGCTCTTCAATGCACCCTCGGGGTTATAGGCCCACTTCACGCCGTTGATCAGCACCTTCTGCACATTCGCATCGTGATAGGTCGGATAGGTCTCGTGGCCGGGGCGGAAATAGAAGATATTGCCGGCACCGCGGCGCCAGGTCAGGCCCGAGCGGAAGACTTCGCCGCCCTGGAACCAGGAGATGAACACCGTTTCCAGTGGCTCCGGCACCGAGAACTGTTCGCCATACATCTCCTCGTTCTCAAGCTCGAAATGCTCCCCGATGCCGGCTGCGATCGGATGGCGCTGGTTGATCGTCCACAGCCGCTCGCGCTCACCCGCCTCGCGCCACTTGAGCGCGCAGGGCGTGCCCATCAGCCGCTTGAAGATCTTCGAGAAATGGCCGGAATGCAGCACCAGCAGGCCCATGCCTTCCCAGACACGCTTGGCGACGCGCTCGACGACGACGTCGGAGACCGCGCCGTGATCCTTGTGACCCCACCAGGTCAGAACGTCGGTCTCGGCAAGCCGGGCTTCCGTGAGGCCATGTTCGGGCTCCTGCAGCGTCGCCGTCGTCGCCGAAATCGCCGGATCGGTGTTCAGCGCCTTGGCAATGGTCGTGTGCATGCCTTCGGGGTAGATGCTCCGGACGATTTCATTGGTAGTCTCATGGATGTTCTCTCCCCATACGACGGTGCGGATGGCCATGGTGGTACTCCTCTGGAACCTTTGGATTTTTGGCAAGCAGGAAGGCAGGTATTCAAAGCGCTTTGGAAAGATGGGCAGCCAAAGCAGTCCCTCCTCCGCATCAGAGGAAGACATAGACCTTTGTCGGTATTTTGACAAAGGGGATTTTTCCGGGCTTAGCGACCCGGAAAAACCCCTTTTCACATCAATGGGAAACGGTCTTGGAGAACAGGTTGACGACGGCCACGCCCGAGATGATCAGGCCGAGGCCGATGATGGCGGGCGTATCCAGCCGCTGCTTGAAAAACACGAGACCGACAGAGGAAATCAGCACGATTCCCAAAGCGCTCCAGATCGCGTAGGCGATGCCAACAGGGATGTGTTTTAGCGTCAGCGACAGACAGTAGAAGGCAGCCCCATAACAGGCAACGACGAGCGCCGTCGGCCCGAGGCGGGTAAACTGCTGGGAAAGCTGAAGCGCTGTCGTGCCGATCACTTCCAGCACGATGGCTGCAACGAGCAGCCCATAGACGGCAGCCGGGTTCATGGCGGTATTTCCTTCGTGTTCTACTTGTGGGTCAGCTCGATGAGGCGGGCAATCAGCTCTCGCCTCAGAGCGTCACCGATATCATGGCTTTCCAACGTATCTGCGAACCACAGACCGTCGGCGGCAAAACGCACGATCAGGGTGTCGAGCGCGGAGTCGGTGCCGATATATTCCTCGGCTCTTGCCGCCACCCATTGGCGCCACCGCAGGCGCAGCCGGGGTTCGGCAAGCAGCGCGATCGTTACCTGCGTCCAGCTTCTGGAATCGTCGGGGCGATCCTTCAGCCCGGACACCGCCTGCAGATAGGCGCGGGAGAAACGTCCCTGCGGCAGCGGATCGCCGCGCATCAACTCGTCTATATCGGCGTCGAACTTCTCCAGCAGGCTTTCGAACAGGGCGTCCAGTAGGGCATTCTTCGTGGGGAAGTGATGCAGCAGCCCGCCCTTGCTGACACCCGACGCAGCCGAGACCGCATCGAGCGTGACAGCGCTCATGCCGCTCTCACCGGCAAGACGCGCGGCGACCTCCAGCAACTGCTGACGCACGAGCACGGGTTGTTTCTTGCGATGATGAGCGTTTGACATGGATTATAAAGATACCGTCCGGACGGTTTTGTCAAGAAGAATCTGCCGGAGACCCTGCCCTGCAAGGGATTATGCGCGAAATGACGCGGCGTTTTGATGACAGTTGCGATCCTTTTTGATCGGGTGCATCTAGAGGGCAGGACCGAAAACTGCGAAGCGGTTTTCGGATATTCCGATGCTTGAACAAAAACCCGGAGCGACGGAGGGGACGCCGCCGCTCCGGGGTGGGTATTTTAGGGATGGTTTCGTGCCTGAAGAAGTCATTACATTGTACGAGGCAATCGGCGGCGATCCGACCGTCCGGGCACTGACGCATCGTTTCTACGAGCTGATGGACGCGCTGCCGGAGGCGAAAAACGTGCGCGCCGTGCACCCGCCAAGCCTCGAAGGCAGCGAAGAGAAATTCTACGAATACATGACCGGTTATCTGGGCGGCCCGCCGCTCTATACCGACAAGCGCGGCCATCCCCGCCTGCGCAGCCGTCATTTCGTTGCCCAGATCGGCCCTGTCGAACGCGACGAATGGCTGCTCTGCTTCCGCCAAGCACTGGATGAAACCATCGCCAGCCAGGCGCTGCGCGACCTCATCTGGACGCCGGTCGAGCGCCTCGCCCATCATATGCAGAACAAGGAATAGTCATGAGCCTGAACGCGCGTCTGGAGCCGGTGCTCTTCCTCTTCGCCGGCCTGTTCGGCTTCGCAGGCGTGGCGCTCGCAGCCCTCGCCGCTCACGGCGGCGGTGATGCGCATCTGGCCGCCTCGGCATCCGCCATGTGCCTCGCCCACGCCCCTGCCCTTCTGGCACTGGCGCTTGGTGCCGGCAAAATCAAAACCGCCTGGCTGGCCGGTTTGCTGATGATCGTGGGGACTTTGCTCTTTGCCGGCGATCTTGTCACCCTGCGCTTTACCGGCAGGAGCCTCTTCCCCTATGCCGCGCCGACGGGCGGCTGGGCGATGATGCTGGGCTGGCTGGCAGTTTCCGCGAGTGCGTTTTGGCGGGTGCGGGCGTAATCCCTTCTCCCCGCTGGGGAGAAGGAGGAACAAGCCGCGACGGCACCCCACAAGTACCGGGTACCGGCCCTTAAATACCCTCCACCACATTAAACCCCTCGAACACCGGAGGCCCCTTGTACATCTCCCTGCGCTCCCCCGCATTGCGATGCGCAGCCCGGAAATTCTCCGACTTCGTCCAGTTCAGAAAATCCTCTTCGCTGCGCCAGAGCGTATGCGAGGAAAACAGCGTGTAGCCCTCCTCCGCATTGGCCTTGCCGCGCAGCAGGCGGAATTCGACGAAGCCTGGAACCTCGGAAAGGCTGGAATCGCGATTGCGCCAGACAGTCTCGAAATCGCCCTCGGCGCCGGTTGCGACCTTGAAGCGGTTCATCGCGATATACATGGAAAGCTCCTCACGCCTTTTTCTTGTTCGCTCGCTCCGCATAAAGCGGAAAGGCGACGATATTATTGCCATTGGCAGCATTCGCGCCAATGGGCCTTGCAGCCGCTTCACCGGGCATGCGCGCCTCCCAGGCGGGAAACAGCACTACATTGGGATAGCTGCGCTGGCGCGCGGCATTTTCCAGAAAAACTTCATACAGCTCCGGCACGAGGCCGTCGCCGCCGTGAGCGGCGAGCTTATGCAGGCCGATCATCGTGAACCCGTCAGGGCGCCCATCATTCATCGGGAATTGTCTCGTTCGTTCATCGTGTTCAGCGCACGTTCCAGGCTGGACTTGCTGCCGTTGCGCAGCGGGATGAAAGCCTTGCCGAACTTCTTGCAGCCGGTCTTCACGCGCAGGCAGGCATCATGGCTGATACAGTCGATGGGGCAGAACACGCAGTCGACCGAAGGAAGCACCGTATCGATGCGGGAAACGGCTTCGCGAAGCCCGCCATCGTGATGGATGAGCTCTGCGCCGAAATTGCTGGCGATCTGGCGCAGATGCGCCACCTGGCAATCACGGCCGCCGACATAGAGGAAACTGCGGCCATCCAGCTTGGAGCGTCCGGAGGAAGGTTCTTTCGTCTCCTGATCGGCCTGAACGCGGATCTCCCGGTTCGCCCCCTTCTTCGCCTTTCGAGCCATTTACCACCCGTTCGCTCGTTGATCGTCACACGATTCCTGCGTGTGCGAACGGACCTTATTAAACTTGATTTTTGTAGTAAAGTATAAAGTTGATTATTTTTATCATATTATCTCGAAACCTCGACGCTCTGGGTAAATGACCAGGTCGCCTTACCCCACTCCGACGGTAGGGGAGGAAAAGGTGCGGCTCGGCGTACGCCATCGAGAACAACCCTATCCAACTCTGCAATACCCGAGCTCCGGGCGATGGAAAGCGCATCCACTCTACCGGTACCATTGATAGTCAACCGGACGCTCACAGTTACTCCCTTCATCTCCTTATATTCGTTAGGTACCCGAACCGAGCGGCGAATACGCTTTTGTACCTTACCGGGGTAGTTGGCTACGGCAGCACTTCCCATGCCGTCGCCTCTGCCAGCGGCGACTGACGTGCCATCGGTTTCTGGGGCGTCCTGCCCCGAGCTGACTCCCTTAGTCGACTCTTGGCGATCCGAGCCTTCTTTTCCACCAGTGGGCTGAACTCTTTTTTTAGGCTGTTTCTTCTCCGCGACCTTTGGCTTCTCGAGCTTCGGCTTCGGCGTCGGTAAAGGCTTCTGTTCCGGCTCTGGGGAAATTTCAGCAGTTTCTACCGGCTTCACTTCCTCTGGCTGAACTTCTACCGTTTGAACTTCGGTCGGCTGGACTGCGGCCGTTTCGGCATGCTCTGGCATTACCGCCGTCGGCATCTCATCCGGGAGAGGCTGTTCGGGCACCGTGGTAGCCATAGGTTGAGCCACGAATGTCTCCGAAGGATTTGCGGAAACAAGAATTTCTGGTTCTGCGGCTACAGCCATCTCAGGCGAGATATGTGTGACTTCTTGCGAAGGCTGCACGGCCTCTACAGGTTCGGCGTCCACTGGCTGCGTCTGCTCTGGCTCTGTTTCCGTAGGCTGAAGTTCGGTAGTCTGCGTAGCTGTTTGAACCGTATCCGGCTCAACCTCTTCTGCGGCAATTTCCTCAGGCTTAACTTCCAAATCGGGGTCACCCGCCAATTGCTGCGTCAGATCGGAATCGCCGTATACAACGACGCTAACGGCTTCGCCGGCATCTTCAATCGCCTCAAACGAAGGTTGCGGAGCGAATATAGTAAGAGCAACCACCAAACCGGCGTGGAAAAAGAATGATCCGATGCACGTCAGCGCCACACGCCGCCGCACCGGCGCCTTCTCATCCTCCTGCTTCTCTACTGCCGCATCCATCGGTAACGGCGTGACCGGAGCGGCAGGCGCTGCTTCCGGATGATCGGGAAAAGACGAGATCTGCGCGAAGCGCGCGTAATGAATAACCTGCTCGCCCGCCGGCTGGCGCTGCGCATTGCGCAGATCGGACAGCTCGTGGCCGGGATGCATGCCGGGATTGTTGTCGTTCAGGCTCTCGCCAGCGCCTTCCTCCTCGATGAGCACGTGTCTCGATCTGGACTTCGCTGAAATAGCCATTTTGCGCCTCGGACAGCCTGAAACATGCGCGCCGGGCTTCATCCCGGCCTGGGTCTTAGCCTTCGAAAGGAACTGATATCTGCGAGCGGGTCACCAGACCCTTCATGCATTCGCCGGTGGCCGGCCCATCGCAGACCGGCGTATCGTTGATGAGGATGCGCGTAACCGTCTCGCACTTGACACCAGGCATATCGAACTGGCGCACGCGCTTCTTGCCCTGCGGCAGATCGCGGAAATCGAGCACGGTGATACGGTCGACGGCATTCTTGTCGTTGAAGAAGGCGAGTTCGAAGGAAACCTTGTTGATCGGCGCCTGGAGATTGTTCTCGGCAACGAAGGTCATCATGCAGCCCTTCTGCGAGGGCGCCAGCGCATTGAGCTCGACATCGAGCTTGGCGCCGGGGAGCTTGGTGGCAGCTGCCGCGTCCTGCGCATAGGCCTGTGCCACGCCCGAAACCGAAAACAGCACACCGGCCGCAATCGCAGCAAACCGACCCATCATTATCGTCTCTCCATAAATCAAATTGACCACCGTCAGGCGGCTTCAAACAGCAGCATCAAAAACTTGACTGCTTTTGTCTTCAATTATTGCGTCTTTAAAAAACTATGAGTATGAGAGTCAAGATAATTGTCACCGGAACCGGGATCTTGACCCCCGCAATCACGGAATAAGCCAACCGAAATGATGGTTGAAAAGCCAGATACCTTTAAGCTCGCACCACTGCGGAACGATCCTGCGGTGGCCGAGATCCGCGTTCTCGAAAGCGGCGATCTTTTTGCCGGCACCAACGAGATCATGATTCGGCACGATGGCGTGATCTATCGCCTGAAGATCACCCGTCAGGGCAAACTCATTCTCAACAAGTAGCTTGATAAGCAGGGTAGAACATGACCGAGCAGACCAGACCGGCACCATCCGAAATCCGCGCATTCCGCGCCGAAAATCCGAAGATGCGCGAGCGCGATATTGCCGCGCAGCTGAAGATCTCCGAGGCGGCCCTCGTCGCCGCCGAAGTCGGCATCAGCGCTGTCAGAATCGATGCCAGCGCCGCAAAACTCCTGGAGCGCGTCGCAGACCTCGGTGAAGTCATGGCCCTGTCGCGCAACGAGAGCGCCGTACACGAGAAGATCGGTGTCTACGAAAACATCAAGGTCGGCGAGCACAATGCGATCGTGCTCGGCGAAAACATCGATCTGCGCGTCTTCCCGAGCCGTTGGGTCCACGCCTTTGCCGTCACCAAGAAGGACGGCGACACCGAACGCCTCAGCCTCCAGTATTTCGACAAGACCGGCAACGCCGTCCATAAGATCCACCTGCGCCCGGCGTCAAACGTCGAAGCCTATCACCGCATCGTCGCCGACCTGAAGCTCGAGGACCAGTCGCAGGAAATCGTCGAGGCAGAAGCGTCCTCCGCTTCTGACGAGGACGGCAATGTCAGCCGCGAAGAGCTGCGCGACAACTGGAGCAAGATGACCGACACGCATGAATTCTTCGGCATGCTGAGGCGCCTGAAGATCGGCCGCCAGGCCGCTGTGCGCACCGTCGGAGACGACTATGCCTGGAAGCTCGACAACACGGCGACGGCTGACATGATGCATGCCTCTGTCAAATCAGGCCTGCCGATCATGTGCTTCGTCGCCAATAACGGCATCGTGCAGATCCATGCCGGGCCGATCTTCAACGTCCAGCCGATGGGTCCATGGATCAATATCATGGATGAGACCTTCCACCTGCATCTGCGCCAGGACCACATTGCCGAGACCTGGGCCGTGCGCAAGCCGACCAAGGACGGCCACGTCACCTCGCTCGAAGCCTATGATGCTGATGGCAACATGATCATCCAGTTCTTCGGCAAGCGGAAGGAAGGCTCCGACGAGAATGCCGAATGGCGTGAGATTATGGAAAACCTGCCGCGGGCAACAAGCGTCGCCGCATAAGGATCAGAGCGATGAAGATGCGTAACAACCTGCGCCGGATCCGCCTCTGGGAACTGGCCCTGACGGCGGCCGTCATGGCCCTGCCGCTGATCCCGGCAGCACCGGCTGGCAAAAGCTTTGCTTTCGTGCGCGCCGCCCAGGCTGAGGAGAAGAAGCTCGACACCTCGCGGCTGGTTTCGGTCGGCGGCGACGTCACCGAGGTCATCTACGCGCTCGGCGAGGAAAGCAGGCTGATCGCCCGCGATACGACGAGCACGTATCCGGAGGCCGCCTTGAAGCTGCCCGACGTCGGCTACATGCGCGCGCTTTCGCCGGAAGGCATTCTCGCCATGAACCCGACGGCGATCATCGCCGTCGAGGGCTCAGGCCCGCAGGAAGCGCTGAACGTCCTGAAGAATGCCAGCGTGCCCTTCGAGACCGTGCCGAACGCTTATACGCGCGACGGCATCATCGCCAAGATCGATCGCGTCGGCACGCTGCTGAACGTTCAGGATAAGGCAAGGGCGCTTGAAGAAAAGGTCGGCGCCGATCTCGACGCCGCCGTCGCAGACGCCGGAAAGCGCCCCGAGGCGGAGCGCAAGCGCGTTCTTTTCGTCCTCAGTGCCCAGAACGGCCGCATCATGGCTTCGGGCACCGGCACTGCTGCTGATGGCATCATCAAGCTTGCCGGCGCCATCAATGCTGTCGGCGAATTCCCCGGCTACAAGCCGCTCACCGATGAGGCGATCATCAGCGCCAAGCCCGACGTAATCCTGATGATGAACCGCGGCGATGGTGCCAGCACCAGGAACGAGGATCTGCTTGCCCAACCATCGATCGCGCTGACGCCGGCCGGCGAAAAAAAGGCGATCATCCGCATGGACGGCATGCATCTGCTGGGCTTCGGCCCGCGCACGGCAAGCGCCGTTCGTGAACTCAACGCGGCGATCTACGGGGGCTGACGATGGCCGTTCCGGAAGCCATGATGGAAAACAGGCGATCCTTCTCTGTGGCGTTCCGCAGAAGCAGGCAGGCGGGCGATAGAACCAACCTCGCCCTCGCGGGCATCGCCTTCCTCGTCGTGGCTTCCGTCTTCGCCCTGCTCTTTTCCATCACGACGGGGGCGTCGGACGCTTCCGTTCTCGATGTCATGAGAAACATGACGGGCTCCGAAACGGCACTCAGCGCCCGCGACCGGATCATCATCTTCGATATCCGCCTCCCCCGCGCCATCCTCGGCTTCCTGATCGGCGGATCGCTCGCCGTCTCCGGCGCAGTCATGCAGGGCCTGTTCCGCAACCCGCTGGCCGATCCCGGCCTCGTTGGCGTCTCCTCGGGCGCGGGTCTTGGCGCAGTCGTCATGATCGTGCTCGGCGGCACGATCGCAGCGCCTCCCTACCTTGCACTCGGCATCTATGCCCTGCCGCTTGCAGCCTTCGGCGGCGGCCTCGCCACCACCCTGTTGCTCTACCGGGTCGCCACCAGCAATGGCCGGACCTCCGTCGCCACCATGCTGCTCGCCGGCATCGCACTCGGCGCCCTGGCCGGCGCATTGACCGGCGTGCTGATCTATATGGCCAACGACCAGCAGCTGCGCGACCTCACCTTCTGGGGCATGGGCTCGCTTGCGGGCGCCACCTGGATCAAGATATCAGCAGCCGGCCCCATCATCCTTCTGTCCTTTGCCACGCTGCCCTTCATGGCCCGCGGATTGAACGCGATCACCCTTGGCGAAGCCGCGGCCTTTCACATGGGCGTACCCGTCCAGCGGCTGAAGAATATCGCCATTGTAGCGGTTGCGGCCGCCACCGGCGCTTCCGTCGCCGTCAGCGGCGGCATCGGCTTCGTCGGCATCGTCGTGCCGCATATATTGCGCATGGTGATCGGCCCGGATCATCGCTTCCTGCTGCCGGCCTCGGCCTTGCTCGGCGGCTCGCTGCTGATCTTCGCCGACGTACTTGCCCGCACCATCGTCGCCCCCGCCGAACTGCCGATCGGCATCATCACCGCTGCGGTCGGCGGCCCCTTCTTCCTCTGGATCCTGCTGCGGCAACGCTCGCGCCTGGCCCTTTGAGTGTGTTGCGATGATCGAAGTTTCCGGCGTCAGCGTGCGCCTTTCCGGCAAGACCATCGTGCACGACGTCGCCTTCACTGCGAAGGCCGGCGAACTGACTGCCATTGCAGGCCCTAACGGCTCCGGCAAGACGACGACGATGAAAGCCGTTTCCGGCGAACTCGCCTATGACGGTTCCGTACGACTGAACGGCGAAGAGGTACGCGCGCTCAAACCCTGGCAGCTCGCTTCCGTCAGAGGGGTCCTGCCGCAAGCGAGCGCCATCTCCTTTCCCTTCACGGTGCGCGAGATCGTCCGCATGGGCCTGACCTCCGGCCTCAACCTGCACGCCGATCAGGCCGATGAGACAGCCGCAAAGGCGCTTGCATCAGTCGATCTCGGCGGCTTCGAGGCGCGCTTCTATCAGGAACTCTCGGGCGGCGAGCAGCAGCGCGTGCAGCTTGCCCGCGTGCTCTGCCAGATCGCCGAGCCGGTCGTGGACGGCAAGCCCTGCTGGCTGCTGCTCGACGAACCGGTCTCCAGCCTCGACATCAGCCACCAGCTGACGATCATGACGCTCGCGCGTAATTTCTGCGAACGCGGCGGCGGGGTCATCGCCGTCATGCACGATCTCAACCTGACGGCCCTCTTCGCCGAGAGGATCGTGCTGATGAAATCCGGCCGGCTGGCAGCGTCCGGCAATGTGCGTGAGGTGCTGACGGACGAAACCATGCAGTCCGTCTTCGGCTGCCCGCTGCGCGTCAACAAGGTGCCTGTCGATGGCACGCCCTTCGTGCTTGCGCACAGCGCGCTTCCCGCCGGCTGAGGAACCTTTCCAATCCAAATGCGTTGTCCGCAATGATTTGGGTCAAAGCCGGGCGCTCTCTTCCGTGCCATCGATGGTGCTGACCCCGTGAGAAACCGGGCGGCATTTTTTGCGCCCAGCTATGGAGACAGTCATGGCCTATTCCTTCTTCCAGTCCAGCCGCAGTCGCCGCAACGGCGCTCTCCACAATCTCGAAACCAGCATCGAGGACCAGATCGAAGCCCTGCGCGACGAACTCGCCGAACTGACCCATGTTCTCGGCAAGACGTCCCGCCATCGAGGTGAAACGCTGCGCTCACAGGCATCCGCGAGCTTCGAGGACATTCTCGGCCGCAGCGAGGACCTGCTGAACGAGTTGCAGCAGCGCTACCTGCGTAGCGCCGGCGAAGTGCGCAATACGGTCCGCCGTCACCCGCTGGCAACGGTGGGCGCCGCTGCCGCCTTCGGCCTGCTCGTCGCCATGCTCGCTCGCCGCTAGAGTATTCCCGCTCTTTTAGAAAACGGAAATACTCTATCTGTTTGTTTTAACGCAATTCCGGACGCAAAACCGCTGCGCACTTTTGCTGGAATTGCTTTAGGAGGCTCGATGCTCTTCCCAATCCTGAGCCTGCTCGTGGGCACGAGCGTCCACCGCACGGTGGAACGCACCAAGCGCAACGGCATCTTCGTCGCCGTTGCGTTGCTTTTTCTGCTGACCGCCTATGCGCTTGCCGTCACCGCCGGAGCGATCTGGCTGGCCGGCATCTACGGCGCCATCGGCGCAGCCCTCTTTCTGGCGGCCTGCGCGCTGCTGATCGCGATCGTCGTCTTCGTTATCATGGCGATCATCAATGCCCGGGAAGCCCGCCGCGCCCGCGAACGCCGCGCCGCGTTGGAATCTCTGGCAACCGTCGGCCTCGGCCTTGTCCGCGCCCAGCCGCTGCTGACCGCCGGCATCGTGGCCGCTCTTGTCGCCGCCAATCTGGTGGGTTCGAGGCGGGACGACTAAACCCGCCACGTCTCCCCTTTGAGGAAGGCAGCCACTTGCCCCGCTGCATATAAAAAGCCGGCGCCCGATAGGGCTGCCGGCCATCCTTCCTCCCAGGAAACACTTTGATCAGAAGGCGAAGGCCTTCGACGTCAACGGCGCCGACGTGGCATCCGGACCGAAATCCGCCTCGCCGGAAATCTGCAGCAGCTCCTGCAGACGCTGACGCGCGCGGTTCACGCGGCTCTTGATGGTACCGACGGCGCAGCCGCAGATTTCCGCCGCTTCCTCATAAGAGAAGCCCGAAGCGCCGACGAGAATGATCGCTTCGCGCTGATCCGGCGGCAACTGATCCAGCGCCTTCTTAAAGTCCTGCAGGTCGAGCGCGCCATATTGGGACGGGTGGGTCGCCATGGATTCGGTAAACAAACCGTCGCTGTCCTGCACCTCGCGGCCGCTCTTGCGCATCTGGCTGTAAAGCTCGTTGCGCAGGATCGTGAAGAGCCAGGCCTTCATGTTCGTTCCCATCTCGAAATGGTCCTGCTTGGCCCAGGCCTTCATGATGGTATCCTGAACCAGGTCGTCGGCGCGGTCGTGCCGGCCGATCAGGGATATGGCAAAAGCGCGAAGGCTCGGCAGGGCCGCCAGGAGTTCGCGCTTGAAGCTCGGTTGCGCTTTTTCCATGCGGGTATTCCTATTCGGCCATCTTTGCGGAAGCCATCATTTCGGCCCGGTCGAGCTTTTCGAGCAGGTCGAGGAAGCGATCGGGAATAGCTTCCTCCTGGGCGGCAGCATAGAGTGACCGCAACCTGACGCCGATCTGATTGTTCGGATCCAGTATGTCGCTCGCCCGCACTTCCTGCTGGCGCTCGTCCAGTGCCTCTGTCTTTTGTGTCGTCATCAACTGATCACTTCTTGCCTGTTTCTCGGGATGAAAGGCAAAGTCTGCTGTGAAAATCAAATGGAACGGACACCCGACCGATCAAGTCGGTTCTTTCAAACCGTTGATGCAACAGATCCATCCCCTTCACATGGGTCAAAATGTAACGCCCTTCATTTGTCGGCTAGGATAATGCGATGCTGCAAAAATAGTTCCTCATTTTCCGGAACTTTTTTATGAAGATCGCGTTGTCAGGTCATTGAGACCATTTACTGGCCTGTAGACGGGAGTTTTTAATGACACTTTCCACTCGAATTGCGCCGCACCTTCCTTATCTGCGTCGCTATTCCCGCGCGCTTACCGGTACCCAAACTTCTGGCGACGCCTATGTCGCCGCCGTCCTGGAAGCGATCATCGCCGATCTCTCCATTTTCCCGGATACCGTGAATGACCGCGTCGCACTCTACAAACTGTTTACGCAACTGTTTGGTTCCACTGCAGTCGAGATTCCCGAACCCTCCTCTCCCTATGCCTGGGAACAGCGCGCGACGCTGAACCTTTCCAAGGTTTCGCCGCTCGCCCGGCAGGCTTTCCTGCTCGCTTCAGTCGAGAATTTCCGCGTCTCCGAGATCGCGGACATTTTAGAAATCAGCGACGAGGAAACCATGCAACTGCTCGACAAGGCCTCGCATGAAATCTCGCGCCAGGTCGCGACCGATATCATGATCATCGAGGACGAGCCGCTGATCGCCATGGATATCGAGCAGATGGTCGAAAGCCTCGGCCACCGCGTCACCGGCATCGCCCGCACTCACACGGAAGCGGTCGCGCTCTACAACAGGACGAAGCCGAACATGGTGCTGGCCGATATCCAGCTTGCCGACGGCAGTTCGGGTATCGACGCCGTCAACGATATCCTGAAGACATCGAGCGTTCCGGTGATCTTCATCACCGCCTTCCCTGAGAGATTGCTGACCGGGGAGCGGCCGGAGCCTACCTTCCTCGTGACCAAGCCTTTCAACCCCGACATGGTCAAGGCCCTGATCAGCCAGGCGCTTTTCTTCAACGAAACGACCCGCGTGGCAGCCTGAAGCATGAATTTCGGCCGCGCCGGAACCATTTCCGGCAACGATGCGTTCCGGCTCTGCCGGAGCGTGTTGGTAGCTTTAACGGTTTTTGCAGCGCTTGCTTCTAGAATGACCGGCAGGTTTGTCGGGAGGGCTGACATCCCTCCATGTGTTCGAAGGGACTGAAGAAAGGCGGCCGCGTGAATACGACTGGACCATTGTCCGGAACGCCTTTCACTACCGAAGGCAAGGCGGCCGTGATGGAGCGCGCGCTCGCCAGCGCCGCTATCTCGATCCTGTATCAGGATACAGGCCTCGCCATCCTCTATGCCGAAAATCTTCTCCCTTATTTCCAGAAGCGTTTTGTCGCCGGCGGCGATGACGGTTCGCTGTTTGGTGAAACACACGGCAAATCCCTTGCCGTGATGAAGCGGAGGGTGCTTGAGACCGGCGCCTCCAGCAATGCCGAGGTCGATGTTGCGATCGACGGCGAAGTCAGGACATTCGAACTGAAAGTTCAACGTACCGGCGGGCGCGGCAATTACGGCCTGCTCTCCGTCATTTCCGAGGTCACGGAAAGCCGCCATCGCGAAAAGGTGCTGAAATCTCTTCTGCGCGAGCTTTCCCACCGCTCCAAGAATCTGCTTGCCATCATCCAGGGTATTGCCACCCAGACGGCCCGCAATACTCTTTCGCTCGACGCTTTCCTGATGAAGTTCCGGGGACGCCTCCAGTCGCTTTCCAACTCTCAGGATCTGATCACCGACTCCAGCTGGCGTGGAGCCTTCCTCTTCGAACTCGCCGAAAAGCAGTTCGCCCCCTATTGGCCGGAAACTGCAGGCTCCATGCCGATTTATGGCATCAACGCCCATCTGACGCCGAACGCCGCCGTGCATCTCGGCCTGGCGTTGCATGAGCTCATCGTCAATTCCGCCTCCTATGGCGCGATTGCCGGTGGTGCGACGTCAATCACCCTGAACTGCCGGGAAGCTGACATCTCCGGCCGCAGGGCGATCGAACTGGCATGGGTGGAGACACTCCCGAACAGCGCCGATGTGCACGAATTCAGCGAAAACAGCTTCGGCCGCACGGTGCTGGAGCGTGTCGTGCCCTCCTCCGTCAACGGCAAGGCCGAACTGACGCTCGTCCCCGGTCGCATTGAATACCACCTGAGGGTTCCGGAAACGGAATTCGAAATCCTGAAGCGCAGCTGAGGACGCAGAACCGCTGCACGCTTTTGCTGCTGGAATTGCTTAAGGCCCAGACGGAAAAACAGCCGGTGCGAGGGCGGCGCACTGGCTGTTTCCACTCACCGGGAGGGGACCGTGAGTTCGTCCGAATGATGGGTTGGGGGCGCGCATGTTGGGTCGATGCGGTCATCATCCGGATATCGCATTAACTACGCTCGTTAACTTTGGTTCCGCCGGTTCGAAAAAAAATTCGACTTTTGTCAATTTTTTTCCGCAACCCGAAATCCGAGTGTCGCTCCGGTCCATTCAATGGGAAGGCAGAGATTGCTCAAAGAATCCTCACATTGAATAAAATCAATAAGTTATAGTGTAGGAAGGAAAGAAAATTGCCAAAATTTTACCGTTTGATAAATTTTTGAACCTGAGTTACGATTCCCTCACTGGTCGTTACCAATAAAGAGGGAACTTCAATGGAACGTCTGGAAACTGGGATTCGTGCCGGCCGGCTTTCCTCCGCCGAGTACGAGGCTAATTTTTCCGATCTTCATCCGCGCCTCGACAACCACGAAGCGCTGGTCGCCGCTGACCGCTGTTATTTCTGTTATGACGCGCCGTGCATGACGGCCTGTCCCACCTCGATCGACATTCCGCTTTTCATCCGCCAGATTTCGACCGGCAATCCCCTGGGTTCGGCGAAGACCATCTTCGACCAGAATATCCTCGGCGGCATGTGCGCCCGCGTCTGTCCCACCGAAGAGCTCTGCGAACAGGCTTGTGTGCGCAACACGGCCGAAGAACGCCCCGTCGAAATCGGCCGCCTCCAGCGCTATGCGACGGATGCGGCAATGGCCGCCGACAAGCAGTTCTACCGGCGCGCTGAACCGACCGGCAAGAAGATCGCCGTTGTCGGCGCCGGTCCCGCCGGTCTCGCAGCCGCCCATCGCCTTGCCGTCAAGGGCAACGAGGTCGTGATCTACGACGCCAGGCCGAAATCCGGCGGCCTCAACGAATATGGCATCGCCACATACAAGACGGTCGACGATTTCGCGCAGAAGGAGGTCGATTACGTCCTTTCGATCGGCGGCATCGAAGTGAAGCACGGTGAGCAGCTCGGCCGCGATTTCTCCCTCTCCGACCTGCAGAGCCAGTATGACGCCGTCTTCCTCGGCCTCGGTCTCGCCGGCGTCAATGCGCTGCGCGTCGACAACGAAAATCTGCCTGAAGTCGATGACGCCGTCGATTTCATCGCCGCGCTGCGTCAGGCCGGCAACAAGGGCGAGATCGCCATCGGCCGCCGTGTCGTCGTTCTCGGCGGCGGCATGACGGCAATCGACGCCGCCGTGCAGGCAAAGCTTCTCGGCGCGGAGGAAGTGACCATCTGCTACCGCCGCGGCAAGGAGCACATGAACGCCTCGGAATTCGAGCAGGATCTTGCGACCTCAAAAGGCGTCATCATCCGCCATTGGCTGGCGCCGAAATCCATCCTTTCCCAGGACGGCAAGGTAGCCGCGATCGAGGTGGAATATACGGCTCTCGTCGATGGCCGCCTCACCGGCACAGGCGAGACCGGCGTCATCACCGCCGATCATATCCTCAAAGCCATCGGCCAGACCTTCGAAGCCTCCAGCCTTGGAGCATTGCGGATGGAATCCGGCCGTATCGCCGTCGATGCCGAAGGCCGCACATCGATTGAAGGTGTGTGGGCCGGCGGCGACTGCGTCTTCGGCGGCGAAGACCTCACCGTATCTGCCGTCGCCCATGGCCGCGATGCGGCCGAATCCATTCACCGCGCCCTGTCCGCCGCTGCCGCTCCGGCTGTCGCCGTCGCCTGAAGGGGAGAATGAACAATGGCTGATCTCCGCAATAATTTCGTCGGCATCAAGTCTCCGAACCCCTTCTGGCTCGCCTCTGCACCGCCGACCGACAAGGCCTACAACGTCGAGCGCGCCTTCAAGGCCGGCTGGGGCGGCGTCGTCTGGAAGACGCTCGGCGAGGAAGGCCCGCCGGTCGTCAACGTCAACGGCCCGCGCTACGGCGCGATCTGGGGCGCTGACCGCCGCCTGCTCGGCCTCAACAATATCGAGCTCATTACCGACCGCGACCTGCAGACCAACCTTCGCGAAATGAAGCAGGTCAAGATGAACTGGCCGGATCGCGCCCTCATCGCCTCGATCATGGTTCCCTGCGAGGAACAGGCCTGGAAGGCGATCCTGCCGCTGGTCGAAGAGACCGGGGCTGACGGTATCGAACTCAACTTCGGCTGTCCGCATGGCATGTCCGAGCGCGGCATGGGCTCGGCCGTCGGTCAGGTGCCGGAATATATCGAAATGGTCGTGCGCTGGTGCAAGCAGTACACCCGCATGCCCGTCATCACCAAGCTGACGCCCAACATCACCGACATTCGCCGCCCTGCCCGCGCCGCCAAGGCCGGCGGCACGGATGCCGTCTCGCTGATTAATACGATCAACTCGATCGTCTCGGTCGATCTCGATAATTTCGCGCCGAACCCGACCGTCGGCGGCAAGGGCAGCCATGGCGGCTATTGCGGCCCGGCGGTCAAGCCGATCGCGCTCAACATGGTCGCCGAGATCGCCCGCGATCCGGAAACCTACGGCCTGCCGATATCAGGCATCGGCGGCATCACCACCTGGCGCGATGCGGCGGAATTCTTGGTGCTCGGCGCCGGCAACGTCCAGGTCTGCACGGCAGCCATGACCTATGGCTTCAAGATCGTACAGGAAATGATTACGGGCCTCTCCGACTGGATGGATGAAAAGGGCCACAGAACCCTCGACGACATCACCGGCCGCGCCGTGCAGAACGTCACCGACTGGCAGTACCTGAACCTCAACTACATCGCCAAGGCGAAGATCGACCAGGACGCCTGCATCAAATGCGGCCGCTGCTACATCGCCTGTGAGGATACCTCGCACCAGGCGATCACCAACGTCGTCGATGGCGTTCGCCATTTCGAGGTGATGGACGAGGAATGCGTCGGCTGCAATCTCTGCGTCAGCGTCTGCCCGGTCGAGAACTGCATCACCATGGAGCAGCTTCCGGCTGGCTCGCTGGACAAACGCACCGGGAAAGTGGTCGATCCGAACTACGCCAACTGGACGACCCACCCGAACAACCCGATGGCCCGCCAGGCTGCGGAGTAAGACCTCCGAAACACCTGATGAAGAAGCCGCCCATCCACGGCGGCTTTTTCTTTACCTGCCGTCGATTCTCAAAACCCGAACGACTTCCTGTAAGCGCTCGGACTCGTCCCCAACCGCCTCCTGAAATGGTGGCGCATGGTCGCAAGCGTGCCGAAACCGCTGGCGATGGCGATATCATCGAGCGACACGGCAAGCTCCTTCTCCAGAAGGTCGCGCGCATGCCGCAAACGCTCCTTCAGCAGCCATTCGCCGACACTGTCGCCGGTCGTCGCCTCGAAGCGACGCTGGAAGGTCCGCATGCTCATGCCGGCCCTGCCGGCAAGCAGGCTGATCGGCTGCTCATCGGAAAGCCGCTCGCGCATCCATTCGATCAACGGTCCAAGCCGAATACCCTCGCGTTCTTCCGGCACGGGAGCCGCAATGAACTGTGCCTGCCCGCCCTCGCGATGCGGCGGAACGACCAGACGGCGCGCGACGCTGTTGGCGGCGTCCGGGCCGAAATCGCCGCGCACGACATGCAGGCAGAGGTCGATGCCGGCCGCACTGCCTGCCGCCGTCAGGATGGTTCCTTCGTCCATATAGAGCACATGGGCATCCAGCGCGATGTCGGGGTAACGCTCGGCAATCGAGGCGACATACCGCCAATGCGTCGTCGCACGCCGCCCAGCGAGCAGGCCTGCCGCGGCAAGGACAGCGACACCCGAGCAGAGTGACATCACTCGCGCGCCGCGCTCGTGGGCATCACGAAGCGCTGCGATCAGAGGCTCCGGCACCGGCGCATCGATCGCCCGCCATCCCGGCGCGATGATCAGGTCCGCTTCGTCGAGCAATTCAAGCCCTCTGTCGACCGCAACCGTCAGCCCGCCGGCGGCTCGCAGCGGGCCGGGCTCGACGCCGGCGACCGAGAAACGATACCAGCTCTCGCCCATTTCCGGCCGCGACAGGCCGAACACCTCATAGGCGATGCCGAATTCGAAGGTGCAGAGCCCGTCATAGGCAAGCGCCACGACATGCGGCCCCCGTGTCTTGTGAACATCCGATTCTGGCATGATCTTTACGCTATCAGTCACGATGGCCAATTTCGCTCATCACTATCATCGGCAATGATCGGCTGCAACCAAGTCAAAAAGGACAAGATCATGCCGAGCCCGGTTTCCGAAATCCCTGCCGCCGCACCCGAAGCTGCCGCCGAGCACTTCGCCCGCAAGCTCGCCTTCGAGACCGACTGCTCGGATGTGAACGCCGCCTTCACTTCGGGCAAGGTCGATTTTGTGCTGCTCGACGTCCGCTCGCCGGCACTCTTCGCCCTCTCGCATATTCCAGGCGCCCTCAACCTGCCGCACGGCAAGATGACCGCCCATCGCATGTCGCAATGGCCTGCGGATACGCTGTTCGTCGTCTATTGCGCCGGTCCGCATTGCAACGGCGCGGACAAGGCGGCACTCCGCCTCTCCCGCCTCGGTCTGTCCGTCAAGCTTATGATCGGCGGCCTCACCGGATGGGCGGACGAAGGTTTTGCTTTCGAAGGCGAAGCAGGCGTTGCCGCCTGATCCGGGTTCCCTTCTCCTCGCTCGAGGAGAAGGGAACCATAGCTCAAAACTCGACCACGACCTTCCCGAACGGCCCGCGATAGAGATGATCGAGCGCTTCGGGGAATTCCTCGAAAGCGTAGCGCTTGTCGATGACGGGTTTCAGCCCGATCTGATCCACCGCCCGGACCAGATCCTCCAGCGCCCGGCGATGACCGACGGAAATACCCTGTACCACAGGCGCCTTGAGCAAGAGTTGGCCGGCCGGACCGGACACTTCGAAACCTTCGAGAACGCCGATGACCGAGATGCGGCCGTTGACCGCCACAGCCTTCAACGCCTGACCGAGATGCGCGCCACCGACGATCTCAAGGACGTGATCGGCGCCGTAGCCGTCGGTCAGCGAATAGAGCTGCTCCACCCAGTCACCGTCATTGCGGCCGAGCGCATGATCGGCACCAAGGGCAACGGCGCGTTCCAGCTTTTCAGCGCTGCCCGATGTGATGAAGACCTCCGCCCCATGCGCCTTGGCGATCTGCAGTCCGAAGAGCGCAACGCCGCCTGTGCCCTGAACCAGCACCTTGTCGCCAGCCTTCAGGCCGCCGCGCTCGATCAGCGCGAACCAGGCCGTCAGTCCGGCGCAGGGCAATGTGCTCGCCTCAGCCGCATCGAGTGTGTCAGGTGCGCGCGAATACCATTCCTCTGAAAGCACCGTATATTGCGAGAGAACGCCGGGATAAACGCCGCCACGCGTGCTGTAGGGCGGCGTGCGGGCGTCACCCAGACCGCGTCCGTCGATCCAGTCGGGCGAGAAGGTCGAGATCACCCGATCTCCCGGCTTGAAGCGGGTGACATCGGGACCGACGGCCTCTACGATCCCGGCCATGTCGGAAGCCGGCACGAAGGGAAATTGCAGCGGCAATCCCATGCCGGTTTCCATCACGAGCCTGTCACGAAAATTCAGTGAGACAGCCTCCGTCCGCACGAGAATTCTGTCACTCGAAACCGGCTCGAGTCTCCGCTCACCGATCGCAAGTTTCCGCTCCGGTCCAACCGTGTCGATCTGCCATTGCCGTGTCGTCTGCATTGTCTCACTCCTTGTCCGATTGCGGGAAGCGAAACATATCGTTGAAATATTCTCTCCAGTTGAGATATTAATTCACCAGACTGGTTCCGTAAGGGAAACAATATGGAGCACCTGAAAGGCATCTCGATCTTCGTCGAAGCCGTCGAGGCCGGCGGCTTTTCGGCTGCCGCCGAGCGGCTTCATCTCACGCGCTCCGCCGTCGGCAAGACCATCGCCCGCCTGGAGCAGCGGCTCGGCGTGCGCCTCTTCAACCGCACGACACGTATGCAGAGCCTGACGGAGGAAGGCCGCTTCTTCTACGAACGCTGCCTGCGCGCGGTTGAGGAAATCCGCCTTGGCGAGGCAATGCTGGAATCGGGCCGCCGCACCGTGCGCGGCCGGCTCCGTGTCTCGATGCCCGTGCTCTTCGGCCGCCTCTGTATCGCGCCTGTTCTGGAGGACCTGCTCGATGAACATCCCGAACTGGAACTCGACCTTTCGTTTAACGACCGCATCGTCGATCTGCTCGAGGACGGCTTCGATCTTGCCATCCGCAACGGGCCGCTGAAGGACCATCCAGACCTGATGGCCCGCGCGGTCGCTCACCAGCGTATGACCGTCTGCGCATCACCCGGCTATCTGGAACGACATGGCATGCCGCAATCGATCGCCGATATTCCTCAGCACAAAGGCATCGTCTACCGGCGCGGCGATTATGAAAGAAGCTGGATATTCCCGACGCCCGATGATCGATGGCGGGAGATCCAGCCGAAGACGCGGCTACGGCTCGATGATCTCGGGGCGATCACAGATGCGGCGGTTGCCGGACGCGGGCTTGCCTGGCTGCCCTGCTGGCTGATCCGCGACGACGTCGCCGCAGGCCGCCTCGTCCAGGTGCTGAAACACGAACAGCAGAGCATCTTCGATGCCCATGCCCTCTGGCTGCGCTCGCCGGTCATGCTGCCGAAGGTAAGACTGGCGATCGACACGCTCGCCGCCCGGCTTCCGGCAATGATGGGCTAAGCAGCGAGCATCCGGCGATGAATTAGCGGCCTGACCGATCCGGCCGCAATCCCCCGATGAAAAGCTGCTCAAGGAACCGCGCCGCATCCTCGAAGCGCCCGTCGCCGGAATGCTCTTCGCCGAGCACGGCGCGAACCTGAACGTCGAAATCGGCATAGTGCTGCGTCGTCGACCAGATCGAGAAGATGAGATGATAGGGATCGCAATAGGTGATCTTGCCGCTTTTGATCCAGGTGCGGATAACGGCCGCCTTTTCGTCGACCAGCTCTTTCAAGGGGCCTTTCAGCATATCGAGAACGTGCGGCGCCCCCTGCAGCATCTCGTTGGCAAAAAGCCGGCTTTCGCGGGGAAAATCGCGCGCCATCTCGAGCTTGCGGCGGATATAGCTGCGGATCTCCGATTCCGGATTGCCTTCCGCATCGAAGGCCCTCAGCGGCTCGAGCCAGTTATAGAGCACCCGGTCGATCAGCGCGCGGTGCATGGCTTCCTTGGTGCGGAAATAATAGAGCAGGTTCGGCTTCGACATGCCGGCCACCTCGGCGATCTGGTCGATGGTCGAACCGCGGAAGCCGCTGACCGAAAACACATCGAGCGCCGCTTCCAGGATCTGCTCTTCCTTCTCCTCCTGAATGCGTGTCCGCCGAAGTGTCTTCGCCGCTCTCGGTATGGCCATCCGCTCTTTTCCCCTTGAAATTCAACTCCTTCGCTCAAGATTGAAAGAACGGCCCCTCCCGCCGCTTTAATGGGCACTTGCCGGTATTTTTGCCCTTATATTTCTATGTATTTTTCGTGATTTTCGTCTTGAGCGCAGCGATGGAAGTTGTAATGTTTACCAATCGGTCAAATTATCCGCCAGATAAAAAACAAAGGCAACTGGCGATTTTCCGGCGCTGAAAGAACAACAAAGCGGCGACGGATTTGACTACGGGAACATGGCGGGCATGCACCTTGCACGACTGCCGCAAAACAGGTGAGGACTTTCATTATGGTGGCAGCGCCAGGCGAAAACATGCGCGTCAACGGGGACCGTCTCTGGGACAGTCTCATGGACATGGCAAAGATCGGCCCGGGAATCGCCGGCGGCAACAACCGCCAGACGCTGACGGATTCGGATGCCGAAGGCCGCAGCCTTTTCAAAAAATGGTGCGAAGACGCCGGTCTGACCCTCGGCGTTGACAAGATGGGCACGATGTTCGCGACCCGCCCCGGCACCGATCCCGATGCGCTTCCCGTCTATGTCGGCTCGCACCTCGATACCCAGCCGACCGGCGGCAAATATGATGGCGTGCTCGGCGTGCTCGGCGCACTCGAAGTCGTCCGCACGATGAACGACCTCGGCATCAAGACGAAGCATCCTGTTGTTGTTACCAACTGGACCAATGAGGAAGGCGCGCGCTTCGCGCCGGCCATGCTGGCTTCAGGTGTTTTTGCCGGCGTGCACAGCCTGGACTTCGCCTATAATCGCAAAGATCCCGAGGGCAATCTCTTCGGCGACGAACTGAAGCGCATCGGCTGGGTCGGCGACGAAGAGGTCGGCGACCGCAAGATGCATGCTTATTTCGAATATCACATCGAACAGGGGCCGATCCTCGAAGCCGAAAACAAGCAGATCGGCGTCGTCACCCACTGTCAGGGCCTATGGTGGCTGGAATTCACGCTGACCGGCAAGGAGGCCCATACCGGCTCGACGCCGATGAACATGCGCGTCAATGCCGGCCTTGCCATGTCGCGCATCCTCGAGATGGTCCAGGGTGTCGCCATGGGCGAACAGCCGGGCGCCGTCGGTGGCGTCGGCCAGGTCTTCTTCTCGCCGAATTCCCGCAACGTGCTGCCGGGCAAGGTGGTCTTCACCGTCGACATCCGCTCACCCGACAAGGCCAAGCTCGACCGCATGCGGGCAAAGATCGAAGCGGAAGCGCCGAAGATCTGCGATGCATTGGGTGTCGGCTGTTCCATCGAGGCGATTGGCCATTTCGAGCCAGTTACCTTCGACGAAAAGCTCGTCACCTCGGTCCGCTCCGCCGCAGACCGCCTCGGCTACTCCCACATGAACATCATCTCCGGCGCCGGCCACGACGCCTGCTGGGCCGCCAAGGTCGCGCCTGCCACCATGGTCATGTGCCCGTGCGTGGGTGGACTTTCGCACAACGAGGCTGAGGAGATTTCCAAGGAATGGGCGACGGCCGGGGCCGACGTGCTGTTCCATGCGGTGGTCGAGACGGCGGAGATTGTCGTCTGAAGTAATCGCAGCGAAGCTCACTTAAAATCATAAGGATAGGGAACGATCATGACCACAGTCATCAAGAACGGCACCATCGTCACGGCCGACCTCACCTATAAGGCTGACGTGAAGATCGACGGCGGCAAGATCGTCGAGATCGGTCCGAACCTCTCCGGCAACGAGGTGCTTGATGCCACAGGCTGTTTCATCATGCCCGGCGGTATCGATCCGCACACCCATCTCGAAATGCCCTTCATGGGCACTTATTCCTCCGACGATTTCGAAAGCGGCACGCGCGCGGCCCTTGCCGGCGGCACGACCATGGTCGTCGATTTCGCCCTTCCCTCGCCCGGCCAGTCGCTGCTTGAAGCGCTGACCATGTGGGACAACAAGTCCACCCGCGCCAATTGCGACTATTCCTTCCACATGGCGATCACCTGGTGGGGCGAGCAGGTCTTCAACGAGATGAAGACCATCGTTCAGGACAAGGGTATCAACACCTTCAAGCACTTCATGGCCTACAAGGGCGCCCTGATGGTGAACGACGACGAGATGTTCGCCTCCTTCCAGCGCTGCGCCGAGCTTGGCGCCCTGCCGCTCGTCCATGCCGAAAACGGCGATGTCGTCGCTTCCCTTTCCGCCAAGCTGCTGTCGGAAGGCAATAACGGCCCCGAAGCACATGCCTATTCGCGCCCGGCCGAAGTCGAGGGCGAGGCCACCAACCGCGCCATCATGATCGCCGACATGGCCGGCTGCCCCGTCTATATCGTCCACACGTCCTGCGAACAGGCCCATGAAGCGATCCGCCGCGCCCGCCAGAAGGGCATCCGCGCCTATGGCGAGCCGCTGATCCAGCACCTGACGCTCGATGAAACCGAATATTTCGACAAGGACTGGGACCACGCCGCCCGCCGCGTCATGTCCCCGCCCTTCCGCAACAAGCAGCATCAGGACAGCCTGTGGGCCGGCCTTGCCTCCGGTTCGCTGCAGGTGGTGGCGACTGACCACTGCGCCTTCACCACGGCGCAGAAGCGTTTCGGCGTCGGTGACTTCACCAAGATCCCGAACGGTACCGGCGGCCTTGAAGATCGCATGCCGATGCTCTGGACTTATGGCGTCAATACCGGCCGCCTGACGATGAACGAATTCGTCGCCGTCACCTCGACCAACATCGCCAAGATCCTCAACATCTATCCGAAGAAGGGAGCGATCCTCGTCGGCGCCGATGCCGATCTCGTCGTCTGGGATCCGAAGCGCTCCAAGACCATTTCGTCGAAGCGCCAGCAATCGGCAATCGATTACAACGTCTTCGAAGGCAAGGAAGTCACCGGCCTGCCGCGCTACACGCTGACGCGCGGCGTCGTGGCGATCGAGGAAGACACGATCAAGACCCGCTCGGGCCATGGCGAATTCGTCAGGCGCGAGCCGGTCACCGCCGTCAGCAAGGCGCTCTCTACTTGGAAGGAGATCACCGCCCCGCGCAAAGTCGAACGCACAGGCATCCCGGCGAGCGGGGTGTGATATTGATGCGCGGCCCTCTGCTTCTGACGATCGTTTCCCTGGCCGCGCTTTCCACTGCGGCCCTCTATAATGTGGCTCAGGCCGACACGCTGCCGATCAAGGGCAGCTACGGCAACAGGGATGGCTGCGCCTACGCCAAGAGCGGCGAAAGCACAGGTTCCGACAACTTCTTTCTGCTGACTTCCGAGGGCATCACCACGGCGGCCTCTTACTGCGAAATCAAGAAAGTTCTGAAGACCGAAGGCAAGGACTTCACCGCCACGGTCGCTTGCGAGGCGGAGGGCGAAGAGAGCAGTAACGACGACACCGTTAAGATCACATCAGGGCCTAAAGGCTATACGATCGGGTTCGCGGCCGATGCCGCGATCAAGTGGGGGCCGCTGCCGCTATGCAAATAGCCTCACGCCGGCACCAAGGCATCCAGCTCCGGCAGCAGGATCACGCTTTCCTGCTCGTTCGGGTCGGTGCGAGCAATGATCGCCGTGCAGGGCGTGCTGCTGAGGTTCGCCGGAAGGTGCGGCACACCGGCCGGAATATAGAAGAGTTCGCCTGCATGCACCACGACGTGGTTTTCCAGCTTGTCGCCGTACCAGGTATGCGCCTCGCCGGAGAGCATATAGATCGCCGTTTCATGCGCCTCATGCAGATGCGCCTTGGCGCGCACACCGGGCGGGATCGTCAGAAGATGCATGCAGATGCCCTTCGCCCCCACCGTCTCGGCCGCGACACCCTGGAAATAGCTAAGCCCCTGCTTGCCGTCATAGGTATGGTTGGGGCGAATAATATGGCAGGTGGGCTTTGATTCTACGTCCATCCTCATCCTCCAAGGACTGTGCCGCCGGAAAGGCCGGCGGCAATGATATCATGGAAAACCGCGCTGGCGCGGCGAAAACAAGACTGGTCAATTGATGCAAGCACCCTCCGTCGTATCCGCCAAGGATCTCTGTCTAACCTACCAGACGAATGACGGCGCGGTGCACGCGCTTGCTGATGTCAATCTCGATATCCGCAGGGGCGAGTTCGTCTCCTTCATCGGCCCTTCCGGCTGCGGCAAGACCACTTTCCTGCGCGTCATCGCCGATCTCGAGCGCAAGACCTCCGGCGACATTGCCATCAACGGCATGACACCGGACGAGGCCCGCAAGGCCCGTGCCTATGGCTACGTCTTCCAGGCGCCGGCGCTTTATCCCTGGCGCACGATCGAGAAAAACATCGCCCTGCCACTGGAGATCATGGGTTATTCAAAACCCGAACAGAAGAAGCGCATTGCTGGGGCGCTCGACCTCGTCGAACTCTCCGGCTTCGAGAAGAAATTTCCCTGGCAGCTCTCGGGCGGCATGCAGCAGCGCGCCTCGATCGCCCGCGCGCTCGCCTTCGACGCCGACCTGCTGCTGATGGACGAACCCTTCGGCGCCCTCGACGAAATCGTCCGCGACCATCTGAATGCCGCACTCCTGAAACTCTGGGCGCGTACCAACAAGACGATCTGCTTCGTCACTCACTCCATTCCGGAAGCCGTCTATCTCTCCACCAAGATCGTCGTCATGTCGCCGCGCCCCGGCCGCGTGACAGACGTGATCGACTCGACATTGCCGCAGGAGCGCCCCCTCGACATTCGCGAGACCCCGGAATTCCTGGAAATCGCCCATCGTGTCCGCGAAGGGCTGAGAGCGGGGCATAGCTATGAGCAGTAAGTTGGGCGAACAGTACTTGGCAAAGACCCCTCCCCAACCCCTCCCCACAAGGGGGAGGGGCAGAGCTGCCGCACCCTCTTCTTTCGACTTCGAGTTCACAGCTGGCAGCGACATCGAGATATATACGCTGAGCGGGGGGCAACCGCCCGAGCCCCTCCCCCTTGTGGGGAGGGGTTGGGGAGGGGTCTTCCTCGCCACATCAGGAATGGAGGTCTGAATGCCACATTCCAATATCACACCCAAAACCCGTGAAAGAGCCCGCCGACTTCGCCGCGAACTGACAAAAGCAGAATCCGCCATGTGGGACATGCTTCGAGATCTTCGCCCCTATGGCGCTCGCTTCCGCCGCGAAACACCAATCGGCCGCTATATTGCCGATTTTGCCTGGCTCTCTGCTCGCCTGATAGTAGAAGTCGATGGCGACAGCCATGAAACCGAAGGCGGTCGCCGCCATGATCTCGCTCGCGATGCCTTCTTAAAAAATCAAGGCTTCACCGTACTCCGTTTTGACAATGCCCAAGTGCTCGATGGCCCAGACTACGTCTTCATCGAAATACAGAAACATGCCGCACCATTCTTGAGGGAGGCCGCATGAAACCCGACGCCTTCAAGGACAAAATCTTCCCTGTCCTCACCATCCTGCTGGTCCTGATCGCCATCTGGTATATCGCCGCCGTGCTCCTCAACGCGCCCTTCCAGCGTGACATGGATACGCGCAACAACATCACCTCGACGACGATGGAATTCATCGGCAAGACGCTTTCACAGCCAAAGCCCGTCCTGCCGGCGCCGCATCAGGTGGCGCAGAATGTGTTCGAGAACACGTTTCTCAGAAAGCTCTCCAGCAATCGCAGCCTCGTCTATCACGCAGGTGTCACGCTTTCCTCAACCGTGCTCGGCTTTGCGTTCGGCACGCTGCTCGGCATCGTCATTGCCGTCGGCATCATCCACATCAAGGCGCTCGACCGCAGCCTGATGCCGTGGATCATCGCCTCGCAGACCGTGCCGATTCTGGCGGTCGCGCCCATGATCATCGTCGTTCTCGGCTCGATCAATATCACCGGCCTGATCCCGAAGGCGCTGATATCGACCTATCTCTCCTTCTTTCCAGTCGCCGTCGGCATGGTGAAGGGGCTGCGTTCGCCCGAAGTCATGCATCTCGACCTGATGCGCACCTATAACGCCACGGCTGCGCAAACCTTCTGGAAGTTGCGTGTGCCGGCCTCCATTCCCTTCCTCTTCACCTCGATGAAGGTGGCGATCGCCGCAAGCCTCGTCGGCACCATCGTCGGCGAACTGCCGACAGGTGCCGTCGCCGGCATCGGCTCGAAGCTGCTTGCCGGCTCCTATTACAGCCAGACCATCGATATATGGGCGGCACTCGTTGCCGGCTCGGTCCTCGCGGCAATCCTCGTCACCGTCGTCGGCCTCGTAGCAAAGATCGTCGATCGCGCAATGGGCGGGAGACCGGCATGAAGCAGATCACGCTTTCCTGGCAGGGCTCGATCGCCCTCCTCTGCGCGGTAGCAGCCATGTTTATGCTCCCTCTCTATGCGCTAGGAGCCCCTGCGCCTCCATCATCCGCCACAACCGCACTGATCACTCTGCTCGTCATCGCCGCAGCGCTGGTCTGCTTCGCGCCTTTATCCACAACGATCGCAGCAACCGCCCTCTTCATCGGTACCCATGGCGCCGCGTGGTTACTGCTCGGCACGCTCTCTGGCAACGAACGCTTCGCGGGCGCTTCCTTCTTCCTGCTGCTTGCCGCCGGCTGGCTGCTTGCCTCGCGCTGCGTCACGGAACTTTCGGAACTCCAGCCGCCAACCCATGTTGGCAAATGGCTGCTGCGTCTCCTGATACCGGCGATTTTCGGCGCCTGGATCCTCATCATCTGGGAAGCGATAACGCGCGGCGCCGGCATTCCCTTCGTCATCCTGCCCCCGCCGAGCGCGATCTGGGCACGCATATCGGGTTCCTTGCCAATCCTTGGCGAAGATATCAGGCAGACGATCTTCAAAGCGGTTCTGATCGGATACGCCATCGGCTGCCTGAGCGGCTTCGTGGTCGCCATCCTCGCCGACCGCTTCGCCTTCCTGCGCCGCGGCCTGCTGCCGATCGGCAATATGGTGTCCGCCCTGCCGATCATCGGCGTGGCGCCGATCATGGTCATGTGGTTCGGCTTCGACTGGCAGTCCAAGGCAGCCGTCGTCATCATCATGACCTTCTTCCCGATGCTGGTGAACACTGTCGCCGGCCTTGCCGCCTCCGGCAACATGGAACGCGATCTGATGCGCACCTACGCATCGAACTATTGGCAGACGCTCCTAAAGCTCCGGCTTCCCGCCGCAATGCCCTTCATTTTCAATGCACTGAAGATCAACTCGACGCTGGCGCTGATTGGTGCCATCGTTGCGGAATTCTTCGGAACGCCGATCGTCGGCATGGGCTTCCGCATCTCCACCGAGATGGGCCGCATGAATGTCGACATGGTCTGGGCCGAGATCGCCGTCGCGGCGCTTGCAGGCTCGATCTTCTATGGTGTCGTCGCCCTTGCCGAGAGGGCGGTGACGTTCTGGCATCCGTCTATCCGTGGTGGTTAGACGCGCCCCGGCCCCGCATAGGGCCTGGGCATAACTTCAGAGGGAAAAGAAAATGAAAAAGTTGATGGTTGCAATGATGGCGAGCGCGATGTCGCTTGCCGCCGCCCACGCGATGGCCGCCGACAAGGTGACGCTGCAGCTGAAATGGGTCACCCAGTCGCAGTTCGCCGGTTATTACGTCGCCAAGGACAAGGGCTATTACGAAGAAGAAGGCCTCGATGTCGATATCAAGCCGGGCGGCCCGGATATTGCGCCTGAGCAGGTGATTGCCGGCGGCGGCGCCGATGTGATCGTCGACTGGATGGGCGGCGCGCTGGTCGCCCGCGAAAAGGGCGTTCCGCTCGTCAATATCGCCCAGCCCTACCAGAAATCCGGCATGGAAATGATCTGCCGCAAGGATGGCCCGGTCAAGACCGAAGCCGACTTCAAGGGCCACACGCTCGGCGTCTGGTTCTTCGGCAACGAATATCCCTTCTTCGCCTGGATGAACAAGCTTGGCCTCAAGACCGACGGAGGCCCTGACGGCGTGACCGTGCTGAAGCAGAGCTTCGATGTGCAGCCGCTGCTGCAGAAGCAGGCCGATTGCATCTCCGTCATGACCTATAACGAATACTGGCAGGCGATCGATGCCGGCCTGAAGCCGGAAGACCTTGTTGTCTTCAACTATACCGCCATGGGCAACGACCTCCTGGAAGACGGCCTCTATGCAATGGAAGACAAGCTGAAGGATCCGGCCTTCAAGGAGAAGATGGTCAAGTTCGTCCGCGCTTCCATGAAGGGCTGGAAATACGCCATGGAAAATCCTGACGATGCAGCCGGGATCGTCGTCGACGCCGGCGGCCAGGACGAGAACCATCAGAAGCGGATGATGGGCGAAGTCGCCAAGCTGATCGGAGACGGCACCGGCAAGCTCGACACCACGCTTTATGACCGCACGGCCAAGGCCCTGCTCGACCAGAAGATCATCAACAAGGAGCCGTCGGGCGCCTGGACTCACGACATCACTGACGCCGCCGCCAAGTAACAGAATATCGATGCCGAAATACAACGCGCGCGGGAAATTCTCCCGCGCGTTTCTATTTTTTGCACTCAATGAAAAAATCGCCTTGCAACTGTCGCATTTATCAGGCGTCAAACGTCAAAGCATATGAGAGCCGATCAATCATCGTCATGTTCACATAACCCTTAGGTGATTGATGGGCGTCGCAATGGTAATTAATGGTATCTCATGGGGAATTATTTTCTGCCGGGCTTGCGCGTGGAGCAAATCGATACCACGTACTAGCCGGATTTGCCGGATTGGGACCATAAGTTCCGGCGAATGGGATGCGGGTAAATACCTCTGAGATTTGGAAGACGGCATTCGCCCGACCGCGCCCCTGTTTGAGAACGCGCGAGTTCGGCCGATCCCGTCAAGAGATTGGACGACGACGCATGGCACTCAAGCCGCACGCATTACTACGCGCCTCCATTTTTCCGATCGCCGCTTTTGCGGCCTCGGCTGTATTTGCCGAGGAACCCAAGGTCACGCATGCGCAGACCCAGGCTTCCCAGAACTTGCCGGCAATCGTCGTCACAACGGCGGTGAACCGCACCCTCGTTGACCGTGTCATCGGCACGGGAACCGTCAAGCCTGTCGAGGAAGTCTATATCCAGCCGCAGGTTGAAGGCCTCTCCATTCGCACCCTGAAGGCCGATGTCGGCGACAAGGTTCAGGCCGAAAGTACGCTGGCGACGCTGAACGATGACGCTCTGGTGCTGACCAAGAGCCAGATGATGGCGACGAAAGCCAAGGGCGAGGCGAGCCTCGCCCAGCTACGCGCCCAGCTCATCGAAGCACAGGCCAATGCCGAACAGGCAAGGCAGCAGCAGGCCCGCGCCCAGGAAATGGGTAAGAAGGGCACGGTTTCGACTGCCCAGGTCGAGCAGGCCGATGCGACCGCCGCCGCCGCCAACGCGCGCGTCGCTTCCGCCGAGCAGGCGATCGAAGTCGCCGAAGCCGACCTCAAGGTCTTCGACAGCCAGATTGCCGATGCGGATCTGAAGCTCGCCCGAACCGACGTGAAGACGCCGGTCGCCGGCACGATCTCGGCAAAGAACGCCAAGGTCGGCGCCATTGCTGCCGGCAACGGCGATCCGCTGTTCACGCTTATCCGCGACGGCGATGTCGAGCTTGTCGCCGAAGTCGCCGAAAGCGACATTGTCAGGATCATGGCCGGCCAGAAGGCGACGATCTCGCTTTCCGGCAGCCGCGAGAAGCTTTCCGGCGCAGTGCGCCTGGTGTCGCCGACCGTCGATCCGGTCACCCGCCTCGGCCTCGTCCATATCTCCATCGACGATGACAGCAAGGCGCGTTCCGGCATGTATGGCAGCGCCGAGATCATCGTCCGCGAGACCGAGGGCGTATCCCTTCCGCTGACGGCGGTGCTCACCGGCAGCGAAGGCTCCTCCGCCCGCAGGGTCGAGAATGGCGTTGTGAAATTCGCCAAGGTCGAGACCGGCATTCAGGACGGAGCCTATGTCGAAATTACAAGTGGATTGAAGACCGGCGACGAAGTCGTGGCCAAGGCGGGCGCCTATGTCCGCGACGGCGACCACATCACGCCGGTGCGCGAACAGCCTTCGGCTTCCAACTAAAGAGACCATCCGATGAATTTTTCAGCCTGGTCCATTCGAAATCCGGTCGCGCCGCTTCTGGCCTTCTGCCTGCTGATATTCATCGGCATGCAGTCCTTCAACAAGCTGCCGATCACGCGCTTCCCGAACATCGACGTGCCGCTCGTTTCGATCAGCGTGACGCAGAGCGGCGCTTCGCCGGCCGAACTCGAAATGCAGGTGACGAAGGAGATCGAGGACGCGATCGCCTCCATCACCGGCATCGACGAAATCCAGTCCACAGTCACCGACGGCAGTTCGCAGACCAACGTCATGTTCCGGATGGAAGTGCCGACGGAGCAGGCCGTTCAGGACGTCAAGGACGCGATCGACCGCATCCGCAGCGACCTGCCGGCAACCGCCGAGACACCGATCGTCACCAAGGTCGACGTTGAAGGCCAGGCGATCCAGACTTTCGCCGTCTCCTCGCCCGATATGTCGCTGGAAGAACTCTCCTGGTTCGTCGACGATACGATCAAGCGTGCGCTGCAGGGTCAGGCTGGCATCGGCCGCGTCGACCGTTACGGCGGCGCCGAGCGCGAAGTCCGCATCGAGCTCACCCCCGACAAGCTCAATGCCCACGGCATTACCGCCGCAAGCGTGAACCAGCAGCTGCGCGGCACCAACGTCGATCTCGGCTCCGGCCGCGGCCAGGTGGCTGGGAGCGAACAGGCGATCCGCGTTCTCGGCGATGCCCGCAACGTCGCCGAGCTCGCCGACACGACGATTGCGCTGCCGAGCGGCCGCTTCGTCAAGCTGTCCGATCTCGGCGTTATCAAGGACACCTACGAGGAGCCGAAATCCTTCTCGCGCTTCAACGATACGCCGGTCGTCACCTTCGGCGTCTTCCGCTCGAAGGGGGCCAGCGAAGTCAGCGTCGCCGAAACCGTAGCGCAGAGCCTCGACAAGGTCAGGAGCGAAAACCCGAATGTGAAGATCGAGATGATCGACGATTCGGTCTATTTCACTTACGGCAACTACGAAGCCGCCATTCATACGCTGCTCGAAGGCGCGCTGCTCGCCGTCATCGTCGTCCTGCTGTTCCTCCGGAACTGGCGGGCAACCCTGATTTCCGCCATCGCCCTTCCGCTCTCCGCGATCCCGACCTTCTGGGTCATGGACATGATGGGCTTCTCGCTGAACCTCGTCAGCTTCCTCGCCTTGACGCTCGCGACGGGTATTCTCGTCGACGACGCGATCGTGGAAATCGAAAACATCGCTCGCCACATCAAGATGGGCAAAACGCCCTATCGAGCGGCGATCGAGGCGGCAGACGAAATCGGTCTTGCCGTCATTGCCACGACCTTCACGATCATCGCCGTCTTCGTGCCCGTTTCCTTCATGCCGGGCATTCCGGGCCAATACTTCATTCAGTTCGGCCTGACCGTCGCCTTCTCCGTCTTCTTCTCGCTGATGGTCGCGCGCCTCATCACCCCGATGATGGCCGCCTATCTCATGCGCGCCGAAGACGGCATGGAAGACCATCATGACAATGATAGTCTGCTGATGAAGGGCTATACGCGCCTCGTGCGCGGCACGACCGGGCGCTGGTACACGCGTTATGCGACGCTGCTTGCGGCGATCGGCTTCCTCGTCGGCTCCGTTTTCCTGCTGATGCAGGTTCCCGGCAGCTTCCTGCCTCCGGAAGACGCCTCACGCATCGTTCTCTCGGTGGAACTGCCGCCGAACGCGCGGCTCGACGACACCGAGAAGACGACCAATGCGATCTATGACAGGGTCAAGGACATCAACGGCGTCGAAAGCGTATTCGTCCTCGGCGGCGCTTCACCGAAGGGCGATCTCGAATTGCGCCGCGCGACCATCACGCTCGCACTCGACAAGCTCGACCAATCGCTGGTCAAGAAGGTAGTCAACGATGTGCTTGGCCATATCCCGGTCATCGGCCCGATGCTGCCAAAGGTGGAAGTCCATGGCCGTGAACGCCCGCAATGGGATATCGAGAAGGAAGTCTTCGCCAAACTGCGCGACATTCCCGACGTTCGTATCCTGAAGCTCAATGACCGCGGCGAACGCGACCTTTCCTTCAACTTCCTCTCCAAAAACGAGCAGGATTTGAACGATGCGGTCGGCATTCTGGAATCCGAGCTCCGCGCCGATCCGCTGCTTGCCAATGTCAGCGCCGACGGTGCCCTGCCCCGTCCGGAACTGCAGGTTCGTCCGCGCAAGGACGAGGCTGCCCGCCTCGGCATCACGCCGCAGCAGATCTCCGAAACGATCCGCGTCGCCACCATCGGCGATGTCGATGCGGCCCTTGCCAAGATCTCGCTCGACGACCGCCAGATCCCGATCCGGGTCCAGGCTTCGCTCGACATGCGCCGCGATCTCTCGGCCATCCGGGCGCTGAAGATCCAGACCGCCAGCGGCGGCACCGTTCCGCTCGCGACCGTCGCCGATATCGACTATTCGGAAGGCGTAAGCTCGATCAAGCGCAACAACCGCTACCGCGTCGTCTCGATCGGTTCCGACCTGCCTCAGGGTGTCGCCCTCGACACGGCTTCGGCCCGCTTCCGCCAGATCGTCAACGAGGCCAAGATCCCGGCCACGGTGCATCTTGCCGAAAGCGGCGATACGAAGGTCCAGACGGAGATGCAGCAGAGCTTCGTCAACGCCATGCTGATGGGCCTTCTCCTGGTGCTGACGGTGCTGATCCTGCTCTTCAAGGACGTGATCCAGCCCTTCACCATCCTGTTCTCGCTGCCGCTCGCCATCGGCGGCGTGGCGGCGGGCCTGATCGTCACCAGCAATCCGCTGTCGATGCCGGTCATGATCGGCATCCTGATGCTGATGGGTATCGTCACCAAGAACGCCATCCTGCTCGTGGATTTCGCGATCGAGATGCGCCACCAGGGCATGGCTCGTGTCGAGGCCATGGTCGAAGCCGGCCGCAAGCGCGCCCGCCCGATCATCATGACCTCGATCGCCATGTCGGCCGGCATGCTACCTTCCGCACTCGGCGTCGGCGAAGGCGGCTCGTTCCGCGCACCGATGGCGATCGCGGTGATCGGCGGCATTATCGTCTCGACGGTGCTCTCGCTCGTCGTCGTACCCTCCTTCTTCCTGATCATGGACGATCTTTCCCGACTGCTCGGCTGGATCTTCGGCCGTCTGGTCGGCAGGAAGGACGAGGAAGAGCTGCCGATGTCGAGCGAAGATCTCACCCGTGCCGCACGCGAGAACCGCAGCGACATCGACTCGCTGGAAGAACGGCTGACTGCGATCGAGAAGCCGGAAAGCAAGCGCAAGACCGGCAACGACACCAACGTGCTGCGGCTGCCGCCATTCGCGGCCGAGTAATCAGGACATCACAAGAGAAGAGGCCGGGCATCGACCCGGCCTTTTTATTTTCCGGGCTTACCGCAGCCTTGGCATCGCCGTGCTGTCTCTCACGACAAGTTCGAGATCGAGCGCCTCATGGTCCTCCGGCAGCGCATTTTCGAGAATCGCCGTCACTGCGCGCCGGGCGATTTCGGCAAAAGGCTGGGCGACCGTGGTCAGGCGCGGCAGCGAGGTCGCCGCCTCGGGCACGCCATCGAAGCCGATGATGGAAACATCCTCCGGCACCTTCAGCCCCTGTTCGGCCAGCCACTGCATGGCAAACAGCGCAACCTTGTCCGACATCGCCAGAATGGCCGTCGGCGGATTGTCGGAGGAGAACAGGGCTTCCATTGCTGTCAGCGTGCTCGGCCTGTCATGCAGCGTTCCCTGGATCGGGACGGCTTCACGTGGGATACCGTATTCCGCCATAGCCTGCCAGTAACCGTGCATGCGGTCGCGTGGCGTAGCCTCCATTTCGGGGTCCACACGCTCCGGCGCCACCAGGCCGACAAGGCCATCGACATCGCCAATCGACAGGATCGCGATGTCACGGTGCCCGAGTTCCAGCAGATGCCGCGCAGCCACAGCCCCGCCGGAGACATTGTCGATCCCGATTGCCGGAATGGTCTCGTCCTCGATGCCGAGCGCAAGCGCGATGAACGGCAGCTGACGCTGGCGGGTGAGTTCCACCAGCCTCTCCCCACCTTCCACGCACAGCAGGATGAAGCCGTCGACAAGCGCACTGTTGATGTTCCAGGCAAGCCGCTCCTCGTTCATTGCCGATACGACGGCAATACCGGTGCCGCTGGCATCACAGACTTCGCCGATCGCGGTCATCAGGGAGCGTGCCCAGGGATCGTCGAAGAAATAGGCGAGCGGCTCGACAGCGGCGACGCCGATCGCGTTCACCCGCCCTGCCCTGAGCAGCCTGCCCTTGATATCAGGCCCACCGTAACCGAGCTCGCGGGCAACATTGAGCACCCGTTCCCGCACTTCCTCCCGCACCACGTCCGGACGGCTAAAGACATTCGATGCCGTACCCTGCGATACGCCTGCCGCCTTGGCGACATCAGCCAACCTCACATGTCCTTTGGCCAAAGCTACTCCTTGCAGGTACGAATTCGGCGCACTCTAGCAAAAGATTGTATCGGTTCAAAATAAACTTGACAGCATTAAGAATGAGGAAGAGGATTGAATCGGTTCAATATATGCGGCCGTATTTTGAATCGATTCAAAAATATGGAGAATGGAGCGATGATCCCGATCAGTTCGCTATTCAAGGATCTCTATGAAGACCGCTGGGGTAACCCGCGTAACAGGCAGCCTGCCGAGGAGGCCGAACGCGGCAAGCGTCTGTTTGTGCTCCTGCCCTTCATCCGCCGGTTCACCAGAAACCGTAAAGGTCCGAACCCCTGGTCCTTTACCATCCCGATCGATCGCTGGCTTCGATGAGAGGCTCACCTACAGCGTTTGACCAAAATCAATCCCCCCGCGCTCCGCTTCCCCTATTCTGGCATCATCAAGGGGATATTGGCGGCATCGACCGCTGCCGGAGGCCGAAACATGAACAGGATGCTGATGCCGAGCAGCCGCGAGCGGGCGCTGCTTTCCAGAGCCGGAATATTTGCAGAACTGGACAGCGCGGAGACCGAGGCGCTGCGCGCCTGCTCCACCGTGATCTCTTCCGTCTCGCACGACATTCTCTTCCAGGAAGGCGAACCTGGCGTTTATTTCTACAGCGTGCTGGAAGGCTACGTCCGGCTCTTTCGTCTGAACGGCGAAGGTCGCGAGGCAGACATCCGCATCTGCGAGCCGGGCGACAGCTTCGCCGAATGTCTGATCCAGGCAGGCGGCGTCTATCGTTATGGTGCCCAGTCGATGGACAACACGGTGCTTGCCCGCTTCCACATCGGCAAGGTACGCGCCCTCTTGGCGGAACACCCACAGATCGGCACCACGATCATGCGCAGCCTGTCGCTGCATCTGCTGTCGACGATGGAATGCCTCGCCAACGACCGGATGCAGACGGCACCACAGCGCGTGGCGCACTACCTTCTCTCGCATTGCGTGGAGGAAGGACCGGCAATGGCATCGCTGCGGCTGCCCTTCCCGAAGAACCTGCTCGCCCGCAAGCTCGGCCTGGCACCGGAGGCATTATCTCGTGCCTTCTCGACGCTCAAATCGGCGGGCGTAACCGTGCGCGGCCGCTTCATCGCCATCAGCGACGTCAATACGCTGAAAAGGATCTAGAGACCGCCCTGCACCCGCAGGAAGTCGACGATCGAACTGATGCCGTCGCCGCGCTTCATGTCGGAAAAGACAAAGGGGCGGGTCGCCCGCATGCGCGTCGCATCCCGGTCCATCACATCGAGGTCAGCGCCGACATAGGGCGCCAGATCCTTCTTGTTGATGACGAGAAGGTCCGATCGGGTGATGCCCGGCCCGCCCTTGCGCGGAATTTCCTCGCCCTGGCAGACGGAAATCACATAGATGGTGATATCGGCGAGATCGGGCGAGAAGGTCGCAGCCAGATTGTCGCCGCCGGATTCGATGAAGACGACATCAAGATCCGGGATGCGCTCGTTGAGATTGGCGATCGCCTGAAGGTTGATCGTCGCATCCTCGCGTATGGCAGTATGCGGGCAGCCGCCGGTCTCCACACCGACAATGCGTTCGGACGGCAGCGCCTGCATGCGCACCAGCGCCTCTGCGTCCTCGGTCGTGTAAATGTCGTTGGTCACGACAGCGACGGAATAGTCGTCACGCATCGCTTTGCAGAGCTTTTCGGTCAGCGCCGTCTTGCCCGAGCCGACCGGCCCGCCGATACCAACCCGCAGGGGTCCGTTTCTTGATTTCATGTGTCTTACTCCAATCGAAGTCAGATGATAGCGAAGCGCTGCTTTCCCGCCACCGTCAAATGACGCAGCTGCGCGGGTAATTTCACCTCACGAGCGGAACAGCCGTGTCTGCTGCGTCTCATGACGAAGCCCCGCAATATCGGCCTGAACCGTCGCCGAACCCAAATCGTCGAGGCTGGAGCGGGCTGCACGCGCGGCAATGTTTATTACATGCTCCTCCAGTCCGGCGAGGATGGCAACGCCGTCCTTCTGCCCCGCAACACCGAGCCGGATACCGGCGGAAACGGCCTGGGAGAGATAGGCATGCAGAAAGGCGGCAAGCGCTTTGTCCAGTTGAATACCATGCGCGCCCGTTACCGCGCCGACGGCGACTGGATAGGCTGCCCTTTTCGGCAACCGACCGAACACATCGTCCGGCCAGGCTTGCGCAGCCGCGAGAAAAGCCTCCCCGAGCAAGATGGTTTCCTGATGTCGTTCGCGCGAGCCGGCAAGGGCTGCGGCAAGTTCGGCAAGCTCGGCAAGGTGGGCCGCGTCACTATGGCTGCGATGACCTTCGGCAAAGAGCACCGCATCGTTCCATACGGAGCCATTGCCGGTCAGCGTCTCCAGCCAACGCCGCAGCATGCCGGCATCTTTGACGAGCCCGTCGGCTACGGCCCGCTCAAGACCGCCCGAATAGGCGAATGAACCAACGGGAAAAGACGGAGAAAGCCATGCCGTCAGACGAAGCAGAGCCTGCAGCTCGCGATCCTCATCCATCAGGTTTCAGTCGTGCTTGTGATGATGGCCGTGGTCGTGTCCATGCTCGTGGTCATGGTCGTGATGATCGTGCCCATGCTCGTGGCTGTGTCCGTGAGAATGGTGTTCGTGGTCATGATGGTCATGCCCGTGCGAATGCCCGCCATGGGAATGATAGGCGCCGCGTGCCGGCTGGAAGGGCTCGTTGATGTCGAGCACCATCGCGCCCAGTCCCTGCAGCATGGTGCGGATGACATGGTCGCGCAGGATCAGGATGCGATCCTCTTCGATCTGCGCAGAAAGATGGCGGTTGCCGAGATGCCAGGCGAGTTCGATCAGATGCGCGCGGTCGCGGCCGCGCACTTCGAACAGCTTTTCATCGGCAGCAAGGATTTCGATCAGCTCGCCATCCTCGCGCACCAGCATGTCGCCATTGGCGAAAAGCACCGGCTCCTTGAGATCGAGCATCACCATCTCACCGTTCTCCAGATGCAGGAGCTTGCGGCGCAGGTGCCGCAGATCATGCGGCAGCTTGACCTGTGCGGTCGGGTGAGAGGAAGGGGTGCCGGCGGGAAGATAAGAGGTGACGCGCTGCATGACATATCCGTTAAACTGGGACGTAGACCATGCAAAATAGCCCTTCGCGATGCAAGCACCAATGCACGTTTCGTAAATGCTCCGTCGGAAAAGACCCTAAATTCCGGATGCCTGCAACAGGCTCACCTCATTGGGTCCAATACCCTGCACACCAAGCCCGTTTTCGACGAGGCCATGCCAGGCATGATTCAGCCCTTCCCGCTCGTGAACGACGCGATTGCGGCCGAGCGCCTTGGCGAGATAGAGCGCCTTGTCGGCAGAGGCATAGACCGCCTCCTTGTCGCGTCCCTCGTGGAAATCGGCAATGCCGCCCGATATCGTGATGGTAACCTCATGCCCGTCCGCCGGAATCGGCCGCGCGGCAACCTGTGCCCTCACCCCTTCGATGCGCGCCACCCGTTCCGCCGGCGTCCCGCCATGAACGACGACACCGAACTCCTCACCACCGAGCCGCGCTACGACCGACGCGCCATCGAAAGCCGCGGAAAGCATGGCTGAGACGGCAGTGATGACAGCATCTCCGCAGCCATGGCCGAAACGATCGTTGATCGCCTTGAAACGATCGACGTCGAAAATGGCGAGACAGGCATCCCCCTCCACTTTCTCCAGAGCATCGGTGAAAGCGCGTCGGTTCAACAGCCCGGACAGCGTATCGGTGCGGCTGAGCTTTTCGAACTTGGCACGCGAAACGGTCAGGTCATGAATGGCGAAGCCTGCAACGAGCGACAGCACGCCCGACACCATTCCACCGATCAGCCAGGAAAGGAGGATGGCGAAGACCATGGCATGCCCGAGGGTGATCGGCAGCATTCCCATTAAGTCGAGCGGAGGCAGCGTTATCAGGATGATGAAGCCGGACAGGATAACCGCCAGAAAACTCATCTTCAGCGCAAAAGTATAAACGGTTCTGCGATGCTCGAAACTGCCTAGTTCAGCCTGAAGCGATATCCAATTTTCCATGAGAATCGACCTTCCTGCTCAGCGTTTCCTGGGCATTGATAGGGTCGCAATTGCTGCGGGGGTCTTAATCCAATCGCTAAAATTCGAGTGATTTCAGGGGATTCAGTCAATCTGTTTTTTCTAGCAGGAGGTGCAACTTTTCGAGACAGGAATTATCATTATGAGAAACAAACATAAGCTATTGATTTTAATGTGACTTTATAGAGTACAATCAAGGTCTGTTTCAGAATGGTCTATGGCTGAAAAACCACAGTCTATCTCCTGATTTTCACAACCCTCTGGAGAGTGATGTTCAGATTTCACTTTAAGGGCCGCAACGCGGGGCGGCGCCTCAAAAAGACAAGGGCCAAAACGGAAAATAACGCGGCGTCATCAGCAGCGCCAAAGTTGCGGAACACCGATTATACTTCAATTAAAGAGGAGAAGTGAAAGCGCCAAAGGTTGCGGCAGCGGGTTCCAGAAACCGCTTCGCAAGCCGCCTTTGCGCAATGCAGCCGCAGTCCATGTGTTGCAGCCGAGCAGCGCGTTGAAATAGCCCTTCGCCTCGAAGAACCTGTCATAGGTGCCATATGCCCGGTCCCCAATCGGCAGCACCACTCCATTCTCCCGGATGAAGCTGTCGTTGACAAATCCGAGCAATTGCTCGAAGCGCCCGCCATTGACATTGAGAACCGTCACGGCCGGATGGGTTTCGGAGATGTCCCCGGCAATATCGACATGCATCACCGATCTGTCGATCGTCAACGCGCGAAATACCGGCATCGGCTTCAGGTCAGCCCAGGTCGGCGTCTCCAGATAGAAGGAACGGCCGCCCCATCCGAAAATCAGCCATTGGGCGGCAGGATCGCTCACCGGAATGCCGGCATCTTCAAGAAAGGAAAATGACGCCCGAAGCCGATCATCGAGCGGGATCGCAATATCCGTATGGATCGGACCTGAAAGCAGCAGAATGCGCTGCGAGGTTGCCGTTTCGGGAGAAGCTTCGGCTGCCACGAGCAGCGGCCTCGGAATGAAAGTGCCACCCGCTACCAACAATAAAAGCAGCGCGATTGCTCGTATCAGCCATCGCGCTGCCAGCTTCAAACCGCCCACAGATGAAACGGCCTCAGAACAGGAAGTAACGCTGCGCCATCGGCAGCACCGTTGCCGGTTCGCAGGTCAGCAACTCGCCATTTGCCCGCACCTCGTAGGTTTCCGGATCGACCTCGATTTCAGGTGTCAGGTCATTGTGGATCATCGACGCCTTGGAAATGCCGCCGCGGGTGTTCTTGACGGCAACGAGATCCTTGGCGACACCGATACGACCCTTGATACCGGCATCGAGCGAGGCCTGCGAAACGAAGGTGACCGAGGAGTTCGTCAGGCTCTTGCCGAAGGAGGCAAACATCGGCCGGTAATGCACCGGCTGCGGAGTCGGGATCGAAGCGTTCGGATCGCCCATCGGAGCCGCCGCGATGGAACCGCCGAGCAGCACCATATCCGGTTTCACGCCGAAGAAGGCCGGGTTCCATAGGACGAGGTCGGCACGCTTGCCGACTTCGATGGAGCCGATCTCATGCGACAGGCCATGCGCGATCGCCGGGTTGATCGTGTATTTAGCAACATAGCGGCGGACGCGGAAATTGTCGTTGTCGCCCTTTTCTTCCTTCAGACTGCCGCGCTGGCGCTTCATCTTGTCGGCCGTCTGCCAGGTGCGGATCAGCACTTCGCCGACACGGCCCATGGCCTGGCTGTCGGACGAGATGATCGAGAAGGCGCCAATATCGTGCAGGATGTCTTCGGCCGCGATCGTCTCTTTGCGGATACGGCTTTCGGCAAAGGCGATATCTTCGGGGATCGACGACGAGAGGTGATGGCAGACCATCAACATGTCCAGATGCTCGGCGATGGTGTTGACCGTATAGGGCCGCGTCGGATTGGTAGATGACGGAATGACGTTCGGCTGGCCGCAAATCTTGATGATGTCGGGTGCGTGACCGCCACCCGCACCTTCCGTGTGGAAGGCATGGATGGTGCGGCCCTTGATGGCGCCGATCGTATCTTCCACGAAACCGCTCTCGTTCAGCGTATCCGTATGGATCATCACCTGCACGTCATAGTCGTCGGCAACCGACAGGCAGCAGTCGATGGCGCCTGGTGTCGTGCCCCAGTCCTCGTGCAGCTTCAGCGAGGTCGCACCGGCAAGCACCATTTCCTGCAGCGCGCCCGGCAGCGACGCATTGCCTTTGCCGGCAAAGGCAAGGTTCATCGGGAAGGCATCGGCAGCCTCGATCATGCGCGCAATGTGCCAGGGGCCGGGCGTGCAGGTCGTCGCCAAGGTGCCATGTGCCGGCCCTGTGCCGCCGCCGAGCATGCAGGTCACGCCGCTCATCAGCGCTTCCTCGATCTGCTGCGGGGCGATGAAATGGATGTGGCTGTCCATGCCGCCGGCCGTCACGATCTTGCCTTCTCCGGCAATCGCTTCCGTACCGGGACCGACGATGATGTTGACGCCGGGCTGCATATCCGGATTGCCGGCCTTGCCGATCGCAGCGATACGACCGTCCTTCAGGCCGATATCGGCCTTGTAGATGCCGGTGTGGTCGATGATGACGGCATTGGTGATAACGGTATCGACCGCCCCACCTGCCCGCGTCACCTGACTCTGGCCCATACCGTCACGGATGACCTTTCCGCCGCCGAACTTCACCTCCTCGCCATAGGTGGTGAAATCCTTTTCGATCTCGATGAAAAGCTCCGTATCGGCAAGGCGGACCTTGTCGCCGGTGGTCGGACCGAACATGCGGGCATAAGCCGCGCGGGAGATCTTGTAGGGCATCTATCAGGCTCCTTGGGAGGAAGAGACGAGCGGTTTTCCGGCAAGCCGCGTGAGGCGGCCGGCTGCAATATAGGAGTCGACGAGCTGCTTCTCGGCGGCAAAGGGATGCCACTCCCAGCCAACATGGCCGAAGCCCGCGAGCGTCACTTCGTCATCGGGAAATCTGTCGAGCACTTCGCCGATCACGATCATGCCGCTGCTCGGCACGACATAAGGCGCCGGCGATAAAGCCGACAGCGCCTGATCGACGGCGTCATGAATCCGTTTGTCAACGACCCGATGCTCCTTGCCAGCTTGCATGCAGAAGTCGCTGAATTGGTTGGTGTAATCGTCGCAGAAATCATCGAGTTCGGGATGGGAAACGGCAAGCGGCGCGCGCATCGCCTCGAATTTTGCTGGATCGCGCACACTCCAGATTTCCGAGGCTTCGACAACACCGGGATGGATGCGCCAGCTCTCGGATCCGAGCATGGCCTTGGCAGGGCGGCCGGTATTGCACACGGCCACCACATCGGTGCGTGCGCCTCCGGCGCCATAGGAGCGGCATTCGTTGAAGCGGATGACGAAATCGGCAGCGTCGATGATCTCCGCCCCTCCCTCTCCCACTTCACCGTTGCCGACGATCATGATTGTCCTGCCCACCTTATTGGCCCGTTCCTTCGGAGAGCTCCTTGAGCTCTTTGGTTCTGAGGTCCGTCAGATCGGCAAGGCAACCTGCTACCAGCATCGGCTCCATCGTGCCGCCGCGGGCCTGGAAGCCGTAGTTTTCGCACTGGGCGTCGCGATAGGTGATCCAGGCGCGCTGCGCCTTGAGCAGCGCCTGCTCGGCGCCCTTCATGTCGGCATCGAGGTCCTTGTCGATCGCCACCATGGCAGCGCGCGTCTTCTTGTATTGGGCATTGAGCCCCTTGTCGGCCTCATCGTAACGCGCCTGCGCGCAGCTGGTCATATCAGCCTGTGTCTGCGCATTGTCGCAGTCCACGTCCTCGGCATGGGCAACACCGGTGGCAAACAGCATCACAACTGCACCGATGATCCCTATCTTCAAGCGCATGAATGTCCTCCCGTCATTTTCTTTTGATTAGAGCCGGCCCATGACGAGCTGGCGGAAGCCATAGACCTCACGGTTGCCGGAGAGCGGTATGAGCGTCACCGAACGGGTCTGGCCAGGCTCGAAGCGCACCGCCGTACCCGAGGGAATATCGAGCCGCATGCCACGCGCCTTGTCGCGATCGAAGGACAGGCCGGCATTGGTCTCTGCAAAATGATAGTGGCTGCCGACCTGTACGGGACGGTCGCCGGTATTGGAGACCTCGAGCGTCACAGTCGGCGCGCCGGCATTGAGCTCGATCTCGCCGCCTGCAGCAATGATTTCGCCAGGGATCATCTATCTCTCCTTAAGCCGCCTTGGGCGCGCAGCCCTCGGCCTTCAAGACACGCTTGGTGGAAGCCGGATATTTCTCGAGCTTCGACGCAGGCCGGATCGGCCTGACAACGAGATTGCCGCCGCAATTCGGGCACTCGCCCTTCAGCACCTCGACACAATCCGCACAGAAGGTGCACTCGAACGTGCAGATCATCGCCTCGGCGCTATCGGGTGGCAGGTCCTTATCGCAGCATTCGCAATTGGGTCGAAGCTCCAGCATGGCGTACTCCTCAGCGGATCGGTTCGTGCACGGTCACAAGCTTCGTTCCATCAGGGAATGTCGCCTCGACCTGTACATCATGGATCATCTCGGCAATGCCCTCCATAACCTGGTCGCGGCTGATCACATGGGCGCCGGCCTCCATCAGTTCGGCGACCGGGCGGCCATCACGCGCGCCCTCGACGACGAAATCGCTGATAAGGGCAATGGCTTCCGGATAGTTCAGCTTGACGCCGCGCTCCAGCCGTCGGCGCGCTACCACGGCGGCCATGGAAATCAACAGCTTGTCTTTTTCTCTCGGGGTGAGGTTCATTGTCTATCCGCTTATTGAACTCATAGATTCCAGACTTTCGGCACAGGCGCTCCATTGCGCAAGGCGGAAATGACAGGGATGAGGATTTTTCTGAGCGCAAAGCCATCGGCTGCGGCAAGGCGCACGACGATCTTGTCGCTCCAGGCGCTTGCCCCACCCATATGCCCGTCCACCAGCGGCCGGACCTTGGCAAGATAAGCTTCCGACATCGGCCCGGCATAAAGCACCGTCGCAAAAGCCACCTGCCCGCCAAGCACAGCCTGCTCTGCCGCCAGCAGCGCAACGGCATCGGAAAGGCGCAGCTCCTCGGCATGAACAAGTTGGCCCGAGCGGCGGATGCGCCAGCGATCGCGAAACAGCCCCGTCTCCATCGTCTCGCCCATGGCTGTGCGACCGAGCAGGATGGCTTCGACGGCAAGGAACTCCGCGCTGTCGTCGAGATCGACATCCAGACGGCGAAACAGCGAGGCGCGATCGAAAAGAATGGTCTCCTGCGGCAGCCAGTCGACGCGGGCACCCGGCCCGACCTCGATCTGCGTCGTCACCTCTGCCGTGCCGGCCGATGCCTTGTAGATCTTCTCGCAGGCCTGCGTCGTCACATCGATGCGCGTACCCGCCCCCGCCGATACGCTCCAGTTCATCCGGTCGCCGCCGGTCAGCCCGCCGGCCGTGTTGATAATAACAGCCTCCATCGAGGCATCAAATGTATCCGGCAGACGGATCTTTGCCGCACCTTCCTGATAAAGCTCGCGGATTCGCGTACGCCCATCCTGCACCTTGGCAGCAAGATGCCCGCGTCCTTCCGCTCTCTGCGGTCTCGTGATGCCCGCCGCCGCGCCTGTCATGCCACCCCCGTGCAGATGCCATCCTGTCTGGCATCTTGCGTTGAATGTGTCTGTTGACTGCAACAAAGCAAGTCCCATGCCGCTTTCCGAAAGCCCGTACCCCCACGGGCCATAAGGATGGCGCGGAAGGCATCTGCCGCAAAATGCGGCAGATGCCAGCGTGTTGGCCAGAAAGATCATACGGTTAGATGGCGGCGCGCTTCCGGCGTGTCCAGCGTCTCGGCAAGACCTTCGTGAACGATCTCGCCGCGATCCATGATGTACACATAGTCGGCAAGCTCGCGGCAGAAATCGAGATACTGTTCGACCAGCAGGATCGCCATGCCGGTGGAATCACGCAGGTAACGGATCGCCCGGCCGATATCCTTGATGATAGAAGGCTGAATACCTTCGGTCGGCTCGTCGAGCACAAGGATTTTCGGCCGCGTGACCATCGCCCGGCCGATCGCCAACTGCTGCTGCTGCCCGCCCGAAAGATCGCCGCCGCGACGCGACAACATCGACTTCAGCACCGGGAAGAGACTGAAGATATCGTCGGGGATGTTGCGGTCGCGGCGGCCAAGCGGAGCAAAGCCGGTCTCGAGGTTTTCCTTGACGGTCAGCAGTGGGAATATTTCACGCCCCTGCGGCACATAGCCGATGCCCTGCTTGGCGCGGGCAAAGGGCGGCAGGCCGTTGAGCTTCGCATCGTTGAACGTGATGGTTCCCGCCGATATCGGGTGCTGGCCTGTGACGGCGCGCAAGAGCGAACTCTTGCCGACACCGTTACGCCCGAGCACGCAGGTGATCTTGCCCATCTCGGCCTTGATCGAGATGCCGCGCAGCGCCTGTGCAGCACCATAATGAAGATTTGCATTTTCAACGGTCAGCATCTCAGCGCCCCAGATAGTTCTCGATCACTTTCGGATCGTTGCTGACGAAATCGATGGATCCTTCCGCCAGCACCGAACCTTCCGCAAGGCAGGTTACCTTCACGCCGAGATCGCGAATGAAACCCATATCGTGCTCCACGACGACGACCGACCGTGTCTTGGCGATATCCTTGAGCAGGATCGCTGTCTCCGCCGTCTCGGCATCGGTCATGCCCGCTACCGGTTCGTCGACGAGCAGGAGCTTCGGCTCCTGCGCCAGCAGCATGCCGATCTCCAGCCACTGTTTCTGCCCATGCGACAGGTTGGCGGCGAACTCATCGCGGCGATGCGTCAGCCGCACCGTCTCCAGGATTTCCTCGATACGGTCCTTGTCCTCGCCGGACAACCGATAGAACAAAGTCGAGAATACCGTGCGCCGGCGATTCAGCGCCAGTTCGAGATTGTCCCAGACCGTATGGCTTTCGAAGACCGTCGGCTTCTGGAATTTCCGGCCGATGCCGAGCTGGGCAATATCGGCCTCGTCTCTCTTGGTCAGGTCGATATTGCCATTGAAAAAGACCTCGCCTTCATCCGGCCGGGTCTTGCCGGTGATGATATCCATCATCGTCGTCTTGCCGGCGCCGTTCGGGCCGATGATCGCTCTCAGTTCACCCGGTTCAATGACGATAGAGAGCGAGTTCAGCGCCTTGAAACCATCGAAGGAGACTGAGACACCATTGAGATAGAGCACGCTGTTGGGTTTGACGTCGGGGATCATGGGTCTACTCCGCAGCCTGGATTTTTGCGTCGACGCCTTCTTCGGCAGCGGCCGGCGGCACGCCGTTGGATACAGGCTTCCGCTTGCCGAGATATTGGGCGATCGTGCCGACAATGCCCTTCGGCAGAAGCAGCGTGACAAGCACGAAAAGACCGCCGAGCGCAAACAGCCAGTAATCGGGGAAGAGGCCGGTAAAGATCGTCTTGCCGCCGTTGACGAGGATCGCGCCGATGATCGGCCCGATCAGCGTCGCCCGCCCGCCGACAGCCGTCCAGATGACGACTTCGATGGAGTTGGCCGGCGCAAATTCGCCGGGATTGATGATGCCGACCTGCGGCACGTAGAGCGCGCCGGCAATGCCCGCCATCATCGCTGAGACGACGAAGGTGAAGAGCTTGAAATGCTCGACACGATAGCCGAGGAAGCGCGTGCGGCTTTCCGCATCACGCACGCCGACCAGTACCTTGCCAAATTTCGACCGCACGATCGCCGAGGCAATCATCAGCGAGAGTGCCAGGAAGATTGCGGTGGCTGCAAAGAGCGTGGCACGTGTGCCGTCCGCCTGCACGTTGAAACCAAGGATATCCTTGAAATCGGTCATGCCATTATTGCCGCCGAAGCCCATGTCGTTGCGGAAGAAGGCAAGCAGCAGCGCATAGGTCATGGCCTGCGTGATGATAGAGAGATACACGCCGTTGACGCGCGAGCGGAAGGCAAACCAGCCAAAGATGAAAGCGAGCAGACCAGGTACGAGCAGCACCATTAGTGCCGCAAACCAGAACTGGTCGAAGCCGTACCAGAACCACGGCAGTTCCTTCCAGTTCAGGAAGACCATGAAGTCAGGCAGGATAGGATCGCCATAGACGCCGCGCGGGCCGATCTGCCGCATCAGATACATGCCCATCGCATAACCGCCGAGCGCAAAGAAGGCGCCGTGGCCGAGCGAGAGAATGCCGCAGAAGCCCCAGACGAGATCGAGCGCCAGCGCCAAGAGCGCATAGGTCAGGTACTTGCCGAACAGCGCCATGATATAGGTCGGCACATGCAGCGGATTATCCGCCGCGGTCGCGAGGTTCAGCACCGGCACCAGAACCGCGATCACCAGCAGAATGGCGATAGCAATGGAGATCCGGCGATCGAGAGACCGGAGAAGGAAGGCCGTAATCATGCTTCCACCGCCCTTCCTTTGAGTGCGAAGAGCCCGCGCGGACGCTTCTGGATGAAGAGAATGATGAGGACGAGCACTAGGATCTTGCCGAGCACGGCACCGGCAAAGGGTTCGAGGAACTTGTTGACGACGCCGAGCGACAGAGCGCCGACGAGTGTGCCCCAGAGATTGCCGACGCCACCGAAGACCACGACCATGAAACTGTCGATGATGTAGCTCTGGCCGAGGTTCGGCGAGACGTTATCGATCTGCGAGAGCGCCACACCCGCCATGCCGGCAATGCCGGACCCAAGTGCGAAGGTAAATGCATCGACCCAGCCGGTGCGAATACCCATGGACGAAGCCATGCGCCGGTTCTGTGTGACCGCGCGCATCTGCAGGCCGAAGGCGGAGCGCTTCAAGAGCATCAGCAGCGTCACGAAAACCGCCATCGAGAAGACGATGATCCAGAGACGGTTCCAGGTGATCGACAACCCGCCGAGTTCGAAAGCACCCGACATCCAACTCGGATTGCGCACCTCGCGGTTGGTCGGGCCGAAGACCGTGCGCACCGCCTGCTGCAGGATCAGCGACACGCCCCAGGTGGCCAGCAGCGTTTCCAGCGGCCGGCCGTAGAGATAGCGGATGACGACGCGCTCGATGATGAGACCGACGAAACCGGTGAAGACGAAGGCGGCAGGCACGGCAAAGGCCAGCGAATAGTCGGCCATGCCGGGAAAATTCGCGGTGATATATTCCTGCACGACATAAGTCGTGTAGGCGCCGATCATCACCATCTCGCCATGCGCCATGTTGATGACGCCCATGACGCCGAAGGTGATGGCAAGGCCGATGGCAGCAAGCAGCAGCACCGAGCCGAGCGAAAGGCCGTACCAGATATTCTGGACGATATTCCAGAGAGCGAGGCTGCGGTTGATGGTCGAGATATGCGTCTGAATGGCAGGCCTGAGATCGTCGGGCGCGGTTGCCAACGCCGTACTGAGGATGGTCAGCGCATCGCGGCCGCCACGTGCGGCAACCGTATCGATCGCCTGCCTCTTCTCGTCGGCGCTCGCATCGCTCTTCAGCACCATGACGGCGCGCGCCGCTTCCATCGTGCTCTTGATCTCGCCATCCTTCTCATCCGCCAGCGCCGAATTCAGCAAATCGAGATTGGCGGGATCGGCATCCTTAAGGAGCCCCTGGGCGGCTGCAAGGCGGGCGCCGCGATCAGGGCTCAACAGCGTCATCTGGCTCATCAATGTGCCGATGAGCGTACGCACCGAATTGTTGATCCTGACCTTCGACATCGTGTCGGGATCGATATCTGCAACTGCTTCACCGGTGAGCGGATCGGAATAGGTCGGCTCGTCATCCGTGCCGCCCTGAACGAGGACGGGGCCTCCCGCGTCGGAATTGACGTAGAGAAGGCCATCGCTCAGTTGCTGCAATATCTGGCTGACATGCGCATCCTTGGAAGCGACGAGCGCCTTGATGGCCGCTTCGCGCTCCGGAAAACCGCCGACGCCGAGCGCATCGACAAGAGCGTGGACATCATCCTGAGCTTTGAGTCCTGCCGTCACGCCGGCAAGCGCCAGCCCCGAAAACGCGAGGCAAACAGTCAAAAGAAAGATCTTGATGGCGCGATACATCGGCTTTCCCGCCTAAATTATCGTAGCAACCGCTGGGGACGAAGCTTCCGCCCGGATCTGAAATCCGGACGGAAGTCTTAGTGGCTCATGTCGAACGGGCTAACTCAGGAACCCTTGCCGCCGCACTTGCCGGTGGCAACGTTGAAGTTGCCGCAGTTCATCGGCTTGCGCCAATCGGAGATCAGATCCTTGGAGTCCGGCAGGAAGTCGGACCATTCGTCGCCGACGACCGCGGGGGTCTGCTGAACGATTTCGAACTGGCCGTCGGCCTGGATTTCACCGATCAGCACCGGCTTGGTGATGTGGTGGTTCGGCATGACGGTCGCGGTGCCGCCGGAGAGGTTCGGAACAGAGACGCCGATGATGTGGTCGAGAACCGCATCCGTATCGGTCGTGCCGGCAGCTTGGACGGCCTTAACCCAGGCGTTGAAGCCGATATAGGCAGCTTCCATCGGGTCGTTGGTCACACGCTTGTCGTTCTTTGTGTAAGCATGCCATTCCTTGATGAACTTCTTGTTGATCGGCATATCGACCGATTCGAAGTAATTCCAGGCGGCGAGATGGCCGACAAGCGGCTTGGTGTCGAGACCGGCAAGCTCTTCTTCGCCGACCGAGAAGGCGACGACAGGGATATCGGTCGCCTTGATGCCCTGGTTGCCGAGTTCCTTGTAGAAAGGAACGTTGGCGTCACCGTTGATGGTGGAGACGACGGCCGTCTTCTTGCCGGCCGAACCGAATTCCTTGATCTTGGAAACTTCCGTTTGCCAGTCGGAGAAGCCGAACGGCGTGTAGTTGATGAGGATGTCTTCCTTCGGAATGCCCTTGGATTCCAGATAGGCTTCCAGGATCTTGTTGGTCGTGCGCGGGTAGACATAGTCGGTGCCTTCGAGCACGAAGCGCTTTACGCCTTCGGTGTTCATCAGGTAGTCGACGGCCGGGATCGCCTGCTGGTTCGGAGCAGCACCCGTGTAGAAGATGTTGCGCGAGGATTCTTCACCCTCGTATTGGACCGGGTAGAAGAGCAGCGAGTTCAGCTCTTCGAAAACAGGCAGGACCGACTTGCGCGAAGAGGAGGTCCAGCAACCGAAGACGGCGGCAACTTTGTCCTTTTCGATCAGCTCGCGGGCCTTTTCGGCGAAGAGCGGCCAGTCGGAAGCCGGGTCGACGACGACGGCTTCGAGCTTCTTGCCGAGGAGACCGCCCTTCTTGTTCTGCTCGTCGATGAGCATCAGCATGGCGTCTTTCAGCGTCGTTTCGGAAATCGCCATCGTGCCGGACAGCGAGTGCAGAACGCCGACCTTGATCGTGTCGTCGGCAGCAACCGCGCCGTGGAAGGCGGCCGATGCGGCAATGACCGCGCCGAGTGCTGCGCCCGTAATAGTGGATTTGAGATTCATCTGGTTGAACTCCCCTCTTCTTGTTCCGCAACAGGGCCGGAAACGGAGATTAACTGTTGCTTAAAGAACTATCGGGTGCTGCAACGCAAAAACACATACGCAAAATGACGTAGGCGGCAGGGGCAAACGGGCAGGTAAAGACAAGACGGGGCATCCCGCGGAGAGGACGCCCTGCCAGTTCGATATTATCCGCCGATCGTCAAGGTGACCGACGTCGGGCCGTAGGAAAGGGTCGCCTTGTGGCCGGAGATGGTGAACTTGTCGAAGATGCCGGTGACGGCTCTTGCCTTCAGGATCTCGATCTTCGTTCCGGGCGCCGGGGCGTAGCCTGGGGCAAGTGTGACGTCGAGAGCGCCGGAGAGTACCGCATTGCCCGCGATGACCAGCGTGCCCGCACCGTCAGCACCGAGCGTCGGCTTCGCCACGGTATTGGCGAGCTGCTGATAATCACCGCCCACAGTCAGGGGCTTATCGGCCGCCAGGACGAGAGAGCCGCCGTTCACGGACAGTCCGCCGGTGCCAAGGGCCGAGGGCGAGCCTGCCACCAGCGCGCCTTCTTCCAGCACCGTGCCGCCGGTATAGCTGTTAGCGCCGGAAAGGCCGAGAATGCCGCTGCCGCGCTTCGCCAGTTTGCCCTTGCCGCCGATATCGTTGCGCCAAGTATCAATCGCGTTGAAGCCGCCCTTTGCGGCATCCATCGTCACGATCACGTCCTGATCGAAGGCGCCGTAGCCGTCTGCCGCGGCAAACAGGTTGAGGCGGCCATAGCCCTCAGCATCATCGAGCAGCGGATAGCCCGAGGCGATCTCCGTCGTGCCAAGCACGTCGCGGCGCTGCTCGCCGTCGAGATAGGGCAGACGCGTTTCGAGAAGCGCTTCGGCCCCCTGCGGCACGCGGGCCGGCTGGTCGGTCCCATGGATGGTGGGCAGGCCGTAGCTCAGGCGCTGCAGCACGTAAGCGCGGTTGGCGTCATGATCAGCGAAACGGTCTGCGGCGAGCGGCGCTGCATGAGCCACGACTTCGAGCGCGCCCGCATCCGCAACGCCTGATTTGGCAATGAGCCATAACTGCGCTTGGGTGTAAGCATCGCTCTTCAGCGCGGCGTTGTCGGCCTTGTTCAGATTATAGACGACCGTGGCGGTGCCGAGCATGCGGCCACCCATGACGTCGAGCGGCGAATGCATGCCGGCAAGGATACGATCTTCGCCCAGTTCGCTGGCGCGCGTGATCATCTCCTGAAAGCGCTGCGGTACGAGATAGGCCATGGCGAGCGCATCCCGCCAGGCTTCCGCCGTATGCCCGCTCGGGAAGCCGCCGTCCTCGACCGGCTTGCCGCTCTTGGCGGGCTCCAGCGTCGGGACGACCGATACCTCCTGGCTCCAGCGGTAGGGACGGCCATATTTGAAATAACGCTTGGCGGGCTCCGTCGAACCGTCACCGCTTGCGGCGTTGATGAAGTCGATGGCAAGGCCCATGTCCGGATTGGCGTCGGTCTTGTTTTCCGCGTCCGGCTTGCTGCCGGCGCCGCGATTGTTGCCCTTGTCGTCGTATTTGACCGTCGTCGCATCGGCCGCGACTTCGGTAATCGTCGTGGTCTGCTTGGAGCCGGCCTTCCAGGCATCGGTCAGCGGACCAAGGCCATCGACGATGCTGGCATTCTTGCCGCGGCGATCGTCGAGATAAGCGGCAACCGCCTGATCGTCCGTCCGCGCCTTCGTCGCCTTGACGACATAGGCGATATTGGCGTCATGGACGAGTTTGTTGACGACCTGGCCGTCGGTCTTGCTGAAGGGAATGCCGTCCCAATCCGTTTTGGCAACCGCGGGGCAATTGTCCTTGGCTGGGGCCTCTACGCCGGCATCGACGAATGGCGTGCGCGGCGTCCATACGTCGAGGAAGCCGGAGAGAAGATGGACGGCGGCATTGGTGTCCACTGTCGAGAAGCACGCGTCGCCGCGCTTGTTGGTGTTTCCGGCCTCCACATAAGGCGCTTTCGCCGCCGTGGCCTGCTCGGCGGCGGCAAGCGATGGCACAATCGAAAGAAGGCAGACGAGCGCGGTGCTCAGGCGGCAAAGGCTTGGAACAGACATGGTGATACCCGAGATGGTTGAACGGACGGCGGGAGAGTTAGAGCGCTTATGTGACAGACCGGTTTCAAAAATATTGCCGTTCTGTGAATCTGCCGGCGTTCCGCCTCTTGCCTTTCCCGCCCATCCCGCCAAAAGTGGCTCGGAGACGATAAGCTGACCGGAACGCCGGAAAGAGGGCATGACAGCGCGCCAACGCATCATTCCGGTGAGACGCGAATATAATCGCTGGGTCGCCAACCAAACGCTTGAAGACTACGCGCTGCGCTTTACAGCCAAGAGCGCCCGGCGCTTCTCCTCCCAACGCATCTCGCAGACAGCGATCGGCGCCATCTCCTTCCTGGCTCTCGAAGCGATCGGCGGCGCGATTACGCTCTCCTATGGCACGACCAACGCCTTCTTCGCCATCATCGTCGCCTCCATCGCCATGCTCGCGATCGGCCTGCCGATCAGCCGCTATGCCATTCGCCACGGCGTCGATATCGACCTGCTGACGCGCGGCGCGAGCTTCGGTTACATCGGCTCGACGATCACCTCGCTGATCTATGCAAGCTTCACCTTCATGCTGTTTGCAATCGAAGCCTCGATCATGTCTGGCGCGCTGGAGTTGACGCTCGGCATTCCCTTGTGGATCGGCTACATCATCAGCGCCGTCATGGTGATCCCGCTCGTCACGCACGGCGTGCGCCTCATCAGCAAGTTCCAGCTGATGACCCAGCCCTTTTGGATCGTCCTCAATATCCTGCCCTTCATCTTCATCGCCCTGATGGATTGGCAGCAATTCGATGTCTGGCGCGCTTTTGCGGGCATCCGCCATGCCTCCGGCCCGCCCGGCACGGTCGCAGATTTCAATCTTGTGGAATTCGGCGCGGCCTCCGCCGTCATCCTCGCGCTCATGTCGCAGATCGGCGAACAAGCGGACTTCCTGCGCTTCCTGCCGCCGGACCCGCAGCGCAAATGGCGCCACCGCCTCGCCGTTTTCCTCGCCGGTCCCGGCTGGGTCATCATCGGCGCACCGAAACTGCTGGCCGGCTCATTTCTAGTCGTGCTGACTTTCACATCCGGCGTGCCAGTCGACCGTGCCGCCGACCCGGCACAGATGTACCTGACTGCCTTCGGCTATATGATCCCCTGGCATAATGCCGCCCTGCTCTTGATGGCAGCCTTCGTGGTGGTCTCGCAGTTGAAGATCAACGTCATGAACGCCTATGCCGGCTCGCTCGCCTGGTCGAACTTCTTCTCGCGCCTGACGCACAGCCATCCCGGCCGCGTCATCTGGCTGGTCTTCAACGTGGCGATCGCGCTGCTTCTGATGGAACTCGGCATCTACCGGCTGCTCGAGGAAACACTCGGCATCTTCTCGATCATCGCCATGGCCTGGCTCTGCACCATCTCGGCCGATCTCTTCATCAACAAGCCGCTCGGCCTTGCCCCGCCCGGTATCGAGTTCAAGCGCGCCCATCTCTACGACATCAACCCGGTCGGCCTCGGCGCCATGACACTGTCGGCCGGCCTCGCGCTCATCGCCCATTTCGGCACCTTCGGCTCGATCGCAGCTTCGCTTGCCCCTTACATCACGCTGGTGATCGCGCTGATCGCCTCACCCACCCTCGCCTGGGCGACCAAAGGCAAGTTCTATCTCGCCCGCAAGCCGCGCCATGCCTGGAAGAACCTGACCACTATCAACTGCTCCGTCTGCGAACATCCCTTCGAGCCTGAAGATATGGCCTGGTGCCCAGCCTATGCCGCGCCGATCTGCTCGCTCTGCTGCTCGCTCGACAGCCGTTGCCACGACATGTGCAAGCCGAACGCCCGCCTCAACGCGCAGGTCGGCGCCGTCGCAAAGACCCTGCTGCCGGAAACCATCGTCCAGAAACTGACGACCCGCCTTGGCCGCTATGGCATTGCCGTGGCACTGGCACTGACGGCCGTCGGCGCGATCCTTGCGATGATCGCCCATCAGGTGGCCTCGGCTTCGCCGGAGACCGCCGAAGTCGTCAACCGCACCATCCTGATCGTCTTCTTCGTCTTTTCGGTCATCGCCGGCATTGCCTGCTGGTTCTATGTGCTCGCCCATGACAGCCGTGTCGTCGCCGAGGAGGAATCCTCCCGCCAGAACACGCTTCTGCTCAAGGAAATCGCCGCTCACAAGAAGACCGACGCCGCGCTGCAGACCGCAAAGGAAACGGCCGAAGCCGCCAATCGCGCCAAGAGCCGCTACGTGGTGGGCTTGAGTCACGAACTGCGCACGCCGCTGAATGCCGTCCTCGGCTACGCCCAGATCCTCGAACGCGACGAGACCATCCCCGCCCCGCGTCAATCCTCCATCAAGGTCATCCGCCGCAGCGCCGAGCATCTGTCCGGCCTGATCGACGGCCTCTTGGATGTTTCGAAGATCGAAGCCGGCCGCCTGCAGGTCTATTCGAACGAGATCAACATCCAGGATTTCCTCGACCAGATCGTCGACATGTTCCGGCCGCAGGCGCAGGCGAAAGGCCTCACCTTCATCCACAACCGCTCGCAGGCTCTGCCGCAGTTCGTACGCACTGACGAGAAGCGGCTTCGCCAGATCCTCGTCAACCTGCTCTCCAATGCCATCAAATTCACCGACGATGGCAGCGTCACCTTCGATGTCGGCTACCGCAGCCAGGTCGCGACCTTCACCGTCTCCGACACCGGCCGTGGAATCGCCGAAAAGGATCTGACGCGCATTTACGAGCCCTTCCAGCGCGGTGAAGCAGAAAGCGTGCGGCCCATGCCCGGCCTCGGTCTTGGCCTGACCATTACCCGCCTTCTGACCAACACGCTCGGCGGCGAAATCGCGGTCGACAGCGAAAAGAACAAAGGCTCGACCTTCCGTGTCCGCCTCATGCTGTCGGCCGTGATGCGCCCTGCCGCTCCGCCGCAGGAAAAGAAGATCGTCGGCTATGACGGCCCGCGCCGCACGATCGTCGTCGTTGATGATAACGAGGATCATCGCGAGATGATGCGCGAAATCCTGGTCCCACTCGATTTCATCGTGCTCACGGCAGCAAGCGGCCTGGACTGCCTGACGCTCGTCGAAGGCATCGAGCCAGATCTCTTCCTCGTCGATATCTCTATGCCCGGCATGAACGGTTGGCAGCTCGTTTCCCGGCTGCGTGAGACGGGACGCGCCGCGCCGATCGTGATGCTGTCAGCCAATATCGGCGACGCAGCCGCTCACAGCGACAGCGACGACAGCCACAATGATGCGATCGGCAAGCCGGTCGATATCAAACAACTGCGCGATAAGCTCGCCCTGCATCTCGGCCTGAAGTGGCTCTATGCCGACGATCAGGCGCCGGCTCCGGCACCTGCAGCCATATCGCTGAAGAGCCCGGGGGCTGCACATGTGCAGGAACTGCTGCGGCTTGGCGAGATCGGCTACATCAGGGGCATAGAAGCCAAGCTCGCCGACCTTGCCAAAGTGGAGGCAAATCAGCCATTCACTGAGGAGCTCCGCTCCTATGTCGCCGCTTTCGATCTCGCCGGCTTCATGGATTTCCTGCACAAATTCGAAGAAAAGGGTGAAACCGTTGGCTGAGCTTCCTCGCGACATCGTTCTCTTGGTCGACGATTCGCCCGAAGCGCTCGGCTTTTTGACCGACGCGTTGGAGCAATCAGGCTTTTCCGTACTGATCGCCACATCAGGCTCGGCTGCGCTTAATATCGTTGAGCGCATCACTCCGGATCTTATCCTGCTCGATGCGGTCATGCCCTCGATGGACGGCTTCGAAACCTGCCGCAGGCTGAAGGCCAATGCCGCCGTCGCCCAGGTACCCGTCATCTTTATGACGGGGCTGACCGAAACCGAGCATGTCGTGCATGCCCTGGAATCGGGCGGAGTCGACTACCTGTCGAAACCGATCAACATCGATGAACTGCGCGCCCGCATTCGCGTTCACTTGCGCAATGCCCGCTCGGCCCAAAGCGCGCGCGTGGCACTCGATGCCGCCGGCCGTCATCTGCTGGCCGTGAAGGGAAATGGCGCGATCCATTGGTCCACGCCGCAGGCCACCCGCCTCGTCAATGCCGCCATGGGAAGCGACGATGGCATGGAGGTCGTCTCCCGCACGATCGGCGTCTGGATGAAGGAGCGTGACGTCGCCGCACGTGACGCCCTCATCTCCATCGCTCATGTCGGTCAGGCCGCTCTTCAGCTCGCCTTCCTCGGCGCCATCGGCCCCGACGAATACCTCTTCCGCCTGACGGCTGCCAACCAGCGCAGCGACGACGAAGTCCTGCGCCGGCATTTTTCGTTGACGCAGCGTGAATCCGAAGTGCTGATGTGGATCGCCAAGGGCAAGGCCAATCGCGATATCGGCGAAATTCTCGGCCTTTCGGCGCGCACAGTGAATAAGCACCTCGAACAGATCTATGTGAAGCTTGGCGTGGAAAACAGGGCATCCGCTGCCGTGAAGGCGGCGCATGTCTTGCATGAGATGTAGCAAATGAAGGGCAGCGTCTTCAGACCACCCGGTCCGGCACTTCCCGCCCCTCGAAGAAGGCGGTCACATTCTCCACGACCTTCATCCCCATCGCCGTGCGCGTTTCCTGCGTAGCACTGCCGAGATGTGGCAGCAGAACGACATTCTCCATGCGCCGCAGCGCTTCCAGCACATGCGGCTCCGCCTCATAGACGTCGAGTCCCGCGCCCCGGATCGTGCCTTTGGCAAGTGCGGCAATCAGTGCCGTCTCATCGACCACATCACCGCGCGCAGTGTTGATGAGGAAAGCGCCCGGCCTCATTGCGGCGAACCGTGCCGGATTCATCAGATGCCGGTTTTCCGCTCCTCCAGGGCAATGCAGGGAAACGAAATCGGAAGTCGCCAGCACCGCCTCCACCGAAGCAAGCTGACGTGCGCCGTAGCGCGCCGCTTCAGCCGGATCGACCTCTGAGCGGTTGTAGAACACGACATCCATGCCGAAGCCGAAATGGCAGCGTTGTGCAAAAGCCTTGCCGATCCGCCCGAAGCCGATGATACCGACAGTCTTGCCGGTCACCTTCGTGCCGATCATATGTGTCGGGCACCAGCCCTTCCATTCTCCGGCACGTAGCTGCCGCTCGCCTTCCCCGCCGCGGCGCGCGACGGACAGCAGGAGCAGCATGGCGATATCGGCAGTGCAATCGGTGAGAACGCCCGGCGTATTCGTCACCGTAACGCCTTTCGCTTTGGCGGTCGCGATATCGATATGATTGAAGCCGACCCCGAAATTGCCAAGGATCTTCGTGCGGATATCGCCTGCAAAGATCGCAGCCGGCAGCTTGTCGGAGACGGTTGGCAGCACCGCATCATAATCCGCCAGCGCCTGACGCAGCTCATTTTCGCCGAGCGGCGCATCATCCGTATTGAGCGTTACGTCGAAACGCTCGACGAGCACGGCTTCGACCGCGGCAGGCCAGCGCCGGGTGACGAGAATGCGGGGTCTTGGCATCGATCTGGTTCCTTCATCCTTTGCCCTTGGCTTAGGGCATGCCGGCCGGGAATGGAATGGTCTTTGAGTTGACGAGCACCAATCCGATGCCGCTGGGCAAAACGAAAGAAGCCCGGTTGATGACCGGGCTTCCATAAGAGGCATTCACTGCCGGAGGCTGAAATTAGTCGGCCTTCTGGAAGTAGCTGTACTTGCCGTCTTCGCCCTTCTTCCATTCATACATGACGTAGCCCGGAAGCTTCGGGTCGCCCTTTTCATCAAAGGAGATGTCGCCGAGAACGGTCGGGAACGGACCCTTTTCCTTCATGGCCGCGGCAACCGCTTCAGCGTCCGTAGAACCGGCAGCCTTGGCAGCAGCAGCAATCGTCTGCAGCGCAGCGTAGGAATAGAGCGTGTAAGCTTCCGGGTTGAAGCCGGCAGCCTTGAACTTCGCGACGAGGTCCTTGTTGGCCGGGTTGATCGTCGGATCCGGGCCGAAGGTGTTCAGCGTACCGGCAACGGCGTCACCAGCGATGGAAGCAAGTTCGTTCGAGACGATACCGTCACCCGAAACGAGCGCTGCCTTCAGGCCCTGGTCGGCCGACTGACGGATGATGAGACCGGCTTCGGTGTGCAGACCGCCCCAGTAAATGATGGTAACGCCGGCTTCCTTCATCTTTGCGATGAGGGCCGAGAAGTCCTTGTCGCCGACGTTGACGCCTTCGTACATGGCTTCGGTAACGCCAGCGGCATTCAGAGCCTTCTTGGTTTCGTCAGCGAGACCCTGGCCATAAGGAGTCTTGTCGTGAATGACGGCGATCTTGGCGTCCTTGAAGTGGTCGGCCAGATACTTGCCGGCGATGGCGCCCTGCTGGTCGTCACGGCCGCAGGTGCGGAAGGTGTTCCACAGGCCACGCTCGGTGAAAACAGGGTTCGTAGCAGCCGGGGTGATTTCGAGAATGCCGTTTTCTGCGTAAACTTCGGAAGCCGGGATGGAAACGCCCGAGTTGAAGTGGCCGATAACGAACTTCACGCCGTCAGCAACGAACTTGTTGGCAACGGAGATGCCCTGCTTCGGGTCGGAAACGTCGTCGCCGAGCTCGATCTTGATCTGCTCGCCGTTGATACCGCCAGCAGCATTGATGTCAGCGGCTGCCTGCTCGGCACCCTTCTGAAGCTGGGCGCCGAATGCAGCGTTTGGACCCGTCAGCGGGCCGCCAACGCCGATCACGATGTCAGCTCGTGCGACGCCGCCGAACGCAACGATCGCCGTCAGTGCCACCGCTGACAAGAGAGACTTCTTCATATTGTTACTCCCAATTTTTGGGCGGGTTTCTTCCAAGGCCTGACACATACCCCACCTTTGACTGCGCCAGGAAAGCTGTTCCACTCTGAAGGCAATTCATGCCTAGTTTCAACGGGCTGTCAATGTTTCTCCTTCCACGAAAACGCGGAAGTTTTTTCGTACAGCCAGTAATAGTTGTTGACCATTTGATTGGTACGGCGATAGCGGAACCCGGCTGTCGAGAAGACCAGCAAAGTTACGAAATCGATGATGTAGAAGAAGGCGCTGAGCATCGGGCCGTCAAACAGCGCATGATGCAGGAACTGCATCGCCCAAGCGAGCAGGAAGGTGTAGACGACAACCAGCGAATAGTTGTTCCAGCCGTCTGCAACCGCCCTGCCGGCGCGCCACGCCGTCCAGAAACCGATAAGCACCACGAATGCGCGGATGACGAGCTTCACCCCGCTGTCGCTTTCGAAGAAAAGTCCCTGCATGATCAAACTCTCCCTTCTGCCGCGATCAATGCCGCCCGCCTTCGAGATAGGCAGCACGGACCTCGGGATTCGCGAGCAGTTCCTTGCCGCTGCCGCTCATCGTCACCTTGCCGTTGACCAGCACATAGGCACGGTGCGACAGCTTGAGCGCTGCGAATGCGTTCTGCTCCACGAGGAAGACGGTCAGCCCTTCCTTCTCGTTCAGCACCTTTATGGCTTCAAAGATGCCCTTGACGATCAGCGGCGCAAGGCCGAGCGAGGGTTCGTCAAGCAGCAGCAGCTTCGGACGCGCCATCAGCGCGCGGCCGATTGAAAGCATCTGCTGTTCGCCGCCCGAAAGTGTGCCGCCGCGCTGCGACTGGCGCTCCTTCAAGCGTGGGAACATCGTAAAAATCTTCTCGACGTCTTCATTGAAATATTTGAGGTTGTCGAGACCAGCGCCCATCTGGAGATTTTCTAGAACAGTCATGCGTGGGAAGATACGCCGCCCTTCGGGCGACTGCGCGATACGCAACCGTGCAATCTCATGCGTCGGCAGCTTGGTAATGTCCTGGCCGTCGAAAATGATCGAGCCGGTGCGGGCCTGCGGGCTGCCGCAGATCGTCATCATCAGCGTCGACTTGCCGGCGCCGTTGGCGCCGATCAGGCTGACGATCTCGCCCTTCTTCACCTCGACATCGATGCCTGCGAGCGCGCGGATATTGCCGTAATAGGTCTCGACGCTCTGAACCTTGAGAAGCTGTTCTCCGGCCGCCATCAGATTGCGCCCCCTTCTACGGTCGCAATGACCTCTTCGACTTCTTCATCCTCGACACCGAGATAGGCCGCAATAACCCTCGGATCGTTCTTCACATGGTCAGGATTGCCGTCGGAAATCTTCTGGCCATATTCCAGGACGATGACGTGGTCGGAAATTTCCATGACGACAGACATGTCGTGCTCGATAAGCAAGATGGAGGTCCCGGTTTCGGCGCGAATGCCTTTCAGCAAGGCATTGAGCGACGCCGATTCACGCGGATTGAGACCGGCAGCCGGCTCGTCGAGGCAAAGCAGCTCCGGGCCGGTGCACATGGCGCGGGCGATTTCCAGGCGGCGCTGGGCGCCGTAAGGCAAATCGCCGGCCGGGTCGTCGGCGCGGTCGATAAGGTCGGCCTTCTCCAGCCAGTGGCGTGCAAGCTCGATGGCGGCAGCCGCCTCCTTCTTATAGGGACCGATGCCGAGCAGACCCAGCACCGTGAAGCCCGAAGCCTTCATAAGCTTGTTGTGCTGGGCGACCAACAGGTTTTCCAGAACGGTGAGACCCGAGAATAGACGGATGTTCTGGAAGGTACGGGCAACCTTGGCTTCCTTGGTGATGCGGAAGTCCGGCAGGCGCTCGAGCAGATACTGTTTGCCGCTATTCTGCGTCAGTGTGATCATGCCCATCGTCGGCTTGTAGAAACCGGTGATGCAGTTAAAGACGGTGGTCTTGCCCGCACCGTTCGGGCCAATCAGCGCGGTAATATCGCCGCGCTTGGCCTCGAAGGATAAGTCGTTGATGGCCATCAGGCCGCCGAACTTCATCGACAGGTGCTCGACCTTGAGCAAAGTGTCATTCGACATCGTGTTCTCGATAGGGCTCATCAACCATGGCCCTCCTTGGTAAAGCTTCCAGATACCGCCTTGCGCTCCTTGAGGAAGGCGGTCGGTTCACGCGAGCCGACGAAACCGCGCGGCTTGAACAGCATGACGATCACCATGGCGAGGCCGAAGAGCAGCATGCGGTAGAGTTCCGGCGTGAAATCCGGTCCGAAGATAACCTTAAGGAAGTCCATTTCGCGCAGCGCTTCCGTGCCGCCGACCATAACGACGGCTGCGATCGCGATACCTGTCAACGAACCCATGCCGCCAAGGACGACAATGGCGAGGATGACGGCCGATTCCAGGAACACGAAGGATTCCGGCGAAACGAAGCCCTGGCGGGCAGCGAAGAAGGAGCCGGCGAAGCCGCCGAACATCGCGCCGGTAGCGAAAGCCGTCAGTTTCGTCGTCACCGTGTTGATGCCAAGTGAACGGCAGGCGATTTCGTCTTCGCGAAGCGCTTCCCATGCACGGCCGATCGGCATGCGGCGCAGCCGGATCGTCACATAGGCGGTCAGCATGCAGAGCGCCAGGATAACGTAGAACAGGAAGATTTTGTAATAGGCCGATGATGACGGCAGGCCGAAGGCCTTGGCGAAGTTATTCGCCTTGCCGACATCGAAGCTCCAGATTCCGAAGACCGAAGCCTTGGCGATGCCGGAGATACCAAAGGTGCCCTTCGTGACTTCCGTCCAGTTGATGATGACGAGACGGATGATTTCACCGAAGGCAAGCGTGACGATCGCCAGATAGTCACCGCGCAAGCGCAGCACCGGAAAGCCGAGGATGACGCCCCAAAGAGCCGCAAAGATGCCGGCGAGCGGCAGCAGCACCCAGAAGGACAGGCCGAAATGGGCCGAAAGCAGCGCATAGGAATAGGCACCGACCGCGTAGAAGGCGACATAACCGAGGTCGAGCAGCCCGGCGAGGCCGACGACAATGTTCAGACCCCAGGCGAGCATCACATAGATCAGGATCTGGATGCCGAAATTGTCCACCCACTTCAACGCGCCCTGCGGGCCGAGGAAATAGGCAGTGGCAAGCGGATAGACCAGAAGGAATACGAGCGCGATCTTCAGGAAATGCGTCCGGAAGAAGCCCTTATCCGTTGAAATATCCAGTTCACCATGACGCGCCTTCGAAAGCTTGCGCTGATCAAGATGCGGCCTGACAAAAACGACCATGATAAAACGGCCGATGGCAGCGACCAGCACGAAGACTGCCAGCAGACCCCAGCGCTGAACGACGATCAGCTCGTTGTTGATGTTCTGCTGCGTGCCGAGACCGACATAGAGAACGAACAGGCCAAGCGAGATGAGACCGGCGAAGAAGGCTTCCCTAAGCCCCTTCTGGACAAGCCCGGCGTTGGACTTGCCAGCGGAAGTATCGATGTTTGCCATGACTTATACCTTCTCGACTTCCGGCCGGCCGAGAATGCCCGTCGGCTTGAAGATCAGCACGAAAGCGAGGATGGCGAAGGTGGCGACATCCTTGTACGCGATGGTGAAATAGGCCGACCACAGGGATTCGATGAGACCGATCATCAACCCGCCGAGAACGGCGCCCGGCAGCGAGCCGATGCCCCCGAGAACCGCCGCTGTGAAGGCCTTCACGCCCGGAACGAAGCCGTCGTTGAACGAGGCGACACCGTAGTACATCAGGTACATCGTGCCGGCGACGGCAGCGAGTGCCGCACCCATGATGAAGGTGATGGAGATCGTCTGGTCGACATTGACGCCGAGCAGGGCTGCCATCTTGCGGTCTTGTTCCGTCGCGCGCTGGGCGCGCCCGAGTGCTGTCTTGTTGACGATGTACCAGAAGGCGGCAAGCAGGACGACGGTCACGATGATAATGATGATCTGCTTCAGCGAGATCGAGATATTGCCGACATTATAAACCGTGCCGACAAGTGGCGGAATCGGTTTGTTGCGTGGACCCTGCGTGACCTGGATGAAGTTCGATAGCGTGATCGACATGCCGATCGCGGTAATCAGCGGCGCCAGGCGAAAAGAACCGCGCAACGGGCGGTAGGCGACACGCTCGATCGTCCAATTCCACAAACTCGTCATCAGCATCGCGATCACAAGCATCGCCAGCAGCAGCACGGCTACCGGAAGACCTGCGAAGATGGATGTGAGAACGAGAAAGACGATAAGAGCAGCGAAGCCACCGAGCATGAAAATGTCGCCATGGGCGAAGTTGATCATGCCGATAATGCCGTAAACCATCGTATAGCCAATAGCCACAAGGCCATAGATGGATCCGAGAGTCAGCCCATTGAAGAGCTGCTGGACGAAATACTCCATATGTCATTTCCCCTGGATGCGAACCAAATTTAAGTTGCATCTCTTATTGGTTTTATCGCTCGTGCTTTCACACGAACCACTAGCTCGCATTGCATAGCGGTTTCGTTGGAAATGTGAAGACAAAAAGGATTTACCGCGTCAGAATCTTGGGTAAACAGCCCTAAATGGCGCAATTCAAACCAAAATCCACACAAAAGCGGCATCGTTTGGCAAATTTTTAGCCAGATCCGGCTTCGTCAATTAATCTTTGTGTACTGAACGAAACCGAAAATGTTCGCCCTCTGCGCAAACTGTTCCACAAGTAAGGAAGTTGACGAAATTTCAAACTCGAAGATGCCATCAATTGCAAATGGCATTTCACGGGCAAATGCTCATGACGTGCTTATGCAAACTGGCAAGCCCGTGCTAGTGTTATGGGGTTTCAGTGAAGGGATGCGGCAGCTCCCGGTATGCACTATATATGACACGGCGATCTCAAGACGAATTCGCAGACGAACGGCAGGAATATGCTGAGGACATTTGAACGGGCGGCGCTCGAAGCCGGCAAGGCTATTTTGGAGGTCTTCTGCCACGGCTGCCCGGTGGAAATGAAGGCTGATGAAAGCCCCGTGACGATCGCCGATCAGGAGGCCGAGCGCATCATACTGGCGCATCTGGAACGCGATTTCCCCGAGATCCCTGTCATCGCCGAGGAATCGGTAGCAGCTGGCAAAGTGCCTGATATCGCCGGAAACTCCTTCTTCCTTGTCGATCCGCTCGATGGCACCCGTGAATTCCTGGATAAGCGCCAGGAATTCACCGTCAACATCGCCTACGTGGAAAACGGCGTCCCCGTCGCCGGTATCGTCTATGCCCCAGCGCTCGGCATCGCTTTTTCCGGCGAGCGCGGAAGCGCGGAGAAGCTGATAATCGATGAGAACTTTGCGATAACAGAGAGAATGCCGATCAAGGTGCGCAAACAGCCGGCAGAGAGTATGGCGCTCGCGAGTTTCCGGCATGACAGCCCAGAGACCGGTCTTTTCCTCGCCAGGCATGCGATCTCCAAATGCACCAACATCGGCTCGTCCCTGAAATTCTGTCTGCTGGCAGAAGGCAAGGCCGACGTCTACCCACGCTTCACCCGGACCATGGAGTGGGATACCGCGGCCGGCGATGCGGTCTTGCGGGCAGCCGGTGGATCGACTGTCACGATGGATGGCCAGCCGCTCATCTACGGCAAAACCGGTGCATCTGCAGATTTCGACTTCGCAAATCCCCATTTCGTCTCCTGGGGTGGCACGAAGCCTGCGCTCAAGCGGGCGTGACGGTCGCCGAAGTTAGCGTCTCTTTCAGCTTCTTCGCAGTAATATTGCAGCAGGGCGATTTACATCAGCGCCTGGATGCCCTCCGGCTTGAAGAATCACCCGGCAGTTCCGGTCTCGGTCCTCAATTTGATTCAGAACCAACGCCCCCTTCCCTTCCCGCTGCATGCCCTCTCGACACAATGTCGCCACAATCGCCGCCGCGCACATCGTGTGACTTCGGTAACATCGCTGTGGCAGGCAGACATAATTATGATAGCTAAACCATAGTTTCGGAACACCAGTCCGGGCAATTCCACTCACTCCCATTCTGGTACAACAGGCGATAAATTCGATCTTGGCGGACCGGGATCACCCCAGCCCCGCCGGGAATGGAGCGTTTTGGCACGGTGTAAGCCACGACTATCACAACCGTCGTTTGCTGTCTCGAATCTGCCAAGCACATATAATTCCTAATAAAAACCCCGGTTGAAAAATAAAACTCCTGATTTTGCATTAACTTAACGCAACTGCGAAGTTTGCTGCGATGCGAAATTTCTCTGGACTCGGTTAAACAAATGTCGCAAATTTAGGATGTAGTAGGGTTAAACGCCGCCTAACATTGTAGCGCCTTAATGTGGCGCTAACCAAGCCATCGAATGACACCCCGAAAGCTTCAAAATACAAAGGGTAGATCCTTGAGCGTCATGGACCTTAACAAAAGTATTTCTGAAGAGAGCTTTCGCGTTACGCCTGTTCATCAGGTCAACGCGAGGTTCCCAGTTGCCGCACTCGACAGCATCGTTCCGCCGCCTGCCTCCGTGCAGTTCGCGCTGAAACGAGCCTTCGATATTTTTGCCTCGATCAGCGCACTCATCGTGCTTGCTCCGCTTCTTCTGGTCGTCGCCGCCCTGATCAAGATGGACAGCCCCGGTCCGGTGCTTTTCAAGCAGACCCGTTGGGGCAAGAATTGCCGTTCCATCAAGGTCTACAAGTTCCGCTCGATGCGTACCGACATGTGCGACGTCACGGGCGTTGCCCAAACCGTGAAGAACGATCCACGCGTCACCCGCGTCGGCGCTTTCCTGCGTCGCTCGAACATTGATGAGTTGCCGCAGCTTCTCAACGTGCTGAAGGGTGACATGTCGGTTGTCGGACCGCGCTGCCATGCAATCGGCATGCGTGCCGGCGGCATGCTCTATGAAGAGCTGGTTCCGCAATATCATCACCGCCACGCCATGCGTCCCGGCATCACCGGTCTGGCGCAGATGCGCGGCCTGCGCGGCCCGACGGACCGCCCGGCCAAGGCCCGCGCCCGCATCGCCAGCGATCTCCATTATGTCGAGAACTTCTCGCTTATGATGGACATCCGCATCATCATCGGAACGCTGATTTCCGAGCTGAACGGCGGTAAAGGCTTCTGATTGGAAAAAAGCGTATCGGCTGTTAGAGCAGCCGATACCGGAATGCTCGGGCGACAGCCTGCATGCGGTTGACCGAATCCAGCTTGCGCATGGCGCTCTTCAGATATCCCACCACTGTATGCGATGAGAGATCGAGAATGATCGCAATTTCGTCGCTGCTCTTGCCCGCGGCCGACCAGCGCAGGCATTCGATCTCCCTCCGTGTGAGGCTTTCCGATGGCCGGTCTTCCGGCTTCTCGTCGCTCGGAAGCGTGTCCAGAAGCTCCATGCAGCCATAAAGCAGCGCCGTTGCTTCTTCGCGAGAGGGCATGGCACGCGTACCCGAAAAAGCGAAGATGTATTGTTTCAGGTCAGCGTCGTGCAGCGCGAAGGCGAAGGTATGCTTCAACCCGTGCATCTGAAACATCGTGTTCAGACGGCGGTTTTCCTGATTCGCTGCATTGCCGCCAAAAGGCCCCTCATCGCAGAAGACGGGCATGATGGTGCGCTTCATGACAGCAACCAGCTTGCTGCAATAGAAGAGGTCCGCCTCCTCGTAAAAGTTGACGAGACTCGGCGGCCAGTTGCTGATCAGCTTGTTTTCGAGAAAGGCCGTCCGGTCCCCGCGCGGGAACACGGAAAACAGGTGGAATTCGAACCCGGCAGCCTTCGTCAGCTCGTCCAGGCGGCTTGCGCCGTCGATGACGGAAATGCCCGTAGAACGGGCTCCGAAAGGCGAAAATGCGGTATCATCGGCGCAGTCGCGGACTGCGCGTTCACGTCTCTTCATTCTCTATGTTCCTTCACGGGCCTGGCTTCGGCTCGGCTCCGCAACCGGCCGCGGATTGGACGCGCCGGACGATCAGGAAAGACGGCGTTTGCCCCGCATCCGAAGGATACGAAGCATTCAAATGGCAATCTTTATTGATACTGCGAGAAGAACGGAGACGAAGTCTTTGCGCTCATGCTTATGTTGCAGCGCTTATAAAATTGCCTGGGAAAAATATGTAACATTTATTCCGCATGGCTCCCATGCAGCCGCCTCAAATTGACGTAACGGCAGGCGATCCGCAAATCACCCGCGACCGGCGCCTAAAGTTGTTATCAAAGTCTTACGATGAGTTTAGGCAATTTTTAAATGTGGCAAGTTAGAGTGGCGTCCGTGGTCTTGCGTTGTGTAGAGAGTCCAATGACCGAAATGATACGTCCCCGAGTAAAGTATGTCATCGGCCCCGATGGCAGCCCCCTGACGATTGCCGATCTTCCGCCGCCAAATACGCGGCGCTGGGTCATCCGTCGCAAGGCAGAGGTTGTCGCGGCTGTTCGCGGTGGCTTGTTGAGCTTGGAAGAAGCCTGCGAGCGTTACACGCTCACTGTCGAAGAATTCCTGTCCTGGCAGTCCTCCATCAACAGCCATGGTCTCGCCGGCCTGCGCACCACGCGCATCCAGCAGTACCGCCACTGATCACGTTCCATTCGATTTGATTATTTCGGGCCGGACGCATTTCCCTCGAGGGAGTGAAGAAGGCCCGAAATCATTGCCGAGGCTGCGTAACACCAGAGGCCGGGCTGCGTAAACGCATTCGCGAGTCCAGTCGTCTTCGCTGCCGCAATCACGATCGCGACGAGCAGCACGTCCATCATGGACCACTTGGACAGATGCGGCACGACGTTGCGATAAAACAGGCTGCCGGTGCTGCCGGCAGCCATGGATTCCGCCGCGACCCGATCATCTTCAGAACCGGCAGCACAATCGAGACGAGCGCAACGAGTGCCGCAAGCGCCACGTCGCCGCCACCCCAGAGCGAGGCCACGATTTCCAGGAGCGACGGCGTCTCGTCGAAGAACCAGAGCTTCTCGAAGCGGACGAGCGGCAGGACAAGGCCAAGCGCCAGAAGAAACAGTGCTGCCACCAGCAGAACGGGCCGAATCGCTGAGAGCCTGTTCAATTTCCCGCCTCCTCTTTGAACACACTGTCTCCTGCCGCCACGGCTTGGCATGCCGATGCCGCCATGTCACGCTCCCGATCACATAATTCGTCAGGAGACAGACATGGATATTAGGATTGAGGAGAATACGTCGGGCGGCCGCTATGTTGCAGCGCTGGAAGGCCATGAAGCGGAAATGACCTATTCCCGCACATCGCCGAAACTGATCATCATCGATCATACCGGTGTGCCGGACGCCTTGCGCGGTAAGGGCGTCGGCCAGGCGCTCGCCCTTCATGCGGTTGAGGCCGCCCGAAAGGGCGGTTGGAAGATTATCCCGCTCTGCCCTTTCTTTAAATCACAGGCGCAGCGCCATCCCGAATGGAACGATGTGGTGAACTGATCGCGCCCGTTATCCGACGGAAACACCAAAAGCCATGCATGACGGACACCGCGCCCGTCATGCATGGCTTCTGTGGTTATCCCCAAGGCGCCGGGATCGGCGCCTGCAATATTCGTCAGGCCCGGGCGCGAACTGCGCCGTCGCGCTCTTCGAGCGCCGTTGCCCTGGCATATTCCGCCTGCATTTCCTCCAGCACCAGTTCCAGCGCCTCCTCCTGAACCTTCAGTTCCTTGATCGAAACCTGAAGATTGTCGGCGCGCTGACGTGCGGCCTTTGCAAAGGTCGGATATGCGAAGTGATTCGGGTCGGAAATACCGGACTTCTTTTCCTCGACGACGATCTGGCTCTCCAGATCCTTCGTCATCCGTTCAAATTCGGACATCATCATCTGCAACTGCTGCAGCTGACGACGTTTTTCGTTCACCTGAAACTCTTTCAGGCGAACGAGGCTCTCTCGCGACTTCATACGCATTACTCCCGTGATGCGAGACCCCGGCTCAACTTGAAACCGCCCTTGCGCGCCGCTTTGACACGGTTTGCCGAAAAATTTCCTGCGATATTAACAAAAACCTACCGCTGGTAACCTTTCGTTTACGGGCATCGTTAATGATAGGCCCGATGATTTAAGGGTCGGTAAACACCAGGACAGGAATGCCGAACCTTTTCATTGGCGAGTCAGATGAATCACTTAGCGCGGCTTCTTAATGTCATAGTTGAGAAATGTGTTTTGAGATTCTCATTGGAAAACAGTGAAATGGAAAAATTATTTAATAAATTCGATACACCTTGCCAGAGTGAATTAGAATTTGTTAACCATTTCGTGGCAGCTTCCAAATCACGTAGCTTATTCGGTATCGCGTAGGGGGCCATGCCACCTTTCGGCGGCGGTAAAGGGGATAATTATGCGGGTACTTCTCATTGAGGACGACAGCGCTACGGCGCAGAGTATCGAATTGATGCTCAAATCTGAGAGTTTTAATGTTTATACGACAGATCTCGGCGAAGAAGGCGTGGATCTGGGCAAGCTGTATGATTACGACATCATCCTTCTTGATCTGAACCTTCCCGACATGTCCGGATATGAAGTGCTTCGCACTCTCCGCCTGTCGAAAGTCAAGACACCGATCCTGATCCTCTCGGGCATGGCCGGCATCGAAGACAAGGTTCGTGGCCTCGGCTTCGGCGCCGACGACTACATGACGAAGCCGTTCCACAAGGACGAGCTCGTCGCCCGCATCCACGCCATCGTCCGCCGTTCTAAGGGCCATGCTCAGTCGGTCATCGTCACGGGCGAGCTTATCGTCAACCTCGACGCCAAGACCGTCGAAGTCGGCGGACAGCGCGTTCACCTGACGGGCAAGGAATACCAGATGCTGGAGCTTCTCTCGCTCCGCAAGGGCACCACGCTCACCAAGGAAATGTTCCTGAACCACCTTTACGGCGGTATGGACGAGCCGGAACTGAAGATCATCGACGTCTTCATCTGCAAGCTGCGCAAGAAGCTCGCAAATGCTGCCGGCGGCGCCAACTACATCGAAACCGTCTGGGGCCGCGGCTATGTGCTGCGCGAGCCCGATGGTGCCGAATACGCCGAAACCGCCTGATCCGCCGAATCCCCTTATCGAATAAAAAGTCCCGCCTCTCTGGCGGGACTTTTATTTTGTCGGGAATATGCGGAAAAAAAGCCGCCCAAAGGGACGGCCCCGTTAACGATTTACGCGACCTGCTCAGGCGGCGATTGCGCGATTTCCGAACACGGCGGTGAGGATCTTGCGGTCGAAGGGCTTGAGCAGGAAATCGGTGGCCCCTGCCCGCTTGCCGGCCATCAGCTTCTTCAGGTCGGCCTCGATGACACAATAGTAGATCTTCACCTCTTTGCCGCCGTCCATGGCACGGATGGCCGCAATAAGATCGAGTGCTCCCTCCATACCTGAATCGACGATCAGATATTCGGGAAGTTCGGCCTGGCAGTGCTGCAGCGCCTCTTCGGCACTCGAAGCTTCGCTGACCAGAAAATCGAGTTCGGAAAGGATTCGCTTGCCGACCTTGCGAACAATGTCCGAACTGTCGGTGATCATGAATCTCTGCATGGCGGCTCCTTATCCCTCGCGCTGTCTCCGTCGAGGGCCTTCCTAACCTTTGAGGATAGGTTCATCAGGCTAAGGAATCGTTACCGCCCCGCTTCGGTCAGCGATCGATGAACTAGGCTGCGGCGACCTTGGCTGTGAAAACGATCTCTTCGGCGCTGGCCGAATAATCCAGAATCATGCCGCATTCTTCCGCCAGCAGCACAGTGTAATAAGGCTGGATCGAATGCGCATCGATCGCTTCCTCGACGGTACCAGTGGCGATCTCGACGAATTTCGGCGGCATGCGCATCAATTTGCCCCTGGCGACGAGCCTGAAGCTGGCATCGAATTCCGGGTTTTCCAGCGTAATATCCAGATTGCCGCCGCGCGGAATGGAAGAATAGGCGACGAGGAAGAGATTGAGGAGCAGCTTGACCCTGTTCTTGGCGACGATCGCGCGCGGGCCGCTCCAGCTCACTTCGGTCTTCTTTTCGGCCACGGCAAAATCCTTGGCTGCACGTTCGGCCTCGCCGGTATCGATCGAGGCGCCGACGGAACCGGATGCACCGAAGGCAAGGCGAGCGAATTTGAGACGGACCGAAGCATTGAGCGCACTGGTGCGGATGAGATCCATCGCGTCCGAATCCGCTCCGCCTTCGTCCAGCAGCTCCAGACCGTTATTGATCGCGCCGACCGGCGAGATCACGTCATGGCACACACGACTGCACAGAAGCGCAGCCAGGTCCGGGCCGGACAGAGTGAGATTCGGGTTCTTGGACATCATCGTCTCCTGAGGGCGGCAGTGTCATTCCGCCCGGTAGTGTGCCTGATCAAAATTGCGCGAAGTTTGCGACCGTACTCGTCGCCATAATGACACCATATTTGGTAAACCGATTGTTAAGACGATCGGCGCAAAATGCATCAAATGCCAATGCCCCGACAATGACGAATGGATGACATCATGCGCCTCCAATTTCTCGGAAGATTTATCGGCTTCTGCAAGTTGCTGACCGCTATCATGGTATCGTCGATGATGATTACGGGACAGGCCGCAGCGCAGCAGAACAACGGCCAGTACACGGTGCAGGAAATCGTCGATGCCGGTCACTCCTTCTTCGGCGAGACCAGCGGCGGCCTTGCCAAGGTCGTTGAAAGCGCCTTCCAGAAATACGGCCTGCCAAACGGCTACATTCTCGGCCAGGAAGGCGGCGGCGCCTTCATCGCCGGCCTCACTTACGGCGAAGGCCAGCTCAATACCAAGAATGCCGGCGAGCACCCGCTTTACTGGCAGGGTCCGTCTCTGGGTCTCGACTACGGCGGCCAGGGCTCGCGCGTCATGATGCTGGTCTACGACCTGCCCTCCATCGACTCCATCTATGCGCGCTTTGGCGGCGTCAGCGGATCCGCCTATGTCATCGCCGGCTTCGGTATGACGCTTCTCAAGAACAACAATGTTCTGGTCGTGCCGATCCGCACGGGCGTCGGCGCCCGCCTCGGCATCAATGTCGGCTATCTGAAAGTCACGCCGAACCCGACCTGGAACCCCTTCTGAAAAGCTGAAATCGGCGCTAATATCCTTGGGAATATGGTCTTGCCGGTGCCCGCAGCCTTGCCGATGCGCCTACTGCGTGCTTAATCAACCGGACTGACCCGTATCAACCTTCGAATCGATGGCCGCGCCGTGATCGAATATGCTCTCTTGTTCGGATTGGGCTTCCTGACCGCGGCCTTTCTCGTCTTTCTGGTCTCGCCTGCCGTCCACCGCCGCATCGTCTGGTATACTGAAAACCGCCTCAAGGCGACGATGCCGCTGAGCCCGCAGGAAGTGCGGGCTCAGAAGGATATGGTGCGCGCCCTCTACGCCGCTGAAAACGCCCGTACTGCGCAGGACCTTCATCGCGAACGCGAGAAGTCGCTTTCCCTGCAGCTTCGCCATGATTCCCTTGCCGTCGATGCCGGCAGGCTTGCCTCGGAAGTCAATGAGGCGCGCGCGCAGATCGGCGAGATGCAGGTGGAGGCTGCAGAACAGCGCTCACACCTGCGCAAGGATGAGAACTATATAAGCCAGTTGAAGACGAGCCTGCACATTGCCGAACAGGCGGGCGCCAACAAGGATGCCGAGCTGGAAACGCTGCGTGCCCGGCTTTCCAGGCTCGCGGAACAGACCGACAATCTGAAGATCGACCTTGCCGCGCGCGATACTGAGGCCGAGAGCCTGAAGTTCCGCACCAATGCCCTGCGCGACGAACGCGATACGATGCGCCAGGACATGACCGTACTGCAGAAGCGCGCCAAGGACGCCGAACAGAAGCTCAGCCAGCAGCAGCACATGGTCATTCGCCTGGAAGACAAGGCCGCCCGTGAGGCCGCCTCTGCCGCGGACAAGGAAGCCCTGCTCGGCCGCCGGCAACAGGAAATCGCCAAGCTGAAGGATCAGTTGAAGGCTGCCAATGCCGAACTCCGCAAGGCAGCCAAGGTGCTGCGTGATGCCGGCCTCTCCAAGGCTATTGCCGATCTGCCCGCCGAAACGACCGGTGAAGCAGAAACCTCTGAACTCGATCTCTCTGCTGTGACAGCGCAGATGAGCGACAATGTGCGCCGACGCAGTGCAGCACTTGCCGACCATCTGCAGAAGGCAAGAAACAATACCGGCCGTGATGGCGCTCTTCGCGAGGAAATCACCTCGATCGCCGCCAACGTGGTAGCGCTCACGGCGCTCAAGGAAGGCCCGTCCTCTCCGATCCTGCCCCTTCTGCCCGATGGCAGGGAGAAGAAGGGTGCAAACGATCGTGTGAACCTCGCGGACCGCGCAGCTGCTGTTATCGCCGATCCGCAGCGCTGAACCCGTCAGATACGCGCCATCGCCGAAGATATGGCAAAGAGCGCAATGCCCGTCGCCGTCGCCACGTTGAGACTATCCAGCCCTTCGGACTGCGGAATGTGTGCGCTGCGGAAACGGGAAAGCACCGCCTCTGGCAGCCCCTCGCCCTCGGTACCGACGACGAGCGCCATGCGATCAGAAGCCGGTATCTGCCGGATATCCGTCTCGCCACGTGGGGAAAGCGTCCAGATCGCAAAGCCGCGCTCGGCAAGACCAGAAAGAAGAGCGAGCGCATTGCCGCCGCGATGATAGGGCATGCTCAAAACCGAACCGACGGAAACGCGTAGCGCCTTGCGATAGAGCGGGTCACAGCAGGTCTCGTCGAAGAGGATCGCATCCGCCTTGAAGGCAGCGCCGTTGCGAAACATCGACCCCGCATTGTCGTGATTGGAAATGCCGCAACCGACGAGCACCAGCGCCTGCTCCGGCAGCGTATCGAGGAACACGGTTTGCGCCGGCTGTTCCCGGCGACCGAGCGCTAACACACCGCGATGCATGTTGAAGCCGACAATGCCGTCAAGAACATCGGCGTCCGCCACATAGACGGGCACGTCGTCGGGAAAGCGGTCGAGAATTTCCGCCACGCCGTCGAGCCGGTTGCGGAGCAGCAAGATCTTCTCCGCCGAAAATTCTCTGCCTGAGGCATGTGCCTCGGCGAGCATGCGCAACACGACCGTACCCTCGGCGATAAAGCGGTTCTGCCGGCCCGTCAGGTCGCGCTCGCGAATATCACGAAATTCCACAATACGCGGATCGTCGGCGCTTTCGATCGTGAGGGGCTGTCCGGCCATACCGGCCTCAATTGCCCGACAGCGTGATGTCAGCCACGATGCGGCTCGCCTTGATATCGAAGACCAGCGCCTTGCGCCTGCCGTTGACATCTGTGCCATAGAACAGGATCTGCCCGCCTGAAAGCGACGTCTGCTCGATCTTGAAGCCAAGCGGCAGTGAGGCCGTCGAACTCACCGGCGCGTCAGAGGGAACGCTGGAAGAGCCTGCAGATGCCGTGGTCTGGGAGGGTTCCGCGCGCGTCACCTTGTAGACAACGGCGCCGAAGACCGCCATAAGGCTCACGAACATGATGGCGCCTGAGACGATCTGCAGGCGAACCATCTTGCGCCGGACATTTTCCATAGCCGGGTCGAGGGGCTTTTCTTCCTGCTCGTCGTCGGCTGGCTCGAATTTCGTCATCTATGGCGTCCCGTTCTAAAAATACGTCGGAGAAGAAGCGTCTTGAGCGACCCCTTTAAACAAGCAGATGACAATAGAAAAGTCCTGACCGCCGACGAGACAGCCGAAGGCCGCCTCGACGCATGGCTGACCGCGCAGGTTGGCGAGGAATTTTCCCGCAGCCGCATCAAGGCGCTGATCAAGGACGGGCAGGTCTTTTTGAAGGGCGCGCCAATTACCGATCCGCAACGGAAGGTGCGAGCCGGCGACAGCTACGAGATCACCCTGCCCGAGCCCGAAGATCCGGCCCCGAAGGGCGAGGACATTCCGCTCGATATCCTCTACGAAGATGAAGACGTCATCGTCATTTCCAAGCCGGCTGGCCTCGTCGTCCATCCCGGCCCTGGCAACTGGACGGGCACGCTCGTCAACGCGCTGATCCACCATTGCGGCGATACCCTCTCCGGCATCGGCGGTGTGCGCCGCCCCGGCATCGTTCACCGCCTCGACAAGGATACGACCGGCGTCATGGTCGTCGCCAAGAACGATATAGCGCATCGCCATCTCTCGCTGCAGTTCGCCGATCACGGCCGCACCATGCCGCTGGAACGCGCCTATCAGGCGATCGTCTGGGGCCGTCCGCGCTCGCTCTCGGGAACGATCGACGCGCCGCTCGGCCGTGCCACCGGCGACCGCACCCGCCGCGCCGTCAAGCGCCCTGAAAACGAGAGTGCCGACGAGGCGATCACCCATTACGAAGTGCTCGAGCGCTTCCATGAAAGCCCGGATGCGAGCGCGCTTGCCTCGCTCGTCGAATGCCACCTGGAAACCGGCCGCACGCACCAGATCCGCGTCCACATGGCCCATATCGGCCATCCGCTGCTGGGCGACGCCGTCTACGGCGCCGGCTTCAAGACCAAGGCCAATCTTCTGCCCGACGAGGCCCGCAAGGTCGTCAAGGCTTTCGACCGCCAAGCGCTGCATGCCTACATGCTGCAATTCGAGCATCCGCGCACCGGCGAGGTGATGCATTTCGAAGTGCCGCTGCCGGATGACATGGTGGAGCTAGCTGACGCCCTGCGCGGATGAGAAATGGCGGCTGCTATTTCTTGGAGCCAGCACTCAGGACCCGATGCGTGGCATTGTCGAGAGCGTGGCTGGTGTCGCGCCCGTCCTGCGCCAGTCCCCTGGCGGTGTTCCCACAGGATGAAAGAGCGGCCGAAAGCGAAAGCAGCAGGATGACGGCAAGGGCTGGTCTGATCATCTGGTTCCCCTCATCAAAGCGGCTGGGCAAGAGTGCCACCGTCACTGGAAAAATGCGGCAGCTGTCGGTAAAATCAATGCCCCTTGTTGGCTCCGGCAAAGGCCGGATAACACCCTCGTGAACGCCGAGGCGACCTTGAATCGCTGTTTCGCCATACTTATTTGTAAATAGACTTATTGCGGGCTTGGAGAGAGCCGCATGTCCCGGTTTGCCTTTAACGCGAGGGCGCGTTCCATCGGGAACCGGAATCCATATAAGGAGGGTGCATCATGGCCCGAAATAACTTGCCGTCTATTACCGCCGGCGAAGCCGGTCTCAATCGTTACCTGGACGAAATCCGTAAATTCCCGATGCTGGAGCCGCAGGAAGAGTACATGCTCGCCAAGCGTTACTCCGAGCACGGCGATCGCGACGCCGCCCACAGGCTCGTCACCAGCCATCTTCGCCTCGTCGCGAAGATCGCCATGGGCTATCGCGGCTACGGCCTGCCGATCGGTGAAGTCGTGTCGGAAGGTAACGTCGGCCTCATGCAGGCCGTCAAGAAGTTCGATCCGGAACGCGGTTTCCGTCTCGCCACCTATGCAATGTGGTGGATCAAGGCCTCGATCCAGGAATATATCCTGCGCTCATGGTCTCTGGTGAAGATGGGTACGACCGCCAACCAGAAGCGCCTGTTCTTCAACCTGCGCCGCCTGAAGGGCCGTATCCAGGCCATCGATGACGGCGACCTGAAACCGGAGCATGTGACCGAGATCGCGACAAAGCTGAACGTCTCCGAGGAAGAGGTCGTTTCGATGAACCGCCGCCTTTCCGGCGACGCTTCGTTGAACGCGCCGATCAAGGCCTCCGAGGGCGACAGCGGCCAGTGGCAGGATTGGCTCGTGGACGACCACGATAGCCAGGAAGACGTGCTGATCGAGCAGGACGAGCTCGATACCCGTCGCCGCATGCTGGCCAAGGCCATGAGCGTGCTGAACGACCGCGAACGCCGCATCTTCGAGGCTCGCCGCCTCGCCGAAGATCCGGTAACGCTGGAAGACCTTTCGGCCGAGTTCGACATCAGCCGCGAACGTGTCCGCCAGATCGAAGTCCGCGCCTTTGAAAAGGTGCAGGATGCGGTCCGCAAAGAAGCGCTGGAGCGTGCCAAGGCCGTGCGTGTGGTCGAAGCCACCGCGTAAGCCGATTGTGTCTGCATGAAATCAAAAAGGCGGGTCCTTGTGGCCCGCCTTTTGTTTTGCGCGCTTTTTGAGCTCCGAAAGCACCAGCCTTACTGGCTGGTGGAGAGGTCCCCGAGCGCAGTCCATTCCTTGATCGCCGTGGTAAAGGCATTCCCGCCGGTAGCGCCCTTCTGCATGGTCAGCAGCGCACGACGGCCGTTGCGGTAGGTGATTGGAATGTCGATCCAGTCGCGGGTGCCAAGCAGATCCAGATTGGCCTTGCGCGCATCCGGATAGTCGTTGAGCGCGATCATGTGGAAATCGTCGGTAATCTTGGCGGGCACGGCAATCAGCGGATCGCCGCGATCCTGTTCCGTGCGCTTCATCGAGATGCGCTGGACACTGTCGATGCTGCCCCCCTCGAAATTCGGCGGAACGGAGAATACGATCTCGACGAGATGGCTTGCCGGCAGCGACGGGTCGGAATTGCGCTTGAAGGTCAGGAGAGCAGAAAGGTTACGCTCCGGCACGGTGACGTTGCCCTGCACGGTGGCTTCCTGCCGGCCGTCTTGCCCGGCTTCATGCTGTATGGTCCAGACAATCGAACCTTCGATCGCCGTCGGCGAGCTTTCGCCGATCCGCTCTTCGTAGAGGAACATCTTTTCCGTGGTGCCGACTGGCGCATTCTGCGCCGGTGCAGCCACCGGACCATTCGGCGTCAGATTTTCGGCAGGCGCAGCATCGGACTGGACGCTCGGCGTGCTGGTATCGGCTGCAGCGACATTCTGCTCAGCAACCGACTTGCCTTCCGCCGTCGGCGTACCCGGCATTGCTGCCGCGCCGCTATCGACTTCTGTGCCATCGGCGAGCAGCCGCTGGGTGAACTTGGTATTGGCGGCCGAGCCGTCCAACGAGGCAACTTCCTGATTGGGCCGCGCCGGGGGCACCGCGGCACCCTGATTTGCCGGCGGCGTCGTGGCCGGCGTACTGCTCGGCGGCACCGGTGTTGTCGCCGGCGTGGCAGTTTCGTTGCGCACGGCTTGTGACGGTGCGGAGCTGACGAGGCCGTCGACCATCTCCTTCACCGCCTCGCGGTTCATCCAGCCGGCATAGGCACCACCACCGATAATGCCGAGCGTAACAAGGATCGCCAGAATGGTCCCAATGCCGAAGCGGCGACGCTTCGGCTCCATGCGGAAGCTCTTGCCCTGCATCTTGGAAGCAACGATCTGGTCCAGATCCATCGGCGGGTTGCCGTCGTCGTCATCGGCAACAGCAGCGTTGCGGCGGTCGTAACCGCGCAGCGCGCGCGCCTCACGCCAGCCTTCGCCTGGCGCGGCCGGTGCTGGAGCCGCAGAGCCGGAACCATTGCCGGCATGCACTTCGGCGAAGATATCGACGTCGTCGAAATGAGCCGAAGCCGGTGTCTTCTTGCCCGTGCCGGCCTCGATCGGCGGCAGATCGTCGAAAGCGGCCGCTTCCCAGGAGAAATTCTCCTTGGCTGCCGGCATGACGGCCGGCGAAGCGCCGTTTCCGAGCGTCGAGATGACCTCATCGAAAGCGCGTGCCGAAGCATCGGCGGGAACAGCAGGCGCAGCCTCGGCATAGGACTGGAGTTCTTCGCGCGCCCATTCGGTCTCGGCTTCCTGTGGCGCAGGGGCCGGCGTTTCCGCAGCCGGTTCGGACCACATGCGATCGAAATGCGCCGCCGCATCCGCAACAAGCGGCTCCTCGCGTGTATGCTCGACGAATTTCTCCACTTGCGGCGGCGGCTCGAAATCGGCCATCGGCTCTACGAGCCGGTTCGACGCACGCTCCATGCCGCGTGGAACCGGCTGTTGAATCTCTTCGTGCCGAAGCTCTTCTTCCACTTCGTGAACGGTTTCGGCCACCGGCTCGGCAGCGACCTCTTCGGGCAGCTGCTCTTCCGGATAGTGCTCTTCTGCAGGCTCATGAAGGCGCCCGGGCTCGGCATGAATGTCTGCCTGCTCCGGCGCACGCCATTCCTCTGCTGGAGCCTCTTCCTCATGAGGCGGATGCCACTCGGCATGCTCGGGCACTACCTCTTCGGCGGAAGCGGCCGCATGAACGACCTCTTCCGGTTCGGCGGGCTGCTGCTCGGGGGCGGGATGTTCGGCTTCCTGCTGCTCATGGCTTTCATCAGCAGAGGCTTCGGTAACAGGCGCTGCCTCTGCGACAGACTCGTGTTCTAGAGCAGGTTCCTCTTGGGAGATCTCGGGCTCCGGAACGGCTGCGACCAGCTCTTCGACATCAGCGGCTTCTGCATGCTCGGCCTCGACGTCACGGATTGCGGCCTCGAGCTTGTCCAGCTGGCGTTGCAGCATGGCTTCCGGCGGACGCGGCTTCATGTTCTCGAGCTGCCGCTGCACAGCGCCGCGCGCACGCTCGTAGACCTTCACCCGCATCTCGGGCGTATTTTCAGACAGGCCGTCGACTGCCCGCCGAATAACTGCAATAAAATCCGCCATCAGTACTTTCTCAAGAAGTCCGGCACACTCCCGAACGGTCGCCCTAGGTGACCCGCGACATTAATCCTCAAACGGATCGGTCACAAGTATGGTGTCGTCACGCTCAGGACTTGTGGAAAGAAGCGCGACAGGCGCCCCGATCAGCTCTTCGACCTGGCGAACATATTTGATCGCCTGCGCCGGCAGATCCGCCCAGCTGCGGGCGCCGACCGTCGATTCCTTCCAGCCTTCCAGCGTAACGTAGATCGGCTCGACGCGAGCTTGCGCCGCCTGGCTTGCCGGAAGATGGTCGATCTGTTCGCCATCGAGCATGTAGCCGACGCAGATTTTCAATTCATCAAGGCCGTCGAGCACATCGAGCTTTGTCAGCGCAATCCCGCTGATGCCGTTGGTGGCGACCGACTGGCGCACGAGTGCGGCGTCGAACCAGCCGCAACGGCGCTTACGGCCCGTCACCGTGCCGAATTCGTGGCCCTTCTCGCCGAGGAACTGACCGATCTCGTCCGTCAGCTCGGTCGGGAACGGACCTTCGCCGACGCGCGTCGTATAGGCCTTGGTGATGCCGAGGATATAGCCGAGCGAACCCGGACCCATGCCCGAACCCGCAGCGGCCTGACCGGCCACGGTGTTGGACGAGGTCACGAAGGGATAGGTGCCGTGATCGATATCGAGCAGGCTGCCCTGCGCACCTTCGAAGAGGATGCGGGCGCCCTTGCGGCGCTGCTTGTCAAGGAACAGCCAGACCGTATCGCGGAAAGGCAGAACGCGGTCGGCGATCGACGTCAGTTCGTCCATGATCGTCTGGTGGCTGACTTCGGCAACGCCCAGACCACGGCGAAGTGCGTTGTGGTGGGTCAGGATGCGATCGACCTTGCCCGGCAGGGCTTCGAGATCGGCGAGATCCATCACGCGGATGGCGCGGCGGCCGACCTTGTCCTCATAGGCCGGGCCGATGCCGCGCCGCGTCGTGCCGATCTTGGTGCCGCTGTTGGATGCTGCATCTTCTCGGTAAGCATCGAGCTCGCGGTGCAGGGAAAGAATGAGGGTCGCGTTGTCGGCGATGCGCAGATTTTCCGGCGTGACCTTCACGCCCTGCGCTTCCAGCCGGCCGATCTCGGCGATCAGCGCATGCGGATCGACGACGACGCCGTTGCCGATGACGGCCATCTTGCCGGGGCGCACGACGCCGGAAGGCAAGAGCGAGAGCTTGTAGCTCGTGCCGTCGATGACGAGCGTATGGCCGGCATTGTGTCCGCCCTGATAGCGCACAACGATGTCAGCGCGTTCCGAAAGCCAATCGACAATCTTGCCCTTGCCTTCGTCACCCCACTGCGAACCGACTACGACCACGTTCGTCATCAAACTCTTCCTGTTACCGGCGGAGAACCGCACACCTGCTCAAACCCGCGCATCTATAAAGCTTTGTTTTTGGGAAAGCGACCCTGTTGTCACAGCAGATTCGGCTTTTTACGTGACAAATCAGCCGCCGGCAGGCTAAGCCCGGTCATAAAAGCCTGCCAGCGACGACCCAAAGACGACAGAGACGGGAAGATCACCCTTTGCAAGCCACAGCCTATATCTGCCTCGTCATTGCAACTCTTTGCTGGGGCGGAAATGCCGTTGCAGGCAAGCTGGCGCTCGGCCATGTCAGCCCGATGATGCTGACCTTCCTGCGCTGGTTCCTGGCAGCAGTTCTGATCGCCGCCGTTTCGCTGCCGCGGTTGAAGAAGGACTGGCCGGTGGTGCGCAAAAACCTGCCCCTCCTCTTCTTCTATGGCGTGATCGGCTACACGACCTTCAACGCCATGCTCTATTCGGCCGTGCAGTACACGACGGCGATCAATGTCGCCATCGAGCAGGCCGGCATTCCCATGCTGATCTTCCTGCTGAATTTCGTCTTTTTCCGCACCGGCGTTTCGCTGGCCCAGGTCGTCGGTTTCGGCATGACGCTCGTCGGCGTAGGACTGACGGCGGCCCATGGCGATCTCGTCACCCTGCTGCAGCTCAGCCTGAACCGCGGCGATGCGCTGATGCTGATCGCCGTCGCCGCCTATGCCGTCTATACGATCTTCCTGCGCTGGAAGCCTATCGTCGACTGGCGCACGCTGATGGCAATCCCAGCTCTCGGCGCGGCGCTGACCGCCCTGCCCTTGCTCTTGTGGGAAGCCTCCCGCGGCGCGGCCCAATGGCCTGACGCAGAAGGCTGGGCGATTGCCTTCTACACGGCGATCTTCGCTTCCCTGCTGGCGCAGATACTTTATATCAGAGGCGTCGAGGAAATCGGCGCCAATCGCGCCGGCCTGTTCATCAACCTCGTCCCGGTTTTCGGCACGCTGCTGTCCGTCGCCCTGCTCGGCGAAACGCTGCAGCTTTTCCACATGATTGCGCTGGCGCTGACACTCGGCGGCATCGCCATCGCCGAAAAGGGACGTCCGAAGGCTTCCGCAGCCACGGTGCCCGCTTCGCCTGTCGACTAACCAAGCTCCAGTGTCGTCACGCCATAGACGTTCTTCAGCGGGATTTCCGGCGCCGGACCGCGATACATGCGTGCGGTTTCCATGACCGGCTCGAGCCCCACGCTTTCCGCCAGCGAGATCGCCTCGGCATTGGCAGCGGGGATATCGATAAAGATCGACGCGCCGTGCGCCTGGGGGATGAGGCCGGCCAGAAGGGCGGCGGCACTGTCCGCATCACTGGCGAAAAGCGGACCGATCTTATAGCCTTCATAACAGCGGCGGATCGTGCCGTAACCGCGGATCTTGCCGCTCTTGCGCACGACGACCGAACTGCGCCCCTTGCGGCCCGTGCACCAGGCGGCAAGGAAAGCCGCACGAGGCTTCGGAAAAATGCCGCTGTCGTATCGCACAAGGCCTTCGAGCCGCGCATCGGGAACCGGCTGCGCGACGAGCGACGCCTGCGGCACCGATGTCGGCACGCCGCCATAGCGGATTGTCGTGTAGGCGGCGTCGAAACCGGCTTTGCGATAGGCTTCCTGCTGGGCGGCAACGCCATCGAGACCGATCGTACGGTCTCCCGCCGAAGCGATGCCGGCGTTCCAGATCGCCTTGCCGAAACCCCGGCCACGGAAATCGGGATGCACGATGTAAAGACCGAGGAAGGCGAAGGTATCGCCATATTTGACGACCGAAATGGAGCCGACCGGCACTTCGCCGATGGCACCAACGAAAAATCCGGAAGGATCGGCTTCATGGAATGCGATCGCATCGTCGAGGCCTGGATTCCAGCCCTCCTGACGTGCCCATTCCAGCGCAAGCTCCAGTTCACCGGGCCGCATGGAACGAACGGCAAATTCCGAATTCATGCAACCTTCCCAGATTGAAACCCGCAAGTCCATTCCGCGATCCACCAAGCAATCGTCAAGTCGATTGTCAATGTGCTCAGACCGGTCATGATGAACTCGCGTTCATGGCTTGAACGATGCGTGTCGTCGTTTTTCAATACAATGCAAAAGAACTTCGACCCCGCATTACCATGAAACAATGTAATTGCAATCTCAAGAAAATTACTGCGCCCGCAAGATGCTTCCGACGGGCGCAAATCGAAAGAGGGCAGCATCAAGTATTTAAGCTTCAGCGCAGAAGCGGACCCAGCGCTTCGGCAGCACCGATGGTCTGAGCAGCCTGGGTCAGAACGCTGTCGAAAACGAAGCCGACGGCAATGGTCAGCTGCCGCGAATAGGCTTTCAGCTCATATCCCTCGCTCTCGACCTGAGCCGGAGCGTGCAGAGCGAAAGGAACGTTCGGGCGAACGAAGCCGGCGCTCGTGGTCAACGGCTCCTCCGGCATATGACCGATGGCCGAGGTGTACATGAGGTCGCGGCCGAAACCACCCGGGCCAAAAGCAAAAGCCGACTGGCTTGCGGTCGATACAGTGATTGCGAGCGTCGCGGCAAGAAGAAGTCTGCTCATCTTGAAGTCCCCGTTTTCCAGGCGGCCGGGCGATGTCTGCCTGGCCGCAGCGCCGGTCGCATCTGTCCATGCCCGGCCGCTTTCATGAGGGTCACTCTACATGCCAGTATTTGCAGGGTTTTTAAGCCGATCCGTACAATTTTATTGAAACGCGATTTTTTAGACTGCCGCTCTTCAAGCAGAAAACAATCTTTACCATACGCCTTGACGGGATCTTCGCATCCCTACTTCTAAGGTGCCTCAAAACGAAACAGGGGCAAAAACGATGCACGAAGTTCCAGTCAAATCCAGGATTATCCAGAACGTCTATTTCAGCCAGGAGGATGGGCGCCTGCGCATCTGCTTCCGCAACGGTGAAGAGCGCCTGTTCGAAGGCGTACCGGCCGACGACGTCAATACGATGGTGACGGCACCCTCGCCGGGTCAGTATTACATCGACCGAATCAGAAAACAGTACCGTCGCATCGCAGCTTAACGTGGCTCGATATTTTTTCCGGCGTGGCTTTAAATCGAATATGTCACGCTCCGGTCGAGATCGATTGCCACATCGGCGCGAGCCTTATAAATGATGACTTCCGTTGTCCGAGGTCTCGCGAACTGACGATGCCATCGTCTGATCAGAATATGAAACTGGCGCCGCAGCCGCGAAAGGGCCGCGCCGTCATGTGGCTGCTGATTGTTCTGTCCGTTTCGATAGTTGGCGCAACGGTGCTGCTGTCGAATGACATGCGGCACCTGAAGTCGCTGGCCCACTACCTCGGCATAGAGCTTTTCCCGCCCGCGGCACCTCCACCTCCCCCACCGCCCAAGATCTTCCGCCGCACCGAACCCGTCAGCATCAAGATCGCGCCGCGCATGTTCGACCCACCGCAGCCGGCGCTCGCGAGTGTTTTCCTGCGCACCTGGCGGATTTCCGGCCCGGCCATGTGCGAGGCACTGCGTTCTGCCGGCATCGAAACAAGCGAATGGGCGGAAACGGCCTTCAATTCCGATACGTTCGAATGCTCCTACGAACATATCTATAAGAAGGAGAAGGACCACGTCGTTAGCTCGCTCTTCCTCGTCGTGCGCGGCAATGGCAGAGGCACGATTACGAGCATGCGCGTGAAGCTCGTCGGTCCCGCGACCGACGGCAACAGACAGCTTGATCCAAGCATATTGCGCGTCTTCGAAACCATGCTGACGCAGCCGGCGTGGCTGGATTTCCATGATGCGCTGGCGGCAATCCGCAATCTCAGGGATGTGAAGGAGGAAGGCTTCGGTGCCCTCATCAACTTCACTCAGGAATATTCGCGGCCGGGCGCCTTCAACTTCACGCTCCTGCTTCAGGAGACCTCCGCCCAACAGCGCCGCACAAAGGATTATTTTTCCCCTAAGACCTGGTTGCCCGCGCCCAATCCCTCCTGGCAGGTGCCGGAACTCATCTTCTGGCGACGCGCCTGATCATTTCGCGCTGGCAACGAGCTGCACCTCAGGCATGTCGTTGAGCAGCCCGGCAAGATCCTGACCGTCCCGCCGGCAGAATCACCCGCAAGGACATCCCATTTCAAGGCCGGACGAAGCGCTCTGAACGCTCGCTGAAGGAGCATTGTTCCGCTGCAGGTTGCGCTTAATCGTCCTAATGCTTTCGGGCTAATTTAGCGCGTCAAACTTCAGACGCATTTAACTCAAAATAGGTGCGGCCAAGCTCTTTCGATCCTTGACTTGAATCGGCCAGAGATTAGCTTTGACGCTGTCTTGAACCGCTCGTCGGATCCAGCAGCCACTTCTCTCGCGCTAAACACTTCGGGGAGTACCGCATGGAAACTAGACTGCAGTCCAAACTCATTGAAGCGATCAATTACAAGCGCGAGACCCGACACCTCACGCTCTATCTGACCAACGGCCAGCGCCGTCATTACGAAGATGTCCCTGAAGGCATCGTCGTCGGACTCGCCGCAGCTGCTTCTCCTGGCGACTTCTACATGAGCCAGATCCGGGGCCGCTTCCGCACGACCTGAAAGTACGGCACGCACCCAAGGCGTGCCGTCTCGGTGCATTGAGGATTACTTCGACGCATTCAACAGCTGGGCCATTCGCAACCGAGATTGGTTCTCTTCCATTCATCGATTGGATTTATACGGTCTGAGAAATCTCAGCCGGCCACACTGCGCGATTTGCCGTTGTGGCCGGTTGGTGCAAGAAGGCGCCCCGTATCGGCGGCGCTTGAGGGATAGCCGAGCGCAAAGCCCTGCAGGCTGTCGCAGCCGAGCCACGACAGCGTCACGGCATGAGCTTCGGTCTCCACCCCTTCGGCGATCACTTCTACACCGAGAGCCTTGGCGATTTCGACGATCGATCCGACCACACGCCTCTGCTCAGCCGATTCCACGACATCGGTGACGAGTTGGCGGTCGATTTTAAGTCGCTTCGGTTTCAGTCGTACCAGGCCGATGAGCGAGGCATGACCGGAACCGAAGTCATCGATCTCGATATCGATGCCCATCTGCTTGATGAGGTCGATATTGGCGAGGAATTTCTCATCGCAATCGTCGAGGAAGATCGTTTCCACCAACTCGAAGACGATGGCGCCCGGCGGAATAGCGAGCCGGCGCAGCTTGTCCAGCAGAGCTGGATCGGCAAGACGCGCAGGCGAGATATTCACGGCGATTCGCGGCACACTGCAACCCATGGCCTGCCAGGCGGCGCGATCTTCGAGCGCGCGCTGCAGGACCATGGCATCGATCTCTGCGGAAAGCCCATATTCGTCGGCAATGCGGAGGAAGACGCCCGGCGCAAGCACGCCCTTTTCCGGATGGTTCCAGCGTGCCAGCGCTTCCAGTCCGGTGATCTCGCGGGTGCGCGCATCGAGCTGAACCTGATAGTAGGGAACGACCTGACCCTGCTCCAGGGCTTGAGCGAGATCCTCGGCGAGGCGGCGCCTGCCCCGCAGGTCTTCCTGAAGCTGCCGGCTGAAAAATTCGATACGGTTGCGGCCGAGTTTTTTCGCCTGATAGAGTGCCAGATCGGATTCAGCGAGCAGATTGCGCGCCCGCCTGTCGCTGCTCCAGGATACGCCGATAGACGCGCCGGATTGCAGCATCTCCTGCCCGAAACGGATTTTCTTCCGCAATCGCCGCTGCACATCCTCGACGATAGCCTTCAGTTCGTCGAGGCCGACGAAGTTGATCAGCACGATGACGAATTCGTCACCGCCGACACGCGCCGCCATCCCATTTGCGGGAATGGCAGCGGCGATTCTCAGCGATGCCGCGCGCAACACGGCATCGCCGGCGGCGTGACCATGGCTATCATTGATCTGTTTGAACTGGTCGAGATCGAGATGCAGAACGGCAAGCGTGGACACGCTCTTGTCCGTTGGCAGCCCGGCAAGCCGCCTGTCGAGCAGACGCCGGTTCGGCATCCCCGTCAGGTAGTCGTGGTCGGCCACATGCTCGATCCGCGCATTGCTTTCCTCAAGTGCCTGCGCCCGGGTCTCCGCCACCATCTTCTGCTTGCCGAGTTCGGCATTGAGCAACACGTCAGATGTCACGTCCCATTCCGCGCCGATGAAGGACGGAGTACCTTCCTCATCGACGTAAAAATGTGCACGCGACTTCAAATGCCTGATCTCTCCACTCGGCAGGATGATGCGAAACTGTGAGTCATAGGCACCGCGGGCGGCGACCGCTCGCTCGAAATCCTGCTCGGCCCGTTCCCGGTCCTCGGGATGCAAGGCATTCGACCAGAACCAGGTCGGCACTGTCCGGTCCGCCTGACCGGTACTATACAGGCGATGCATCTGCGCATCCCAGAGAATAACATCCCTGTTGATGCTGTGCTCCCACACACCGATCTGCGAAGCGTCCAGCGCAAGCTCCAGTCTCCGGAGAAGATTCTGGAACTCTCGCTCGGATCGCGTTGGTTTGTTCTCGGGCAATTCGGTTTCAGCCTTCGAAGCCTGCAAAACTCATAGTATAGTCGCAAGCCCCCATTAATGAAGCCTTTTCAGAAGTACCGAACTAGTTACTAGGTGAACTGTTCGTTACGACTGCCTCCTTTTCGATCAGTATTGTTTTAGCCGGAGAATACCCTCAATCAGTGATTGTGACGTGGTGGATTCTTGGCAATCTGCCGGAAGTCAGATGCCCCCTCGATGACAGCACCGTCCGAGAGCTGCGTCACCGAATTGCGGTAGATGCGCTGCCACGGCGTCGCATCGGTCGGTACTGGCGGAATTCCGTCGCCCTTGCGCCGCTCGATTTCGGCATCGTCGACCAGCATGTCGCAACGCCCATGGTTGAAATCGATGCGGACCATATCGCCCGTCCGGAGCCAGGCAAGTCCACCGCCGGCGGCACTTTCGGGCGAAGCATTGAGGATCGAGGGGCTGTCCGACGTGCCGGACTGGCGCCCGTCACCGATCGTCGGCAGGCTGTTGATACCACGCTTCAAGATATGATCCGGCGGCTGCATGTTGACCACTTCGGCAGACCCCGGCCAGCCGAGCGGACCGGCGCCGCGGATGACGAGGATCGTGTTCTCGTCGATACCAAGCTCCGGATCGTTGATGCGCTTGTGGTAATCTTCGGAGCCATCGAAAACGACGGCCTTGCCTTCGAACACGCCTTCGCGGCCCGGTTCCTGCAGATAACGCTTGCGGAAATCCTCGGAGACGACGCTCATTTTCATAATGGCGAAATCGAAGAGATTGCCCTTGAGCACAAGGAAACCGGCCCGCTCCTTCAAAGGCTCGTTGTAGGGCTTGATGACATCGCGGTCGCGCGCCTCACGTCCTCTCAGATTCTCGGCCATAGTCTTGCCGGTGACGGTGCGACAGTCCCCGTTCAGCTTATCCGCCTGCAGCAGCTCCCACATGACCGCAGGCGTGCCGCCGGCACGATGGAACTTCTCGCCAAGATAGGCCCCTGCCGGCTGCACATTCGCCAGCAGCGGAATGTCAAAGCCGTGCACCTGCCAGTCATCAGGATAAAGCTCGACGCCCGCATGTTTCGCCATGGCAGCAAGATGCGGCTGAGCGTTGGTCGAGCCACCGATTGCAGAATTGGTCTTGATGGCATTGAGGAAGGCGTCACGCGTCAGGATATCCGACGGCTTCAGGTCTTCGAACACGATCTCGACGGCGCGACGGCCGGTGCGATAGGCCATCTGGCCGCGTTCGCGATAGGCGGCGGGGATGTTGCCACAGCCCGTCAGTGACAAGCCGAGCGCCTCGGCCAGCGCATTCATTGTCGAGGCCGTGCCCATCGTGTTGCAATGACCGACGGAGGGTGCCGAATCGAGCGCCGTCTGCAGGAATTCCTCTTCGTCGATCTCGCCGGCCGCAAGCTTCCGCCGTGACTGCCAGATCGCCATCCCGGAGCCGGCAAGCTTGCCCTCGTGCCAGCCATCGAGCATCGGCCCGCCCGACAGAACGATGGCGGGAATATCAACCGTCGAAGCCGCCATGATCGCCGAAGGCGTTGTCTTGTCGCAGCCCGTCGTCAGCACGACACCGTCGAGCGGATAGCCGTAGAGGATTTCAACGAGGCCGAGATAGGCGAGATTGCGGTCGAGTGCTGCCGTCGGGCGCTTGCAGTTCTCGAAGATCGGATGGGTCGGAAATTCAATCGGGATGCCGCCCGCATCGCGGATGCCGTCACGAACGCGCTTGGCCAATTCGATATGGACGCGGTTGCAGGGCGTCAGGTCGCTGCCGCTCTGGGCAATGCCGATGATCGGCTTGCCAGACCGCAATTCCTCGGGCGTCACACCGTAATTCATGAAGCGCTCCAGATAGAGTGCCGTCATGTCGATATGATCGGGATTATCGAACCAGTCCTGCGAACGCAGGCGGCGTTTGGCGGTCTCGCTATCGGTCATCTCTTTCCTCCCGGTCGGGCATTCCTGTCTTCGAGATGGAGCAACAGGGCACTGTGATCCGTCTCACCGTTGCCTTTAGCAACAAATTCGGTGAATTCGGCATGCACCGCTTCCGTCAGCGGCAGCGTGAGGGACAAGGCCTTCGCCGTCGCCATGACCGCGTCGAGATCTTTCAACTGATTGGCTGAAGAACCGCCCGGCGCGAACTGCCGGTCGATCATGCGTTTGCCGTGGATTTCCAGAATGCGGCTGTCGGCAAAGCCGCCGCGCACGGCATCCCGGAACGCTGCCGGCGAACCACCGCCTGCCTCGATCAGCATCATCGCTTCTGCGACAGCGCCGATCGTCACTGCAACGATCTGCTGGTTGGCGAGCTTGGCAAGCTGCCCTGATCCATCAGGCCCGACATGGGTGACGCGCCCCATCGGCGCAAAGACATCAGCCAGTTCGGTAATGACGGAAGCATCCCCGCCCGCCATGATGGCAAGCGTCCCGGATGAGGCCCCGATCACGCCGCCGGAAACCGGCGCGTCGATATGGCGGATACCCCGTGCGGCAAGCTTCTCCGCATGCGCGCGCGCGAAAGGCGGCGCGATGGAACTCATGTCGATGACCACAGCGCCTGGTCTCATGGCCTCGACAGTGCCCATGTCGAACAGCACCTGTCCTACGGCCTGAGCATTGGTTAGCATGGAGATGACGATATCGGCTGCAGAGGCGGCTTCGGCGGGCGCGGAAGCGACATTGGCGCCATCGCTGGAAAGAGCCTCCGCCTTGGCGCGATCACGGTTCCAGACAGTGACGGAAAAGCCTACGCCAAGCAGTCGCCGCACCATCGGCGCCCCCATGAGCCCGGTGCCGAGGAAAGCGATCTTGCGCTTTCCATCGTCTTTCGATGCGTGTGTCACCCAGCCCTCCCCGAACTGTTGCCTGCCCTTGATAATCTCCTCACCTCAGCATGCAACCGATTTGATGGACGTAACGCATTTTTTGTCGGAGCGCTCAAAAACGAAACGGGCGAGGACTAAGGTCCCCGCCCGATTTACCCGACAAAGGAGAGGTTACTCCGCAGCGACCTTCATATGGTCGTCTTCGTCCTGCGGATGATTGTCGTTGTGCTGGATGAGCGGACGGTTGCCCGTCATCCGGCGCAGGAGCACATAGAACACCGGCGTCATGAAGATACCGAAGAAGGTCACGCCGATCATACCCGAGAACACCGCAACGCCCATGGCCGCGCGCATTTCCGAACCGGCACCAGTCGAAGTGACGAGCGGCACGACGCCCATGATGAAGGCCATGGAGGTCATGAGGATCGGGCGCAGGCGCAGACGGCTTGCCTCGATTGCGGCTTCCCGCGGCGTCCTGCCTTCGAACTCCAGTTCGCGGGCAAATTCCACGATCAGGATCGCGTTCTTGGCCGATAGACCGACAAGGACGACGAGGCCGATCTGCGTGAAGATGTTGTTGTCTCCGCCGGTGAGCCAGACGCCCGTCAAGGCGGCAAGAACACCCATCGGCACGATCATGATGATCGCCAGTGGCAGCGTCAGGCTCTCATACTGGGCAGCGAGCACCAGGAAGACGAGCAGCAGGGCGAGCGGAAAGACGACGACGCTGGAGTTGCCGGCAAGGATCTGCTGGTAGGTCAGGTCGGTCCACTCGAAGTCGATGCCGGCAGGCAGCGTCTCATTCAGGATCTTTTCGATCGCAGCCTGTGCCTGCCCGGACGAGAAGCCCGGAGCCGGACCACCGTTGATATCGGCAGCGAGGAAGCCGTTATAACGGTTCGCACGTTCCGGACCTGTACTTGCATCCACCTTCAGGAGAGCTGCGAGCGGAATCATCTGGCCCGATGCCGAGCGAACCTTCAACTGACCGATATCTTCCGGCTGAGCACGGAACTTGGCATCGGCCTGTACACGAACGCTGTAGGTGCGGCCGAAAGCGTTGAAGTCGTTCACGTAGAGCGAACCGAGATAGATCTGCAGCGTCTGGAAGACATCAGTGACGGAGACTCCAAGCTGCTCGGCCTTAGCACGGTCGAGATCGGCATAGAGCTGCGGCACGTTGATCTGGAAGCTGGAGAACAGGCCAGCGAGTTCAGGCGTCTGATAGGCCTTGGCAAGCACCGCCTTGGTCGCCTCGTCAAGTGCTTGGTTGCCCAAGCCTGCGCGATCCTCGATCTGCAGTTTGAAACCGCCCGTCTGGCCGAGGCCGTTGACCGGCGGCGGCGGGAACATGGCGATGAAGGCATCCTGGATGGCGCCGAACTTCTGGTTCAGGGCCATGGCAATTGCCCCGCCCGAAAGATCGGGCGTCTTGCGCTCCTCGAAATCCTTTAACGTCACGAAGACGATGCCGGCATTCGACGAGTTGGTGAAGCCGTTGATCGACAGGCCCGGGAAGGCGATCGCGTTGGCAACGCCCGGCTGCGCCAGGGCGATGTCGGTCATGCGCTTGATGACGTCTTCCGTACGGTCCAGGCTTGCGGCATCCGGCAACTGGGCAAAGCCGATCAGATACTGCTTGTCCTGCGACGGCACGAAACCGCCCGGCACCGTATTGAAGATGCCGTAGGTCGCTCCGACCAGCGCAAGGTAGATCACCATGACGATGCTCTTGCGCGACACCAGACCACCGACGCCCTTGCCATAAGCGTTCGAACCTGCGCCGAAAGCGCGGTTGAAGCCGCGGAAGAACCAGCCGAAGACCGCATCCATGAAGCGCGTCAGCCAGTCCTTCGGCGCATGATGCCCCTTCAGAAGAAGGGCTGCCAGAGCCGGAGACAGCGTCAGCGAATTGAAGGCCGAAATGACGGTCGAGATCGCGATCGTCAGCGCGAACTGGCGATAAAACTGACCCGACAGGCCGGAGATGAAGGCAAGCGGCACGAAGACCGCGACGAGCACCAGCGCGATCGCGATGATCGGGCCGGAGACTTCCTTCATGGCCTTGTAAGTCGCCTGGCGTGGACTGAGCCCGGCCTCGATGTTGCGTTCGACGTTTTCAACGACGACGATCGCGTCGTCCACGACGATACCGATCGCCAGCACCAGGCCGAAAAGGCTGAGCGCATTGATCGAGAAGCCGAACATATACATGACCGCGAACGTACCGATGATCGATACCGGAACGGCGATCAGCGGGATGATCGAGGCACGCCATGTCTGCAGGAAGAGGATGACGACGAGAACGACGAGCGCGATGGCCTCGAGCAGCGTATCGATGACCTTCTCGATCGAGGCGCGCACGAACTTCGTCGTATCGTAGACGATCTCGTACTTCACGCCTGTCGGCATGGCGAGCTGCAGCTCATCCATGGTCGCGCGGACATTGTCGGCGATCTCGATGGCGTTCGAACCCGGCGCCTGGAGAACGGCAACAGCGACAGCCGGCTTGCCGTCGAGCAGCGAACGCAGCGTGTAGTCGGCGGCACCGAGTTCGATCCGGGCAACGTCGCGCAGGCGGGTGATTTCGCCATTGGCGCCCGTCTTGACGATGATGTTGCCGAATTCCTCGGGCGTGCGCAGACGGCCCTGGGCATTCACGTTGAGCTGGAGATCGACCCCTGGCTGGCTGGGAGAGGCGCCGATGATACCGGCAGCAGCCTGGACGTTCTGTGAGCTGATCGCGTTGCTGATGTCGCTGGCGGCAAGATTATGCTCGGCAGCCTTCTGCGGATCGATCCACACGCGCATCGAATAGTCGCCGGCGCCGAAGACCTGCACCTGGCCGACGCCGGCGATGCGGGCGAGCCGGTCCTTGATGTTCAGCGTCGCATAATTGCGCAGATAGGTGATGTCATGGCTGTTCCCATCGGAAACGAGGTTGACGACCATGATGAAGTCCGGCGAGCTCTTGACCGTGGTAATGCCGAGTGCACGAACTTCCGCCGGCAGGCGGGGTTCGGCCTGCGACACGCGGTTCTGAACGAGCTGTTGCGCCTTGTCCGGGTCGGTGCCGAGCTTGAAGGTGACCGTGACGTTCAAAACGCCGTCCGATGTCGCCTGGCTGGACATGTAGAGCATGCCCTCGACACCGTTGATCTGCTCTTCGAGCGGTGTGGCCACCGTTTCGGCAATGACGGTCGGGTTTGCGCCGGGATAGGTGGCGCGCACGACGATCGACGGCGGCACGACCTCGGGATATTCCGAGATTGGCAACGCCCTGAGGCCGATCAGGCCGGCGACCACGATGAGGACCGAAAGAACACCGGCAAACACCGGGCGGTCGACAAAGAATCTGGATATGTTCATTTTAAAGCCCTCTCCGGGGTGAACATGGATGCAAAATCCCTCTCCGGCGGCCTGAAGGCTCGCCGGCGGGTCATGTTATTTCGGCCAATGGCCCCTCCCTGAAGGAGGGGACTGCATCTTACTGAGCGGTCGCGACCTTCTCTTCCATCTGAGGTGCGACGACTGCGCCCGGACGGATGCGCTGCAACCCATTGACGACGATTTTGTCGCCGACCTCGAGGCCGCCTTCGATCACGCGTTGGCCATCGAACAGCGAGCCGAGCTGGATCTGCCGGTAATTGACCTTGTTCTCACCGTCGACGACGAAGACAAACTTCTTGTCCTGGTCGGTGCCGACGGCCCGGTCACTGATGACGATCTTGTTCTCGGCCTTCGGCTGGCCCATGCGCACTCGCACGAACTGGCCGGGGATCAGCCTGCCGCCGGGATTGTCGAAGACTGCCCGCACGGCAATGGTGCCGCTGGCAGCATCGACTTCGTTGTCGACGAGCTGAAGCTTGCCCTTGATCGGCGTTCCCTCATCGGCAAGCGTGCCGATTTCGACCGGGATCTGTTCAACCGCCGGCAATGCGGCGTCAGTTGCCGGAAGCTCCGAAAGAGCCTTCGTGACCATCTCTTCGCTCGCGTTGAAGCTTGCATAGATCGGATCGACGGAGACGAGCGTCGTCAGCTCAGGCGAGGCCGAGCCGGCGGCGACAATATTGCCGACCGTGACCTCGATCTTACCGATACGGCCGGAAACCGGTGCGCGAACCTGCGTGTAATCGAGATCGAGCTGCGCGGACTGGAGAGCCGCCTGTGCCGAACGCAGGCTCGCCTGGGCTTCGGCCAGCGTGCTCTGGCGCTGGTCGAGATCGCTCTGCGAGATTGTACGGTTGTCCGAGAGACGGCGTCCACGATCGAGTTCCGTCTGTGCCAGGCTGACCTTGGCTTCAGCCGAAGCGACCTGGCCCTGGGCCTGGGCGACGGCTGCCTGATAGGGGGCAGGATCGATGGCGAAAAGCAGGTCGCCTTGTTTCACCAAGGCACCTTCACGGAAATGCACGGACTGGATGGCACCCCCAACGCGGGGGCGGATCTGCACGCGGTCGATAGCCTCGAGACGACCGGAGAAATTCTCCCAGTTCGTCACATCCCGGCTGGCGACGACGGCAACCGTCACCGGCACAGCGGGAGGCTGCGCAGGTTCGGAGGCGGCCGTGGCGGTTGCGCTCATCGGCAGTTCGAAAAAGATGGCAGCGGCCGAAACGGACGCAGCAACACCCAGACCGGCGCCCACCAGGGCCCAGCGCTTACTTCTGGACGTCATTGGTACTCTCCTTGCGGCCCCGAATGGCCGTAAAAAATCAGTTCGTCTTCAATGCAATTGTGGCTGAACGCTCACGTCCTGAAGGAAATCTCCAAAGTGGCGGCTGACGTTGCCCTGCCACGTGGAAATCCCCTCAGATTTTCCGCCGTAAATGGATGGCCAACCTGTCCCGGCGGGAAGAACATGCTGGCGCACGCCAACGCCTGCCTTCTTCAGGCGAGCGGCGTAACCGATTGTTTCGTCATGCAGCGGATCATCCTCCGCCGTAAAAATCAGCGCCGGTGCAACACCTGATATACGCGAACAGAGGCACGGCGCAGCATAGGGATGGCAGCCGCCGCCGCTCAGATAATGGCTCCAGCCTTCCGTCCAGCGCTGGCGCATGCCGATCTTGTCCGCCTTGCGAATCGAAGACGTACCCATGAAAGGATCGAGAAGAGGAGAAATCAGAATTTGGCCGTCAAGCGCATCCGGAATCTGGTCACGCGCCTTCAGCGCGACGCCGGCGGCGACATTGCCACCCGCCTCTTCACCGGCGACGAAAAGCAGCGACTTGCGGTCACCAAGACCGGCTTTCTTGAGGGCAAGATAGGAAAGAATCGAGAAGGAAACTTCAAGCGCGTTCGGAAAGACATTGCCCGACAGCGTGCTGTAATCGGCAGATACGACGATCGCACCCGCCTTTGCGAGGCTGCTGGCGATCGGGCGGTCGGCATTCGGATCGCTATCGAGAAATGCCCCGCCATGCAGATAGAGCACGATCGGCGGACCCTTGCCGAAATCGGCGCCCATATAGACGCGCGCAGAAACGGGGCCAGCGGCCACCTTTTCCAGCACCATGTCTTTGATCTCGGGCACCATCGTCTCTATCTCTTTGCATATGACGGACAACGCCCGCCTCTTGCATTTTGAACCAAAAAGATATTGTTATTCAATTCGGGGAATAAGAAGCGATATCGCGATAACACTATTCCAAATCCCGAACAATGTTGCAACGCAAACTGCGGACTTGAACCGATGGATCAACTCTCGGCAATGCGCGTCTTCATCCGCGTGGTGGAGACGGGCAATTTCACCCGCGCCGCCGACATGCTCGCCATGCCCAAGGCGACGGTGACCAATCTCATTCAGGGGCTGGAAGCGCATCTGCGCACCAAGCTTCTCAACCGCACGACGCGCCGGGTCATGGTGACGACGGACGGTGCCCTTTACTACGAACGCGCCGCACAGATCATTTCCGAACTTGAGGAGCTGGATGGCAGTCTTTCAAACTCTCAGAGCCTGCCGACGGGACGGTTGCGCGTCGAGATGGCCGGTGCCTTTGCCGACTCCATCATCGTGCCGGCGCTTTGCGATTTCTACCAGCGTTACCCTGATATCCGCATCGACCTCGGAGTCGGCGACCGCACTGTCGACTATCTCGCTGAGAACGTCGACTGTGCGCTGCGTGCCGGCACGCCGGCCGACCAGTCGCTGATCGCCAGACGCGTTTCCGAGATCGAGATGATCACCTGCGTTGCGCCTCTTTATGTCGAGAAATTCGGCCTGCCACAGCGGCCGGAAGAGCTTGAAACGGAACATTATTCCGTCAATTATTTCCGCGCCCAGAACAATCGCACGGTGCCTTTCGAATTTCGCAAGGACAATGAGGTTGTCGAGGTCAATCCGCGCTATATTGTCTCCGTCAATGACAGCCGCACCTACATGACCGCGGCCCTTGCCGGCCTCGGCCTCGCCCAGATTCCGATCTTCATGGCACGTGAACCACTGGCAAAAGGCGAGCTGGTTCAAACCCTGAAGGAATGGACGCGTGAGTCGCTGCCGCTCTACGTCGTCTATCCGCCGAACCGGCACCTCAGCAACAAGGTTCGCGTCTTCGTCGACTGGCTGGTGAAATTGCTGGCGGATGCGAATCTCAACGCCCGCTGAAAACGCCCGCTTACAAAAGAAAGCGGCCCGTGATGGGAGGGATAACCGTCACGGGCCTTGATCTGATGTCTTGAACTGAAGGTCTGTCGCACCGCAGGAAAGGCGCGGCAGGCCCTGGAGTGGAGGTCGGGACGCTGGCGGCGGTGTGCCACCCGCGTCCGTCTATCCTGATATAGGTGCGCTTAGCCGGATAGTAAGGGGCTGTACTCGGGAGACCGTTCACAACTTTGCGACAGGCGGTTATCTCCTGATAGCAGGCTTCAGCAGATCCTCGATACCGATGCGGCGGAAAAGTTCGGCCCGGACACGATCGGCAACGCCGTTGACGATTTCCGCACCGTCTTCCGACGGGTCGATATGTGTGCGGAACGGCCGCTTGCCGAAAGGCATATTCACCACATCGACAATCGCAGTCGCAACGGAAGCAGCATCCGCATCGGCAGGTTCGAGCGAGGCAAGACCCTTCAACGCCAGTTCCGGCAGACCCCTATAGGGACCTTCGTTATATTCAGCAGCGCGGGCCGTATCGGCAGGCGAACCGGAATGGGCGAAGTGGTTCGTGCCCTTGGTGAAGGCGCCGGGAACGATGATCGTCGTTTCGATGCCCCAGCGGGTCAGTTCACTGGCATAGGAGACGGCAAGGGAGTCCATGGCGGCCTTGGCGGCGAAATAGGGAGCAAGATAGGGAGGCGTGCCGCCGCGGGTGCTCGAAGAGGAGACCCAGACGACCAGCCCCTGCCCCTGCTTGCGCAGATGCGGAAGCACTGCGCGGTTCACCCGCTGGGTCGAAAGCACGTTGATATCGAAAAGCTCGGCATATTGCTCCGGCGTGAAGGCTTCGGCCGGGCCGAAGGACATATGGCCGGCATTGTGGATGATCGTGTCGATATGGCCTTCGGCGGCGATCACCTTCGCGATACCGGCTTCGACGGAAGCATCGGAGGCAACATCCAGTTCGACAGCCTTCAGATCGACGCCGTTTTCCTTGGAGAAAGCTTCGACGGCCTCGACCTGCGGCCGGTTGCGGCATTCGGTTTCGCGCATCGAGGCATAAACGGTATGGCCGGCCTTGGCGAGCGCGCGGGCGGTAAGGGCGCCGAAGCCGCTGGAAGCGCCGGTGATGACGATGACTTGCTTGCTCATGATCCTGTTCCTTCTGTGAGTGGGTTGGCTGAAAGAATGCGAGGGAAAACGTTGGCGGCGCGTCACGCCGCCACGAAACCTGCGTCAGACCATGCCGCCATTGGCGCGCAGCACCTGACCATTGATCCATGCGCCGTCAGGGCCGGCGAGAAAGGCAACGACGCCAGCGATATCCTCAGGCGTGCCAAGGCGTTCGAGCGGGTTTGCCTTGGCAAGGCGATCGATCAGCTCGTCGGACTTGCCGTTGAGGAAGAGGTCGGTGCCTGTCGGGCCGGGAGCGACCGTATTGACGGTAATCCGGCGACCGCGCATTTCCTTCGACATGATAGCGCTCATCGTCTCGACGGCAGCCTTCGTGGCGGCATAGACGCTGTAGGTTTCCGGCTTCAGACCGACGACCGAGCTCGAGAAGTTGATGACCCGGCCACCGTCATGCAGACGCTTGGCAGCCTCGCGCAGCGTGTTGAACGTACCCTTAAGGTTGACGCTGATCTGGCGGTCGAACGTCGCGTCGTCGACATCGGCAAGGCGGGAAAGCAGCATGATGCCGGCATTGTTGACGAGGACGTCGACACCGCCGAAGGCTGCTTCTGCAGCGTCGAACATACGGCGCACGGCCTCGGCATCGGCAACATCGGCCTGTGCCGTCAGCGCCTTGCCGCCGGCCTTTTCGATCTTCTGGGCCAGTTCTTCGGCAAGTGCCGCATTGCCTGAATAGTTGATGACGATGGTGAAGCCGTCCTTTGCGAGACGTTCGGCGATCGAAGCACCGATGCCGCGGGAAGCGCCGGTAACGAGAGCGACCTTGTTTTGATTGGCAGACATGTTCTTCTCCTTTGATTTCGGCGCCGCAGCGCCTTTTCGATGAGGAGAAGATGCCCCTTTCCACTTTGCGGATAATCAGCCATTATTCGGCATCACTATCCGGGAAATACGAACAAATAAGATGGACAGATTTGATGCCATGCGGGTCTTTTCCCGCGTCGTGGAGCGCCGCAGCTTCACGCTTGCCGCCGAAGATACCGGCTTGCCGCGCTCGACGGTGACAGATGCTGTCAAGCAGTTGGAGGCGCGCCTTGGCGTGCGTCTGCTCCAGCGCACGACGCGCCATGTCAGCCCGACGCTCGACGGTGAGGCCTATTATCAGCGCTGCCTGTCGATCCTCGCCGATATCGAAGATGCCGAAGGCGCCTTTGCCGGCGCCAAGCCGAAAGGGCTGCTGCGGGTCGACGTTCATGGCACGCTTGCCCGGCACTTCGTGCTGCCGAGCCTGCCATCCTTCCTGGAGACCTATCCCGATATCGAGTTCTATATGAGCGAGGGTGACCGGCTGGTGGATCTGGTGCGCGAAGGCATCGATTGTGTGCTGCGCGTCGGCGTGCCGCAGGACAGCGACATGGTTGCGCGCCGCGTCGCCATGCTGGATGAGATTACTCTTGCCTCGCCGTCCTATATCGTCGCGTTCGGCAAGCCCGAACACCCTGATAGGCTCGATGCCCACCGCATGGTCGGCTTCCGCGCGACCGGCAGCGCCGGTCCGCTGCCGCTGGAATTCATCGTCGACGGCAGCGTTCGCAACATCGCCATTCCTGCGACCGTGACCGTCAATGCGGCCGAGAGCTACATTTCCGCCGCCCGCATGGGCCTCGGCATGATCCAGATCCCGCGCTATCACGCCGAGCACGATCTTGCCGCCGGCACTCTCGTCGAAGTGCTCGCCGATTTTCCGCTCACGCGGACGCCGGTGTCGCTGCTTTATCCGCGAAACCGCCAGCTTTCGCCGCGCGTGCGCGTCTTCATCGATTGGCTCGTGAAGGTCTTTGCTCGACAAACCGCCGAAAACACGGTTCACTCATATTAGCGTTTTCGGAGGAACGGACATGGCACTCAGCGATATCATCGTCTACCAGACCGGTGAAGGCTTCGTCGTCGAGTTCGGCGGTGAAGGCGAAGACCGGATCGCGGTCACCCTGCGCGAAGCGCCCGATCTCACCCACGACAATGCCATTGCCAGAGCCAGAGCGCTGCTGACCTCTGCATTCGAACCCGTTCACGGTGATAGCGCCCGCAGCAAGGATGCCGCAATGCTGGAGGAGGAGTTGAACGAAGGGTTGGAGGATTCCTTCCCTGCAAGCGATCCGGTCTCCGTCACCGTCACCTCCATTCCAATGCGCGATCCCAACGCCGGACACTAAACCTGTGTCGAGACGATGTTATCGACGCGGACCTCACCGCGCACGACGCCACGCTCGGTGATCTCAGTGTGCGCCGCTTCTTCGATGACGGTATAGAGTTTTTCGTTGCGGAACGCGCTCGCATTCTTTGTCGACTTGTCTTCCGCCGGCGAACCGTCGATTTCCAGAAAATCGAGCTCGGCTTCTGCGGCGACGATACGTGCATCGCCAGGCGTCAGCGCCGCAACGACCACCACGCCATGGGAAGGCGCAAGATCCCAGTTGGGATCATCAGGAGCGGCGATAGGCACCAGCCGATAGAGCTTGAGATCATCCATGATCCATTTCCTTGCAATTGTTGGCTTGCGTTCCAAACGCCAGCCGGCAAATCATTGTTCCGGGTGGTGGATGAGCAAAGAGGATGTTATCGGCACTCTTCATGACAACCGACATGATCAATGGCGCGATCGGCGCCGGCCCGCTTGCCGGGGAAAGCCTGCGCCATTTCTTTGAACGTGATGCGATCGAGGTCGCCCGCGACCTGCTCGGCTGCCACCTCACAGTCAACGATGCAGGCGGGCGGATCACCGAGACGGAAGCCTATTGCCCCGACGACCCGGCCTCCCACAGTTTCCGCGGACCGACCAAGCGCAACGGCGCCATGTATGGCCGTCCTGGCAATGTCTATATTTACCGCATCTACGGCATGTACTGGTGCCTGAACTTCGTCTGCTCACCGGGCTCGGCGGTGCTGATCCGTGCCCTGGAGCCGGAAATCGGCCTGCCGGCCATGATGGAGCGGCGGGGCACCGATGTGCTGGCGCAACTCTGCAACGGCCCCGGCAAGCTCTGCCAGGCACTCGACATCGATATAGCCATCAACGACCGGACGCTCGACAAGCCGCCTTACGCGATCTCACCGTCTGCACCCGTACCAATCGTCTCAGGCAAGCGCATAGGCATCACGAAAAATGCCGAAGCACCGTGGCGCTTCGGCATTCAGGGATCGCGATATCTGAGCAAGCCGTTCCGCTAATGGCGGAACTTCACTGTCACTCCATAACGGCGCTGTGGTCCACGGCCGGCGCAGCCTTCGGCTTGCGAAGCAGCAGCACCAGCGGCATGACGGCAAGCGACATCAGCATCAGCAGCTTGAAGTCGTCCATATAGGCGATAATGGTCGACTGCAGCGTGATGACGTCGTTGAGCGCCGCACGGCCCACCGCCGTCAAAGGACTCAGGCCCTGCGCCGCCGTCGCATTGAAGGCGTGGTTGAACGGCGTCACATAGGCCGCGATCGACTCGTGATTGCTCTGCGTATTCTCCACGATTAGCGCCGAGACGATCGAGATGCCGACCGAGGAGCCGATATTACGCGACAGATTATAGAGACCCGTCCCGTCGCCGCGCATCTGGGCTGGCAGCGTCGCAAAGGCAATTGTCGTCAGCGGCACGAAGAGGAAACCGAGGCCGGCACCCTGGATGAAGCCGACCGAGATGATCGTCCACTGCGACACGTCAGGCGTCCAGCCGGTCATGTCGTACATTGCCCAGGCTGTCAGGCCGAGACCGAGCAGCAGCAGCCAGCGCGTATCCACCTTGCCGATCAACCGGCCGACGATGAACATGCAGAGCATGGTGCCGAGGCCGCGCGGTCCCATGACGATACCCGCGGTGATGACCGGATAGCCCATCAGCGTCTGCAGATACGGCGTCATCAGCGCCAGCGAGGCGAGATAGGTGATGCCGATCACAAAAATGAAGACCATGCTGACGGTAAAATTCTGGTCGAGGAACAGCCGCGGATTGACGAAGGATTTCTCCGCCGTCAGCGTATGCACTAGCAGCAGATAGAAAGCCGCGGCGCAGACGATCGCTTCGATCATGATTTCGCCGGAGGAAAACCAGTCGAGCTGCTCGCCGCGATCAAGAAAGAGCTGCAGCGCAGCGATGAACAGGCTCATCATCCCGAAGCCGAACCAGTCGAGCTTGGCGAGCGCATCCCTCTTCGTCTCCGAGACGAATATGACGATGCCGGCAAAGGCGAGCGCGCCGATCGGAATGTTGATGTAAAAGACCCAGCGCCAGCTGATATTGTCGGTAAGCCACCCCCCGATGACTGGCCCCAGAACCGGCCCGACCATGACCGAGACGCCAAATAGGGCCATGGCCGAGCCGCGCTCCTCGACGGAATAGATGTCGAGGAGGATGCCCTGAGAAAGGGGAACGAGCGAGGCGCCGAACAGGCCCTGCAGCAAGCGGAAAGCAACGATCTGCGGCAATGACTGCGCGAGACCGCAAAGAACGGAGGCGACGACGAAGCCGACGATTGCCGTCAGCAGCACGCGCTTGCGGCCGAACTTGGCGGCAAGGAAGCCCGATGGCGGCGTCATGATCGCGGCCGCGACGATGTAGGAGGTCAGAACCCAGTTGATCTGGTCGGCGGAAGCCGAAACGCTGCCCTGGATATAGGGCAGCGCCACGTTGGCGATCGTCGTATCCAGCGCCTGCATGATGACGGCGAGAATGACGCAGGCCGTGATAGCGCCGCGATTGGCGACGGGGGTTGCCGGTGATGCAGGAGCATTGCTCATGGCCGTTACTCGTGGCTCTTGGCCTGGCCCAGAAGATTGCTGATGAAATCGGGAAGGCCACGCGCATGGCCGGTATCGACATCGACGACCGTGCTCATGCCCACACGGAGCGGCGGTTTGCCCTGAGAGTCGTCGATGCTGACGCGCATCGGAATACGCTGTACGACCTTCACCCAGTTGCCGGTCGTGTTCTGTGCCGGCAGCAGCGAGAAGGAGGAACCGGAAGCCGGGCTGATGCTCTCGACCTTGCCCTTCCATAGGACGCCCGGATAGGTGTCGACGTAGATATCGACCGACTGGCCGGGCTTGACGTAGGTCAGCTCGGTTTCCTTCGGACTTGCGGCAATCCACAGGTGCGAGGTCGAAACCAGCGAGAAGGCCTGCTGCGAAGCCTGCAGATAGGAACCGACCTGCAGTGCGTTGACGTTGGTCACGATGCCATCGAAGGGTGCCTTGACGACGCTGTGGTCGAGCTCGCGCTGGGCGTTGTCGACCTGCGACTTGGCCTGCAGATAGAGCGGGTTTTCCTCGATCGGCTGGTCGGCATTGCCGCCGAGCTGGGCGAGCGTCGTTGCGGCTTCCGCCTTGGCGACGGAGACCTTCTGCTGCGCGGCCTCGAGATTGTGCTTGGCTTCGTCATAGGCCGATTGCGTCGCGCTGCCGTTGTTGACGAGGCTCTGCTGCCGGTCGAACTGATCCTGGTAATAGGGCAGATCGGCTTCGGCCTGGGTGATCTCGGCAAGCGACTGCTGGTAGCTGGCCTTGAGGTTCATGATCTGGTTGCGCTGCGCGCCGAGCTGCGCCTTGGCGCCGTCAAGCGCGATCCTGAAGGCGTCGGACTGCAGGCTGAAAAGCACCTGCCCCGCCTTGACCTGCTCGTTCTCGTGCACGTTGATCTGCGCGACGATGCCCGAAACATCGGTCGTGATGCCCACCATGTCCGCCTGGATATAGGCGTTATCGGTCGACATGACCTGACCGCCATTGACGTAATAATAGCCGCCGACGGCGAGCGCCACGGGCAGCAGGGCAAAGAGGACGGGGCGGGTGAAGCTGCGCCGGCGGCGGACCTTGTTGCCGCCAGGCGCAGCCACCGCGGCAGCCGCAGGCGCTGAATTGGATGAAGGCGCCTCAGCTACCGTTTCCGGTTGTTGGGGAATGTCTTTTTCTTCGACAGGGTTCTTGGCACTCGCATCGGACACGACGCGCAGCGGGGATTGGTCAGCCATGTTTCGTCTCATTCTCGGCGACCGGAGACCGGCACGCCTGCACCAGGTTCGTCTTCATTACGGACAGGATGTGGAAAAGCTGGTCGCGCTGTTCGGGCGTGACGCTTTCCAATGCTTCGCCGCGCGTCACGTCGCCGATCCCTCGCATTTCGGCGAGAATCGGATGAGCTGCTTCACGCATGTAAAGCAGCCAGATGCGCCGGTCGGTCGGGTGCTGGCGGCGCTCGATCAGGCCGCGCTCGGCAAGCTTGTCGAGGATGCGGACCAGCGTGATCGGCTCGATTTCGAGGATTTCGGCAAGCCCGCTCTGATGGATGCCCTCATTATTGGCGAGATAGGCAAGCGTCTGCCACTGAGACCGCGTCAGCCCAAGGTCCTTTGCGCGCTGCTCGAACCGCTTGCGAAGCAGACGGGCAACGTCGTGCAGAAGAAAACCGAGTGTCGGATTGTTGGTCATATACCTTCGCCGGCTAGTAATAAGCATCCTTATGATATTGGTAGATATATTGAGCATAGGCAGCGCACAAGGATGCAGCCTCAAGATTCCGCACCTGCGGCCAAAATGCCGCAGCCGGCACTAAGGGGAGCCTTCGATCCGGTCTTTCGAAAGATCCAAGCAGCGGCCGGAACTCGTCACAGCAATGTGATAAAGCGACACATCGGCGGAAATGCCGGGGTTTGGGGAACTCCAAATCAATGCAATCAATTGACGTTTGCAATTTTTGGATTCTCCCGTTTATAGTCTGCCTTCATAGAGTTAGGGGGAAGCAGAATTTTCTCCCTCCGGTTGATTTCGAGGCGCTGGCTTGCACCTGTCATCTTCCCGGCAGCCAAACATGAGTAGAATTCGGACTTAGGACGAAGGCTCATGCTTTCGTTCCAGCAGGTATGAACAGCTTATCTCAGGCATAGGTTCAGGCGGCTGCGTTCGGCCGCCCGCAAGGGGGACCGGAATGGCTTATTCACTTCGACAGACACTGGCGCTCGGCTGCTTCGCAGCCTTCCTGCCACTTATTGCCGAGGCGCAGCAGGCGCCTGCTCCCCCACCCGTCACCGTTGCCAAGCCCGTCGTGCGCGATGTGGTCGACAATGATGAGTTCATCGGCCGTTTCGAGCCTGTCGATGAGGTTTCCGTCCGCTCGCGCGTCGGTGGCTATCTGCAGGAGATCGACTTCACCGACGGCGCACTGGTGAAACAGGGCGACCGGCTCTTCGTCATCGATCAGCGGCCGTTTGTCACCGCGCTCAATCAGGCGAATGCCGCGCTCGAAGCGTCGAAATCGGCTCTGGTCTTTGCCGATGCGCAATATAAGCGCGCCCAGTCGCTTGCTTCGAGCGGCAGCCAGTCGGCGCAGACGCTGGACGATCGCCGCCGTGAATTCGATTCGGCGCAAGCCAATGTCCGCGGCGCTCAGGCTGCAGCCGATCGCGCGGCTCTCGACATGGAATATACGGAGATCACCGCGCCGCTTAGCGGCCGCATCGACCGGCGCCTGATCTCTGCCGGCAACCTCGTGCAGACAGATCAGACCGTGCTGACGACGATCGTCTCACTCGATCCGATCGATTTCTATTTCGATGTCGACGAGCGCCGCCTGCTGAACTTCGCCGACACGGCGCGCAAACTGGGCAAGGCTCTCCAGCAGGGCGGCGGCGGACTGGATGTAACCGTCACGATCTCGGATCCCAATGCCAAGCCGTTCCAGGGAAAACTCGATTTCGCCGAGAACCGGATCGACAACGAGAGCGGCACCATTCGTCTGCGTGCCCGCTTCCCCAATCCTGATCTCGTCCTTCAGCCCGGCCTCTTCGGCCGCATCCAGGTCGAAGCTTCTAACACCTATCAGGCCATTCTCGTCCCCGACGAGGCAATCGGTTCCGACCAGAATGAGCGCGTCGTTTATGTTGTCGCACCAGACGGCACGGTTTCGACCAAGCCCGTCCGGCCCGGCCCGCGGCTCTACGGCTACCGCGTCATTCGCGAAGGCCTCGACGGCACCGAGACGATCATTGTCAACGGCCTGATACGCGCCCGGCCCGGCGCAAAGGTAACACCTCAGATGACCGAACTGCCGAAGGAGCGGACAGACGCGCCGCCGGAAACCGCCGGTGCGGAGAGCAGCCAATGAGATTTGCCCATTTCTTCGTGGACCGGCCGATCTTTGCGGCCGTCATCTCCATTGTTCTTCTCGTCGTTGGCAGCATTGCCTACACGCAATTGCCGGTCTCCCAATATCCGGAGATCGCACCGCCGACCATCGTCGTGCGCACCTCCTATCCGGGCGCCGATCCGCAGACGATCGCCGACACGGTTTCGACCCCGCTCGAACAGCAGATCAACGGCGTCGAAGACATGCTCTACATGTCTTCCTACTCCAGCGCCGATGGCGCCATGTCGCTGACGATCACCTTCAAGCTCGGCACCGATCTCGACAAGGTTCAGGTGCTTGTGCAGAACCGCGTTTCCATCGCCCTGCCCCGCCTTCCCGATGAAGTCCAGCGGCTCGGCGTGACCACCGACAAGAGCTCGCCTGACCTGATGATGGTGGTGCATCTACTGTCGCCGTCGCACCGCTATGACCAGCTCTACGTCTCGAACTACGCCCGCAACCGCATACGCGACGTTCTCGTGCGCCTTGACGGCGTCGGCGACGTGCAGCTCTTCGGCGAGCGCCAGTATTCGATGCGAATCTGGCTGGATCCGGAAAAGCTCTCTGCCTACGGAATGACATCCGATGACGTCGTCGCCGCATTGAGAGACCAGAACGTCCAAGTATCTGGCGGCAAGATCGGCGCCCCGCCCGTCACCGGCAAGAATGCGTTCGAATATACGGTACGAACGGACGGACGCTTCTCGGACGTGCGGCAGTTCCGCTATGTCATTGTAAAATCGACAGCAACCGGCCGGCTCGTGGCCTTGCAGGATGTCGCCCGCATCGAACTTGGCGCACAGGATTACGTCACCAACAGCTATCTCAATAATGACCCGGCCGTCGCCCTCGGCATCTTTGCTCGACCGGGAACCAACGCACTGGATACCGCCCATCAGATCCAGGCCATCATGAAGGACCTGTCTCAGAATTTCCCGCAGGGGCTGGAATATCGCATCGTCTATGACACGACCGAATTCATCGCGGATTCGATCTACGAGGTCTATAGGACCATCGCTGAAGCGGCGATCCTCGTGGCGATCGTCGTCCTCGTTTTCCTGCAATCCTGGCGAACCGCCCTCATTCCGATCATCGCCATCCCCGTATCGCTGATCGGCACTTTCGCAGTCCTGCTCGCCTTTGGCTTCTCGCTCAACATGCTCACCCTGTTCGGCCTCGTACTGGCGATAGGTATCGTCGTCGACGATGCGATCGTAGTGGTGGAAAATGTCGAGCGAAACCTGGCGCGCGGCATGACGCCGAAACAGGCGGCGCACGTTACGATGGACGAAGTCGGAACCGCCGTCGTCGCCATCTCGCTGGTGCTGATCGCAGTGTTCGTGCCGACGGCCTTCATTCCGGGGATTTCCGGTCAGTTCTACAAACAGTTTGCGGTGACGATATCAGTCACCACGGCAATTTCCGCATTGAATTCACTGACCCTTTCGCCTGCGCTCGCAGGCATCTTGCTCAAAACCCATGATCACGAAAGCAAGCGCAAGAATATCTTCTCCCAGTTGGGGAGCGGTCTTGCAAATGGCTTCAACCGCGGCTTCGATCGAATGAGCTTGGGCTATTCCTGGATCGTCCGGCATCTGGTCAGCAGCTGGGTCGGATTGACCGCTTCGCTCGTCGTCTTCGCCGGCCTGCTGGGCGCGACCTGGTACATGGGCCAGAAGGTTCCCTCGGGCTTCATCCCGACCATGGACCAGGGTTATGCGATCGTCGTCATCCAGCTTCCGGACGGCGCCTCGCTGGCGCGTACCGACGCCGTCGTCAAACAGGTGGGTGACATCGCCCGCACGGTGCCAGGCGTCGGCAATGCCGTGCAATTTGCCGGCTTCAGCGGGGCGACCTTCACCAATGCCTCGAATGCCGGCGTCGTCTTCGTCCCGTTCAAATCCTTTGCCGAACGTGAAGAAGGCGGCGAGACCGCCAACAAGATCATCGGCGAGCTCTACGGCAAGCTTCAGAGCATCCAGGAAGCCTTCATCATTGCCATCCCGCCGCCATCCGTGCGTGGCGTCGGCAATTCGGGCGGCTTCAAGATGCAGATTTTGGATCTTGAGAGCTCTGACATGACGCGTGTCCTGGGTCTCGCTCGCCAGATGATGGGCGCCGCTGCAACGACCCCGGGACTGACCGGCGTCTTTACGACATTCTCAGATGCAAGCCCGCAATATTTCCTTGCAATCGACCGCGACAAGGCACGTTTCCTGAACGTGCCGATCCCCAATATCTTCAACGCATTGTCCATCAACCTTGGTGTCGCCTATGTGAACGATTTCAATGCGTTCGGGCGCGTCTACCAGGTTCGCGCCCAGGCTGACCGGCAATATCGCATGGAGAGGGACGACATTCTCGCGCTGAAGGTTCGATCGGCAACCGGCGCGCTGGTTCCGCTTGGCACTCTGATGGATATCCAGGATTCCAGCGGTCCGGCACTTGTCCAGCGCTACAACATGTATGTCTCGGTGCCGATTCAGGGCAACCCGACGCCCGGCACATCGACCGGCGACGCCATCAAGAAGATGGAAGCGCTGGCGGGGCAGATCCTGCCGCCGGGAACGAGCTTCGAGTGGACTGAGCTTGCCTATCAGGAAACCCACACCGGCAATACCGCAATCTATATCTTCGTCCTGTCGGTGATCTTCGTCTTCCTTGCGCTTGCGGCACAATATGAAAGCTGGGTCCTGCCTCTGGCGATCATCCTCATCGTTCCGCTCGCAGTGCTTGCCGCATTGATTGGCGTGTGGCTCAGGGGAATGGACAACAACGTCCTGACACAGATCGGCTTGATCGTGCTGATCGGTCTTGCTGCCAAGAACGCCATCCTGATCGTCGAGTTTGCAAGACAGGCAGAAGAAGAAGGGAAAAGCGTCGTGGATGCCGCAATCGAGGCAAGCCATCTTCGCCTGCGCCCGATCCTGATGACGGCCTTCGCCTTCATCTTCGGCGTTCTGCCGCTCGCCATCGCCACCGGCCCCGGTGCTGAAATGCGCCAGTCGCTCGGCACCGCCGTGTTCTCCGGCATGCTGGGGGTAACGATCTTCGGCCTGTTCCTGACGCCGGTCTTCTACGTCGTGCTGCGCCGCTGGCGCAAAAAGCCGGCGGAGGTGCCGGCTGCACATGCAGACGCCGAGGAAAACGCGGCCTGAGCGGGGCTTAGGTGGAGAATAGGTGAACCTGCCCCTGCCAGAAGCGGGCAACGGAGAGCTTGCCGCTCCTGAAGGCGCGGGTATCGAGGTTCAGCCGCATCGGCTGTACATCCGGCTGGTCGCTGGGTGTATGTCCGTGCACGATGAGTTTCGGCAGCGGCAGTGGGCTTTCCAGGAAACGCTGGCGGATGAAGGCCAGGTCGTCATCCGCTTGCTCTTCGAGCGTCACCCGCGGATCGATACCGGCATGCACGAAGACGACGTCAGGCGTGTCAAGCATGATCGGCATGGCGCGGATAAAGTCGATATGCGTATGCGGCAGCGATTGGCGGATGAAGGCGTCGAGCTGCGCACCGGAGCGGAAGACAAGCGGCAGATGATCGGGATCGAGACCGTAAGATCGCAGAAGCTCGGCAGCACCCATGGTCATCCAGTCGTCATAGGATGCCCAGCCGTCGATATAGTCGAGCATGACGATCTCATGGTTACCGGCAAGGCAGATGCGCTCGAAGCCTTCGGGCGCCGGATCCATGAGATGGCTGAGAACATGCGCCGATTGAGGGCCGCGATCGACATAATCGCCGAGCATGACGATGAGCTTGGTGCCCGGCAGATGCTCGGCATCGCGCACGATCGCCTCTTCCGCTTTCTGCAGCAGGTCGAGACGACCGTGCACGTCGCCGATGGCATAGGTCGGGATTTCGGCTATATCCATGCTCACGCGCGGACGCGGCTGACGTCCAGCCTTCGAACCCTCGCGGCTTCGTGCAAGAGAATCGCTCATCATCATTCCTGATCAGTTGGCCGTCCCTTAACCATAACTAGAGCATACGGCAAGTCGATCAAGCTGGTAGGAAAATTCGGCCGGTCGGGCTTTTGTGGAAAAACCGGTCTTACGCAAGCCGATGCAATCGCGCACTTTTTTAACATAAGGAAAGAGTGGCAGATGGGCACCGTATCGCAGTTGCACGACAATGTGCGCCCTCCGGCGCATCGCATCGAGACCGAGGAAGAAGCCGTTTCCACGGCCCGCGAGCTTGCGGCCGCCTTTCGCCGGCAGGCAAACGAGCGCGACATCAATCGCCTCATGCCCAATGCCGAGCTCGACACGCTCTCGCAATCCGGCCTGACGGCAATCACCGTGCCCCCGGAATATCAGGGGCTCGATGTTTCGAACGCCCTGCTCGCCGAGATCGTCGCCATCATCGCCGAAAGCGACGCCTCGATCGGCAACGTGCTGGCATCTCACTTCCGCGTGCTGGAAGGGCTGCGAAACCAGCCTTCGGAAGAGTTGAAGAGCACCCTCTTTGCCCGTGCACTGGACGGCGACCGCTTCGCCGCCACCCGCTTTAGCGAGCAGGCAGGCCTCGTCGCCGAAGGCTCCGGCTTTTGCCTGACAGGCCGGTCGGAACAGGCAGCAGCTATTCTCTTTTCCGACTGGATCGCCGTGGCAGCGATCGATCCCGGCGGCCGCAGGGTAACGCTCCACCTTCAGCGTGACAGCGACGAATTGCAGGCGGTGGACGATTGGGACGCCTTCGGCCTCCGCACCAACGGCACGGCAACGCTGATTGCCGGCAAGCTGCATGTAAATGCCGATACCGTCACCGCCGCCCTTTCCGGCGATCACGCAACGGAAAAATCTCTGGGCCTTCTGCTGCATGCAGCCGTCGGCCTCGGCATAGCCCGCGCCGCCTTTTCCGACCTGCTTCTCATGGCGAAGGACCCCTCTGCCTTCTCCAGCAAAATCGGCGAGCACGCAATCCGTATCGAAACCGCGACCGGAGCGCTGGAACAGGCCGGCCGCAAGCTTGATATCGCCCAGGTAAGCCCCGCCGGGGCAGCCATGGCGGAAGCCTGTTTCTCCGCCTCATCCGCCTGCCTCACGGCAACCGAGGTGGCGCTGGCAACGGCAAATGCTCTCTTCGAACTGGCTCGGGGCACAACGGGTAGCATAGCGCTCAACCTCGACCGTCACTGGAGGAACGCCCGTATCCACGACATGGCGATTCAACGCGAACCGCTGCTGAACGCAGCGGGAGCGCATATTCTGAAAATCAGCGAAAACTGAAGCAATTCCGGCAGAAGTGTGCAGCGGCTTTGCCGGAATTGCGGAAAAACGAAGAGAGCGGATCAGCTCGCCGCAGAAACCGGGACCTTTTCCTCGACCGTTTCGATGCCGCCACCGGCAACGAACTGCTCGAGTGTCATATTGTCGAGAATGGCGGCGATCGCGTCCCGGACTTCGGTCATCGAGCGCCGCACCTGACAGGTCTCGGGATCGGAACAATCATCGCAAGCCTCATAGGCCGTGCGGCTAGCACAGCGGATCGGCGCGAGCGGCCCGTCCAGCGTGCGGATGACGTGACCGATGCGGATCTCCGACGCAGGGCGCGAAAGCGAATAGCCACCGCCCGGCCCCTTCTTCGACCGCAGAATGCCGACATTGCGCAATTCCAAGAGGATCGTGTCGAGGAACTTCTTCGGGATGTTGTTGCGCGAAGCAATATCATTGATGAAGGCGGTTTCGCCCGGCGCCAGCCGCGCCAGATCAACCAGCGCCTTCAATCCGTATTTTCCCTTTTTCGTCAGCATCTCGGTCGCCCTGCACTTTGCGGCATTATTCTTCTGTAATAGCAGGCAAATAGAGTCAAAACCATGAAGAGACAACAAAATAACCCGTTTTTATGGGTTATTTTGGCGATTTATGTTGCCGCGAAACCGCTCTTCCGAAGTCTTCCGAAGTTTAATGCCGGTCCGACACCAACAGGCTGATGCGGGACCGGAAATCGCGGGAGCTAGACTGTTTTCAGCATGCCGCCATCGACGAAATAGGTAGAACCGATGCTATAGCTCGACCGGTCGGAGCAGAGGAAAACGAAGAAGTTTGCGAGCTCCTCCGGCGTGCCGAAACGCTTGGATGAGGCATGTTCATCCGCCACGCTTTGCAGGTAACCCTCCCAGTCACCGCCAGTCTCGGCCGTCAGTTGCTTGGCAGTCTTGATCCAGTCGGGTGTCAGAATAAGGCCGGCATTGACGCAGTTGACGCGGATCTTGTCCTTCACAAGCTCCGTGGAAAGCGTCTTGGAAAACATCATGAGCGCCGCCTTGGTGACATTGTAGATCGGCTCGTACCAGAGCGGTTGCACGGCGCAGATCGAGGCATTATGGAGGATCACTCCGCCGCCGCGCTTCTTCATCTGCGGCGCAATTCCGCGGGCAAGGCGCACGGCGGCCATCACATGCAGATCAAAATACGCCTGCCACTTCTCGTCGGGCGCCTCCATGACCGTCTCATTGGAGCCGGTGCCGGCATTGTTGATGAGAATATCCGCTCCACCATGGTCGGCTGCCGCCGCGATGATCGCCTCCGTACCTTCGACAGTCGCCACATCGCTTTCGACCGCAATGGCGCTGACATCATATTTTTCAGCGATGCGCACGGCTTCGGCATCCAGCCGCTCGCGTCCACGCGCAGACAAAATGAGGTTGGCACCCTCGGCCGCCAACCCTTCGGCGATGGCAAGCCCGATACCGACCGAACCACCCGTGATGACGGCGGTCTTTCCCTTCAATCCGAGATCCATGAAATCCTCCCAATCCGGCCGACGGTCCGGCCAATTCGTCAACTCTTCCGGCATTGGTTCTGCCCGTCAAGCCACGGCGGAAAATCATCAGCATCAGGAGCCGATCCCTCTTGCCGCAGGCTGGGATCTGTCACATGCCTGAAGCGATAGTGGAGGAGTTTTCATGCGACTTTATTCAGCTTGCATCGAATGGCTGTTTGCCGAGGACGGCGACATTTTCGCCGATCGCATCCGCCGTGCCCATGCCGCCGGTCTCGATGCGATCGAATTCTGGCGCTGGACGGACAAGGATCTCGACGCGATCGAAGCTGCATTGAAGGAAACCGGTCTCAAGGTAACGAGCCTTGTCGCCGAGCCGATGATCGCGCTCACCAACGCCGCCAATCGCGAGACCTGGCTGAACGGCCTTGCCGATTCCGTTGCCGTCGCAAAACGCCTCGGCGCGCCTGTCCTGATCGCGCAGGCCGGCGACGATCTCGCGGGCTTCACGCGGGATGAACAACGCAAGGCGCTGACGGAAACACTGCGAGCCGGCGCCGATATCCTTGATGGTAGCGGCGTGCGCCTCGGTGTGGAACCGCTCAACATCCGCATCGACCATATCGGTTATTTCCTCGATTCCACCAGCGAGGGCCTGGACATCGTCGATGATGTCGCCCGTCCGGAAATAGGCATCGTTTATGATATCTATCATTCCGCTGTTATGGACGAACGCACGGAAGATGTTCTGGCTGGCCGCTTAGACCGCGTGTTTCACGTCCACGTGGCCGATCACCCAGGCCGCAACGAACCTAGCACCGGCACGATCGATCTCGCTCACCGCCTCAACTGGATCTTCGCCAACGGCTACACCGGCGCTATCGGGCTGGAATACAAGCCCCTCGCGCCGGGTGCCGATGCAGTGAAGGCGGTTGCAGCGAGGTTGGGCTGACGTTCAGCTCTCTGCCGCCATCCGGCAACTCCAGCCCAATCACTTCACGAGCGCGTTGTTCTGAGCGATTTCCGATTGCGGCTTTACTGGATCGGTCGCTGCCGCGACCTTGCACGGACCGGCAGACCGGCGCTCGACGATGCGTGACGCGATCATGACGCGGCGGGCGGGCATGCCGGGCAGACGCGGATTTTCTATCCGCTCCAGGAGCAGCCGGAGACCGACGGCCCCGCCCTCCTGCCCTTCCATTTTCACCGTCGTCAACGGCGGCGAAATCTGCGTAGCCGGTGAGAAATCGCCGAAGCCGACGACCGAGACATCATCGGGAATGCGATAGCCCTGGCCCAGCAGTTCGGAAACCACCGTTAGCGCCAGTCCGTCATGGGCACAGAAGAAGGCTGTCGGGTGAATACCCTTTGCCTTGAGGTCCTTGAAAACCTCGCCGAAGCCGACCTGCTCGTCGAACCGCAGCACATGCAGCGAGACATCCTCGCAGCGTTCTGCAATCTCCCGCGCCCCATAGAAGCGCTCGCGCCGGCCTCGGAAACCGGGCGTGCCGTTGACATAGCAGATCGACCGGTGACCAAGCCCGATCAGATATTGAAGCACGGCCTGGCCCGCCTCATGGTCCGTGCCGGTGATCTGATCCGCCTGCTCCAGCGGATCAACCCAGCCGAAACGCACGATCGGCACCCCGATTGCTGTTGCTGCGGCGATTGCCTCCCGGTCATGCGGACCGACAAGCAGCAGCCCGGCGCAGGAACACGCCAATTCCTCAAGCTGACCAGCGCTATGTGTCCAACGGATGCGTAGTGCCATGCCCAGCCTGTGTGCCTCACGCTGCACGCCATTCTGGATCTGCATGTAGAGTTCACTGTTGACGGCATCGAGATCGTGGAAAACGACAGCGATATCGTTCGTCTGCGATTGGCCGGCAGGGCGCGTATAGCCCAGCCGCTCGGCCGTCGCGCGGATCAGCGCGCGCGTCTCCTCACTGACGCCGCTCTTGCCTGCCAGCGAGCGCGAGACCGCATATTTCGAGAGGCCGACCTCCCGCGCGATCGTCTGTAAGGTAACTCGCCCCCTGCTTCCCACTCTACACCTCGATTTCCCGTCCGGCATTCGGAGCGCTTCGCTACACCTTCCCTACCGGAATTGCAAATTCTTGCCATAACAAAACATAACGCTTTACCTAACAATATCCAAATGTATTCTTTCCGTTATCTCAGCCTGAAGCCAAAAATAACGATAAGGGCTGGGGATTTTTGGAGGAGAACCCTATGATCAAGCTGAAACGTCGTGCGTTTCTGGCCGGGACTTCGGCCGTTCTGATCCTGCCGGCCCTGCCGGTTTTTGCCGCCGACTTCAAAGAAGCGGACATTCTGAAGGAGAAAGTTTCAAGCGGCGTGCTACCGGCTCTGAAGGATCGGCTGCCGGAAAATCCGCTCGTCATCAAACCGGTTGAAAGCGTCGGCAAATATGGCGGCGACTGGAATATGGCGCTCGTCGGCGGCGGTTCGCTGTCGATGCTGTTCCGCTATCAGGCCTATGAGCCGCTGCTGCGCTACACGCCCGATTGGTCCGGCGTGACGCTGAACGTCGCCGAAGCCTTCGATGGCAATACGGATTCCACCGAATACACCATCCGCCTGCGCAAGGGTATGAAGTGGTCGGACGGCCAACCCTATACCACCGCGGACGTGAAATTCTGGTACGATACCATCCTTACCGACAAGCGCGTTGCCGTGAACGGCCAAGGTCACTGGAAAACTGCCGGCAAGCCGGCCAAGCTCGAAATCGTCGACGAACAGACGTTTAAAGTTATCTTCGCAAAACCTAACGGTATGTTCCCGCTTCAGGTCGCCTGGTCCAATAGCGACCACACGACCCGCTGCCCCAAACATTACCTCGAGCAGTTCCATATCGATTATAACCCGAAGGCCAACGAGCTTGCCAAAGAGCGCGGCTTCGAAAGCTGGATCGCCGCCTTCCAGTCCGCCTCCGGTTTCCAGGATGACAATGCCTTCTTCCTGAACTCCTCGAAGAAGCCCTGCCTGCATGCCTGGATGTTTACGACAGCGCCCGGCGAGAATACCGAACGCGCTATTGCCGAACGCAACCCTTTCTACTGGAAAGTGGATACGGAGGGTAACCAGCTCCCCTACATGGACCGCATCGTCTATCAGATGGTAGCGGACCCGCAAGTGCTGCTCCTGAAGGCCATGCAAGGTGAAGTCGACCTGATGGACCAGTATATCGCCACGCCGAACAACAAGTCGGTGCTCTACGATGCGCGCGAACAGGGCAAGTATGATTTCTATACGCTGACCTCGACCGAAGCCAACGTGATGAATTTCATCTTCAACCTGAACCACAATGACGAGACCAAGCGCAAGCTCTTCCGCAACAAGGATTTCCGCGCCGCGCTCTCCATGGCGCTCGATCGCCAGTCGCTGATCGATGCCGTGCTCGTCGGCCAGGGCGCTCCTGCCCAGCCCTCGATCAAACAGAGCGATCCGCTCTACAACGAGCAGCTTGCCACACAGTTCACCAGCTACGATGTCGACAAGGCGAATGCCATGCTCGATACGCTGATCCCGAAGCGCGACGACCAGAACTTCCGTCTCGATGAAAAGGGCCGCCGCCTGACGGTGATCTTCGAGATCGACCAGGCGCGCGCCGTCTTCCTCGATCTCTTCCAGCTGGTCATCCCGATGTTCCAGGCGGTCGGCATCGATGCGCAGATGCGCACCATGGACCGTTCGCTCTGGGAAACCCGCGTGCGCCAGGGCCGCGATTTCGATGCGACGGCCCACCAGTTCGGTGCGAATGGCGGCGTCGCTGCGATGCTCGACCCGCGCTACTACGTGCCGACGGATTCGAATGCCATGTATGCCCCGGCCTGGCAGCTTTGGTATCTCGACCGCAACAATGCCAATGCGGAAGAGCCGCCGGAAGAGACGAAGAAGCAACTCGAGCTTTACGACAAGCTGAAATCGACCTCCGATCCAGCTAGCCAGCAGGAGATCATGAAACAGATCCTGCAGGGTGCTGCCGAAAACTTCTATGTCTTCGGCATTTCCCTGCCGCCGGATGGTTACGGCATCGTCAAGAACAACATGAAGAACATCACCAAGACCATGCCGAATTCCTTCGGCTGGCCGACCCCCGCTCCCACCATGCCGGAGCAGTTCTACAAGGTCTGACGGCCTGAAACAGCTTGATGCATTGCAGGCGCCGGCCGCGCTAGCCGGCGCCGCGGCCCCTCTTTTGCCGATGATTGGATGAAGACGATGCTCGACGCCAGAAGACAGAATACCGACACGCTGCGAACGCCCGACTGGTTCAAGACCGCAACGCGCTGGACCCAGCTCACCTTCGTGGAGGACGACCCGGAGAAATATGATCCGGCCTTCTGGGTCGACGTCTTCAAGCGCACGAAATCGAATGCGGTCTGCCTCAGCGCCGGCGGCTATATCGCCTATTATCCGAGTGAAGTTCCCTATCACTACGTGAGCAAATATCTTGGTGATAAGGACATCTTCGGCGCGCTCGTCGATGCCGCCCGCAAGCTCGACATGCATGTCATGGCCCGCGTCGACCCGCATGCGATCCATGACGATGCCGCCAAGGCTCATCCCGAATGGGTGATGATCAATGCCGATGGCACGCCGCGCCGCCACTGGGCCTATCCGGATGTCTGGGTCACCAATGCTTATGGCGATTACAACACGGTCTTCATGCCTGAGGTCGTCAAGGAAATCGTCCGCAAATACGATATCGATGCCGTCTTCGCCAATCGCTGGCAGGGTCACGGCGTCGATTACAGCGAAGACAGCGCCCGCCGATTCAAGGATATGTTCGGCCACGCTCTGCCGAAAAAGCCCGATGCCGAGGATCCGGCCTGGCAGGCCTGGGTACAGTGGCGCCGCCGGGTTCTGACCGACATGATCGCCCAGTGGGACGATGCGGTCAAAGCGATCCGCCCGCATGCGAGCTTCATCCCCAACATGGGTGGCGCTTCGCTCATGGAATTCGACCTCTCAGTCATCGCCAAACATTGCCCCTTCCTCGTCGTCGATCATCAGGGCCGTAAAGGCCTCGAGCTCGGCTGGTCCGCCGGCCGCAACGGCAAGCGCATCCGCGCCACCTTCCCCGATCGGCCTGTCGTCCTCATCACCTCGATCGGTCCTGAGGAGGAATATCGCTGGAAGGATGCTGTCACCTCGGGCGAGGAGATGCAGCTCTGGATCAACGATGGCACGGCCCATGGCCTCTATGCCTGGTTCACCAAGTTCAATGGTGTCGTGCCAGACAAGCGCTGGGTGGAGCCGGTCGCCGATTCCTTTGCCCTGCAGGCTGCCGTCGAGCCCGTCCTCGAAAGCATGCAACCGACGGCCGAAATCGCTGTCATCGATCCCTCGACCACGCTCCGCCACTGGGCGCCGGAAGAGCGACACAGCGCCGAGAAGCATGATCTCGGTTTCTACCATGCCCTCGTCGAAGCCCGCTTGCCCTTCGAGCTTCTCTCCGATCAGGTTCTGACCAAGGAAAACCTCGACCGGTTCAAACTGATCATTCTCGCCAACGCTTCCTGCCTTTCGAATGCTCAAAACGAGGCGATCCGCGCCTATGTGGAGCGCGGCGGCAGCATTGTCGCCTCCTATGAAACCTCGCTTCGCGACGAATTCGGCAAGAAGCGCAGCGAGTTCGGCCTTTCCGACGTGCTGGGTGCGAAATTCGTCTCCGGCCCGCGCGGCATCGTCAAGAACACCTATGTGGCGCTCTCGGGCGATCATCCGGTCAATCAGGGCTATGACGGTGCCGAGCGCATCATGGGCGGCACGCGTCTCATCCACGCCGACCCCATCGGCAGTGCGACGACGCCCTTCCTCTATGTGCCTGATTTCCCGGACCTCCCGATGGAAGAAGTCTATCCGCGCAAGGCTCCGGAAGGCGCCGGCGTTATCGCCCGTGAAACCGGCAAGGGCGGCCGCACGGTCTATATCCCCTGGAACATCGGCGAAGTCTTCTGGGAAGTCTTCGCCGTCGACCATGGAAGGTTGATTGCTAATGCTGTCCGCTGGGCACTCGGCAAGACCTCACGCGTCACCGTGGTAGGCCCCGGTGTCATCGACATGGCGCTGCGCGAGAGCGCAGAAGGTATAGCCGTCAGCCTCTTCAACCTTACCAACCCGATGATGATGAAGGGGCCGATACGCGAAAATTACTCTCTGGCGGCCCAGACGGTTTCAGTGGAAATTCCCCACGGCAAGTCGGTGGCCAAAGCATGGCTTGTCGTTGCCGACCGAGCCGCAAACTTCAGCGTCAAAGATGGCCGCGCACAGGTGGAAGTGCCTTCTATCGAACGGCTGGAGGTGCTGCACCTCACCTGGAAATGAGGTGCTGAGACAAGGAGGAGCGCTTTCGGCCTGGAAGGGCCGAAAGCGGATGAAGATCCGAAGGAAGCGTCTGACCCGGCGCTCTCAACGGGAGGAGAAACATTCCGATGCTTGGCTATATTTTCAAGCGCGTGCTCTACATGATCCCGACGTTAATCGGCATGTCGCTGATCTCGTTCCTGATCATCCAGCTGCCGCCGGGTGACTATCTGACTTCGATGATCGCGACGATGAGCGACAGCGGCCAGGCTGTCGATCCCGCACAGATCGAGCGGCTGAAGGAAATCTACGGTTTCGACGATCCCTTCTACATCCAATATCTCAAATGGATGTGGGGCATCGTCAGCCGTGGCGATTTCGGCTGGTCCTTCGAATGGAACCAGCCCGTTTCCGGCCTCATATGGGCGCGTATGGGCTCGACGCTGGTCATCTCGCTGCTCAGCCTCCTCTTCGTCTGGATCGTCGCGCTGCCGATCGGCATCTATTCGGCAGTGCGCCGCCATTCGATCAGCGATCACATCTTCACCTTCTTCGGCTTCATTGGCCTTGCCGTGCCGAACTTCATCCTGGCGCTGACGCTGATGTATATCGCCTACCGTTATCTTGGTCAGAGTGTCGGCGGCCTCAACTCCCCCGAATTTGCCGAAGCACCCTGGAGCCTCGCCAAGGTCGGCGACTTCCTCGCCCATCTCTGGATCCCGATCATCATCATCGGCGCGTCAGGCACCGCCGCCCTCATCCGCATCCTGCGCGCCAATCTGACGGACGAGCTGCACAAGCCTTATGTCATTACCGCGCGTGCCAAGGGCCTGCCGGAATACAAGGTGATCATGAAATACCCGGTGCGCATTGCGCTGAACCCCTTCGTCTCGGCGATCGGCTGGGTGCTGCCACATCTCGTCTCCGGCGTTACAATCACCGCCATCGTCCTGAATTTGCCGACCGCAGGACCGCTGCTCTTCCGCGCGCTGGTCTCGCAGGACATGTATCTCGCCGGCAGCTTCATCCTGCTGCTTTCCGCGCTGACCCTCGTCGGCATGCTCCTGTCGGACCTGCTGCTTGCGCTGCTCGATCCGCGCATCCGGTTCAATTGAGGAGACGCCGATGACGCACGAAACATTGGGAACCCATACAGGTCCTTTGAACGTCGCCGCCGACGGTCCCTCGATCAGCCCATTGAAACAGGGAAAGACGGTCTCGACAGCGGCCATCGGTCCCTGGCGGCTGATTGCTGGCAAGCTGATCCGCCAAAAGGTGGCGATGGTTGCAGGCGTGATCATCCTTCTTCTTTATCTCATTGGCCTCTTTGCCGAATTCCTGGCGCCTTCCCTGCCCGCGACGTCGAAGCCGCAATATACCTACGCGCCGCCGCAGGGCTTGAGCTTCTTCGTCACCAAGCCGGATGGCAGCTCGGAATTCAATTTCCATGTGAAAGGCTACAAGGTGGAGATCGACAAAGTGGCGCTGAGGCGCACCTTCGTCGTCGACGATAGCAAGGTCGTGCCAGTCGGCTTCTTCGTCAAAGGTCCGGCTTATTATCTCTGGGGCCTGATCCCGATGACCACGCATTTCTTCGGTCCGATCAATCCCAATGATCCCATGTACCTGCTTGGCGCCGATCGCCTCGGCCGTGACGTTCTCACCCGGCTGATCTACGGCACCCGCATTTCCATGTCGATCGGCCTCGTTGGCGTCGCCATGTCGCTGGTGCTCGGCGTCGTACTCGGCTCTATCTCCGGCTTCTACGGTGGCTGGGTGGATACGCTGATCCAGCGCGTGATCGAGGTCGTGAGCGCCATGCCGACCATCCCGCTCTGGCTCGGCCTTGCGGCGGCGATTCCGCTCACATGGTCGCCCGTCAACGTCTATTTCGTCATCACCATCATCGTCTCGCTGCTCGGCTGGACCAGCCTTGCCCGAGAGGTGCGAGGCCGTTTCCTGGCGCTGCGCAGCGAAGATTTCGTCACCGCCGCAAAGCTCGACGGCTCAAGCGAGGCTCGGCTGATTTTCCGCCATATCCTACCGTCGCTGACGAGCCATATCCTCGCCGTCGTCACTCTTGCAGTGCCGACGATGATCGTTGCCGAAACCTCGCTTTCCTTCCTCGGCATCGGCCTCAAACCGCCGGTCGTCAGCTGGGGCGTGCTGCTGCAGGACGCCCAGAATATCCGCACGGTCGCAACCGCGCCCTGGCTGTTGATCTGGCCGTCTCTCGCGGTCGTCATTGCCGTCCTGTCCTTCAACTTCTTCGGCGACGGCCTGCGCGATGCAGCCGATCCCTATGACAATTGAGGAGAAGCTATGACCGATCTTCCCGATGACGTCGCTCTCTCTGTTGAAAATCTCTCGATCGATTTCCGGCTGCGCACGCATATCCTGCATGCCGTCGAGGATGTCAGCTTCCAGCTGAAGCGCGGCCAGACGCTTTGCCTCGTCGGTGAAAGCGGCTCGGGCAAGAGTGTCACGGCCCGCTCGCTGCTGCAGATCGTCGACAAGCCCGGCGCCATCGTAGGGGGCCGCATCCTGCTGAGAAACGGCAGCGAAATCACCGATATCGCCACTCTTCAGCCCGGCAGTCGCGCCATGCGGGAGATCCGCGGCCGGCGCATTGGCTTGATCTTCCAGGAACCGATGAGCTCCCTCTCTCCGGTCCACACGATCGGCTCGCAGATCATCGAGGCGATCCGCCTGCACAGCAATCTCGACAAGAAGGCGGCACGCGCCCACATGGTCGAGCTGCTGCGACAGGTGGAAATCCCCAATCCCGACAAGATGGCCGACCGCTATACGTTCGAATTCTCCGGCGGCATGCGCCAGCGCGCCATGATCGCCATGGCGCTTGCCGGCAATCCCGATATCCTGATCGCCGACGAGCCGACCACCGCTCTCGACGTGACGACACAGGCCGAAATCCTCGACCTTATCAAGCGCCTGCAGGTCGATCGCGGCATGGCGATGTTGCTCATCACGCATGATATGGGCGTGGTGGCCGAAGTGGCGGATGATGTCGCCGTCATGCGCTTCGGCCATATCGTCGAGCGCGGCTCGGTCGATGAGATCTACCATGCCGCCACCCATCCCTATACGCGCCAGTTGCTGACATCGACGGTAAAGCTCAGCCATCACGTCGAAGGCAGACTGCCGCCCATCGCATTGTCCTCGGAAGCGCCGCAGCCGATCCTTTCAGTGCGCAATCTCAGCAAGACCTTCGGCTGGCATGGCAACGCCAATACGCTGCGCGCCGTCGATGACGCCAATTTTGACCTCTATCCCGGCGAAAATCTCGGCATCGTCGGCGAAAGCGGTTCCGGCAAAACGACGCTCGGCCGCTTGATTCTGCGTACCGTCGAGCCGACGACCGGTACCGTCCTCTATCGTGACAAGGATGGCGGTGAGACCGACGTCATCAAGCTCGGCAAGAAGGAACTGCGCAATTTCCACCGCGAAGTCCGCCTCGTCTTCCAGGATCCCTTCGCCTCGCTCAACCCGCGCATGACCGTCAAGGAAGTGATCGGCGATCCGCTGATCGTCAACGGCCTTGCCAAGGGCAAGGCGCTGGAGGACCGCGTCGCCGAATTGATGCGCCTCGTCGGCCTAGATCCGATGGGCATGGAGCGCTATCCGCACGCCTTCTCGGGAGGCCAGCGCCAGCGCATCGGCATTGCTCGAGCACTCGCGCTCGATCCGCGCATCATCATCGCCGACGAAGCGACGTCGGCGCTCGACGTATCCATCCGCAGCCAGATCCTCGACCTGCTGCTCGATATCCGCCAGCGGCTGAACCTGAGCTTCATCTTCATTTCCCACGACATTTCCGTGGTACGCTATTTCTGTGACCGCGTCGCCGTCATGCATCGAGGCAAGATCGTCGAACTTGGCGAGGCCGAGCAGATCTGCACCGCGCCACAGGAAGCCTATACGAAGAGCCTCATTTCCGCCGTTCCCAATCCCGACCCACGCGACAAGCGCATGCTGCACCGGCATCGTTTCATCGCTCCCGCCAATGCCTGAGGATGTTCCAGTGCCGAAATTTTCCGCCAATCTTTCTTTCCTCTATCAGGATCTTGCCTTTCTGGACCGCTTCGCCGCTGCCGCGAAGGACGGCTTCGGCGCGCTCGAATATCTCGGCCCCTATGCCGAACCGAAGGAAAAGGTCGCCGGTGCGCTCCAGGCAAACGGCCTGAAGCAGGCGCTCTTCAACGTGCCCTCGGGAGATTGGGCCGGCGGCGAGCGCGGTATCGCCTGCCTGCCGGATCGCATCGAGGAGTTCCGGAGCGGCATCTCGCTAGCGCTCGATTACGCCAAGGCGCTCGCCTGCCCGCAAGTCAACGTCATCTCCGGCCTCGTGCCGAAGGGAGCCGATCTCGCAACGCTGGAAAAGGTGCTGGTCGAAAACCTGAAATATGCCGCCGAGCGCGCGGCCGACGCCGGCGTGAAGCTGCTGATCGAGCCGATCAATCTGCGCGATATTCCCGGCTTCTTCCTGTCGAACACCGACCACGCCGAGCGCATCCTCGGAAAGGTCGGCTCCGACAATCTCTACATCCAGTATGATTTCTACCACATGCAGATCATGCAGGGCGACCTGATCCCGACATTCACAAGGCTGAAGGACAGGATCGCCCATGTACAGATCGCCGACAATCCCGGCCGCAACGAGCCTGGTACGGGCGAGATCAACTACGGCTTCATCCTCTCCGAACTCGACCGCCTCGGCTACGACGGCTGGGTCGGCTGCGAATACAAGCCCAAGGCCGGCACCAGCGAAGGCCTCGGCTGGATGAAACCCTATCGGAAGTGAGCGAGACATGAATATCGGTTTTATCGGACTGGGCGTCATGGGTCGCCCGATGGCGGAACACCTGATCGATGCAGGCCATACCCTGCATCTGAGCCGCGTGAAGGAAGCCTCGCAGCACCTCGTCACCAAGGGCGGCAAGGCTGCTCATAGCGCCAAGGCTGTCGCGCAAGCATCCGACATCATCATCCTGATGCTGCCGGATACGCCTGACGTCGAAGCCGTTCTCTTCGGCGAAGACGGCGTGGCCTCGGGCCTGTCCGCCGGCAAGCTGGTCATCGACATGAGTTCGATTTCGCCCGTCGCCACCAAGGGCTTTGCCAAACGCATCGAAGCGCTCGGCTGCGATTATATCGATGCGCCGGTCTCGGGCGGCGAAGTCGGCGCCAAGGCTGCTTCGCTGACGATCATGATCGGCGGCAAGGAGCAGGCTTTCGAGCGTGCACGGCCACTCTTCGAAAAGATGGGCAAGAACATCACGCAGGTCGGTGGTGTCGGCGACGGCCAGACGGCCAAGGTCGCCAACCAGATCATCGTTGGCCTCACCATCGAGGCCGTCTCCGAAGCCCTGCTCTTTGCCAAACGCGCCGGCGCCGATCCCGCCAAGGTGCGCGCTGCCCTGATGGGGGGCTTTGCCGCCTCACGCATTCTCGAAGTACACGGCGAACGCATGGTCAAGGAAACCTTCGATCCCGGTTTCCGCATCCGCCTGCACCGCAAGGACATGACGCTTGCGGTTGACGCCGCCCGCGCGCTCGACCTGTCGCTGCCGAATACGGCGGCCACCCAGCAGCTCATGAATGCCGCGATCGCCAATGGCGACGGCGAACGCGACCATTCCGCCCTTATCCGCACGCTCGAGCTCCTCGCCGGAGGGCCGCGCTAGATCAGGACCATCTAGAACACCCGGACGACATCTTCGATTGCCTCCTGCCGGAGCCTTTTCTCCGGACGGCGAAGCCATGTCCGGACATCGACAGAGAAGGACAGGACAATGCTTAGAAACGATATCCAATTCCCTTTCGGCGCCGTCTATTTCCGCAAGTCCAATCCGCCGCGCGACGACTGGGAACGCGACTACACGACGGCAGGCGAAGATGGCCTGAACATCTTCCGCCACTGGTTCATGTGGAGTGCGATCGAAGTGGCTCCCGGCGTCTACGACTGGGAAGAATATGACCGCCAGCTCGATCTCGCCGCCAGGAACGGCATCAAGACTGTTATCGCCGAACTCATTCATGCCGTGCCGGACTGGGCGGTACGCAAATATGCCGATGCCCTGCAGGTCAATGCCGACGGCACCAAGCTCGGTTCCTACATGGGCGTCTCGGCCGCGACCGGCGGCTTTTCCAACAATGGCGGCGGCGCTGGCGCACTGACGCTGAACTGCCCGGAAGTGAAGGAAGCTGCCGGTAAATTCCTGACCGCACTTGCCACCCGCTACAAGGATCATCCGGCAATCTACGGCTATGACGTCTGGAACGAGGTCAACTATTCCGCCGATGTCGATTACAGCAGCTATGCCAAGGCCGCTTTCCGCAAATGGCTGGAGAAGAAATACGGTAGCCTGAAAGTGCTCGCCAAAGCCTGGCACCGCTACAGCTACGCCGAATGGGACGATATCGAGCCGCCGGTCCACATGGCGCCTTACCCTGAATGCATCGACTGGCTGCAGTTCAAGCGCGACAATTTCTACGACCAGATGCAATGGCGCATCGACACCATCCGCGCCGTCGATCAGAAGAACGTCATCGCCGCCCACGGCATTTCCGGCGCGATCCCCAATATGGCGGCCAATGGCTGCGACGACTGGCTCGCCGCCTCCAAGGTGGAAATCTACGGCTTCACCTGGATCCAGGCCCGCAAGGGCACGGAGCCGTGGAAGACCTGGTACGGTGTCGATATCAACCGCGCCGCCGCCCGCGGCAAACCCTTCTGGCATGCGGAGCGCCAGGGCGGCCCGCTCTGGCTGCAGCCGCAGGTAATCAGCCGCGACAAGGAAGATGGCCGTGTCGCTGAACCCGAGGACATCCGCATCTGGAGCATGACCTCCTTTGCCGGCGGGGCGCGCGGCGTCCTCAATCTGCGCTGGCGCCCGCTGCTCGACGGCCCGCTCTTCGGCGCCTTCGGCGCCTATGGCATGGATGGCAGCCGCACGCCACGCTCCGACATGCAGAGCGCCATGGCGAAATGGGCGAATGATCCAGCGCAAAAGACGCTCTGGGACGCAAAGCCTGTTCGTGGCGAGGTCGGCATTCTGGTTGTCCCGGAAACACAGGAATGGGATTACCTGCTGAACTACGATCGCAAGGAAAAGCCTTATCCGGAAGCCATGTGGGGCGCCTACCGTGCCTTCCTCGCACAGGGCCTGCAGCCGGATTGGGTGCATATCGAGGATATTGACGCCTACGACTTCCTCTATTTCCCCTACCCGATCATGTTTACTGCCGCGCAGGCGTCGCGTCTGAAGGCCTGGGTGGAAAAGGGCGGCACGCTGATTGCGGAAGCTTGCCCCGGCTATTTCGGCGACCGCGGCCATGTCGGCCAGGTGCAGCCGAATATGGGGCTCGATGAGGTCTTCGGTGCACGCGAGGAAGAAGTGGAATTCATGCCGGATATCGGCGACCGCATCCACTTCAAGTTCGACGACATGGCCGTCGATGGCGGTGGCCTCCTACAGTCCTATCGCCTGACCGGCGGCACCGGCCGCGGCACGTTTGACGGCGGGCGTCTCGCCGTCGTCGAAAACCGCTTTGGCAAGGGCCGCACCCTGCTAATCGGCACCAACCCCTCTGTCGCCTTCTACCGCACCGACGGCAAGGCGAATGCCGCCTTCTTCGCCGAACTGGTGAAATGGAGCGGCAGGACGCGCCACGCGAGCCTGTCCAACGACGCGCTCTTCGCCCGCATCCACAAGGGCGAAAACGGAAGCTTCCTCTGGTTGGTCAACCCGACACGCAAGGCGCAGACGACGACGGTCACGCTCGCCGATAGGAAGCTGTCAGGCGGCAGACCCGCCTGGCCGGTGAACCATGCCTACGATGCCAGCCGCATCGAAGTGCCAGCTCGCGACGTGCTGATCCTGCCAATCGCCTGACTAGCGAACGGCAAGCTGCTCGACCCAGCCGCCTTGCGAAAGCGCGGCGCGGTCGAGTTCGGTTTCGACGCGACCGGCCCGCATCAGCACAGCCCGGTCGCACATATGCGCGACGACGCCAGGATCGTGGCTGACAAGCACGAAGGTCATCCCATGCGAGGCCTTGAGGTCGTTCAGCAGGTTCAGGATTTCGGCCTGCACCGAGACATCGAGCGCCGAAGTGGGCTCGTCGAGTAGCAGCAGCTTTGGCTTCAGAAGCAGCGCACGGGCAATCGCCACGCGTTGCCGCTGCCCGCCGGAAAGCTGGTGCGGATAACGCACGGCCGCAGTAGCCGGCAAGCCGACCTGATCGAGCGCAATACTCACCTCGTCCTCGACATTGCGCATGCCCCGCAACGCCAACGGCTCACCGAGAATGCGGGAGATGCGGTGGCGCGGATGCAGCGAGGAATAGGGATCCTGGAACACCATCTGGATATTGGATCGCAACGCGCCGGTGATTTTATGCCCCGGCTGCAGCGCCTCGTCGAAGACGGTGATGGAGCCTTGCCAATGGGTGTTGAGCCCGGCAACGGCACGCAGCACCGTCGTCTTGCCGCAGCCGGAAGGGCCGATCAGTCCGAATGTCTCGCCCGCCGCGACCTTGAAGCTGACACCGCGCACGGCGGTAAAACCCTTGCCGCTGCCCTGGAAGGTCACGGAAAGATCCGAAACGGAGAGCGCACTCATGCCTCGCCTCCATAAACCGGCAACCGTGTCCCATAAGTCGCCGCCGAAGGCCGTGCTGCCCAGAGCGCCCGCGTGTAATCCGATCTGGCATTGGCAAGATCGGCCGACGCCATCTGCTCTTCGATCTTGCCTTGGCGCATGACCATGACGCGGTCGGCATAACGCGAGACCTGCTGCAGATCGTGGCTGATGAGAAGCAGCCCCATGCCGAGTTCTTCCGTAAGCGATCGCAGCAACGTCAGGATCTGGTCCTGCAATCCGCGATCCAGCGCCGAAGTCGGCTCGTCTGCGATCAGCAGCTTCGGTCGGTTGATCAGCATGGCCGCGATCATCACGCGTTGGCCCATGCCGCCCGAGAGGGCAGCAGGATAACTCGAATAGACGCGCTGCGGATCGGGCAGGCCGACCTTCTCCAGCATATCGAGCGCCTGCTCGCGCCGTTCGGCAGCAGAAAGCTTGGTGTGTAAAAGCAATGCTTCTTCCACCTGTCGGCCAACCTTATGGGCAGGGTTTAGCGAATATTTCGGATCCTGCAGGATCAGTCCCAGGCCACTGCCGCGCAGCCTGTTCCAGCCGGATGCGGACAGCGTCGTCAGTTCCTGGCCATCGAAGGCAAGACGCTTTGCTCGCACCTCCGCCCGACGCGGTAGCAGCCCCATGATCGCCCGACCGGTCATCGACTTGCCGGAGCCGGATTCGCCGACCAATGCAAGAACCTCGCGGCCGACCGAGAAAGACATACCATCGACGACGCGCACCGGCCCCGCCTCCGATGGAAAGGCGATCGACAGATCCTCGGCGGAAAGCAGCGGCTCAGTCATGGCGCGGATCCAGAATATCGCGCAGACCATCGGCCAGCAGGTTGAAGGCGAAGGAGGTGATCAGGATGGCAAAGCCCGGCACGGCCGCCACCCACCATTGATCGAAGATCACCTGCGTGCCCTCCGAGACCATGGAGCCCCATTCCGCTGTTGGCGGACGCACACCTAGACCGAGGAAACCAAGGCCGGCGGCAGCAAGAATGATACCCGAGAGATCGAGTGCCAGACGAATGATCGCCGAAGGCAGCACCAGCGGCAGGATATGCCCCCAGAGCAGCCGCACACCGCGGATACCGACCATTTCGGCTGCCGCCAGATAATCGCTGCGTCTGAGCGCCGCAGTCTCAACGCGGGCCTGGCGCGCATAGGCGGGCCAACTCGTCAGCGCCAGCGCCAGCGCACCGTTGATGAGCCCCGGCCCCATGATGGCAACGAAAGCGAAAGCGAGCAGCAACCGCGGAAAGGACATGACGATATCGGTGATCCGCATCAGCACGCGCTCGGTGATGCCACCGAAGAAACCGGAGAGGATACCAACGAGAATGCCGAGTGGCGCCATCAGCAGCACCACGACCAGCACCAGCAGCAATGTCGGCCGCGCACCGTAAATGATGCGTGACAGAATATCCCGACCAAAACCGTCTGTACCGAGCCAGTGCGCGGCATCAGGCGGCATCAGGCGATTGGCTGTCTCCTGCAGGTTCGGATCGTAGGGCGCAATCAGCGGCGCCAGCAACGCTAGCGCCAGAATGAAGAGCACCACCGCGCCGCCAGTCGCTGCGGAAGGCGAACGCAGCACGCGCCGCAGGAAAGATGGACCGCCTGATGGCGCCTGGACGATCGCGCTCATCGCTTCCTCCCCGATTCCAGCCGCGCTACGCCGAGATCGGTCAGCGCGTTGAGAAGCACGAAGGAGGCGCCGACCACAAGCGTCGCCCCGAGGATCGCCGGCATGTCGCCGGCAAACATCGCCGTCGTCAGGTAACGGCCGATGCCTGGCCAGGCAAAGACGGTCTCTGTCAGCACCGCACCCTCCAGCAGGCTGGCGTAGGAAAGGGCGATGACGGTCAACAACGTCCCGGAGACATTCGGCAGGATATGGACGAAGACAATGCGGCGGAGACTTGCGCCCTTGGCCCGCGCGGTCGTCACATATTCCTGGCCAAGCTCGGTGAGGATCGCAGCGCGCGTCAGCCGCGAAATCGCAGCAAGCGCGTGGAAGGCAAGCACGATCGCCGGCAGCGCCAAATGCGCCAGCGCATCGCGAAAGGCCCCCGCCTTGCCTGATATCCACGTATCAACAAGCGCAAAGCCGGTGACTGATTTGACCGTATATTGGAAGACGACATCGGCCCTGCCCGGCCCCGGCGCCCAGTGTAGCCGCGCGTAAAACAGGAGCAGCATCAGCAGGCCGAGCCAGAAGATCGGCACGGAGTATCCGAAAAGCGAGACGAAACGAGCAAGCCCGTCAACCCACGTCCCCTGCCGCATGGCAGCGGCGATGCCAAGAGCAAGCCCGATGCCAGCGCCGAGAATGATCGCCGCGGTCGCAAGCTCGATGGTCGCCGGGAAAGTGCGGGCAATGTCCTTCGCCACCGGCTGGCCGGTCGAGATCGATTGGCCGAAATTGCCCAAAAGCGCCGTCTCGATATAGCGGAAGAACTGCACCGGTAGCGGATGATCCAATCCAAGCTCCAGCCGCGCCTGCTGATAGGTGGACTGGCTGGCATGATCGCCGACAAGCTGCAGTGCCGGATCGATCGGCGAAAGCCGCGTCATCGTAAAAGTCACCAGCGCCAGCCCGAAAAGCGTCAGCGCGAAGGACCACAGCCATTTCGAAAGCGGCCAGACGAACGACAACTCCCGCCAGCTGTTGCGCTGGCGGGAGTTGGTCATGTCGGCATTATCAGGCGTTGCCCTTTGCGGCACTTATTTTGCTACCTTGTCGTAATAGACCTGGTCTGCATTCAGACCCTGGGCATAGTTCTTCACCTTGTCGCTTATCACGACCTGGTCATTGCCTTGAAGCATGAAAACGAAGGGCGAGCTCGCCTGGATCTTCTTCTGCAGATCCTGATAGAGCGCTGCGCGCTTGGCGGCATCCTGCTCCTTGACGGCGGCGAGCGTCTCGTCGGTCAATTCCGGGATCACCCAGCCGGCCTGTTTGGCAACGGTATTGGCCGAGTTGTCCTTGTTGATCGCAAAGGCGCTGGCGTTGGAGTGAGCGTCGAAATAATCCGGGATCCAGTAGCGCAGCGTCATCTCGAACTTGCCGGCGCGGCCGCGGGCATAGATGTCGCTGGCAACACCCGGCTGGATGTCGAGCGTGATGCCGGCCTGAGCGAAGGTGGACTGCAGCGACTGTGCGATAGACAGGAACGGCTGGTCGTTGAAGACGATGAATTCGATCTTGAACGGCGTCTTGATGCCACCGTCGGCAAGAATCTTCTTCGCCTTCTCGACGTCGAGCTTGAAGGGCGTGCCGCTGAGCGCGCCGGGGAAGCCGTTCGGCAGGAAGGCCTGGTGAACGCTGCTCTGGCCGCGCAGCAGATTCTTGGTGATGCCGTCATAATCGACGAGATAACGCGCCGCTTCCCAGAAAGCCGGGTTGCCGAGCGTCGGGTTCGCCTTGCTGTTCAGCAGGATATAGTCCTGGCGGGCGGAGGGGACGGAGAGCACCTTGATGCCGCTCTTGTCCTTCAGCGCTTCGATCTGGTCGGCAGACAGGCCGCGAGCAATATCGGCATCGCCCTGCTCGACGAGCAGGCGGCGGGCGCCGACGTCAGGCACGTTGCGGATGATGATGCTTTCGAGCGTCGGCTTGTCGGAGGAACTGGCATTGGCCTGCAGCACCAGCGCCTCATGCGGCGTGTAGGTGGCGATCGTATAGGCGCCGCTGCCGGCCGAATTGGTCTTCAGCCAGCCATTACCGAAATCATTGTCCTTGGCCTGCGTCGAAACCGTCTGCTCATCGACAATGGATGCAATCGGCGCCGTCAGTATCGAAAGTGCGAAGCCGGAGCCGACATCGGCTGTCCAGGTGAGCTTGACATGCTTGTCGTCGACCTTGGTGATCGCGGCATCGACATTGTCGGCCTTCCAGCCGAGTTCGTTGAGGATAAAGGCCGGCGACTTGTTGAGCTTCACGGCACGCGTCAGCGAGAAGATCACGTCTTCGGGGCGAACCGGATTGCCGGAGGCGAACTTGGCGTCGGCGAGCGTAAAGGTCAGGCTCTTGCCATCGCTGCCGGCTTCCCAGGAAGCGGCAAGTGCTGCCTCGATCTTCGTGCCGTCATCGCGGTTGGACTGCACGAGACGCTGATAGATGTTGTTGAAGGACTGGACGGTCGTGAGCTCGAAGCCTTCGGCCGGATCGAAGCTGACAGCATCGTCGATCGACTGGGCAACGACGAGCACGTTGGGCGGCGTTTCGGCGTGAACGACTGGCGCGCTGAAAGCCAGCGCCAAGCTGAAGACGGTGCCGAGCAACTTGGCGCGGCTGGAAATGATGGACATGGAAAACTCCCCTCGGGTGATGAAAAACTCAGTTGGCGCCTTCGGCGAAAGCCTTGAGCTCGGGATCGAAATCGACCTCGACAACATTGATGTAGACTGCAGTAGCGATCATGATGCCGGCAAAGGCGACGAGATCGACGAGCACCTTGGTGTCGTAGCGTGCCTTCAGCTCGGCCCAGATATCGGCAGGAATAGCCTTGGAATCGGCGACAACAGCCGTGCCAAAACGTTTAAGCAGCGATTCGCTCTCGCTGAGTTCCAGAGCATCCGGGTTGAACCCGTTCTTGATCAGCGCCCGGCGAAAGAAGGTGACGGCGATATCCGACTTCAGCGCCTTGGAGATCGAATGCGAGAAGATCCAGATTTCGCGATCGCTGATGGCAGGGTTGAGCTCAGCCCGAAGCGTGAACCACTCGGCATAGATTCGATGCGCTTCCGGCGAATGCAGCAGTGTCCGCTTCATGTTGGTCATATTGCCGCGAACCCGCACTTCCTCGTCATGCGCTGCGCGAATCTCTTCGGAAGCGGTCTCGTAATCGATCTGGGGAAGCTGGCTCATGCAGATTGCTCTTTCTTTGTGCGATAAAGGCTAACGGCGTGGCGAGATATTGTGCAGTCCATATTCATCCAGCTTTTTCCTGTTTTGACGAAAAATATTCTGCCGAAGGTGACCGGCCAAAACGAACTTTTCGTCACAGATATATCAGCATTTCACATCAGGCGTTCTTGACATCAGAGGACACAAACGACACGATGAAACCGGTTTCAATTGTACATAGGGAGCGATCGTGCGGTTCGACCTTTCGATCCTCTTGCCCCATCTGGGCTTTCTCGCGCAAGGCGCGCTGCTGACGGCAGAGGCCTGTGCTCTAGCGCTGATCGGCAGCGTCATCATGGGTGCATTCGTTGCCATTGCGCGCACGTCATCATCAACTGTTCTGCGCAGGATCTCCTTCGTCTACGTCGATATCTTCCGCAACGTGCCCTTCATCGTGCAGCTGTTCTTCTTCTATTACGGCCTGCCCGAGATCGGCATCTATATCGATGCCTTCACGACGGGAGTCGTGGCGCTGTCAATTGCCGGCGGCGCCTATGCCTCCGACGTTATCCGCGCCGGCATTCTGGCGATCGATCCCGGCGTCATCGAAGCCGCCGAAGTCAGCGGCCTGTCGCGCCGAGTGGTCTTCACCAAGATCGTGCTGCCGATCGCGCTCAGAACCTCCGTTCGCCCGCTCGGCTCCGTGCTGATCAACATGATCCTGACATCGTCGATCCTCTCGACGATCACGCTGAACGAGCTGACCGGCTCGGCGCAGATCGTCGTCTCGCAGACCTACAGGCCCTTCGAGGTCTATGTCGTGCTGCTCGTCGTCTATGCAGTGCTGACCTATCTCGTCTCGCTCGGCATCGCCCTCCTCCACCGCCGCCTGAACCGCGACATGATGGAGGCTGTAGCCTGATGCGTTTTTCCGATTTCACGCCCTTCGATATCTGGCTGCTTTTACAGGGCCTCGGCGTCAGCCTCGGTCTGTTTCTCTCGACGTCCCTCATCGGTCTCCTGATCGGTACACTCTGGGCAATCTGCCGCTTCTATCGCGTGCCGGTGCTGACGCAGGTCATCACCTTCATTGCAGAACTCCTGAAGAACTCGCCTGTTCTGGTGCAGCTCTTCCTCGTCTTCTTCGGCCTGCCCGGCCTCTTGCACATCCGGATCACGCCGACGACGGCTGCCACCATCACGCTTTCGGCCAATTCCGCAGCCTTCGTCTACGTCATCGCGGTCTCGGCAATCGAATCCATCGGCCGCGACCAGATCGAAGCCGCTCGCGTCTTCGGCCTCACCCGTTGGCAGGTGCTGCGCCATGTCGTGGCGCCCCAGGCCATGGCCTTCGCCATCGGCCCGCTGACGGCGCTGCTCGTCAACCAGCTGCAGGTCACCTCGCTGATCTCGGTCATCGGCGTCGTCGATCTCACCAAGATCGGCAACATCTTGAACCTGCGCACGCTAAAACCCTTCATCGTCTGGACGGTGGTCGGCCTGCTCTATTACGCCTGCGCCAAGCTGCTCGCATGGCTCGGCGCCCGCTTCGAAAACCGCCTCAGGGCGCATGCCGCCTGGAGAGGGCTCTGATATGCTCAAAGTAGAAAACGTCAAAAAGGCCTTTGGCCCTACAACCGTCCTCGATGGCGTCAACCTCACCATCAATCCCGGCGAGGTCGTCTCGATCCTCGGCTCTTCCGGCTCCGGCAAGTCGACGCTGATCCGCTGCATCAACGGCCTGGAGAAGTTGAACGGCGGCCACATCACCGTCGATGATTTCGACGTCGGCAAGCCGAAAGAGCTGGCGGAAGCCCGCAAGCGCTCGGCCACGGTCTTCCAGCTCTTCAATCTCTATCCGCACATGACGGTGCTCGGAAACGTCACGCTGGCGCCGATCGAAGTGCTGAAGAAGCCGCGTGCCGAAGCCGAAACCACGGCCCGCGCGCTCTTGAAATCCGTCGGCCTCGGCGACCGCGCCGATGCCTATCCCGCCCAGCTTTCCGGCGGCCAGCGCCAGCGTGTCGGCATCTGCCGGGCGCTTGCCATGCAGCCGCGTTACCTGCTGCTTGATGAAGTCACAAGCGCGCTCGACCCGGAAATGACGGCCGAGGTTCTGGCAATCCTCGCTAAGCTCGCAGCCGAAGGCACGACCATGCTCTTCGTCACCCACGAGATCGAATTCGCGCGGCAGATTTCGAACCGCATCGTCTTCCTCGACAAGGGCAAGCTGCTCGTCGATCTGCCAACGGCGGATTTCTTCGCCGCCGAGGGCGGCATGGCGCATCAGCGTATCGCCCAGTTCCTCTCCAAAATGCGCAAAGATTAGAGGTATTCATGCTGCTATTGGCCAATAAAGAAGCCTGGCCCGGTTTCCCGACAACGGTGCAGATGCTGCGTGATGGCGCCGTCAGCCTTGACGCCATGGTCGCCGGCATCAGCAAGGTGGAAAGCGAAGTCCAGGTGCGCAGCGTCGGTTACGGCGGCTGGCCAAACATGCTCGGCAAAATGGAGCTCGATGCCGCCGTCATGGACGGCAACACCCGCGATGTCGGCACCGTCGGCGCCGTGCCGAACACACTGTCGGTCGCCCGCCTCGCCCATGAAGTGATGAAGCGCCTGCCGCATGTGATGCTGACGGGCGATGGTGCGCGCCGCTTTGCCAGTGAAATCGGTTTCTCCGAAGATGACGTGCTCTTCGACGACAGCAAGCGCGTCTGGTGGGAGCGTTTGGAAAAGGAACTGTCCCCGGAGGAATTGGCGAAATTCCCCGATATCCCGTTGGCACCCTTGAGCCGCGCCATCACCGATCCCGAGCGTGTGCGTGACACGACCGTCTTCCTTTCCGCCGACCCCACACGCGGTATCCACGCTGCAACGTCAACGTCCGGCTGGGCCTGGAAATATCCCGGTCGCCTCGGCGACAGCCCCATTCCCGGCGCCGGCTTCTACGCGGACAGCCGTTATGGCGCGGCCGCCTGCACCCATACCGGCGAGATGACCATGCGCTGCTCGACTGCGCGCACCGTCGTCCTGGCGCTCAAATTCGGCTATTCGCTCTCCGACGCTGTCAAGCTGGCCGTCGAAGAGCTCAAGGAACTATCCACCGGCTTCCTGGCGGGCGTGGTCATCCATGCTGTCGATGCCAAGGGAAACCATGAGGTCGTGAATTTCAGATGCGAGGGCGAAATCCGCTACTGGCTCTGGGAGGACTCGATGCCCGAACCGGAGCTTCGGGCCGCGAAACAGGCATAATCAGAAGAGGGAAATGGAACTATGAAACGCATTCTCACAGCCATTGCCGCGCTGGCCGTCGTTGCCGGCTCTGCGCTTCCGTCCTTTGCCGGCATGCTCGATGATATCCGCTCGCGCGGTGTCGTGCGCATCGGCGTATCGCTCGGCGGCGAGCCGATCGGCTTCCGCGACGCGCAGAACAACCCGGTCGGTTACGACGTCGATGTCGCCAACCGTCTGGCCGAAAAGCTCGGCGTACCGGTCGAATTTACCGACGTCTCGGGCGACGCCCGCATCTCCATGCTGGTTTCCGGCCAGATCGACGTGGCGATCGCCAATACTTCGGCGACGCTCGAGCGCGCCAAGGTCGTCAATTTCTCGATCCCCTATAACCGCGCCGGCCTGCGCGTCATCGTCCAGAAGGACTCCGGCATCAAGGAACTGAAGGATCTCTCGGGCAAGAAGGTCGTCGTCGGCCGTGGTACGACGGGCGAGACATTCCTCAAGTCCGCCGTTCCGGATGCACAGCTCGTCTATGTCGACCAGTTCGCTCCCGATGGCGTGCTGCAGCTGCAGCAGAAGCGCGTCGATGCTGCGATCGAAGATTCCTCGCTGCTCGACTATCTCGCCACCAAGAACCCGACGCTGGTTACGCTCGCCGGCCTCTATTCCAACGACCCGATCGGCATGGCTGTCGCCAAGGGCGATCCGGAATTCGTCCGCTGGCTCGACATGTTCGTTTCCGACTACATCCAGTCGGGCGCTTATGAAGCCAATTACAAGAAGTGGTGGGGCGCAGAAGCCAACCCGCCGGCTCTGAACCCGCAGTGGTAGGATGATCCTCACAGGCCGCCTTCGGGCGGCCTGTTTGCTATCAGGAGGTCATTTCTATCAGGCGGTCAGGCGCGGAAAATAGGTCGTCGGCACGATGACCGGTGGCTGGCCGGGGTGAAAATCGCCAGGATTTGCGATGAAATCCACGATGTGCTCGACATAGACACTCTTGTCGTAGCCGATCGAGGAAATCGGATAGGCGTCGAAATCGGTGAGCGAGAGATTGTCGAAACCATAGAGCCGGAAACGTGTCGGCCGGTTGCCGGGAAAATCGGCGCGGCAGACATCGAGAATGCCCATGGCCATCGCATCGGACGTGCAGAAGATCGCATCTGGACAATCGTCACCGGTCAGTTCCGCAGCCGCGGCATGCCCGCTCTCATAGGAATAGTCGCCTTGCACCGTGCGCACCAGCTCTATGCCATTTCCCGCGAAGGCCTGCCTGTAGAAGCCGATGCGCGCCTGCTCCATCGGCGAGGACGAACGGCCAGTGACGAGACCCGCCCGCTTCACGCCCTTCCCCGCCGCATCGGCGACGGCTTCAGCAATGCCGCTGCCTTCATCGGGCATGACGACGGGCGAGAGATCGTCGTGGAGCCCGTTCAGCATGACGACGAGATCGGAGCGGAACATGCGCCTGACGGTCGGCGCATCCGCAAAATCCGAAAAGACCAGCGCCGCATCGACATGATAGGCAACGCCGTTGCGCAGGAACTCCTCGACGCGGGCGACCGAGCCGATGCGGATCATGATGACCTGTTTGCCGATCGACTGGATCTGGTCGAGCAGCCGGTCGAAGAGATCGAGGTCCGAGAGATCATGGATGTGGTTGACGACCACGGCGATGAGATTGACCGTCTTGGTCGTCAGGCTCTGCGCCAGAAGGTTCGGCTTGTAGCCGAGCCGAGTGGCCGCCTCGACCACTCGTTCGCGCTTGTCGGCAGAAACCGGCCGCGGCTCGTTGGAGAGCGCCCGGCTCGCAACCGCTCGCGACACTCCTGCCAGCTTTGCAACATCGGCAATTGTCGGAGCGGTATCGCGGCCAATGTTTTGTGTCATATTCGAGCGCTTTCCAACCTGTCATGGCGTGATAGCGCAGAGAGGCGCATCTTCGCTATCGGAAACTTGCAATCATCCACTTTCATGGCACTGAAACCGGTGCCGCCAGCCCTTTTCGCCGCAATGCCAGCCAGCAGCTCTTGGCCGCTGGCCTCGCCTTATCTAGATTGCCATCAAAAGCAGGAGGAGCAGCATGAGCGACGATCACGATCACAAACATATCGACTGGCGCGAACATGGCGTGAAAGTCATTCCCGGCAATGCGCTCGATCCGAATACCGCCCAGACACCGGGCATGAACCGCGCGACCGCCATCAATAATGCGCGTGCGGGTGCGGAAAAAATCTGGGCCGGCACGGTGACGATCCATGCCAACGCCAAGACTGGCGCCCATCACCACGGCGATCTCGAGAGCATCATCTATGTGGTGAAAGGCAAGGCCCGCATGCGCTGGGGCGAAAAGCTCGAATTCACCGCTGAAGCCGGTCCCGGCGATTTTATTTATGTGCCGCCCTTCGTGCCGCATCAGGAAATCAATGCCAGCCGCGACGAGACGCTGGAATGCGTAGTCGTACGTTCAGGCCAGGAACCCGTCGTCGTCAACCTCGATATCGAGCCGGTCGAAAAGCCGGAAGACGTGCCGTGGATCGACCCGATCCATCGGCACTAGGCGCAAATTTAGGCAGCGGCGAGGATCATCGCCGCACCCTTTTCCGCCACCATCATCGTCGGAGCATTGATATTGCCGGCCGTGATGTTCGGGAAGATCGAGGCGTCGACGATCCGCAGCCCATTGATGCCGTGCACCTTCAGCGAAGCATCGACGACGGATGTCGTTGCATCCGGCCCCATCGCAGCCGATCCGCAGAGGTGATAGATCGAACCGGAATTGCCGCGGAAATAGGTGAGCAACTCCTCGTCCGTGCGAGCCTCTGCCGAAGGCGGCATCTCCATTTCGGTGATCGCCCGCAGCGCTGGCGCTTCCATGATCCGCCGCACAAGCCGGCTGCCCTGGATCACCTCTTCTTCGTCATGGACGGTGCCGAGATAGTTCGGCCGGATCTGCGGCACATCCGCCAACTCGGGCGAGACGATGCTGACAGTCCCGCGGCTTGTCGGCCGGCAGGAATTGAAGGCCAGCAGGAAGCCCGAGTAGGGCTCCGGCCTCAGCCCCGCCTTCGGATCGGTCGGGATGCGGTAGGAGAGCGGGTTGAAGTAAAGCTGGATATTCGGCCGCTCTTCCTCCGGACTGCCGCGCAGGAAAGCGCCGGCCTGATTGACGCTGAGCGCCAGCGGCCCCCGTCGCGTCAGGATATAACGCAAGGCCTGCCGCGCCTGCCCGAAGATCGTGCCGAGTTCGTCATTCAGCGTCGGCACGGTGGAGCGGTAATAGAAGCTGGCGCAGAGGTGGTCCTGAAGATTCTTGCCGACCGCCGGCAGATGCCGGATCAACGGAACGCCGAGGGATTGCAGCTGGGCACCATCGCCGATACCGGAAAGCTGCAGCAGTTTGGGCGTATCCACTGCACCGGCCGAGAGAATAACCTCCTGGCGCGCCGAATAGCTGGTGATGCCACCCGAACCGATCACCTCGACACCGGTCGCGCGGGCTTCAGCATCGACGATCACCCGGCGCACCCGGCTATCGCGCAGGATCGCGAGATTGGGTCGCCCGAGCGCCGGCCGCAGATAGGCGAGCGATGAGGAGGAGCGCACGCCGTTCCGCGTGTTGATATCGTAAATGCCGGCGCCTTCGATGCTTTCGCCGTTGAAATCCGCGTTCAGCGGCAGCTGCAGTTCGGCACAGGCTTCCAGGAAACAGTCGGTAATCGGATGCGACTGACCACGCATCGGCGTCACATGGATCGGCCCGCCGCCGCCATGATATTTGCTCTCGCCGCCCGCATGCGTCTCCAGCTTGCGGAAGAAGGGCAGCACGTCCTCATAGCCCCAGCCGAGATTGCCGGCAGCCTTCCAGTCGTCGAAATCGTCGGCGGCACCGCGCACGAAGATCATCGCATTGATGGAGCCGGAACCGCCCTGCACCTTACCGCGCGGGGCATAGATGCGCCGGCCGTTGAGCGCCGCCTCCGGCTCACTCCAATACATCCAGTTGACCTTCGGATCGTAATAGGAGCGCGCATAGCCGACCGGGACTCGAAACCATGGCGAGCTATCATTGCCGCCGGCCTCGATCAACAGCACGTTGTGCCTGCCGCTCTCGCTGAGGCGTGCGGCCAGAATGCAGCCAGCCGAGCCGGCGCCGACGATGATGTAATCGTATGTCGTCATCTTCGTTCTCAGCCGCGGGCCGGGGCAAAGGCCTTCACGTCGGCGGGCTTTTCATCCATTTGCAGATGCAGTCGCTGCCCTTCGTAAGGCGAGTGTTTGGCAACGACATCGAGATTAAGTTCCACGCCCAGTCCCGGCTCGTCAGACGGGATCAGGTAACCGTCCTCGAAGCGCAGCGGTGTCTTCAGGATCTCGGCAAAGAAGCCCGAGAAATCGACAACCGCCTCATGAATCAGGAAGTTTGGCGATGACGCGGCGAGCTGGATGCTAGCAGCTGCGCCAATGGGGCCATTATAAAGATGCGGCGCGATCTGTGCATAATGCGCCTCCGCCATGCCGGCGATCTTCTTGGATTCGAGAATGCCCCCGGCACGTGCCACGTTCATCTGCAGGATCGAGGCCGCACCGGTTTCCAGCACGCGCTGGAATTCGTATTTCGTCGTCAGCCGTTCACCAGTCGAAATCGGGATCGACGTCTTACGGGCGACTTCCGCCATCGCCTCTTCCCGGCCGGGCGGCACAGGCTCCTCGAACCACAGCGGATCGTATTTCTCCAGCCGCCGCGCTAGCCGGATCGCCGAAGACGGCACCATCTGGCCATGCGTGCCGAACAGCAGATCGGCACTGCTGCCGACAGCCGCGCGGATTTTGGCGCAAAACTCTTCGCAGCGGTCCATCACCCCGAGCGACACCTGATGACCGGAATAAGCCGTATAGGGGCCGGCCGGATCGAACTTGACGGCGGTAAAGCCCATCTCGACCAACTTCACCGCGCATTCGGCGGCAAGGTCCGGATCGTTATAGTCGTATTCTCCGGCGGCGTTCTTCGGATAGAGATAGGTATAGGCGCGCAGCTTCTCATGCACGCGCCCGCCAATCAGCTTGTGCACCGGCTTGCCGGCCGCCTTGCCGATAATGTCCCAGCAAGCGATCTCAAGGCCGGAGACGATGCCCATCATAGTCGGATCCGGGCGCTGCGTAAAACCGCTCGAATAGGCAAGCCGCCAGAAGCGCTCGATATCATGCGGATCATGGCCGAGCAGATAGCGCTGGAAGACATCTTCGATCAGCGGCACGAGCGCCTTCGGATGGAAGGCGGTGGAATAGATCTCCCCGACGCCTTCGATACCGTCAGCCGTCGTCAGGCGCACGAAGATCCAGTACATGCCGCCGATATGCGGCGGCGGGACGGCGACGACATGGGTGGAAAGCGATGCGATCTGCATGACCGTGATCCTCAATGCTTGAGTATGACGAGGCGTGTCTGGGTGAATTCGAGCATGCCGTGCTTGCCGTCATCGCCGCCGAGACCGGAGCGCTTCCAGCCGGCGTGATAGCCCTGATAGGGATCGGCAGGGAAACGGTTGACGTAGAATTCGCCGGCCTCGATCGCGTCGGAGAACCGCATGATCGTGCGGTGATTGTTGGTAAAGAGCACCGAGCTCAGTCCGAACTGGTGGTCATTGGCGAGCGCGAGCGCTTCATCCGTCGTGTCATAGCCGACGACAGGCAGCACCGGCCCGAAGGTTTCTTCGGCGATGATCTCCATGTCCTGACGGCAACTGGATAGCAGCGTCGGCGGATAGAAGAAGCCTGGACCTTCCGGAAGGATACCGCCAGCCTCGATATGCGCCCCCTGCTCCACCGCCTTCAAAACAGCCTTATGCACGTTCATCTGTGCAGACTTCGTGGCGAGCGGCCCGACACGTGACGCATCGACCGAACGGTCGCCGAAGGCGCGTGTGGCAAAGCCGGCCTTCAGCTTGGCAAGCAACGCGTCATGGATGGAGCGATGCACATAGACACGCTCCGGCGCGGTGCAGAGCTGTCCGCAATGATTGGTCTTGGCAGCAACGAGCTGTGCGGCAACGGCATCGAGGTCCGCATCCGGCTCGATGATGACGGGCGTCTTGCCGCCGAGTTCCAGCGACGGCTTGGCAATGTTCGCCTTGCAATAGTCAAGTACCACGCGGCCAGCCTGCAGGCTACCGGTCAGGGTAATCATTCCGACCTTGGGATGGGTGCAGAGCGTCGCCGCAACTTCATGCGACATGGTGAGGATATTGATGAGCCCGGCAGGCAGTCCTGCCTCGACCACGGCTTCGGCAATCTCAAAGGCCGATGTCGGCGTCGAATTGCTGGGACGCGCGACCACGGCATTGCCCGCGATGAGCGCCGGCGCAATCTTTCGCACCAGCGTGTAAATCGGAAAGTTGAAGGGGATCAAGCAGGCGACGACACCGATCGCTTCGCGCTTCAGGAGCAGCGTCTCATTGGCATTGTCGCTCGGAATAACCTCGCCCTCGATACGTCGCGCCCATTCGGCGTGATAACGCATCAGCTCTGCGCCATAGATCGCCTCGCCGGTCGCATCGGCAAGGCTCTTGCCGGATTCCTGCGCCAGCGCTGCGCCGATCTTTTCAGCGCGCCGTTCGATGGCGGCAGCGAGCTTCCGCAATGCGTCACCACGGGCAATTGCCGGCAGCACCTGCCATTCCTTCTGGGCCTTGGCGGCCGCCTCGACAGACTCGATCGCTTCAGCAGCAGTCGCCGACGGCACCTTGGCAAAAGCGACTTCGGTTGCCGGATTGAGCACCGGCACCAGCGTGCCGGAAGACCGGAATTCTCCGGCGATAAAATTGCGATAATCCGTCATGACGACATCCTCAGGACAATAGCTTACTCCACGCATGCCGGCTTCTGCCGGCCATGCGTAGAAACGGAACAGGGTGCCGACGCCCGAAAGCGGCGGTTAGAACGTACTGCGACCCGGCGCCGCGTCGAGAAGTGTTCTCGTATAGGAGTGCGTCGGCGCCTGCAGCACCTGGGCTGCACTGCCACGCTCGACGATTTCACCCTTCTGCATCACCACGATCTCGTCGCTGATCTGGGCGGCGACACGCAGGTCATGGGTGATGAAGACGATGGCGAGCTGAAGCTTCTCCTGCAGCTCGCGAAGCAATTTCAGAACCTGCGCCTGCACGGAGACGTCGAGCGCCGAAACGCTCTCATCCGCGATCAGCACATCCGGCCGCATCGCAAGCGCCCGGGCAATACCGATGCGCTGGCGCTGACCGCCTGAGAAAGCAGACGGCTTGCGCCAATAGGCGCTCTTCTGCAGCCCAACGAGATCAAGCAGCTCTTCCGCACGGCGGCGCGCTTCGCCAGCCTCGACACCGGCAAGCATGGCGGAACGGGCGATCATCGGCCCGACGCGGCGGCGCGGATTGAGCGAACCGAACGGATCCTGGAAGATCATCTGGATCGACCGCCGCCGCGCCCGCAGCGGTGCCGGCGAAAGGCCGAGAAGATCGGCACCCGCGACTTCCACACGGCCGCTCTTCGGCTCGATCAGGCGGATCATCGCCTTGGCAAGCGTTGACTTGCCGCAACCGGATTCGCCGACGATGGAGACCACACGGCCTGGCAACAGGCTGAGCTCCACATGCTTCAAGACCTGAACGCTGCCGTAGGAATGCTGCAGATCGTGCACTGCAAGCACTGGCTCCTCCCCCGTCTGCGCCGCCGGACGGCCATGCGGCGTCAGGCTCGGAACGGCAGCGATAAGCTCCTTGGTATAGGGATGGTTTGGAGCCGTCAGCACCTGCTTCGCATCACCGATCTCGACGATCTCGCCATGGCGCATGACCGCCACGCGGTCGGCAATATCGGCGACCACGCCGAAGTCGTGGGTGATGAAGACGATGCCGTGGCCATGCACGTCGCGCAACTCGCGCACCAGCTTCAGCACCTGTGCCTGGGTCGTCACGTCGAGCGCCGTCGTCGGCTCATCGGCAATCAGCACGCGCGGGTTCATGGCAAGCGCCATGGCGATGACGACGCGCTGGCACTGGCCACCGGAAAGCTCATGCGGATAGGCCTGCAGGATACGATCAGGGTTCGGCAGATGCATCGATTCGATCAGCGCCCGGGCACGCCTCTTGCGCTCGGCGGCATCGAAATCCGAATGCAGTTCGAAAACTTCCTCGATCTGCGCCGAAACCTTCATCGCCGGATTGAGCGAGGCGATCGGTTCCTGAAAAATCATGGCGATATCGCTGCCTCTGATGGCGCGGAACGCCCGCTCCGAGAGACCGACGAGATCGGTATCGCCGAGCATGACCTTGCCGCCGGCAACCTTCAAGCCCTCGGGCACGGCGCCCATTAGCGCGCTGGACAGAACCGACTTGCCCGAACCGGACTCACCAACGATACAGAGAATTTCCCGCGCCCTCAGATCGAAGCTCGCGGCCTTCACAGCGTAGGGCCGGTCGGCGCCCTTCGGCAGGGCGACGCTCAGATTTTCGACCCGGAGGATCGGCTGTGTTTCGTTGCTGCTCATGCACGCCTCCCCTGCGCTTCCGAGACTTCCCGCAATCCGTCCGCCAGCAGGCTCAAGCCCAGCATCAGCGACGAGATCGCAAGGCATGGAAAGATGACGAGATGCGGGAAGGCGATCGCCATGGCGCGGCCTTCATTGACCATCGTGCCCCAATCCGGCGTCGGTGGCGGCAGGCCGAGGCCGAGAAAGCCGAGCGTGCCGATGGTGATCGCCGTGTAGCCCAGGCGCAGGCAAAAATCGACTGCGAGCGGCCCGCTCGCATTGGGCAGGATATCGAAGAGCATGATGCGCCAAGTGCTTTCGCCCTGCGTCACCGCCGCCGCCACATAATCGCGGCTGGCGACGTCGATAGTGATGCCGCGCACGATACGGAAGATCGCCGGCGCACTGCCGAAAGTCACAGCAAGCACGATGTTGAAGGGCGAAGAGCCGACCACGACGATGATGACGATATAGAGCACCAGCACCGGGAAGGAGAGTACCACATTGGCGATATAGGAGAGCACCGCATCGCCCCAGCCGCGCCAGTAGCCGGCAACAAGACCGAGCACCACACCGACCACATAGGCGGTCACCGTCGCGATCGTCGAGAAGATCACGACGGTGCGCGCGCCATAGATCAGGCGCGAGAGGATATCGCGACCGAGCTTGTCGGTGCCGAGCCAGAACATGCCACCGGTTGGAGCCGCTGTACCCGGCTTTGCAAGCGGCAGCAGCGTACGGATCGGATCGAAGGGCGCGAGCAGCGGCGCGAAGATCGCCACCAGCAGCCAGCCGATCGTCAGGAAACCGCCGATCAGGATGATTGGATTGGAGACGTAGGATCTGACAACTTTCACCATGGCGCCCTCACTTCCGACCATTGGCTGCATCGAGCAGCGAGACGCGTGGGTTCAGCCAACCATAGGCGAGATCGGAAAGGATCTGGGTGGCGACGACGACGACAACGCTCACCATCGCGCAGGCTTCGACGAGGCGGATATCGCTGTTGAGTGCAGCGTCATAGAGAAGCGTGCCGAAGCCCTTATAGGCATAGAAAACCTCCACGACGATGACGCCTGACAGCAGCCACGGAAATTGCAGCATGATGACGGTGACGGGCGTAATCAGCGCATTGCGTAGTGCATGCCGCCAGACAATGCGCGCGGTACTCGCCCCCTTCAGTCGCGCCGTGCGGACATAATGCGTGCCCATGACTTCGATCATCGAGGCGCGGGTGACGCGAGCCAGATAGCCGGTCGAATAGAAGCCGAGCACCAGAACCGGCAGAATGATCTGCTGCAGCGAGAAACCGCTAAGCATGGTGCTGGCGCCGGGCAACCAATGCAGCCAGAACACGAAGACAGCCGAGAAGAACACGGCGGAGGCAAAATCCGGGATCGAGGTCGTGGCGATTGAAATGAAGGAGATGACGCGATCGAGCAACGAACCTGGGCGCATGCCGGCGATGACGCCCGCAAACAGACCGACCGGAACGATGATGAGCAGCGCACCACCGGCAAGAATGCCGGAGGCCGCAAGCCGGTCGGGGATCAATTGGGCAACTGGCGCACGATAGTAGGTGGACATGCCCCAGTCGCCGGTCACGAAGGACCAGAGCCAGCGGCCGTACCGGATGATAAAGGGATCGTCGTAACCGTTGGCCGTCAGCCACTGAGTGCGCTGGGCCGGCGTCGAGAACTGGCCGAGGACCTTGACGGCGACATCGCCGACATTGACCTCGAGTGCCAGGTAAACGAGCAGCGACACGGTGAACATCACCGCGAGCGCGCTTGCCAGTTTACGAAGAATGAAAAGGAAAACGGTCACGAACCACCTCTTTACCGGGTCGGGGCCGCCTTCACGGCGGCCCCGCCGAAGATCAAGCCTTGGCGAGCCAGACGCCATCCATGCGGAAATAATCCGCCGGATGGAGCACGAAACCGCGAACGGTGGTGGCGGCGGCGCTGAAGCGGTTCGGCCAGTAGGGTTGAATGATGACGCCAGAATCCTGCAGGATCTGCTGGACATCCTTCATGGCCTCAGGGCGCTTGGCCGGATCGACGACGGCCATCGCCTTGTCGAGCGCGGCGTCGAACTCCTTGCTTGCGAAATGGCTCTCGTTCCAGGCACCGCCGGAGCGGTAGGCGAGGTCGAGCGTCATGGCGCCGAGCGGGCGGTGCGCCCAGTAGGTAAGGCCGAAAGGAACCTTGTCCCAGATCGGCCAGTATTGAGAGGCCGGCAGCACATTGAGCTTCAGCCGGATGCCGGCTTCGGCCAGATTCTGCTGCAGCACCTGCGCAGTATCCTGTTCCCAGGTACCCTGCGTATTGCCGAGCGTCAGCTCAAGGTCCAAACCGTCCTTGTAGCCGGCTTCTGCGAGCAGGGCCTTGGCCTTCTCGACATCGCGGGGCATAGCCGGCAGCGCGAAGTAATCGGGCTGAACCGGCGAGACGTGGAAATTGGCACCAACTTCGCCTTCGCCGCGATAGGCGACGTCGAGCATCTGCTTGTTGTCGGCGGCAAGCTGCACGGCCTTGCGGACGCGAACATCGTCGAACGGCTTCTGGTCGGACTGCATGCGCATGACGAGCGTGTGTGCCGCCTTGCCGGTCAGGATCTGGATATTCGGCAGCGACTTCATGAGATCGTATTCGGCGATCGTCGCGCGGTAGATGATATCGATCTGGCCGCTCGAAAGGGCTGCGAGATGCGTGGTGATATCGGTGCCGAGGTCGATATACTGGATGCCGTCGAGATGGGCCGGCTTGCCCCAGTAATCGGCGCGCTTGGAAAAGACAGCCTGACGGCCGACTTCGTAAGCGTCCAGCTTGAACGGACCGGTACCAACAGGATTGGCCGGCCAGTTGGCGCCGCCCTTGACGAAGTCGCGGTGCAGCATCGGGCAGGTGTAAGAATAAAGCTGCTCGGGCAGCGAGGAAACTGCTCGCGACAGCGTGATGCGAACGGCGTGATCGCCGGTCTTTTCCACCTTCTCGACAGCCGAGAAAGCGGTCTTGTTGGAAGATTGCGAATCCGGGGCGATCCACCGCTCAACGTTGAAGATCACGTCTTCAGGCGTGAAGGCATCGCCATTCGACCACTTGGCGCGCTCGTCGAGCTCGAAGTCCCAGGTCTTGAGATCGGCAGACGGCGTCCAGCTCTTGGCGAGATAGGGATGCGTGACATTGTCGGCATCGACGAAGGTCAGGAATTCCAGGCTGTTGCGATAGAGGTTCGAAGCCTCGATCCAGCTTGTCATCATCGGGTCGGTCAGTTCCTGGATCTGGCAGCCGAAACGCAGCGTGCCGCCATCCGTGGGCGTTTCCTGCGCGAGCGCCGGCTTGCTGTCACCAAGGAAGGCGCTGGCGGAAGCCGCCGTCACACCGAGCCAGGCGACGGCGCGCAGGAAGCCGCGGCGGTCGATCTTGCCGGCACGGACTTGTTCGCACAGTTCCGGCACCGAGGGATGCAGCGGCTTGCCGCTGCTGGTCTTCAATTCAGTCATGATCTGCCTCCTCCTTGAATGGGCAGTATGGTCGCTATCAGGCACCCTCTGTGCCGGACACGATGCGCAGGGCGGGCCTTTCCCCTTCGTTCACCATGCGATTGCTGAAGCGGCTGATGATCCAGGATCGAAACCCTGTAATCAGTGGATCCACCAGCCCTTCCGCATCGGTCTTCAGGTAATAGCCGAAGCCTTCGTAATAATGTGCGGTGATCGGGGCAACCAGGCGGCCGCTTTCTATTTCCTCCCGAAACAGTGCCGGATCTGCCAGCACCAAACCCTGCCCCGACAAGGCGTATTGAACCCCGAGGCTGGCGCTGTCGAATGTCACGCCGCGCGCCACGGAAACCCCGCCCAGACCGTTCTGCACGAGGAAGCGCTGCCAGGTGAGGTAGGGCTCCATGTCGACGATCTTGATGTGAATGATTTCGTTTGCCGCGATGAAAGCCGCGATATCCGAAACCCCTCCCCTGACCAGATCGGGATGGCAAAGGATCGTCGGCCGCTCCTCCCAGAGCAGGTCGGTGATCCATTCATCGACGGCCGGTCGCGTGTAGACGACCGCGACATCGAATTCGCTGTCCGGTACGCCGTAAGGTGTCGAAATCTCCAGCAGCACATCCGGGAAGCTGCGCCGGAAATCGGTGAGCAACGGGACGGTGAGCTTCATCGCAAAGCTCGGCGGCAGGTTGATGCGCAGCTTGCGCTGGCGCTGTTCGTCCGGCGCACAGACCTCCTTCAGCGCCTGCTCGATACGGTCGAAACCCTTGCCAATACCGGTGGCGAGCGAGCGTCCGTCATCCGTCAGCGTCGTGGCCTTATGGCCGCGTTCGAACAGCTTGCGCCCGATGCTCTCTTCCAGACCGATGACATGCCGCGAAAGCGCGCTCTGCGAAATGTTGAGCGCGGCGGCTGCCGCTGTGAAGCTGCCGTGGTGCGCGACAGCCTCGAAGGCCCTTAGCGCATTCAGCGGCAACCGGCGGCGATCGACCGCCGGCTCCTTCTTCGTCTGGGGAGAGCGATCCTCCGTCATTATCCCGCAAGCCCGCCGAACAGGACGTATTTGCTCTCGAGATATTCATCGAGCCCTTCGGCAGCACCTTCGCGGCCGAGACCCGACTGCTTGACGCCGCCGAAGGGAGCGACTTCCGTCGAGATTACGCCCTCGTTGATGCCAACCATTCCCGCTTCCAGAGCCTCGGCCACACGCCAGGCGCGGCCGAGATTCTGTGTGAAGAAATAGGCCGAAAGACCGGTTTCCGTATCATTGGCAAGCGCGATCGCCTCTTCCTCGCCCTTGAAGCGGAAAAGGCCGGCAACTGGACCGAAAGTCTCTTCGGCCGCAAGCGCCATCTTGGTCGTCATGCCGGTCAACACCGTCGGCTCGTAGAACAGGCCGCCACGTTCGTGCGGCTTTCCGCCGGTCAGTACCTTGGCGCCCTTTTCGACGGCATCGGCCACATGCCGCTCGACCTTCGTCAGCGCCGGCGCATTGATGAGCGGTCCCTGTGCCGCGCCGTCCTCGATGCCGGGCGCCACCTTCATGGCCACAACAGCCTTAGCAAGCGCCTCGGCATAGCGATCATAGATGCCGTCCTCAACGAGGATGCGGTTGGCGCAGACGCAGGTCTGTCCGGTATTGCGGAATTTGGAGGCGATCGTGCCGCGCACGGCCTGATCGATATCGGCATCGTCAAAGACGATCAGCGGCGCGTTGCCGCCGAGCTCGAGGCTGATGCGCTTCACCGTATCGGCGCTCTGACGCATGAGCAGCTTGCCGGTCGCCGTCGATCCCGTAAACGAAAGCTTGCGGACAACGGGACTCTTCATCCAGACGCCGACGACATCAGCCGGCGACTTCGTCGTCACCACGCTGACGACACCGGCGGGAACGCCGGCCTGCTCGCCGAGACGGGCAAGCGCCAGCGCCGAAAGCGGCGTGTCTTCAGCCGGCTTGATGATGATGGTGCAGCCCGCCGCAAGTGCCGGTCCGACCTTGCGGGTAATCATCGCCAACGGGAAGTTCCACGGGGTGACCGCCGCGACAACACCAACCGGCTCCTTCATGACGACGATGCGGGCATCGGCCTTGTGGGATGGCACGACGCCGCCATGGGCACGGCGGCCCTCTTCGGCAAACCAGGTCAGGAAGCCTGCCGCATAAGCGACCTCGCCGCGCGCCTCCGCAAGGGGCTTGCCCTGCTCGGCCGTCAGCAGCCGCGCGAGGTCTTCCTGATTGGCAAGCATTAGCTCCGCCCAGCGGCGCAGCACCGCAGAGCGCTCCGAGGCGATCGTCTTGCGCCAGGTCTTGAAGGCCTTCGCAGCGGCATCGACCGCCCGCTGGGCCTCAGTCGCGCCGCAATCCGGCACGGTCGCAAGCTCGCTGCCGTCGGCTGGGTTGAGCACGGCGAAGCGCTTGCCGTCAGCAGCACTGCCCCAGCCTTCGCCGATCAGCGCATTGTCTTCGATAAGTTTCATGTCAGGCGACCTTAGGCGTGAAAAATGGATTACCGACCGTTGCTACGCCTTCGGCAAGCTCGGCACGCGACGGCCAACCTTTCATCAGTGCACGCTTGGCTGCAAGATGCGTCGCAGCCTTGTTGTTATGATATACTTCTTCGGCGTCGTTTGCCGATGGATTGACCCAGACGGCGGCGATCGCCAACCAGTCGTCCTCGGCCTCGGCCGGCAGCGAAGCGTCGAGCAGTGCGGCGGTGATGCCGGCAGCGACACCGGCCTGCGCAGGCCCCCAAGTCATCAGCTCATGCGACGAACCGGATTCCATCACTGCCTTTGCAATGAAGAGCGTCACGGGTTTCGCCGGCAGGTTCGGCTTCAACACCGCCTGGAACGGCAGGTGGCCGGGACCGGGGCTTGCGGCCGCACCGGCGAGCGCGCCGGAAATCGGACCATTCTTCGGGCCGAGATAGAGATTGATATGGGCAGCGTTCGGGCCGGAACCCTCGAAGCCTTCACCGATATAAAGCATTGAAATCTCCAGTAGCGATGCGAGTCGAACCCATTATGCCTTCGAAAGAGAGCGGGGGCGACGGATCGGATTGTAATCGTTGATCATGTCGCGCGGGCGGTAGGGCTCTTCAAGGAAGATGCGTTCTTCCGCCGTCAGCTCGATCGCAGCAGCTTCGATTGCGGCAACGACATGCTCGGGGCTCTCCGTGCCGACGATCGGAACCGTGCTGTTGCCGGAACCAATGACCCAGGCCTGGGCGATCTGGCTCGCCGTCTTGACGCGCTTGGCAGCGACTTCGTTGACGCGCTTGGCAATCTCCTGGTCGATCTCGTCGCCGAACCAGTCGAGATAGAGGTCATGGGCGATGCGCGGCGCAGAACCGCCACCGGCAAGATAACCGCGGGCGAGCGGCGAGAAGGTCGTGACCGCGATCCCCTCGTCATGGCAGTAAGGCATCATTTCGCGCTCCTCCTCGCGGTAGAGCAGCGAATACTGGCACTGCATGTTGACGAACCGCGTCCAGCCGTTCTTGTCGGCGACATGGTTCATCTTGGCGAACTGCCAGGAATACATGGTGGAGGCGCCAATATAACGCGCCTTGCCTGACTTCACGATATCGTGGAGCGCGCTCATCGTCTCGTCAACAGGCGTTTCCGGGTCAAAGGCGTGGATGATGTAGAGATCGACATAGTCGGTACCCATCTGCTTCAGCGACTTGTCGATCGATGCCATCAGATGCTTGCGCGACAGGCCTTTGTCGTTCGGATCGTCGCTCATCGGGTAGAAGGCCTTGGTGGCGAGCACCAGCCTTTCGCGGTCCGTCAGCGACAAAAGCGTGCGCGCAACGACCTGCTCATTGACGCCGGTCGAATACCAGTCCGCCATATCGAAGAAGTTGATGCCGACATCGAGCGCCTTCTTGAGGATCGGCACCGACTTCTCCTCGTCGAGCACCCAACCCTTCCACCGGGATGTGCCGATACCCATAGTACCAAGGCAAAGCGACGAAACCTTCAGGCCGGTCTGGCCAAAGCGCACACATTCCACAGCAATGTCCTAAAAGTGTTTCTCCCTGTCAGGACTATGGCGTGGCGACACTATTGTGACAAATAGGTTTATTCGATGCGATTATCTCAAAATGAGATATGGCATTCCTTTCCCCGCGCAGACAAGTTTCAAAGCCATTCGCGCAGAAACGGACCTGCCGCTTCGTATGGCCGGACCAAAACCTAAGTATAGTTATGCGGAAAAGCTCTTCGATCTACCTTCTACTCGTAGCTCGGAACCGACCTGACCATTCACGGTTTCAAGCTGGTGGCACCGCCCCTTGCCACCTCTAGGGCAGGCGCTCCCCTCCGCCAAAGCCCCGCGGATCCTCCCATCCGCCATAGACCGTCCCGCCGCCCGGGACGGTCTTTCCTTTTGGTTTACCGGCACTTCTCACCCGTTACTTCCAACACTTTTGTATAGCTTTGCGCGGCCAAACACCGCATTAAGCTACACTAGAATTAACCGGTGTGAATAAAGACCGGAGCCACAGCGAGGGGACATGGGATCATCTGTATTGTCGAAGCTGATCAACCGGCGAGGAACACCGTCGCATGAAATCACGCTCGGGCTGATCGCACTGGTTCTTGGCGCCGCCGTATTCTACGTCGATACCTTCACCGAGATCCAAAGCGCCATCGCGGTCCTCTATGTGATCGTGCTGCTGCTGGCCGCCGAAATGCTGACGAGGATCGGAACAACGCTGCTTGCGGTCATCTGCGCCGCTCTAACACTTTTTGCCTATCTCTATTCGCACGGCCTGGTGGAAGATGTTCCGGCGCAGTTGCGCTTTGCGGTTTCTCTAGCCGCGATCACCATCACCTGTGCCCTCATTCTCCGAAACGAAACCGCGCGCGCCGGGCTTATCGAGGCCAACCTGCATCTTCGCGACAGCGAGACCCGCTTCCGCTATATTTTCGAGCACAGCCGCATCGCGCTCTGGGAGCGCGATTATTCCGCAGTGCGAGCCTTCCTGATGTCCTTGAAGGCGGAAGGTGTGAGCGACCTCAAGGATTACTATCGAACGAATCCCGGCATCATCGCCACCTGCACGGGCCTCATCCGCACCATCGCCTCCAACGACGCGGCACTGGAGCTGCTCGGCCATGTCGCCGGCGGCCTGCCATCGCGCACGATGCGCCGTTACATCGCCCCTGACGACGATACCTTTCTGGATCTGATGAATGCCATCTTTCGCGGAGAGCGGCATTTCGAGGGCAAAGGCAATCTGGTCGCTGAAAATGGCGAGACCCGGCTCGTCATCATGAGCATGAGTTTTCCCGAGGATCCCGCCGCCTTCAACCGCGTGGTAGTCGGCATGGTGGATATCACTCAGCGGGAAATGATGCAGAAGGCCCTGCGTGAAGCACAGGACGAGCTTACCCGCGCTTCACGCGCAGCAACCGTCGGCACGCTTTCCGCCTCCCTCGCCCATGAACTCAACCAGCCGCTTGGCGCCATTGTCGTCAATGCACAGACGCTGCTTCGCTGGTTGAACCGCGAACCGCCAGATCTTGCCGCCGTACGCCGCTCAGCCGAGCGCATTATCCGCGACAGCCAGCGCGCAAGCGAGATCATCCACAACACCCGCTCCATGCTGTCCCATACCGACCGCACGCCTGAATATGTCGATCTCGAAACGCTGATCGAGGAAACACGCGCCTTGATGGAGCACGATTTCCAGCGAGACATGGTGAGCTTCGAGGTCGACCCGGCCGAAAAGCCGCCCGCGGTGAAAGCGATCCGCATCGAGCTGCAGCAGGTGCTTATCAATCTCGTCACCAATGCCATACAGGCCATGCAGGAAACAGCAATCGACCAGCGCAAGATTCTGATCTCGCTCGCCAGGAAGGATGATATATTCGTGACGCTCTCCGTCAGGGATTTCGGCCCCGGCATCAGCGAGGAGGCCATGGCGAAGCTCTTCACCCCCTTCTTCACGACCAAGCCCGCCGGGATGGGCATGGGGCTCTCCATCTGCCGCAGCACGCTGGAAGCCAGAGGCGGCCAGCTCACCGCCAGCAACCACCCTGAGGGCGGCGCCATCTTCGAAATGATCATACCGATTGAGGACGACCATGACCGACACTAGTGCCGCATCGAAGGCAGCCGCTCAGTCCGCATTGCCGATCGTCTATGTCGTCGATGATGACGAATCTATCCGCGAGTCGCTGGTCGATCTCTTCCGGTCGATCCAGATGGAAGCCGCCTCCTTCGCCACGACGACCGCTTTTCTCGACAAGGCCGATCTGCACCGGCCCGGTTGTATCCTTCTCGATGTGCGCCTGCCCGGTCTCAGCGGCCTGGATTTCCAGCTTCATCTTGAACGGATCGGCAGCAGGATGCCGATCGTCTTCATGACCGGCTTCGGCGATATTCCGATGAGTGTGCGCGCCATGAAGGCCGGCGCCGTCGACTTCCTGACCAAGCCCTTCCGCGATCAGGATATTCTCGACGCCGTTGGCGTCGCGATCGAAAAGGACATGGCTCGCCGGCGAGAGATGGCCGCGAGCGACGCCGTTGCCTCGCTGGTCGATACGCTGACCCCTCGCGAGCGGGAAGTGATGGCTGCCGTCGTCAAGGGCTTGATGAACAAGCAGATCGCTTACGATCTCGGCATCAGCGAGATCACCGTAAAGCTGCATCGCGGCAATGTGATGCGCAAGATGCAGGTCCGCTCCGTGGCCGATCTGGTGCGCAAGTCCGAGATGCTGGAAGGCAGATAGCGGAACCTAGACCCTTGTATGGTACCGCGAGACAATCCCGAGCCTCATAATGAAACCCAGGTAATACAAGAATAAGCAAGGCTACCAATCTCGTGTCACATACATCCACAATCGCGGTCGTCGACGACGACCAGGCCATTCGGGAGGCGCTCGACGATCTGATCCACTCCTGCGGCTACCAGAGCAAGCTTTTCGCCTCCGCGGAAGAGTTCCTAGCATTTGACAACAGGGCGGCAATCGATTGCATGCTGGTCGATGTCAAGATGCCGGGCCTCAGCGGCATCGAACTGCAGGAAATCCTCAACGGCGAACCTGAAAAGCCGCCGATGATCTTCATGACATCCTATCGCGACGAACGAACCCGCACGGCCGCGATGGAAGGCGGTGCGCTGGCCTTTCTGGGCAAGCCGGTCGAGTTCGATTCCCTCATCAACTATCTGGAAATGGCTTTGAAGCCGTAAGGCTCCACTGCGTCCCATTCCGGAGTATTATTTCCATCTCTAGATTAATTCGAATTATACACCTATGTATAATTCAAGACGGAAGTGCAAAATAGTAATATACATCTTGTTAAATCCAATTCACTGGATAGAAAAACGAGGTGAACGCCATGATAAAGCTCAAGCGCCCGATATTTATCAGCGTCGGGAAGAACATCCTGATGGATGTGATCTTCTCCAACATCGTGACCGGTGCGAATTACAAGTTCCATTGTGCGCTTCTGCGTCTGGAACCGGAAAATGCGATCTATGAATACCAGCCGGTCCGCATTGCCGCGCATCGCCGCCCGGAAGACATCAGCCGGACGCATTTCTGATCCTCCCCTCCTCTGGCGCTGACGGCTTTCCGCAAGCCGACAAGCTCGGCTTGCGCACCAACATCATCGCCGGTAACTGGCCGCAGGGACTGATCGACCGCTATGATGCATCCGATCTTTTCCGACGAAGCCGGCAGACGTCATGCGGGTGAAACAGGCGTCACCTCGATTAGGACCCATTTGTCACGATTTTCGTCGTATACCGTCTGAGACGGCTCCAATCCCTGTTTGTCGTCGAAGCAACCGAATGCGACCGCTGTGAGCCCAGGCCGGAATTCGGGTTTCCAAAAAACCGTGGTACCGCAAGCTGGACAAAAGTAAAATTCCAGCGATCTGCCACTGTCTCCGATCCGGCGATAGACGGCGGCCTTGCCAGTTTCTTCGGTTGCCTCAGCTGCAAAAAAGACCGCCACTCCGAAGCTCGATCCGGTCCGGCGCTGACATGCGTTGCAATGACAGACCGATACCTTTCGAGGACGGCCATGTGCTATAAGTGCAAGGGCGCCGCATGAACATGAGGCTTTTCTCTTCATCGAAGGGGGTCTCCTCTTTTTCGCAAGGTCCAGCAAAACTGTACAGCCGTTTTGCTGGCATTGCATAAAAGCAGAGAAATCAGGTCGGCGGCGCGTCAAGCGCATGCAGAATGCCGCGCAGCTCGGCGAGGCCACGAAGACGGCCGATTGCCGGATAGCCGGGCGTGACATTCTTCTGCAGGTCGTCGAGCATGCGGTGGCCATGATCCGAGCGGAATACGATCGACTGATCGGCGCTGCGGCGGCGATCCTCGGCAACCAGTTCCTTCAGCACGGCAACCATGTCCACATCGCCTTCGAGATGCGCGCTTTCATGGAAGGTGCGGCCATCGCCCTCACGGGTCGTGGCGCGCAGATGGGCGAAATAGATACGCGAGGCAAAGCGACGGGCAATCGCCGGCAGGTCGTTGTCGGCGCGCACGCCGAGACTGCCGGTGCAGTAGCACATGCCGTTGGCCGCAGCCGGCACGGCATTGAAAAGCGCTGCATAATCCTCAGCCGTCGAAGCGATGCGCGGCAGGCCAAACAGCGAGCGTGGCGGATCGTCAGGGTGCAGCGTCAGCTTTACACCGCGCGCTTCCGCAGCCGGCACGACAGCTTCCAGGAACTCGATGAGATGCTGGCGAAGCTTCTTCGCATCGATGCCCTGGTAGGCGACGAGCTTCTCACGGAACGCAGGAATGGTCAGCGGCTCGGTCGTCGAGCCGGGCAGAGCAGAGGTGATGATGCGGGTAATCTCGGCGATTTCCGCTTCGGTCATGCTTTCATAGACGATCTTGGCCCGCGCCTTGTCTTCGTCGGAATATTCCTCGGCTGCACCCGGACGCTGGAGAACGAACAGCTCGAAGGCGGCAAAGCGCTCATGGTCGAAGCGCATGGCAGTTGCGCCGGTCGGCGTGACATAGTCGAGGTCGGTGCGCGTCCAGTCGACCACGGGCATGAAGTTGTAGCAGACGATCGGGATGCCGCAGGCAGCAACGGCCTCGAGGCTGGCGATCCAGGCTTCGATTTCAGCCTTGGCCTGCGCGCCCTTGCGCTTGACGGCATCGGGGATCGGGATGCTTTCGACGACGCTCCAGGTCAGTTGCGAGCGGCCGGCAGGTGTCGTTTCGATCAGTGACTGGCGCTCGCGCACCTCCGCCTCGGTCCATACGCGGCCGATCGGCACCTGATGCAACGACGAAACGATATTTGTCGCACCGGTCTGGCGCACCTCGTCCAGCGTGACCGGCGCCTCCGGCCCGAACCATCTCCAACCTTGCCGCATTTCGTCTCTCTCCCTTGGTCTGTCGTTCGTTTTCTCAGCAGAAATAGTCGGGGAACTGCGATCGCAGTTCCGCCACGTCGGGTATAACGGCGCTCAAGTGATGAATCATGGCTTCGCGCGCCGCTGCGATATCATGCGCCGCGATGGCATCGCGGATCATTATGTGTTCGCGCACGACATTGTCCATGCGTCCGAGCACCGGCAGCGTCAGGCGTCGCGCCCGGTCGATCTGCACCTTCACCGTCTTCAGAATGATCCAGATGCCGGGATAGCCGGCAATCTGTGTGATCGCCTCGTGGAATGCCTCGTCCTCCTCATGAAAGCTTGAGGCATTGCCGAGTGCGGCATGCGTTTTCTGCCGGGCGATGATCGCATCCAGCCGCGCAATATCGGCCTCCGTCGCAATGCTTGCCGCCATCTCGACCGTCGTTCCCTCAAGCGCCTTGCGCACGACGACGGCCTCCGGAATCGCAGAGACCGGCACCCGCGAAACCACCGTGCCCGATTGCGGATAGATATCGACGAGGCCGCCTTCGGAGAGCCTCAGCAGCGCTTCACGCACAGGCGTACGGCTGACGCCAAAATCCTCGGCGATGCGCTTTTCCTGCAGCACCGTGCCAGGCGGAATCCTCAGCGACACGATATCGGCATGCAGCCGCTCATGGATTGCCGCCGCCGTCGTCACGCGCCGGATTTTTCCACCGGCATCGCGCGGTGCCGGGAAGGCGAGGATTTCAGGGTCGGAAGCCTGCCGCATGCATGGTCTCGGGACGTTGACACTTTCGTGCATACTAGTATATCAATTGAATTCTGTTGCCAAGACATGCCGCGGAGGAGAACGCTGGCATGGCATTGCATCCGGAGGAAAAGCTTCGAGCTGCGAGCATTTGATGCCGCCGGAAAACCGGCGCATCGAGGCATGGGACGTGCATTGCGATGCAAACGGGCGGCGCTCGGGGCAAATGCCGGCACCGCCGCAAAGGAGGAGGATAGAATGAAGATCACACGCAGAACATTCGTCGGCGGAGCTGCCGGCGTCGCCGCGGCCGGGATGTTGCCGTTTCGGGCTTTCGCTCAGGCGAAGGCGCCTGCAAGCCCGGTGACCATCACCATCGTCGATGTCGCCGGCAACCTGGCGCTGACGCAGGGCATGTTCGAAAACTACGCCAAAGCGAAGCCGGAATTCGTCTCCAGCTTCTCCTTCACCAAGGCCCCGGCCCCGGAGCTGCCGGCCAAGATCCAGGCCCAGCAGGCCGCCGGCAAGGTCGATATCGACCTCGTACTGACCGGCACAGACGCGCTTTCGGCTGGTGTCGACCAAGGCCTCTGGGTCGACCTGTCCAGCCACAAGTCGGCACTTCCCAACCTTGAAAGCATCCTGCTGCCGCAGGCATTCAAGATGCAGGCGCTCGCCAAGGATCAGGGCGTCGTCATCACCTATTACCCGTCCGGCCCGTTGATCGAATACATGCCTGACAAGGTGGCGACCCCGCCGAAGACGGCACAGGAGCTGCTCGACTGGACGAAGCAGAACAAGAACAAGTTCCTCTATGCCCGCCCTGCAAATTCCGGCCCCGGCCGCACACTGCTGATGGGCCTGCCCTATCTGCTCGGCGACAGCAACCCGCGCGACCCGGTCAATGGCTGGGCCAAGACCTGGGAATATCTGGCTGCGCTCGGCGAGAACATCGAATACTACCCGACCGGCACCGCAGTCGTCTTCAAGGAACTCGGCGAAGGCACGCGCGACATCGTCGCTACGACGACCGGATGGGATATCAACCCCCGCGCACTCGGCATAGTCCCCGAGGAAGCCAAGGTCGGCAAGCTTGAAGGTTTCCACTGGGTCACCGACGCCCACTATGCGGCGATTCCGAAGGGCGTTTCCGACGAGAAGATCGGCGTTCTGCTCGACGTCCTCAACCACATCTACCAGCCTCAACAGCAGGCGATCGCCTATGACGCCGGCTACTTCTATCCCGGCCCGGCGGTCAAGGACGTCACCCTCGAAATGGCCCCGGCAGAAAGCCAGGAAATCATCAAGGAATTCGGCCGGCCGGAATATGCCGACTGGATCGCCGGCAGCCCACTGGAAGTGCCGCTTGAGCCCAAGCAGCTCGTGCAGGCCTTCCGCATCTGGGACGAAAAGATCGGCGCCAAGAAGGGCTGATCGCTGATGATCGAATGAGCCGGCGCCGGTTTCCGGCGCCGGATTTCTAGCGGCATGACCGCCGACAAATGGAGATTGCATTGACTTTGCCGGTTCAAAACGCAGCAGCGCTGTCATCGCGGAAGAATGCGCGCCTTGAGCTTGATGGCATCAAGCGATCCTTCGGCGCATACAACGCCCTCGACGGCATCGATCTCACGATTGAACCCGGCGAATTCATCGCACTTCTCGGCCCCTCTGGATGCGGCAAATCCACGGCACTGAACTGCATTGCCGGCCTGCTTGGCCTTTCCGGCGGGGAAATCCGCCTCGGCGGCAATCGCATCGACCAGCTGGAGCCGGAAAAGCGCGGCTTTGGCATGGTCTTCCAGAGCTACGCCCTCTTCCCGCATATGAGCGTACGCAAGAATGTGGGCTTCGGCCTCGCGATGCAGGGCATTCGTGGCGAGGAAGCCGACAAGCGCGTCATCGATGCACTCGCCCTCGTGCGCCTCGAAAGCCAGGCGGACAAGCTGCCCGGCCAGCTCTCCGGCGGCCAGCAGCAGCGCGTCGCCATTGCCCGCGCTATCGTCATCCGCCCGCCGATCGTGCTGATGGACGAACCACTCTCTAACCTCGACGCCAAGCTGCGCCTGGAAATGCGCGCCGAAATCCGCGGCATCCACGACCAGATCGGCTCGACCACCATCTATGTCACCCACGACCAGGACGAGGCGCTGTCGCTTGCCGACCGTATCGTCGTCATGAGCCAGGGCCATATCCAGCAGATCGGCACGCCGCAGGATCTCTACCAGCGCCCGGTCAATATCAATGTCGCCGATTTCATGGGCTTCCGCACCCGCATCCCCGGCCGCGTCGTCTCCGTCTCCGGCAATGAGGCAGAAATCGAAGCCGCCGGCGCGCGGCTGACCGGCACCATGCGCGATACGCTCAAGGTCGGCGATGCCGCCGTTCTCTCCGTACGTCCGGAAGACCTCGTCGCGACCACCGACGGCACGGGCATCCCCGTCACCGTTGCCAGCACCGAATATCGCGGCCGCGCCTTCTTCGGCATGGCCCGCTCGAAGGATGGATCGGAACTCTATTTCCGCGCCGATGATGCTTTGCCGCGCGGTGCTGCTGCCTCGCTTCAGCCAGTTGCAGGCCGCTCGCTCGTCTTCAAGGGGGCAGCATGAGCGGCCCGTCGCTGAAAACAAGGCTTGCCGCACAAGGCCTCGACGGCACGACGCTTCTTGTGCTGCCAGGCCTCATATTCATGATCGCCCTCTTCATCTATCCTTTCGTCTATGGCGTCGCGGATTCGCTGATGCCGAAGGATGGCGGGATCTGGTACGAGAACTACGCGAAGTTCTTCTCCGACCAGTTCCAGTACGGCACGATCGCCAATACCATGTGGCTCGCCTTGCCTGTCACCATCGTCAACCTGGCCTTCGCAGTACCGATTGCCTTTCGCGTCCGACTGATGCGCCGCCAGCGTCTTCTGACGACGATCCTGGTGCTGCCGATCACGCTCGGCACCGTCTTCGTCGCAGATGGCCTGCTGACCTTTCTCGGCCCGCGAGGCTGGTTCAACGAGACGTTGATCCTGTTCGGCATCCTGGATTCGCCGGTCAAGCTCACCAACAACTACTGGGGCGTCTTTGCCTCGCTGCTGATTACCGGTTTTCCCTTCGCGTTCCTGCTGACGCTGTCCTACATCACCGGCATCGATCCAGCGATCGAGCAGGCTGCCGCCACGCTCGGTGCCAATGCACGGCAGCGCTTCATGCGCGTTTTCCTGCCGCTTCTGGTGCCCGGCCTTGCCGTGACCTTCTGCCTCTCTTTCGTGCAGGCCTTCGCCGTTTTCCCGTCAGCCGTCCTGCTTGGCGCTCCGGCAGGGCCGACGCGGGTCATCTCGATTGCCGCCTATCAGGCCGCTTTCGAGCAGTATGACCATTCCTACGGCACGGCGATCGCCCTGATCATGGGCGGCGTCGAGCTCATCGTTGTCGTCGCCATTCTCGGCGCACGTTCGTTCTTCTACCGCGGCCCTGCCGGCGGCACGAAAGGCTGAGCCATGATCCGTGACCAGGGCCTTACCTCGAAGATCTGGCGCATCGCCGTCTGGGCGCTCGCCACCCTCTTCGTCCTCAATCTGCTTGCAGTCATCGCAGCCGTGATCGTCAATTCCTTCGCCACACGCTGGCTCGGCACATGGCTGCCACGCGGCTGGACGGATCGCTGGTACTTCAGCGCCTGGAATGAGTTCCAGCTTTCCAGCGTCGTCATCGTCACCTTCGAGATGGCCTTCGTCGTCGTCCTCATCTCCGGCATTCTCGGCGTGATGACCGCCTATGCGCTGGCGCGGCGCGACTTTCCGGGCAAGCGCGCCATCATCCTGCTCTTCCTGCTGCCGCTGCTGATCCCACCGCTGACCTATGGTATTCCGCTGGCCACAGTGCTTTACCAGCTGGGTCTCGGCGGCACGTTCTGGGGCGTAGTACTGATCAATCTCGTGCCGTCTTTCCCCTTCGTCGTGCTCGTCATGATCCCTTTCATCGAGCAGATCGATCCGCGCATCGAGGCAGCCGCCCGTGTCTTCGGCGCCGGCACCACCAGCCTCTTCATCCGTATTCTGCTGCCGCTCCTGCTGCCCGGCATGCTGGCAGCACTTCTACTCGTTCTGGTACGCACGCTGGCGATGTTCGAGCTGACCTTCCTCATCGCCGGACCGCAAACGCAGACGCTCGTCGTCTCGCTCTATTACGCGGTCTTCGCATCCGGCGTACGCGCCAGCCAGTCGATCGATGCGATGGCGGTGATCTATATGGTAACGACGCTCTTCTGGCTCATCATCGCGCTGCAATTCGTCAATCCGACGCAGATCGTCGCCCGAGCCAAGCAGCAGTCGGCGCATTGAGAAGCCGCTGCCGGCAGAACCGGCAGCGGCTCGTACAAATCAGTAGGCTTCAGGGACGTAGAGTTCCGGCGGAACCGGGATACGCTGGTAGTCTTCGTGACGCACGCGCTCGGGAAGCACGATCTCTTCCTTCGGGACCTCTTCATAGGGAATCTGGCTCAGCATATGCGCGATGCAGTTCAGGCGCGCCCGCTTCTTGTCCACCGCCTGGACGATCCACCACGGCGCTTCGTCGATATGCGTGCGGTCCAGCATCTCTTCCTTGGCCTTGGTATATTCTTCCCAATGGACGCGGCTCTGCAGGTCCATCGGCGAAAGCTTCCACTGCTTCAGCGGATCGTGGATGCGCATGTTGAAGCGGAATTCCTGCTCCTCGTCGGTAATCGAGAACCAGTACTTGATGAGGATGATGCCGGAACGCACCAGCATGCGCTCGAATTCCGGCACCGAACGGAAGAACTCTTCCAGCTCATCCTTCGTGCAGAAGCCCATCACACGCTCGACACCGGCGCGGTTGTACCAGCTGCGATCGAAGAGCACCATTTCGCCCGCTGTCGGCAAATGCGGAACATAGCGCTGGAAATACCACTGGTTCCGTTCGCGCTCGGTCGGCGCCGGAAGGGCGACCACGCGGCAGACACGCGGGTTGAGGCGCTGGGTCACGCGCTTGATCGCGCCGCCCTTGCCGGCGGAGTCGCGGCCTTCGAAAAGCACGACGACCTTGAGCTTCTTGTACTGGACCCAGTCCTGAAGACGAACGAGCTCATGCTGCAGGCGGAAGAGCTCGCGGAAGTAAAGCTTGCGGTCGAGCGTCTGCTCGGCCGGGCCGGACATGCCTTCAGCAACCAGCTCGTCGAGCCGGTCCTCCTCCATCTGCATTTCCAGCTCCTCGTCGAAGCTATCGGCGATTTCGTTCTTGATACGGTCGAGCTGAGTGTTTTCGATCATGGCACGCTCCCTATTCAATCCGCTCGATAAAGCACGTTCTCGCCATAGCTATATGACAGAGTTACGACGATCGAAAATTTGCTTTGGCAAAACGCAAAATCAGGAGGGGCGAAACACCGTCGGCCGAAGCTTTCATGGCCGTTTTGCCAAGCCCAATTGGCGGGGCTGACTGATGGCGGCAGCTTGTGCCATGTCAAGTTTTATGTATACATTGATGTTGCTGAGCAATTTCGCGACATCAGCTTTTTCCTCTGGAGGAGAGAGGGAAAACGTTCGGGTCGCGGGCATATCTCCCGGAGAGAGGTATGGTGCGCAACAATGGGAGGAGTATACATGATTTCGTTTTCGAGAAGACTATTGATAGCCGGCGCGGCGCTCGCCACACTTGCCGGCGCGCCTGCATTTGCACAGGAAACGGTCAAGATCGGCGTGATCCTGCCGATGACGGGTCCTTTCGCCTCAACCGGACGCCAGGTCGAGGCCGGCGCTCGCGCATACATGGCAATCAATGGCGACACGGTTGCAGGCAAGAAGATCGAACTTGTCCTGCGTGACGATACCGGTACCGCCGATCAGACCCGCCGCATCGCCCAGGAACTCGTCGTCAATGACGGCGTCAAGATGCTCGTCGGCTTCGGCCTGACGCCGCTTGCCATGGGTGTCGCCCCGGTTCTGAATCAAGCCAAGGTCCCGGCCATCATCACTTCGGCCACGACCTCAGCCATCATGAAACAGTCGCCCTATTTCGTGCGCACCTCGATGGCCGGCCCGCAATCCGCCGTTCCGGTCGCCACTTGGGCTGTCCAGAACAATCTGAAGCGGGTCGTCACGCTGGTGACCGATTACGGTCCAGGCATCGACATCGAAAAGGGCTTTACCGACCAGTTCAAGAAGGAAGGCGGCACGGTCGTCGAAGCGCTCCGTGTTCCCTTGCAGAACCCGGATTTCGCACCCTTCCTTCAGCGCGTGCGCGATGCCAAGCCTGATGCCCTCTTCGTCTTCGTGCCTTCGGGCGTCGGCGCAATCTTCATGAAGCAGTTCGTCGATCGCGGCCTCGCAGATGCTGGCATCAAGCTGATCGCCACCGGCGACGTGACCGATGACGACCTCTTGAACGGCATGGGGCCGGCTGCCAAGGGCGTGATTACCGGACACTTCTATTCGACCGATCACGACAGCCCGGAAAACAAGGCCTTCGTCGCCGAAATTCGCAAGACCAACAAGAACATGCGCCCGAACTTCATGTCGGTCGGCGGTTATGACGCCATGCATGTCGCCTATGCCGCGCTCGAAAAGACAGGCGGCGATACGGACGGAACCAAGCTCGTCGACGCCATGAAGGGCATGGAATTCGTCAGCCCACGCGGCCCTGTTACCATCGATCCGGCAACCCGCGACATCGTACAGGACATCTACATGCGCGAGGTCAAAGAAAAGAATGGCGAGCTCTACAATGTCGAGTTCGCCACTTATCCAAAGATCCACGATCCGAATACGGCTGCCAAGTAAGCCTGTGAAACAGGCGGCGGAAGCAATTCCGCCGCCTGGATGCAGTGAGGTCTCATGCTGACAATCCTGTTCGACGGCATCGCCTACGGCATGCTTCTCTTTGTTCTCGCCTGCGGATTGTCGGTCACGCTGGGCCTGATGAATTTCGTCAATCTGGCGCACGGCGCCTTCGCCATGGCCGGCGGCTATATCACCGTCATCATGATGAACCGCTACGGCATTTCCTTCTACTGGTGCCTGCCGGCCGCCTTCATCCTTACGGCGCTTGTCGGCGTGGTGCTCGAACGTCTGCTCTACCGTCGCCTCTATTCGGCGTCGCATCTCGATCAGGTGCTGTTTTCGATCGGCCTTGTCTTCATGTCGATTGCCGCGATTGACTATTTCATGGGCGGCCAGCAGCAGTTGATCAATCTGCCGCCCGAACTCAGCGGCCGCTTCGGCTTCATGGGTGTCGATATTGGCCGCTACCGGCTCTTCATCATCGTCATCTGCGCGGTGCTGACGATCGCGCTGCAACTGGCGCTCACCCGCACGCGCTTCGGCAGCCAGCTTCGCGCCGCCGTGGATGATGGACGTGTCGCGCGCGGCATGGGCATCAATGTCTCCGTCATCTTCGCGCTGACCTTTGCGCTCGGCTCCGGCCTTGCAGGTCTCGGCGGCGCGCTCGGCACCGAACTGCTCGGCCTCGACCCGAACTTTCCGCTGAAATACCTCATTTATTTCATGATCGTCGTCACCGTCGGTGGTACCTCATCCATCACCGGCCCCTTCATCGCAGCACTTCTGCTCGGTATCGCCGATGTCGCCGGCAAATATTACGTGCCGCAGCTCGGCGCCTTCATCATCTATGCCGTCATGATCCTTGTGCTGATCCTCCGGCCCCATGGCCTCTTTTCCCGGGAGGGCGGCCGATGAGCGGCGAATACAACAACGCCTCTATGGAGGCCATAAAGCTCTTGAAGCGCGCCGGCCGCTGGCAGATCTGGGAATTTGCTCTCTGGCTGGTCGCTATCGCCGCGATCTTCGTCCTGCCGTCACAAATGCTGATCCTGACGGAGATCGCCATCCTGGCACTCTTTGCCATTTCGCTGGATCTGATCCTCGGTTATGCCGGCATAGTCTCGCTCGGCCATACCGCCTTCTTCGGCCTCGGCGCCTATGCGGCCGGTCTCTTCGCTGTGCATGTCTCCGGCGAACCAATCGTCGGCCTGCTGGCAGCTGCTGTCGTCAGCGGCCTCTTCGGCTTCCTGACGAGTTTCCTCGTGTTGCGAGGCTCCGACCTGACGCGCCTGATGACCACCTTCGGCGTCGCCATGCTGCTTGCCGAAGTCGTCAATCAGGCAGCCTGGCTCACCGGCGGCGCCGACGGTCTGAGCGGTGTGATGCTGAATCCGATCCTCGGCTATTTCGAATTCGATCTCTGGGGCCGCACCGGCTATATCTACTGTCTGATCGTGCTTGTCGTTCTGACTTACATCGCCCGCCGCATCGTCAATTCGCCTTTCGGTCTGTCACTGAAGGCGATCAAGCGCAACGAGCGTCGTGCCTCCATGCTCGGCATCTCGCCCACCCGCCGCATCGTTGCGATCTACACGATCTCGGCTGCCTACGCCGGCATCGCAGGAGCCCTGCTGACGCAGACGACGAGCTTCGTCTCGCCCGACGTGCTCGCCTTCCACCGATCGGCCGAGGTACTGCTGGTGCTGGTCATCGGCGGCGTCGGTTATCTCTATGGCGGCGTCTTCGGCGCGGTCCTCTTCTCCATCCTGCGCAACTGGCTCTCGGTCATCACCCCGCAATACTGGATGTTCTGGATCGGCCTCGTGCTCATCATCATCGTTCTGGTCGGCCGCGAGCGTCTCACAAGCTGGCAGACCCTGCTGCCGGGCACGGCACGTAAACGCGAGACGCAGGTGCCGCACACCGTCGCGGAGGAAAACAAATGACGCTTGCGCTGGAAACCCGCCATCTCGTCAAGCGCTTCGGTGGCTTTATTGCCACCAACGACGTCTCGCTGCAGATCCGCCAGGGCGCCCGCCATGCGCTGATCGGCCCGAACGGCGCCGGCAAGACCACGATCATCAACCTGCTGACCGGCGTGCTGACACCGAACAGCGGCGAGATCCTGCTCGCTGGCGAGGACATTACCGGCCTGTCCTCCTATCGACGCGTCGGCAAGGGTCTTTCCCGCACCTTCCAGATCAACCAGCTCTTCGGCGATTTCACGCCTCTCGACTCCGTCATGCTGGCAATCAGCGAACGCAAAGGCCATGGCCGTTTCGCCTGGCGGCCGCTCTCGGCAGACCGCGAAGTGGCTGATGAAGCCGCCAGCTTGCTGGAGCGTTTCCGCCTGATCGATGCCATGGGCACGCCGACAACGCTCCTGCCCTATGGCAAGCAGCGCCTGCTGGAAATCGCGCTGGCGATTGCCATGCAGCCGAAGGTCCTGCTGCTCGACGAGCCCGCCGCCGGCGTTCCCGAAGAGGAACGCCATGAGGTTCTCGGCATCGTCCGCGACCTGCCGGCCAACGTCACGGTCGTGCTGATCGAACACGACATGGACCTCGTCTTTTCCTTCGCAGACCGCATCTCGGTGCTCGCCGCCGGCGCGCTCTTCGCCGAGGGGACTGTCGCCGAAATCTCCAGAGATCCGCAGGTCAAAGCCATCTATCTCGGGGAGGACGCCTGATGGCCGAACTGCTGCGGATCGAACGCCTCGTCGCCGGTTATGGCGAGGCCCATATCCTCGCCAAGGTCGATTTTACGCTGGAGGAAGGCCGCTCGCTGGCATTGCTCGGCCGCAACGGCGCCGGCAAGACCACGCTGCTCAATACGATCATTGGTGTCACCACCCACCATGCCGGCTCCATCCACTTGCAGCAGCGCGATATCACCCGGCTGCGGGCAGAGAAGCGCGCCCCGCTTGGCATCGGTTGGGTGCCGCAGGAGCGCAACATCTTTCGTTCGCTGACGGTAGAGGAGAACCTGACGGCCAGTGCCCGCTCCGGCGCCTGGAATATCGGCCGCATCTATCAGATGTTTCCGCGCCTTAGGGAACGCCGCCGCAATCTTGGTAACCAACTCTCCGGCGGCGAACAGCAGATGCTCGCCATTGCCCGCGCGCTGATGCTCAATCCGAAGGTTCTGCTGCTCGACGAGCCGCTGGAAGGCCTCGCCCCGATCATCGTCGACGAGCTTCTGGCAGCCCTGCGCCGCATCGTCACCGGCGAAGGCATGTCGGCGATCATCGTCGAGCAGAAGGCCCGCAAGGTACTGCCGCTGACGGACGAGGTCATCGTTCTCGAACGAGGCGCGGTCACCTACCGCAACACCTCCGAAGCGCTTCTCGCCTCACCCGAAACCCTGGACGCTCACCTGGGCGTTTGAGGATTAAGCTTCACGCGGCGGCACGCGGGTGATCCGCGCACCGAGCGCGTTCAGGCGTTCCTCGATCCGCTCATAGCCGCGTTCGATCTGCTGGGCATTGTTGATGACGCTGGTGCCCTCGGCGCACATGGCGGCGATCAGCATCGCCATGCCGGCGCGGATATCAGGGCTTTCCACCTGCGCGGCCCGCAGCTTAGAAGGACCGGCGACGATCGCGCGATGCGGATCGCAGAGCACGATGCGCGCGCCCATGGCGATCAGCTTGTCGACGAAGAACATCCTGCTTTCGAACATCTTCTCGAACATCAGCACCACGCCTTCGCATTGTGAGGCAGTGACGATGGCAATCGACATCGTATCGGCCGGGAAAGCCGGCCAAGGCTGGTCTTCGATCTTCGGAATATGGCCGCCGAAATCCGGCTGGATTTTCATCTCCTGCCCCGCCGGCACCACGAGATCGTCGCCCTCGATGCGGCAGCGAATGCCAAGACGCTCGAAGGTCATCAGCGTCGAGCGCAGATGCTCGACGCCCGCCCGACGGATGATGATCTCGGAACCCGTGACGGCAGCAAGGCCGATCAGCGAGCCGATCTCGTTATGGTCGGGACCGATCCGATGCACCGCGCCACCAAGCGGTTGGCCGCCATAAATGGTCATCGTATTGGTGCCAATGCCATCGATCTTCGCACCCATGGCGATGAGGAAATGCGCGAGATCCTGGACATGCGGCTCGGATGCGCAATTGCGCAGGATCGTCTTGCCTTCGGCCGCAACAGCCGCACAGAGCGCATTTTCCGTCGCCGTGACGGAGGGTTCGTCGAGGAACACGTCAGCGCCCCGTAACCGCTCGGCGCGGAAATTGTAGGAGCCATTGACGTTGATCTCGGCCCCGAGCTGTTCGAGCGCCAAAAAGTGCGTGTCGACGCGGCGGCGGCCGATAACGTCGCCGCCCGGCGGCGGCAGCGTGATTTCGCCGCAGCGCGCCAACATCGGGCCGGCCAGCAGGATGGATGCGCGGATGCGGGCGCAAAGGCCGGGATCGAGATCGGCCGGCTTGAGATCGCTCGCCTCGATTTCGAGTTCGTTGCGACCGAGCCAGCGTGCCTTGGCGCCGACGGACTGGATCAGTTCGACAAGTGCTTCGACATCACGGATACGCGGCACATTGGTCAGATGTACCAGCTTGTCGGTCAGCAAGGAGGCAGCAATGATCGGCAGGGCGGCGTTCTTGTTGCCGCTCGGTTGGATCTCGCCGGCAAGACGGTGCCCACCCTCGACGACATACTGAATTCGCTCATGCGGCTGGGCCTGTGCCACTGCTGTCATCCTTGTTCGATTCGATTTTCAGAGGGCATATCTGCTTTGTCATTGTGACATCGGAGTGATCGCCCATTGGGAAGTGTGGCTGTTTTTAGCGCCGCCACGCGTGGACGGCTAGAGGCAGGGCGACCGGAGGAAACCATAAAAAACGGCGCCCTCCCGAGCGCCGTCGTGAACACCGTGGATGGTGGTGTCGAACCTCAGCTCTTCTTGCTACGCCAGCTGTCGGCGTAATTCTCGCGAGCTTCACGGGAATAGGGCGTGGGCGACACGCGCACACGGATTTCCGCCTGCTTGTGCGGTTCGACCGAGGTCTTGCCGGAGCCGCCATCGGGTTCGCCCCAGACGAGGGTCAGCACGTCGCCAACCTCGACATCGGCATCGACGATGCCGAGCGAGAGCATGCAGCGCTCATTGTAACTGTAGCCGTTGAACATCGACATGCCGACCATCTTGCCGTCGCGCATGATCTTGTCGGCACTAGTCGAGGCATAGTTCGGCTGCGGGAAATCGATCCACTTGAAATGATCCTCACCCGGACGGAAAGCCGAGGCGATGACGTTGACGACATCTTCGGCATTCCATTCGAAGGTCACCTTCTTGCGGCTCGTCTGGCCCTTCAGTTTTTCAAGTGCGGATTTACCGATGAAGTCGTCCTTCTTCCAGCCGATGTAGAAGTCGTAGCCGAGCTCGAACGGAGTGACGTAATAGTCCTCGATATTGCTGGAAACGAAACTGCCACCGATCGCACCCGTCGCCTCATAGCTGTCGGCGCCGAGCCAGTCGCGATAGGCTGCCAGCATGCCATCACCCGTATAGATGCCCGGCAGCGGCGACGGGATCCAACCGGATTCCAGCGTGTTGGTAGAGTAGGCACGGCTGCCGCAACGCACGAGATCGACGCCCGCCGCCTTTGCCGATTCCAGGATCACCGACTGGATATAGGCCTTGTCTTCGTAAGGACCCCAGATTTCCAGGCCCGGCGCACCGGACATGCCGTGGCGCAGCGCATTCACCGTCTTCGAGCCGAGCTTGATCTTGTCGACATGGAAGAACTTGATGTCAGGGATCGGCCCACCATTCATCCTCTCGAATATCTTGGGAGCATCCGGTCCCTGGATCTGGTAGCGGTAATGCGTACGTAGCACACGTTCGCCTTCCGGTCGCGAAGGCGAGCGCGGATCATATTTCAGGCGCACATTCCACTTGCCGTATGCTGCACAGAACATCAGCCAGTTGGAAGTCGGCGAGCGGCCGACGAGGATGAACTTGTCCTCGCGTTCGCGGAAGATGATCTGGTCGCCAATCACATGACCGGCCGGCGTGACCGGCACGAAATGCTTGGCACGGTTCGTATCGAAATTCGAGAAGGAGTTGATGCCGTGATAGGCCAGGAACGTCTCCGCATCGGGGCCTTCGACTGTCAACTCGTCCATATGGTGCGACTGGTCGAAGAGGACGGCGGAGTTGCGCCACGCGGCCTGCTCCGAACGCCAGTTGGAGAACTCGGCCGCCACGACCGGGTATACATACATGCCGACCTTGGAGTTGCGCAGCAGCTCCACCGTATTGCCGGCCGACTTCAAAACTTCGGATAGGTTCGATCTCGCCACCTGATGTCCTCCCATTGACATGCGATAATGTATACATGAAATGCCCAATGCGATCAGATTGCAAGCCTATTTTCTTCTGACAGCACGGTATTCGATGCGGCAGAAACGCAAAAGGGCGGCCCCAGACCGCCCTCTCGAAGCTGGATTTACCCGACTACCGGTGAATGAGCGCAAGCCCCCTGATCTGCTCGATCAGGGTTGGATCCTCCGCCAGAATGTATTCAAGATTACGTCGCGCCGTGCGCGCATGCTCCCTGGCGATCGCTTCCGCGCGACTGCCTTCGCGTGCTTCGATCGCGCTGACGAGCGCCCTGTGCTGGTCCTGCGCGGATCGGAGCGAACGGCGGAAGGTAGCAATGTCAGCCTTGTCGGGCAGGAAGGCGGAGGGTGAGGCAAAGGGCAGCGAACTCGCCCGTTCCACCTCGCGGCGGATGATCTCGCTGCCGGCGAGTGCCGCAAGCTGGTGATGAAATTTCTCATTCAGGTCGGAATAGGCGTCGAAATCGACATCGTCGAGTTGCTCGCCGAAACAGGCGTCGAGCTTGATCACCGTATGCTTGATCTCGTCGAGCGCTTCGGGCGCGGCACCGCGCTCTGCAGCGAGCCTTGCTGCCATGCCCTCCATGACGCCGCGCACCTCGATGGAATCGACCACGTCGGCAAAGCCGAAACGGCGAACCACGAAGCCACCATTCGGCAGGCGATCCAGAAGCCCCTCCTCCGTCAGCCGCGACATCGCCTCGCGCACCGGCGTGCGCGAAATATCCAGCGCCTCCGCCAATGGCACTTCGAACAGCCGCGTGCCCCCCTGCAATTCGCCGCTCAAAATCTTTTCCCGCAACTCGATAACGGCGCGACGACCATGCGTTGCGGCTTCACTCTGCTTCATCGGCGCCTCCAATCCCGGCTAGAATGTATACAACAGCGCGAACGCATACAAAACCCCATCCCGAAGCCAATACCTTAGCATGGATCTGTATGCATAATAGCGCTGCCTTTCCTCAAAAAATGGCGATTATCGAACTAAATTCGCCAATCACTTGACATAATGTATACATTTATGGTGTCTGTTTTGCAGGAGGAAAATCGATGACAACGCTCGCGCTCATTCCAGGGCTCGTGTCCGACAGCATCGTCTGGGCACCGCTTGCCGGAGTTGTCACGCACCGTATGCCTGTGCATGCGGCCGATGTGTCCCACAGTTCTTCGATATCAGGCATGGCGGAGAGCGTTCTCGCGGCCACCGAAGGTGACCTTATTGTTGTCGGCCATTCCATGGGTGGGCGCGTCGCGATGGAAATGGCGCGCATCGCACCGAATCGCGTCAGCGGGCTGGTGCTCGCCAATACCGGCCACCACCCGAAACGCGATGGCGAGGAAATCAGGCGCCAGCAGATGATCGATCTCGGTCATCACAGCATGGAAGAACTGGCTGACCAGTGGCTGCCGCCTATGCTCAATCCCGCCCGCCTTACGGATGCGGACCTGGTCGGCAATCTGCGCGCCATGGTGCTGCGGGCCGGCCCCGATGTGCATGAGCGGCAGATCCGTGCGCTGATCAACCGGCCGAATGCCAGCGCCTATATGGCCGAGCTCGGCTGTCCCATCCTGCTTGTCGCCGCGCGCCACGATGGCTGGAGCCCGATCGTCCAGCATCAGGAAATTGCCGATGCGGCGCCGGATACGGAACTGGTCATCATCGAAGATGCCGGCCATTTCGCCCCTGTGGAGCGCCCGGCTGAAGTGACTGCCGCGATCATCGATTGGCTGACCCGTAGATTTGGAGGAATTGATGCCTGAGAAGACAGCGACCATTCCCGATACGCCACTCTTCGACCGGGCCGGCTCGATCCGCGGCTACCGGCTCAACAAGATGGCGATGGCGCTCGGCCAGCCGGAGAACCGCGAAGCCTTCAAGGCGGATGAGGACACCTATCTTGCTCGGTTCGGCCTGAGCGATGAGGAGAAGGCTGCAGTCAAGAGCCGTAATTGGCACGAGATGGTGCGCCTCGGCGGCAACCTGTTCTTCATCCTCAAGATCGCCGCTGTCGACCCGACGCCGATCACTGAGATCGGTGCGGCGCAGGCCGGCATGTCACATGAGGGTTTTCTCTACGAAAGACTGGGGAAGAAGAAAAATGGCTAAGATCATCGGCGGTCTCGGAACGAGCCACGTCCCCTCGATCGGCGCAGCCCTCGACAAGGGCCTGCGCGACACGCCGGACTGGAAGCCTTTCTTCGATGGCTACGAAGCCGGCAAGCAGTGGGTGCGTGAGGTGCGGCCCGATATCGCCGTCGTCGTCTTCAACGATCATGGCAACAGCTTCTTCCTCGACCGCGTGCCGACCTTCGCCGTCGGCGTGGCGGAAACTTATCAGCCGGTCGATGAAGGCTGGGGACCGAGGCCCATTCCAGCCTTCGAAGGTGCCGTCGATTTCTCCTGGCACTTCGTCGATAGACTGGTCGAACGCCATTTCGATCCTCTGGTCTGCCGCGAAATTGAGGTCGATCACGGCCTGCAGGTGCCGATGGAACTCTTCTTCGGCCGGCCTGAGCGCTGGCCGGTCAAGGTTCTGCCGATCTGGGTGAATACGATCCAGTATCCCATCCCCACACCGCAGCGCTGCTGGGAAATGGGCAAGGTACTGCGCGAGGCGATTGAAAGCTGGCCGGGGAACGAGCGCGTCGTCATCCTCGGCACCGGCGGCCTCTCGCACCAGCTTCAGGGCGCCCGCGCCGGCTTCATCAACCAGACAGCCGATCGCGCCTGGCTGGATGGCATTGCCGCCAATCCGGAGCCCTACCGCGCCATGAGCCGTGAGGATTATGTGGAGCAGTTTGGCTCCGAGGGCGCCGAACTCATCATGTGGCTGGTCATGCGCGCCGCCATGAACGAGCGGGTGAACCTCATCCACAAGCACTACCATGCCCCGGCCTCCATGACCGGCGCCGGCATGGTCGTTCTCGAAAACGCCGCCTGATGCCCGCCTTCTTCCTCATGCGCTGCCTGCATCATGCCGGGCAGGAGACTGCCCGCGACCTGCACCGGCCGGCCCATCGCGCCTGGGTGCAGTCAGGCGGCGAAGGCCTTGCGACGGTGCTGATCGGCTCTGCGCTGCAGGACGAGAGCGGAGCCTTGGTCGGCAATTTCGGCATATTGGAAACACCCGGTATCACTGAGGCGAAAGCCTTTGCGGAAGGCGATCCCTTCAACAAGGCAGGCATCGTGGCAAAGATCGAGCTGACGCCACTGCCTGCGACATTCCAGGCCGGACGCATCAGCGATCCGATGACACCAAGGACATAGATTTCGGTTCCGCCACCAGCGGGAGGAGCGCGCCGGAGAGGGGCGATGAGGGGCCGACGAAGCAAGAGAGGGAACGACCGGAACGAGAGGGACGGTCGCCTGTAAGCCACGGCCCACTCATCCAGGCCGCGACGGATCCTTGCTTGCTCAACTCTTCTGCGGTTTCAGCCGTATCTCCAGCACGCGTCCGACTGTTTCTTCCAATCCATTTGCCTGCTCAACGCCGCAGGCGCCCATGCGCTCCTGCACCTCGGCGATCTCCGCCGCCAAGCCGCCGCGAAGCCCGAGCGCATCCAGCGTTGCGGCACTCTCCCGCATCTCGGCCGCCCGTCGCCGGCCGTGCCGCGTCGCGCGCTCCATCTGATATTCAGCAAATTGCGGCCAGTTGAGGCCGGGGAAAGAACCCGAAAGCGAGGAGAGGATTTCCTCATAGCAGCCGGACGCCTTTGCCGCGAGCAAGGCCTCGACGGTGATTGCCTCCAGCCCTTTCACAAAAAGGGAACGCACCATCTTGATCGCTGTCGCGGCACCGGGCGCCATACCCGCAATCTCGGCGGAGAAACCGAGGCGAAGAAATTCCGGCAATAACCTTTCGGCCGGCGCACCGGCAAGCAGCACCGGCGTCTGATGCCTGCGCGGATGAACCGGCGCCATGACGGCCATATCGAGATAATCGCCGCCAGCCGCTTCCACGGCGGCAGCCGTCTCCCGCTTTCGCCCTGGAGAGACGGAATTGATATCGATCACCACCTGCCCCTGACGCAGATGCGGCAGAAGCGGTTCAACGGCAAGCAGGCTCTGATCGGCGGTGACGGCGCTGAACACCCAGTCTGCATCAGAAAGTCCCGCAACGGTCTCGGAAATCTCAGCACCGCGGGCATGCATTGCCTCCCGCACCGTGCCGCCGTCTGAGGCAAGCAAGATGTCATAGGCAATGAAGCTCAGGCCCGGCCGGCTGAGCCCTTCATGAAAGGCCCTCGCCGCTTCGCCGTATCCTAGAAACCCGATCTTCACGTCAGCCTCCACTTACAAAGGTGCGCTGCGTTCGAAGCACAGGAACGCTTATGCAAAGACATATCCATCGAAGAGCTTGCGAGCGGTGCGCAGCACGGCGGCATCGGTCACGACACCAACCCTGACAGTTGCGATCACGCTCATCTCGCCGGTCGGATGTTCGACCGAGAGCAGCTTTTCGTCACCATCGGGCACGATGGCGAGCTCTGCCGCCGGCCCTTCCGGCAGCAGGCAGGCCGTCGCCACACTGACGGCACCGAGCACGCCGATCGCATCATGGCAACGATGCGGAATGAAGGTACGCGTCGAAATCGCGCCACCGGCTCTTGGCCGCGAAACCATCGTCATCTTCGGCACCGATTTCTTCGCGACGTCGCCGAGATTCATCATCGGCCCCGCCTTCAGCCGGATCGCCTCAAGCTTCGCCCGTAGCTCCAGATCGGCTTCGAGTTCGTCAGGCATCTCCGTCCCCTCGATGCCGAGATCGCTGGCCAGCATGACGACGCAAGGCATGCCGTTGTCGATCAGCATGCAAGCGATGCCCTCTATGACATCGACCGCACGGCCGGTCGGCAGCAGCGCGCCGCAACTCGAACCCGCCGTATCTGCGAAGGTAATCGGCACAGCGGCTGCCGTGCCCGGCACGCCGTCGATACGGGCGTCGCCCGCATAGGTCACGCGACGATCCGGTGTGGCGATCTTCGCGGTGGCCACCTGCCCGGTATTCTCCATGAAGATGCGAACGTCCGTCTGCCCGTCCTCGGCCTCGATCAGGCCGCGCTCGATGGCAAAAGGCCCGACACCGGCAAGGATATTGCCACAGTTCTGCGCATCGGTGACGATTGGCTCATCAACGAAGACCTGCAGGAAGAGATAGTCGATATCGACGCCGGGTCGTTCCGAGCGCTTCACGACGGCCACCTTTGAGGTCAGCGGGTCCGCGCCTCCCATGCCATCGATCTGCCGCGGATCGGGCGACCCCATGACGCGAAGGAGAAAGCCATCGCGATCTTCGGGCAGATCCTCCGCCAGGAAATAGCCGCCCTTAGACGTGCCGCCGCGCATCCACATGCAGCGTACGCCCTGTTGCGGAATGGTGTCAGACATATTTCAGCCCCTTCTCAGCGAGCCGCTCGCGCATCTTGTAGATGTCGAGCCCGAGTTCCCCTGCAGCAAGCCGCCGGCGCTTGTCTTCCTCCGCCGCAACGCGCTGTTCGGCCTTGCCGGCGACCTCGGCCGCCTCTTCCCGGCGCACGACACAGACCCCATCATCATCAGCAACGACAACGTCGCCCGGATTGACCAGTGCACCGGCACAGACGACGGGAATATTGACCGATCCCAGCGTTTCCTTGACGGTGCCCTGCGCGAAGATCGCCTTCGACCAGACAGGAAAATTCATTGCCTTGAGATCGGCGACGTCGCGCACGCCGGCATCGATGACGAGCCCGCGGCAGCCCCGCGCCATGGCAGACGCCGCCAGTAGATCACCGAAATAACCGTCCTCGCAGGGACTGGTTGGCGCAAGCAGCAGGATATCGCCTGCCTTGGTCTGCTCGATCGCCACATGCAGCATCCAGTTGTCACCCGGAGGGGCAGAAATGGTGACGGCGCTGGCCGCAATCCTCGCGCCCGGATAGATCGGCCGCATGTAGCTCGCAAGCAGGCCCTTGCGACCTTGCGCCTCATGCACGGTCGCCACTCCGCAGGCAGCGAGGCGATCGATGACGGACTGCTCCGCCCGTGCGATGTTTTGAACGACGACGCCCATCAGAGTTCATCCACAGTGCGCGGGAAGACGGACTGGAAACCCTCCGCATGTGTCGACTTGCGGCCTCCGGACTGCCCGCCGGAATTGCGCATGAAGTGGTTGCCGCGATTTTCGGCGACGTTCTTGTAATAATGCCAGAGGTGTTCCTGCCCCTCCATGCACTGGATTGCCGCCCACTTCTTCTCCCAGACGGGCGAGATATCGAGGAAGACGTCAGGCTTCCATTCCATCTGTTCGGTCTGGTGCGGCTCGAACAGATAGAGCTGCGGCGCACCCAGGATCTTCTCGCCGGGATTATGACCCCATGCCTGCGCAATCATTCGTGCTTCGAGCGCCACCTGCGTCGCATACATATGGTCGGTATTATAGGGATCCCATTTGGAATGGCTGAGCATGAATTCCGGCTGCACGGCGCGGATCACATCGACCAGCCGGAATTTTGCCTCCTGATCCACGGCCAGCGGATAATCGCCGAGATCGAAGAACTGGATGTCGTGCGCTCCAAGTGCCTTGGCAGCATTTTCGGCCTCGACGCGCCGCGCGGCCTTCACCTTCTCCAGCGTCATCCCGGCATTCTTCCAGAGCTTGGCGCTCTCCCCGCGCTCGCCATAGGACAGGCAGAGAACGGTGACCTCGTAACCCTTTTCCTGATGCAGCGCGATCGCGCCGCCGCAGCGCCAGACGAAATCTGCCGAATGGGCGCTGATGACCAAGGCCGTCTTTGCCATGAACTAGTCCTTCCTCGCCACGGGGGGCGTACCATGCGTGTGAAATGTCTCGATCGTCTTCAGGCCCCAGGCCTGGCCCTTCCTGCGCTCCGTCTCCGTCCAGGTGACGGTCAGCCAATCGGGCCTCAGGATCAGCCGCGCCCCGGCATTAGCGAGCTCGACGCGATTGCCCGAGGGTTCCCAGACATAGAGGAAGAAGGTGCCCTGGATCGCGTGCTTGTGCGGCCCGGTTTCGATATGGACGCCATTCTCGAGGAAGATATCGGCCGCGCGCAGAATGTCCTCACGCTGGTCGACGGCATAGGTGACGTGGTGGAAGCGCCCCTTCGCACCGGTATGATCCTCGGAATAGGCGATGTCGTAGGTCTTGTTGTTGACCGTGAACCAGCAGCCGCCAAGCCTTCCATTGTCGAGCAGGATCTGCTCCGTCACCCGGCTGCCGAGTGCTTTGATCATGAAATCTCTGATAGCCCGCACATCGCTTGCGAGCAGATTGAGGTGATCGAGCCGGCGCGGGCAGGCGCCGCGGCCGTGGTAGCGCTGCGCGATATTCTTCAGCGCCGGACGCTCGCCCTCGGGCGCTTCATAGACGTGCGTATCGTAATATAGCTCGAAAATATGGCCATCCGGATCGGTGAAACGATAGGCACGCCCATGTCCGACATCGCCTTCCACCCAGCCGATACCGCAGCCCATCTCCTCGATCACCTTCACCCGCCGCTCCAGCGCTTCCGGAGACGAGGTGCGATAGCCGACATGGCCGACACCGGTCGTGTAGTGGCGCACGAGCTTCAACGTATGGAATTCGTAGTCGTCGAAGGCGCGCAGATAGGCGACGCCATCCTCGATCAGGCTGGGCGTCAGCCCATAAACCCGTGTGAAGAAATCGAGGCTTTCCTCGAAACGGTCGCTGTAGAGTTCCACATGCCCGAGATGGGCAACGTCGAAGCAGGGTTCAGTCATGCGCCGATCCCCCGGCAGCGGCCTCGCCGACCTTCAAAAATCTCATGATGATCCTCCACATGGGGGGCGAACGCCTCCATGTTCGCTTGTCGTTTAAAACACTAGGAATGTCGTCGGGAGCAGGCAATTTCGTTCTTCTGACGGGTCATAAGCTGAGGTTACAGATCACGCGGAGGCGAACTGAAGGAACGCCCGCCAAAACCCTCAGCGGTAGCCGGCCAAGAATTTTCACGTGCAGGCTGATTTCAAGCAGTTCAACATCTCTCAGCAACCGAAATGCATACCGGTTATTTAAGCATCCTCCAGATTTCAGCATTTTACGTCGGAAAGTGACTCATTTTGATTGAATTCTTCTTTTCGATGTATACATTTTACAGGCATGGAGGAGTGCCAAAAGGGAGCGACGGAATGGCGTTGTTAAATTTCACAGGCAAGTCGAGGGAGGACAATCCCGAGCCCGAATTCGCAGATATGATTGAGGATTGGACGATCGAGGTCATACCGCGCACGGCCGCCAAGATCGATGATTTCCGCGCGCTTCTGCCCACCGGGACACGTGTCTATATCGCTCACATCGACGGCACCCCGATCGAGGACATGGTGGCGACGGCACGGCGGCTGAATGCGCAGGGGTTTCCGGTCATGCCGCATATCCCGGCTCGCAGCGTTCCGGATCGCCGCACGCTGGCAGACTGGCTCGAACGCTACCGTAGCGAAGCCGATGTCCGTCAGGCGCTGCTGCTTGGTGGCGGCAGGGTAAGGCCCATAGGCGATTTTCACAGCTCGATGCAATTGATCGAGACCGGCCTTTTCGATCATCATGGCTTCACCGATCTGCATTTCGCCGGGCATCCGGAGGGCAGCCGCGATGTCGATCCCGATGGATCGACTGCCCTTGCCGATCGGGCACTGCTCTGGAAACAGGATTTTGCCTCGCGAACCAATGCGAAACTCGCGCTCACCACCCAGTTCACCTTCGACGCCCAACCTGTCATTGACTGGGCGGAGCGCATTCAGGAGGCCGGTGTCACAATGCCCATCCATGTCGGCATCGCAGGCCCGGCAAAGCTGCAAACGTTGCTAAAATATGCGATCTCCTGCGGCATCGGTCCATCCATGAAGGTGCTGCAAAAGCGCGCCATGGACATAACCAAGCTGCTGCTCCCCTATGAGCCAACGGAACTCATCGCTGCCCTTGCCGATCACAAGACAAGAAGGCCTGGAAGCCTCATCAGCCAGTTACACATCTTCCCGCTCGGCGGCATTCAGGTGGCAACAGACTGGATGAACAAACACCGTTCCGTCGAAACACCTATCGCGCTACCCTGATGCGGCCCGGCAGCGGGCTTTCAGGAAGAGCCATGCCGACGCCAATCCACCCAAATCTGCGCCATATCAGGCTATTCGTCGCCTGCGCCGAGACCGGCTCGCTGACCTCGGCCGCAACCACCCTCGGCATCACCCAGCCGGCAGCCTCGCAGGCCCTTCGGCGACTGGAGAAGTTGCTGAACGCAACTCTTATCGAACGTGATACCATGGCGTTGACGGCGGAAGGGAAAATCGCCCTGAAGCGGTTCGGCCGCCTCTGTGATCTCATCCGCCAAGCCTGCGCGCCGATAGCAAAAGCGGCAATCGGCGTCATCGAGACGCGTCTGACGTGGCCGCACCTTCATGCCATCACGGGTTTTGCCGAGCATAGCAGCTTCAGCGCCGCAGCCCGAATGCTGTCACTATCAGAACCAGCTGTACAGCGCGCCGCCCGCGAAGCCGAAGCCATGATGGGCATTTCCCTCTTCGAAAATTCCGGCAGGAATGTTCGTCTGACCACCATGGGTCTTTCCGCCGCCCGCTGGTTCGGCCTGGCACTTTCCGAATTCGAAAGCCTGCGCGACGAACTCTTGGAGGCTCGCAACCACTATGCCGGTCGTATTTCGATCGGCACCCTCCCGCTGACGCGCACGTTCCTCGTACCCGACGTGATCGCCGTTCTCGCCAGCCGCTATCCGCATGCGCGCTTCGAAATCATGGAAGGCAGCTATGAAGTGCTGGTCGACAATCTCGAGCGTGGCCGTATCGATATCCTCGTCGGTGCACTGCGCAGGAATCTTGTCTCCAAAACCGTGCATCAGGAGCCGCTCTTCGATTTCGAGCTTAGCATTGTCGGACGTGTCGACCATCCGCTGAAACGGCATCGAGAGATCGCGCCGGACGATCTCGCAGACTACCCCTGGATCGTCGCCCGGCGCGACACGCCTTCGCGTGAGACCTTCAACGCCATGGCTGCAACCTTTCCCGCGGGCAAACCTGTACGCCAGAGCGTCGAAACCGGCTCGCTCAACGCGATCAGAGGCCTGCTCCTGAAATCCAATCACCTTGCCCTGCTCTCCCGCCATCAGATCCGTTATGAGCTGGAGGCAGGTTTCCTCTCCGTGATCGATCATCCGCTGCCGGATTCCCGTCGCCCCGTCGGCGTTACATTGCGCCGTCACTGGCTGCCGACAGCCCTTCAAGCCGAATTTCTGGCCCTGCTGAGGGAGCATTCGATAGGGCTGGATTGATATTAGCGTCACCCTTCGGAGCCCCTTGCCCGCAAACCATGCTTTCCGGACTTCCGGCAAGCAACGCAACGCAATATGTTTGCGGCATCTGACTCTCAGGGAAAGTGCATATGAGCCAAGAAGAATACCGCGTGCTCGTAACGAGTAATGCGCTGGCGAAGCCTGCTTGCGAAAGATTGGAACTGGCTGGCATCTCACTTGATTTCACCAATGCGGCGCCGGACGAGCAGGCTCTGCTCGAAGCCGTCAGCAAGGGACCAATCCACGCAATCCTGCTGCGCGGCAATCCGCCGATCACGCGCCGACTCATCGAAGCGGCGACGTCTCTAAAGATCATCGCCAAGCACGGCGCCGGCGTCGACAGCGTCGACCTGCAAGCCGCCCGCGATGCCGGTGTCGCCGTCACCACCGCCGGGGAGGCCGGCGCCGGTGCGGTCGCGGAACTGGCGCTCTCGATGATCATGGCTCTGGGCCGCGACTTACCCCGGCTGACCGATCGCATGCGGAGCGGCCATTGGGATCGCGGCGGATATCAGGGCCGCGAACTTGCGAGCAGAACACTCGGCATCATTGGCGTCGGCCTTATCGGCGGACGGCTTGCGACAATGGCCCATGCGCTGGGCATGAAGGTGATCGCCGCAAGGCCGGGCGGCACACCGCGAACGGAAGGGCTTCCCGTCACTGCTGTTGCCTTCGAGGAGTTCCTGCAAACGGCCGATATCGTCAGTCTCCATTGCCCCGCAACGCCGGAAACATCGGGCCTCATCGACGCAACAGCGATCGGCCGGATGAAAGCCGGCGCGCTGCTTATCAATACTGCCCGCGGCGCATTGGTGGATGAGGCAGCCGTTGCCGCAGCACTGCATTCCGGCAAACTTGCGGGCGCTGCTTTCGACGCGTTCTCGGAAGAGCCGATCAATCCGGAAAATCCGCTGCTGAAAGCGCCTAACGTCATCCTGACGCCGCACATCGCTTCACAGACGGTTGCGGCTGTCGAGCGGACAGGGCTTCAGACGGCAGACAACATCATTGCCGCACTGCTCGGAACGGAAACCGACCCCGCATTCTGAACACGAATGGCTCTCCGCTCGACCGCGAGGAGCCATGTTCGTCAGACGGGTGCGCGCGGATCATGCCGCGCGAGACGGCGCAGCAGATAATCGACCTCGGCGCGCGCCGTGGCGCTGAGTGCGCTTCCTGGTTTGCGCTGCGCATCCGAGGTGATGACACCCCGGCGCATGAGAACATGCTTGCGGACGGCGAGACCGACGCCGAGCTGCTGCTCATAACGGATCAGCGGCAGATGCGCGTCGAAGAGATTATGCGCTTTGTCGCGTTTGCCGGCAGCGAAGAGGCCGACCAACTCGACCAGCATGTCGGGGAAACCGTAGCCGGTCATGGCGCCGTCTGCGCCGCGCTCCGGTTCGAAATCGAGGAACATGCCGCCATTGCCGCAAAGGATCGAGAAGGGACGCAAATCGCCGGCTTTCTGCATGGCGCGCAGCTTCGAAATCTTCTCCAGCCCCGGCCAGTCCTCATGCTTGAGCATGACGCAGGAAGGATGATCGGAGATGATCTTGGCAATGACGCTGGCCGACATGACGACCGTCAGCGTCAGCGGATAATCCTGCAGCACGAAGGGAACATCCGTGCCGACTGCCTCGACGGCCTGCGCGAAATACTGAACGATCTGCTCGTCGGTGCGCAGCGCCGGCGTCGGCGCGATCATGACGCCGGCAGCCCCCATGTCCATCGCATCGCGGGCGAGCGAGCGCATCGCCGCTAAGCCGGGTGCAGAGACACCGACGACAACGGGCACCTTTGAGCGGCCGACGACCTGGCGGATGATCGCCCGCGATTCCGCAGGCTCCAGCTTCGGCGCTTCGCCCATGATGCCGAGGATCGTCATGCCGGTGACGCCGCTATCCTGATAGAAATCGGTCAGCCGGTCGATCGATGGCGTGTCCAAGGTACCATCAGGCAGGAATGGCGTGGTTGCGATTGCATAGACGCCCTTCGCGTCAATTCCGAAGCTCATTGTGCATCCTTCCACGCCTGATAGCGCGCCTTCGTTTCCGCATTCATGGGATAGAGACCGGGAAGCGGTACGCCCCGGTCGATTTCGGTCATGATCCAGCCTTCCATGCGCTCCTGCTCCGGCGCTTCGGCAAGCACGGCATCGAGCAGGGCGGTCGGGATGAGCACGGCGCCATCCTTGTCGGCGACGACGATATCGCCGGGGAAAACCGCGACACCGCCGCAGGCGATCGGCTGCTGCCAGCCGACGAAGGTCAGCCCGGCGACGGAAGGCGGCGCGGCCATGCCGTCGCACCAGACAGGCAAGCCGCTACCAAGTACGCCTTCGAGATCACGCACGACACCATCACTGATCAAGGCGGCCACCTTACGCTTCATCATCCGGGCACAGAGGATATCGCCGAATATACCGGCATCCTGCACGCCCATCGCATCGACAACGGCAATACAGCCCTCCGGCATGTCCTCGATTGCCGCGCGCGTGGAAATCGGCGAAGCCCAGCTTTCGGGCGTTGCCAGATCCTCACGCGCCGGCACGAAACGCAACGTGAAGGCGGGACCGACCACCCGTTCCTGACCAGGCTTCAACGGCTTGGTGCCGCGCATCCAGATATTCCTGAGCCCCTTTTTCAGAAGCACGGTCGTCAACGTCGCGGTGGAGACGCCCTTCAGGATTTCGATGGCCGCTGGATCGAGAGACATCATTGCACCTCATATGCTCTGGATGAGGCCGCCGTCGATGCGAATGACGGAGCCGGTGATATAGGATGCGCGTGGGCTGGCGAGAAAAGCAACTGCGTCGCCATATTCCTCAGGCCGGCCGTAGCGCCCAACCGGGATAGAGGCCGTGCTTTCCGCCGTAACCTCCTCTACGGGCCGGTTCTCGCGCTTGGCCTTCTGTTCATCGAGGAAGGTAATCCGCCCGGTTGCGATGCGGCCCGGCAGCACGATATTGGCGGTGATTCCGTCGCGGCCGACTTCGCGAGCAAGCGTCTTCGACCAGCCGACCAGCGCCAGGCGCAGGCTGTTGGAGATGCCGAGATTGGGGATCGGCGCTACGACGCCTGATGATGTCGACGTGACGATGCGGCCCCAGCCGCTCGCCTTCATGCCCGGCAGGACGGCATCCGTTACGGCAATCACCGAGCGCACCATCATGTCGAAATATTTGGACCAGGTCTCCGCCGCCTGGCCGGAAGCCGGCGTCGGTGGCGGTCCGCCCGTATTGTTGACGAGGATATCGACCGGTCCGAAGGTCTCGGCGATCGAAGCCAGCCTCGTCTCGATGACGGAGAGATCGGCGATATCCCAGCCGATGGCGAGCGCCTTGCCCCCTGCGGAAACAATAGCTTCCGCCGTCTTCGCGGCAGCGGCTTCGTCGATATCGGCAACGGCGACGCGAACGCCTTCCGCAGCCAGCGAGCGGGCAATCGCCCCGCCCAGTCCACCACCAGCGCCGAATACCAGCGCGGTCTTTCCATTCAATTGCATGTCCAAGGCAGATACTCCGGTTTCGCTCTTATTATGGCGATCCCAAGAAGAAGAAAAATCTCGCTTTTTATGATTTCAGAAGATAGAAAAACTCTTCTTATGGAAACTCGCTTTCTCGATACTTTCCTGCTGGTTGCCGAGCTCGGATCGCTGGCCGAGGCCTCCCGCCGCCTCGGCATTACGCCTGCTGCGGTCGCCCAGCGCATGCAGGCGCTGGAAGACGATGTCGGCGTGCCGTTGCTGACCCGCGTCGGCCGTCGTGTCCGCCCAACCGACACCGGCCATGCCATCATCCAAAAAAGCCGCAAGATCCTCGCCGAGGTCCGCGACCTGAAGAGTCTCGCCAATGCCGACCTGCCCTCCGGCGAACTTCGCCTCGGGGCCATCACGACAGCGCTAACCGGACTGCTGCCGACAGCCTTGCATGAGGTCTTCGCCAGCATGCCGCTTGTCGAGGTCTTCCTGCTGCCTGGCCCCTCCACCGATCTCTATCAGCAGCTGATGGACAGGCATATCGACGCGGCAATCCTCGTAAAGCCGCCCTTTCCGATACCGAAGACATTGGAGTGGGAACTCCTGCGGGCCGAACGCCTGGTTCTTCTTGCCCCCGCCGACTGCCGGGGCGAGAACCCGCATGCTCTCCTGAAGACCCGTCCCTTCATCCGCTACGACCGGAACAACTGGGGCGGACGTCTTGCCGACGAATATCTTCAGAAACAAGGCTTGAAACCGGCCGAACGTCTGGAACTCGATTCCCTTGAAGCGATCTCGGTCATGGTCGCCAACGGGCTCGGCGTCTCGCTGGTGCCGGATTGGGCTAGACCGTGGCCGGAGGGCCTCAACATCGCCATCCTCGAACTGCCGGTGTCCTTCCCCCCACGCGAGGTCGGTTTACTCTGGCCACGCAGTTCGCCATCGCGCCGGCTGACCGGCATCGTGCTCGATGCACTGAAACGCTCGCAAGCCGCTAGCAGGTCCTAGCCGTTACTCGCCGACATCAAGCTTTTGCGCTGATAGACGTGGATATAATCAACCAGGAGGTAAGACGGGTTCGGCGTTTCATCGATCGGCCAGCCCGGCCCGAGTGCAAGATTGACCAGCGGATAGAAAGGCATTTGGAATTCCGGCGGTGTATCGAAACTCCACAGCGGCTTGCGGTCCAGATAGAAGGTCGATTTCTGCGGGCCGATATCCACACCGAACGTATGGTAGTCGCTGCTGAGCGAACCTTCGGGCACATTCGTCAGATGGCCATCCGTCGTATGCTGGTTGCTCGGACGCCAGACGTGATACCCCATGCTGAACTCGCCGGGTGCGCGACCGTAATATTCGATCACATCGATTTCCGAAGTGAATTTGGACCGGTCGAGGCCAATCAGCCAGAAGGCCGGCCAGACGCCCTTGCCGGGCGGCAGCTTCATGCGTGCTTCAAAGTAGCCGAATTTCTGGGAGAACCCCTCCCCCTTCGGATTGGTCGAGGCAAGCAGGCCGGAGCGCCACTTACCGTCTGCCTCCTTCCGCGCCTCGATCCGCAGAATGCCGTTATCGACCGTGAAGGGGAAACCGTCCATAGGGTCGGTAAAGCGCGCATCGCCGAAATCGCCGTTCCACGGCGTATGAGCAATCCAGCGCGATTTGGTCTCGCCCCATGCCGAAACGTCGAGCGTGTCGAAGTCTTCGGCAAAGGTTATCTGGAAATCATCGAGGTTGAGCGGCTCTTCCGCTTCGCTGGGCCGAGGGCCTGGCGGACCGAAAAGGCCGATGACAATCAGAAGCGCAAATCTTCCGGCGAATTTCGCGTGACGCATTTTTCTCCCTCCCGGAGATTTCGACCCCGTCGCGGGGTTTAGCGAGCAGATCATGAAACGACGACCCCGTTGCGCCGGGGCGTGATCTTCCTGATGACGATGGCTTCCAGGCCGTCGGGCCGCCCGACGGCCTGCCACAAGAGCAGGGAGAAAACCCAGAAGATCACCAGCGCGCCACCGCTGCAGAGGCCGACGCCGATGACGAGTTCTATGCCGAGCGGCATGGCGATCAAAACGGGCTGAACCCAAAGCAGGAAACCAATCATCGGCAGGCAGGCCGTAAGCGGCCGGATGAACACGTAAAGCTGCGCGCCGATCGCGGCACCGATCAACCGTTGCGTGATGACAAGGCAGACAAGATAGGAAACGACGGCGGCGATGACACGCGCCGCCAGCGCACCGTCAAGCCCGAACATCATCACGCCGAGCACCGTAACCGGCGCCCTCACTGCAAATTCAGCAAACATCCGCAACGCCACATAACGGGTCTTGTCGAGAACCATCACGAGCGGCGGCATGATGGTCGTCGGCAGGCCGATCAGGCTGACGATACAAAGCCACTGCAGGATCGGTGCCGCAAAGGCCCACTTCTCGCCGACGACGATGCGCAGGATCGGTTCGGCCAGGAAAATGATGATGAGCAGGATGGGTGACGCGACGACCATGATTGCATTGGTCGCCTTCAGATAGGCGGCAATCTGCTTGCCCCGGTCGCTGACATTGGAAAAGGCGGCCATCAGCGGGCGCATCAGCGGGCCGACGAATGTCTGATAGGGAATGCCTGCGAGATTGTCCGCAACGCTGAAGGCGCCGTAGGTGGAAAGGCTTGTAAAGCGCGGCAGCAGCAGCCGGTCCATCTGCCAGTTGAGCGAGTTGAGAACCTGCGAAATCGTGTTCCAGCCGATCATGTCCTGGAAGTGCTTCCATTCCGAGAGGCTGAGCCTCGGTCGCATCGGCGCAAAGATATAGGAGACGATGGTCGCCGCCGTCGGTCCCGCGACGGCCCCGATCGCCAGCCCCCAGTAGCTGTCGGTCGCAAGCGCGACGCCGACGCCGCAGATCAGCGTCGATCCCTTGGCAATGAGATCGAGGGCGAATTCGCGCCGGAAATCGAACCGCTGCATGAAAAGCACCATGCGTGGGCTGATCACGCTGCGCATCGCGGGTGCGATCGAAACTACGGCAACCAGCGTAAAAAGCCGCGGATCGTTGTAAATGAGAGCCATCGGCCAGGCGATGACAATCATCAGCAGGCTGATCGCCGTCCCTCTGATGAGGCTTAATGTAAAGGCTGTGGCAAACATCCGCTCGGACGGCGAGGAAACGCGCACCAGCGCCTGAGTGAGCGGCAGGTCGAGGATCGCCTCGACGATCACAAGAACCGATGTGGCAATGGCGACGATCCCGAAATCTGCCGGGCTCAAAAGTCTTGCGAGAATGAGCAGGCTCACGAAATCGAGCAGTCGTGCCAGGAATTTTCCGCTGATTGTCCAGATGCTGGCTGTCGCAGTTCTATGCGATACGCTTGACACGATCTATTCCTTGGCCATGAGCAACGAACCTCTTCTGGGGAACGCCGGGTGCCGCCGCTCCGGTTTTTTTGTGCGTGTCAGCTTACTTTCCTCCTGACGGGGCTTACAGCCTGATGGCCATGCTTGACGAGTTGCTCATCGATGAGCGTGCCGAGGCGATCGCGGAAAACCGCTGCGGAGAATCTCAGGGCATGGTTACGGATCGCCGCCGGATCGAGCGTATCCTCGACCGCTTCGAAGGCAGTGATCGTTTCCGTCAGCGCTTCCGCAGTCTGGTCCGCAAAGCGGAAGCCGACATGCGGTGCGCAAACGGTTTCGCGCGCGCCGCCCGCATCGAAAGCCAGAACCGGCCGGCCGGACGCCATCGCTTCCACCGGCAGAATGCCGAAGTCTTCGATGCCGGGGAACAACAGCGCGCGGCAGCGCGACAGATGATCGCGCAGAACCGGGAACGGCTGATGGCCGAGGAACTGCACCGTCGGTCCGGCAATTGACCTCAAGTAGGCTTCCTGCTCGCCCTCACCGATCACGACCAGATTGCGTCCCATTTCGGTGCAGGCCTTCACGGCAATATCCGGCCGCTTATAGGCGGTGAGCTGGCCCGCATAGAGATAGAACTCGCCCTTGCCTTGCCCAATCGCGAAATCATCGGTCGCAACCGGCGGATAGATGACAACGGCGTCACGGTCATAGAAACGGCGGATACGGCCCGCGACATAGCTGGAATTCGCCACGAACGTATCGACGCGCGAGGCGGTCGTCACGTCCCAGGCGCGCAGCATCGGAGCCGTGATCGACATCATTGCCTTGCCGATCCAGGAAACACCGCGCCGGTATAAGTGGAACTGATCCCAGATGTATCGCATCGGCGAATGGCAGTAGCAGATGTGAAGTGCATCCGCCCGCGTAATGATGCCCTTGGCGGGGCCGGATTCGCTTGAAATGACAAGATCATAGTCCTGAAGGTCGAAGTGCTCGAGCGCAAAGGGCATGAGCGGCAGCATCTTCGTGTAATGGCGCGTCGAACGCGGAATCTTCTGCAGGAAGGACGTATGGATGTTGCGGCTGTTCAGGAAATCGCTGGTACGATCAGGATTATACACCAGCGTGAAGATGTCTGCCTGCGGGAACATCCGGCAGAGCTCTTCCACCACCTTTTCGCCACCACGCATCGATACCAACCAGTAATGGACGATAGCGACGCGAAGCGGCTTCGCATCGGCCCTGCTGCCGGCCTCGACGGCACGGCTTCTTGCCACGACGGGCGCATCGCCCCGGAAGGCCATTGCTTCGGGGAGAGAGCTTGCTGCTTTGACAATCACCTGAACGCTCCTTGTACGATCGCCCCACCCCTCGGCTCGGGCACCACCTGTGTCGAAATCAGACTGCGGTATTGCGCGAGAAGGGCATCGCGCCATTCTTCATGCGTCGTTGCCAGATTGGGCGACAGCCGGAAGGCGCGTTCGCTCATGAGGAGGACATCCTCCCTCGGCATGTTGCGGAAGGCCGTCAGCGTTGCGGCGAAGGCTTCCTCGTCCGTCGTGTCGCAGGAGATCGCCATTCCGGCCCTCTCCATTTCCTCGGCAAGGAAGGCGCCCTTGGTCATGATGACGGGAAGGCCGCTGCGAGTCGCCTCGATCGCCACGAGGCCGAACGGCTCCGGATAGCGGGACGGCATGATGAGCGCGCTTGCCGTGCGGATGATCTGGCCGATCTCGGCATGCGACCGCCAGCCCATGGCCCTCACATGATCGCCGGCCGCCGTAATCTTGGAGATAAGCGGCCCGTCGCCGATCACGCAAAGCTTCACACCGGCCCTGGCCGTGGCGGCAAGCGCATCCTCAATACCCTTTTCCTCATCCAGCCGGCCGATGAAGACGAATTCGTCATTGTCCTCGGCCGCGACACGCTCGGCCGTCAGCGGCGCGATCGGATTGCGGATGGTGACGAGCCGTTCCGGCTGGTAGCCGGAGCCCACAAGGAACTCGGCCATCTTCTCATGGAGCAGGATGATCCTGCCGAAGGCGGGGCGGCTTCTGAGCGCGCGGAAGAGATTGGCGCCGCGGACCGTCCGCCAAAGCTTTTGCGCATAGCTGCGCTTGTCGCAGGAGGTGGCAATGCAGCCTGTCCCGAGCGGCGGCCGCTTGCAGATCTCCTGCGCCTGGTAATCGAAAAAGGCCCCATTGGGACAGCCGGTGAAGAAATCGTGTGCGTGAACGACGCATCGGGCGGCAACGGGCGTGAGTGCGTCGAAGACGGCCGGCGACAGGATCTGATGCCAGCCATGAACATGATAGGCAGTCTTCGGCGTATCGTTGGCGCGCACCCATGCGGAGATCATATTGCCGGCAGCGGGATTGTGAATGCCGGTCGCAAAAGCCTTGGCACGGCTGGAATTCAAGAGGTCACGGCTGTTCAGCTTGACGATTGAAACGCCGAAAGATGCAAGTTCCTCGTTCGCTCCATCGTCGCCGCAGATATAGGTCACGGCAATGCCGAGTCCGCAGAAGAGCTTCGCCGACAGGACCGCAAGCGCGGTCGCCCCACCCCTCGCCGTGGAATAGTCATCGATGATGACCACACGGTCGAGCGCTGGGCGCACAGCGATGCCGTCCCTCCATAGTTTTGCATAGCGCCCGGAAGCCGGCCACCGTAACGTTGAAACGGCAGATCCATTCTCATCAGGACGCAATTGGCCGATGTCGTTCATAGAAGCTCTCCGACGACAGACACAATGGATGCTTTTTGACGGCCCCGACGCCGTCCATGCGGGTGGAGTGGTCACGGACCGGCTGCGGGTGGCAGCCGGATCGTGACGAAGCGCATTATTTTGCCGACACTGCACCGTCGGCATAGGCTTCCAGCGCCTTGCGGTTGAGGATACGGATCCTGCCCTGGGCTCCTTCGATCACCTTGCATTCACGCAGGCGCCGCAAGCACTGGTTGACTTTTTCACGGGAAGCCGGAAGCGTCGCCGCCAGATCGTTCTGGGAGATTACCAGCACGTCCCGGTTGGCCGGCGTGTCCCTTCCGTAGACCGAAGATAGCCGCAGAAGCATTCCCGCCAGCCGCGATTGCAGGCTCGATCCGGCGTTCGAAATGATGCGGCGTTCCAGCTCGGAGACGCGCGCAAGCGTTCTCGAAAAGACCTTCTCCTGAAACTGCGGATCGGTTGCGTACCTTTCCCGCAGCAGACGGCCCTCGAAAAAGTAAAGCTCGCAATCCGAACTGGCTCTATACTCCAGATTCAGCATTTGCTTGCGCAATACTTCAAGCTCGCCGATCAAACCTCCCCTCGGAATGATCTCGACGATGAACTCCCTGCCGTCCGGCAGCATCGTACTGGCGCTGACCAGCCCGCGCTGCACGCGAGCGAACATGTCCACAAAGACTCCAGCGCCTGCAATAAGTTCGCCGCGACGGAAGTTGCGTACAGTCGCGCGGCAGAACGGGAAGTCGTCGTCACTTGAGATGCGATTGTTCAAAGACGTATCCGGAACAACGCTAATAGCCGCTTTGCCCACCGCGACTCTATAGTCTCTCGTTTGTGTAGCTCCGTCCATGCGCATAACTCCCCAACAAAAACAGATTGGTCGTAGCTGATGCTGCACTGCATCATTTATATTGTCCTAACTTGAGAGTCAAATAACAATCGAAGATGACAAGAGCATCTCAAATAATAGTGACATTACCACCAGTTATATAGATTATATTTTTTCTAGTATCCGTCGAATTCAGGAGGAGTACTACGCCCAACTGCCCATTTTTGGGGCTATCAGGATTAAAATTGTTCAAAAAATAGCTACAACGCCCGGCTTCATCTATTCCAGCCGTGCGCGCAAGACGCCATCTAAGTTAAATTTTCGAATAAATTAGGGTGCAGAAATCCCCAGCCGCCGAATTCGTAGAGAATTCCGTAGCGTTACAGTATTAGCATAAAGAATTTGCTAACCATTATGACCGCGGTCACAGACAAGCACATTGCGCTGCACCAAACTTCATGAGGTTCTAAACTTTTGGAGTCGGTCGATGACTTGGGAAGCACAGAGTATTGAAGTTCGTGAGCCCTGGCCGAACGTTGACCAGTCCGAGCCGAATAACGATCGTCGCATAGTATCGCGGCCTCACGTGGTCGGCAGGGCATCCAAGCGGGCGGTTGATATCGTGATGGCAACCACCGCTCTGGTTCTGCTGTTGCCTCTGATGCTGATCGTGGCACTCATCGTAAAGTTGAGCGACAAGGGGCCGGTCTTCTATTCGCATACACGCATTGGATATGGAGGCGCCGCCTTCGGCTGCCTCAAGTTCCGCACCATGAAGACCGATGCCGCCGCTCAGCTCGCCGAGTTGCTGCGCACCAATCCCTCAGCGCGGGCCGAGTGGGAAACGACGCGGAAGCTGAAGAACGATCCGCGCATCACCGCTGTCGGCGACATCCTGAGGAAGTCCAGCATCGATGAGCTCCCGCAGCTCATCAATATCCTGCGCGGCGAAATGAGCGTCGTGGGGCCGCGGCCGGTGACGGCTGAAGAACTCGCGCGTTACGGCGAACATGTAACGAGCTACATGGCCGCCAGGCCAGGCCTGACCGGACAGTGGCAGACCAGCGGCCGGAACGATGTCAGCTACGAATATCGAGTAGCGCTCGATGTCCAGTATATTCGCGACTGGTCGCTCACGCGCGACTTCATCATCATCGCGAAGACCGTTCCCGCCCTGTTCTCGCAGCGCGGCTGCTACTAATCCAAGAACGACGTATGGCCCGCCTGGGCCATACGCACCTGCTTGATATCAACGAAGAAGACCCTCTCGCTCTTGGATCAGGACACTATGAACTCAAATCACGTCTTCAGCAGCGTCTCCCCGATATCTTTGCCGGCCACTGCCAGCGGTAGTTCGTCGCTGACGCTGCGGGACATGTCCTTTTTCGTCAGGATGCGCTGGCCTTGGATCGTGTTTACCACACTGGTCTTCCTCGCACTCGCCGCTGCCTATCTCTTCATTGCCAAGCCGACTTATGTGGCCAGTACCCAGCTCATGGTCTTCCCGCAGGTGAACGGCTCGGATGCTCAAAGGGCGTTCGCCGAAGACGCCTTCATCGATGCCCAGCTCGAAATAGCAAAGTCCAGCGACGTCCTTGGCGGCGCCGCCAGCGCGCTGAATCTCGCCAACGATCCGGCCTTCTCCGATCAGGCCCTTTCCCTGCAAGACAAGGTCAAGGATTGGCTGACGGGCAACCCGGCGGCTACCGCACAGTCCGAAACGGCACCTGGCGACGCGGCCTCGGGCGATGCCCAGCCCGCCGCGGCGAGCCGGGAAGCGCCACGGACCGATCGGGCAATCGCGCGGCTGCGCAATATTGTCGCAATGCGCCGCATCGGCCAGTCGACGATCCTCGAAATATCTGCGTCCGCCTCCAACCCGCAGAAAGCGGTCGAGATCGCCGATGCGGTTGCCCAGCAGTATATCCGCAAGAATGTCCAGATGAAGGCTGCTGCGGCCCAGCAGTATAGCGAATGGCTGGAACAGTTCGTCAACGAGCAGCAGCGCGGGCTTGCCGAGGCCGCAAGCGCGCTTGCCACCTTCAAGGCAAATCCGCGCGACCAGTTCAAGCTTGCCGAGCTGCAGAGCGCGACCGACGCCCGCCGCACCCTCTTCGAAAACACCCTTACGCAATACACCGAGGCCAAGCAGCGCATTTCTTATCCGGTCTCCGACGCCACCATCGTTTCGCAGGCAACCTCGCCGCTCTCCAAGGCGCGGCCGAACAATTCGCTGATCCTCGCCTTCGCGCTGGTCGTCGGCGCCGGTTCTGGCCTCGGCCTTGCCATGATCCGCCACGTCAGCGACAGGCGCATCATGCGCACACAGCAACTCTCACAGGCGGCTGGCCTGTCCTTCGTCACGCCTCTCGGACGCGCAAAGAGAACCAGCCGCGCGGCGGCGCTGCCTGCTGCCGACGACAGCGGCACCGTCGCCTATCCGCTGATCCCCGGAATGGCAGCACTTGGTGCGACTGTCACCGGCTTCCGCCGCAGACGGCGCGTGGTGATCGGCATCGTTGCCGTCAACCCGGGCGGCGGCGCATCCACCATCGCCTGCGAGCTCGCCGTGCTCTCGGCGATATCAGGCTCGCGTACCCTGCTGATTGATGCTGCGGCGGCAAAACCCTCGCTCAGCAGATCCATTGCGCCGAACAGTTCAGCCGGCCTGATCGATGTGCTCGACAATATCGAGGCGATCCGCACCGCCACCCTCTCGCTGACGCCGACGCTGAAGTTCCTGCCGCTTGGCAGGGTCCGCGCCGTGACACCCGCCATCCGCCTGAGCTCGCGCCGCACCCAGCTCAACTTCAACGATCTGAAGAAGGAATTCGACGCCATATTCGTCGATATTTCCGCCTTCACCTCGTCGCCGGACGCCAATGCGATCGCCCCGGAGCTGGACGGTGTTCTCGTCGTAACCTCCTACGGCCGCACTTCGATCGACGAGACCGTTCGCGTCATCGACAGCATGCGCAATGTCGGCGCAGAAATCCTCGGCGCGATCGTCAACAACACACCGTCGAGTGTCCAGGCATGACGGCTCCGATCTCACAGGCACCGAAGCTGAAGATCGCCGTCGGCATTGCCTCCGCGGGCCGGCCGGCGACGCTTCTGGAGACGGTAACCTATATCGACAGCCTCCGGCCTCACCCGGAGCGTATCATCATCTGCGTCCCCAACCTGGATGATGCTGCCGGGCTCGCCGACCGCAAAAACGTGGAATTGATGGTCGGCCCTCGCGGACTGACCTGCCAGCGCAACCGAATCATTGAGGCTGCAGGCGCGGACATGGACGTGCTGATCTTCCTCGACGACGATTTCATTCCCGCGCCCGGCTTCATTCCACGCATGACAGCCGTTTTCGCCGACAATCCGGATGTGGTCATCGCGACCGGCGACGTTCTTGCCGACGGCATTCTCGGCGAGGGACTGACCCAATCCGAAGCCATAGATGTCATCAAGACCGCGGGCGAAAGAGGCGAGCAGGTGACCGAAGTCTACAACGCCTACGGATGCAACATGGCGGTTCGACTGGCGCCAATCGTCGGCCACGGACTCGCCTTCGATGAAGAACTGCCGCTTTACGGCTGGCTGGAAGACGTCGATTTCAGCCGGTCCATCGCCCGCTACGGACGGTCGGTGCGTATTTCGGGCGCCTGCGGCGTGCATCTCGGCGTCAAGTCCGGGCGCCAGCCCGGCAAGAGGCTCGGCTATTCGCAAGTCGCAAATCCCGCGCATCTGATGCGCAAGGGCACCATGTCCTGGACCCGTGCCCTGGCTCAGATCGGCCGCAATATCCTGGCGAACACCCGCGGCGCCCTGCTCAATGATCGCGCAGTCGACCGTCGTGGCCGGCTGAACGGCAATTTCCTGGCTTTGTCCGATCTTCTGATGGGACGGGCGTCTCCCATGCGCATCCTCGAACTCAGCCAGTCCTCAAATCGCGAGATGTCTTCGCCATCCATCGCGGCAAAACGGAGGTAACAGACGCTATGTGGCCCATGTCTTTCCTTGATCGTCTTCCGTTCGTTGGCCTTGCCGCCGTCTTTACCTGCGCGATGGGATGGAGCGCTGCTCATGCCGACAGCTATACGCTCGTCCCCGAGGACAAGATAAAGCTGCGGGTCGTGGAATGGCGTTCCACCGATTCCAAATATGCGAGCTGGGAAGCTCTCGATGGAACCTACAGCGTCGATGACGCAGGCAATCTTTCGATCCCGATCGCCGGCCAGATCAGAGCCTCCGGTCAGACGACCGAGCAGCTGTCGGATGCCATTTCAGACGCGCTGGCCGAAAAAGCCGATCTTCCGGTAAGGCCTTTCATCGCCGTCGAAATTGACCAGCATGCGCCGATCTTCGTCAACGGCAGTATCGAGCGGCCGGGACGCTATCCCTTCGAGGCCAATATGACCGTCATCAAAGCCGTCAGCATCGCAGGCGGCTACATGCGGGCGCGTGACGACAGCAGCTACTACGACCGAGACCGCATTCAGGCGGCCGGCGACTATCGCACAGCCGTCCTGAACCGACGCGATCTCTTGATGCGTGCAGCACGCCTGCGTGCCGAGATCGCCGGTCAGTCCGATTTCGGCATTCCCTCGGAGATCGCCGGCGTACCCGATATCGACAAGCTCAAGGCAGAGGAACTGAACCTGATGCGCCTGCGGGCTGTCGAGACCAACAGTAAAGTCGAGGCGGCCGATGATCTGAGCCGTCTTTACACACAGGAAATCCAGTCTCTCGAGGCCAAGATCGTTTCCCAGAAGCGGCAGATCGATCTCGCACAGCAGGAACTGAACAACGTCAATACCCTCGTCAGCAAGGGCCTGACCAGCAATACCCGCCAATTTTCCGTCGATCGAAGCTTGGCAGAAACCCAGAGCGAATTGCTGGATCTGGAGATCGCGCTTACTAAATCGCGTCAGGGTCTGAATGAGAGCCAGCGCGAAAAGGCCGACATCATCAACAAGCGTAATGCCGAAAACCAGCAGGAGCTGAATACGATCAACCTCGCGATCAACAAGGCGGGGATCGACATGCAGGTGGCGCAGCTTCTCGGCGATCAGGCTGGATACAGCGCCGAACTCGCCCGCATGGGTGCGGAATCGACGCTCCTCGGCACAACCAAAAAGAACTTCAAGATCGTTCGCCGCAACGAGGACGGCAGCTACAGCAATATCGTCGCAGACGAGAACACGGCCCTGTTGCCGCATGACATCATCGAGATCGGCGTCGAGGCCGCTACCGATGCCTCATCTGCTGCATCGCAGCCCCAACAGCCAGCCGCCGCCCTCATTCCTAATGTAGCCCGAACCGATGCGCCCCGTCCGAACTGGGTATCGCAGACGGGATCAAACTAGGAGACCACGATAGGAATATGCCTGTTAGCGTTGGAGTTGAGTTCATGTCTGCATTTGCCGTCTTGTTGTACCGCACGCAGGACCTGCGCGGCGTAGCGGCAGGGTATCTTCGATCTGCGTCGGAGGTTGCGGCATGACAATTGAACCGATCGGCTTCCTCGTCCTACTGCTCGGCCTGACGCTCGTCTATTATGGATCGCGCTTCGCGATCACGGCGCTTTGCATCTCCACACTGCTGGGCGCAGCCGCAGCCTTCCAGCTTCCGGCGCTCGGCGGCAGTAGTATTCAGCCGAGCCACCTCCTGCTGCTTTTCGTCACGATCGGTGTGCTGCTGCGTCCGCGCCAGAAACAGGCGGCCCTGACGAGCCTGGCCTATCCCGGCCCTGGCTTCTGGTTTGCGGCCTATGTTCTGTTTTCCGCCGTATCGGCCTTCTTCCTGCCGCGCATTTTTGCCGGCGCGACGCTGGTCTATTCATCCGCACGCAGCAGTTCCGGCTTGATGTCGATCATGGCATCGCCGCTGGCGCCGGGTTCCTCCAATATTACGCAGTCCGTCTACCTGCTCGGCGACCTCGTCTGCTTCGCCATCGTCTGCGGTCTTGCCCGGCTTGGACATGGGCGCTTCATTGCCCGCCAACTCATCGTCACAGCTCTCGTGTGCCTGGGTTTCGCCCTGCTCGACATTGCGACATTCACGATAGGTCAGCCAGACCTGCTCGATTTCATGCGCAACGCCAACTACACAATGCACACAGCCGAAGTGATCGGCGGCTTCAAGCGCATTGTCGGTTCCTTCCCGGAAGCAAGCGCCTACGGCGCCGCGGCTCTGGTATTTTTCAGCTTCACGCTCATCCTCTGGCTTGAGCGTTTCCCGAGCCGCTTCACCGGCTTTGCAACGGTAGCGATCGGCCTGACCCTCATCCTCTGCACCTCGACGACGGCCTATGTCGCCGGCCTCTTCATGATCGGCGTTGCGATCCTCTTCAGCCTCAAACGGCTTTTAAGCGGTAAGGCGACCCGTCCTTATGCGACCTTCCTTTTGATCACTCTGCTGATGGTGCCCTGCGTAATCATGGCTGTAGCATTGATCCCGAGCGCCTGGAACGCCGTCGGCGATTTGGCGAACATCACTCTGGCCAACAAGCTCGAATCGCAATCCGGCGAGGAGCGCACCGCCTGGAACACGCTGGCGCTCATCTCTTTCGTGGAGACGGCAACCTTCGGGGCGGGCCTCGGCACTGTTCGCACATCGAGCTTCGCCGCCGCACTTCTGTCGAACGTCGGCCTCACCGGCACACTTCTCTTCGTGCTCTTCCTTTACAGTCTTCTGACGGCTGCTGCCCGCAGCAAACTGGCGAACCGTGAAAACCGGGCAATTGGAATGGCCGCCGTTTTCGCCTCCGTCGCGCAGATTGCTTCCGCGACGATTTCTGGAAGCAGCACTGACCTCGGCCTGCTTTTCAGCATCACCGCCGGGCTTGCAAGCGGTTGCCTGACCGCCCCTTATGCGCAACCGAACCGCATGATCCGTCTGCAGAGGACACCGGCATCTCTGATGAGTACGCCGGTATTTTCATCGCGATGAGGTGCGGGGCAGAAAAGATGTCGGCGATCTCAGCTTTGCTGCTGCTTGCTCGGCACAGGGGCCGGATCGGCGATCGCACTATCCTTGGTCCGCCTGCGGCTGCGGCGCCAGAGCCCGACCACGAAGACGCTCGTCACGTAGCAGACCTGCATCAGCACGAGGATAGCGAGACCATAAAGGGCGGCTTCAAGCAGCGACGCATTTTGATGAGCTACGATGCCGAAACCGAGGGCTACAACGATTGCGAAAATAGCGAAGGCCCAGGCGCGAATGGCCGCTCCGGCTGCGAGCGAAATCAGTATCACAATGATCGTGCCGTTCAGCATTGCGATGCCTTATTCCTTTCCATCGTCCCACATGCGCCCCATGTCGATCTTCACATTACAGGGCTAAATCCACAACGCCCAGCGTTTGGTCGTGGAGCGATAGCAATGGTTAATATTCTCACAATCCACAGTGATCAAAACGCCGACGAGACACGATCGACTCCCGATCGGATCAGAAATTACCCGCTTGCAACAAGTACACGACAGCACCTCGACAAAGAGAAATTTTTTACAGACTCGATAAAGACAGTTGCCGACGAAGAACTACGAGAAGGATTGTACCATGAGTAATCAGTGCGTGGCCTACGTTACGGATGTCGAATATTCCTTTCCGACTATTCTCTCGGCGCTGCAGGCCCGAAAATTTGCAAATCCTGAGACGGATGTTTGCGTTCTCATGTCAGAACATTTGGACAATTTCGAGGAGCTGAAGAGCCTGCTGGCGTTGAGTGGTGTCAAACTGATGGATGCGACGGAAGCACTGCACCAATCCCTCGGCAAGCTCGATGGTTCGCATTTCATGGGCCGTATCAGCGTCAGCACCATGGCCAAGCTCGTACTCGCCCAGATCCTGCCTGATAATTATACCCAGATCATCTATCTGGATGGCGACACACAGATCGTCAGCAGCCTTGCCGATCTCGAAAATGCGTTCGCCCCTCCCGGAAAGTTCTTCGCAGCGCGCGACTACACCTCCATCCACGGCCTGCTGCAGAACGGCAAGGACAGCAGTTACTTCAATGCCGGCGTTCTGAAATTCCACCGCGACGGCTGGATCGGGCCGGAAGCGCTGCAGCTCTTTGCCACCAACCCGGACGCCTGCGATGGCAAGCATGATCAGGGCGCATTGAACTATGTATGTGGTTCTTCACTCATCCTGGTGTCGAACCGCTGGAACTTCCCCAAACAGTTCCTGCATCTGGTGGACATGTCCTCGCTCGCCATCGTCCACTACATGGCACACCCCAAACCCTGGCACGGCACGTTCTTCCCGTGGAGCGATACCGAAAGCCAGGTCTACATCGATCTGCGCAGGACCCACCCTGCCTATAACGCGCTGTACCGGGGCATCAGCTTCGACCGCAAGGTGGTTTACAAATACCGTTCGATGCGTGAACGCATGAGACATGCCCTGCAGAATGAGACACCCAATCCGCGCGTCCAGACCCTGCTTGCCGGCGACTATGTCTGCTGACGAAAAGTCGGCCCGATCCCTGCAGGCAGAGCCGGTCCTTAGAACCGGCGCGAGTGTTCAGGAGTAGAAATGAGCGCTTTGACGACCAGCATCTCGCACTATGCCAAGGCTCGGCTGCGCCGTTCGCTGAAGGCCGGCCAAGTCGGCTATGCCGGGCTCCGCGACAGCCTGAAGCAGGCCCGCCATGTCCTGATCTGCGTGATCCGCGACGAAGGACACCGGATGGAGTTCTTCCTGCAATATTATCGCGATCTCGGCGTCGAGCACTTCATCTGCATCGACAACGGTTCGAGCGACGGGACAGTCGAACTCCTGTCCGGCATGAAGGATGTCTCGCTGCTTTCGGCCACCGGCTCCTACAAGGCGGCGCGCTTCGGCAATGATTGGATCAACGCGGTCATAAACCGCCATTGCCAGGAAAAATGGGTTCTCTATGTCGATGCGGATGAGTTTCTCGTCTATCCGCATTGCGATACGCGCTCGATCAGCCAGCTGACCGCCTATATGGAATCCGTCGGCGCCCGCTCGTTGCGCTCGGTCATGATCGACATGTACAGCCGCAATCCCGTCAGCGAAAACATCTGCGAACCCGGCTGCAATCCGCTCGACGTGTGCAACCTCTTCGACCGCTCAGGTTATGAATCGCATTTCGACAGGAACAGCCGCACCATCTGGATCAAGGGCGGCGTGCGCGGCCGTGTCTATTTCCGCGGCCGCACCTGGGATGGTCCGGCGCTCAACAAGATCCCGCTGATCTACGTATCCGGCGAGCGCCTCTATCTCAAATCCTCGCACCAAGTCTGGCCGCTCTCCCTCAACCTCGGCGAAATGCGCGGAGCCGTCGGCATCACCGGTGCCCTCCTGCACTTCAAATTCCTGTCGAGCTTCCTCCACAAGGTCGCCGACGTCGCAAACCGCTCGGAGCATACCGCCGAATATACGATGTATTCCTCCCCCGAAGACGCCCGGAACTTCGCCTATACCGGCACCGGCAGTTACCGCCACTGGAAGGACCTCTCCGACAACGGTCTCCTGCAGGGCGAAGGCTGGCAGTACTGGCGCAGCGCCTCCGATGCTGAAGTGAGGCAGAAGAGCTTACCCGCTCCTGAGAAAGCGTCTTCTCCAGTGCAAAGGGGCGATGTCATCTCAGGCGAAGCAACATCGTCGCGTTAACGCTTTACGGGCGCGTATTAACGCCCGCGTTTACGGTAACTTACTTCCCCACGCAATCGTGCAGTCTATGGTGCCATTCTGGTGAAATCAGGAAGCGATCATGCTGAGACGCATTCTCCTCGCCGGGTTCTGCGTGCTTGCAGGCTGCGGCCATCCGACTGGCGTCATGACCCCTATCGCTCTCACGGCCAGCACGCCGAAGACGTCGCAGGTGGACATGCTGGTGGCCACGACACGCCAGCCTTCCGGCGATCCTACGACGCTTTTTAACGGTGAGCGCAGTCCCAAGCCCTACCTGACGGATATCGCCATTTCCATTCCGCCGAAACGTGCGGCCGGCACTGTTCAATGGCCCGAACGGCTGCCGCCGAACCCGGCAACCGATTTTGCCGTCACGCGGGTCCAGCAGCTCGAGACGCGAACAGATGGACGTGCCTGGTTCAAACAGCATCTTGTAGACGGACATGCCCTCGTCTTCGTACATGGCTTCAACAATACATATGAGGATTCCGTGTTCCGGCTGGCCCAGATCGTCCACGACAGCGGCATGAAGGCCACGCCGGTCCTTTTCACCTGGCCCTCGCGCGCCAAGCTGACAGCTTACGAATACGACAAGGAAAGCACGAATTATTCGCGAACCGCACTCGAACAGGCGCTACGGATCCTCGCGCAGGATTCGAGCGTCAAGGATATCACCATCCTCGCCCACTCCATGGGAACCTGGCTCGCCATGGAATCCCTGCGCCAGATGGGCATTCGCGACGGACATGTGAACCCCAAGATCCGTGACGTCATTCTTGCCTCGCCCGATATCGACATACAGGTCTTCGCCAAGCAGTTCGTGGAGATGGGAACGCCCCATCCGAAATTCACGATCTTCGTTTCGCAGGATGATCGGGCTCTGGCGGTATCGAGCTTCATCACCGGAAAAGTATCCCGGCTGGGCGCCATCGACCCCTCCAAGGAGCCCTATCGCAGCAGGCTGGAAGAGGCCGGCATTACCGCGATCGATCTGACGAAGGTCGACACGGGCGACAAGCTCAACCACGGCAAATTTGCCGAAAGCCCTGAGATCGTTCAGCTGATCGGCCAACGGCTGATAGCCGGCCAGCCTCTGACGGATTCCAATATCACCCTCGGCGAAGGTGTTGCCGCCGTCGTCGGCGGCACGGTGCAAACAGTGGGCAAGGTCGCTGGTACGGCCGTCGCCGCCCCGCTGGCAATCGCCGAACGTCCGCCGGTCGCAGCAAAGCCGGTGAAGGTCGAAGATACACTGCGGGGCGACCCGAAATCCGAGCCGTTGACACAGTAACGGCATGGTTTACGCGGCCATTACATCTGGCAACACCGCCGAAGCCATGGTCGTAGCTAAACTGAAAGGGAACGCTGATCAGCGAGGCGACCGGATTGCTGAGTTTCTTGGCAAGATCGCTGTCGGACTCCTGCGCAGCAGCGGCATCGATCATGCCGAGGAGCCACGGCAAAAGCGCCAGCAGACGAGACGCAAACCTGATTGCAGCCCATCATTCCCTCCGATACCCGTGGTAAGGAGAACATAGACGCGACCCGGCAAACAAGTACGTTACCGTAAATTTACGCCGACCTTACCTCATACGCGAACGCGTTTACGGTAACGTACTTCCGCCCCCTGCGCTTACGCGCGAAGCTTTCAGCTCACACTCCGGAGGTGACGATGGCACTGGCATTCGGCGACGCACATGCCTCGAACGGGGCACCCGAAGGCATGGTCTGGATTCCCGGACGAACCTTCACCATGGGGTCGAACGATCACTATCCGGAGGAGGCGCCTGCCCATCTCGTGAAGGTCGACGGTTTCTGGATCGACGAGATCCCGGTCACGAACCGCAGGTTCACGGAATTCGTCAAGGCGACCGGTTATGTCACCTTCGCCGAAAAGACTCCCGACGCCAAGGATTATCCCGGCGCCAAACCCGAGATGTTGCGTGCGGGATCGCTGCTCTTCTTCCAGCCGAAGACCGTCAGCGGGCCTGATATCACGCAGTGGTGGACGTTCAAATTCGGTGCGAACTGGCGCCGGCCGCTCGGCGGCATCAGCGACCTGCGCGGCAAACTCGACCATCCTGTCGTGCATGTGGCCTGGTGCGATGCGAAGGCCTATGCGGATTGGGCTGGGCTCGAACTACCCACGGAAGCGGAGTGGGAACTCGCTGCGCGTGGCGGCCTCGACGATGCGGAATTTGCCTGGGGTGACGAACTGATGCCGGGCGGCATTCCCATGGCCAATACATGGCAGGGAACCTTCCCGGTGAAGTCCACGAAGCCGAAGGGCCACGAACGGACCTCGCCCGTTCGCAGCTTTCCGCCGAACGGCTATGGCCTTTACGACATGATCGGCAATGTCTGGGAATGGACCGCGGACTACTGGTCCGATCGCCATCCCGAACCATCGGCAAAAGCCTGCTGCATTCCGAACAATCCGCGCGGCGGAGGCGTGGAGGCGAGCTACGACCCGCGCCAGCCCGATATCCGTATTCCGCGCCGTGTGCTGAAGGGCGGCTCGCATCTTTGCGCACCGAATTACTGCCGCCGCTATCGCCCGGCCGCCCGTCATGCCGAGCCGGAGGATACCTCGACGAGCCATCTCGGTTTCCGCTGCATCAAAAGGGCACCCGCGTCCGAGGAGCCCATGCCTCAGGAGAATGCCCATAAGCAGGTCCACGCAAACCATTGACGCCAGCCTCGCCTCCCTCGTCGTCGCTTTCGTCCTTCTGATCGCAGCGGCATGGAGCCCGGTCCTCGCGCAGGAACCGCTGCCTTCGTGGAACGATACGCCCGCCAAGACCCGCATCATGGATTTCGTCAAGGCGACCGTCACGGAGGGTGGCGAGGGTTATGTCGCGCCTTTGGACCGCATCGCCGTCTTCGACAATGACGGCACACTCTGGTCCGAGCAGCCCTATTACGTCCAGCTTGGCTTCATGCTCGACCGCGTCAAGACGCTCGCGCCGCTGCATCCCGAATGGAAGACCAGGGACCCCTTCAAGAGCATCCTCGGCGGCGACCTGAAAGGCGTCGCGAGAGGCGGTGAAAAGGGCATGGTAGACCTCGTGATGGCGACGCATGCCAACATGACGTCAGACGAATTCACCAAGATCGTCACCGACTGGTTCGCGGCATCGAAACACCCCAAGACCGGCAAGCCCTATACCGACATGACCTATCTGCCGATGCGTGAACTGCTGGATTATCTGCGCGCCAACGATTTCCGAACCTTTATCGTCTCGGGCGGCGGCGTCGAGTTCATGCGCCCGGTGACGGAACAGCTTTACGGCATCCCGCCCGACCAGATCGTCGGCAGCACGATTGCCACCGAATATGATCTCGTCGACGATGTGCCGGTTTTGAAACGCCTGCCGAAGATCGATTTCATCGACGACGGTCCCGGCAAACCCGTCGGCATCAACAAGTTCATCGGTCAGCGGCCGATCTTCGTGGCCGGCAATTCGGATGGCGACTACGAAATGATGCGCTGGACGACATCAGGCAAAGATCCCGGCTTCGCGATGCTGGTCCACCACACGGATGCCGATCGTGAATATGCCTATGATCGGGATTCGGCCTTTGGAAAGCTGGACAAAGCTCTGGACGAGGCCGAGCGCCGGAACTGGCTGGTGGTCGACATGAAAAACGACTGGAGAAAGATCTTCGCCTTCGAGCAATGACAAGGCGGTCGCCTGGTTGCCACGAGCGCCTTGCACAATCTTAGAAATGGAAGACCACACCCAAAATCGGACCATGTTCGACGATGTCGTTGGTCAAGGTGTCGCCGCTGTAGTTCACGCCGAGGGCGCGGTAACCGGCCATTGCGGAAATGGCGTCGTTCCATTTGTAGCCGCGAAACTGGCCACCGAAGGCGAGCTTGCAGAAAGCCGAGGTCGAACACGTAGGTTACCGTAAACGCAACCTTATTTACGGGTTGAGGGCACTCGTAACGTCATTAAACGCGAACACCGCTCCAGCCTTGGCGAGACCTGCCTCGATCTCAGCCGAAAGCAGCGGCTGGAGGCGTTTTGCTTCCAGCTTCCGCCGCAGGGTCCGTTCGAAATCCGGATCCCTGCCACGCACATCGGCAAGTCGCGCCTTGGCTTGATCGGAACCGAGCTGACCGAGTGCGGCAGCGCGCAAGGCGCGCACGACGAAATCCGTGCAATTCACCTGCTCGGCAAGCAGTGAGGCCTCCGACCAGTCGCCGCGGCGATAGGCATCGAGAGCAAGAACGAGCATGGCGTCGCGCGGCACAATATCGACGGCACGGCCGGCATCCTGCGCCATAGCAACACCAGCGTCGAAGTAACCGGCTGAAAACAATACGGAAGCGAGCTTTGCCACAGCATCCGGATTACTCGGGTTGAGCGAGATCGCCCGATTTCCGGCCTGCAGCGCTGCATCGATGCGTCCGTCAGCGAACTGCGCCATCATCAGCGCCACATAGGCGCGATCCGACATGGGGGCGATCGAAACCGCGCGGTTCGCCAGACCGAGAGCACGGTCGCGCACGACAGCATCTCCGGCCGCGGCCTCCGGCGCGATAAGGACGCGCGCAAGCAACGCCTCGGCATCGGAATTGCTCGGATCGGCGGCAAGCGTCCGTTCGAGGCAGGAGCGCACCGCGGCCATATTGTCCGAACTGCCGTCATCGAGCTGATATTCTGCACGCAGAACGCAGGCGTTACCGATCGACTCTGCGCTGCTGGCATGCGTTTCGATATTGTTGATCACCCCACGCGTCGCTGCAAAGCGGCGCGCAAGAACATCGACGATCTCCTGGCGGGTCGCTGCCGGGCTTTTTCCGTCAATGGCAATCGTTTCGAGCCCCGATTTCAGGAGATCATCGGACTGGCTGTCGACGATCTGCCACCAGACACTCCTGAGATCGCCATCGCCGTAATATTTCATGTCGATTTCATAGGCCCGTCCTGCAGCCTTCTGGGCTCGCGCACCGGCATAACCAGCCTTCGCCACGGTCAGCGTCTGGAATTGCGTCAGCGCCGTCAACAGCATGTCACGCGTCTGGCTGGCCTCGCCTTGCATCCTGGTGTCAACCGCATCCATGGAAAGAGCGACCGACGGGCGGACTGTCAGGGACGGCTTTGAGGCATAGAGAACGACGCCGGCAGCAATCAGCGCGCAGAGCAGCAGCGCCATCCCCGTATGGACCATCAGGGGCCGGCGAAAACGTGAAACGGCAGCGGGGCCTTCCACAGCCGGGCAAACAGGAACATCATCAGGCGCCTGGGGCAGATCGCTTTCCAGCGCCACTTCTTCTTCGTCATGCTCGTAAGGCACATGTGACCGAGGGAAAAGCGTCACATAAGTACCCTTGGGAATGTGGATCGTCACATCCTGCTCGGCACCGAAGGCCTCGTAATAGTTCTCGATCGACGAACGCAGCCGGCTCACCTCGATGCGCACGATCGGATCGTTCGATGCATCGAAATTGCTCGCTCGCCCTAGGACATCAAGTGCGATGGAATAGGCCTTGACCCCCTCCTCGCAGCCGGCGAAACGCCGTTCCGCAAGATACCTCAGAATGGCCCGTTGTCGTTCCGTAGCATGGAATCTGGGATCGGACAGAATTCGTTCGAGTTCCGCCCTGGCCTCCGACAACGATACTTCGCATGTCCTTGCGTTGTGTACTTCAGCACCCATGACCGCCCCGCACGCGCTGATTAGGCTAAAGCATAACAGGGACGTTTATCGCCGAGACGGCGAGAGGTTGCAACTGAAAATTCTAACAAAACCATTAGGCGATCTCTTTTAACGCGAGTCAGCGCCTCAATTCGGCACGTTGGAGCCGCGCTCCAAAACATACTGAATGATATCGGATTCGATTTCGGCACAGATGGTCTCGTACTCCACGACCATAGGACGATGCTCCTCCCCGGGCTGTCGCATGAGGCGTTCCAGGACTAGGCTCGCTTCCTCATAAGCCTCAAAGAGATCGCTGAGCGAGCGGGATTTCGATGCGAGAAGCTGCAGTCTGCCCCGCATTGCAGGCAATTTCAGCATGAGCCGCCACAGCCCGCGCTGTGCGGTTTCCGTGCCGTTCCACTTGATGCCTCCTTCCTTACCCATTGGAGATTCGGGCCTCCTGCTCATCCCGCCGACTATGGAGTGACAGGTACAAGATGGAAGTACGTTACCGTAAATCCGCCGCCATTTACGCCTCTTACCCCGCCTTTACGCCGGAGTTTACCGTAACGTACTCCCATAAACGCATCGGCTGTGCTCATCCTTCCAGCGTGGAAGGAGACATAGGAAATGATCAGGCTGGGGGTATTTCTTCTCGCTTTCCTCGTCGCGACCGCGGCGGCGGCGCAAACCGCGCCACCGCCGCCCCAGCAAAAGATCGACCAGTTGATAGGCCTGCTGCAGGATCCCGAGATCCAAACCTGGCTGGAAAGTCGGAAGAAGGAGCAGGACGCAACAGCCGCAGCCGCCCAGCCATCAGGCTTTGCGACTTGGGAAGCGCGGGTGCGCTCGCGCATCCATGGTATTCTTGCTGCAGTTCCGCGCATCCCCTCCGAAGTGTCGGAAGGCGCCGCTCGTGCTCGCCAGGATGCCGTATCGCATGGCTATGCGCCGATCTTCCTGATTTTTGCCGGCCTGGTCGCTGCAGGCGCGGCCGCCGAATGGCTCTTCAGGCGCGCCCGGTCTCCCTCGATCGGCCCGGTCGCTCGCCTTCTTCCGGTCGCGGTTTTCACCCTGGTCGTTGCGATCATATTCTTCGCCGTTGAATGGCCGCCGCTCGCACGGCTGGTTCTGCTCGCCTATCTGGCCGCCTTCGTCGTCTACCGCGTAGCCGCTGTCTTGATTGGCCTCGTGGAGAGCATCCGCCCCTCGCTCGCCATCCGCGCCCAGCTTTTTGTCGGCATCGCACTGTTTGCCGCGGCAACCGCGACGCTCGGCGCACCGCTTGGCGTCGATCAGGCCGTCACGGAGGCCATCTCCTATTGTTTTTCTCTTCTTCTGCTGGCGCTCGCGATCGAAACGGTCTGGTCGGCATTGGCCCGATCCATTGTCATAAAAACAGGCCTCACCGCCTTCCTCGCTCTTTTGTGGATCCTCTGGTGCCTTGATCTGCAAGGCCTTTTCTGGCTCGGCGTCTACGCTCTCGTCCTGCCGGATCTGTTGCGCGCCATAGGCGGAGCAGCGGCAGCGCTCACGACGGCGCCGTCAGGAAGCGCCAGGAGCATATTGCTCGTCCGCGGCAGCCGGGCGATCATCATAGCACTCGCCGTCGGCTGGCTGGCTCTCGTCTGGCGCCTCAGTCCGGATTCCCTTGCAAATCAGAACACGACCTTAGCCGCCGTCCTCCATGGACTGCTGAAAGGTATCATTGTTCTGCTGATTGCCGATCTTCTCTGGCAGCTTGCCAAGGGCTGGATCGACCGCAGCATTACAACCTCGGCAGATGCGACCGGCCTCGCCCCTGCCGAAGTGGCGAAACGCGCGCGATTCCGGACATTACTGCCGATCTTCCGCAACGCGCTCGCCGTCATGGTGGCGGTCATGGCCGGCCTGATCGTGCTGGCGCAGCTCGGCGTCGAGATCGGTCCGCTGATCGCCGGCGCTGGCATCTTCGGCGTGGCGATCGGCTTCGGTTCGCAGACCCTCGTCAAGGACGTCATCAGCGGCGTTTTCTATATGCTCGATGACGCCTTCCGTGTCGGCGAATATATACAGGCGAAAAACTACAAGGGAACGGTAGAAGGCTTCAGCCTGCGCTCCGTGCGGCTGCGCCACCATCGCGGCCCCGTCTTCACCGTGCCCTTCGGAGAGCTCGGCGCCGTGGAAAACATGAGCCGCGACTGGGTGATCGACAAGTTCCGCATCTCGGTCGCCTATAACACCGACATCAACAAGGCCCGCAAGATCACCAAGACGATCGGCGCGGAGTTGAAAGAAGATGCCGAGGTCGGCCCGCTTTTCATCGAACCGCTCAAGATGAAGGGCGTCGAGGAATTCGGCGACTACGGCATCGTCCTGAGCTTCGCCATGACGACAGTGCCCGGCATGCAGACCTATATCCGCCGCAAGGCCTACGCCATGATCCGCGAAGCCTTCCAGAACAACGGCATCGAATTCGCCCAGCCGATGGTGCAGGTCGGCGGCGACGACAAGAACGGCGCTGCTGCCGCCGCAACAGCCACGCTCCGCGCCGCCCAGCAGGCGAAGGCCGCCGGCACGGAGGGCTGAGATGACCGCCGCGGAGTCCGGACCGGACACCCGAAGAGGTCAACAATACGTTTGTCCTGCCAGTTGCCCATGACGCGATATCCCTCCGTTTCACTCGACTGCAAAGCGAATGGCGGCCCTGACGGCCGCCACGCTATTTGTTTTCGCAATTCTGGGCGCAAAACCGCCAAGCACTTTTGCTGCTGGAATTGCTCCGTATTATTTCTGTTTCGCTGCCTTTTCAGCAAGCTGCTTGCGATATTCCGGCACAGGCAGACCGCCCACCCCCCAGCTCTCCATCTCGATTTCATCGATGACGACGAAGGTGCTGTCATGCGGCTTGCCCATGATGTCGAAGAGCAGATCGCTGACACCCTTGATGAGGGCTGCCTTCTGTTCCGGCGTGGTGCTGCTTGCACCCGGAGCCGTGCCTTCGCGTGTCACCTTGATATTCACATAAGGCATTGTCGTTCTCCTTGAAGGACGGGGGCTCTTCAGGCGCGCCGTCCGTTGCGTCCCCTTGCAGCCATTACCAACGGCCGGCGTGCTGGCCGCCATCGACATTCAGCGTCTCGCCGGTCACGAAGCCGGCATGCTCCAGATAAAGCACGGCATCGACGATTTCGCTCACCTCGCCCAACCGGCCGACCGGGTGCAGGTCCTTGAGGAAATCATGCGTTTCCGGCGCATGCATCGGCGTCCTGATGATGCCGGGTGCGACTGCATTCACACGAATGCCGCTCTTGGCATATTCGATGGCGAGCCCGCGCGTAACGGCATCGAGACCACCCTTGGTCAGCGTCGCAAGACCCGTGGGAACACCGGCGATCGGCTGATCCACAAGGGCCGTGGTGATCTGAACGATGTGACCATGGCCCTGCTTCAGCATCTGGGCAATGGCAAACTGCGTGACGTGGAAGAAGCCGGCAACGTTGACGTTGATGACATTGTTGAAGTCTTCAACTGTGTAATCGGTGAATGGCTTGCCGATGAAGATACCGGCATTGTTGATGAGCGTGTCGACACGACCGAACCGCTCCACGGCCGTCTTGATCACCTGTTCGGCCACAGCGCGATCACCGACGTTGCCGGGGACTGCGATAACGCCCGCATTGGATGACGGCTGGATGTTGCGGGAATTGGCGACGACCGTATATCCTTGATCGCGATAGGCCTGAACGATACCTGCGCCGATACCCTGCGACGCACCGGTAACGACTGCGACTTTCTGCTCATTGCTCATGACATGTCTCCTTGGAAGATCGGCGCTTTGCGCCATGTGTTGGGATGCTCAGGCCGTCAGGTCGACGACGAGCGGTTTGCCTTTTTCGAAAAGCTTCAGGCGGCCTTCGAGGTTGAAGACTGAAAAAGCGTGCGCAAGCTGATCCTGATTTTCGCGGAAGTGTACCCAGCCCTCATTGTGCGCGGGCACGAGCAGCGCGTTCGCGAAGGCGTGGGCCGCCTCCAGAGCATCCTCGCTGCCCATCGTCATGTGGAAGCGGCCACGGGGCTCGGCAGCGCCCGTAAACAACAGCACGACTTTGGGAGAAAAGAGCCGCGCAACCTCGGCCGTGCCCTCGTACCAGACCGTGTCGCCGGTCACGTAGAGAAGGTCGCCCGGCTTTTCGCGGCCGAGTGCGAAGCCGACGACATCGCCTGATATCGGCTCGATACCGACAGGGCCGTGACGGGCCGGCGTTGCCGTGACCAGCAGCCTCTCGCCGCCGGCGCCTTCCAGCGTGACGGTTTCGAATGGAGCAAGGCCAAGTGCATTGCCACCCAACCGTTCTGCACCGGCCTTGGTCGTGTAGGTGGTGGCGACCGTCGGCAGCATCGCCCGGCCGGCACTGTCGAGATTGTCGAGGTGCTGGTCGTGGCTGAGCAGCACTGCATCCAGCTGGCCGATCTCCTCGACCGACAAGGCAGGACCGGAGGTCTTTTCGAAGCGGACGGGCTTTTCCCTGTAGAGGCCCGGCGGGTCGAATGTCGGATCGGTCAGAAGCCGGAGCGTGCCGTATTCGATCAGCACGGTCGGTCCGCCGATAAGCGTAAGTTTGAGACTGGAAGAACTCATGTTCGGCAACCTTTCTGTTTCGAGGTCGCCTCCTGTCTAGTCCCGTTCCTTTCTGCGAAAAATTCGCTATTCTTTGTCAATGGCTGATAAAAAACGCACAGAGCCGGACTGGCAGGACATCAGGGTGTTTCTCGCGCTCGGACGGCACGGAAGCCTGTCGGCCGCCGCCCGCACGCTGCGCGTCAACCATGCGACGATCGCCCGCCGGCTTCATTCACTGGAGGAAACGCTCGGCGAAAAACTGGTCGAGCGCCGCCCGGACGGCTACGTGCTGACCCCAGCTGGAACGCGCGCACTGACGGCGGCAAGCGACATGGAAGCCTCGGTCCAGACGCTCGGGCGCGGCTGGAAGGATGACACGCCGAAGGGACTCGTGCGTATCAATGCCTCGCCTGCACTCTCGCAGGGCTTCCTGATCCCCCGTCTGGCGGAGATCACCAAACAATATCCGGGCCTCGATATCGACCTCGCGACTGACCTGCGCACCATAAGCCTCGAACGTCACGAGGCCGACATCGCCATACGCCTAGGAAAACCGCAGGACGGCGATTTGATCGCCAAACAACTTGCGACGATCGGATACGGCTTTTACGGAACGCAGGAGGTTTGCCGGCAGGTCGAAAACGGCGCTGAACCCGTCTTCGTCGGATTTGACGAGGTGAACGGCTATGTGCCCGAAGCGATCTGGCTGGCCCGCCACTTCTCGCACGCGCGCGTGTCTTTCCGCGCCAACAATCAGGTTTCCCAGGCGATGGCTGCCAAGTCAGGCGCAGGTCTGGCACTCCTGCCGCATTATATCGGCCGTCTGGAAGGAAACCTCTGTCCCTGCCCGCTCGAACTAGTCCCGCCGCCGCGGGAAGCCTGGCTTCTCACCCGACGCCAGCAGCGCAAGGATCCGCCGATCCGCACCGTCGCCGAATACATCACCAAGATATTCGCGACGGAACAAGCTTTATTCGAGGAATGAGACCTCGACATCCCGAAGCCGGGCTTCCTCAGAAGGACAGGTCGAGCACACGGCCTTCGAACAGGCGATCCCGCGAACCCTCGAGATGCGCCCGCATCAGGTCACGGGCATCTTCCGCCCTGCCCTCGGCGATCGCCTTGTAGATTTCGTTATGCTCCTGGTACACCTGCTCCAGGCCCGGCCGCGGACCAAGCAACGAAAGCCCATGCAGATGCATGCCGACGGCGATATGCGCTTTCAGCGCGTCCATCGAGGCGGTGTAATAGTGGTTGTTGGCTGCCTCGGTGACGGCGCGGTGGAAGACGAAATCGGCATCCACCCGGTGCAGCTGATGGCTGGTCGCCTCACGTAGATCTGCAAGAGCGGCCGCGATTTTCTGGATCGCGGCATCGTCGCGGCGCTTGGCTGCAAAATAGGCGGCCGCCGGCTCGATCGTCAGGCGGAATTCGTAGCAGCGCTGGATATCGGCAATCGTCTTGACCGGCGAATAGGCAAGCTGGGCCGTCGGCGAGCCATGCGCACTGACGAAGGTACCGGCACCTTGTCTTGCGTAGACGATCCCCTGCTCGCGCAGGCGTGCCAGCGCATCGCGCACGATCGGGCGCGAGACGCCGAGCATCGAGGCAAGTTCGTGTTCGCCCGGAAGGCGTGAATCCGGCGGGTAATTGCCGGCACGGATGCGTTCCATCAACTGGTCGAAGACACGGTCGACCAGCTTCACGGCCCTGCCTGGTCGGGCTGCCGGTGCCGCTTCCGGATTCACCGATCCGCCATTCGCTTCATCCACTCTCATTCTCCCTGCTGGCATCCGTTACGCAGCCTGATTCCGAACGACCAGTCTTAGCAAACTATCGGAATTGCCGAAGCCCCCCGACTTGACGGCACATCGAAATTGCCGCCCGTTGATATCTTTAACGTCGAACCACGGAATACCGGCCTCGATTTCCCCCTTCGGCAACAGGACCGTAACGCCCAGTTCGCGAAAAACGGCAAGCGCGGTATCACCACCGCCCACCATGATCATATCCGGGTTCGTATCATCTATGACCGATTTCACGCCCTGCGCAAAGCGAGCGGCAACAAGCGCGGCATCGCTCTTAATCTCGCCCGTACAGCGCAGCAGTGCCGGCAGCGCCAACCCCTCGCCGCTTTCGACCACACCCATCGGCGCATCGACGACGATGCGAAGTGCATGCGAGGCTTCGAGACGATCCATCTGTACGGCCGTGATGGGATCGCGGGAGCCGAAGGCAAACAGCGTCTTCCGCGTCGCAAGAAATTCCGGCGTCAGCCGCGCCGCCTCGCCGAACCGGCGCGCGAGCGCAGAGCCCAGGCCGCGAGCACCGACGGCAAGTGTCGAATGCCAGTTGTTTTCGGCAACGGTCATATCGAGATCGGCGTCATCCTCAGCATCGGCAACCATGACCTCACGGCCATATCCGAAAAAGAGATCGGCGATCGGCAACGGATGCTCGACGCCGCGCCCGACCACGCAACCGCGATAGGTAATGCGCTCCTGATCGGGAATGGCAGGCGCCATCAGGATGCTCTCAAAACCGAGCACGTCCGCCAGTGCAATGCTTTCAGCCGCAACATTGCCCTTTAGCCGGGAGTCGATCTTTTTCATGAAGATCGCCGACCCTGCCGATCGCAGGACCTCGGCCACCACCCGCACGCGCGCGGCCGCGCCCTCCTCCGGCAAGCCGCGAGAAGCCGTGTTGACGACAACAACCTCGGCACCAGTCTCAAGCGCCTTGCCGACAGCCTCGACATCGATCGCGACGGCGACCGACAGTCCGGCCTCCACGAAGGGTGTCCCCGTATCGAGAGAGCCGGTCAGGTCGTCGGCAATGATGGCGACTTTCAGCGTCATGAAGTCTGCCCCGGATTGACGGCATGGCAGGCAACGAGATGGCCGGGCTTCGCTTCCTTCCATTCCGGAATGACCTTACTGCATACCTCCATCGCGATCGGGCAGCGCGTGTGGAAGCGGCAGCCTGTCGGCGGGCTCAGCGGGCTCGGCACGTCGCCCTGCAGGATCTGACGCTTGCGCGTGCGCTCAAGCTCCGGATCGGTCTCCGGCACGGCCGAAAGCAGCGCCTTCGTATAGGGATGCAGCGGATTATCGAAGAGCTCTTCCCGCGTCGCAAGCTCGGCCAGACGACCGAGATACATGACGCCGACACGCGTGCTGATATGACGCACGACGGCGAGGTCATGGGCGATGAAGAGATAGGTCAGGCCATATTTTTCCTGCAGGTCGAGCAGCAGGTTGATGATCTGCGCCTGGATCGACACATCGAGCGCCGAGATCGCCTCGTCGCAGACGATGAACTTCGGCTGGCAGGCAAGCGCACGCGCAATGACGACACGCTGGCGCTGGCCGCCCGAGAGCTCATGCGGATAGCGCTGGGCAAAACGTGTCGGCAGGCCGACATCCGTCAGCAGCGCCGCGACCTTGTCCTTCAGCTCGGCCTTGGTGGCAAGCTTGTGGAAGAGGATCGGCTCGCCGATCGCTTCGCCGACCGTCATGCGCGGGTTCAGCGTCGAATAGGGATCCTGGAAGACGATCTGCAGGTCGCGGCGGAAGGGCCGCATCTGCTTTTCGTCCAGCGTCGCAAGATCCTGGCCCTTGTAGACCACCTTGCCGCTGGTCGCCTTGTAGAGATTGAGGATGGTGAAGCCGGTCGTCGACTTGCCGCAGCCGGACTCACCGACGAGGCTCAGAGTCTCGCCTTCCATGATCTCGAGATTGACATTGTCGAGCGCATAGACGGTCGCCGAGCGCTCACCGAAGGCGCCGAGCTTGACGTGGAAATGCTTGACGAGGTTTTCGACCTTCAAGAGCGGTTGGACACCCATCACGCAGCCTCCTGCATTTTCTGCACGACGAAACAAGCGGCGCGATGTGCGCTGTTGCCGGCAATCGGCTCGAGCCGCGGCACCCGCTCGTGACAGACGGCTTCGGCCAGCGGGCAGCGCGGCGCAAAGGGGCAGCCCTTCGGACGGCGGCCGGGCTCCGGCGGTGTGCCGCCGATCGAGGACAGGCGACTTGCCGGCGCATCCGAAAGCTTCGGGATCGAGGACAACAGCCCGCGCGTATAGGGATGGCTGGGACGAGCATAGAGCTCGCCCACCGGCGCATCTTCCACGACCGTGCCGGCATAGAGCACGGCGACGCGATCAACGAGACCGGCGATCAGCGCGAGGTCGTGGGTGATCCAGACGACGGACATGCCGAGCTTGGCGCGCAGATCCTTCACCAGATCGACGATCTGGGCCTGGATCGTCACATCGAGCGCGGTGGTCGGCTCGTCGGCGATCAGCAGCTTCGGATTGCAGGCAAGGCCAATCGCGATCATCACACGCTGGCGCATGCCGCCCGAAAGCTCATGCGGATAGGCCATCAGCCGCTCTTCCGGCCCGGGAATGCCGACAAGGCGCAGAAGCTCGACGGCGCGAGCCCGCGCCTCTTTCTTCGACATCTTGCGGTGATAGATCAGCGGCTCGCAGATCTGGTCGCCGATGCGCATGACCGGATTGAGCGAGGTCATCGGATCCTGGAAGACGAAGCCGACATCGCCGCCGCGTACCTTGCGCAGTTCGCTGTTCGACATCTTCTGCAGGTCGCGGCCACCAAACTTGGCCGTACCCTTCGTCACCTTGATCTTGTTCGGCAGAAGCCGCATCAGGCTCAGCATCGTCAGGCTCTTGCCGCAGCCGGATTCACCGACGACGCCAAGCGTCTCGCCCTTGTTGACGTAGAGGTCGATGCCGTCGACGACGACGGCCGGGCCGCGGCGCGTATCGATCTCGATGGTGAGATCCTTCACGTCCAGCAGGCGTTCGTTGCTCGTTGCATTCATCATTTGCTGCCCCGCGGATTGAGTGCGTCGTTGAGGCCGTCGCCAAGGAAGCTGAAGGCCACCGAGGCAAGACCGAGCACGGCCGCCGGAGCGGCGAGGAGATGCGGATAATGCTGCCAGACGCGCAGACCGTCCGAGATCATGTTGCCCCAGCTGGGTGTCGGCGGATTGACGCCGACGCCGAGGAAGCTGAAGGCGCTTTCCAGCACCATTGCCGTGCCGAGACCGGCGCTGACGGAAACGATCAGCGGCCCGAGCGCATTCGGCACGATATAGCGCAGAATGACGATCCAGTTGGAAAGGCCGAGCGCCTGTGCTGCCATGACGTAGGGACGATTGCGGATCGACAGCACCTGGGCGCGGACAAGGCGCGCATAGGGCGGCCAGGAGATCAGTGCCATCGAGCCGAAGACCAGGATGAAATCCACCCAGACCGTCTGGCGGTAGAAGGGGTTCAGGGTCGCGAGATACTGCGCCTCCATCCACCTGGTGATCGGCGTCTTCAGCGATGCATTGATGACGACGACGAGAAGCAAGTTCGGCACAGACATTGTCACATCGGTCAGCCACATGATGGCCCGGTCATAGGGATTGCCGAAGAAGCCGGCGACAGCGCCGAGCAGCAGTCCGATCAAGACAGCGATAAATGTGACGATGACAGCGACGAGGAAGGCCGTGCGCGTACCGAACACGATGCGGCTGAAGACGTCGCGGCCGAGGTCGTCAGTACCGAAGAAATGCGCGAGCGACGGCACCGCATTGCGCGAGGCGAGATCCTGGCTGAGGTAATCGTAGGGCGTCAGATACGGGCCGAAGATTGCCGTGAAGGCAAGTATCACAATCACGATCAGGCCGAAGACCGAAAGCTTGTTGCGCTTCAGGCGATGCCAGGCATCGCGCCACAGGTTGACCGGCGGCTCCTCGGCCGTGTCGATCGTCGAAAGAGGAATGGCGGACATGGTCAGCGGCTCCTTCTGGAATCATTGGCTCGCGGATCGAGCAGCGGGTAGAGCACATCGACCAGCAGGTTCGACACCATGACCAGGAAGGATCCGATCAGGGTGATCGCGAGAATGACGGGATAATCAGAATTGGTAAGCGCCTGCACGGTCAACCGACCAAGGCCAGGCAAGCCAAAGACGAGCTCGACGAAGATGGCACCGTTGACGATGGTGATCATGATGAGGCCGAGCTGGGTCACAATGGGCGTCAACACCGGACGCAGGATATGCTTTAGCGCCACCACGATTTCCGGCACGCCCTTGGCACGCGCGGTGCGAACGAAATCTTCAGACAGTACCTCGATGACGGCGGCGCGCGTCTGGCGCACGATCAGCGCGATCGGCTGGAAAGAGAGCACGATGAGCGGCAGGATGATGCGCACGTCGAAGACGCCGCCCCAGCCATAGGGTACCTTGATCATCGGCAGCAGCACGATCAGCGCCACCATCAGCAGCGGGCCTGCAACATAGGCCGGGATCGCCCACAGGAAAAGCGCCGTACCGAGGATCGTATAGTCGACGCGGCTGTTCTGGTTCAGAGCGGCGATCATCCCGAGCGGGATCGCAACGACCGTCGTCAGGATGATGGAACAGAGCGCAAGCTGGAAGGAAACCGGTGCAGCAGCAGAAACCATTGCCCAGACCGAGCGGCCCGATGTCAGCGAATTGCCGAACTGGCCGTGCAGCAGGTTCCAGACGTAAAGGCCGAACTGCTCGATGAAGGGCTTGTTGAGACCAGCACTTTCACGGATCGCCTCGATACGCTGCGGGTTATAGGCGACGTCGCCAGGCGCGCGAAGGAAGATCAGCTTGATCGGATCGCCCGCGCCGTAGAATGCCATCGCATAGACGGCCATCATCACGACAAGGACAGACGGAATCCAGATGGCGAACCGCGTGAGCACATAGCGTAGCAAGGCCACCTCCCATTCTTGCCCGGCGCATCCCGCGGGAGGCCGCAGCCGCCGGTTCTTCTTGAAATATAGCGCGAAGGTCTTGCGACCTTCGCGCCGCTGCTTCAGCCGCGTCATGCGGCCATGCTATCGGCCTTAGCCGATGGAAACATCCCAGGGAGCCACGACCTGCCAGTCGAGGTTCTTTTCCATTGCCTTGACGTCCTTGGTCGCCCAGCGCGACATCGCCTGAGAATACCACGGGAGGAAGGCCCAGTCGTCGCGGAAGGCCTTCTGGGCTTCCTGCGCGAGCTTCACACGATCCGGATCGTCGGCAGCCTTGGTTGCTGCCTCTGCAAGCAGGCTGTCCACCTTGTCGTTCTTGTATCCGCCGAGCTTGTTCTGAGCGTTTGACGAGGTAGAGGCGATGGAGCCTGCGAGATAGGAGACGGCATCGGGAACACGTGTGCCGACGTCGTCACGGAAGATCTGAACCGAATTCTGGTCCGGACCAGCATAGGCATCCTGCTGCGGCTTCATGTCGACAGCGGTGATGCCAAGGTTCTGGCGCCACTGCTCGGCGATGAACTGCGCAGCCGCCTGGATTGCCGGGCCGGAAATGCCGACGAACAGCAGCTTGGGAAGACGCTCCGGACCGCCATAGCTCGATTCCGCCAGCAGCTTCTTGGCCGCTGCCGGATCGTACGGATAGGGCTCGAAGCCGGAATTGTCGGCACCCGGAACCGAATTCAGGATCTGGTCGGCCTTCTTGTGCGGACCATCCGGATAGGAAGCCTTGAACAGCCCGTCGCGGTCGACCGCCATGATCAGCGCCTGGCGAACCTTGGGATCATCCATCGGTGCACGCGAGGTGTTGAACCAGAAATGCTGGCTGGTCGGAATGAGCGGACCGGCAGAAAATTCCGGGCCGAGATCCTGGATGATCGTCGAGGTGACGAGCTCGGTGTGAGCATTGTATTCGCCTGATTTGATCAGCGAGGTCGCGGTGACATTGTCTTCAATCGAGCTGATCTCGATGCGGGCGAGCTTCGGCTTAGGTCCGAAGAATTTCTCGTTCGGCTCGAAGGTCAGCGTGCCGGCATCAATATCGAGCGCAGTCAGCTTGAAGGGGCCGGAATAGACTGCGCTGCTATCGGGCTTGTACCAATCGGCCACTTCCTCACCATCGCTGCCGCGCGACTGGGCAGCCTTGGTGATCGGGACGATGTGGTTGGCAAGGCGCATGAAGAAAATCGGATCTGCTTGCGTCAGCGTGCAGACGACAGTCGATTCATCAGGCGTTGTTACACCGGTCAGTTCCTTGGCTGAGCCGGCAGAGATTTCCTTATAGCCCTGCACCTTGCTCAGCACCTGGTCGACACGCTGGTTCTTGGTATTGGGCATGGAAGAAACTTCCCAGGAGCCCTTGATATCGGCCGCGGTGATCTTGCTGCCATCGGAGAAGACTGCCTTCGGGTCGATCTTGAACGTCCAGACCTTCTTGTCCGGCGAGTCCCAGCTCGTGAAGACGTAGGGCTGGATCTTACCCTCGGCGTCGAAATACATCGGCGAAGCCCACCAGAACGAATTCCAGCGGAAGGTTCTGCCGCCGCCGCGCAGCGGCGACCAGTCCTGGTCGAAGGCAGGATTGATGGCCTTCAGGACCTGGCCGTCCTGCGCCATGACGATGCGGGCGCTTGCGCCGAAAAGCGAGAAACCAACGCCGGCTGCAAGCCCCAGCTTCAGCGCGTTACGCCGGGAAATCTGCGAAAAGTCTTGGTCGTTGCGAATTGTCATTTGCTCCTCCATGGCAAATAGCGCGCCTTTCGAAAGACCTCCCCGAAGCTGCGCGACATACCGCAGACATTTGCGCGATAATGTAAATCTGTCAATGGAAAATAACTGATGAAGCATTAAATCGAGGGATCGCAATTATTTATTGCATAAAATCAATATGTTAAAAATTGACATGTAGAGATTTCAAATTTGTAAGATTGACAACTACCTCGATTGGGATGAATACGACAGCGTAGGAACGTGCCGGGAAGGCCCGGTCTGACGAGGAGGATACCTTGAGCAATCACAAGATTACAGGCGTCTACAGCGCCGCCACCACCCCTCTCAACACCGATGGCAGCCCGGATCTCGGTCTCTTCACCGAACATTGCCAGCGGCTGATCGAAGAGGGCTGCCACGGCGTTGCACTGCTTGGCACGACAGGCGAAGCGAACTCCTTCTCTTCTGCCGAGCGCCACATGCTTCTGGAAGCAGCGCTGAAAGCCGGCATTCCCGCGGACAAGCTGCTGCCGGGTACCGGCGTCGTCGCCATTCCCGACACGGTTGAACTGACGAAGCACGCCCTTTCGCTCGGCGTCACCAAGGTGGTGATGCTGCCGCCCTTCTATTACAAGGGCGTTTCCGACGAAGGCCTCTTTACCGCCTACGCCCAAATTCTGGAGAAGATCGGCGATAGCAGGCTGCAGGTGATCCTCTATCACATCCCACAGGTTTCGGGCGTTCCGCTCTCCATTCCGTTGATCAGCCGACTGGTCGAAGCCTTCCCGGATACAGTTGTCGGAATCAAGGATTCTGCTGGCGATTTCAATAACATGCAGGCAATTATCGCCACCTGCCCGGGTTTCTCCGTGCTCTGCGGCGCCGACCCGCTGCTGCTGCCGCTACTGAAAGCCGGCGGCGCGGGCTGCATCACCGCCACTTCGAACCTTGTCGGAAATTCCCTGCGCACGGTTTACGACCACGTCCATGACGAGGCACGCAATGCAGATGTCGAGGCAGCGCAGGCTCGTATCAACGCTTTCCGCACCCTGTCGAACTCCTATGTGCAGATCCCGACCATCAAGGCGATGGTGGGACTGAAAACCGGCAATGTCGGCTGGCTGCGCACTCGCCCGCCGCTGATGCCACTCAATGACACCGAATATGCGGCGCTCGCCGAAAGCTACGCAAAGCTGCCGTAAGGGAGGAAAAGCCATGCAATCCACAGGCTTGAAGCCGGAGGACGTTCCGGCGCTGATGGACGGTTTACTCAGGGCAAATGATGCCCAGGCCGGTCGTTTTGATGCCTATCTGCCGTCTCCCTGCATTCAGAACCACGCGGCCAACTTGGCGTTTCTTGCCGACGGCACCCTGACCTGCGTCTGGTTCGGCGGCACGATGGAAGGCATGGGCGACATCTCAATTTACATGTCACGGTTGGCCCCTGGTTCTAACCGCTGGTCCGAACCGGAAAAAATGTCTGACGATCCGGCGAAATCCGAACAGAATCCCCTGATTTTCAGCGCTCCTAATGGGTACGTCTGGCTGATTTATACCTCGCAGACATCCGGCGATCAGGACGGCGCAGTTGTCAAATGCCGCATCTCCGAAGATGGCGGCAAGAGCTTTGCACCGCCCACCATCCTCTGCGACCTGCCCGGCACATTCGTGCGCCAGCAGATTGTCGTCAATGGGAGAGGTGATTGGCTGCTTCCCATCTTCCGCTGCATCAGTTTGCCTGGGCAGCGCTGGAACGGCGACGCCGACACGGCGGGCGTGCTGATCTCCCGCGACGGCGGAAAAAGATGGCAGATGAAAGAGATAGAAGGCAGCCTGGGCGCGGTGCACATGAATATCGTGCCACTCGACGGCGACAGGATGATCGCCTTTTTCCGTGATCGTTATTCCGAGAATATCCGCGCCTCCCTGTCATCGGACCAAGGCGAAACCTGGAGCGCACCGGGACCGACCAATCTGCCCAACAACAATTCCTCGATCCAGGCGGCTGGCCTTAAGGATCAGAGGGTTGCAATGGTTTACAACCACAGCAGCGCCGCTTCCTCCGATGCCCGACGCCAGTCGCTCTATGACGAGATTGAAAGCGACAAGGCTGCTGCCGTCGAAACGACCGATATGCCGACCAGAAAAGCGGTCTGGGGTGTTCCGCGCGCACCGTTGAGCCTCGCAGTTTCCGCCGATCAAGACGGTCATTTCGAGCGTAAATTCGACCTCGACACAGGCGACGGCTATTGCCTGAGCAACAATTCGAAGGACATGCTCAATCGCGAGTTCTCCTATCCCTCAATCACCCAGGGACCGGACGGTGCGCTTCATGTGGCCTATACCTATTACCGGCGCGCCATCAAATATGTGCGTCTTCCGTTGGAATCAATCGCTTAACGACCACCGAGATCACAAGCAGCGCATGGGGGAGGCCGATCGGCGAAAGCACTTGGCCCTCCCATCTGAATTCTTATTTTTACAAATGCACGACAATCCTTTTACAAGTCCCACTGCCCTTTCCGCCGATCACCAAATTTCTAAATATACATTTAACTTTAATATGTTGACTGGAATTCGAAGCGTTAAATCTGGTACTTTCACCACCCAGATGGACTGTAAAACAAGAAAATTCCTCATTCATTCTTGCCAAAAATCACCGGACGGGATAACAAATTTACATCATTGACGGCCCAGTTCCGTCGCGCATCAGGAGGACCGCATATGGTCAGTTTGGATTCACCTATTGCCGTTGTCCGGCCGCACCTGATCGAATTCGGTCTGGAGACCGCGGGAAAGCTCGGCGCCTGGGCCGCAAACAAGGGCTATTCCCGAACACTGGTCATTTCGGATGCATTCAACGCGACACGCATTGATCTGTTGCAACTGAAGGGTGACGTTTCGGTCTTCTCGGACGTGACGCCTGAGCCGGATATCGCTAATCTCGACAAGGTGCTCGCAGCAGCAGAAACTGCACAGGCAGACTTTATCGTCGGTTTCGGTGGTGGCAGCGCCATGGATCTTGCCAAGCTGGCTGCCGTGCTCGCCGGCTCGTCGCAGAGCCTTCGCGATGTTGTCGGCCCCAATAAGGTTCAGGGGCCGCGAAAGGTAGCGCTTGCGCAGGTGCCGACAACATCGGGCACGGGCAGCGAGGCCGGTATCCGCGCGCTGGTCACCGATCCCGAGACCAAGGCGAAGCTTGCGGTCGAAAGCCTTCACATGCTCGCCGACATCGCCGTGATAGATCCTTCCCTGACTTTCTCCGTCCCGGCCCGCACCACCGCTGCAACCGGTGTCGATGCCATGGCACATTGTGTCGAGGCCTTCACCAATCGCAAGGCGCACCCGATGATTGACATCTACGCCATCGAAGGAACGCGGCTTGTCGGCAAATATCTCGCAAGAGCCGTGCGCGACGGCTCGGATGCCGAAGCACGTGCCGGTCTTTCGCTGGCCTCGCTCTATGGAGGCTTTTGCCTCGGCCCGGTCAATACGGCTGGCGGCCATGCACTCGCCTATCCGCTCGGCACCCGCTGGCATGTAGCCCATGGCGCGGCCAACGCATTGATCTTCCCGCATGTTCTCGCTTTCAATACGCCGGCCGTGCCGGAAAAGACGAAAGCGGTGATGGAAGCACTCGGCTATGACACATCCGACACCGTCAAATCGGTCTTTGATGCGGCCTATGCTTTCTGCGCCGAACTTGGCATCGAGATGACACTTTCCGGCCTCGGCGTGCCGGAAAATGATCTGGATGCCATGGCCGACGACGCCTTCGCCATCCGCAGGCTCCTGGATAACAATCCGCGCGACTTGACGCGCACTGATATACGCTCGATCTACGAGGCTGCCTATTGAGGCAGGGCTTTCAAGAGGAATTTGACTGATGGACAGAAATGCAAAAGTCGCAGTAACCCTCGGCGATCCCGCCGGCGTAGGCCCTGAAGTGATCGTCAAGGCGCTGGCTGCATTGCCGGCTGCCGAACGTCGCGACTTCGTCATCGTTGGCAATACGGAAGCCTTGGAACGGGCCGTACGCGCAACCGATATCAGCCTCAGCTTCGGCCCTTCCGCCTCCGAGGATGGAAACACCATCGCCGTGGATGAGGTCGCGCTGGACGCTCCCCTCCCCGAGATTGGCAAGGTCAGCCCAGCCGCTGGCGATGCATCCGTCCGTTACATCGCTCGCGCCGTTGATCTCGCAATGTCGCAGGAAGCCGACGTCATCGTCACGGCGCCGATCAACAAGGAAGCCATGAACCTCGCCGGCCACCATTACGATGGTCATACCGGCCTGCTGGCGCATCTGACCGGCTCCAAGAGCTCCTTCATGCTCCTCGCCTCCGAGCGTCTGAACACCATCCATGTCTCGACCCACATCTCGCTGAAGGGCGCGATAGAACGGGCCAAGACTGAACGTGTGCTTGCAACGATCGAGGCCGGCCACGATCACTTCGTGCGCCTCGGCAAGAAGGCCCGCATTGCCGTTGCCGGTCTCAACCCCCATTGCGGCGAAAACGGCCTTTTCGGAACAGAAGACACGGAATTCCTCGCACCCGCCGTCGAGCTGGCACAGGCCAAAGGCATCGACGTGGTAGGCCCGATTTCCGCCGACACGGTCTTCGCCCGCGCCTATAATGGCGCCTTCGATCTAGTGATCGCACAGTATCACGATCAGGGCCACATCCCGATCAAGCTCGTCGCCTTCGAAACCGCCGTCAATGTCTCTCTCGGCCTGCCGATAGACCGAGTCTCCGTCGACCATGGCACCGCCTTCGACATCGCCGGAACCGGTAAGGCCAACCACGTCAACATGCTCTCGGCGATTGCCTATGCACGGTTGATGGCGAGATCGCCGCGCCGAAGAGGCTCTGCATAACGAAGATCTCGGTCATGTTCCGTCCCGGGGCTCTGGGGTTATCGTTGAAAACTGCGCGTGCCGGTCGCCGTACCACCGCGCGGACCTGTTCTCGTCACGCTGCACGAATGCGTGTTGGCGCTGCAGTTGCGGACGCGTGAGGCACTGTTGCCGTACGGCCCAACGGTCTCCCTCGTAGCCGTGCACTCCCCGCCGCTGCACGTCCGCGTATGGTTCGTGGAGCCTCCATAGACACCTGTCGCTGAACGCGTCGCGGTGCAACTTCCGTCGGCGCAGTTGACAGACCGATCATAGGAGGTGACGCGTGGCGGAGGAGCGATGGGATAGGCCGGATAGGGGCGATAATAACGTGCCCAGCTTCGATACCATGGATAGGCAGCATAGTAGTTGTCCCAGTAAACCTTGTTAAAGGCGATGATCGTCACGCCGACGGAAGGCGCCACTGCGGAAGTAAGGACCACCGGTCCGCCTTTGTAGACGACCTGGATATAGTTGGCCGCCACCCAGCCACGATAGTTGGCAAAGCTTATGTCGCACCAGGTATACCCGGTCAGGCATCCGTGGGTGACAATCCGGGCGCTGGCCGGAACAACGGTCACAACCGGATATCCGGTCGAAGGACCGGCTCTCAGGTTGACGTTTCCCGTCGCAACCGCGACCGTGGCCGCGGCGGCGATGGATGAAGCGCCGGCAAAAATGGCCAGCGCCAGCAACAATTTCTTCAGCATCGGGTTCTCCTGTCGTGTTGCAACGCCGGCTGGCGAAGCGGGAATAAGGAGAAGATCGGTCCCGAAGTTAGCTGCGGTCTTTCACCGGCGTTACGTTTTGTTGCGATTTGTATCAGCCGGGGCGCTCCCACCCGGCCCGGTGGCGTTTTCGGCGACAATCCCGCCATCCCTGAGTTCGATCGTCCGGTCGAAGAGGTCCTGCACACTGCCTCCCGACAACCGAGCCGGAAGATTGTCGACGCGATGCGCGAGATCGACGCTGCCAAGCAGCTGCGAAGCATAATCGCGCGCCGGCACATCGTCGATCTCGAGCGCAAGCGCCACGTTTTCGACCGCCGAAAGAAACGGAATGAGATTGGCCTTCTGGAAAATGAAACCGATATTGTTGCGTCTGAAGTCACGGAGGCCGTCGAGGTCGGCATCGGGTTGGGAAACGAGCCGGTCGCGAATATAGATTTCGCCGGTCGTGGGCAGCTCCAAAAGGCCGGCAATCAGTAACAGCGTACTTTTGCCGGACCCGCTGGGTCCCAGAATGCCAACGACTTCGCCCGGATGGATATCGAAAGAGACGCCGTCTAGGGCGCGCACCACTGTCTCGCCGCTGCGATAGTGGCGGCACGCGTGGCGGACGCATAGAATCGGCATAGCGTTCATGCAGGCCACCTGCCCCGATCAGATAGGACTGTTCGGCAATTGTCCCGACAATGACGACACTGCGTGCGCCGATCAGCTTCAGCATGGCGATCTGATGGCGCTTTTCCATGGTCAGCATGTAGATGATAAGCGAAATGACGATGGCCATCACCACCAGAAGGACCGCGGTGAAGGCAAGAATTTGGACTCTCAGCCGCCAGAGCCTCTGGTTGAGCAGGAGATTTTCCTGATCGGCCCTGCTCAGAACATTTGCATCTCCCCAGGCCATGATCGCCGCGCGAGCTGCTTCTCGCTGGCGGCCGGCTCGAGCGTCACCAGCGTCGCGGCAATCTTGCTGTCCTGTTGCACCGAACTGCCGTTTGCGGCGCTTCGGCTACCGCCTGTTTCCTTTCGGGCAAGCAGCACCTCTTCGCTTGTCCGTCGCTGGGCGATCGCCATGGCATCGTTCACTGAAACGAAGAGCAGTCCATCGCCGCTCATGTCGACCATTCCTCGCGTCAGGCCAACGATGGTATAATCGTCCTGCCCCAGCCGGACGCGGTCGCCGAGACCGAACCCGATGCTTGCGTCTGCGATGGCCTCGAAATGCCCGTTTTCCAGATGCCGGCCGGCGGTCAACGGCACCCATTCCCCGCGGTCCTTCGGATAGTCGACACCCGTGATGGAGGCGCAGCTGTCGATCGCGAAAGGCGAATTGCTGGCTGATCTGCACGAAACGGCAGACATCGGCCACGCCGGCAATGCCCTCCACCCGGCGATCCATATCGGAGGATATCGCCGAGCTTTCCGAAAAGGGACCGGAACGCCCGCCTTGGGCGAAGCGATGTCGCCGAGATTGAGGTTGCGAGCCGCCACAATTCCGTCGATCGGAGCGCGGATCACCGACTTGTCCATTTGTGCCTGATTGACTTCCACCGTTGCAGCGGCCTCGACTTCCTGTGCCCCGGCCTGCAGAACGATGGATCGCGCTTTGGCGAGATCGGCCTCGGCTTGCTGGACCACGGTTTGGGCCGATTCCAGTGCTGAACGCGTCGACGTTCCGGCGCGCTGCAACTCCTACTGCCGGGCAAGCGTCGAGCGGGCATTCGCAAGCGTGGCTTCAGCACGTCGGCCGTCGGCATGCGCCGCTTCCACGACCTTGCGCGCAGCCTCTTGCGAGGCAAGGGAAGCGTTGAGTTGCGCTTTCAACTCACCGGCGTTGACTTCGGCAATGATCTCTCCCGTGCGCAGCATGTCATTGCGGTCGACGTGGAGGGCGGTAATCACCCCCTGCAAACTGGAGCTGACATTGGCCTTGATGATCGCGTCCAATGTGCCGGGGCCTTTTATGTCCGCCTGGAAGAAGCGGCGGCCCACCGGCATCAACTCTTCGGACTTGGGCATCAGATAGCGCATCGGACGAGATGACGCTCCTTCGAAGGCGCGGCCACCATCACGGGATGCTGTCCAAGCCCGAAACCACTGCATCCGGAACCGGGATTGCCACCGTCGGCAAATTTCTTTGCTGGGCCATCAACCGGGCTTTTCAGGTTGTTGAGATATTTTTCCGGCCGGTATCGTTTTGTACACGCGCGGGTTTTCCTATTGATTTCCCGACCGCGAAATGTCCTGTTGAAGATCATGGAGAAAGAGGCAAAAACCATCCTGATCGTTGATGACGACCCCGAGATCCGGCGGCTGGTTGGCGATTTTCTGCATCGCGAAGGTTTCGACGTGGAGCTGGCACAGGATGGACGGGATATGGACAAGGTGCTTGAGCGCATCAGGCCGGACCTCGTCATCCTCGATCTGATGCTTCCTGGCGAGGATGGCCTGTCGATCTGCCGGCGGCTGGCGTCGGAACGGAGGTTGCCTGTCCTCATGCTGACGGCGAAAGGGGACGAGACGGACCGGGTGGTCGGGCTCGAGATCGGCGCCGACGACTATGTCGTCAAGCCTTTCGGGCCGAGGGAACTCCTCGCGCGTGTCAGGGCGCTGTTGCGTCGGACGGGCGCTCAACCGCTTCAGCTTGCCTCGCGCCGTTATGCATTCGATCGTTTCGTCGCCGATCTCGACGCCCGCCAACTCCGCACCGAAGAGGGCGGTCTCGTTGCCCTGACCAGCGCCGAGTTCGACCTGCTTGCCTGTTTCGTCCTGCGCCCGCGCCGCGTGTTGTCGCGAGACCAGATACTGGACTGGACCCATGGGCGCAGCGCAGATCCTTTCGATCGCACGGTCGACATTCTTGTCTCGCGCGTTCGCAAAAAGCTGGACAGCCTGAGTCCTGGCTGCAACCTCATCAATACCGTACGCAATGGCGGCTATCTTTTGAGCGCACCAGTCCGGCAGGTCACATAAACATGCGTTTCGGCCTGACCGCGCGACTGCTGGCGATTGGCGCGAGCGCGCTTCTCGCTCTCTGGATCACTCTGATTGCCTTCTTCTACTGGACGAGCGACCTGTCGCGAACCGCTAACCGTCTGCCGCCCGAACAATTGAAGGCGATCATCGATCTCGTATCCAACATCGCCCCAGACGAGCGGCAACTCGCCCTCGCGGCTCTCCAATCCTCAATGCTGGAGGTGCGGATCACCGACAGCTCATCTGTGCCGGCTGCAGGCGACGACCTGGCCGATAGCGCTGATTTCGCGCTTTATCGGCAGTTTCTTGGCGAAAAACTCATCCACATTCAGTTAGGGCACAACACCGAAGGCCTCCGACCTGGCTTGTGGACCCGCACAGCGCGGCCGCTCGAATTTTGGGTGGCACTCGACAACGGCAATATCCTCGTCGCCGAAGCGCGCACGCCCTTTGTCGTAACGTTTTATGGTTTGCCGGCGGGAACGGGGGCGGGACTGTTGGGAACCCTGTTCGCCTGCATCGCCTTTTACATGTTGCATCGGGAAATCAGACCGTTGACCAGACTAGCCTCCGCCGTCGACCGCATGGATCCCTCAGGCGACCCGATCCCGCTTCCCCCTACCCGCGCGACGACGCCGGAAATCGGCGCCCTGGTCAGGGCTTTCGACAGGCTCCAGAACCGGCTTCACGCCATGACGCGTTCCCGTATGGCGTTGATCGGGGGGATCCAGCACGACGTCCGCAGCTTTGCGACGCGACTGCGGCTCCGGCTCGAACAACTGCCCGATGACGCGGAAAGAGAACGGGCCACGTCCGATATTGCGGACATGATCGATCTCCTCGACAATGCGCTTCTGACGTCGCAGGCGGGTGTCGGAGCGCTCAATGAGGAGATGCTCGACCTCGCTGAATTGCTGCGCGCCGAAATAGCGGATTTCAGGAGCGCGGGCCTGCCTGTCATTCTGGAAACAGACACAACGCAGGCCGAAACATGGATCATCGGCGATCGGCTGGCGCTTCGGCGGATCATCGGCAACCTCGTCGACAATGCCGTCAAATATGGCCGGCGAGCGCATGTGACGATGGCGGTCGAAGAAGGCCGGGCAAGAATTTCAATCGAAGATGAGGGGCCGGGATTTTCAAAAGAAGAACGGGAGCTGCTGCTGGAGCCTTTCGTTCGCGCAGAGCCATCCCGCGCACGAAAAACGGGTGGAGCGGGGCTTGGCCTTGCTGTCGCGCAAACCCTTCTGAAAGCACAAGGCGGGACGATCACGCTTGCGGACGGCAAGCGTGGCGGTCTGGTGACTGTTACTCTTCCGTTATTCGAGACAACTTGAACCAGACGGGACATGCCGCCCTTCGAGCAACAAATCGCTACATTTTCCTACAAGCGAGCAAATTCGTCGCAAGCTGCGCCGTTCATGGTGTCACCATCAACGAACCACGGAGGTTGCCATGAAAAAAACGGTACTATTCTCTGTCGGCGCTGGCGCGCTGCTGCTTGCCGCCATCCCTCTGGCAGGGATGGCCCAGGATCAAAACGCGAATGTCAGCCCCGCCGAAGATACCTACGGCGACCAGCGTTTCGAGGTGTACAGGAACGGTTTTCTCGACATCCGTGCCCTCGCCGACCGCCTTGACGATCTGCGCTATTATTATACCGGCAAGGCAATTCGCCTTCGGCTTGCCGGCATGCTCTCGGCGCAGGAGACGGCCATAGGCATCCGCGCCGACCAGAAGGATGCCTGGCGTGCCTATACCGAGGCCTTGCTTGCGTTGGTTCCCGATCGCGACGCGGTCATTTCGGTGATCGGGGCGCCCGATCAAGACCTGAAGGGACCGGAGGCATTCGGCCGGGCGGAGGCTCTTTCCGATGTCATGGCAGGATATGCGGACAAGGCGCAGACACTCAAGAAGGCGATCACGGACCTTCGCGCCAAATTGACGGCGGAACAACTGGAAACGGCCCGCATGCCGCGACTCATCCGGGGGTGACATGCTTCGGCCGAGTTTTCGGATCGATTCATTTTCCCTCCGTTGACCACATCTCGGCTATGACTTTCGGCACGTACCCCAGTGCCGGAACGGACGGCCGCCGCCCATAGACCACACCGCGGCCCGTCCGCCCTTCCTCTCACGCAACCCATTTTCGGGAGATCAGGAATGAAAATCTATTTGATCGTCGCCTTCGTGGCGCTTGCCGGCGCGGCCAATGCCCAGGAGGTGAGCCGCCAACAGATGCGAGACATCCGCTCCGCCTGCGAAGCGGATGTGCGGCGGCTCTGCAACGGCGTCCAGCCGGGCGGCGGAAGGCTGCTGCAATGCCTCCAGCAGAACGCGTCGAACGTCTCGGAGACCTGCACTGCCAAACTGATGGAGATCAAGGCAAGCCGTCAGTCGAATTGACCTGGCCAGCTCGCGCCTTCCCGGCGCGAATCCCCGCCGACAGAAGGCAACTGGCCTCGCCGACATGGCGCGGCCAGTTCACATCAGCCTTGGTCCGGCATTCAACCGCTACATCGCCTTATGGTGAGCATAGCTGCCGACGCACTACGCTTGCCAGGGAAGATGCCGTTTTCGCGCTGGCGATAACTGGTCCTGGTATCGGGGGAAGAAAGGAAAGTTTGGTTGCGGGGGCAGGATTTGAACCTGCGGCCTTCAGGTTATGAGCCTGACGAGCTACCGGGCTGCTCCACCCCGCGATATTTCATTCCGGACG
>NZ_JACHZL010000005.1:0-564142 GCF_014193555.1 Rhizobium sp. BK275
CGAACGCCGGCCGAGGTCTTCCTCACACATTTGCAAGACGGGGCATGATCCCCTACCCTCAAAAACGGCATGATGCGCTTGGGATAGATTCTCCATCTCCAAATCGATGATGAAAATTAATTTCATCAATTCGCTCCGAACCCCGTTTTCAGTTGACGACCCTCGTTTTTTGTCCCAACTTGAAGAAAATAAATTACGAGTTGGGAACATTGTTGGCATGAAAGTGGGAATCATAGGGCTGGGATTCCGGCTCGGCTATCTTGGCTATGTCTTCAAGGCTATCGACAGCAGCTTCGAGATCGTCGGTTACGTCGATCCGGATCCTGCGGGACTTCCCGGACTGACCGAAAATGGCGTCTCTGTCGGCACGGCCTATGGTTCGCCGCAGGAGCTCCTCGCTTCCGAAAAGCTCGATCTCCTGATGATCGGCTCTCCCAACCACATGCATCTCGATCATATCCGCCTCGGTCTCGAGGCTGGTCTCAAGGTCTTCTGCGAAAAGCCGATTGTGACGACGATCGCCGAGAGCATCGAACTTGCCTCCCTGATGGCGAAGTTCGGCCATGAGCGGCTGATGGTCGGTCTCGTGCTGCGCTACTCGCCTCTTTATAAGGATCTGCGTGCCATCCAGGCCGAAGGCAAGCTCGGCCATATCGTTTCCATCGAAGCCTCCGAACATATCGAGCCCTATCACGGCGCGTTCTTTATGCGCGACTGGCGCCGCTACGAGCGTTATTCCGGCAGTTTCATGCTGGAGAAATGCTGCCACGATCTCGACCTTTATAATGGTGTGGTGGGCGCCCGTCCCGAACGGGTCGCAAGCTTCGGCGGCCGCAAGAGCTTTATCCCCGCCAACGACCCGGCGCGCGAAGGCATCAACGATCTGGAACTCTTCCACCGCAAGCCGAGCGGCTGGATGGGCTCGGACAAGGTGTTCGACAGCGACGCCGACATCATCGATTACCAGGTGGCGATCATCGAATACGCCAACGGCGTCGGCATGAATTTCCACACCAACCTGAATGTTCCCGACCAATTCCGCCGCTTCGCCATCATGGGCTCGCGCGGCATGGCCGAAGGCGACTTCGTTCGCGGCTACCTCGATGTGCACGAGCAGCTGACCGGCAACAAGATCGTCGAAAACAAATATGCCGCGACCGAGCTGTCGCAGCATTACGGCGCCGACGAACAGATGGCAGCCGATATTCTGCAGAGCGTGCGCACCGGTTCGGAACTCCCGGTCTCCACGCTCAACGCGTTGGAGGCAGGCATCCTGGCGCTCGCCATGGATGAGGCTCGCATGAAGAAGGCCGTGATCGACCTTCGTCCCATATGGGACCGGTTCGACGAGGCGCTACACTCCAGAGCGGCCTGAGGAGACCGGCAAGATGAGTGCTCAGAAAAGTGCCGTCATCTTCGCCTGGATCCTTCTCTTTCCGGCTGTCCTCTATGTGCTCGCGATCGTCGCCTATCCGCTGGTCGATACGTTCATCCTGTCTTTTACGGATGCATCGCTGCGGAAGGTGACGAACTGGGTCGGCTGGGTCAATTACGAGAAGATCTTCAATCCCACCTTTGTGGAAGTCATCGTCCGAACCTTCATCTGGACCTTCTTTTCGGTCGCGCTGAAGATGATCATCGGCACGTTCGGCGCTGCGATGCTGAACGCCGCCGTGCCTGGCCGGTCGCTGTTTCGACTGCTCACCATGCCGCCGTGGATCGTGCCGATGGCAATCGGCATCTTCATGTGGGGCTGGATGTATAATGGCCAGTTCGGAATGATCTCCGGATTGCTGCAGCGCTTCGGCCTCGTCGACGGTCCGGTCGCCTTCCTCGCCTATGGCAGTACCGCCTTCTGGGCGACGATTGTCACCGACGTCTGGATCGGCGTGCCGCTGGTGACGATCTACTTCCTGGCCGCGATCCAGTCGATTCCAAAGGACCTCTACGAGGCAGCATGGACCGACGGGGCCGGCCGCTGGTATCGCTTCCGCCGCATCACGCTGCCGCTGATGGTTCCGGCCATCATCACCATGTCGATGCTGTCGCTGATTGCGACCTTCAATTCCTTCGACATCATCTGGATTCTGACGCAGGGCGGCCCGAGCGGCGAAACGACGACGATGATCATCGACACCTATCAGACGGCGATCGGCTCGAAGAAATATGGCGAAGGCGCAGCGCGCGCGGTGCTGATCTGCATCTTCCTGTCGCTTTTCTGCTTCGCCTATTTCCGTATCACCCGCCGCCTGAACCCGGAGAAGCGCGCATGAGCAGCCGTCCCATGATCGATCGCTATAGCTGGTGGGAAATCATCCTCATCTATTGCGGCATAGCGCTCTTCCTGTTCTTCGTTCTCTCGCCCTTCGTCGAAGGCTTCCTGGTGTCGCTGAAGCCGCTGAGCCAGCTCTTCTCCTCGCCCTACCGCTTCTGGCCGGAAAACGGCTCGTTCGAAGCCTACCGGACCATGTGGATCAGCGTACCGGGCTTCGGTCGTTACATCTTCAACTCGTTCTTCATCTCGATCATCGTGACCGTGATCGTGCTCTGCCTCGTTATTCCCGCGGCCTATGCGTTTGCGAGGTTCGAGTTCAAGGGCATGGGCATCCTGCTCGGCGCCTTCCTGACGGTGAATATGTTCTCCGGCGCCGTTCTGCTCATCCCGCTCTTTCGCTTGATGCGCAGCATGGGTGTTTTGAACACCTATCTTGCGATGATCGTACCGGGCGTCGCCTTCCTGATCCCTTCTGCGATCTGGCTGCTGCGCACCTACATGATCCGCATTCCACAGGAACTCAACGAAGCGGCCTACATGGATGGCGCCAGCCATTTCTATACGCTGCGCCGGGTCATTCTGCCCATTGCGATGCCGGGGATTGTCGTCGTCGCGATCACCACCTTCATCGGCGCCTATGCCCAGCAGTTCATCTTCGCGCTGACCTTCAACTCGAAGACGGAATACATGCCCCTGCCGGTGGGACTCTTCGCTTACTTTGGCAAGCAGGAGGTCATCTGGAACGAACTGATGGCGGCCTCCTTCGTCGGCATCGCGCCGGCGATGATCGTCATCTTCTTCCTTCAGCGCTATCTCGTCGGCGGCCTGACTGCCGGTGCGGTGAAACAATAAGACCAACAATAAGAGTGAACAGCTAACACAGAGAATGGGAGTAACGACGTGAGCATTACCATCAAGACAGGCCTTATAGCGCTCGCCCTGCTCGGTTCCACCGCATTGACCGCGGTTACGGCCCAGGCAGCCGACAAGGAAATCAGCTGGATCTATTGCGGCGACACGATCGACCCGATCCACACCAAGTATATCAAGGAATGGGAATCCAAGAATGCCGGCTGGAAGATCTCGCCGGAAGTGGTCGGCTGGGCACAGTGCCAGGACAAGGCAACGACGCTGGCTGCCGCCGGCACGCCGGTTGCCATGGCCTATGTCGGCTCGCGCACGCTGAAAGAGTTCGCGCAGAACGACCTCATCGTTCCCGTTCCGATGACCGACGATGAGAAGAAGGGTTATTACCCGCATATCGTCGACACGGTCACCTTTGAGGGTAACCAGTGGGGTGTTCCGATCGCCTTCTCCACCAAGGCGCTCTACTGGAACAAGGATCTCTTCAAGCAGGCCGGCCTCGACCCGGAAACGCCGCCGAAGACCTGGGCTGAAGAAATCCAGATGGCAAAGACCGTCAAGGAAAAGACCGGCATTCCGGGCTTCGGTCTTTCCGCCAAGACCTTCGACAACACGATGCATCAGTTCATGCATTGGGTTTATACCAATAACGGTGCCGTGACCGACGCCGAAGGCAAGATCACGCTCGACAGCCCGCAGATCCTTGCTGCGCTGAAGGCCTATAAGGATATTTCGGCCTATGCCGAAGAAGGTCCGACCGCCTATGAGCAGAACGAAGTCCGCGCCATCTTCCTCGATGGCAAGGTCGCGATGATCCAGGCCGGCTCCGGTGCCGCCTATCGCCTGAAGGATACGAAGATCAACTGGGGTGTCACAACGCTGCCGCTTGGTCCCGATGCCAAGGGTGCAGGCACGCTTCTCATCACCGACAGCCTTGCGATCTTCAAGGGTTCGGGCGTCGAGGACAAGGCGATCGAATTCGCCAAGTACATCACCTCGCCCGACATCCAGGGTGAATACGAGCTGCAGGGCGGCGCAGGCCTCACCCCGCTGCGTCCGTCCGCAAAGGTTGACGAATTCGTCGCCAAGGACCCCTTCTGGAAGCCGTTCATCGAGGGCATCAGCTATGGTGGTCCCGAGCCGCTCTTTACCGACTACAAGGGCTTCCAGAATTCGATGATCGAGATGGTCCAGTCCGTCGTCACCGGCAAGGCCGAGCCTGAAGCCGCTCTGAAGAAGGCTGCCGGCGAGATCGAGGCTTTCAAGTAAGCCGACGTCGAGGATCGCAGGTCGACGATCTGCGATCCTCACTGACTAAACTCTTACGCATTCAGGCCGGGACCGGAGACAGATTTTTGGGACAGCTTCAGCTCAATAAGGTTCAAAAATTCTATGGCGACTACGAAGTTCTGAAAGGCGTCAACCTCGACGTCAAGAACGGTGAGTTCGTCGTCTTCGTCGGGCCTTCGGGATGTGGCAAGTCTACCCTCCTGCGGATGATCGCAGGTCTCGACGCAACGAGCAAAGGCGACATCATCATCAATGGCGTCAGGGTCAATGACCTGCCGCCGGTCAAGCGCGGCATCGCCATGGTCTTCCAGTCCTACGCGCTCTATCCGCATATGACGGTCTTCGAGAACATCGCCTTCCCTTTGCGCGTCGAGAGAATGGAGGAGGAAAAGCTCAAGGCAAAGGTCGAGAATGCCGCTCGTATCCTGCATCTCGAAACGAGGCTGCAGCAGAAACCCGGTATGCTCTCGGGCGGACAGCGCCAGCGCGTCGCAATCGGCCGCGCCATCGTCCGCGAGCCGAAAATCTTCCTGTTCGACGAGCCGCTGTCGAACCTTGATGCCGCCCTTCGCGCCGACATGCGTATCGAACTCGCCAAGCTGCACCGGCAACTGAAGGCGACGATGATCTATGTGACGCACGACCAAGTGGAAGCCATGACGATGGCCGACCGCATCGTCGTGCTGGATGCCGGCAATATTTCACAGACCGGCGCGCCGCTCGAGCTCTACCATAAGCCCGCCAACCAGTTCGTCGCCGGCTTCATCGGCAATCCGAAAATGAATTTCCTGCCCGTGACCTGCACGTCCGCAAGCGAGGCAGGCGCGATCGTCGACTATCGCGGCCAGACGGCGACCCTACCGGTGAAGCCCCGCGACGGCATGGTCGGCAAGATGATGACGCTCGGTATTCGGCCGGAACATATCCAGCTCAGCTCCGGCGATATTTCGCTGACGGTTATGCCCAGCGTCATCGAGCGGCTTGGCGCGAACACCGTGGCCTATGCGGCGCTCGGCAGCGAAACGGAAAACTTCTGCGCCATGCTGCCCGGCGGTGTCGGTATCCGTACCGAGGCGCCGGTTACCGTCGGTATCAATGCCGCCGATTGCCATCTCTTTGACGAGGAAGGTGTCGCCTTCGAACGCCACGTCGAGCTCACCGATATCGACATGAACCTGCTGGCTCCGGCAACGGCGTGAAGGGTCGATTGATCAGCTACCAGACAAGCCCGCGCGCGGCGACGTCCTCGACGCGCGTGACGATGCCGTCGCGATGGAAGACCATCGTGTCGAACAGGTTCGAAACCACGCATGTGTGGTTCGGGATGATGAAGAGCTTTTCGCCGATCTCAGGCCGCGTAGCGGTGCAGGCCGAAAGGTCGATGACGCCGTGCTCTTCGGAGAGGCTGGCTATCTTCGCCTCGGGATATCCGACGACGAGGCCGAAATCGGCAAAGCCCTGAAGATCGGAGGTCAGCGCCTTCGAACCTGCATCAATAACGGCGCGGTCGGCATTCGGCCGTGACACCACTGTTACCAAAACGTGCATCGCGCAATCGTCTTGCGTGCAATGTCCCATCCGGATCATCTGACGGTCATTATAGATATAGGTCCCTGCCCGGTGTTCCGTCGCCGATTTGACCAGATGCGCCTGAAAGAGGCTGGGCGTACCGCCATTGCTGACGATCGGGCAGGCGATACCGTCTGCCGCCAATTGCTTTAATGTGGCTTGGATGAAAGCTTCGACGACATCGGCCGACTGCGGCTTCGGATAGGTGAGGATACCGCCGAATGTCAGCCCGTCGGCGGGAAGGATGCGTCTGGCGAGCGAGACCGCCTGCTCGGGCGTCTGGACGCCGCAGCGGGCACCGCCGGTATCGCATTCCACGAGCACGGTCAGCGGCTTGCGGCCGGAGAAATGTGCAGACAGGCCGTCGACCGTCACGTCGCTGTCGGCAACGACTTTGAGACCGGAAATGCGATCGTTCAAGGCGGCGAGCCGTTCGAGCTTCGGGGCTCCGATAATATTGAAGGTGATCAGGATGTCTTCGAAACCGGCTTCGGCAAAGACCTCTGCCTCTGTCACCTTCTGGCAATTGATACCCTTGGCGCCGGCCGCGACCTGGGCCGCAGCGAGCGCCGGTATCTTATGGGTCTTGATATGTGGACGGAAATTCAGCCCGTGCTCGTCCATGTAAGACTGGACCCTTGAGATGTTGGCCGCCAGTCTGTCTTCGTCGATGATCGGGCGAGGCGTGGAAAGATCCACGATCCTGTCTCCAGTCTTGGCGACGACGGCAAACCGGTTGTCATGCATTCAGGCAGCTCCGCGTTCGGTTCCATGAGGATCGGCCACGATCGGCCAGATGGTCTTCGGTGCACGGCGATAGTGGGTCGTCGCCGGATTGTTGGGATAGGGGGTTCCCGCCGAACAGTACAGGATTTCGGCGGCGATCTTCGAGAAGGATGCGAAGAAATGGTTGGTGGACTTGATCACCAAAATCTTCTGCCTGGTCGGATCGATGCCCATTGCGGAAAACAAGCTCGGATCGAAACTCTGCGCCCGCGTCGAGTTCAGAATGATGTCGATGCCATCAAGCACGATATGCGCCGCATCACCGAAAGGTGCGAGGCTTTCGCCGAACTGCATCTCGGCATTCTTCACCAGTTTGACGACCTTCACCACGCCATCGACGGGGTTGCCGGTTCCCGGCGCCGATTTCGCACCGAAGCGCAGCGGAATTTCGGCCCCCTCGCCTGCGGCAAAACAGATCTGAACGGCGACCGGATCCCAGATCGTGCCGACCGCAGCACTTGCCACACCGCGCGCCAGAAGCTCCTCGAGAATGACGGTGGCATCGCCGGCAGTCCCACCGCCCGGATTGTCCCAGACATCGGCAATGACGACCGGCCAGGCTTTGGCGGCGATCGCCCGGGAGACGGCTTCCCTCTCGTCGATCTGCGGCACCATGAAGGTGCCACGCTTGGAAAACAGCTCCATGCCGAGTTCGCGCGCCAGCAACGCACCCTTTTGCGGATTGTTGTCAGTGACGACAAGCAGCTTGGTGCCCATCTCCGGCACATCGCCGACCATGAAGCCGTGGACCACGGAGATCGACAGGATGTCCGGATCTTCCGTCTCGATCCGCATGATCTTGTCGACGAAGGAACGCATCGGATCGCGCGAGGTCGGGAAGACATCGATCATCCGGCAGTCGAATATCGAATTGACCGGCTTGACCCTGCCCTCGAGCGCGTCGACGGCGATGCGCCAGAGATCTTCGGCACGATCGACGAAATCCGTATGCGGAAATTCCTTGAAATAAACTGCGAAATTCAGCGCTTCGAGGCGCTTCTTGGTCAGATGGCTATGCGGGTCGAGTTCGGCGCAGATCAATACGTCCGGTCCGACGATATCGCGCATGCGGGTCAGGAGGTCGCCTTCCGTATCCTCGTATCCCGCAGCCACCATCGCCCCATGCAGGCCCATCACCACGGCATCGACGGGCATTGCGGCACGGAGCTGGCCAAGAATCTCGTCTCGTAAGCCTTCATAGGCCTGGCGGTTGACGAGGCCGGCCGGGTCTGCCCAGGCTGCCGTGCCCTCGATCAGCTCCCAGCCCTTTTCAGCGGCGACGCGGCGACCGACAGTGATCGGCGCGGTGCAGAGTGTGGGCGTTTCCGGATGCTGGCCGGGCGGGGCATAAAGAGAGGCTTCGAAAGCGCGGCGGTCCACACAGATCGGGGAAAACGTATTGGTTTCGGTCGCCAGTGCTGCCGTGAAAATGCGCAATTGAGTTGGCCTCGTTTTTTGCGGTCCCGCCTCAACCCATCGGGTTCGGCAGGTAGCCGGTAAATCCGCAGATCTTCCACCGTCCCTCGTGGAGCCTGCAATAATAGAGCGTCTGCCACTGCATGATATCGCGGGTGCCATCGCTCTTCGTGAGACTTCCGTCGAACTTCTTGCGGACAAGCGCCATGTCGCCCTCGATCTCGATGTCCTCGAGCGTCGTGGTGGTGAAGATCGCCGCGCGGGTATCCTCGGCGAAGCTCTGCGTTGCAAAATCCCTTGCCTGTCTCAGCCACTCGTCGCGATAGGCGCCGAGTGCCGGGAATGCCAGGCGCCACTTGTCGGGGCTGATCTCCTTGCGGCCATCGATGCCGATAAAACCTTCCTCGACGAAATCACCTTCGACCATCGACCAGTCGGCTGCCAGAAATGCATCGATATCGCGAGGCACGAGCATCTCCCAGATGGCGTGCCGTGCAGGATCGGAGGGCGGAAAAGGATTCTTGAAAGGATCACGCATCTTCGCTCCCGATTTAAATTCTTTTCATAAATGGTGTTTTTCACTGGTCAAAATCTGCTTTCTATGGTCCCTTGTCAACTTATCAAGAAAATAATTTGCAGGGATCCCAATATGTCCATCAAGCGATATGGCACTGTTCAGACCGGCGCCGGCGGCAAGCCGCTGCCTTTCGCACGCGCCGTCGAGGCAGATGGCTGGCTCTATGTTTCCGGCCAAGTGGCAATGGAAAACGGCGAGATCATCGACGGCAATATCGTTGCCCAGACGCATAAGACGATCGCCAATGTGCTCGCCATTCTCGACGAAGCAGGATACGGCGTCGAGGATGTGGTGCGCGTCGGCGTCTGGCTGGACGATCACCGCGATTTCTGGACATTCAACAAGATCTATCAGGATTATTTCGGCGCACATCCGCCGGCCCGCGCCTGCGTCCAATCGTCGATGATGGTGGATTGCAAGATCGAGATCGACTGCGTTGCCTATAAGAAGAAGAGTTGACTGACGGATCGACGGGAGGACCGGCTTGGATATCTTTTCCACATTGCAGGAAGACCGGAGCCGGTTCTCTGCCTCCGAGAGCCGCATCGCCGACATCATCGTCAATGATTTCGAATTCGCGGTGAATGCGTCGATCATCGAGCTTGCCGAACGCGCGGAAGTCTCGCCGCCGACGGTTACACGTTTCTGCCGCCGCCTCGGCTGCGACAGCTTTTCCGATTTCAAGGTGCAGCTTGCCCGCACCGCCCATGTCGGCGTGCGTTACCTGAAGCCGGAATCAAAGAGCAGCGATCCGGCCGATGTCGCTCAGGATATCATCACTAAAGCGCAGAACGCCCTTTTTCTGTTGCATCGCTCGCTGGACCTCACCGCGATCGAAGCTGCGGTCGCGCAGATCGCCAAGGCGGAGATGATCTATGCCTTCGGATCGGGCGGCAATTCCTCAATGATCGCCGACGAGCTGCAGAATCGGCTCTTTCGGCTTGGTCTCAAGATCACCTCCAGTTCCGACCATAGCATGCAGCTGATGATGGCGGCGGCAGCGAAGGCCGGCGATGTGATCATTGGCTCGTCCTTCTCCGGGCGCAACGCAGAGCTGGTTCGGGCCTTTGCACTGGCACGCGAAGCCAAGGTCAAGACCATTGCGCTGACGCAAACCGACAGCCCGGTCGCAAGAGCCGCCGAGATCGTTGTGCCGATCGATCTTCCGGAAGGCACCAACATCTTTCGCCCGACATCGACGCGTATCGCCTATATCGCAACCGTCGATATCCTGGCGAGCCTCGTCGCCTATGCGATCCAACCGAAGGCGACGACGACGCTGAGACGCATCAAACAGCAGTTGGTTACATACCGCGATGGCGACGACAAGCAGCTGCTTGGAGACTGATCAACGAGAGGGAGCGACAATGACGCAATCAGTGGCCATTGTGACAGGAGCAGCAGGCGATATCGGCGCAGCGATCGCCGATCGACTCGCCGCCGATCATGACGTCATTCTGCTTGCGGATATCGATCTCGTCACTGCGGCAGCCGTTGCCGGCAGGCTTGGACCATCCGACCGCTTCGTCGCCATCGAGTGCGATGTGACCAGTGAGACAAGCGTTGCGGCTCTTGCCGAGCGCGCAGCCCAGCTCGGCAGCCTGCGCACGCTCGTCAACAATGCGGGCGCAGCCCGCGCCGTCAGCCTGCATGATACGACGCCGGAGATTTGGCGCGCCGACAATGCGCTCAACCTCGAAGCCGCCTTTCTCTGCTTTCGGGCTGTCGAAGACCAGTTGAAGACCTCGCGGGGCTCTATGGTCAATATTGCCTCGGTCAATGGCATGAACGTGTTCGGACATCCGGCCTACAGCGCGGCCAAAGCCGGACTTCTGCATTTCACCCGGCTGGTCGCCGTCGAATACGGAAAATTCGGCATCCGCGCGAATGCCGTTGCCCCCGGAACAGTGAAGACACAGGCCTGGGAAGCCCGGGCGGCCGCCAATCCCAATGTCTTCGAGGACGCCCGTCGCTGGTATCCGCTGCAGCGCGTCGTCGATCCGAAGGACGTCGCCAATGCCGTCGCCTTCCTGGCTGGGCCGCAGGCTGCGGCGATCACCGGCGTCTGCCTGCCGGTCGACTGCGGCCTGACAGCCGGTCAGGCCGAGCTTGCCCGCACGTTTTCCCAGTCCGAGCACTATTGAAATCGAAAGAGACAACAAGAGGAACGAGATATGAAGCCGGCCGACTATCGTCTGGAAAGCAGCTGGAACCCTGGTGGCAGGCCGCATGGCACTTTTACCTTCACGCTTTTCAATCTCTCCGGCGAGGCGCTCTCTGGTTTCAAGCTTGTCTACACCTCGCTCACGCGGGTCATCGATGCCGCCGCATGCGGCAATGCCACCTTTCTGAGACGCAACGCCAATTTCCATGAATTCGAACCGCCGGCCGGACTGGCCCTCGCAGCCGGTGAAAGCTGGACCTTCACGGTCGCCGGTCTGCACCGCCCGGCACGGCATTGCACCGATGGCGCCAAGTCCGCCTATCTGACGCTGTCTTCCGGAGAGCATATGCCGGTCGCCGTTTCCGATCTGCTTCTCGAAGGCCGCGTGAGCGAGCCTCCGCCCGCGCTTTTGCCCGAGGGCCGGCTCGATCTGCCTTTTGCACTGCAGCCATGGCCGGCCGAAATCGATGCGAAGCCGGATGATAGTTTTCCGGTCATCCTCTATCCGGAGGGCGCCAGCGCAGAGGAATTGTCGGCGATATCAACATGCATTTCCCTGACGCGCCGCCTTTTCGAAAGCGACCATTCGGTTTTCAATCTGGTCGCCTCGCCACAGGGCCGAGCCCTCACCTTCCGCAAGGACGCCTCGCTCGACACCGAAGCCTACCGGCTGACCTTCGCGGCCGATCGCGTGACACTTTCCTATTCCGGCTCCGCTGGGCGCCAGTACGGATTGATCTCGCTCGCGCAGATGCTGAACGGTACGCGCGCCAGCCAGGGCAAATTCCGCTTCCCGGTTTCGGGAACGATTTCCGATCACCCCCGCTATAGCTGGCGCGGCTGCCATCTCGACGTTTCCAGGCAGTTTTATCCGGTTGATGACGTCAAGCGGCTGATCGACATCCTTGCCTGGTTCAAGCTCAACATCTTCCACTGGCATCTGACCGACGACGAGGCCTGGCGTCTGGAGATCAAGGCCTATCCGCAGCTGACGACAACGGGTGTGCTGCGAGGGCCGGACGAACCGCTGCTGCCGCAGCTCGGCAATGGCGCGGAGCCGGTCGGCGGCTTCTACTCGCAGGACGATGTCAGAGACATCGTCGCGCATGCGAGCTCCCTCAACGTCGAGGTGGTTCCGGAGATCGATATCCCCGGCCACAATGCGGCAACGCTGGTTGCCCTGCCCGATCTGACGGATGGACAGGAGGCACCGGAAAGCTACCATTCTGTCCAGGGCTACCCGAACAACGCGCTGAATCCTGCCGTGCCGCTGACCTACGAATTCCTGAAAAAGGTCTTCGACGAAATGGTCGAGCTATTCCCCTCGCCTTACATCCATATCGGCGGCGACGAAGTGGCGAACGGCTCCTGGCTCGCCTCGCCGCTTGCCAGGAAGCTGATGGCCGAACAAGGCATTTCCGGCACGTTCGGTCTGCAGTCCTATTTCCTGAAGCAGATCAAGACGATGCTCGACAAGCGCGGCCGCAAGCTTGCGGGCTGGAACGAGGTCGCTCATGGCGGCGGAGTTGCCGCGAAGGACAGCCTCCTGATGGCCTGGGAAAATCCGCAGGTCGGCATCGAGCTTGCCGAACAGGGTTATGACGTCGTCATGACGCCGGGCCAGGCCTATTATCTCGACATGGTCCAAGCCGAAGCCTTCCAGGAACCGGGCGCGAGCTGGGCCGGTACGGTACCGCCGGCCCACACCTATGCCTATGAAGCCGCCGGCGAATTCCCGGAGGAATTGAAGCACAAGCTGAAAGGCGTCCAGGCCTGCATCTGGTCGGAGCACTTCCTGTCGCGCGGCTATTTCAATCGCCTCGTCTTCCCGCGTCTTCCGGCAATCGCAGAGGCTGCCTGGACCCCAAAAGCGTCGAAGGATTGGGACCGTTTCGCGGCGATCGTGGCGCTCAGCCCGAAGCTTTGAGCTGTCAACTGAGCGTCAGGCCGGCCGCTTTGTCTTTCCCTTGAATGAGGATTTCGGCTACACGCCGCATGCGCGCCTTCCCGCCCTCAGGCGCGACCGAAATTGATCATGACGATCCTAGTGCGATCGCGGTTTCCCGATCCGCACCAGACGCCTCAAAGCCAGCTGACGACGATAATGAACCGCTTGATTCCCAACGTTTTCCGTAATCCTGCAATCCGGGTGAGCATGGTCGCCATCTTCACCTTCGGATTTGCCGGAGCGACGACGGCCCCCTATCGGTCTGTGGTCGGCATCCGCGAGCTCGGCCTGTCGAATGAACTCTATGCTGCGCTGATCTTCGCCGCAGCGGCGGTCAACGCAATCGTCAGCATTCTGCTCGGCAATCTTGCCGACCGGCTCGGTGAATATCGTTCGATGATGCTTGTTGCGGCGACCTTCGGCGTTGTCGGTTATGGCGCAGTCTTCTTCTTCCCGACGCAGGACATATTTGTCCTCAGCGCGCTTCTGCTGCTGCCAGTCTATGGTTGCCTGAACTCGTTGCTCTTTGCCAATGTCCGGGCCGCGGCCCATGGAATGGCGCCGGCTGACGTGGCGACCGTCAATTCCGGCGTGCGGGCGATGATCTCGCTTTCCTGGGTCCTGGTTCCCGGGCTCACGGGGGTTCTGCTCTCCTCCTCTTCGACCATGTTGCCAGCCTATCTCTTCGCCGCTATTTCCTGCCTTGTCTGTGTGGGACTCGTGGGCTTCTTTTTGCCCCGACAGAGCGGCACGGATCATGCTGCCGCCCACCATCTCACCTATCTCGCCGCACTTGGCCAGGTGATTTCTCCCAAAATCTTCAGCAGGATCACGGCGATCGCGCTGATCAGCAGCACATTGCATGTGAACGACGCCATTTTTCCCCTCGTCGTAACCGGCGCCGCCCGCGGTACTGTCGCTGATATCGGTATTCTGGTCGGGATCGTCGCTCTCCTCGAGGTAGTCTTCATCATCGTCTGGTCGCGCCTGCTGCGTCGCATCAGCCAACTCGCGGCCCTTGCAGCCGGGGCATTGATCTATGCCGTCTACCTACTGCTTCTGGCTTTTGCCCATGAGCCGTGGCATGTCTATGCCCTCACCTTGATCAGTGGCATCGGCGCGGCGTCACTGATCTCCATTCCAATCACCTATCTGCAGGACTTGATCGCCGAGCGGCCCGGTCTCGGCAGCGCGCTGATTTCCGTTAACATCTTTCTCAGCGCCGGACTGAGCGCTCTTCTCTTTGCCGCTGGCACAGCCATCACCAGCTATTCCGGCACTGCGGTGGTCAGTGCCCTCTCCGGTCTTCTCGGGATCGCTTGGCTGCTATGTCTCGACAGACGCCGGTAGCCAAGGAGCGGCGACGGCGCTTGAGAAAGCTTCGGCGCCATCCGCATTTGCATGGCTATCGCCATTTTAGTCCTTTGACGCCTCATCATCCGACACCGGCAGGCCTGCAGCCTTGAGTCCCGCAAGAAAGCGCTCCTGGTCTTCGGTCCGCGCCAGCCGCTTGGCGACCTCCCGTCTGACGTTCGGGATCAATGCCGGTGACCTGAGCTCGATCCAATCGAGCTGCTCCTTGGCCTCGGCCGGTTTTCCCAGCGTGCCGAGGATGGAGAGCAATACGAGGCGATGCATCGGATTGTAGTTCAGGTCCGACATGCGGGACCACAGTTCCGCGGCTTGCGTGTCGCCCCGCATGAAAGCACAAAGCGCCATTCCAACCTCGTAATATCCGCGTGGTCCGGCATTCCGGCTGACGGCCTCGGAAACCAGTTCGCAACCCCTGCCCCATTTTCCCGACATCGAGAGGCGCAAGCCGTATTCACCTGCCACTTCGGTGTCGTTCCGGTTGCTGGCATAGGCGGCCTCGCCGGCATGCAGGGCTCCGGTCGGGTCATTGCTGAAAAAATTGGCGAGCATTAGTGCTTGAAGCGCGCGCGCATTCTTCGGGTCGAGCCTTACTGCGCGTTCGGCAAGTTCTTTCGCAACGCTGAGCGTAGCGGCTGTCGGCTTGGTGTGCAGCTGGTACAGAAAACGGAACTCGTCGAGATGGATCAGCGAAAGAAGAGCGACGGTATTGGAAACATCGGGTTTCTTTTCAACGGCCCGTTGCAGACAGGATTTTGCCATCTCATGCGCCTGCGCAGTCATTTCGCTGCGATAGCTATAATAGGACAGAATGCAGGAAAAAGTGTCGGCACTTCCGGCAATGCTGGCGGTGTCCGTTTCGAACATAACGCCGAACGGCCGTGCGACCGCCGTCGCGATATCTTCGGCAAGGCTCCCCTGCGTTTTCAGGATGCCCTGCACTTTCGTGTCGGCATCGTAATTGTTTGCCCAGATGACCACTCCATCCGCCCGTCGCACGAGCCTTGCCGTTGAGCGCAGAGTATTGCCTTCCAGCCGGACGCTTCCCTGGAGCGCGTAGAGCGGCTCCGACGAAGCCCGGCCTTCCCTATTGCGCGGCAGCACGGCCACGGCGACGACGATGTCGTTGAAGGGGACGAGTTTTTCGATGATGTCGTCGGTAATGCCTCTGGAGATATCGGATGCGAGCCCTCCTTCAGAGGCACTTGCGAAGCGTTCGACGACGATAGTGGGGCGGCTGTCGGCCGCCGTCGCTGTCTCGGCTTCCATATCGAACAACCTTGCATGCAAAAGCATCGCCGCCGAGACGAGGAGGATCACTGCGCCCCCCGCAGGGAGCCAATATCGGGGGCGTGACAAGCGCCAGCTCGCCCTGTCTCGGCCGACCGTATCTCCGATGATATTGGCCTGCCGCGCATCGCCTCCCCCTGATATCGGCTGATCGGAATGCCTGAGTTTCGACATATCTGCGGGCTCAGTGCCTTGCCTCACGTCGAAGACCGGCGTGTAACCGCCCAGCGGAATTGTAATGATGATCCGGTCAGCGCCGCCGGCGGTCAGGTAATAGTGTTCCAGCTCCCTCCTCAGCCGCCCGGCTTCGATACGGACGCATGGATCCTGTTGAGCATCGAAATTCGCATCCCTGCCGAAAACGGCTTGCGCGATCGTAAAGGCCTTCAGATACTCGCGACGGCCCTCAAGTGTTTCCGTCACGACGAATTCGAAGAATCTTCTCGCCCGCTCGGGAAGACGAAACTCCGGGCTGGAAAGAATGCGCTCAAGCTGCTGCCGCACCTCCTCCTGCGAAGGCGTGCTGCCGCCGGCCCTGTCAACGCCTGCATTTGCCATCGGCTCCCCCAGAATCCGCCAGAATCCGATTGATAACAACCTGCAGCATACTGCCTTGGACGATAGTCCCGAGCCGCCATGACGGCAATGTCATTTAATAGAAAACACTAATAAAACAAAGCTTGCGCAATGGATCACCTGATGGCCTGGCAGGTCTTCGCGGGTCATATGCCGGCGTAAGATACCGTATTCTACCGGATCGGACGTGTATTTTACTGCCTTCGGCTGCCTGCGCGCTCTATCATCGCCCATGCACTCTGGAGGAGACGGCGATGACATCACCTGAGACGTCCACACCCCAATCCATGGCAAGCGCAGAGGAGCTGCGCAAACGTGCTCTGGAACTCCAGCTTCTGGAAATGGAGCGCAACGAAAAGATCAAGGCGCGTGAAGCGAAGAAACATTCGGAATTCGTCGAGGACTTTTTCCGCAAACAGATCGGTGAAACGGAACGCGCCGTCATCAAGCGACTGGTGATGAAAGCCGCTGCAGACGGCAAATACGAGGCGCTGATCTACAGTTTCCCCTCGACCTTCTGCACGGATAGCGGCCGAGCCATCAACAACAACCTTCCGGGATGGCAGAAAACACTGCAGGGAAAGGCAAAGGAACTTCACGAACTCTTCGAGAAGGTCGCCAAACCTCAAGGTTACGGGCTCAAGGCGATGATCATCAACTTTCCCGACGGCATGCCTGGGGATGTGGGCTTCTTCCTCACCTGGGAGCCGCCTGTCGACTGACCGGCAACATCAGGCATGAGCGAGGGAATACCGAATTGAAAGCGACCGAGATCGAGTGAAAGTTCCCGGTCAGCAACGACCGTGGGCGCGTTTGCGCCAACGACCTGCATGTCCAGCTTTACCGCCGGGATCAGAACTCCATCCGTGTCCGCTCGATGGATGGGCGTTCCCCGCACCTGACGATCAGATTTCGCGCCGGCCTCGCCCGGAAGGAATATGGGTACGAAATTCCAATCCGAGAGGCACGAAATCTCCTGCTCCACGCGGCTGGCCATATTATTGCGACCGCGTTCTTCATGAAGGCAGAGGCTGGAATGTTGACGTCTTTGCCGGCACTTGTGAGGAACTGACGCTTGCGTAGATCGAATGGCGAGCCAGGATGATCCCCGAACCTGGCGCAATAGGTGGGAACGAACACTATTCCAACCGCGCCATGGCCGCTGTCTTGCGCATACCGCCGGCGATACCGGCAGCATGGACTAAGATCCTATTCGCTTACGACGGTCCAGTTGGCATCCGGATTGAAATCCTTGATCGCCGCCGCGCGCGCTTCCGTTTCCGGTCCCAGATCGCGCTGGTAGATGACGCTCGTCCCGTTGACCATGAATGTCTGCACGCCGGTGACCCGATATTTGACCGGCCAGGCGATGAGCGCAAAGCCGCCGGTCATATAACCGTTGATGATATAGCTTTGCTTGCCGCCAAGCACGTTGTCTCCCTGGGACGTCAGGATGCGGTAGCGATAGCCGTAATAGCCCTCCCCGCGTTTGGCGGCGCCGAAGGCAGCTGTCTCGACCAGCGCGCTTGCCGGGCTTTCCTCGGGATAAACGTTTGGATCCCAGTACAAGCCATCGATCTTGCCCGGACTGCTGATCAATTTCTTTGCGAACTCATAGATGCCGTCGCCATCACGGTCCTCGGATGCAAATTGATACTGGGCCGCGACATATTCATGCATGGTGTCGATGGTGGCGAGTTCGTTTTCGCCAATGCGGCGATTGATGATCTCCTCGAGGCCGCGCTGAGTATCAAAGGACCATTTGTCGTCCTTGCCCTCGGTCAGCGGAAACGGCAGGGGCCAAAGCCGATCGCCGATCGCAACGATCTTCATGCCTTCTGAATCCCGCAAAACCACCCGTCGTTCGGCGCCTTCGCGGATCAATCCATAGGCGATCATCGCCTCGTTGTTCGAGCGCAGCTTGTCCGGCTTCAAGCCGAGCAACGTGGCAAGATCGTCGATATTGTTCGAGCCCAGCACCGATTTGAGCTTATCGAGCGCAAGCTCAGGACTGTCGAATTTCGGCGATGGCGTTGCCGCCTTGTAGTCGGCAAGATCTGTCTGCTCTTGCGAAAGTGCGGGTGCTGCCGGCATTGCGCAAAGTACTGTCGCGAGCATGAGCGGAATTACGGTCGATTGACGTTTCATGATGTAACTCCCTGAACTGAAAAGAGGTCTCACCGCCGTCTGCCGCCACCGCCACCGCGACCGCCGCCACCCTGTGGGCGCGGCCGATGCTGTGCGGGACGAGCTGACTGGCGATGGGCGCCCATGCTCTGCGATCCTCGTTTCGAGGCAACTGCCTCACGACGACCGGACTGGACATTGCCGAGTGCGCTCGTCTGACGTCCGCGATTGTCGGGTCTGGCAGCCATCTGCGGTTTATTGGGCCTATTGACGGATTTCTGCGCAGGCTTGGACGGTCGATTGGCGGCCTTCTGAGGACGTGCCTCGGGCCGGGATGCTGCCGGCCGATTGGCTGCCGCTGGTCGATTTGCTGCTGTTGGCCTGTTTGCCTGCGGTCTGTCCTTCAGGCCCTGAGCCGTGCTCTTGCGGATATCTTCCGCACGTGCCGAATTAGCGCGATTGCCGGGCCGCTGGCTCGCCTGGATATCGTTGGCCCTGTTGCGCAGCTGGTTGCGATTGTCGGCCTGCAGGCCGGACTTGATCGCCGACCGGTCCATCTTCGCAAGCTGGTCCTTGCCGATGCTGAGCTTGCTGCGATCGACATTGCTCCAGTCGACGTCGTTCCACTTCAGCTTTCCGTTGAAGTTGCGGTCGTTCAGGCAATTGTTGCAGTCGATGTCGATATCGCCATCCCAGCGGCCGCCCCATACTCCCCAGTCGTCCCAGTTGACGATGGCCGCCCAGGCAAGGCCGGTTACAGCGCCAGCAAAGAACGTTGCCCCGGGGTAGTAGTAGTTGTCGTAATAATCGGGATAATAGGAGATCGGCGCCGAAACATAGCCCGGCTCATACAGCATTTCCGGCGGATATTGCGGGATATAGATCTTCTCCGGATCGGTCGGCCGGATGATGATGTTGTCGTTTTCGGTGACGATCGTCACTTTGTCATCCGTCTTGATGATGTTCTTTTCCACCGCTTCGTCACGAAGCTGCTGGATGGCAATCAGGACATCCTTCTGCTGATTGGCGAGCGCATCGGCGAGCGACTGCGTCCAATCGAGATCCTCGCTCATCATCTTGACGATGTCTGGGTAGTTGAGCAGCGAAACGACGCTGCCGTCCCAATCGCTTTTGGGCTTGAGGTCGGAATTTTTCTTCTTTGCTTCCAGGAAGCGCTGCGCCTCGACGATCTGTAGAGGAAAGAGCGAGGCGGCCGAAATTGCCGCAACCAATTCATCCGGATAGAGCGCAATCCGCGCTACGAGCACTTCAAGCTCATCATCAGACAGGAGTGCGGTTGCGGGCTGTTCTGTGCTTGTCTGCGCTGGTGCTGCTGTCGGTACGGGGGGCTGCGTCTGCGCTCGCACTGGGAGGGCCGGCTGCAACGCGATAATTGCCAGTGCCGACAATCCGCCAAGCAGTTTGCGGGAAATTGCTTTCATCACGCACGGACCTCCCTTGAGTTTTGAACGACAGATACGCCTACAAAGGTTTCGGGCCAGTCTGCGTTGACCGCCGGAGCACCACAATTTTCGATTGGGCGATGGCCTCCCCCATCTCTTTCAGGAGGGCATCGACGAGCCCCGCGTATTCCAGCCGCCGCGCCTCTCGCACCGTCTCAGGTAACCGCTCGACATGCGCCAGAGCCTGTGCAGCGGCAGCGAGATCCTCGCACATGCTGTGAAAAGCCTCGTTTGCATAGAAAAGCCGCTGTACCAGCCGCTTCTGCTCGGGAAAATAAGTCTCAGCCGTCTCGATGGCGGACAAATATGTCGAACCACTTTCTCCCGACACCATCTCCTCCCCGCCGCTGAACTGCGCCAAGCAGATGCGGGAACTATATAACAGGCGGATCGGCCGCAGACGTAAAATACGTGATCTTACGTTAGCCGGCTTCTAAAAACGCGATGAATACGGCAGGCCGAGGCCGGAACGGCATCCACCCTGCCGATCCCGCCTCTTCATTTTTCGGGTCATCTGCCAACGCGCCGATAGAGGTTACGCGATGCTACGGGCTTCAGCGCCCAAACGGGCCTAATATCTTGCTGTCGATAGTAATCGAACGGCTCGGCCAGACCAGCCGGAAGGGAGCGTCCGTGTTTCTCGACTATTTTGCCCTGGGCGTGCTGGTCTTTGTTGTCGTCACCCTGTTTTACGCAGTGATTGCGATCCACGACATTCCTCATCTCATGGCCAAGGCGCGCAATCGTCCTCTGATGGCCCAAGGCCAGTTGCAGCCGGGTGGAATGCCAAGACGCAAATGGCAACGGTGAAAGCATAGGAGCTAGCAGTGATAGGCAGTCTTCCGATGCTGCGAGGCTTGACTGGCTTCAACAGAGGCTGGTTCCGGAGCGATATCCCGGCCGGCCTGTCGATCGCTGCGGTCGGCCTGCCGAGCGCCATCGCCTATCCCGCCATCGCCGGCCTGCCGCCGGAGACCGGCATCTATGCGAGCATCGTCGCGCCGATCGCCTATGCGATTTTCGGCCCGTCCCGCCTTCTGATCGTGGGTCCTGATGCCGCGTCAATGTCGGTGCTGGCGGCTGCAATGGGCACGATCATAGCCGCCGATCCCACGGGCAGCGGCGACCGGGTAGCGATCGCGGCAGCCCTCGCCCTCGGCGTTGGCGTCTGCTATATCGCCGCCAAATTGTTGAGGCTTGGCGTCCTCGCAAACTTTCTTTCCCGCCCCATTCTGGTCGGGTTCTTTGCCGGCGTTTCCCTCTCGATCCTCGTGGGACAGATCGGCCGTTTCACGGGGGTGAAGATCGAATCCGATGGGTTGATTCAGCCGCTCGCCGAATTGCTTGCCAAAAGCAGCCTGATCCACTGGCCGTCGCTCATCTTCGGCTTTAGCATGTTCGCGCTGCTGTGGATCCTCCGTTTTTTCCCTTTCAAAATTCCAGGTCCTATTCTGGTCGTCGTTATCTCGGTCGTTCTTTCCGCGATTTTCGATTTTCGGGACCAAGGCATCGCCGTCGTTGGGGACATACCGCGCGGACTTCCGAGTTTCTCCCTACCCCCGCTTCATGAGATGCCTCTCGACAAAGTCGTCACCGGATCGGTTGCGATCTTTCTTGTCAGCTTCGGCTCCGGCATTGTGGCGGCGCGCAGCTTCGCGTCGCGGACCGGTGACGAGGTCGATGCAAATCAGGAGTTGGTCGGGCTTGGCGCAGCCAATATAGCGCCCGGGTTTTTCGGTTCGTTTCCGGTCAGCGTATCGGATTCTCGAACCGCCATAAATCTGTCGACGGGCGGCGTTTCGCAGGTCGCAGGACTGGTCTCCGCGGGAGCACTGATCGCCGTGCTGGTTTTCCTTCATGCTGCGTTGCGCATCCTTCCCATTCCCGCGCTCGCCGCAATCCTGGCAATGGCTGCCATCAGCCTGATCGATCTTCCCGAGCTCAGGAAGATCTGGCGCATCAGCCGTATGGAATTCGTCTTCGCGCTGATCGCCATGTGGGGGGCGATCAGCTTCGGTGTTCTCAATGGCGTCATCGTCGCTATTGCCGCAACCTTCGTCTATCTCCTGCGGAAGACGATGTTTCCGCGCGACGGCCTTCTTGGCCGCATCGAGGGACGGCACGGTTTCTTCGATCTCAAGCGCTATCCGGAGGCCCGGCCCGTCCCGGGCGCCGCCGTCTTCGCGGTGCAGGGCAGCATCCTTTTCTACAACGCTGATTACGTTCGCATCCGACTGACATCAGTGGCAAAGGAGCTTCCCGCCGATACCAAATGTCTGGTGCTCGATGCCAGCGCCATCACACAAATCGACAGCACCGGCGCGACCGCGCTCGAGGCCGTCGCCGAAATCCTCGTGAAGCGAAACATCATCTTCGCCTTTGCCGATCTCAGCGACGAAAGCCGCGTCATTCTCGAACGGGCCGGGGTCATCAAGATGGTCGGCGCCGAGAATATTTTTAACGGCAGAGAAGAAGCCCTGCGGACACTGATCGGCGATATCGACCAGATCAGTAGTGCCACGCCGGCGAGCAATGCACCTTAGTGATAGAAGGAGGGAGAGCCATGGACGAGAATTACGAGCCGAAGCAGGCCGCCGGCGATGAGAGTCGCGGCAAGGATAAAAAGAAAAAGAAATCATGGGATTATGAGAAAGAGATCGGCCGGCTGCAGGTCGAAATCGCCCATCTGCAGGCCTGGGTGAAGAAAGCCGGCGCAAGGGTCGTCATCATCTTCGAGGGACGCGATGCTGCCGGAAAGGGGGGAATGATCAAGCGGATAACGGAAAAGGTCAGTCCGCGTGTCTTCCGGGTCGTGGCGCTGCCTGCACCGACAGATCGCGAGAAATCGCAGATCTATATGCAGCGTTACATCGCTCACCTGCCGGCCGCCGGCGAGGTCGTGATATTCGACCGCAGCTGGTACAATCGCGCCGGCGTCGATCGTGTCATGGGCTTCTGCAGCGATAAGAAAGCGCGGCGTTTTCTGGAGCTCGCGCCCCGCTTTGAAGCGGCCATCGTCGAAAGCGGCGTCATTCTGCTCAAGTATTTCCTGACCGTCAGCGAGGAAGAACAGGAGCGGCGCTTCAGGCGGCGGATCGACGATCCGGTGCGGCAGTGGAAGCTTAGCCCCATGGATCTCGAATCCTATCAGCGCTGGTGGGATTATACGCGCGCCTATGACGAGATGCTGCGGATGACCGACACCAACCATGCGCCATGGTGGATCGTGCCTTCGGACGACAAGAAGCGCGCGCGGATTAACTGCATCTCGCATATCCTGCAGTCCATTCCCTATGAGCGGGTGAAGTTTGACGAGCCCGATCTGGGAAAACGTCAGAAGCGTCCGGCCGACTTCATAGAGGATAGCAGCATTCGCCATATCGTGCCCGACACGACGTCGTAAGCGTTGGCGGCCTGGAACGTGGCGGATGTAACAATGGAGCAGACAGCCGATACGCCGGCGCGGAAAACCGATGCGGGCCAGATTTCGATAGAGGCGAGAGTAAGTGATCTAGTCCGGTTGGGCATCATCGGGCTTTTCGCCTACTGGACGATGGTTCTCATCGCGCCCTTCGCACTGATCGTCATCTGGTCGGCGATCCTCGCAGTGGCGCTGTTTCCGATGTTCCAGGCTCTCTCGAGACTGATTGGAAACAGGCCGGTGATTGCGGCTAGTATCATCGTTGTCGGCTGCCTTGTACTGATTATCGCACCGCTCGCGCTCGTTGCGGTCAATTTTGCCGATGCGGTGCAGGCACTGACCGGCAAGTTGCGGACGGGGAACTTCACGCTACCCACAGCACCGGCCGCCATCAAGGAATGGCCCGTCGTCGGCGAGCGTGTCCATGACACCTGGAACCAGATTGCGGGCGATCTCGCCTCCACCATCATCAAGTTTCAGGCGCCCATCCGTGAGGTCATGGGTGTTGTCGTCGCAAAGCTCGCCTCGATTGGCGGCGGCGTCTTGAGCTTCGTCGCTTCGATTATGCTCTCCGGGCTGTTTCTCACGTGGTCCGCGCCCCTGGCTGCGGCAATACAGGTGCTGGCAAGCCGGATTGCCGGCGAAAAGGGCGTCGGTTTTGCCCGGCTGGCAGGAACCACTGTGTGGAATGTCTCGCGAGGCGTGATCGGCGTTGCCTTCCTGCAGACCCTGCTCTGCGGATTGTGCTTTGCCTTCTTTGACATTCCGGCACGCGGTGCGCTGACCTTTGCGGTCTTCATGCTGTGCGTGATGCAGCTAGGCCCTGGGCTCGTGCTGCTGCCGGTCGCCATCTGGGCATGGTTCTCCTGGCCATTTGCGACTGCCTTTATCTTTACCTGCCTTGCGGTGCCGATCACCGTCGTGGACAATATTCTGAAGCCCATCCTGATGGCGAGAGGCCTCTCGACGCCGATGCCCGTTATCCTGATCGGCGTCATCGGCGGCACGCTCTCTCACGGGCTCCTGGGTTTGTTCCTTGGGCCGGTCGTCCTCAGCGTCTTCTACGAGTTGCTGAGAGCCTGGGCCTGGCCGCCGGCGACCTCAAATGGATCCGAAGCGGAACACATCGGATAGGTATCGGCAAGCTCATCGGCTGGTGCAGTAGACGACGACTTCCTGCTCTATTTCGCGGCAGAGCTGCTCATATTCTGTAATCAGCTTATCTTCCCTCGGTCTTTGAATCCGAAATCTGTCCAACGCATCGACGGCAAGATCATAGGCCTCGAACATCTCGCCGAGCGTCTCGTTGGTTATCTCCGCCAGAAGATGACGGATATCGGGAAGCCGCAACATCAGTTTTCTGCGACCGCGTTCTAGGCTCATGGATCGCTCCGTATTCAAAGCACGTCTGCAACTGATACGAAGGCAGAAAGCGGTCGGATTGTTCCCGACCTAGCAAATATATGTTCCGATTTGAGAGCAAAAACTGCCGGGATCCGGCTGACGAGGCATTTGCAGTCCCTTTCAATGAAGATCGGACGGATCACATCGCTGAATTTGCCATGCGCGCCAATGGGTCGGGTGAATGTCAAGCATCTCGCCGGTCATGGCGTTGGTCCATCCGCCGGGCAGACGTTGGCAAGGAAAGACCAGGGCATGGGTACCTTCGTCGTCGATGACGGCGAGTTCTATGTCCTCTTCGAACGGAGCTTCAACGACCAAGCGCCACATCACCGAACCCTCCCCGACGATGCACCGGCGTCGACCGGCAAGATGCCATCGTTTCGGCGTGCCAGTCACTCCGCCGGCATGGTTTTTCCTGCCAGCACTCTGCAGATGTTGCATTCGCCATGTCCTGCCTTGGCGTTACACCAGCGATCGCGAGCCCTCCTCGCAGTGAACCAGCTCTCCCAAATGGCCATATACCCACGACGTCCCAGAATAGCGGAGCGACGAGCCAGAGGCATTGAGCCGGATCAATGGAGGTGAGGCGAGCCAAGGTGCTGGCTCGCTGGGCCTTCGGCAGGTCCGGTTCTAGGAAAAGACCAATAGAGTCTACGCGATATTACACCGATCCCCCATCCAAGGATGGTAAACTCGCGCCATTGTTGAGGAGGCCGTCGAGGCACAGGATTACTTCTCAAGGGCGGAGGAGACCATCATGTCCACCAAGATGGAGGCGCCGCATGTTACCGAATTCAGTTCCCTTGTCTCAAGCCTGACGGGGCGAATCTCGTTCATCGGAACGCGAATAGCACGCCGCGAACCCGTGCGTGATGCGTCCAAGGGAGATAACGGGCCACAGGCGAACTGGATCCGGCAGCTCTATGAACACATACCGGACGCAGTGTTCTTCATGACCGGCAACAATAGAATTTCAGCCTGTAACAGGGCTGCGGTGATCCTGTTCGGTTATGAGGAAGATGAATTGCTCGACCGCAAGATCGACCTCGTCTGGTCGGCGACACCGGATGTCAAGCTCAGGGGACGCTGGGCGGACCAGGGCGCGGCACGCGCCGGTCTGGCAACGACCAAGAGCGGCGTCCAGTTTCCAACTGCGCTGACCATCATCCGAGAACAGGGCGAAAAAGAAACCTTCGCTGCGGCGATCTTTGAGGACTTCCGGACAGAGCGCGAGACATTGCAGCAGGTTCAGGAGCTTCAATGTGAGCTGGCGCGTCTCGCAAGAGTAGTCGCGCTTGGAGAAATGACAACGACGCTGGCTCACGAACTGTCCCAGCCGCTCTCCTTGATCGCCGCTTACTCCGAGGGGTGCAGGCGCCTCATGACCAACGACCGTCGCCGGCACGGCGCGGAGCTTCGTGAAGCCTTGTCGGAAATTACGCAACACGCCTTGTGGGCGGGAACGATCGTCCAGAACATCAGGGAATTTGCAAAGCGCGGCACCGGCGAGAAACAACGGGAGGCGATGCACGCGTTGATCCACAGAGCGACGGCGCTTGGGCTTGCCGGATCACCCCGGAAAGACCTTCACACCGATTTGCAACTCGAAGCAGAGCGGGACATCGTAGTCGCAGACCGTGTCCAGATCGTCCAGGTACTGATGAACCTTCTTCACAATGCCATAGACGCGACCGACGGCGTCGAGCGGCCGACTATCGCGATCCACACCAGGACCGACAATTTCTCGCATCTGGTCGTCGACGTGTCCGACAATGGTTGCGGAATTGCCGCCGAGATCGAAGAGGCGCTGTTTCGTCCCTTCGTCACCAGTAAACCGCGCGGACTTGGCATGGGTCTGGCATTGTCCAAGCGTATCATTGAAGCGCATGGAGGCCGCATAAGCGCGCGTAAGGGAATACAGGGAGGCTCAATCCTCACGTTTTCGCTCCCGCTGGTGGAGACAACAATCAATGGCGAATGACCTTACGATCCATCTCGTCGATGACGAGGAGTCGCTCCGGCGATCTCTGACGTTTCTGCTGGTGTCGGCAGGCTTTGCCGTTCGTGCACACAGCTGTGCGAAAGCCTTTCTGGAACTTCTCCCGCTGTCGGGGCGAAATTGCCTTGTTACCGATCTATGCATGCCTGATGTCAACGGCATCGAATTGCTTCAGCGATTAAGGCGTGTCAGCACGGACGTGCCGGCGATCATCATTACCGGTCGGGGCGATATCGCCGCCGCGGTTCAGGCGATGAAGGCGGGAGCGTCCGATTTTCTGGAAAAACCGTTGAGGGAAGAGGCGCTGATCGCGGCCATTAACGGAGCAATGAGGCAAAGGCGATGCGGCAGCGCCGTGACCGATTGCGAAAGCGTTGCTGCGCGATTTCGTCAGCTCACGGACCGCGAACATCAGGTCCTCTCCGGCGTACTCGATGGCTTACAGAACAAGATGATCGCCTATCATCTCGGCATCAGCTCGCGTACGGTGGAGGTCCATCGCGCCAATGTGATGGCCAAGATGGGCGCGCGCAATCTGGTAGAGCTTATGCGCATGGCCATCACCATCGATGCTGCGACGCAACCGCTTGAAACCGCAAAGGCTTTGCCGATCGGCAGCTGGTCAACTTATATTCGGCAATTCTAAAGCAGAGCTTGCAACCCCAGGCTTGTGAGGTATGATGTGTTAGAAATGGCTTAAATAATTGCGTGATCTTGTCGTAGGGGCGATCATGAGGAGCGCAAAGATCAATGCCTTCAGCGGTCTTGGGCCAACGGCTGATGAAATCTGCCAGCAGGTCGAACGAATTCTCACAAGCGAGGAGTTTCACGCGCCGAAACGCGGGCGGAATTTCCTGGCATTCGTCGTCAATGAGACGCTCGCCGGCCGATCGGACTTCCTGAAGGCATTCACGATAGCAAATGTGGTTTTTGGTCGGGAAGCTTCGTTCGACCCGCAGAACGATCCGGTTGTTCGAATCGAGGCCGGCCGAATACGAAAGGCGCTCGAGCGTTACTATCTCGTCGCAGGCCAGAGGGATGACGTCGTCATTACTGTGCCCAAGGGTGGATATGTCCCGCATTTCGAATATGCGCGGGGTGCGCCGGCGCCGGCAGAGCCCGCCGAGGTCTCGGATAATGCGCAGAATGCCGAATACGAAGATCAAGATCATTCGCTTCAGGAAACACGTCGTCCGGGATTTGCCACCCTTATCGGTCTCGGAACTGCGCTGGCCGTCGTCCTCGCTCTCACGTCCGCATTGTCCTTGCGTAATACTCCGACCGCGACGATGCCGCCGGGACCTCCCAAGCCAAAGGTGATCATCGATTTTTTTGCCGAAAGCAGCCCGGCTGACGCCGGTTCGGATATCGCGCGTGGCCTCAGAGACGACATTATCGGGCAGCTCGCCCAGTTCGATGACATCGTCGTGGTCGCCGATCCGCTGCGTCGTGAACACGCCACCGCTGCCAACTACGCACTGCAGGGCAATGTCCAGCGCGATGGAAGCAGGCTGCGTGCCGTTGCCAGGCTGGTGCGCCAATTGGATGGAGCGGTCATCTGGGCCAATAATTTCGATGCGGATCTTCAAGATCAAAACAAGCTTGCGATTCAAGGCGATATCGCCCGGTTAATCGCCAATGCCGTCGCGCAGCCCTATGGCGCCATCTTCCAAACCGACACGGATATGGCAGCGCGACCGGCGCAGACGGGAAACCAGAGTGCCTATGCCTGTACGCTCGCCTATTCCAGCTACCGCCAGACCATGACTGCGCAAAGTCACGGTGCAGCACGCGAATGCCTGCAACAAGCGACCCAGCGTTTTCCCAATGACGCGGTGTCCTGGGCGCTGCTGTCCATGGCCTATCTCGATGAAATCAGATTCCGTTACACGCTCGGCACGTCATCGTCGACCCAGCCTCTCGCACTGGCGAGCGCTGCGGTGGAGCGGGCAACATCACTCGCGCCGGACAATCCCCGCGTGCTGCAGGCACAGATGCAGGTGAGCTTCTTCAGGGGAGATATCGACAAGGCCCTGAAGGCAGGCACCGCAGCCTACGATGCAGACCCTGATGATGTGGAACTCGCAGGCGAATACGGTTTTCGATTGGCGATGTCGGGGAAATGGCAATCGGGCTGCGAGTTGCTGTCGGTCGCCCTCAACAAGGGTGTCGGCACCAGAGGTTATTACGAGGTCGGCATGGCTTTGTGCGCATTCATGAAGGGAGATATCGGAAAGGCCGAGCAGTGGTCGAGAAGGTCCGATCTCGACAATAATCCCATGCATCGCCTTGTGCTGCTATCCATTCTCGGAGCGGCCGGAAAGACTGATGAAGCCATGCTGGAACAGGATTGGCTAAAAATCCACGCGCCGGCTTTGATGACGAATATCCGTCAGGAAGTGTCGCTCCGCCTGCAGCGGCCGGAGGACCAGGAACGGTTCCTGAACGGGCTGCGCGCCTCAGGGCTGGTCGCCGACCCCGTGTCCGCAAGATAAGATAAGCTATGGATCGGTGCCTGTGCCGTTCAGCCTCTGGCTGTTCGAAATCTCCATGGCGATTTGTGCGGCAATCTCGTCCTCAGCATCGAGAATGTTCTGGCCGCGCAGGTCTCGATCATATTGATTTGCCCAGATAACCGCGCCGTCGGCGTCATTTATCAGGCGGACATGCAGATGAAGGATCATGCCCTCGACGAGGGCGCTTCCCTGCAGGTTGAAAAGCGAACCGTTCACTTCCGTCCTGGAGCGGGCCGGGGCAAGCACGACAAGATTTTCCACCTTCGTCAGCTTTGCAATCAGCTGATCGGCCAATCCCTTCACGAAATCTGCTCCCTGCACGGTACCGCCGAGAGCGGCGAAGGGTTCGACAGCAATCCTGATCTTGCTCTTCAACGCTGATGTGGCAGGGGCCGGCAACCCTTTTGGTGGGGAGAGATAGGCTTCCAGCGGACGGACAAGAGCGAGTACAGCCACGACCCCGAACAGCGCGGGGATGCCGATCGGCAACAGGAGATCTCGATAGCTTAACCGCCGCTCCCGCCCGAGGGGGCGCCGCTTGTTCTCACGGTTCTGCAGAGCGGAGATTTCGCCCGCATCCGAACTGTCCTCCCTCCCGGAAAAGTGCGGCGCATAGCCTCCTTTGGGGATGGTAATCCGGATCGGGTCACTGCGTCCGCAGACGAGGTAGTATCGTTCGAGCGCGCGACGGATCCGCCCCGCTTCGATGCGGACGACCGGATCACTCTGTGCATCGAAGGAGGCATCGCGTCCAAAAACGGCCTGTGCAATGGTATAGGCCTTAAGCTGTTCGCTGCGCCCTTCAAGCGTCTCTTCAACGATATATTGCAGGAAGCGGTGCCCGCGCTCAGGGGCACGGAATTCCGGACTGGCGAGTATAAGGTCAAGTTGTGCACGCACGCTTGCAGAGTCTTGAATTGCGCGACCGTCCCCTTCCTCTTCCGATGCCATCGAGACCTCCCGCGATATTTTCGTATCGCTCTCCTCAAGGGGAATAGCTTTATACACCTGTCGATGGCTCCGGGCTTCCGTAATAATACGTAAGGGGTATCTCGAATACCGGGGCGGGCCGCGATTGCCTATTCTGCGATACGGATGGGAGCGACACATATGCTTCAAGACCACGCGATCGTAAAGCAGACGACAGTTCCGGGACACCGCTATGGCGCGACTGCTGGGACGGCTAAGGATCAGTCGATCAAGCTCAAGGCCGACGAGATGATCTATAGCGAAGGCGAATATGCGCTTGCGATTTATCGGGTCGAAGCGGGTGCGGTGCGCATCTATCGCCTGACGGCCAGCGGGCAGCGATACATCCTGTCCTTCTGCGGCAAGGGTGAGTGGTTCGGTCTGGAAACGGGCAATGTTCGAACCGATTTCGCGGAAGCCGTCTGCGAAACCTGTATCAGGCCCTTTCGCGCCAATCAGGACGCAATCGTCCCCATAGACCTTCTCCACATTGCCCTGACGAACCTCGCAAAGGCACAGCACAAACAGCTCGTCATCACCGAGCAAAGCGCACTGAAGCGCGTTGCCGCCTTTGTCTATGAAATGGCCGATCGTCATCCCGGAAACTGCGAATTCGATATGATGATGTCGCGCAGCGATATCGCCGACTATCTCGGACTGACGGTCGAAACCGTCGCCCGCTGCTTCACGAAACTCCGCGGAAAGCGCATCCTCTGCCTGAACGGCAAACTGCAACGCATTGTTCGCCTTCTTGACCGCGATGCACTCATCGCAATGACGATCTAGCGGCAGCGGATTTCGGAAGACATGATCTTGCAAAAGGAGGGATTGAGCAATGAAGTACGCATTCGGCCGAATATCAAACGGATTGACCAAAACGCTTCTTGCAAGTCTGGTCTCGCTAGCATGGCTTCCACTCACCGCGCTCCAGGCGCAGGACGATCCGTTCGATCAATTTCCATTGCTTATCCAGTGCAAGTACAAAGACACCTATCATGCCTTCTACATATCGCGCATCTCTCAGGATGGTGTCGCGACCTATGTGGCATCTGAACGGATGGCCGGCACGATCACCCTGGACGGCCACGCGAAGGCAACCGGCGGCGCTGAGGGCGGCAGCTGCGTCGGCAAGACCCTGGCAGAGCTTCGTGCATCTCACCAAGCCTATGACCTGAAACGTTAGCGCCCTCCATGTGAAGCGGTTCCCAGTTCGATCCATTTCACCATGGAGGCGGCCATGACGGCTCCCCAATCGGGTTGAACTCGGTCGAAAATTCCGCAAGCCCGACCGGGAGGGTCTTGACGGAGGAGTCCGTCGCAAAGCAGAGCCACGAAAATGAACGCGTTCCAGGTGGCAACAGAGGCGACGCCGAGGCGGGAGGCGCCGTCGATCGTGGCATGAAGATCGTCATGTTGCTCTTCTCGCGCAGCTCAGTGATCGCGTTCAGCACGTCACGCACGACGATCGGCGCTAGGCCCACCGACGGTTCGTCGATGACGACGATCTTCGGCGCGGTCATCAGCGAGCGAGCGGGCGATTGCCAGCAATTGCTGCTGACCGCCACCCATGGTCGAGCACTCTTCAGAACACGGCAATCGTGCCGTCTGCCAACTCGTCGATCAGGCTCGGCAATCGGTCCAGGTGGTTTTCGGCGACGCCAGCCACCTGCTGCCCTGCGCCTGCTCGACCATCCGGATGATCTGGGAAAGCGCCGTGTCCTTGCCGACCTGCGTAGCCCGGAAGCGAAGCATGCCGCTGCGATTGAGCGTCGCTCCGATCACCTGCGTTCGGCTATCGCCAGCGTGGGGCGAAGAAGTTGTAGAGGAGTCCGAATATCAACGTTACGCACCAGCCCCAAGCGAAGCTCTCGACGAGCCCAGGAAGAATGTCGACCAGCTCAGCCCTCGAAGGCGTCGCCTGCACCCGGATCGCATTCCGACGCGCCGTCAGCTCTTCGAGGGCATGCGCCTTGCAAAGCAGCAGCTCGCAGGCGTCCATGAGGCGTTTTGCAGTGACGTTCGTTCGACTGGACATGAGGTGCGCACCTCCATCCAATGACCTAGGCCGCAAGTATGTGGCCTGGATGACGCAAAGTAAAGAAAGTCGGGTAACCTGCGTTATCGGATAGCGTCTGGCACGGTCTCAATACGAGGCCAGCAGATTCTGCCCGAAATCCGGTTCGACGCCCAGGATCGGTGCGACCCGACTGATGATGTCATGTACCATTGGGGCGGCAGTATTCGTCGCGAAAGTAAGCCCGTGCTGGCCGGTCAGCGGTTCGTCGATGAAAGACAGCACCACATATTTCGGCGCATCGATCGGGAAGGCAGCCAGATAGGCGTTGAAGCTCAACGTGTGCGAATAGTGACCGTTCACAACCTTATTCGCCGTGCCCGTCTTGCCGCCGACATGGAAGCCGGGCACATCGGCGGTGCGTCCGGAGCCCTGTTCGCCATTCAGCTTGAAGAGATAACGAATTGTGTCGCTAGTGCTTTTCTTGACGATCTGCTGTTCGGTTTTCGCCGCCGCTTCCGCCGAGCGCGGCAGGAAGGTCGGCTCTATGAGCTCGCCGCCGTCGACGAGGGCGGCACCGGCAACCGCTGTCTGCAGTGGCGTGGTCGCGACACCATGGCCGAAGGAGATCGTGATCGAATTGATCTTCTTCCAGACTTTCGGCTGTGTCGGTGTCTTCACCTCCGGCAGCTCGGTCTGCATCTTGGTCAACAGGCCAAAGCGGGTCAGATAATCCTTCTGACGATCCATGCCGACCAGGTCCATCATCCTCGCCGTGCCGATATTGGAAGAATAGCGGAAGATTTCCGGAATGGTCAGCCAGCGGCGCGGCACGTCATGGTCGTCATGGATGGTGAAGCCGCCGTAGTGCAGCGGCCCGGTGGCGTCGAAACTGTCGGAGAGTTTCACCGTGCCGCTGTCGAGTGCCAATGCCATCGAGAAGGTCTTGAAGGTCGAGCCCATTTCGAAGGTGCCGTTCGACATACGATTCAGCCAGCCTTCGCTGCCTGTCGCCTGCGGGTCATTCGGATCGAAATCGGGCGCGGACGCCATGGCGAGCACCTCGCCGGTATGGACGTCGAGGATGACGGCGCCGGCGGCCTTGCCCTTGTATGTGGTGATCGCATCGGTGACGACGTCATGAACGACATTCTGCGCCCGGATGTCGATCGACAGCCGCACCGGCTCCAGATTCTCGCGCACTGCGAGCCCGGTGGATTCCAGATCCGAAAGGCCCTGCGTGTCGAGATACTTCTCCATGCCGGCCATGCCCTTGTTGTCGATATCGACATAGCCGAGAATGTGGGCTGCCGTGCGCCCGCCGGGATAAAAGCGCTTTACCTCCGGGCGGAAGCCAATGGCGGGAAGGCCGAGAGCCAGAACCTCGCTTTGTTGCTTTGGCGTCAGCTGGCGACGCAGCCATGTGAATTGCGAACGCTTGTCCGACAGTTTCTGATAGAGCGCCTTCCGGTCAAGCTCCGGGAAAAGCTGCGTCAGCTTCTCGACCGCTTCATCCACATCGACCATATGGCTCGGCTCGGCAAACATCGAAACCGTGCGGATATCGGTCGCCAGAAGCTCGCCGTTGCGGTCGAGAATATCAGGCCGGGAGGCCATGATCGGATTTGGCGGAATGCTCGATGTCGTCGTGTCGACGACAAGTCCATAGTAAATCAGCTTGCCGAACATCCCGGCGTAGACGATGCCGAGGACGCCAGCGAGGGTGACGATACGGCTTCTCGCCTGACGTGCCGTTCCCGTCGTTTTGCGAGCGGCCCGCGTGAAGGAGGCAGATTCGAAGGTGAGCTTCACCAGCCGACCGCTTCTTACGCTGATACTATGAATGATCGACATTGCCATACACCGAGAACAGAACGCACCAGCGCATAACCCACCCGTCGGCATCGGCTATCGAAGGGGATATGCGGATTTAAAGCCCTACGTGGCGGAACGAATTTCACGGCTCTGGCAGAACGTTTAAACCTCTCTCCATCTGGGACCTGGATGGTTAACAAGGTCTTATCCAACTGCGTGTGTTTTTGTCGCAGCTTCCCGACGCACACCGTACCCAATGGCGGCTTCCGGATTTAAAACGATTTTAAAATATATACTTCAAAAACTAATCGATTTTAATTTTATGGTTAAATTTTTCTTGTTGCGGCGCAAAAGGATTCACGCCTTAATCCCTGCGAACGGTCAATTTTCTCTGTCGAGGAACGCACATGACAGTGACATTTCCGCTAACAGAAAAGCGCAACGCCGATGAGCTGCTGAAGCATCTGATCCAGCACAATCTCTCCTATCCAGGAAACTGTGCCGTTTCGCTCAAGGCTCATGTCGCCCTCGTCACGTCCTCCCATACGTTCGCACTGGGGACCGCCCGCACGGCATGGTAGCGATCCAAAAGCCGGGCTCCGATTTCGACGATCGCGTCGATCTTAATCCTCCCGAAAGGCGCGCAGGATCTGGTCTGAGAGCGGCTTGACGAGATAGGAGAGCGCGGTGCGGTCACCCGTTTTGACCATCACCTCTGCCGGCATGCCGGGAACGAGCGTGAGGTTCTTCAGCTTTTCCTTTTCGGCTTGCGGGATAGCGACGCGCATCAGGTAGTAGGACTGACCGGACCGTTCGTCGATGGTCAGATCGGCCGCAATTCGGCTGACGACGCCGCCCAACTCGGGTGTCGTGCGAAGATTAAAAGCGGTCATGCGCAATGACGCGGCGTGCCCGATCTGAATCTCGTCTACATCCTTCGGTGCAATCTGGACTTCAAGGGCCAGATCATCCCCTTCCGGCACGATCAGCATGATCGGATCGGCAGGAGAGATCACACCGCCCACAGTATGGAACGCCAATTGATGCACGACGCCGGATTGTGGAGCGACAATATCGATGCGCTTCAATTCATCCTCAGCTGCCACTTTGCGCTCTACATATTCGCCGATCTGCGCCTGGACCTCCCGCAATTCGCGGCCGACTTCGGTTCTGAGATCCTGGTCGATCTGCAGGATCTGCAGCCGCGTTTCAGTGATCCGGCCGGCCGACTGGGCCTGGAAAGCAATCTTCTCACCGCGTTCTCCGCCGAAGGTCGCAGCCTGGGTCTTGAGGCCGTTCAGCCGCTGGTCGGAAACGATGCCCTGTTCGCGCAATCTGTTCAAAGCGGATATTTCTGTATTTAGAACCTCTATTCCCTCGCCATAGGCAACTTCCTGGGCCTTCAGCCCGGCGATCTCATGCTCGAACTGCGCGATGCGCTGACTGAGCTGGGCTTTCTGTCCTTCCCTCGCGTCTCGCCGGGACTGGAATAATCGAGATTCGCTATGCATGGCAGCAGCCACCTCAGTATCCTTGTCGGCGGCAAGCAGCCAGTCTGGAAAAGCGATCTCGTCAAGATCGTCACGTTCGGCTTCGAGTCTTGCGAGCCGCGCAGCCAATTCGTTCAGCCGCTTCGTGACGATCGCCAGGTTGGCGCGGGTCTGGGTAGCGTCGAGGCGCATGAGCACGTCACCGGCCCTGACCTCATCCCCCTCTCCTACAAGGATTTCTCCGACAACCCCGCCCTTCGGGTGCTGGACTTTCTTGACGTAGGAATCGACGACAAAGCGCCCCGGTGCAACGACCGCTCCGGCAATATCCGTCACCGAAGCCCAGGCTCCGGCACCTCCGACCATCGCGAGCGAAGCGATGAGGCCCACCATCAGGTGGCGGCGGATTGAACGGCTGACTTCGCGATCATCAATGTCTGACATCGGCATCCTCCTGACTATCTGCTATGGCTCCATTTGCTGCATCCGATGCCGCCTGGGCGACGTTTGCAATCACCCGCAGCGGCGCAGTGCTCACGCCGGTTGCCGGAAAGCCCCGGCCAGCGGGCAGGCCCGAGCCGCTCTTGAGAACTTTGGAAAGCACCTCGTCACGCGGACCGAAGGCCTTTTGCCTGCCACCTTCGATCATCAGCACATGGTCGACGATCCCAAGTGCACTGGGTCGATGGGCAACGACGACGACGATGCCCTTGCGATCGCGAACCGCGGCGATGGCCCTGACGACAGCGGCTTCACCTTCGGCGTCCAGATTGGCGTTGGGCTCGTCGAGGACGACCAGAAACGGATCGCGATAAAGGGCACGCGCAAGGCCGATGCGCTGGCGCTGACCTGCCGAGAGCGCGGCTCCGCCTTCGCCGATCTGCGTCTGATAGCCGAGTTCGAATTTCAAGATGAGTTCATGGGCACCGGCCGTACGCGCCGCGGCGATGATCGCGTCTGCGTCAGGAGCTTCCTCGAACCTCGAAATGTTCTCGGCAATGGTTCCGTCGAACAGTTCCACGCCTTGCGGGAGGTAGCCGATATGCTCCCCGAGTGCGGTGCTGTCCCACTGGTCCAGGCTGGCGCCATCGATCCTGACCTTGCCCGCCGACGGCTGCCAGGCGCCGACCAGGATTCGCGACAAGGTCGACTTTCCCGATCCGGATGGACCGATCACGCCGAGTGCGCTTCCTGCGACCAACGAGAAGCCGAGCCCAGCCAGCGTCGGTTTTCTGTCGCCCGGAGGCATGACGGTCACTGCCTCGATGCGCAGCTCGCGTTCAGGGCGTGGCAGAGCCGTGACGGGCTTGGCCTCAGGGATCTTGCCCAGCAGGTCCTGAAGCCTCGCCCAGCACTGGCGTGCCATCAGAAACGGTTTCCAGTTGCCGATTGCGAGTTCGACGGGTGCGAGCGCCCTGCCCATCATGATCGAGCTTGCGATCATGATGCCCCCCGTGGCCTGCTGAGTGATCACGAGATAGGCACCGACAGCGAGAATGGCGGACTGCAGCATCATGCGCAGCGACTTCGACACGCCTCCCAAGCCACCGCCAATGTCGCCGGCCCGGCGGTTGGCCGCAAGATAGGCGGCGTTGACCTTCAGCCATCGTTTGGCGAGTTGCGTTTCCAGTCCCATCGCGCGGACGACTTCCGCATTGCGACGGGTACCTTCTAGAAGACCGTTGCGGATCATGTTCTGGGCAATGGTTTCGCGGATAGGACCTTGCGACAGGGTGTTCGTGATCAGCGTCAGCGAGACAAGGATGACCGCGCCGACGAGCGCCGTCACGCCGATCCAGACATGGAAGAGGAAACATATGCCGAGATAAAGCGGCATCCACGGAAGGTCGAAAAAGGCCGTGGGGCCTGTGCCGGACAGGAAGCCGCGGACGTTGTCGAGATCCCGCAACGGCTGCAAGCCGTCACCTTGAGCTCGACTGACCAATGGAAGGCGTATCACGGCCTCATGAACGCGGGCGCTGAGCTTTCCGTCAAATCGCTCGCCGATCCGCAGCAAGACACGGGCGCGGACGATATCGAGGATCGACTGGAATGCGTAGAGGCCCGCGGCAAGCACCGCCAGACCAATCAGCGTCGGAACGCTGCCGCTTGCGAGCACGCGATCATAGACCTGCAGCATGAACAGGGGCGATGTCAGGGCGAGCAGGTTGACGACCCCGCTGATGAGGGCGATGCTGACGACATTGCTCTTCAGCGGGAGGATCGTCGCCGCAGCAAAGGGCTGCGACGACGTCCGAACCAAAAATTGGTTCCTCATCGGCCGATCACGCGACGAAGATCAGATCGGAGCTGTCAAGCGTGCCGCCGCCTGCAAAAGCGACGTCAATGCTGTTGCCGGCGTAGGAGATCGTCGAACCGGAAATACTGCCGCCAGCCGTAACGAAGTCGCTGTAATCATCCCAGCCATAACCATCGAGAACGATCAGGTCGTTGCCGTCAACGAAGTCGGTGATGGAATCATCGCCCCATCCGCCGGCATTCAGATCGGCGCGATAGTAGAAGGTGTCGAAGTCGCTCGCACCAGCGCCCGTCAGCACATCGTCGCCGGCAAAGCTGTAAAGGGTCTCGCCGAGGCCGCCGCTATTGCCGGTCTGCGTCGTGCCCTGTTCGCCGAGATAGTCATAGAGATGCGTCAGGTCGGCGAAGTTTGAGAGGTAGTAGATCGCATAGGTGAACGCCGTAGAGGCGGTCGCGTCCGACAGGTCCAGCGTCAGCACGGTGCTGAGATCATAGCCGGCGGCCGTGCTGCCGGTCAGATGCGAGCCGAATTCCAGCGTATCGAGCGAGCCGACGAAGCCGCCCGGAGGAATGTAGCTGAAATCGCCGTTGAGAACCACGCCCGACTGGGTGGTACCGGCGTTGCCGGCGACCCATTGGTCGTAAGGCGCCGAGCCCGGGCTGAACGAGCCATGGCTGCGATATGAGAAGGAGTTGAGCCACGTGGTTTCGAGATAGTTGACCCAATCGGGCGCACCGGCGGGGACCTGAATTCCTACACTCATTGTCTTTCTCCATTGATGGTTGGTTGTCCGTCGGTCGACGAACCTCGGATCCGGGCCTGTCGGCCGGGAAATTGCTTAGAACTTGAAGTTGAGCGATGCCGTTGCCGTGCGTCCCGGTCCGGGCAGGCTGATGGTTCCGAGCGCCGGGACGTAGGCGACATCGGTGACGTTGTTGACGGCGAAGCGGAGCTTGACGGTATCGTTGAAGGCGTAGGACCCGTATATGTCGTAGAGCGAATAGTCTTCGGTCACATAGTTGCTCGCCAGCACGCCGATATTGGGCGATGTGCCGCCGACATGGGTGGCGCGACCGCCGATCGTCAGCTTGTCGTCGAAAAGCCGCATACCCGCATCCATGGTGAACTTGTTACGCGGCGGCACGAAAATGATCGAGGGCTCGATCTCGTAGCTTGCGCCGTCGTAGCTGTAGCTGGTGCCGAAATCCGTCTTCAGATAGGTATAGGAGAGGCCGGCATACCATTTGCCTGCATCGTAGTTCGCCTCCAGCTCGATGCCTTTCATGCGCGTCGTGCCGTCGACATTGACATAGGAGGCATAGTCGCGGCCCGTTTCGGCGCGATGAACTGTCCCGAGCGCGATATAGTTTTCGATCTCGCGGTAAAAGCCGACGGCCTTCAGGCGCAGGCTGTCATCAGTGGACAAGAGCCCGTCGGTCGTGGCATTCACACCAAGCTCGAACGTGTTGCCTTCTTCGGCCACGAGATCGGGATTGGGAGCGTTCTCCACGAGATTGACGCCGGGGTGACCGCCCGTCAGGAAGGTTTCCATGATCGTCGGAGGACGGAAGCTGCGCGAATACTTTGCGAAGGGCTGCAGCCAGTCGACGGGTTTAACTGCAAGCATGGCGGAGGGCAGCAGCGCACCGTCCGAATTATCGACCGGGATGACATTTTCCGGATAGACCGTTACGCGATCGATGGTGCCCGTCCAGATCCGGCAGGTCACGCCGTCGGGGAAGTACAACCGGCATCTCCGGTTGTCGATCGTCTTGACTTCCAGACCGTAGAGCGATGCATCGCCTGACAGATTGTAATAGTCGTAGCGCAGGCCGGCCTGCGCCATCAGCCAATCGTCATGTTCGAACGTGGCATTGGTAAAGGCGCTGTAGACATCGCGATCGCCCGATGGGGTCGTGCCGGTATAGGTGGCCGTCATATCGACGCCATTGAGGAAGTAATCCTCGAGCGTCTCCGTCTTTCCGCGGTCGAAGAAGGCCTCGACGCCGTAATTCAACGAAAGCGAACCGGCTGAGGTCTCGAAACGGCTGGTGTTATCGATGCTGAAGCCCAGTGTGCCGAGAGCATAATTGACGGGGAAACCATCGTCGTTGATGGCCGAGCCGTAGCGCTTCTCGCGGTTTCGCGTGTGGTTGTACCAGAGGCGGGCGTTGAGATCGATGAGCTCGCTGTCCGGATCCCAATGAAGACTGCTGGTGATCGTATCGTTCAGGACCTGTTGCGTATCTTCATCAAGGTCGCCGTCATTGTTGTAGGAGCCCTGGCTGAAGTCGGAATCGTTGCGAAGCCAGGTCAGCGACGTATCGAGATCGTCGGTAAGTTCCGCCTCGGCCTTTAGCAGGTAAGAGTAGGAATCCTGCCCGGTGAAGATCGCCGCTCCGTCATGCACGGAGCTGTCATAAAGCTTGATGTCGCCATTCTCGCCGATGTCATAGGCGCCGATCTTCTTGTGGCTGATGCCACCGAGCACCGAGAAGCTGTCCGACAGTCGCACTGCCGCCATGCTTGCGCCATCAAACTGGAACTCGTTGGTGCCAACGGTCGCGTTTGACTCGCCGCCCCACTGGCGGCCGTCTTCTATGAGGTCATCGGCCTCGATGGTTCGGAAGTTGACCGAACCGCCGAGTGCGCCGGCTCCGCCAACACCCGACGTGCCGCTCTTTTCGACATCGATTTCACGGATGAAGGCAGTTTCGACATAGGTTCGCTGCGTCGATCCATGACCATTGCGCTGAAAATTCTGCCTCGCCCCGTCGATCATGGTGACGACGCGGTTCTGGTCCTGGAGGCCGCGAATATTGACCGTTACGCCGGGGTTCTGCCCCTCGGAACGGTTGGCATAGACGCCGGCGGCCGTGTCGAGCAGGTCGCGTGCGTTACGGGCGGGAGAGCTTTGAATGGCCTCCCTGGAAATGACACTGACGCTTGCCGGCTCGTCGTAGACCCAGTCGGGCGTGCCGCGATAGCCCGCGCCGGAGCTTGCACGCCGACCGCCCTTGATGACGATCGGAGCAAGCTGGGTAACACCATCCTCCTGCGGAATGGCATTCACGATCTCGCCGCCGCCGATCGTTGCTGCGCCGCCATCTCCGGAAATATGGGCCGATATTCCCGTCCCCGACAGCATTCGATCAAGCGCATCGGCAGGCGTCAATCGACCGACGACGGCACTGGTGTTCACAGAGCCTGTCGGCGCAGACGATAGCGTGATCTGCATACCGGATTGACGCCCGAATGCACGGATTGCACTCGCCAGCGGCTGGGACGGGATGTTGAAGGGGAGTGCGGCGGCCGCTTGTGCCTGTGCCTGATCGGCCGGAGCCGACTGCGCGTGAGCATTGGTCACGACCGATAAAATTGCAAAAGCCGTTGTCGCCAACAACCGTGCTCGCCAGGCGTACCCACCCGCTTGGCGCGCGCCGTTGAGCCTCAGAACCCCTACCCTCACTCGCATGCTCACTCTCGTCTCTCCAGTCGTTTGCGCCGATGTCGTGCCCGGCGCTTTCAACGAAATGACGATTGGCTCTCAGAGTTTTTTCAGGGTTTTCGGCTGGAGCGAGCTAAATCTTGATAATTACAGTCAAATTTCTTTCTAGAGTCGGCTGACGATGCGCGCGAGCGAGGATATCGAGCGGACCTTGCCGCCATAAGGTTCGACCAGCGCGCGCAGCGCCTGATCGGGTTGCCTGAGATTGTAGAAGCCAGTGACCCGCTGATGGGCAAGTGTCGCGTCGGGAACCGATATCCAGGCGGGGTGATAGCGCTGGATCTGCTCGACCACCGAGGCTAGCGTCGCGTCCACGACATAAAGTTCGCCATTGCGCCAGTTGGCGATTTGATCGATCGGGATCGTGTCCTTCATCATGACGGCGCTATTTGGATCGACCGTCAACAGATCTCCGGGCACCAACCGTTCGGGCGTGGTCGCAGACGAACCCGCGATGGAGGCTTGAACGGAACCGTGTGCAAGGGCAATGCTGGTCAGCCCGTCGGCAAGCTGCACATCGAAGGCCGTGCCGAGCACCTCGACGCGGACGCCATTTGCCTCCACCGTAAAGGGCCTGTCCTTGTCCGGCGCCACCTCGAAATACGCATCACCGGCAAGAAGCTTGATACCCCGCCGTCCGTCGCCGTAGTTCAAAGCAATCGAGGTCGCGGCAGCCATCGTTACCGTGCTGCCGTCTTGAAGGGTGATCGTGCGGGTCTCCGCCGTGGACGTTGAATAGTCGGCGCTCAAGCGAAGCATCAGGCCGGGCGCAACGACAAACCCAAGACAGAGCGCGGCCACAGCCGCCGCTGCCACGGCAACCCGGCGCCACGGCGCGCGACGCCGAGCCGCTGCCGGTTTTCGCATGACGGGTCTGGCCGCCGATCTCGACGCATATTCCCATTGCGATCGCATGGCCGGAACGACCTGCCCCATCGCGGTCCATGCCTTCTCCGTGCGCTCCCAGGCCAGGCGGTGTTCCCTATGGCTGCCCAGCCAGCGATCGAAGCGCGCTTTGAGGTCGGCGTCTTCGGGACCTTCCTGCAGAAGAAGGAACCAGTCTGCCGCCGCCGCCAGTGCCTCGTCCGAAACATCAGGCCTTTTATCCGGTTCGACGGCCATCAGTTCCCAATCTTTCCCGTAGCCAAACCACGTCGCATCCCCGCTGTTTTACCGCTTCACGGATAATGACGTTTATCTCGTCCGGTTTTTTCACGCGGATTCGAGATTTTTAGCGGATCATCCCATTTTTTTGGCGAATTCGACAATTGCGGCCTTGATCAGCCTGTGGACGCCGGCCACCGAAATGTCGAGGTGGCTGGCGATGTCCTCCATGCGGTATCCGCCGAAGCGATGCATTTCGACAGCGATGCGTGCCTGGTCCGGCATCGCCGAAAGGATTGCGTCGACCTGTCTGACCTGATCGCAGAAGAGCGCGTTTTCCTCAGGCGTTCCCGTGTCCAGGGGAAGTCCCCACCACGGTGTATCTTCCGGACGGGCGCGCAAATCGCGCTTCTGGCGCCTGCGCACGTCGAGCGCGAGGTTCCTCACCATGCGAAAGAGATAGGCCTTCAACTTCTGGGGTGCGGCCACGTCTTCCGGCACGAATTTTATGAAGACCTCCTGGACGAGATCTTCAGCCTCCTCTCGCGAACCGACGATGGGCGTAGCATATCGAATGAGGTCGGAGCGATGTGCCGCATAGATCGCGTAACGCCCGTCGTCCTCCCTGATGCCCATAGCAATATCCATAAAGAAACGCGGAAATGAACAATCGACGGCAGGCTAAACGCCGGATTGCAAATTCCGCTTATTTCGCAACGTGAGAGGTAAACCAAAAAAACTTGACAATTTCCAGCATGTTTTTTCCAAGATTGAATTTGCAGGAATTTCTAAGTTGAACGAATGGTTCCGCGACTGTAGGGGCGGGACCAGGATTCAACTGCGCAGGCAACACAGTTGGTGGCCGCCTTCGGTTATGTTGTGCAATTGGGTATAGCGGCATTCTCGCCGAGTAACGATCAGAGCAATACCGACCCAGAGGCATCAGCAACTCGACCTCAAGCTTTGGGGGACGAAAAGAATTTTGTGTTGTGGCAAATGAAAAATCTGATTTACTGGCGCTACGCTGCTTGGCTTTGAGGGGGATATGGCCGATGGTGTGGACCCGCAGGGATATTCTGGCTGGTGGATTGGCATTGCTTGGCACCGGCGCGGTACAAAAACCGGCTTTTGCCCAGGCTGCCTCCTATTTTACCGGCACGGCCGCCGATAATGGCGTGACGTTCAGAGCGACCAACTTCGCCAAGATCGACAGGCAGTGGCAGCGTCAGGTTGTCAAATATTTCAGCAGCGAGCCGATCGGCACCGTTGTTGTCGATACGCGGCATCATTTTCTCTATTTGATCATGGAGAATAAGACAGCCATCCGCTACGGCGTCGGTGTCGGCCGCGAGGGCTTCAAATGGTTCGGTCGCGCCACGATCGACAGCAAATCTCTCTGGCCGCGCTGGACGCCGCCACCGGAGATGCGCAAGCGCCATCCTGAACTGCCTGAATTCGTGGCCGGGGGCTCACCGAAGAACCCGCTCGGCCCCCGGGCCATGTACCTGCATCGTGACGGTGTCGACACCGGCTATCGCTTCCACGGCACGCTGGAACCCTGGAGCATCGGCAAGGATGCCTCCAGTGGCTGCATCCGCATGTTCAACGAAGACGCCATCGATCTTTATCAGCGCTGCCCGATCGGCACCGCGGTTCAGGTCCTACCGCATATTGCCGACCAGGCGCCGGCAGCTGAGGTCAGCCAGGCAACCCCGGTCGAATGAGGAATATCACGTTGATGTCTGGATATACGAGGCGTCTTGCCGCCGCGACCATGCTTTTGGCGCTCACTGCCTGCACCACCACCGATATCGCTTCCGTGGAAGAACCTCCCGCGGCGCCGTTGACTGGCCAGACCAACGATCCCGCGCCCGGTTTTGAAAGCGTCAAGGCTGGCAGCGAAGAGGATTTCATCCTCAACGTCGGCCGGCGTATCTACTTCACACAGGACTCCGCCAAACTCGACTCCGTCGCGATGACGACGCTGGACAACCAGGCTGCCTGGCTTAACAGGAATCCAACCTGGCTGATCAAGCTGCAGGGGTTTGCTGACGATAACGGTTCAGTGTCGAAGATGAAGACGCTGTCGCAACAGCGCGCCGACGCCACAATGGCCTATCTGGCTTCGAAGGGCGTGGACCCGAAACGGATGTGGGCCAAGGGTTACGGCGAGGACCGAGAAGTCCGCGACTGCACGGAGCGTTCCTGCAAGGTGCAAAACCGGCGCGTCGTCGCCAATCTGCGCACGGAGCGCGATGCGACCTGATCGCAACTCTTCTCCAGTTTTAACGTCGATCGCCGGGAAACATTCCTCCACCCTCGGCCTCCTATGGGTCGTTCGTGAGACAGAAGCCCATGTTCCGGGTCAATCCAGGTGAAGCACCCTACTCCACTTCATCAATATTGATGAAGTGGAGCAGCCGACCTCCATCTTCCTCAAGGCCCCGTCAGACTGCACACTGGTGTTGCGGCGTTGGACCTTACGTCCGTCGTCCGCGCAACGCCTAAGGCATTGAACCTGTATCCGCTTGAGGATGCTTTGCAGGCTGGACACGTAGATGAAGTTATCGTACCGCGTTCCTCACATCTTCTTTCGTGCGACGTTTGCCATCAGTGCGCTCGTCTTTCTAGCCGGACCTGTGTTACCGGCTCTCGCCGACGACACTCCCTTCGCTCCTCAAACGAAAATCCGTCTGACGATTGCCCAGTGGATGCCATCCAAAGGCCAGTATGAACGATGGGATGCGATTGGTGGCGAATACACCGTCTCGGATGAAGGCGCAGTCTTCTTGCCCTTCCTCGGCTCCCTTCCCGTCGGCAAGCTCGATAATGCCGGCCTCACAAGCCAGATTGCCACGCGCTTGCAGGAAAAGATCGGGTTGATGCAGGCACCTGTGGTGATGATCGAAATTCTCGAGTATCCGCCGATCTATGTCGTGGGGGATGTCGCCAAGCCGGGAGAGTATAAATTCCGTCCCGGCCTTATCGTCCTGCAATCGCTCGCAATGGGTGGCGGCCCGGTCCGCGCCAAAAGCGAGCAACAAACGCAGTCGATCAGGCTCGCAGGCGAATTGCGCGAAACCGATCACGCGATCCTGCGCAGCGCCGCGAAACTGTCGCGGCTCCAGGCGGAGATGGACGGAGCGAAGGAAATTACCTTCGACCGGACGGGTGGCAGTGACCAGCAATATGCGGCGGGGATCTATAACGAGGAACGGGTCATCTTTCAGGCCCGCGCAAGTGCGCTGGAAAGGCAGTCAAAGGCACTCATGGAACTGCGTGATCTTCTGAATACCGAAATTTCAACGCTGGAAGAAAAGGTAGCGGGGGCGGACGACAACATCAAATCAGTCGAGGACCAACTGGTCAGCGTCAAAACTCTGGTCGAGAAGGGCCTTACGGTCTCGTCACGGCAGATGGACCTGCAACGGCTGCTGACGACCTATCGAGCCGACAAGCTCGACCTCGTCACCGCGATCATGCGGGGCCGTCAGGCCATCAGCGAGACAACGCGGAATCTCGAAGGGCTTGCCGATACGCGCCGGAGCGAAATCGCAACCGAAGCGCAGTCCGAACGGGCAAATCTCGATCAGCTCAAAATGAAACGGGAGTTGACGCAGAAACTACTCATCGAGGGGCTCGCCGCCGGCGACGACGCCAAAAACCCTGGCGATGAACTCCCGCTTACCTTTACCGTCAGTCGGCGAAATGACGGACAAATCAATCAATTCCCGGCCTCGGAAACGACGGCGTTGGAGCCTGGCGATGTGGTGAGAGTGGTCCAACCTCACATTTTGGGAAGCTCGTCCGATCCCGATTCCGCCGAGCCTTCCGAAGAAACCCCGGCGCTTGCAGATCGGGCCAGCCAGTGACCGACGAAAGCATGGGTTGCGACCAGGTTGGCTGGCAGCAAATGGCTAGGGGCATCCGATGACCATGCGCATGATACCCCCCCGTGGCCAGACCTATACCCAGATCCTCAAATCGACGATGCTGATGGGCGGCTCCTCGCTGGTGAACGTCGCGCTCAGTATTATCAGAAATAAGGCCCTGGCTGTTCTGCTCGGGCCGGAAGGCGTGGGACTTATCGGCCTTTACGGGTCGATCATCGACATGGCGCAAGCGATCGCGGGTCTGGGGGTGAGTGGCAGCGGCGTGCGCCAGATCGCCGAAGCTGCCGGCACCAGCGACGCGGAGAGGATTGCACGGTCCGCGACAGCGCTCAGGCGCATATCGATGGTGCTCGGGCTCCTGGGTGCGCTCTTGCTTGCTGCACTGGCGTTTCCTGTCTCGAATTTTACCTTCGGCGACTACCGGCGTGTCGGCGGGATAGCACTGCTTTCCCTGGCCGTTTTTTTCCGGGTGGTCTCTGCCGGACAAACTGCATTGATTCAGGGCATGCGGAACATTGGAAGTCTTGCCCTTATCAACGTGCTTTCGGGGCTCTTCGGAACGGTGGTCAGCATCCCGCTGATCTACCTGTTCGGCGCACAGGCCATCGCGCCGTCTCTCGTCGTGATCGCAGCTGCTTCAATCCTTCCCACCTGGTGGTACAGCCGAAAGATCTGCACCGATCGCCCGCCGATGTCGGCACGCCAGTTCGGTCAGGAAGCGACCGCTCTGCTCAGGCTCGGTTTCGCATTCATGGCAAGCGGACTTCTGACTTTCGGTGCCGCCTATGCCATCCGCATCATCGTGCTGAAGGACGGGGGCGTAGCGGCGGCCGGACTGTATCAGGCGGCTTGGGCGCTTGGGGGTCTTTATGCCGGTTTCATCCTGCAGGCGATGAGCACGGACTTCTATCCGCGCCTGACCGCAACCGCAGACAACAATGCCGAGTGCAACCGACTGGTCAACGAGCAGGCGGAAATCAGCCTGCTGTTGGCCGGCCCTGGTCTGCTCGCTACCTTGACCCTCGCACCGCTCGTGATGAGTCTGTTCTATTCGGCTGAGTTTCATGGGGCTGTGGAGCTTCTGCGCTGGATCTGCCTTGGAATGATGCTCAGGATTGTCGCCTGGCCGATGGGTTTCATCGTTGTGGCAAAAGGTGCGCAAACTATCTTCTTCTGGACGGAGGTCGCAGCGACGGCAGTGCATGTGGGGCTGGCATGGCTCTTCGTGTCAAAGTTTGGCACACCGGGGGCCGGCATGGCGTTTTTCGGCCTTTATGTCTGGCATAGTATTCTGATTTACGTGATCGTACGGCGGTTTACCGGCTTCCGCTGGTCGGCCGCCAATCGCAGGCACGTGCTTCTTTTCCTGCCTGCCTCGGGATTGGTGTTTTCGGCCTTTTTGATCTTGCCACCATGGTCGGCGATGATAATTGGCTCCATCGCAGTGGCTGTGAGTGGACTTTACTCGCTGCGCATGTTGGTTGATCTGCTTCCGCCGGAGTCAGTACCCGCAGTCGTTAGAGGATGGATCACGAAATCCGCATAAAGAGACACGCGCATCAGGTGATGCGCGTGTCTCTTTATGCTGTATTCCACGGATCAGATCAGGCGGGCACGACGCCCCGCTCGGGTTGACGGATGACGCGTCCGGTGTTGGCGTCAGCAATGGCCTGACGCAGTGTCTCGACGACCCTGACGATGTCGAGTTCCGTCATCTGGGCATAAAGCGGCAGGATGATGGTTTGCTGCTGCGCCGATACGCTTCGCGTCAGGGTGCTGGCAGCGCGATGGGAGCTCTGGTCGGCATAGGCGCCTTCCAGATGAATGTTCATCACACCGCGCCGGGTCGAGATCCCTTGATCGAGCAGCGCCTGCATGACCGCCCGTTGGTCAATTTCGTCAGACAATCGCACACAGAAGCTTTGCCAATTGCTGCGAGCCCAGCGGGGTTCGATCGGAATCGAAAGACCAGGGATTGTGGACAGGCGCTCGCAATACTGTTCGGCAAACCGCCTTCGCTGCGCAATCAATTCAGGCAGCCGCCGTAACTGCTCTCGTCCGACGGCCGCCTGAAGGTCGGTCATGCGGTAGTTGTAGCCCAGTTCGTCATAGTCCTCGAAAATCACCTGTTTCGAGCCATGCCTGATGGTATCGGTGACGCTCATTCCATGTTGGCGCCACAGCCGGAATTTCCGGTCATATTCGGGATTGGCCGTGGTCAACATGCCGCCGTCACCTGTCGTGACGACCTTCCGGGGATGGAAGGAGAAGCAGGCAATGTCGCCATGCGATTTGCCGATCTTTTCCCAACCCCCATCCCACAGGATTTCGCTTCCTGTCGCGCAGGCCGCATCTTCGATAACCGGTATCGAATGGCGCTTGCCGATCTCCACGATGGGGCGGAGATCGCAAGGCATGCCGAGCTGATGCACGCAGAGGATCGCCTTGGTGCGGGACGTGATGGCTGTTTCGATCAGGCTGGGGTCGATGTTGTAACCATCCGCCTCGATGTCAACGAAAACGGGTACCGCATTGCAGTATCGAACAGCGTTCGCGGTGGCGATAAACGAATGACTGACCGTGATGACCTCGTCGCCGGCACGGACACCGATCGCCATCAAGGCGAGATGAAGCGCGGTCGTGCAGTTGGAAACGGCGCAAGCGTGCTCGGTGCCGACGAAGGCCGCGAATTCCTTCTCAAAAGCCGCGACTTCCGGCCCCTGCGTCACCCATCCCGACAAGATGACGCGGCGCGCGGCTTCAGCCTCTTCCTCTCCGAGGACGGGCTTGGCGACGGGAATTGCAGATAGCGACGGGCTCATGCAGCTTGGCCTCCTGCCACGGCGGTATTCAGCCGCCACCACGCAACAAGGTCGCGAAGCCCCTGCTCCATCGATATCTCCGCTTTGAAGCCGAGGAGCTTCTCGGCTTTGCGGATATCGGCAAGACGACGGGTCACGCCGTTGACCGTGCGGGCCTCTTTGTGCTGCGGTTCGAGTGAAACTCCCATGATATTGCTCAGCATCTGCGCGAGTTCCAGCAGGCTTATTTCCTTGCCGCTTGCGACATTGAACACTTCATCCGTGACATCGCTCTTTGCAGCCAGCAGGTTTGCCCGGGCGATGTCGCGCGCATCGACGAAGTCCATCGTCTGGCTACCGTCGCCATAGATGAGGGGCGGCATTCCAGCCGCCAGACGCTCCATCCAACGGATCAGCACTTCCGTATAGGCGCCGTAAACATCCATTCGCGGCCCGTAGACATTGAAATAGCGCAGCGCCACGTAGCGCAGGCCGTACATGTCCGCGAAGCTGCGGAGCAGTCCCTCGTTGAATGTCTTGGCCGCGCCGTAAATCGTCCTGTTATTGTAGGGATGATGCGCTTCGGTGGTCGGAAAGCTCTCGGCCAAGCCCAGCACAGAGGCCGAGGAGGCAGCAACCACCTTCGATACGCCCGCCTTGACGGCTGCTTCGAGAACATTGAACGTGCCCTCGGCCAGAACATCGAAGGCGAGCCTTGGCTCTTCCGCGCATTGCGTGATGCGAATGGCCGCCTGATGAAAGACGATGTCGACGCCTTCGAAGGTTTTCGCAAGCAGCGCTCTGTCGCGAATATCTCCCTCGATGATGTTCACGGAGCCGCTGGCTATTGCCGTGCTGAGATTGTCTCGGCGTCCACGCACGAAATTGTCGAGGATGATGATTTCGCGCGGCTTTTCCAAAGCAACCAGATCGGCGATATGCGAACCGATCAGGCCGGCTCCGCCCGTTATAAGAACTCGTTGATTTTTCATGATTTTACTCCACGCGAGATTTCCAGCACAGGATCAGCTTCCTTGCGCCAGCGTATGTGTTTTGCCGGCACACCCGCGGCAACCGAATACGCCGCCACGTCGGAAACAACGATTGCTCCGGCTCCAACGATCGCCCCTTCGCCGATGGTCACGCCGGGAAGAATGGTCGCATTCGTTCCGATATCGGCCCCTGCGCCGATGCGTACCGGTTTGATTTCAAGATCCGTGCGAATGATCGGCACGTCCACGGGCAGCGCCGTGTGGGTCGAGCCCAGTACCTTGGCTCCAGGTCCCCAGCCGACGGAATCCCCGATCTCCAGGTCACGGGCGTCGAAATAGGCCATCGGGCCGATCCAGACATTGTTGCCGATCTTGCAGGTGCCGTCGAAGCGGCCCTGGATATAGGCCTGGGCGCCGATGAATACGCCATTGCCGATTTCGAACGTTTCCGGATGCTTGAAACCGGCACCACCTGCAACCTGCAATCCGGTGCCGCAGCTCCGCGTGATGGCTTGCCAGATGGCTTTTCGCATAAGGCTGTCGACAACACCGTCCCCGGTTGCGAAGCGACCGTAGAGATCGATCAGGCCGGCACGTCCATATGATTGCTTGAGTTCTTCGGCCAGACCAGCCTGATAGGCCGGATCTGCCGGCCGTTCATGGCGGCCATGCACCGCCTGCACGACCCTCGCCTCACCTGCCCGACTAGCTGACATAGGCGTACTCCAGTGCGGCGGCCACCTGGTCGATATGCTGCGAAGGCATCTCAGGATAAATCGGCAGCGAGAGGACCTCCCGGGCGGCCGCTTCCGAGACCGGAAAATCACCGGCTTGGTAGCCAAGGTCGGCATGAGCCTTCTGCAGATGAACGGGAATGGGGTAATGCAATCCGGACGGAACGCCATCTGCACTCAGCACACGCTGAAGCCCATCGCGATCGCGGCTCCTGATGGCATAGACGTGATAGACGTGACGCCGGTCGGCTGTTTCGACGGGTATCTTCAAATGCGGCGATCCAGCGAGTAGCGACGAGTAGCGGCGCGCATGAGTGCGGCGCGCCTCTGTCCAGGCTTCCAAATGCCGGAGCTTCACGCGCAGGATCGCACCTTGAATGGCGTCCATGCGATAGTTGAAACCCTTCAGCAGATGATGATAACGCTGTTCCTGCCCCCAGTCGCGCAGCATACGCATCGTCTTGGCCTGTTCGTCGTTGTTGGTGACGACCAAGCCTCCCTCACCGCAGGCGCCGAGATTCTTGCCTGGATAAAAACTGAAGCATCCGGACACACCGATGCTGCCGGCACGCTGGCCCTTGTATTGAGCCCCATGGGCCTGGCAGGCATCTTCGATGACGGGAATGCGGTGATGATCAGCAATCGCCTTGATCGCGTCCATATCGGCCATCTGACCGTAGATGTGGACGGGAGTGATGGCCTTGGTCCGGGGGGTTATCTTCGCCTCGATCTCAGCCGGATCCATTGTAAGCGTCACGGGCTCGACATCGACGAACACCGGTCGTGCACCTGTGTAGCAGATCGCCGACACAGTCGCGACGAAAGTGAATGGCACGGTGATGACCTCATCGCCGGGACCTATGCCTGCGGCAAGGAGAGCCAGATGCAGGGCGCTCGTTCCGGTGTTGACGGCTATTGCATGCTTGACGTTGCAATAGTCTGCGAATTCCTGCTCGAAGCGCAGAACCTCTTCGCCCAGTACGTATTGCCCCGAGGCAAGAACGCCGAGCACGGCGGCGTCGATCTCGCCCTTGATGGATTGATATTGTGCCTTGATATCCAGGAACGGGATCATGCAATGCGCCTCGCCTCTTCGAGCTCGATAATACGACCGCGCTGAGCGAGCGACCGGCTTGCTGCTTCAAGAGTGCGAACGACACGCAGCCCGGCCTGGCCGTCCGTAATGGGCCGCGAATTCTGCTCGATGCACTCGACGAACTGATCGAGTTCACGTTTCAATGCTTCGGTCATATCGAGCTTGGGCGCCCACATGTCGCCGCTGCGGTAGCCGACCATCATCTGATGCACCTTCTCGCCGTAGGCCTGAGAATTTGGGTTCAGCGTGATGCCCTTGTCGTAAACCTTGATCTTTTCGCTAGGCTCCAGATCGTCGTAGACGACCATCTTGTTGCTGCCGCCGATCAGTGTGCGGCGCACCTTGACCGGCGCCAGCCAATTGACGTGGATGTGGGCGATAAGCTTGCTTTCGAAGAAGAGCGTCAGATAGGCGATGTTTTCCGGCTCGCCGAGCACATGGCTCATGCCCGTCGCTGAAACGGCCACCGGCCTTTCCTGCACAACATGGTCCAGGATGGAGAGATCATGCACCGCGAGGTCCCAGATGACGCTCACATCATGTTGGAAGAGCCCCAGATTGACCCGAACCGAGTCATAGTAATACATGTCGCCTAGGCCGCTTTCGACCAGTTCGCGCATCTTGCGGACCGCACCGGTGTGCACGAAGGTATGATCCACGGCCAGCACGAGCCGTCGGCGCGCGGCCTCCTCGACCATCCGCGAGGCTTCGTCCGTCGTCGATGCCATCGGCTTTTCGACGAAGACATGCTTTCCGGCCATCATAGCCTGCATTGCGAGCTTGAAATGGGTCGAGACCGGCGTTGCGATAGCGATTGCGTCCACTCTCGGATCGCGTAGGACTTCCTCAAAATTATCGGTGATCGTTATTGCGGGGTAGCGGCTTTTAACTGCCGCCAACCGTTCGACATTCAGATCACAAACTGAAACGAGGTGCGCACCGGCCGCTTCCGAGATGTTACGAACCAGGTTCGGACCCCAATACCCATATCCAACAACGGCAATACCGATCATCGCATTCCTCCCAATGCTTGCATGTCAACTGCTCGGTCGTGAACGTGACCGGTAATCCTGGCCGGAACGCCCGCGACAATGGCGCCCGCAGGCACATCCTTTGTTACAACTGCCCCGGCTCCGACCTGCGCGGCTTCTCCGATGGTCACGCCGGGCAGAATGGTCGCATTGCTGCCGATCGACGCGTGGCGCTTGACCAACGTGGGGATGACAACCCAGTCTGCTTCGGTCTGCAGACCGCCATCCGCATTGACAGCGCGCGGGTACGTGTCATTGGTGAACATGACCCCGTGGCCGATAAAAACGCCGTCTTCCAGCGTCACGCCTTCGCAGATGAAGGAATGGCTGGAGATCTTGCAGTCTTTTCCGACGAGGACGTTTTTCTGGATTTCAACGAAAGTGCCGATGCGCGTTCCGGCACCGATCGTGCAGCCGTAAAGATTTACGAGTTCTCGATGATGGATGACGCTGCTATCATCCAGCTTGACGTTCGATGCAATCATTACGCATGCACCTCTACTCTTGAACAAACCCTTATTTCTAAATGAAACCGACAATCAGGTGATTGTGCCCAAGGTTTCATTTCGAGAGAACAAATATTGCTCTCCATTTAAAGAGAATTGTTTTCGTCATCCGAGTAAAGGAACAAAACGTCTAAGCTTATTCACCTAAAGGCGTATATACTTATGACGACTTACGCCGAAGTTCATAGCCAACGATCAACATTGGTGGTGGAACAAGTCCGGATTCGGCTCAATCACACGTCAGGCGCAGACATTGTTTTCATGCGTTTAGCGACTCGATCCGTAACCGAGGAGCAACGTAATCGACCACTCCCCGAGCGGCTTAACATCGCATGACTTTATACCAAGAATTAAGTCGTATTTACACCTTACGATGGAACTAATGTGCGCCTTTAGCCTATATTAGCTAGTTTGAGATCGCGGAAACTGTGGTATTTAATTCCTACTTTAGTGCTTCCAAACCCTCATATCTGAAGGGCTTGAGTGTTCGGTTTTGTTGGGGCGTAGGGAAACTCGGCTGGGGAGGATGAAGCAGTGAATTCAGCGCTTATACCAAATTTAGACCTAAGGCAGGAAAATGTAACTCTGCCACTTAAGATAGAGAATAGTTCAACGGCATCGATCTTGCCGTCGAGGCCAAAGCACTCTCTCGTGATTCTCGATAACCGTGAACTTGATCGGCAATGCCTTGCGCAGTGCATGGCCGCCCACAAGACGGATTTACTTATCCTGGCATTTGGAACGGTTGAAGAGTGGAAGCAAAAACGCGACGAGTATCCGCCGCTTTCGGCAATCCTCTTGAACATTGGCGGCAAGAAAATCGACGAGCCCGCCGTTTCGGAGCAAATCAGGAGCCTCTCGTCGGAGTTCGGGACGATACCTGTCATCGTGCTGGCTGATAGCGACGATTTCACCCAAATCGTGAAGGCGCTCGAATATGGAGCCAAGGGCTACATACCTGCCTCGGTCAGCGTCAGCGTCTGCATGGAACTGATCGCACTGTCGGTTGCGGGAGGCGTTTTTGTTCCCGCAAGCACCCTGTTCGCCATGCGTCACTTGCTGGAATCCAGCAACTCGACGGCGCGCCCGTTGGCGGGCATATTCACGGATCGTCAGGCCGAAGTCGTAGAGGCGCTCCGGCGCGGAAAGGCGAACAAGATCATCGCCTATGAGCTCAATCTGCGAGAAAGCACCGTCAAGGTGCATGTTCGTAACATCATGAAAAAAGTCAAAGCAACGAACAGAACAGAGGTCGTGTTCAAGATAAACGATCTCTTCGACAGTATTACTGCCCGCGAAACAGGCAGAGACAGGATAGATTCTGCCGGGCGATCGACTCCTCCGTCACATCACTAGTGCGGTCCTGACCTAAACATCCTCGGTGGTCGCGAAGCAAATGCGCCACCGAGGCCATTTGGCGCCAGGGCACCCGAGCCGAGATCGCCTTGTGCATCTCCGGCTCTGCCCGCACACAATTGCCCATCACTGATTTTCCTTGAGATCGTCCAACCCCCTTCGTTCGGCTTGGACTGGCCCTGGTTGCAGTTGCAGGGGTTGGCGACTGTTGAACTCGTCTTTCTCGATCATTCAGCAATGGACACCGCCATTTGTCGGCGATCACAAAGGATGCCTGGAAAGCGCCGTTCGGATCCTGCGCAATGGGCTTCTCTGCGAACGGGGGATCAGGCCCTTTGCAAGGTGCCAAAAATATCGGAACTCCGGCACTGGCGGCACGTTCGGCCTCAAGTGATTCAAGCGCAGTGTGATCATCAGGTCATCGACGCTCGAGTACAACCGCTGGCGCCAGCCAATATCAAGTCTGAGATGTCGAGATACTGCGCGTCCGCCGGTTCCGCTCTCTTCGAGGGGACCGCGACGAAGAACGTTCGCAAGATCCGGCTGCTGACAACGATCGAGAATATCGGCGAAGCATGCAAGCCATTCGGGATCGCTTCGTCGGGGAAGCTGGTGAATGCTCTTTCGGCCTGTGCCGGACCGTTCGGGGACACGCCAATTGTCTTCTCGACCGCCTTGAGCGAGCACGAGGCGCGCGCGCCGGAGTTCGTCATGGGACAGGGATGGATAAAAGTCCTGCAACCTTCGCGCTTGCGCAATTTGGCCTTTGCAGACCAGCGCGAGAAGGAAATATGCCCATTCGACGGGATCCGGGTCGGCCGCCCCGTAGTCGATCATCGTTACCTTGATCAAGTTCACCAGAAGCGTGTAGGCGCGATCGGCACTACCCTCATGCAAGGCGCAGACGGCGAGACGGAATTTGGCTTCAGGCAGATAGGACACATAATCCAAGCAGCGTGCGTAGCAGTCCTTGGCCTCTTCCACCTTGCCCTGTTCGAGAAGCAGATCGCCTTGCTTCAATAAAGCGCGGTCGCTTGCCCCTCCGGCAACGTGGATACTCGCTCGCTGGGAGATGCGCTGAACCTTTATCAAGTCGCTGAAAGGGCCGGACTGAATGATTTTCTCTCCGGATCGCTGGCCGCTGTTCAGCATAAACCATTGATATATTTGCGGCCTGTGATTCAACGTGTGACGAGAGTGGACCAAATTATAGCCGGCCGCCGAAATACGCTGTATTTCAGCGGGATGAGCAAACAGGTATTCCAAGCGTTCAACGATGTCGTTGTGGTCGGTGAAGACGCAATTCTCCATGTCGGCAAAGCCAGCTGCCTGCAGCGCCGCCGTCCGTTCCGTCACGAGACAGGTGTTCGCCCCGGGAATCTCCAAATGCTTTCGCACGACCTCGCCGGCCATGGTTCCGCATGTGGGTACGACGAGGCTCGCGTTGAGCGCGCGCGCATAGGCCTCTCCTGACAGCAACTGGGAGGCAAGCTTGCTCTCATAGGTATGCTGTGGCGAAACCAGGCAGGGATATCGATCACGGATTATTGGAAAGACCTTCTGCCGCCAAGGGTAAAGGCCATTGACCTGGCCTGTGAGCGTGACCGGTATGATCTTGTGCTGGTGATAGTCTTGATAAACTTCGGGATCGATGAAGTTTGGCCAGACGAACAGGTTATCTTTCAGCTCCGGCATATATTCCGGAGCCAGAGTCGCAATCGAGAAATATGTCTCGATGCCCCATTGCTCCATATCGGAAAGGAAACCGCTGCGTCGGTCGCACCATGGATCGGCATTGTGAAGACCAAGCTTCGGAACGCCGATGTGGGTATTCGTGTTGGCGATTCTTATCCGTCGCGAGCCATGTGACCGGTAGCCGCTCTCAAACAGCGTCAGATCCGGTTCGTACCTTTCGCATATCTCTGCGTAGTCGCAGTCACGGTTTACGACGACGACATCAAAATGTGTGCTGAGGCATTTGACCTGCTGCTGCATATGCAGCAGCAGGTAACCGGCTGCGTTCGCATTGGGCTGATGGTCCCATTGAAAGAAAACGAGCTTCGGTTTGCGGTGATTGCCGTTGCTGTCCATGTCCCTATCGTGTGGCTTCCGAAACAGGGAGGCCGACCGCCGGGACAGGCAGATGCGTGTAGGTCGCCTGCGGGAACTTGGCGCCTGGCATGTTTCGGGCTTTGCCCGAAAGCTTCCACTCGAAATAAGCGATCGTTCTCTCGAGCCCTTCACGCAGGCTCACCGTCGGCTGCCAACCCAATTCTTGGCTGGCGCGGCTGATGTCCGGCTTGCGTTGTGTCGGATCATCAACCGGCAGCGGCTTGAAGACGATGCCTGATTTCGATCCCGTCATTTCGATCACCATTTCGGCCAGTTCTCGGACCTGGAATTCTCCGGGATTGCCGAGATTGATCGGGCCGGTAACGCCAGCCGGCGCCCCCATCAGGCGAATGAAGCCTTCGATCAGATCGTCCACATAGCAGAACGAGCGTGTCTGCGTACCATTCCCGAAGATGGTAATCGACTCGTTTCGAAGCGCCTGAACGATGAAATTGGAGACAACGCGGCCGTCATGGGTCTGCATGCGCGGCCCGTAGGTATTGAAGATCCGCGCCACCCTGATTTCCACGCCATATTGACGATGGTAGTCGAAGAACAACGTCTCGGCGCAGCGCTTGCCTTCGTCATAGCATGCCCGCGGGCCGATGGGATTGACGCTGCCTCGATATTCCTCGGGCTGCGGATGAACCGCCGGATCGCCGTAGACTTCGCTAGTGGATGCCTGGAAGATCTTCGCCTTGGTGCGTTTGGCAAGGCCAAGCATGTTGATGGCGCCGTGCACATTGGTCTTGACCGTCTGGACCGGATCGACCTGATAGTGAACAGGAGATGCGGGGCACGCAAGGTTGTAGATCTCGTCGACCTCGACATAAAGCGGGAAGGTAATGTCGTGGCGAAGGATTTCAAAGCGGGGATCGTCGAGAAGATGCAGCACGTTGTCACGCGAGCCGGTGTAGTAATTGTCCACGGCGAGAACATCATTGCCTTCTCGCAAGAGTCTTTCGCACAGGAACGATCCCAGAAACCCGGTACCGCCGGTTACCATAATTCGCTTGTGTCCGTGCATTGGTGTGCTCCGTTGTTGATGGTTGCCTCGCAGAACGAGGATGGTCAGTAAGCTCCCCTGCGTTTGAAGACTGCAGGGATTGTGCTGAGAAGAATTTGGCAGTCGAACCACAGGGACCGGTTGTCGATGTAGAACTCGTCGAGTTGTTGCTGCAGCTCGATATCCGCGTTGCTTCGTTCGGAGATCTGCCAAAGGCCCGTAAGCCCCGGCGTCACCGAGCGCCGCTTGTCGCGAAACTCGCCATCCATCGCCAGGAGGTGGTATTCCGGAAAGGGACGCGGTCCGACGATCGCCATCTCGCCTGCGATGATGTTCGCCAATTGGGGGAGTTCGTCGAAGCTCGAAGAGCGCAGGAGATGGCCGATAACCGGCAGAACGCGGGGATCGTTTTTGAGCTTGAAGTGGGCCAACCACTCGGCCCGCATAGCCGGGTTCTCCCGGAACAATGCTTCGAGGCGCTGTTCCGCATCTTGGTACATCGTCCTCAATTTCAGGACGTGCACCGGTTTGCCGGACAGACCTTCCCTAGCATGACGGAAGAAGACAGGGCCTGGATCGATGGCGTAGATCGCCGCGGCAGCAATCGCGATGAAGGGTGCAACAACGATGGTTGCAGGAATGGCGATCGCGAGATCGAGGATCCGGCGAACCAGGTCCGAATTGACCGAAGTCCCACCGCTGGTGAGACGAACTCCGATCTCTCCGCCGACATCCGCCGGTCGCAAGCCGTTTATCTTGAGGCTCGGCGTATCCGACAGAAGAATGACTTCGGAGAACTTTCGCCGCATCGCCGCCAGATCGGCAACAAGCGAGGAGGTGTCACCGGCAATCAGGGCAATGGATGGCGCGCCGTCAGGTGATACTTCCGACGTATCCGAGGAAAAAGGTTCCGGCCTTATGCCATACTGCCAGTGGTCTCTGAAATGCGCCATGAGTGCCGGGGTAAGATTGCGGCCCCCTATGATTACCGCACGCTCTCCCCAGATTCCAAGTCTCCAGCACAGGCCTCGAGCGAGCCAATGCATGACAGGCTGGACAATTAGCCCGAGGCCGAGGAAGCCGATGACGGCGAGCAGCAGTCGTTCCCCTTCCGGCAGGAGGATTGCTCCGAGCGCAGCAAGAACGGCCACCTTGAAGGCGCCGATCGTGCGACGCCGCAGATGTTCGTGGTCGTGAAGACGATAGCCAGGGTAGAGGCCGGCCGATGCATAGAGAACGATGGTTGCCAATGCCGCGACGGCGAAAGCACGCTCCAGTACCGTGCCCGCCGAACCATCGGGAAGGAAGGAAAGGAGAGCAAAATAGGCGGTCAGATAGGCGGCAATGTCGCCGGCAACCAAGACCGACGATGTTGCAAGCCGAGGAAACCGGCGCCGTAGCGCAACTGGCATATTCAGCCCCGCCTGCCTTAGCGGTTCGACGGTCTTGGCGGCCGTTATGGGGGGAACAGAGCCTACCGGCGCTGCTCGCGAGGACGCGTCATTTGTGTTGGCTACCTTCGACGGACCCGATGTCATTGCTGACGGCGCAAGTAAGGACATGGTGGGTTACTCCTCTACAGCCTTTGTCCCGACGCACTCGCTCCAGAAACCGCGTCTTCGATCGGAAATTTCCGAAGCCCCAGTCTCTGAAAGGCCGTCAGTGAGATGAAGGTCGGCACGACGAGCGCATAGCGCCGCCACAGCCGTTTCGGCTCGCATAAAAGACGAAACGCCCATTCGAAGCCGCTTCTTTGAATGACCCTTGGAGCCTGCCGCTTAAGGCCGGCGTGAAAGTCGAAGGCAGCTCCGACTCCGATGAGAACCGAAGCGTCCAGGCGGTCGCGCATGCGCGCCATCCAGTGTTCCTGCTTGGGACTGCTCAGTCCGACCCAGATGATATCCGCGCCTGACAGATTGATCTGGTCAGCAATATCCGTTTCCTCTTGCAGCGAGAGGTCACGAAAGGGCGGCGCATAGGAGCCGACGATCCGGGCTTCCGGGAATTTTGCGATAAGTCGAGCCTGTAGCTGCTCCAGCGTCTTGGCGGTTGCGCCGTAGAGGAAGTGACGCAAGCCTTTGGATCTGCCCGCCTCGAAAACTGATAACATTAGATCCGGTCCGTAGACCCTGTCGCTTTCCACATGGCCAGCATGTTTCAGCGCCCACACCAACGGCATGCCGTCGGGGGTCACGAGGAATGCACGGTTATGTATGGACCGAAGTTCGGGATCTTTTTGACACCGCACGATACCGTGCGCGTCGCGAACGCATACATATTCTTTCCTGCCGTCTTCAATCGCCTTTTCGATCAGTCCGGTCGCGCTTTTGAGATTGACTGCCGAAACTCGAACACCAAGAACATTCGTCCACTCCAGGGAGCCCTTTGGATCAAGGTCTGAAGTTTGGTTTCTGTCTGCCGATGAATTTCTCATGACCTACGCTTTTGCCAACTGAAACTGTTGTCAGAATATGCTGACAGGCCGATTGCCTCTAGACTTTCATCTCCAGCTATTGGACGTAGAAAGACTTCACATTTCTGCGTCCCGCATAGAAATGAATTACAATATTCGAAGTAAGGCAGTATCCCCCGGGTATGCCGCATTGCCCTTTTTGATAAGCGTTACCCCGAAAAGGCGGTTTGACCTTCGCGGAGTCGCAGAAGACATTCGCTTCAGCGCGACCAAAGCTGGGAGGTTTGAGCGCGATAAAGTGAGGGGAGAGACAATGGTGAATTCAACAGGGTGAATTCAATAAACGAATTGTCGGTGCCGGGGCCGCCATCGCCATCCCGGTGTTCGAGGCACGCTCAGCGCAGAGGTAATGGCGCAGCTCGCGGTCAACAACGTTGTCCCGCCCACTATCGGGGTCTCCGTATTGCACTGAACCGCCGGGCCGGGGAACGAGCGCATCGTCACCGGTTACCGCATGCCGGCGCGAGCCACAGCTCATGCGGCTCCGTTGCCGGTCATCCCGGCGATATCAATCATTGGGACGAGTGAAGACACTGTCCCTGTCCGCACCGGCTCTCTGAAGATCGGCCAGGCTGCCAAAAACACCCCACCGCATGATCGCCGGATCGATCCGGAAGCTCTTGTTGTTCAGATTGCCGCTGTAGCGGTTGCGCGCGAACTGCACGGATCCAGTCCCGTGATCGGGCGCGTAGACGAAGGCGGCGACCCCGTTGCTGTTATCGATCGAGACGATATTGTCCTCTATCCGGTTCGGGACGGCCCACGGTGGATGCCATCCCCAACCGGTGCCGTCGTCCACGCGGAAGGCCGCGCCCGAGCCGTTTGAGATGGTGTTTCCGGTCACCAGGTTATTCCAGCCGCCGTTGATCCCGATCGCACAGACATTGCCGGAAAGAGTGTTTCCTTTGATGCGCACCCCACTCGCCTTGCCATCAGTGTATATCGCCCAGCTGATCGGAGACGGCCATTCATTGATATTTTCGTATCCCAGAGGCCAGAAGGTGCCATCGGCCCTGTTCATGAGATGCCCTGTCCCGGTGACGAGATTATAGCGGATGGTGCTGTTCAGGAGGTCGGCCTGCTCGCCCATCATCTTGATGGCACCGCCGTCGGCCGTCTGCTGATTGGCGTTGCGCACGACATTGTGTTCGATGATCGCGTCGTGGACTGCGTCCTGGGCACCCCAAAGGGAGCCGCCGGCGATCCCGAATTGTGCGGTATTTTCGATCAGGTTATTGCCGATCCGCATACCGTCGCCTGCCTGGAACCATATGCCTGCCGTCTCGAAATAGACCTTTCCGATGTCATGGATATGGTTCGACAGAATTCTGACGCCGTTCGATTTGCCGAAACCACCATAGGTGGTGCCGACATAGATGCCGTTGCCGGCGATATCTCCGATCACATTGCCGGCGATCAGAACATCGCTGCTCTCAGTCACATGGATGCCGACGCCGACATTTTCGATGAGATTTCCGAGCAGCCTGACACCGTTGGCGTGTTCAAGCCGTATGGCGCCGAACCCTCTGGTGTCGGTATAGAATTTACCGCTGCCTTCAGGCGCTCCGTCACGAAACTGGAGCCCTGATACGACCATGTTATCGGCACCCTCCAGCCGGAAGAATGTCGGCAGCATACCGGCCACAACAGTAGAATTAGGTGACAGTCCCTCGGCCGGGATATAGTCGAGCTGGCCTGCTGCAACATTGTAGCGCCATTCTCCGGGCGCATCGAGAAACGCTGCTCCTGTCAGGAAATAGCGGCTGCCTTCTGCGGTGAAGAAATAGCTGGTGCCCTTGGTTTGAACGGTCCGCGTTGCAGCGTCGATCGAAACGACCGGCAGTGTGTCGCTGCCCCATTGGCTTCCAGGCTTGAAGCCACCGACAATGTTGACGACAAGCCCTGATGCGCCTTCAAGCGTCGGGACGTCGCCGGCATGATAGCAAAAGCGCGTATTGCCTTCCCATTGGTCAATCGCCGGATTGCATTTGGCGGCAAACAGCCATCCCTTGCGCGGATCTCCGTCGGAAGGAGCGTTCGGAAAGCGGGACAGGGCCTGGCGAACCCCGTTGACGAAGAGATCGCCGACGGCCTCGTCCGTCGGCAAGCGCAGTGGCGCCCTCCAGCGTCCGGCAGTCTGTGACACCCAGTTATTCACAAGCCGACCGCCATGCAAGACAGGTGTCTGGTTGCATCTCGCCGTGATGACCAGGCCCTTGTCTCTGGCATCAAAGACAACGGGGCGGGCTAGATAATAATCTCCACCCTCCATGGCAATCATGCTCTGGCCGCCTGCTTCCCGCGCAGCATCGCGCGCGCGCTCGATGCTGGCAAAGGGTCCGTCGGTGGCATTCGGCTCGGGATGACGGCCGCTCCAAGTGTCTTTGCCGGCAGGCGACACATAGAATATCGCGCGTCCCGCGGCTGTGCCGGTCACCGCATCGCCAGGGAGAATTCCGTTGAGTTCGTCGGATAATGCGCCTGGCGCGGCCTCGGCGCAGGTCGCTGCCTGGATTGCCTTATGCATGATGTCGGGCGCGTCTTTGTCCGAACTCACCGGCGCAGAATTGCCCAGGCGTGGTGAGAGCGCTGCAAGCAGTACGCAACAGGACAGTGTGAAACGAGGTCTCATGGGATTGATGGATCCGGCGCCGTCATGGGCATCCGCCACCCTTGATCGGCCTCTGCCGAAACGACGGGCACATGCAGCGAGAACATGATGATAGCCGTGCTGAACAGAATGAAAATGGCGTCATTCTGGATTAGAAAAATGCTCTCGGTCAGGTTCATCACCAAGATCATGACGGTGAAGACATTGAGCCAGAGCCAGCCATATTGCGGATCGCGGCATTGAAGAATCGCCCCCTGGCGCACTGCGCGCAAAAGCAGCAGAACAAAGAAGGCCGTGCCGATGATGCCGAAACTGAGCATCGCGTCGCGGTAACCATTATGGGCGTGAGGCGCCATCCACAGGATTTCGGACCAGATGGACCATGCTCCGGGGTTAGCTTCCGTCCAAAACGCCTGATAGCCGAAGCCGAACATCAAGTGGCTGGCAATCTGGCGGTCGACCAGCTCCCACAACGGCACGCGACCTGTCAAAGTGGCGTCCTTACCGAGCGCTTCGAGGAACGGAACCAGGAACTCGTGAAGCGAGATGAGAAGGCCAGCCGCGAGCTGAACGAACAGCAGGATGAGGAGGATGCGGCCGATGCCGCTGCTTCTCTGCAGGGCTGAATAGAATCCAATCAGGCAAAATGCCGAGGCGATCGCAATCGTCGCAGTCATCGATCCTGAAGCAACAAGACAAATCCCGCTCGCAGCCAGCAGGATAAATGCGGTTCGCCGCAAGCCGAGAGTGCCGTCGATCAGCACGACAGCCGCCGCCAGTATCATGATGCTCGAATACCAGCCGAGGCTGTTCTTGTTGATGAAGATGCCTCGCATCTCGCTGTCCATGGGCATACGGGCAAGATGAGGCGCCACCGCGAACATCGCCAGGCTCAGTACGATACACGTTCCCAAAGTCGCAAAGACCAGCAAAAGCAGCTGTCTCGGCGTGAAGCGCATTGCAAGCACGTAGGCAAGAAGCACGGTAAACAACAGGCCGATGGCGCGCCGCAGACTCAGCGATGGACTGATCGACCACAAGATGGACAAAAACGGCAACAAGATGATCAGCGGGAGCAGCAGATTGCGTCTCAGCGCCACGAGGAAGAGCGGTAAATTTCTTATCAGGATCAGTATTGTAAATGCATAGACGGGTAGGCTGACGAGGCGCAGCAGCGACTTGGAGTGATCGCTCAACCCTCCGTCCGGATCTGATAGCAAAAGCGGAAAAAGCGCACCCGTCTGCAGGAACAGGCATATACCGGCTCCCCAGCATTCTATGCTTCGCCAAGTGATGGCCGGCCCGCTTGTAGTTCTAAGACCGTATACGCTCATTGTCGGTCCTTGCCGAGCTGGCCAAAGGAGCGGCTGTTGATCGCGTCAGTCTGGAAAGGCATGTATCTCCTTTCACAGCTACGCTGCTACACACAAGAACAACCATCCAAACATCCGCGCAGTCAACTCACGCAAATGACGGCGCGGCTACGCCTAATGCAGACACCCATCACCCAAAGACGTGGTTACGCTTAAGCAGGCGTCTGGAACCTACCCCAAAGGATAGGCCCTAAGCCTGCGGGATTGCCCATAAGAGCAGATTTTACCCATCTCCATTCGCCGGTAGCTTGCAAAGGTGCGGACAGCAAAGCACGCCACGTTGCGCCACGGTTTTTTGGCGAATTGAGGGTTCCGACGCAGGCTGTCCGCAGCGATGCTTGGAAGGTTGGGATTGCTATGGTTTCGCGTTATGATCCTGGTTCGGCATGCTCCACGACGAGAGCTTCACCGGTCGCGGCGGCGTCAACGCCTGCCTCACTGTCTCTACCCCAAAAAAACCAGATTGGGCGCGTGAGCGCTCCTGATATAGCCATCCGCGAGGTTCCAGGTGCTGGGGGCAATGGCGGGGCCGGTCTCCCGGACGATAGCACGACCATGCTGCTGCGCAGCCTTGTCGTGCTGCAAGCCGCTTGAGGGCGTCATGGAGCAGTCAGGGATCAGCGTTCTCATCAACAATTACAACTATGGCCGTTTCGTCGGACGCGCGATCGACAGCGTCCTGAGCCAGGATATCCCCGACGTCGAGATCATCGTCGTCGATGATGGATCGAGCGACCAGTCGCGCTCCGTACTAGAAGCCTATGATGACAGGGTGAAGGTACTCTTCCAGGAAAATTCGGGACAGGCAGCCGCGATCAATGCTGCGGTAAAGCTCAGCAGCGGCGGTATCCTTTGTTTTCTGGACGCGGACGACTGGTGGGCTCCGGGCAAACTGTCGGCGACACGCGCTGCCTTTCAGTTGGATTCTGCGGTATCGCTTGTCTATCACCGACTTCAGCCGGTTTCGATCGATGGATCGTCAATCCTCAAGCCGATCCCCCGGACGCTATGTTCCGGAGATCTCTCGGCACTGCTGACCAGATCGGCCGGCTGGTGGCCCTTCCCGATGACCTCAGCCATCTCGGTTCGGCGCAGCGCGTGGGATGCTGCAGGACCGATCCCGGATCAGTTCCGTATTTCGGCCGATGCATGGCTCACGGGGATCTATCCGTTTCTCGGGGACGTCGCTTCTTTGCCGGATTCACTCGGCTTCTACCGGATCCACAACAACAACTGGTATCGGCCGGTCGATGATGCCGCGATGTTGCGACGGAGAATGGCCCATTGGCAGCGCACCGTCGAAGCGACAAACAGGTTTCTTTCAATCCACGAGATACCGGCACGGTTAAGCCTGACGGATCACTATCCCTACTGGGTGGCATCGGCGGAGCTGGCCGGCGCTGATGCGCGTACCCGCATCAAGCTTGCCTTCGAAGGGCTGTTATTCGCTGGCGAACCAAACGTGCTCAGACGCACACGCGACGCATTGCGTTCAGTCCGCAATCTCCCCCGGTTCGGCCGGGACATCGGCTTATCGGAGGCAGCGAAATGAAGGCGCTGCTGCTCGTTTCCGAACTGGAAGATTACACGATCGCCTTCGCCGGCGGTGTCGCGCGGCACCTTGATGTCGTTCTCGGCGTCCCGCGCCGACGCTACGCGCATCTTGCATCCTGGTTCGATCCGGCAATCGATTTGCACCTGCTGGACTGGCCGCGGCACCGTTCGCTCGCCAATCCCTGGTTCCTGCATCAGTTGACCCGACTCATCCGGAACGAAAAGCCGAACCTTATTCATCTTCTCAGCAATAGCACGCTCTGGCTGAATTTCGCCGCTCCGTTCTGGCGGCCGATCCCGCTCATCACGACCGTCCATGATGTCGATGTACATCCGGGAGATTCCGATACCCGCACCCTGCCCGGCTGGGCGCCGGAATTGATGGCAAGACAATCCGGACACCTCGTCGTTCATGGTGAAGAGCTGAAGCGGATGGCGCTCGATCGATATTCGAAATCTCCAGACTGCGTCCATGTCTTGTCGCACCCCGCCATACAGCGTTACGCGGAACTCGCCCGGCAGCAAAATCTGACGCGAGGCCAGGCCGATGGAACTCTGCGCGTCCTGCTTTTCGGACGGATCTTTGCTTACAAAGGCCTGGAACATTTGATCCGCGCCGAAGCGATGCTCAAGGATGCGCTTCCGAACCTGCGCATTACGGTCGCGGGCCGCGGTGACAACCCCTGGCTGTTCCAGCCGCTGATGGGGGACGCCGGTCGCTATGATATCCGCAACCGCTTCATCGAAGATGCTGAAGTTGCGCAGCTTTTCCTCGATGCCGATATCGTTGTGCTCCCCTATACGGAAGCTTCTCAAAGCGGGGTACTCAACCTTGCCGCTGCCTTCGGCAAACCTGTCATCGTCACCGACGTCGGCGAATTGCGCACGACAGTTCAGCCGAATGGGCTTGGAATGGTGGTCTCGCCCGGGGATGCGGAAGACCTCGCAAAGGCCATCCGCACATTGGCTGAAAACAGCGAACTCAGAAACAATCTCGGCGCCAACGCGCTTGCCTGGGCCAGGGGACCGAATTCACCCGAGCAGGTTGGAGCTCAGGCTGCAGCCGTCTATCGCGAGGTCGTCCGATCATGCTGATGAAGGCATCGGCGGAAAGAGCTCAAATGGCAAGTGTACGCCACTATGTCCCGGGCGGCTGCGAGAACGGCGGCGGGATCGGCAGGCTGGTCGGTTATATAACCAGCACAGCAAGGCAGGCCGGCGCAACGCACTTCGTCACCGACACCAGAGGGCCTCGATGGTCCGCGGCGACGTCGTCCCTGCGCCTGCTGGGCGCCATCCTGACGATGGCTAGGGATCGGGTCGTTGCTCCCACGCGTATTCACCATATCCATGTCGCAGGTCGCGGCAGCACATCACGAAAGCTGATCCTGACGGAGGCCGCCCGTGTGCTGGGCTGCTCTAACATATTGCACTTGCACGACTATGATTACGCCAGCGATTTTGCTGCCCGTTCTCCACGCCAACAAGCGCTCATCCGGCGGATGTTTCAAAATGCCGATTGCGTGGTGGCACTTGGCCAGCGTGATCACGTGACGCTGACGACGCTTCTCGGCGTAGACGGTCACCGCGTCGTCGTCGTCCACAATTGTGTCCCCGATCCCGGCGCGCGGCGCAGGCCTCCTGCTGGCCAGACGCCACTCATCGTCTTTCTCGGCCGTTTGAGCGAACGCAAGGGCGTGCCGGAGCTGTTGCTGGCGCTCAGCCATCCGATGATGAAAGAGTTACAGTGGCGAGCCGTGCTGGCAGGTGATGGGCCGGTCGAGGACTACCGCCGCCAAGCCGCCGCGATGGGGCTATCCGACCTGGTGGAGATGCCAGGTTGGCTTGGGGCCGACGAGATCAAGGACTTATGCGCCCGCGCCGATATTCTCGTCCTGCCTTCGCATGCCGAAGGCCTGGCCATGGCCGTCATTGAAGGACTGGCCCACGGCCTTGCCGTCGTCACCACGCGGGTTGGAGCGCATGAGGAGGTCATCTCCGACGGCAAAACCGGTGTCTTCGTCCCTGTCGGGGACCAGGATGCTCTGGCTGCGGCCCTGGCAAAGCTGGTTACGGACCCCGAAATGCGCGCTGAGCTCTCCATCAAAGGCCGCGTCCACTACCTCAACCATTTCAGTATGACAGCATATATGCGGTCGATCGAAAAACTCTACGAGGCCATCTCCACGCAACCTCAAGCAAGGGTTAGCGCATCATGACAATCTCGACTTTTCCGCCAGATCGGAATGTTCCTATCAGAACGATGCACTATGAACCCCGGTTTCAGGCAGAGACGAGATCGGATGATTTCGATCTGGCATCCGGTTTGCGCCTGCTCCGCCGCAGGATGGTGATGATTGCATGCCTGGTGGTTCTGACGATGACGGTTGCCACCGTGATGATCCTGGGAATGCAGCCGAGCTATCATGCCGAGTCCCGGCTTATGATCCACGCGCCGCTGGCAAAATCGGTGAACAGCGACGACAGCGGCAATGACCCCTTGAATGTCGCATCGGAGGCGGAGCGGCTGCGGTCCAGGAGCGTGGCGGAACGTGTCATTCACGATCTGCGGCTCGACGAGCGGGCGGAATTCAATCCGGCACTGCGTCAACCGTCTCTGATCAGCGAGATCAAGGCTAGTCTGCGGCAGTTGATCGACAGCGGTAAGCCGCCCGTGCCGCAGCAAGACAGGCTCGAGCCGGTTATCGAGGAATATTACAGGGCGCTCCAGGTGATCCGGGACGGCCCGGGCGGTGTTATCCGAATCGGATTCGATACGCATGATCCCGAATTGGCGGCCGCTGTGCCCAATCGCCTGATCGATATTTACCTTGAAGAGCGGGAAGAGAGTGCTCGCAATCGTCTGGATGCTGCAGAAGGGTGGCTTCGACAGCGCATAGCGGAGCAGCAGGGCCGCACCGATGCGGCGCGCAATGCCGCCGACGAATATCAAAAAACCACGGGTATCGTCCCGAATGACGATGCTCAGAGCGAACAGATCAAATCCATTATGGAACTGAGCGACCGGCAGGCAAAAATTGAAAAGGACCGCGTCGATATAAAAGCAGTAATCACCACCCTGGAGGCGGCCGGCGACGCCTCGCTCGCCACGCAGAATGACTCCATCCCCGACAGTATCAGCGCAATGGAACGTGACTTTCGGGCACAGCAGCAGGATCTCGAGCGTCTTCTCGACATATATGGTAGCGACGCCCAGCCAGTCGTCGATCTGCGTGCAAAGATTGTCAAATCGCGCGCCGATCTCGGCACTGCCGTCGATCGCTATGTTCAATCGCTGCGCGCCAAGCTTGCTGCGCTTGATCGTGAAGACAGCACAGTCCGATCCGCCCTGACGGCGGCTTACAATCTGCGGTCTCACTCCACACTTGATAAAATCGAGCTGGCGCGACTGGAGCGCGTCGCCGATAGGGAACAGACAGCCCTGGACAGGCTGGAGGAACAGCGTCGCGTATTTGCGGCACAAGCCATGCTGCCTGGCGCGGAAGTTGAAGTTCTGTCGCCGGCTGCGGTACCGCTCATGCCACAAGGACGGGGCCGGCTTTTCTATCTGATCGGTGCTCTTGTGGCTTCGTCCGCGATCGCTGCAACGGCCGCTTTCGCGGTAGAAATGATGGACAAATCTGTCCGCAGCTTCGACCAACTGATCGGGATGGGACGCTTCGTACCTGCCGGTTTCATACCGCGCCTGAGTCAGGCAACCCGGCGAAATCCGTCGGTCCTCTTTGGGCAAATTCAAGGCGGCATGTTCGATGAAGCAATTCGCACCGTCATGATTTCGCTCAAACAAACCAATGGCGGGAAGCTTCCAGCCAGCATTGTCGTCACGTCCGCCCATAGCGGCGAGGGCAAATCGCTTGTCGCCGGATCGCTGGCCATCGAACTCGCAGCCAACGGAACCCCCGTGCTGCTCGTCGATTGCGACCTTCGGCGCGGAAAACTCGACTCGCTTTTCAAGTCGGGACTCAAGCACGGACTGAACGATTTCATGTGCGGACAGGCTGAAATCGACGACATCATCTATCATCATCCAAGCGGTATCGACTTCATTCCCGCCGGCAACCCCAGCCACCTTCGGCATACCCGTCTGGCCGATCTTGCGGAACTCATCGAAATGGCCCGGGCAAATGGCCAGGTTGTGATCTTCGACAGTGCGCCCGTGCTTGCCTCTACCGATACAGTGCATCTGACAGCGATCGCGGAGAGGACGCTCATGGTTGTCAGATGGGCAAAAACCAGCCGCCGAGCCGTCGATTTTTGCCTTCAGCAGCTGAGGGCTTCTTCACGCAGCCCGGAGATTTCCATCGCGATAAACGGCGTAAAGCCAAGAAAGCACGCCCTTTATACGTTCGGCGATTCCGAGTTGTTCTCGAGATCGTTGATGAAATACTACAAAACGACGATCTAAAGCAGCGAAAGAACGTCGGATTGCCAGAGAAATTCATCGGCGTTCGCGCCTTTCCTACACTACCAGCATTCAAAGATAGCGTTAGTATTCGAGTTGGAGAGCGACCATGGATACCGGAATGAGAAATAACAGGAAAGTTGCGCTGATCACCGGCGTGACCGGACAGGACGGTGCATACCTGGCCGAATTGCTCTTGGACAAGGGCTATATCGTTCACGGCATCAAGCGGCGCTCGTCGTCCTTCAATACCAATCGTATCGAGCACCTCTACGAGGATCCGCATGTCGAGAGCCCTCGCTTTATCCTGCATTACGGGGATATGACCGATTCAACCAATCTCATCCGGGTCGTTCAGGAAACGCAGCCCGACGAGGTCTATAACCTTGCCGCACAAAGCCATGTCCAAGTCTCCTTCGAAACGCCGGAATATACGGCTAACGCGGATGGAACCGGAACGCTGCGGCTGCTCGAAGCAATTCGTCTTCTGGGCCTGACCAAGAAGACCCGCTTTTATCAGGCGTCCACCTCCGAGCTGTACGGCAAGGTGCAGGAAGTTCCCCAAAGCGAAACGACGCCTTTCTATCCCCGATCCCCCTACGCGGCTGCCAAGCTCTATGCCTATTGGATCGTGGTCAATTATCGCGAGGCATATGGCATGCATGCCTCGAATGGCATCCTGTTCAACCATGAAAGCCCGATCCGCGGCGAAACATTCGTGACCCGAAAGATCACCCGGGCGGCCGCTGCAATCCATCTTGGCCTGCAGGACCGGCTCTATCTCGGCAATCTGGACGCCAAGCGTGATTGGGGGCATGCACGAGAATATGTCCGCGGCATGTGGCTGATGCTGCAGCAGGACGAACCGGAGGACTATGTTCTTGCGACCGGCGAAACGCACTCGGTTCGCTCCTTTGTCGAAAAGGCCTTTGTCAGGGTGGGCATGCCGATCGATTGGCGTGGGGAGGGTGTCGAGGAAAAAGGATATGATACGATATCCGGCCGCTGTGTGGTGGAGATCGATCCGGCCTACTTCCGCCCTACAGAAGTCGATCTTCTGCTCGGCGATCCGACGAAGGCGCATACGAAGCTTGGCTGGAAACATGAGACCAGTCTTGATCAACTGGTTTCGGAGATGGTTCGCGAAGACCTGAAAGTCATGGCACGAAATGTTCCGACGGTCGGTGCGAACAAAGGCTTGGTCCATGCCTGAGGTGATCTACAGCCTTGCCGGAAAAAAGGTCTATGTCGCGGGCCACCGCGGCATGGTGGGCTCGGCGATCATGCGACGTCTTGCCTCCGAGGGCTGCGAGATTTTGACGGCCACGCGCGCCGAGGTCGACCTGAGACGACAGGAGCAGGTGGAGGCGTGGATGGGAAATAACCGTCCCGACGCCGTCTTCCTGGCGGCTGCGAAGGTCGGCGGCATTCTTGCCAATGATACCTATCCGGCCGACTTCCTCTACGACAACCTGATCCTCCAGGCTAACGTCATCCACGCAGCTCATAAGGTTCGCGTCGAAAAACTGATGTTTCTGGGTTCGTCCTGCATCTATCCGAAATTCGCCGATCAGCCGATCGTTGAGGAATCGCTTCTGAGCGGATCGCTCGAGCCCACGAACGAATGGTATGCGATCGCCAAAATTGCCGGATTGAAGCTTTGCGCTGCCTATCGAAAACAGCATGGCAGTGATTTCATCTCGGCCATGCCTACCAATCTTTATGGACCGGGCGACAATTTCGACCTCGATTCGAGCCATGTCGTGCCGGCGCTGATACGCAAGGCGCATGAGGCCAAGATGAGCGGTCAGAAAGACATGCGCATCTGGGGTACCGGAACGCCGCAGCGCGAATTCCTGCATGTCGACGATTGCGCCGACGCCTGCGTCCATCTCATGAAGACCTATTCCGCCGAAAGTCATGTGAATGTCGGCTCCGGCGAAGACATTACCATCCTCGAATTGGCCGCGCTCGTTGCGGAGGTCGTCGGCTTCGAAGGCGAGATCACGCGAGACCTCACCAAACCGGATGGCACTCCACGTAAGCTCATGAGTGCCGACAAGCTCCGTACTCTCGGCTGGACGCCGAAGATAGGGCTGAAGGAGGGTATCGCAGACGCCTATCGCTCCTTCCTGACTGGGCATTACCTCGAACGCAGCAACGAGGCTGCAGAGTAATGGCGGCACGACTGTTGTCGCAGTGATCGAGCTAGCTGGCGGTTCTGATGGTCAGCGCGTCATCAAGGCTACGGACCGCTAGCGTTTCAAGTTTTGACGGAAGACCAGATGCACCTGAAACGCGCGCACGTCATCCAGTCCAAGACGGTCTGGCGATCGCCCGAAATAGCGCGAGAACTTCGACATTGCATGTAAATACGATCGTTGCGTCGCTGGTGAAAGATTGCGGATCGTCATGTCATTGATCATGCGCCGGCGTAGCGGGCTCATCTCACTCATCGTCATCTCCTGTACAAAGGTTGGGCTAAAACAGCCCAATCCTTCAAATCAGAAGCGCATCATGCAAATTCCGCGCTCCAAATGCCGCGAAAGCGGCTTCGTTCAATCCCCCGCAGATTCACAAAAGACGCCCGGGACTCTAGCCGCTTGAATTGATCCATCACGACGACGCCAGCAGAGCTGGGTTCATCCAGTTCCCGAATGTCTAGGGGCCGGGTGGATGCAAACGCGTGTCAAGCGCAAACGCTTCCTGGAATCTGAGCACATAGGCGCCTGCCGGGCCGCCCGCTAGAAAGATCAGGTTCCAGCTGTGCGTCGATACCGCACTGGGGATGGCGACGAAGCGGTGTTGGCGCAGCAACTCGTCTCCGAAGGCCTGTTGCCCCGCGCCGGGAATGCCCGGCCGCAGCCAGTTCGGATTTGGCACGGTCGTCGGATCGACAACGTGGACATCGGCGGGAGCGGAAATGACGGCCGCTGTCATTATGTGCGCAACCGTATCGAGCGCCCGGAAGCCTTTGTGGACTGCCACCTCCAGGATCGCCGTCGCCGGATCGAGGGAGCAGTAGACCGCGCGAACGCCCTTGCTGTTCCAGCGTCCACCAACCCGATACGCGCCCTCGCCACTATCCCATGTCTGCGCATGGACCGTCTGATCGAGTCGCCATGCGACAAGCTCGGTCCCGCCGAGCGCAATCGGCAGAAGGTTCATGCATAGACGCCGTAATCGAGGCGGTCGAGATGATCCTCCACCAGCTCGACGCCGGCCGGAGTGCCGAGAAGGTCGATCGGGCGACGCTGATCAAGCCCGACTGCGGGACGTTCCAGCCATTGCTCGGCCTCGGCCTGTGAGCCGAAGACGTCCGTCGCCTTAGCGAGGATTTCGGCGAATTTCCAGGCCCGGCCGCTCTGTTCTTGGCTAAGCGGCTTGGACGGCGTGTCCCTCCGTCGCTGCCATGTGCGCAAGCTCATGCCGACCGCCTTTTCAAGCGACTCGTTCTTGCCGATGACGACGAGATTGCCGACAAGGTGATCCAGCGCCGAGGCCGGTAGGCCGTGCAACAGCAGCTCATGCGCATCGAGCGCGCTGGTCAGTCGGCGCGCAAGCACCCGCGAGCCACCCAGCAGAGCTTCGATCTTTTGCAATTCGCCACCGGCGACCAGTGAGGAAGGGGGTTTTGCTGCGAGGGCCATTACCATTCTCCGCGTCAAGTGTCGCGCCTAACATGTCATCTGTCGTGATAAATTTCAAGTGCAGTGATCGGCCCCCGAACCGGTTTTACGGCGGCGGGGCGGATCATGTCCCAGGGAGTGATGTAGGTGGCGGCTGGGTCGCCGCGTTCTCCGGCATGGGCCGGGATGATCAGCGCGCCACGGCTGGCAGGCTGATGAGCGGATCATCGCTCATCTGGCTGCTGGTTTCCAGCGTCATGTATCTGGCGCGCCGGACAGCCCATTCGTCGTTCTGTTCGAGCAGGATCGCGCCGACGAGGCGGACGATGGCGTCATCATTGGGGAAGATCCCGACGACCTCGGTTCTGCGCTTGATTTCGCCGTTGAGGCGCTCGATCGGGTTGGTGCTGTGCAGCTTGGCGCGGTGCTCCTTCGGGAAGGTCATATAGGCGAGAACGTCTTCTTCGGCATCATCCATGATGGCGGCACGCTTGGGCACCTTGCCCATGGCCTTGACCACGCGACAAACTGCGTTTGCGCTGAGATCGTCAACCGAGCGGGTCGACATTCCCTGCACGTAGGCTTCCTGGATGACCGCCGTCAGGACCTTCTCGGCCATGCGCCGCGGCTCCAGGAAGCCTGGAAAGTAAGAGCCCTTCCTGAGCCTCGGAATGCGCAGCTCGACGGTTCCGGCGCGCGTCTCCTAATCCCGCTCGCGGTCGCCGTTGCGCTGGGCCGTCCGCAGCGGGTTCCTCTCGCCATAACCGGCACCGGTGGCGGCGCCCACCTCCAGCTCCATCAGCCGCTCGGCGGCAAAACCGATCATCTCGCGCAAAAGATCGGCGTCGGGGGACTTCTCCACGAACGCACGCAGGTTCATCATGTCGTCGGTCATCGGTGGTTCCTTCGAATCAGGTTGGTGTCAGCAACCCGACGCTACCGGAGAACATCGATGACCACCGCTCCGCCGCCCGCTCACTACGGCGCTGTTGAGGGCACGCTCGCGAGCGGCTTCGCTACCGCCGAGCTACATCACCTGGCGGGACACGATCGCGCATTCATGCAAATCCCGCGCTCCAAATGCCGCGAAAGCGGCTTCGTTCAATCCCTGACGATTCCGATAAGCGATGAACGGCTCTAGGCCTTTTGTCCCGCCTTGCTTGCCAGAGCGAAAGTATCAGCGCGCAACGCTTCGGTTGTCCTGTCGCGGTCAACCGGACGGCCAAACAGATATCCCTGTACATAGGGGCATCCGAGGCGCCGAAGACGGTCCGCCTGATCTTCGGTTTCCACACCTTCGGCCACGATGCGGGTGCCGAGACCGATCGACATGTCGAGAAGGGCTTTGACGATGACTGCGCCGGGTCCGTCCGACATCCGGTCGATGAAGGTCTTGTCGATCTTGATGATGTCAACCGGAAAATTCAGCAGATGCGTGAGAGAGGCGTAACCCGTGCCGAAATCGTCGAGTGCCACAAGCAGCCCTTCCCTGCGAAGTTCCTCGATCGCCTGTGCGACCTTACCGTCCTTTTCGTCCATATAGACCGTTTCCGTCACCTCGAGCACAACGTGCTTGAGGGGCGTGCGGTGGTGGGCAAAAACGCTTTTGATACGCTCGCAGAGGTTTCCCTGATTGAAATCCGCCATCGACACGTTGACGCTGACATATTGAAACGACATCCCAAGATCGAGCCAGTATCTAATGTCGCGCGCGACCTGCTCCAGCATTCGATCCGTCAGGAGGTGGCCCATCGACAGATCCTGGAGCGCCTCGGCGAACGCGCCGGCTGAGAGGATCTGCCCTCCGTCCAGACGAATGCGGCAGAGCGCCTCAAGGCCGACAATTTCCTGCGTTGCGAGGCTGACGATCGGCTGATAGTGCGCCTCGATCCGATCTTCGGCCAAGGCGCTCGTCACGGTCTGCAGCACCCGGAACCGGTTTGCGATAGCCCCGGCAAGATCGTCGCTGTACAGCACGAACCCGCCTCTGGCTGTCCGCTTGGCGTGGTGGAGCGCGAGATTTGCGTGTTGCAGAAAAGTCGGAACGTCGGGCGGCTGGGACGGTTCGGAGATTGCGCCTCCGCAGGTGACCGAGACCGGCAGGAGATGTTCGTTGCGCCGTGGTGTCCGGTTCTCGATGGCGCGTAGAATTTCCGCCGAAACCGCGGACAATTCCGTCGAACGATTTTCGATCAATACCGCGAACTCATCGGCGTCCACCCTGAAAGTGGCCACCGGCGCTGCGATCCGTGCAACCGTTTGACCAACCTCCAGGATCAGCCTGTCGCCGGTCGCATGCCCGAAGGCGTCGTTGACCCGGCCGAGATGATCGATATCGATGAGCAGAACCGAAAGAGGGCCAGCGCCGCCGTCGATGGCTGCCTCCAACGTCTTGAGAAAATTGGCGCGATTGCCGAAGCCGGTGAGGTTGTCAAAGAAGGCCAGCCTTTGATTGTCGGCTTTCACCTCCTCGCGCTCGAGCACCAGTGAGCAAAGGTCGAGATACTCGGCGACGATCATTCGTTCTTCGGGGGTGGGGCCGCGATTGTCCTTGTAATAAAACCCAAACGCCCCAAGCACGCGGCCATCACTGCGCAGGATGGGGCTGGACCAGCACGCCTTGACGCCATGTTCCTTTGCAAGGATGTCGGCAAGCGACCGATAGGGGATCCAAAGCGGGTCAGCAAAGATATCGGTGACGGCGATCGGCCTGCGGAAATGGGCAGCCGTGCCGCAAGAGCCGACATCAGGTCCAATCGGTATTCCATCGAGGGCGTTCGAATAGGTCTTCGCTATCGTTGGCCCCGCCAGGGGATGCAGGAGACCGTCACGATCAACGGTCACAATTGAACAAAGGACGCCGGCCGCAAGCCGTTCAGCATGCTCACAAATGCGATCGCAGGCGTCCTCGAGGGAAGAACCCCGTGCCAGCATATCCAGAATTTCTTGCTGAAGCTGTCTTCGCATCCTGGCCTCGTCATGTTGCTTGCGCTCAAACGGCCTCAAAGCCTGTTCGACCGATTACGATCGAAAACTAGCAGGTATCATGTTACGGGTTTGGAAATATATCGTCTACAATTCGAGCCCAAGATTGGGGCGTGTTGTGGCTGCGGGTATCGCCATCGGCGAGCCCGACATTGAAAAAATGATAGGATCGATTGCGAAGGAGAGGCAGCGATGGCCAAGCTTGCAGACATGACGAAGCACCGCGGCTTTCCATCCGGCATGCCGGGGAGCGGCATTCAGTTCACCATCCGCCGCGCGAACCCCAGGGGTGTGACGCCGATCAAGCCCCTTCCTCGCCGTGCGCGGCCGGGCTCATCGGAACACCGGGTCGATGCTGCCTTCCTGCATGCGCTTTGGCACCATTTCGGAGCGGAGCCTTTTGAGCGCGGCAATCTGGACGCCGCCCGACTAAACCTGCTCTTTGGGCGGGAAGTGGTGGCAGCGGACAAGGATTTCGATCCAACATCCTATGAGGCGATGCTTGTGATCAACGAGAAGGTGGCGCGCCAGACTTTCCCGGAATCGTTTGAAGACGTGATGGAGGTTTGAAGGTCACCGGGCATTGGCTCCATGTTAGCTCGCTTGCGGGTCTTCTTCGCGACCAACCGACGCTCTTCTCGTCAATCCGCAATCGCTTCCCAGAATGAAACCGTAGACCGATTCGGGCTGTCCGGGCGCGGTCGCCCTCAAGACCGGTGGAGCGTTCACTGATGCTTCGGCGATATCAGCAAGCATCGCCGGCGACATTCCGAGTGCGTGCGAAAAGGCGTCATGCGGGACTTTAGACAGTTGACGAAACAGCCCGACGGCGCGGCCGGCATGACGCATCGCCGGTGCGCGTTTGCCTTCGCGGATCTTCACACCGGCGGCAGAGAGCAGGATCAGCCCCTTGAGCAACGTGCGCAGCACGCTGCCTCTTTCCGCGACCTGCCAGATCCCTTCCCAGGCTTCATGCGCTTCCCAGTAATAGCCATGGTTGAAAAGGTCCGCTCCCCACGCAAATTCATCGGAATCGAGTGTCGGAAGAACCGGCACAGGTGCGATCTGGTAACTATGCCCCGCCGGATCCCGTACGGGATGGGGCATCCGGCCGGGCAAATAGGCGTAGCGCGGAAAGCTTCTCTGCGGCAGTAAACGAGGACGTTGCATAACCTCAATAGGCATCATGCCGGTGACCATGATCGCAAGCGAAGCACTACGCAAGCCGGCCGACGATCGACCCACTATCGGATCGGATGACATGACATCGTGAACGTCCGCAGTCGTTTTACGAGAGCGCCTCGTCTACGGCGATTTTTGCCATCGCAAGGGCTGCCTCCCGGGTCTTGGCGGCCGCGACGAAGCGTCCCTTGTGGCAGAAGGTTGCTCCTTCGACACCACAGATGCGCTCAAGCTCATGACCGGTAAGACCCGCCCAGGATGCCGGCAGGTCGGCGCGCAGTTCGAAACCCTCGTCAGCACGGCGTATGCCCGTCAGGCACCAGTCGTTTTCCCTGGGGTGAACGACGAAAAGCAGATGGTCGGCCTTCGCCTTTACGATCGCCGCCCGAAAGGGCATTCCCATCGGCAGTTCGAGAACGTGCTCCTGTCCTGTCTCGTTAATTGCATTGAGAACAAGGGCTTCCGCGCGCAGCTTTGCATCCTGCGTCAAGACACCTGCCTCTACGAAACTTCGCGCGATGGAAAGGGCGGCATGGAACGCACGGTCATCGGCCTCGGGATCCTTGGCATCAAAAACCGGCTTCAGGGTTTCCAGCAGAGCCGGCAGCGTGAGGCCAGCCAACTCGCCCGCAATGGAAGGATCAAGCGCGCCATTATCGTTCAGATCGACCGGCAAGACGAACTTGGCGTCGAAGGACGCATGTATCGACGAAACATGCGCATCGGGCACGCCCAATGCTGAGAGATAGTCCGCCCCGTAATGTTTCCAGACCAAGCCGAAGGAACTGTAGGGCCGTCCGTCCTCTCGCACGGGCGCGCCGCGCTGATGGTGGTCGAAAATGCCTGCTGCGGGATCATATTGCCCGCCCACATCATAGATGACGCGATCAGTGCTAGGCGTGATCCATTCGACATTTCGGCTGCGAACGACCTTGGCCTGTGGGAACAGCCGAGTGAGGATGACGCTCGAAAGCAGCTCATCGGCGTGGAATCCGCCGGAATGCGTAACCAGGTATAACGGGGTCATTTTGAGATGCGCCTCGGAGCCAATAATATGTTGCCCGTCCTGATAGCCCGCGTCGGTCGCCAGCTCAACAGTGGGCACGAAAGGCAGCCGCACAAATCTTTCGATCTGGATCGGTTTGAAAGGCTGTTCGGACCTGATGCAGCCACAATGCTGCGGTAGCGACTTTAACATCCGAGGGCCTTGCATCCTCAACGAAGCAGGCATTCGTCGTCCGATTGCCGACGCACGTTTGCAATCTTCCCTTTAGTGATTTGTAATAGCCGCAGTTGAGGATTGCTTCTGCGCATGGATCCCCTGCAAACCAGATCAGAATGACCCTATCTGTTGGCGGCAACGCCGCTTGGCCGATCGCTGACGCACCCGGCTACAGCCTCCCAAGACAAGGCATCAGTTGCAAGCTGTTATGGCGGATCATCGCCGAACAGAGCGATCGAACAACTATTTTCAGACGATCAGGAGCGAACCCTCGCGGTTCGGATTTATCATGAGAAAACACCATTTCGCCCGAGCCGATAGAAATGCTACATCATCGCGGCAGCGCCTGCTGGATCGATACAAGCAGTACCTTCAGTTTGCCGAGCTGAAGTCTTTGGCCGGCGACCGGATCGGCGCAGAAAATGACTACCAGCATGCCGAACACTTCTTCCGCAGCGCTGCTGAACAGAAAGACGCCGACCGACTATGAACGCAACGATGACGGCCGGCCAAGACGCCGGTGCCGAAAAAGCCTGGCTCAAGATTCTCTCGAATTACCGAAAACCCAATACAGGCCGAAGCCTGTACGAACTGGCCGTGACGCTGATCCCGCTTATCCTTCTTTGGGCGGCAGCGTCGGTTGCGATCCACTTCGGCTATTGGTTCGGCTTAATCCTCGTCGTCCCTGCCGCCGGCTTCCTGTTGCGGCTCTTCATGCTGCAACATGATTGCGGGCATGGCTCGTTCTTCGGACGACGTCAGTGGGATGACTGGACGGGACGCGCGATCGGCATTCTCACGCTCACACCTTACGATTATTGGCGCCGCGCGCACGCGGAACATCATGCCTCAGCCGGCAACCTGGATGAGCGGGGGGTCGGTGATATCACCACGTTGACGGTCGAGGAATATCGCGCTCTGACGGGTCGAGGAAAGCTCGCCTATCGCCTATACCGGCATCCACTGGTCATGTTCGGCATTGGCCCTGCCTATCTTTTTCTCTTCAAGCAAAGATTGCCGTTCGGCATGATGCGCTCCGGGGCGTTGCCCTGGATTTCCACGATGGCGACCAACGCCGGCATCGCTGCGCTGGCTGTTCTCCTCATCTGGGCCGTCGGCATCGTTCCCTTTCTGCTGATCCATCTGCCAATCGTTCTGCTTGCCGGATCGGCTGGTGTCTGGCTGTTTTATGTTCAGCACCAATTCGAAGACACCCACTGGTCCAAGCCTCCGGAATGGACGTTTCCCTATTCCGCCATGCACGGTGCCTCGCATTATGATCTGCCGCGCCCTCTGCGGTGGATCACCGCCAATATCGGCATGCACCATGTCCACCATCTGTCGAGCCGAGTGCCGTTTTACAGGTTGCCGGAAGTGCTGCGTGACTATCCGGAACTGGCGAAGCTTGGGCGCATCAACATTCGTGACAGTCTCAGCTGCGTGAAACTCATCCTCTGGGACGAGACGGCACGACGGCTGATTTCGCTGCGTGAGGCAAAGGCGCGCGCCTAACAGCAGTCCCGGGGCGTGTAGCCATCGGTCAGCTCAGATTCTTCAGATAGAGCGAGAGCAGCTGCGTCTGCGAGGAGATGCCGAGCTTGCGGTAGACGTTGCGACGGTGGACCTTCACCGTCCCCGTCGAAATATTGAGCTTCAGGCCGATCGATTCCGACGAATGGCCCTGCAGCACCAGTTCGACGATTGCCGTTTCGCGGCCCGTGAGATTGAGGTCATGCCAGACAGTATCAGCGCGCGGGATGCTCTCGCTTTTGCGGCGGCTTTTGCCTCTGGCCGCGAGCTGCACATCGAAACGCGGCGAGAGCCCGGCCCAATAATGTTTCACCATGCTGGCCACGAGCGGCTCGACCTTCTTCAGCGTGGCGAATTCGGCGGGTGGGAAAGCGCCGGTCTTTTCGCGCCGCATCAGCGACAGCACCACCGTGATATCGCCATCGACAGGTACGAAGAAGCCGATTTCCTCGGCAAGTCCGGTCTGGACGTAATAGGTGCGATAATATTCGCTGGAAAAGAACCGGTCCGGCGCCAGTTCACGCATCCGGAAGACGCCTTCGCGCCTCTCGCGAGCAGTGTGGTAGAAGGGATCAAGCAGGTACGGACCGGCCTGATAGAGCGTCACAAAAACGACGTGCTCTTCGCGATCGAAGGTGCTGTAGAGATCGATCGGCCGCTCTTTTCCGCGATAGGCGAAGACGACAACATAATCGAAGCGCACGAGTGCGGCCATCATCTGGCGGAATGTATCGCCGAAGCCCGCATCCGTCATGGCTGACTTGCCGACAGTAGCGTTGAAAGCAGCAAACAGCGTCTCCAGGTCGATACTCACTAGCCCTTCCCCTGTGCCATGCCGGGCAATTGCGCGCAGCCCGGATATACACCTTCCACGAAACGATGTGTGCCTAAATACCTCTCTCGGGGTATATACCGTGCAGGAAGCTCAGGCTTACTCTTTCCTTAACGACGGTGGCAATAAGGCAGCGACAGACTGCCATTCCAACCAACCGCAGGGAACAGACGTGGCATCCGCTTCGACGAACGATATCGAATTCCGTTCGGTCACAAAGAACTATGGCGCCGTGACCGCTGTAACGGACATCAACCTTACTGTGCCAAAGGGCGCGTTCCTGGCACTGCTCGGGCCTTCGGGCTGCGGCAAGACGACGTGCCTGCGCATGATCGGCGGTTTTGAACAGCCGAGCGAAGGCACGGTGCTGATCGACGGGGACGAGATGAATGGCGTTCCGGCCTATCGCCGCCCCGTCAACATGGTCTTCCAGCACTATGCGCTGTTTCCGCATTTCAACGTCGAGCAGAACGTCGCCTATGGGCTGAAGCAGATGCGCCCAAAGATCGCGGCGAAGGAGATCGACCGGCGTGTCGCCGAAGCGCTCGAGATGGTTCGGCTTGGCGGCTTTGCCAAGCGGCGGATCCATGAAATGTCGGGAGGCCAGCAGCAGCGTGTGGCGCTCGCCCGCGCCATCGTCAACCGCCCTTCCGTGCTGCTGCTCGACGAACCTCTGGCAGCACTCGACAAGAAGCTGCGCTCGGCGATGCAGATCGAGCTGCAAACCCTGCAGCGAGAACTCGGCATCACCTTCGTCCTCGTCACCCACGATCAGGAAGAGGCGCTTTCGATGGCTGATGTGGTCTGCGTCATGAGTGCCGGCCGCATCCGTCAACTCGGCAGCCCGCAGGAAGTCTATGACCGCCCGGCCGATCTTTTCGTCGCCGATTTCGTCGGCAAGACGAACCGTATCACCGCTGCGATGGAAGCCGACGGCACGACATTGCGGCTTGCGGACGGGTCGGCAATCCCCTCAGGCAAGCAGCTGGCGTCGGGCGACGTCATCGCTGCACTCCGCCCCGAGGCGATCCATCTGACACGCAAAGCGGCGTCATCAGGCACGTCGTTCAGGGGGACCGTGACGCACCGCATCTTCCTCGGCTCGTCCGCCGAATATGCCGTCAGCGTGCCGGGGCTCGGCGACTTCCTGATCACGGCCGACCGCCGCAGCATGAACGAGAGCGATCTCGTGGAACCTGGCGAAGAGGTTTTCCTCGGTTTCGACCCCGCCGCCATCCATGTCTTTCCAGCATCGAATGCATAAACCAAAACAAGGGAACAGCATCATGAGCAAGGATTATAAAGACAATCTGCCCATTTCTGCCGAAGGTTTTATGGACGAGTTCATGCGCCTGAAGCGCGGTTCCGTCAGCCGCCGGCACTTCCTCGGCATTACCGGCCTCGGTCTTGCGACCGCCGTGCTGTCGCGTTTCCCGGGTGCGCTGTCGACATCAGCCTATGCGGCAGAAGATCTCGGCACGCAGATGTCGATCGCCACATGGCCGAACTACCATGACCCGGCGACCTTCGAGAATTTCAAGGCGGCAACCGGCGTTGCCGTCGAGGTCAACGTCTTCGGTTCGAATGAGGAAATGCTCGCCAAGCTGCAGGCCGGTGCCTCCGGCTGGTCGCTCTTCGTGCCGACCAACTACACGATCTCGACCCACCACAAGCTTGGCCTCATCGACGAGCTCGACCTTTCGAAGATCCCGAACTTCAGCCAGGCAAGCGAAAGCCCACGCTTCACCAAGGAAGGCCAGATCGATGGCAAGACCTATGCCGTGCCAAAGAACTGGGGCACGACCGGCTTCTCCGTCAATACGTCCAAGATCAAGACCAAGCTTTCGAGCTGGAAGGACTTTTTCGAGATCGCCCAGACGGAAGCTGACGGTCGCGCCATGGTGCATGACTATCAGCTGACGACGATCGGCAGTGCGCTTGTTTCGCTCGGCTACGACTTCAATTCGATCAAGGCCGACGAACTTGCCAAGGCGGAAGAGCTGCTAATCAAGGTCAAGCCGCATCTCTTCGCCATCAACTCCGACTATCAGCCGTCGATGCGCTCGACCGATGCGTGGCTCACCATGTGCTGGACCAATGACGGCGCGCAGCTCAACCGCGACATGCCGGAGCTTGCCTATATCCTCGGCACCGACGGCGGCGAGATCTGGACTGACTATTACGCGATCCCGAAGGATGCGCCGAACAAGGCCGCCGGTTACGCGCTGCTCAACTACCTGATGGACCCGCAGAATGCGGTGAAGGAGCACATTGCCAACGGTGCGCCGACCACAGACAGCCGCGTCATCGCGCTGCTGCCGAAGGAGGTCACCTCCAACAAGATCGTCTATCCGGACGAAGCAGCACTGACACCGCTCGAGTTCGGTGCCGCCGTGACACTCACCGATCCGGGCCGCGCCGAACTGATGGCGCGCTTCAAGTCGGCATAAGACCATCTTGCATCCCGGCTTCCCCCGCCCTGCAGCGGGGAAGCCGGTTCAGCTTCCTGATCCGGTGGATGAAGATCAAGCCATGCCCCTGCCCCACGCCACCAAACGGCGCCTGATCACCGCGGCCCTGGTCGGCCCGGCCAGTGTCTGGCTGTTCGTCTTCCTGGTGCTGCCCTTCATCGCGATCATCGTCTTTGCCTTCGGCGAACGGGCGCCGGAAGGCGGCTATCAGGCGGCTTTCACCTTTGAACAGTTCGCCAATCTCGGGGCTCGCTCGGCAGCCTTCGTCAATACACTGATCCTGGCGCCAATCGGGGCGGCTGCCTGCCTCATCGTCGCCTATCCGGTCGCCTATTATCTGGCGGTCAAGGCGAGCCCGCAGCGCCGGTTGCTGCTTGTCTCGCTTGTCGTGGTACCCTTCTGGACCAGCCTGCTGGTGCGCACCTATGCCTGGATGTATCTGCTTGGCGCGCGGGGCATTCCGCACCTGCTTGAATTCGTCGGCATCGAAAATGTCAGGCTGATCAATACGCCGGGTGCGGTGCTGCTCGGCATCGTCTACGGCTACCTGCCGCTGATGATCATGCCGATCTATGTCAACCTCGAAAAGCTGGATCGCCGGCTGCTCGAAGCTTCGGCCGACCTTGGTGCAAAGCCTATCTCGACCTTCTTCGGTATTACCCTGCCCCTGTCGCTGCCGGGCGTGATGACCGGCGTTGCGCTGGTGACGATCCTGCTTCTCGGTGAGTACCTGATCCCGCAGCTTCTCGGCGGCGGCAAGGTGTTCTTCATCGGCAATGCGCTTGTCGATCTCTTCCTGCAATCACGCAACTGGCCGTTCGGATCGGCGATTGCCGTCACGCTGGTTGCCGTTGTCGTCATCGTGCTGCTTGTCGCCATGCGTATCGCCTGGCGCGTCGCCGGTACCCGGCAGGTGGACCTCATCTGATGCGCGCACTCGTCACCTTCGTCTACCTGTTCCTCTACACGCCGATCGCGCTCGTCGTGCTGTTCTCCTTCAATGCCGGCCGCAATGCCAGCGAGTTCACCGGCTTCTCCACGCAATGGTATGGGCGGGCGCTTTCGAACACTTTCCTGATGGAAGCGCTGCGCAACAGCCTGATCATAGCCTTTACCAGCGCTGCACTTGCAGCGATTTTCGGCACCATGGCCGCGATCGGCATGGAGCGGCTCGGTGCCCGGACGCGTGCGGTTTTCGACGCGCTCTTTGCGGCAGCAATCGTCGTGCCCGGTGTCGTCATCGGCATCGCAACGCTGGTTGCCCTCGTCGAGGTCTTCGGCTTCGTCAATCCTGTTATCGCCGCCCTCTGGCCGGGCGATCAACCGCCGAAGCTGGCACTCGGTTACGGCTCGATCATTGCCGCCCACGGGCTTTTCACCATGGCGCTGGTGACGATGATCGTGAAAGCGCGCATCGCGAGCCTCGGGCGCGATATCGTCGAGGCCTCCAGCGATCTCTATGCGACACCGTTCACCACCTTCCGGCAGATCGTGCTGCCGCAAATCATGCCGTCGATCCTGGCGGGTTTTCTGCTCGCCTTCACCTTTTCCTTCGACGATTTCATCATCGCCTTCTTCGTGGCCGGCTCGAATACGACGCTGCCGATCTATGTCTTCGCCTCCATTCGCCGCGGCGTAACGCCTGAGATCAATGCGGTCGCAACGATGGTGCTGATCGCCTCGCTTGCCCTCATTTTCATCGCGCGCTTCCTGATGCGTGAAAAGACAACGACAAACTGACCGGGGAAATGCATGATATTGAGAGATCGCGTTGCAATCGTTACGGGCGCAGGCTCGGGCATCGGTCGGGCCGGCGCACAGATCATGGCGCGCGAAGGCGCCCATGTCGTCGTTGCCGATATCAACTTCGCGAATGCCGAAGAGACTGTCGAGCTGATTGCTGAGGCCGGCGGCAGCGCCGAAAGCCTGGTGGTCGATGTGACCGACGACAGGGCGCTTGAAACCGGCATAACCGCTACTGCCGTACGCCATGGCCGGATCGACATTTTGCACAATCACGCGGGTGCTCAGGTCGCCGGAGATCTGGAGCAGGTCGCCGTGGAAGGCTTCGACAAGTCCTGGAGCCTGAATGTGCGGGCGCATTTCATGGCAGCGCGTTTCGTTATGCCGATCATGAAAAACGCCGGCAAAGGCGTTATCCTCAATACATCCTCCTCGTCGGGCGTGCTCTACGACCGCGAAATGATCGCCTATACGACCACCAAACATGCTGTCATCGCCATGACCCGGCAGATGGCGGGCGACTATGCAAAATTCGGCGTTCGCGTGAACGCACTCTGTCCCGGATGGGTCGACACGCCGTTCAATGAACCATTCATCGCGCAAATGGGTGGACGCGGTGCGATCGAAGGCTACATCGCCGAGAAGGTGCCGCTCGGCCGCTGGGCGGATGTGTCGGAAATCGCCGAGCCGATCCTGTTTCTCGTTTCGGACCGCTCCTCTTACATGACGGGGCAGATCCTCGTCGTCGATGGTGGCGAAACCATCGTTTAGGGCGAGTGGAAGGTCAATTGCACCTTGCAGGCCAGCGAACGGTCGCCGGCAATTTCGAAGGCTGAAACGGCGTCTTCGAGCGGCATTCTGTGGCTGATGATCGGCCGCACATCGATCTTCCGGCGCGAGATCAGGTCGACGGCGGTCGCGAACTCCTCATGAAAGCGCTGTGTTCCGTGGATGTGCAGTTCCTTGCCGACGATGGCGTTGAGAGGCACCGGTACGTCGCCTGAGACGCCCACCTGGACGATGGTGCCGCGCGGCCGGGCCGCCGCAATAGCGCTATGGATGGCTGGGGCGGCGGCGGAACATTCGAACACGAGATCGAAATAGCCTTTTCCTGACTGGAATTCGGCAAATGACTCTGCATCCCGGACCGCGTTGATCGTGCGGCTGGCGCCGATGGCTTTCGCCCGCGCGAGCGCCGCATCGGCAAGATCCGTGACGACAATCTCTGCCGCCTCATAATGACTGACAACGGCAACCATCAGGGAACCGATCGGTCCGGCACCTGTTACCAGGACTTTTTTGCCGGCAATGCCTGGCGCACGCGATGCGGCATGCAGGCAGACGGACAGAGGCTCGCTGCAGGCCGCTTCCGCAGCCGTTATCGAGGCTCCAACCTCAATGCATTGTTGGGCCGGCACCACCAGCCATTCCCGGAACATGCCCTGCTCATGCGGCAGGCGCATCGCACTGCCCATGAAGCGCATTTCCAGGCAGTGGATCGGCAAGCCTATGTTGCAATATTCGCAAGCACCGCAGGGCTGGCTCGGATTGACCGCGACCAGCGTGCCGGCCTTCAAGGTTACACCTTCACCTGCCTGCTCTACGGTTCCGGCGGCCTCGTGACCGGGTATCATCGGCTCGCGAATCCGGACCGGTCCGAAACCGCCATCCTGGTAATAATGCAGGTCAGAGCCGCAGATGCCTGCGGCTGCCATCTTCAAAAGCACCTCACCGGGGCCGGGGGCTGCGACCGGAGCGGTCTCGATCCGCAAATCGCCCTTCGCATAAAGCCGTGCCAGACGGGTCTGCATCGCACTCCCCTACTTCAGAAGCCCGAGCTGCTGTGGCAGCCACAGGGATACGGAGGGAACAAAGGTGATCAGGATCAAGGCGATGAAAAGCGGCGCAAGCCAAGGCAGGATCGCCATAGTCGTGCGCTCTACGGATAGTTTTGCCACCCGCGACAGTACGAAAAGTACCATGCCGAGCGGTGGATGCAAAAGGCCGATCATCAGGTTCAGGGTCATGATGAGGCCGAACTGGACCGGGTCGATGCCGAATTTCGCAACGATCGGCAGTAGGATCGGCACGAGGATGGTAATGGCCGCGATCGTGTCCAGGAAGCAGCCGACGAAGAGCATCAGCAGGTTCACGAGAATCAGGAACACCCATTTGTTGTCGGTGATCGACAGGATCGCGTCAGACAGAAGCTGTGCCGCCTGGCTCACCGTCAGCAACCATGCGAAGACCGAAGCGGCAGTGACGATGAAGAGAACGGAAGCCGTCGTCTCGATCGTGTCGAAACTCGCCTTGGCAAGAGTCGAGAGCGTCATCGTGCGGTAGCGCACAAGGCCGAGAAACAGCGACCAGAGCACAGCGGCGACGGCCGCTTCCGTCGGCGTGAACCAGCCCATGGTCATGCCGCCGATCAGGATGACCGGCGTCATCAGCGCCATGACGGCAGAAAAGCGAAAATACCAGTCGAGCGCCAGAAGCACGACAAGGGCAATGCCCGCCGCGGCGTTCATTGATACGCCTGATCGCATCATCACGTAAATCGACAACGGGACGAGCAGGACGACGACGATCTCCAAACCTGCGGAAAGGAGTTGCTTGACGTCGAATGGCGCATCGGAACCCCAGCGCTTCACGTAGGCAAAAGCTGCGACGGTGATCATCATCAGCAACGTCATGACGACGCCCGGCAGGATGCCGGCCATGAAAAGAGCTCCGATCGAGACATTGGCCATCATACCGTAGATTACGAAGGGCAAGGACGGCGGGAAGATCGGCCCGAGCGTGGCGGAAGCCGCTGTTACCCCGACTGCTGCCTCGACCGGATAGCCGTGATCCTTCATGGCCTTGATCTCGATCGTCCCGATGCCTGCCGCATCGGCGAGCGCAGTGCCCGACATGCCCGAGAAGATGACGGAACCGATGATATTGACCTGCGCGAGACCACCCTTCATCCAGCCGACGAGCGCGACGGCGAAGGAATAGATGCGGCCGGTGACACCAGCCGAATTCATGAGATTGCCGGCAAGGATGAAGAAGGGAACAGCGAGAAGCGGGAAACTTTCTACACCCGCGATCATTCGCTGGGCGACGATGATGTCAGGCGCAACGCCGTAGAGGACAATGTAGAGAACGGATGCGACGGCCATCGAGATTGCGACGGGCACGCCGATCAGCATCAGCAGCAGAAACGAGCCAAGCAAGAGCAGCATCAGGTCATCCTTCGACAGCGTGGAATTCTTCGGGGCGCTCCAGAACGGAATAGCCGCGGCGCATATTGGCGATGAAGACGATCACCGCGCGGATCAGCATCAGCACGAAGGCAGCAAGCACGCTGTAGAAGACGATGTTGCGCGGCAAATCGACGGTGACCATCTGCTCGTCGGCGACGATCTGCACGTAACGCCACATCAGATAGCAGCCGTAAGCGAAGAAACCGATGCGGACGATATCGACGAACGTTGCGAGAACGCGCGCGAGGCCTGCCGGCATGTAATGGTAGAAGACGTCCACCTGGATGTGGCGCGACGTGCGCACACACATGACGGCGCCCAAGAAAACGACGCCGATCAGGCAGTTCACGGCGATCTCCTCGGTCCAGGCATAGCTGTTGTTCAACACATAGCGGGTGAAGAACTGCAGGAAAACGCAGCCGGCCATCAGCCAGAAGACGATCAGCGTAATCCAGTCTTCGATGGCGTAGTCCGAGACATTGGCGGTGGGCGCATGCCCTTCGAACTCGTGGCCGATCTCCTCGGCGGTGATTTGCGTGTGGACTTCTTGAGACATGATCGGCCTTATTCCGATTGGGGAAGAAGGGCGCGCAGCGCTCCCGCGCGCCCCCGGGCTCTTACTGGATCGCGCGGATCGCTTCCCAATCGGCTTTCTCGTAGCCGAAGTCCTCGAACTTGACCTTTTCCGCAACCGTCTTCTCGAAGTCGGCCTTGTCGACCTCGGTGACGCTCAGACCCTTCTCCTTGAAGGTAGTGATCAGGCCGTTTTCCTTGCCCTCGATGGTCTTGGTCGTGCGCTGGGCCGCTTCCTGCATGACATCGCCGAAGATCTTCTTGTCCTCGTCGGAAAGGCTCGACCAGAGCGTCTTCGAGATCACCGTATTCAGGTGGTCGACGATATGACCGGTCAGAATGATATTCTTCTGGACCTCATAGAACTTCTTGGCCTCAATCGTCGTCAGAGGGTTTTCCTGGGCTTCGACCGTGCCGTTCTGCAAAGCGAGATAGACCTCGGCAAAAGCGATCGGCGTTGTGTTGGCGCCGCAGGCGCGCGGCATGGCGAGGTAGGCCGGAACGTCAGGCACGCGGATCTTCAGGCCCTGCATGTCGGCGCATTTGGCGATCGGCTTATTGGCTGTCGTTTGGCGTGTGCCGTAATAGCTGACGGCGGCGATGTGGTTGCCGGTCTTGTCTTCATAGCCCTTGGCGAGGCGCTTGAAGACGTCGCTCTTTGTATAGGCGATCAGGTGTTCCGGACTGCGGAAGATGTAGGGGAAATAGGTGACGCCGATCGGCTTGTAGTCGCGGGCAGCAAAGCTTGATCCGGAAATGATGATATCGACCGTTCCGAGCTTGAGGCCCTGGTTGATATCCGCTTCCTTGCCGAGCTGCGAGGCCGGATAGACTTCGATCTTGTAGCGGCCGTTGGTGCGCTTATTGATCTCTTCCGCGGCCCAGACGGAATCCGTGTGGAAGGGTTCCGAGGTCTCGTAGACATGCGCCCATTTCAGCACGGTCTGGGCATGGGCGATCGCCGTTGTCGCCATGATAGCGGCGGCGGTGCAGAGTATCGTTGTCAGTTTCAACTTCATCGCTCTCTCCTCCTGAGCTCTGGTTAGATGATTACTTTTCCCTTGTTTGGCCCGGCCACACGGCCGCGCCCCTCCTCGCCCGAGAACTCCTCCCCGAAGCTTTCGGAAAACCTCTTCTGCGAATTCGTCAGATGCGTGCGCATGGCGGCCTTCGCCCCCGCTGCATCGCCTGCGGCGATCGCGTCGCGGATGGCCCGGTGCTCTTCCAGCGCGCTGCGCCACGACACCGGTCCTTCGAAATGGCTGGCAAGCCTCTCGAAATATGGTGTCATCCGCATGTCGAACATTTCGCCGGTGACCCGGATCAAGGTCGCGTTGCCGATGATTGCGGCAATGCCGGTATGAAAGGCGCGGTCGGCGACAAGCACGGCCCGTGCATCATCCACGACACCACTCATCGCACTCAGCGCCTCATCGAGAACGGCAATGTCTTCCGGTCGGGCGCTCTTTGCGGCTTCCTCTGATATTGCGCATTCGATGATGGCGCGTGCCTGCAGCAGCTCGAAAGGCCCTTCGACAGGTTCGAGCTCGTTGCCAGTCCCTTCGGCCGCATGTTTACGCGTGACGTAGATGCCGGAGCCCATGCGGATATTGATGTAGCCCTCAACTTCCAGCACGATCAGCGCCTCGCGCAGCGTGGGGCGCGAAACCGAAAGTTGCTCCGCGAGCTCGCGCTCAGCCGGCAACCTCTGACCGACGGCGAGTTCGCCTCGGATAATCATCATACGAATCTGATCCGCCACCTGCCTGTAAAGGCGGCGTGATTCAACTGCCGAAAACATCGTGGCCTCCCCGGCGCGCTTCTCCTCAAGCGCACAACTGGTCAACTGGCCTGACCAATTAACTCAAGCTATCATCGGGAAAGTTGCGCGTCAATCCGCCGCACTCATTCAGGCCGGGCTGACCAGTCGATAACGGGAGGCAAGCGTTCTGAAGGCGTCGACCGTCGCCGGGTCCAGCGTGACGCCATGTTTTTCCCGCTCGGCGGCGACAGCCCATTCCCGGTCACCGGGCGCGAGCACCTTGAAGCCTTTCCGCGCAGGGGAAGCCCTCAAGGTTTCGACGTAGCGTTTCATGGCAGCATCGAAGGTTTCAATGTCGAGGAAGGCTGCTGGATTGAGGGCGATGACGAAGGCGCCGAGCCCACGCGGGGTCGAGAAATCCGGGCCAGGCATCGGAGCGATATCGAAACTCAGCTTCATGCCTGTAAGCACCGCGCTCAGGATCTCGGGAATGCCGGCAAGCCCCGCGCCCTTGAAGCCGAATTCGCCGCCGAGAGGCGCCAGCATGTCGGCCACATCGGGATCGGTCGTATCGTAACCCCGTTCATCCGACGCGACACCTTCCGGCAGTTGTCGGCCGAGGCTGCGATAGAGCTGCACGCGGTTATAGGGTACAGCGCTTGTCGCCATGTCGAAGAGCCAGGGATTGTCTCCCTTGACCGGCACGGCACAGGCAATCGGATTGGTGCCATGGAAGCGCATGGCGCCGTCATGCAGGCGAACGAAGCTATCGGAATTGCAGAAGGCGAAACCGATGAAACCACGTTCAGCGGCGTCGAGCGCATAGGCGCCTGCCGGACCAAAATGCGAGGAATTGCGGATGGCGACGGCGCCAATCCCGAACTCACCGGCCAAGCGCGTCGCACGCTCCATGGCCGTATAAGTCGCAAGGGCGCCGTGGGCATTATCCGCATCAAGCGAAGCGACCGCGCCGAACATGTTGGAGACGGAGAGCTTTGGGCTTGGATTGAGACGTCCCTGCGTCAATCCCTTCACATAATGCGTAAGCAGACGCACACCGTGGCTGTCGATGCCGTAGCGTGTGCCGTGCAGCATTCCCCGTGTCGCAGCGTCGGCTGTCGGCTCGTCAGCGCCGGCTGCAAGCAGGACCTGTCGGCAAAAATCCTCGATGACAGCCAAGGGCACCAGAGCGCCGGAAGGGTTGGTGCTATCACTTGCCATAGGTTCAATCCATTTCGCTCTATCGCTAGCAGGTCCAAGCATTCTATCCCTCATAGCTTAGCGCGCTGGCCGGGGGATTCGATAGCTGTCTCGCGCCCAGACCTGGTGCCCTGTCACGGCTTACCCAGCGACAGGCGGAATTGCCGGGGCGTGGTGCCGGTCCGCTGCTTGAAGATATCGTAGAACCGGCTGCTGGAGCCGAAGCCACAGTCCAGAGCAATTTCCAGGATCGAGTCTTCGGTTTCAGCCAGCCGCTGCATTGCTCTCGCAAGGCGATATCGCGTCAGATATTCCATCACGGAAATACCGAGCACATCGCGAAACGCCCGGTTGGCGGTGGTCGGATGAACATTGGCGCGCCTTCCCAGCAGCTCCAGGCTGAGCTGCTCGGAAAAATGTCTGTTTATCAGATCGGTCAGCACCTCGGAGTGGCGGATCGCAGGGCTTATAGGCGTCGCGGCCACCGCCACCGAAGAGCCCTCACCGTCGGCGTGATCGAGAATAAGCCGGCGCAATCGGAGCTTGGCCTCCTCGGCAATCAGCTGACGCCGCACCGGATCACCCCTGCCCCATTCCTCGACCCATGCAGAGACGGTTAGCGGTGTCGTCTCACGGCGGTGGGGCTCGACCACGAAGGCGCCTTGCATGATCGCCTGCCTCGCCTTCTTGTCTATGGACAGAGCAAGAAAATCGACGAGCGGAAGATAGAGGCAGATGAGCGGCGCTTCCTGCGTCACCAGAATCGTCTGATGAGGAATGGCCGCCCAGAACAGGACAAGGCGGCCGGCCTCGACCTGCTCTTGCCGGCCATTGAAGAGATAGGTCATAGCTCCGTCGAGAAGCAGGTTGATTTCGACATGGTCGTGCCAATGTGCAGCGCTCATGGCATCTGCCGTGTGACGCTCGATCAGAAAGCCGCGTGGCGATCCCGTCCATTCGCCACTTGTGTCGGAATGATCGTCTTTCATGTCACTCTCGCGCTTCGATCCGGGAATATTAACGCCATTAAGCGGAAGAAATTCTGATTTGGAAGAGGCAAAGACAAGGCAACCTTGATTGGCGGGAGATCAAAATGCCGAAGATTTGCCTCGTGGGTGCGGGCAGCACCGTTTTTGCGCAGAATATTCTGGGGGATGTGCTGTCGACGCCTTCCGGCAGCAACTATGTCATCAGCCTCTTCGACATCGATCCCGAGCGGCTGAAGACATCCGAGATTGTCGCAAGGCGCATCTGCGAGGCGCTCAATCTGCGCAAGGTGAAGATCGAAGCCACCCTCGATCGTCGCGAAGCGCTGCGCGGATCAGATTTCGTCATCCTGATGATGCAGGTCGGCGGCTATAGGCCGGCGACGGTTACGGACTTCGATGTGCCGAAGAAATATGGCCTGCGGCAGACCATCGCCGACACGCTCGGCATCGGCGGAATCTTCCGCGGGCTTCGCACCATACCGGTACTGGAAGCGATCTGTCGCGATATGGAAGAGGTCTGCCCCGGCGCATTGCTCATGCAATATGTGAACCCGATGGCGATCAATTGCTGGGCCATCAAGGAGCTGGCGCCGTCCATCCGTACGGTCGGCCTTTGCCACAGCGTCCAGCATACAGCCGCTCATCTCGCGACATGCCTTAGCGAAGACATCGCCGACATCAACTATATTTCGGCGGGCATCAACCACATCGCCTTCTTCCTGAAATACGAGAAGCTGCACGCCGATGGCAGACGCGAGGATCTCTATCCCCGCCTGACGGCGCTTGCCGGTGAGGGTCGCGTACCAACCGACGACCGGGTCCGCTTTGACGTGCTGAAGCGGCTCGGCCATTTCGTGACGGAATCGAGCGAACATTTCTCGGAATATACGTCCTGGTACATCAAGGACCGCCGCCCCGAACTCATCGACAAGCTCAATATCCCGCTCGACGAATATATCAGCCGCTGCGAGAGGCAGATCTCCGAATGGCATGCGCTGCGCCGGGATCTCGAGGGCGACAAGCCGATCGACGTCTGCCGCAGCAACGAATATGCCGCCGGCATCATTCACGCTGTCGTCACCGGCAAGCCGGCGCTGATCTACGGCAATGTTCCGAACGACGGCCTGATCGAGAACCTCCCGCCCGAATGTGTCGTGGAAGTGCCCTGCCATGTCGACAGAAATGGCATCCAGCCAACCCGTATCGGCAGGATCCCGTCACAGCTTGCGGCAGTTATGAAGCTCAGCATTTCGGTTCAGGAGCTCACCGTCGAGGCAGCGTTGACGCGGAAGCGCGACCGCATCTACCAGGCCGCCCTGCTCGATCCGCACACATCGGCCGAACTGTCTCCGGACGAGATCTGGAGCCTCGTCGACGACCTGATCGAGGCGCATGGCGACCTTCTGCCTGGATATCACTAAGCTCGTTCCCACGCGGGTTCTTTCATAGACAACACTCTCCAGCAGGCGCGCCGTCCTCCGGGATGGTGCGCCTTTGTTTTTTGATCATGAACAAGCAATTGGCTAGCTGAAAAAGATCACAAACAATCATAATTGTGATTGACATTGATCGAATTGGGTGGGAACTTTGACGCAAGCAGACAAGATTGCAGCAGGGGGATAGTCGATGAACCAGAGTGGCGGGGTGAAGACCGATCGGCTCGATGCCATCAGAAGCCATCTCTATGCGAACGGTTTCTCGACCATTCAGGATCTCGCCGATGCCGTCGGCGCTTCGCTCGCGACCGTGCGGCGTGATCTGCAGGTCCTCGAACAGGACGGCGCAATCGATCGGGTTCATGGCGGCGCTCGCATCGCCGAGGGTTCTTCGGTCGAGCTCGCCTTCCAGGAGCGTGAAAAGCGTCATCTTTCGGCAAAGCGCGCTATCGCCAATGCGGCCTATGAGATGCTCCTGCCCCGCACGGCGATCTTCCTCGACGCCGGCACGACGGTTCTTCAGCTCGCCCGGCTGATCCGCATCAATCCGATGCCGCTGCGGATTTTCACCAACGGCCTGATCGTCGCTCAGGAATTTCTCAATATTCCAAATCTCGAGGTCGTTCTTCTCGGCGGCCAGCTGCGCAGTGAAAACGCCTCGCTCGTCGGCCCGCAGGCCGAGGCGATGCTGGAAACGATCTGGTTCGATCAGCTGTTTCTGGGTGCCAGCGCCATCAGCCCTGATGGTGCGATCTATAGCGTGGACAGCGCGGAAGCGAGCCTGAACCGGCGCATGCTGTCACGTTCGGCCAACGGCTATGTGCTCGCAGATTCCTCGAAATTCGGGACGATGGCAACCTACAAGGTCGCGCCTTTGAATGCCGCAAAGCTCATCACCGATAAGGGCCTGACGCCGCAATGGCGCGCCGAGCTCGCCAACTTCGGCGTCGATACGACCTTCGCCGAACTCGGAGCAAAAGAATGAGCGAAGAGCTGATCCTCGGCATCGATGGCGGCGGAAGCAAGGTGTTCGTTACATTGGCCAATAGAGATGGCCATATTCTGCGCACCGCGCTCGGCGGCGGCGTCAATCCCATGGACAATCCGGACTGGCGCCACGAACTGGAGCGACATATCGAACCGTTCCGCAACGAGCCGGGGCTGACTGCCGTCGGCGCGGCCTTGCCGGCCTATGGTGAAGTCGCGCATCTCTCCGCTCTCCAGAAGCAATGCATCGACGAAGCCTTTCCGGACATCCGCAAAGCCGTGCTCAACGATGTCGACGCCGCCCATCTTGGCGCATTTGCCGGTCGTCCAGGCATCCTCGTCCTGTCGGGAACCGGCTCCATGTCCTGGGCGCGCAATGGCGCTGGGCTGTCAACCCGTGCAGGCGGCTGGGGCGATGTGATCGGCGACGAAGGCAGCAGCTACTGGATCGGTCGCGAAGCGCTCCATCTCATCAGCCAAAGCCTCGATGGACGTGCCAAGCCGACGGCACTGACGAAGGCAATTTATGATGATCTCCAGCTCGACATCTCCGATCCGATCAATGCTCTCGGCGGTTGGATCAACGGGCTTGCGCGACCACGCGCGGATATTGCCGCGCTCTCCATCCTTGTCGACCGAACCGCCCAGCAAGGCGACGAAACGTCGATCAGCCTGATCGAAAAGGCGGCCGACGAGCTTGCCAAGCATCATTGGGCGATATCAGGCCATTGCGAGGCCGGCGCCAACTGGACTTATGCGGGCGGCACCTTTTCCAGCCGTCTCCTGCTTGAAGCCGTCGAACGGCGGATCGGCCGGCAGGCGATTTTACCTGTACTTCCTCCCATTGGCGGCGCGCTTCTGGCCGCCGCCCAACTTCTCGACTGGCCGCTGGACGAAGGCTGGTTCGGGCAAATTGCGGTCGAAGCTGAAGCTGCGATCGCGCGATCAAGACAATGAGTGTCAACGATAACGAAGGATGGGAACATGCGTAAATTCATATTGCCTTTGCTTGCCTCAGCCGCGCTTGTGATTGCCCTGCCTGCCATGGCAGACGACGCCAAGCCGCTTGCCGGCCAGTCGATCACGGTCCTGATGCCATCGCCGCAGGGAGCCACGGTCGCTGCTGATTTTGAAGCCGAAACCGGCATTCATGTCGATCTTCAGACCCTGTCATGGGACGACATCCGCCCGAAACTCGTAACGGCGCTGGTTGCCGGCACGGCACCGGCCGATGTCACCGAATTCGACTGGTCCTGGACCGGTCAATTCAGCGCCGCCGGCTGGTACATGCCACTGAATGACGTGATCGATAAAGACGCCGTCGAGGATATCGGTGTTGCCAAGATCTTCACCGTCGATGGTCAGTTGCTCGGCGTACCCTACACCAACGACTTCCGCGTGATGCTGGTCAACAAGAAGCACTTCACGGATGCCGGCGTTACCGAGATGCCGAAGACACTTGATGCGCTGGTCGCCGCGGCCAGGAAGATCAAGGAGAAGGGCATCTCCACCTATCCGATCGGCCTGCCGCTCTCGGCAACGGAGGGTGCTTCGACAAGCTGGTATCTGCTGACCAAGGCCTTCGGTGGCGAGCTCTTCGACAAGGATTTCAAGCCGCTTTTCCTCACGCCGGATTCCGCCGGCTACAAGGCGCTCGCCTTCGAACTGTCGCTGCTGAAGGACGGACTGGTCGACCCGGCCTCTACGGGCCTCAAGGACAGCCAGATCAACGAGAGCATGTTTGCCCAGGGACTGACCAGCATCATGATCTCGGGCGAGCCCGGCCGCCTGGGTCAGATGAACGATCCGAAGCAATCCAAGGTCGCCGGCCAGGTGGAAGCGATCCTAGTGCCGACCGCAAGCGGTCAGACGCGGAGCTTCGGCCTTCCGGAAGCGCTCGCCATACCGAACGTGTCGCAGAACAAGGAAGCGGCAGTCGCATTCGTCAAGTGGTTCACCAGCAGGGAGTTCCAGAAGAAGAATGCGGCGAACGGCTTCCTGCCGACACGCACCTCGGCTCTTTCCGAACTCAATACGGAAGGCAAGCTGACCAGCGGCGACGCACTTGTCGCGCAGTCGAAGACCGTCGAGCCATTGTTCCAGCAGGGAACGCCGCCGTGGTACCCGCAGTTTTCAAGCGCGGTAAATACGGCGATCAACAGTGCGGCGAAGGACCAGATGACGGTTGATCAGGCCATGCAGGCCATCGCTGATGCCGCCAAGCAGGCGATGGCCCAATGACAACAGTCACCGCTGAAGGTGTCGCAGCCAAGCGTAGTGTCGGCCTCAACGCCGACACCATGCTCGGACTGTTGCTGGTGCTGCCGATCCTTGTGACGATGGCAGCACTGGTCTTCTACCCGATGGGACGAACGGTTTGGGACTCGCTGCACCGGGTCAATCCAATGCAGGCGGGAACACCTTTCGTTGGCTTGGAAAATTACATCCGCATGCTGTCGGACGGACAGCTGGCGACGACCTGGACGAATACGCTCATCTATGTCGTTCTCGCCGTCGCTGCCGAAACCGTCTTTGGCGTGCTCGCCGCAGCGCTCATCAATCAGGTGAAAGTCGGGCGCCAATGGGTGCTTGCGGCCGTCATCCTGCCCTGGGCGCTTCCCGGCGTCGTCAACTCCGTCATCTGGCTGTGGATCTACCAGCCCGGCGCCGGCCTCTTGAACGGCATCCTCGTCGCACTTGGCCTGCCCTTCGAAAATCACGTCTGGTTCAACGACCGGACGAGCGCGATCATCGCAGTCACCGTCGTGCATGTCTGGCGCATGATGCCGCTGACGATCGTCATCGTGCTCGCCGCCATGCAGAGCATCCCGGCGCATCTCTACGAGGCCGCCCGCATCGACGGCGCGACTCGAGTGCAGATGTTCAGCTTGGTGACGCTTCCGCTCGTGCGCAGCGCCATTGCCGTTGCCATGACGAACGCGACCGTCAACGCCTTCAACCTCTTCGACGAGGCCTGGGTACTGGCCGGGTCGAGCCTCGAAACGCGGCCGATCCTCGTCCAGATCTATCTCGAGACATTTCAGAACCTGCGCTTCTCCTACGGCATGGCGCTTTCGGTCGTCATCACGCTGATCTCGCTGCTCGTCTCGCTCGTCTACGTCCTTCGCGTTTATCGCAACACACGGTTCGACTGATGAAACCAAGCTTTCTCCATCGCCTGATGATTTGGGCCGGTCTTGCCGTGCTGCTGATCTGGTCGCTCGGCCCGATCTACTGGACGCTTGCAAGCTCCGTGACGCCGACGGAGGATTTTTCCACGCGGCCGATCCGCTTTTTCCCGCAGCATTTCACGCTCGACCATTATTCGCGCCTACTCGGAATCAACATTGCGCGGATCGGCGGGGTGGAAGTATGGAAGCAGTTCCGTGCAGCGCTGCTCAACAGCGTGATCACGTCTGCCGCCGCCACGGCTCTCTGCGTCGCGATCTCGGCACTCGGCGCCTATGCATTCACCCGAATACGCTTTCCCGGGCGTCAGCTTCTGTTTGGCGCTGTCGTCGCGACACTGGCCATCCCTGCCTATGCGGTGCTGATCCCGCTCTATCAGATCATGATCAAGATGCACCTGGTTGATACCTATACCGGGGTCTCGCTGATCTATGTCTCGGCCTATCTGCCGCTCTCGCTATGGCTATTGCGCAGCGTCTTCGAGCAGCTTCCGATCGCGCTCGAAGAGGCGGCACAGCTTGATGGCGCGGGTCGCCTCTTCATCTTCTTCCACATCGTGCTGCCGCTTGCCGGCCCCGGCCTGACGGCGGCTGCCATCCTGACCTTCCTGGGGGCCTGGGGCCAGTATCTCGTCCCCCTCATCTTCTCGCCGCAGGCGACAAAACCCCTGACGGTTCTCATTCCCGAATTCGTCACCAAGAACTTCATCGACTACGGGCTGATCACTGCAAGCGGATCGATTGCGATCGTCATCCCTGCCCTCGTCGTCATCTTCCTCAACCGTTACCTCGTCAGCGGTCTGCTGGCTGGTTCGGTCAAATAATCGGAGACATCATGAACACGACCGAAAAGGTAATCTTCGAGCAGTTCCCTTATTGGGAAAAGGCTATCGGCTCGAATGCTGCCAGCGGCAAGACAGACGATCTCCTCGTCTTTGTCGGTTGCGGCACCTCTTTCAACCTCGCCTTGTCTCTCGCCGCCTATGCCAATAGCCTCAAGCGCAAGGCGATCGCAGTTCCCGGCGCGGAGTGGCTGAACCGACCCTCATCCTTCTGGCCGGAATGGCAAAAGACGCATGTGGTTGCGCTCTCGCGAAGCGGCGAAACGACGGAAACGGTTGCCGCCGCCACGGCGAGCCGCGCCGCAGGCGCCTTCGTGACTGGCGTGACGGTCGAGCCCGAAAGCACGCTTGCGAAAAACTGCGACCAGCTGATCTGCTCTCCGACCCATCCCGACGAAGGCATCGTCATGACGGTTTCAGCAAGCCTCATGGTGTTGCTGAGCCTGCAGATGATCGGCCAGACCGTCCCGGCCTCGGTCGTCGCATCGGCTCAAAAGCTGGCGAACGCGCTCGATGCCGCGCTACCGGATATCATCAGGGATCGCTCGCACTTCGTCTTCCTGGGCGGCGGGCCGCTTTTCGGCATCGCCCTCGAAGGCGCCCTCAAGCTGATGGAAATGAGCCAACTGATGACTCAGGCCTTTCATCCGCTCGAATATCGCCACGGACCGATCAGCCTCGTCGACGAAAAGACGGCAGCCGTCATGCTTTACAGCTCGGACCAGAGACAAGCCGAGGCCAAGCTTGTCGGCGAACTGCGCGAGAAGGGGGCTGTCGTCATCGGTCTCGGCGGCCCCGGCGATCTGGAGCTTCCCGTCGATGTCGACCTGTCGCTCGCCGGTCTCGTCGTCCTGCCGGCCCTGCAGATCCTCGGCGAACGCGCCGCGCAGGCGCGCCACATCGACACCGTTTCGCCACGCCACCTCACCAAGGTCGTGACACTGGTATGAGCACCGCAATCGACCAGAACCGCCGGATCGCCCTGGCAAAACTTTTCGGCGGAAGGGAGCTGCCCCTGCCGCGCGGCATCACAGCGGTGTGCTCCGCCCATTCGCTTGTGATCGAAGCGACGTTGCGATGTGCGGCCCTGCAGGGAGAAGCGGTCCTCATCGAGGCGACCTGCAACCAGGTCAATCAGGAAGGCGGCTATACCGGCATGACGCCGGCGGACTTCCGGGCTTTCATCGAGCAGATTGCAGGGAGTATCGGTTTTCCCACCAGTCGCATCATACTCGGCGGCGACCATCTCGGCCCGAACCCGTGGAGAAAGCTCGGCGCCGAGGATGCCATGGCGCGAGCCGAAGCCATGGTGACGGCCTATGTCGAGGCCGGTTTCGAAAAGCTGCATCTCGATACGTCGATGGGATGCGCCGGTGAGCCGGTCGCACTTGCCGACGAGCTGACTGCCGCAAGGGCAGCGCGCCTGGCGAGGGCGGCGGAAGATGCTGCCAACCGCATCGGTGCTCGCTTACCGGTCTATGTCGTCGGTACCGAAGTGCCGCCGCCGGGCGGCGCAACGCATGCTTTGGACGAACTCGAGGTCACGCGACCGGAAGCCGCTTTGAGCACGCTTGATGTTCATCGCCAGGCATTTACGAAAGCCGGCGTCGGTGCGGCACTGGAGCGCGTTATCGCCATCGTCGTCCAGCCGGGCGTCGAATTCGGCAACGCCAATGTCGCGCTCTACAAGCCGGATCGTGCACAGATGCTGATCTCGGCACTCGATGAGATGAAGGGTCTGCTGTTCGAAGCCCATTCCACTGACTATCAACCGGCCGCTTCGCTTTCGGCGCTCGTCGATGGCGGATTTGCGATCCTTAAAGTCGGCCCTGGGCTCACTTTCGCATTGCGCGAAGCCCTCTATGGCCTCGACGCGATCGCTGCCATTCTAGCCGGAGACAGGGGCGCTGGTGGGCTGAAAGCGACTATGGAAGAGATCATGCTCGCCGAGCCCGGCCACTGGGCCGGCCACTACGGCGGTACGGCCGAGGAACAGCGCCTGCAGCGGCATTTCAGCTATAGTGACCGCATCCGCTATTACTGGCCCGATGCGCGTGCGGCAGCGGCGGTCGAACGCCTGTTTGCCCTGCTTCCCGACACTATCCCGGAAACGCTGATCAGCCAGCATCTTGCTCGCCTCTATCCCGACGTGGTGGAGAAACGCATCGCACCGAATGCTCGCGAACTCTGCCTCGCCGCTATCGATGCAGCGCTGGCGCCTTACGCTGCCGCAACGGCGCCCCGATAGCAGGCGCGTTCATCACCGCATATCGCTCCGGGTGAGCGAGTGCAGATCGATATCAGTTTTCTAGCCGGAGACAGTTATGGCGTCCGTAAACGTGGCGAATGTCCGCAAGAGCTATGGTCACTTCGAGGTATTGCATGGGGTCGACATCGACATCCGCGACGGGGAATTCGTCATCCTCGTCGGCCCTTCCGGCTGCGGCAAGTCAACCTTGCTGCGCATGATCGCGGGGCTTGAAGAGATTTCTGGCGGCAAGGTGTCGATCGGCGGCCGCGTCGTCAATAACGTGGCGCCGAAGGAGCGCGACATCGCCATGGTCTTTCAGTCCTATGCGCTTTATCCGCATATGACCGTCGAGGCGAATATGGGATTTTCGCTGCGACTGGCGAAGGCGCCGAAGGGTGAGATCCGAGGTCGCGTCCGTGACGCCGCGCAGATCCTCGGTCTCGAACATTTGCTCGACCGCTACCCGAGAAATCTCTCCGGCGGCCAGCGTCAGCGCGTCGCCATGGGCCGCGCGATCGTCCGCCAGCCGCAAGTCTTCCTCTTCGATGAGCCGCTGTCCAATCTCGATGCGAAGCTTCGCGTGCAGATGCGCTCGGAAATCAAGCAGTTGCACCAGCGACTGCAAACGACAACGGTCTACGTCACGCACGATCAGATCGAAGCCATGACGATGGCGGACCGGATCGTGGTGATGCGCGACGGCTACGTCGAACAGATCGGCTCACCGCTCGATCTCTACGACCGGCCGGCCAATCTCTTCGTCGCCGGCTTCATCGGCTCACCGGGCATGAATGTCATCAAGGGCAAGATCAGCAATTCGGGACCGTTGGAATTCATTGCCGATGGTGGCGCGCGCCTGCCGCTGCCGGAAAGTGCTTCGTCAGCGCGAGGCTCGGAGGTGATCTATGGCATTCGCCCGGAACATCTATCCGTCAATCCGGACGGCGTGAGCGTCGAGGTGGCGGTGATCGAGCCCACCGGAGCCGAAACCCAGATTAATGCCAGGCTTGGATCGGATCCGGTTGTCGCCACGGTGCGGGAGCGCCTTTCCCTGCAGGCCGGCGACACCGTCAGGATGATGCCGGATCTCAGCAAACTGCATCTCTTCGACGCCAAGACCGAAAAGCGCCTGTCTTGAGAGGAAAACTTGTTTTTTACTTAATTTTGAATGGTCAACATTATGCATGCGATCCGCAGGCAAGTATCGTCGCCAGTGTTAGCAAGCTGGGCTTTATCTCGCATAGATTGCGTCCATTTCCATCGCTTGGTCGACTTCGAAACCAGCTCCCTGTAAATGGATGAGCTCAGCAAGGCGCCGAAGACATCCTGAGGCGGGTGACGGTCCTTCCATCAACAGATACGAATACTTGGCGCTGCCGAGCATTTCTGGCAGCTCCAGGGCTCATATGGCAAAGCGTCTATCCAAGACAGGTGTGCGATCTCAAGCGGCATTTGTGCGGCTGATGGCTTGCGTCCCTGCATGGCCTGGCAGAGTCCGCAAATCCCTTAGAAACCAGTTAAGGTTGTTGTTGCGGTAATCGCCAACAAGATATATCTCGGAAATGCCACTCGAAATTGTCCTTTTCGCCGTCGTTGCGACTGAGGTCCAACTCCCGAACCGATCACATCCCGGAGCGATCGAATGCACATCCAGCCGCAACACCGGATCTATGTCTGCTTCTTTCTCTTCGCCATATCGATGGGAGCATTGCTCTCGCGATTGCCTGACCTTCAAGATGCGCTGGGCGTCAACAAGTCCGAACTCGGCCTCACGCTGATCGGTGCGGCGATCGGTGCGCTGATTTCCCTGACCTTCGCGTCCCCGCTCATTGCACAGTTCGGTGCGCGCAAGACGGCGTTTCTGACGGTGCTCGGTACGTCCGCTCTGCTGGCAACCATCCCCTGGGCCAACGCCGCCTGGTTGGTTTTCTTCATTCTTCTCTGCGAAGGCCTGCTGGCAGGCGCGTTGGAGATCAATCTCAATGTCGAGATCGATCGTATCGAAGCCCAGCTCGATCGCGGCGTGATGAACAGGGCGCATGGCTTCTGGAGCCTTGGCTTCTTCCTGACCGCGCTCGTTGGCTCGGCCGTTCGTCAAGCGGGCGTGCCCATGCATCTCCACCTCGCACTGACATTCACCTTCGTTCTGATCGTCGGCACTATCGTTATTTCGGGCATCAAGAATGCGCCGGCTCGTGACGAGGGTGAACATGTAGAAGGTCCGAGCATCGCGCTGCCGACATGGGGGCTGATGCCGCTCTGCGTGATCGGCATTGCCGCCTTTCTCGTGGAAGGCGCTGGCATCGACTGGTCAGCCATTTATATGCGCGATGCCTTCGCAGCCGAGCCCTTTATCGGCGGCCTTGGGCTGACGCTGTTTACATTCTTCATGGCCGTGGCGCGGCTGTTCGTCGATCCGCTGGTCGATCGATTTGGCGCGCGTGCTGTCGCGACCTTTCTGCTGATTCTCTCCGTGGGGGGCCTCTGCGCCGTCTGGCTCGCGCCACACCCTTATGTTGCGCTGCTCGGCTTCGCGCTCATGGGCGGCGGCTGCAGCGCAGTCTACCCTCTGGCGGTTTCCGCGGCAGCCCAGCGGACCGATCGTCCGGCCCATCTGAATGTCGCGGCCCTCGGGCAGATGTCCTTCGTCGTCTTCTTTCTGGCACCCCCGCTGCTCGGGTTTGTCGCTGAACACGCGGGCATCAGGGTCGCTTATCTCGTCTGCTTGCCAGTTATCATTGCGGCCTTATGTCTGACGAAAGCGCTGAAGTCGCGCGGAACTGACAACAGAGCCGGGATCAAGAGCGAGACCAATCAGGCAGCGCGCGTATAGATGATCGGCCAGAACTGGCTGACCTCAGGCCTGGCCGGGTTGGCCAGCGGAACGGCGAATGACAAGTGTACAGGGCAATCTCTCAACACCGGGTGCGACCGTCTCGCCTTTCGATAGGCCCAGGATCGCAAGTCCCGCCCGGTGACCGAGCTCCTTGAGCTCCATATCGACCGTCGTCAAAGGCGGACGCGTCTGCCGTGAGACGACCTCCCAATTATCGAAACCGACGACCGCGATATCGTCGGGGATGGAGATGTTTCTGTCGCGCAACGCATCAATGACGCCGCGGGCAATCTCGTCGCTGCCGCAGAAGATCGCGTCCGGTTTTGCACCGGATCGCGAGAAGACAGTCTCGATCGCCGCATGTCCCCATTCTTCCGACCAGTCGCCGAACATGACCTCGGCCGTCGGCCCGGCGAGCTCCCGGTAGGCCTCGGCGCGAATGCAGGCGGCGCGATAATTCTGCTCGCCGGTGATGTGAAGGATGCGCGAGCGGCCGAGGCGCTGGAGATGTTCGACCGCAAGCCGCGCGCCCTGGGCATCATCGGGATGGAAGCTGACGCTGTCCGACGGCCCCTGCGCGAAAACATAGACGACCGGGATACGCAGCTTGGTCAGTTCCGGCGGCGGCTCGAGGTCGATACGCGTCGCGGTGAAAATGATCCCGTCGACCTGCCGGTCGAGCAGCGCTTCGAGGTGTAGTTTCGCAAGCCTCGGATTGTTATTGGTGGCGCAGAGGAAGAGCGAGACACCATGGTCGACCAGCACTTCCGACACGCCTGATGCCATCGGTAGTGTCAGACGTCCATAGGTATCGTTGGTCAGCATGCCGATCGCGTGGCTGCGCTTGGTCAACAACCCACGCGCGAGAGCATTCGGACGGAATCCGATCTCCTCGGCGATCCTTCTCACCTTTTCGCGCGTCTCAGCATTGGTCCGCCCGGTACCGTTCAGCGCGTTCGAGGCCGTTGAAATACTCACGCCCGCAGCCTTCGCCACGTCACGGATCGTATGCCGGCCGCCGCTTGATTCCTTCAAAATCCCACCCGTTCAACTGGCTTGTTAAAACCTTTTAGCAGAAATAATTTAGTTGCTAAAAGGTTTTAACAAAAACATGGCCTTTTCATGCATACAGCCTGTCGACATAAAAAATTTTCTCCTTTAACGTCGTCTTTGTCTCGAGGCAGAGGAGCCTCGCATAAGAGAAGGGGAACCCGCATGTTACATTTGAAAACCACCATTGCCGCCGTTGCGCTGCTGGCGAGCTCTTCTCTCGCCAGCGCCGAAGAAATCACGCTATGGGTGCGGACGTCTTCGGGCGCCGTGCTTCAGGGCCTGGCTGAAAAATACAACGCCTCGCATTCCGACAAGGTTAACGTCACCCAGATCACCGCCGAGCAGATGGTTCCGAAGCTCGGTGCCGCGATTGCCGGTGGCGCAGCACCTGATGGCGCGGTCCTCGACCTGATCTACCTGCCGACTTTCGCGGCCAATGACAGCCTTGAAGACATCAGCGATTTCGTCAAGAGCCTGCCGTATTCGGCGGCGCTGAGCCCGTCGCATATCCGCCTCGCCACTTATGACGGCAAGGTCTACGGCGTACCGGCGCTGCCCGATGCCTCGATCATCGCCTACAATACCGACCTCTTCAAGAAGGCCGGCCTCGATCCGGAGAAGGCGCCAGCCTCGCTCGAAGAGATCGCTACCGACGCAAAGAAGATCCATGCGCTCGACAAGGAAACCTACGGCTTCTACTTCGTCGCCAATTCCGGCAGCTGGCTGATCTACGACTTCCTGCCGCATCTCTGGGCCGCCAATGCCGACGTGCTCTCCGATGACGGCCGCACCGCCACGGTCGACACGCCGGCGATGCGCGACACCATCGCCGCCTATCGCGACATGTGGAAGGAAGGCGCCATCCATCCGACCTCGCGTTCGGGCAATGGTAACAACGCCGTCGAAGCCTTCGCCTCCGGCAAGGTCGGCATCCTCATGACCGGCTCCTACATCGTCAACCTGCTGACCAGCAAATATCCCGACGTCAAGTTCGCGGTCGCCCCGATCCCAGGCCCGAAGGGCGGCGCATCGAGCTTTGCCGGCGGCGATACGGTGGCGCTCATCAAGGGCATCAGCGAGGGGAAGAAGAAGGTCGCGCTCGACTTCGTCAAATTCTACATGGAACCCGAGCAGCAGGTCTACATTACCCAGGAATCCGGCATGCCGTCGCGCACGGACCTGGCCAAGGAAGCCTATGCCAAGTTCGATCAGCGCAATCTCATCGCCTACGACATCCTGGCCAAGGCACGTACGCCCTACACGTTCTCCTCGGATGAGCTGTTCGTGAGCCGCACCGGCCCGTTCCTCAACCTGATCCAGGGCACGATCTTCGGCGACGACGTCGATGGTTCGATCAAGAAGGCGCAGAGCGACTTCACCAAGATCCTCGACCGCACCAATCCGTAATTGTACCGAAGCGGGGCGGCCATCCGCCCCGCTTCCTCCCGGATTGCCGACATGCGGGTTTGAAATCTTCGAGGAAAAATAGTGGTCGACACACCGACAACTGGTATCAAACAGCCGATCTCCGGGGAGCCGGAGCCGAAGGGCTGGCTGGGGCTGGCCTTCATCCTGCCCGGCTTCCTCTTCATCCTGGTGCTGTTTCTTATTCCGCTCGCCATGACGATATGGATGAGCTTCTACAACTGGCCGCTGCTCGGGCGGAAGAAATTCATCGGCCTCGCCAATTACAGCGAGCTCCTGGGCGACATGCAACTCTGGCATTCGCTGGGCTTCACGATGCTCTACACCGCGCTCGTAACGGCGGCGATTTTCGTGGTGGCCTTTCCGCTGGCACTGCTCGTCGATCGCCCGCTGCGCTCGGCCGGCTTCTTTCGCACGATTTTCTTCATGCCTGTCGTCATCGGCTTCGGGGCAGCTTCCACCCTTTGGATGTGGTTGCTCAATCCTGACAGCGGCGTCTTCGCGCAGGTTCTGCGCGGTATTGGGCTGATCAGCTCGGCACCGCGACCACTCGAAAGCTTCTGGCCGGCGATGGCCGTGGTCGTCCTGATGGTCGTCTGGAAGACCGCCGGCTTCACCATGGTCATCCTGCTGACCGGCCTGCAGGGCATTTCCAACGATGTCATCGAGGCCGCTAAGATCGATGGCGCCAGCGTCTTTAACCGCTTTCGCCGCATTACCCTGCCGCTGATGCGCAATTCGCTGGTGCTGGCGCTGGTGCTCAACGTCACCTCCTCCATGCTTGCCTTCGACCAGTTCTTCATCATCACCCAGGGTGGGCCGGAAAACAGCACGATCTCTGCGGTATTTTCGATCTACCTGGCGTCCTTCTCGTCCTATCGGCTTGGCTACGGTTCGGCGCTCTCCTTTGCGCTGCTGATCGTGCTGGTCGCCATCAGCGCCATTCAATTCGTGCTGTTGCGCGAGCGCCCGGAGGAAGGCTAATGACCTCGACCCAATCCAATACAAATAATAATCCGCGTGACGGCCAGGCCGGCTACCTGCTCTTCCTGCTCGTATCGATCCTGCTCGCGATCTTCTTCATCATGCCGATCGTCTGGTCGCTAGCGAATTCCTTCAAGCCGGCAGCCGAGGCGCTCGCCAATCCGGCTGCGCTGTTTTCCAAGACCTTCTCGCTGGAGAATTACCGGCGGCTCGAGAATGTCGGCGCCGGCTGGTATGTCTACGCCGCCAATTCGGTGATGATCGCCATCGGCACGGTCGTGCTGACGGTCGTCGTCTCAGTGCCGGCCGGCTATGGCTTCTCCAAATTCAGGTTTCCCGGTCAGTCGATCCTCTTCGTGCTGATCATGGCAACGATGATGATCCCGTTCCAGTCGATCCTGACGCCGCTGTTCCTGATCCTGAAGCTGCTCGGCCTGCAGAACAACCTGTTCGGCCTGGTGCTGATCTATGTCACCTTCCAGCTGCCGTTCTCCGTCTTCATGATGCGCAATGCCTTCGATGCCGTACCAAAGGCGCTGATCGAAGCGGCCCGCATCGACGGCGCCTCGCAGGCGACAATCCTGCGCCGCATCATGCTGCCGATTGCGCTGCCCGGTGTCGCGACGGTGGCGATGTTTGCCTTCCTCAATTCGTGGAACGAGTTCCTGGCGGCGCTCATCTTCCTGTCGGACCAGAACAAGTTCACGCTGCCGATCATGCTGGTGAACGTGTCTTCGGGCCTCTACGGCATCATCGACTGGGGTGCGCTGCAGGCGGGTATCGCGGTCACCATGATCCCCTGCATCATCCTCTTCCTTCTTCTTCAACGCTACTACGTGCGCGGCCTGACGGCCGGCGCCGTGAAATGAAAAGCGGCCCGCCCGCTCAAGGAGTTCCCATGCCCATCGCCCAGAAATCCCCGTCACGATCCCCGATCGACCGATACGTGCCGGCCGACCACACCCGCGTCGCCTTCAATGGCGGCTTCTGGAAGAGCTGGACGGAGACTGTCCGCGACGTGACCATTCCAACCCAGCATATGCGGCTCGATGAGGAAGGCTTCCTCGAAGTGCTCGACTTCGACAAGCCGGCCGGCCCGCTGGCGCGGCCCATCCAGCCGAGTGGCCTGTCGATGCAGCATTTCTTCGATTCCGATTTCGGCAAATGGATCGAGGCAGCGAGCTACACGCTGAAGAACAGTCCGAACCCTGACATCGAGGCGAAGATCGACGCGATCGTCGAAAAGCTCGAATACGGCCAGATGGCCGACGGTTACCTCAACAGCTGGTTCATCCGCCGCGAGCCGGAAAAGCGCTGGACCAACCTGCGCGACCTGCATGAAATGTATTCGATGGGACATCTGCTGGAAGGCGCCGTCGCCTATTTCGAGGCGACAGGCAAGCGTCGCTTCCTTGACGTGATGATCCGCGCCGTCGATCACATCATCGACACCTTCGGCCGCGAGCCGGGCAAGCTGCGCGGCTATGATGCGCATGAGGAAATCGAGCTGGCGCTGGTCAAGCTCTACCGCGTGACGAGGGATCCCCGGCATCTAAAGCTTGCCACCTATTTCGTCGACGAGCGCGGTCAGATGCCCTCCTATTACGACGAAGAGGCGCGCAAGCGCGGCGAAGACCCGGCCAGCTACGTCTTTCAGACCTATGCCTACAGCCAGGCCCATATGCCGGTGCGCGAGCAGACGCAGGTCGTCGGCCACGCCGTGCGCGCCATGTACCTGTTCTCCGCCATGGCCGACCTTGCCTTCGAAAACGACGACGAGAGCCTGAAAAGCGCCTGCGACCGGCTGTTCGACAATCTGGTGGGACGTCAGCTCTATGTCACCGGCGGCCTCGGCCCCTCGGCTTCGAACGAGGGCTTTACCCGCGAATACGATCTGCCGAACGAAACGGCCTATGCCGAAACCTGCGCTGCCGTTGCGCTCGGTTTCTTCAGCCATCGCATGGCGCAGGTCGAGCTCGACAGCAAATTTACCGACAAGCTCGAAACCGTGCTCTACAACGGCGCACTGTCAGGCATTTCGCGCGACGGCGAGCATTATTTCTATGAGAACGTGCTCGAAAGCCACGGCCAGAACCGCCGCTGGAAGTGGCACTACTGCCCATGCTGCCCGACCAATATCGCCCGCTTCATCACCTCGCTCGGCCAGTACTTCTACTCGACCAAAGCTGATGAGGTGGCAATCCATCTCTACGGCGAAAACGCCGCCGAACTCTCGGTCGGCAATACTTTCCTGCGCCTGACGCAGAAGACGGAATATCCGTGGAATGGCGACGTCAGGATCTCGCTCGGCCTCGAACAGCCGAAGCGTTTCACGCTGCGCCTGCGCATTCCCGGCTGGTGCCGCGATGCCGAGGCCTTCGTCAATGGCGGGGCGATCAAGCTCGATATCAGCAAGGGCTATGCGGCAATCGAACGCGAATGGAAGGATGGCGACGAGGTTCGCCTCTCCTTCGATATGCCTGTCGACCGGCTTTATGCCCATCCGGCCGCAACCGAAGACAATGGCCGTTTTGCGCTACGGCGCGGCCCGGTGATCTTCTGCGTCGAGGAAGCCGATCTCGGCACGGAGCCGCAACGGCTGAGGCTGCCCTCGCAGGGCGAGATTGTCGCAATCTTCGACGACACGCTTCTCGGCGGGGCCACGGTTCTTGAAGGCGATGCGCTGGAAGCCGATGCATCCGACTGGCGGGAAACACTCTATCGCACAGAGCCGCCGGCGCTGAAGCCGAGACGTTTCAGGGCAATCCCCTATCATCTTTGGGCAAACAGAGAGCCGGGCGCGATGGCCGTCTGGCTGCACGAGAAGTAGGGAGATCGCAATGGCACGCCTTGAACTGCGCAACGTGGTCAAATCCTACGGCATCTACGAAGCCGTGCGCGGCATCAACCTCAATATCGAGGACAACGAATTCGTCGTCTTCGTCGGCCCGTCCGGCTGCGGCAAATCGACGACGCTGCGCATGATCGCTGGACTGGAGCATATCACCGGCGGTGATATCGTCATCGGCGATCAGGTCGTCAACCGGCTTGGCCCCGGCAAGCGCGACATTGCTATGGTGTTCCAGAACTACGCGCTCTATCCGCACATGAGTGTCAGGGAAAACATCTCCTTCTGCCTCGAACAGCAGAAGCTGCCGAAAACGGAGATCGACGAGCGCATCAGCCGTGCCGCTGAGACGCTGCATATTACCGAACTCCTGTCTCGGCGCCCCGGCCAACTGTCGGGCGGGCAGCGCCAACGCGTCGCGATGGGCCGCGCCATCGTACGCAATCCCAAGGTCTTCCTGTTCGACGAACCGCTTTCCAACCTCGATGCCAAGCTGCGGGTGCAGATGCGTACCGAGATCAAGCGCCTGCACCAATTGTTGCCGACCACGACCGTCTATGTCACCCACGATCAGGTCGAGGCGATGACCATGGCCGATCGCGTCGTCGTCATGAATGGCGGCATTATCGAGCAGGCCGGTCCGCCGCAGGAACTCTACCATAATCCTGTCAGTCAGTTCGTGGCCGGTTTCATCGGCTCGCCGTCGATGAACTTCCTCAACGCATCGCTCGAGGCCGACGGCAATGGACTGGTCGTCATCCTGGAAGACGGCAGCCGGCTTGCGGTTCCAGTGACGCGGGCTCAGGAATACCTGGCGCATGCCGGCAAGCCGGTCATCTTCGGAATCCGGCCTGAATCGATATCAAGCCTGGCGCAGAAACCCGGCTTTGAAACCATCGAGGCTGATATCGATCTGGTGGAGCCGCTGGGGCCGGAAACAATGATCTATTTCGACATCGGTTCGGTCGGCATATGCGCTAATGTCGATCCGGAGAGCGATCCGCGTCCGCGCACGAAAATGCCGCTCTCCTTCAACATGAACCGTATGCACCTCTTCGATCCCATCGGCGGCAGGTCGCTTTCGGCCTGACGTCTGGCAGGCCCGCGAGCACACCCGAGATGAAGGCCCCTCGGATTATCCGAGGGGACCGCCGCGATCACGCACCATCTGCCTGAGACGTGTGAAGACGGCTGGCGACTGGCGCACGCCGTCATGTTCGAATTCATTCGTGACCCAGGTCCTGACATTGCCGACGTCACGGGCGGTTGCGAGCGACAGCTCGGCATCGACATACATATCGTCGAAATAGACCGCCGCAGCGACCGGGATCTCGCTCGATGACAGCCGCGCAGTATCGTAGAGCGGCTCGAACCCGTCGCAACGCGCCAGCGCCTCCATGGCATCGCGGAACGGCCGCAACGAGCGGATTTCCTCAAACATCCACGGATACATCATCTCGCCGGTCAGATAGAGCGGCCGGCTCTCTTCACCGAATTCGACAAATTCCGATCGGATGCGCTCCGCGGCCCAACCCGTTGCAGTCTTACCCTGCCCGTAAATGCTTTCCTGCAGCACCGCGAACATTGGATTTCCGTCATAAGAGGTCAGCGACATGACCGAGGCCAGGAAGGCATCTGAAAAGCGTGTCTCCTCCTGATCGGAGAAGGCCTCGTCCACCAGCCAGTGCACATTCTCGTAACCCGGCGCCATGCCGAAATCGATGCCGATCGTCTGCAGCCGGCGCACCGTCAGGCGATCACCATCCGGAAGCCTGACATCATCGGCGGCAATGCGCTCGGCGATACGGGCGATGCGATCGCGATCAGCCGGATACCGCCGATAATATTCCCGGTTCTTGGCCGCGACGCGCGGATAGGTGCGGCGATAGACGTCATCGGCTGTTGCGGAAAGCCCGGCCAGTCCGCCGGTGACATAACAGGCGGCCAGTCCCTCCGGGGCCTGCGACAGATAGGTCAACGTCAGAAAGCCGCCATAACTCTGGCCAAGCGTCTCCCAGCGTACCCCGCCAAACACGCTCTTCCGGATATGCTCGCAATCGGCAATAATGTTGTCTGCACGGAAACGGCTGAGATAATCGGCCCCTGCCTTCCCATCCGCAAAGGCGGCCATCGTGGCGCTCTCGATGCGGGTGCTTCGTCCGGTGCCGCGCTGATCGAGCAGCACGACGCGGTAATTCTTCAGCGCTTCGCCAAGCCACGAGGGGCCGCCGCCGACCGGACGCGGTGATTTGCCGCCAGGACCACCCTGCAGGAACAGCAGGACGGGCAGTTTTTCCTGTTTACGCGTGGGATCGCAGACCTCGCGCGCAAAGACCTTGATCGATACGCCATCCGGCTTTTTCCAGTCGAGCGGCACGTCGACGAGATGGTCGCGGACATGGACGCCGGGGATCGTGTATTCGCTGACGAGCATGGTCAAATCCTGTAGATTGTTTGTCGACACAGTGCCTACAATTGCCCTATGCTGGAATCAAGCATCTAATTTCGGCAAAAATCACGGATATATAGCGTGTCTCTCCAAGCCTGGTCCCATCCCGTCGCAGCCATCACAGATGAAGAAAGGCAGAGCCGCCTGTCGCGCCTGCGCGAACGCATGCAGGCGCAAGGCATCGCTGCCACCTTGCTCGGCCCGACTGAGAGCTTACGCTATTTCACCGGCCTCGTCTGGCACCTGAGCGAACGCCTGCTCGGCGCGCTCATGACTGACGATAAGCTGATTTATATCGTGCCCGGTTTCGAGCGCAGCCGTGTCGAAATGCTCCCGCATCTGCCGGGTGAGATCGCCGTCTGGGAAGAAGAGGAAAGCCCGGCGGCGCTCGTCTCGCGGCTAGCCGGGCCAACAGGCAAACTCGCCCTCGACGACGCACTGCCGCTTGCCTTCTACCATGCCTTCACCGAACAGATAGGCGCTGCGCGTCTCATCGACGGCGGACCTCTCATCCGCGCGCTGCGTGCCATCAAATCGCCGGCGGAAATCGCGCTCATCCAGCATGCGATGGGCATCACGCTGGATATTCACCGCAAGGTCCGCGATACGCTCGCACCCGGCACCGCGGCTTCGGAGGTGGTTCGCTTCATCGATCAGCAGCATCGGGCGGCAGGCGCCGACGGCGGCTCGACCTTCTGCATCGTCTCCTTCGGTGAGGCAACCGCGCTGCCGCATGGTGCAGATGGTGAACAGATCCTGAAGTCGGGCGATGTCATTCTCGTCGACACCGGCTGCCGCCTCGACGGCTATCATTCGGATCTGACGCGCACCTATATGCTCAACGAAGGCAATGGCGAATTCGAACGCGCCTGGGCGATCGAGCGCGAAGGCCAGCAGGTCGTTTTCGATGCGGCAAAACTCGGCGCGCCATGCGAAAGCCTTGATATGGCCGCCCGCAACAAGTTTGCACACCATGGCCTCGGTCCGGACTACTGCCTGCCCGGCCTACCGCATCGCGCCGGTCATGGTCTCGGCCTCGAAATCCACGAGGCGCCCTATATCGTCCGAGGCAACGGAACGCCGCTGGCCCCAGGCATGTGCTTTTCGAACGAGCCGATGATTGTCTTCCCCAGCAGATTCGGCATTCGCCTCGAAGATCACATCTATATGGCAGAAGACGGCGCGCATTGGTTCACGACTCCGGCTGCAAATCCTTACGCGGTCTGAGTTCCATTGCGCAGACGTGCGAAAAGCCTGTTCGTGCCGGTCACAGCCGCCGCGACTTGCAGCCACGTCAAACTGAGCCGACATCCGCAATAGCAGCCCGCAGAAGGAGCGCACGTTAGCGATCATGGATGGTCCACTCTGACCTGCATAGGATGCATAATCTGCATAGGTTTTTTTATTGATCACGTGGGAAATGTCAGATGGTGACATGACAGTCACTAATCTGACATTTCCTAGAGAGCGGTAGAAACTGCCCCTGCATCTCCTGCACCCTATGCGGCACTCGATTAGACGAAAGCGCTTGCCGGTAACCGGTCGTTTTCGACGAGGCGCCTGCGGATCAATGATCTTGCTGACATGTTTCGTCATCGCAGCAGCGTAACAGGCTAGGTCGTCGCATCGGCAGATCCGACAGATCTAGGATGGATGGAGCGGAGAATGTGGCTAAGTGATTTCGAAATCGTGCTGCGCGATAGGGTTATACCTCGCGGCGCAGTCAGGATCGAAGGCGGCCTGATCGCGGAAATCAGGGAAGACCCTGCGGCTTCTGCCGACATCAATGGCAGCGGCAGGCTGCTGCTTCCCGGTTTTATCGACATGCATGGAGACATGATCGAGCGCGAGATCGAGCCGCGTCTGAATGTGCGCTTTCCTTTGGAGCTCGGCCTCTTCGAACTCGACAAGAAACTCGCCGGCAATGGCATCACCACCGCCTTTGCGGCGCTTTCTTTCCACGGTAATACCGGCTACGGCAACGTCCGATCGGAAGAACATTCGCGTTCGATTATCCAGACCCTGATTCAGCTCCGAAAAAGTGATCTTCTTGTCGACCACAGGGTCCATGCGCGCTTCGAAATCACCTTCACTCATGCCCGCGCCGTGATCGAAGATCTGCTGCGGGCCGGCGCCCTCGACCTCGTGTCGCTGATGGACCACACGCCAGGACAGGGCCAGTATCGCGATGTCGAGCGGCATATCGAGACGATTGCCCGCAACAACAAAATCACGCTTGAACAGGCTGCCCGTCGCGTGCGAGAGCGCATCGAATACCGAGCCCAAAACAATGATGCAGTCGACAATCTGGAGGCAATCGCTGCCACCGCGCGCGATCATGGCGTCATCATCGCCTCCCACGACGATGACAGCATCGAAAAGGTTGCGATCGTCGAGGGACTGGGTGCACGCATCAGCGAATTTCCAGTGACGATGGCGGCGGCGCAGGAAGCCCGCAAACTTGGACTGGCAACAGCAATGGGGGCGCCGAACGCGCTTCGCGGCTTGTCCTATTCGGGAAATCTCTCTGCCCGAGAGGCCTACGAGTACGGCGTCCTCGACATTCTGGCGAGCGATTACCACCCCGCCACCGTACTGCCGGCCGCCATCGCGCTTGCAGAAGCTGGATCGGGCGGGCTGCCGGCATCTGTGGCGCTCGTCAGCGCTAACCCAGCGACGGCGCTCGGGCTTACAGATCGTGGCGCGATCGAAGTTGGCCTGCGTTCCGATCTTGTCATCGCTGAACGCGGTCGTCTTCCACGGCTGAGGGCAACCTTCTGCCGCGGAAAACTGGTCTACTCAGATGGAACGGTTCCGGGATTGTCGGCACCATACGCGGTCTCATGCTGAGCCCCAACGCCTTTCGCGGAGCATTGCGGCGCGTCTCTTGAAAGATAAGCCCGCAAGCCTCACCTGATATCTCCATTGTTCACCTGTCGAACTGACAGCCCTTTGCCATCAGCAGTCGCTGCCGTTCCTCAACGTCGACGCTTCACGCGTCGGAGGAGATTTCATGGGATTCATTGATCGTGACATTCAGCCGTCGTCCGATGCCGGGCTGCTGGATGCCTATTCTGAAACGGTGTCAAACGCCGTCGACACGGTCGGTCCGGCTGTCAGCCGGATCGAACGCGTCGGTGGACGGGCCGGCCACGGTTCCGGCTTCGCCATCTCTCCTGATGGTCTCGTCGTCACCAACAACCACGTGGTCGGCGATGCAAAAGCCGTCACCATCAAGACGCCCGAGGGTACGGTTGTCGAAGGCAGGGTCCTCGGCCGGGATGAAGACACCGACCTCGCTCTTATCAGGGCCAATGATTGGTCCGGAGCCTGGGCACAGCTTGCGGATTCCAAAAAGCTGAAGCGCGGACACATCGCGATCGCCATCGGCAATCCGCTCGGCTTCGAATGGACTGTCACGGCCGGCGTCGTTTCTGCGCTCGGGCGTTCGATGCGAGCGTCCAGCGGACGCTTGATGGAGGATATCATCCAGACCGACGCTGCCCTTAACCCCGGAAATTCGGGTGGCCCGCTGGTTTCTTCCCTGGGCGAGGTAATCGGCGTCAACACCGCCGTCATCCAGGGTGCGCAAAGCATTGCTTTTGCCGTTGCATCGAATACCGCCAAGCACGTGGTATCGGACATTCTGCGCTTCGGAGAAGTCAGGCGCGGATATATCGGCATTGCGGCCGATACGGTCGATCTGCATCGGCGCATTGCGCTTGAAGCGGGCGTTCCGCAGCGGACGACGGTGCGCCTGCGCCGTGTCGAAGATGGCGGCCCCGCCGCAAGGGCCGGCCTTCGCGAAGGTGACTACCTGCTCGCAATCGGCGGTCAGCCGGTGTCGGGAATAGATGACGTCGTCCGGCTTTTGGATGGAACAACAATCGACGCCGAAGTCGATGTGCTGATTTTTTCCGTCGCTGGCCGGATCGAACAGCGCACCGTCCGTCCAACGAAACGGGCGAATTAGCTGGTCACGTGATGAGCGTGCCTGGAAATCAGCCATTCAAGTAACAAGGCACCCGTCTTTCGGAGGGCGCCTTGTCTGTTTGCCTTTCGCGACATGAAATCGCGATGATTATAAGGATCCGGGCGCAACAGCGGCTGCGGCAAGCAAACCAAGCAAAGGCGATGGTTCGTTAGAGAACACGTCGTAGATGCAAGGTGCTGCAAAAACGGTTACGGCCAGAATACCGATGACGATCCTTTTCATTGAAGCCTCCGGGGACGCAACAAGTCTGCATCCGATTTATCCTTGATGCCTTAGACGAGGTTCAGCTCGACATTGATATTGCCGCGCGTCGCCTTCGAATAGGGGCAAGTCTGATGAGCTTCCTCGACGAGGGCGCGGGCCACTTCCGGTTCCAGACCCGGCAGGCTGATGTTCAGGCGCGCCTGCAGGAAATAGGCGTCGCCGGTCATACCGAGATCGACTTCGGCATCGACAGCAGTATCAGCGGGGAGCCTTAGCTTGCGCTTGCCGGCGGCCAGGCCCATCGCGCCGATGAAGCAGGCCGACCAGCCGGCTGCGAAGAGCTGTTCGGGATTGGTGCCGGCCTGGGCGCTGCCCGGAGGCGAAAGCTTGATGTCGAGCTGCGCATCGCTGCTGCGGGCCGAACCGTCGCGGCCGCCGGTGGTATGGGTCTTACCGGTGTAGAGAACCTTTTCAATCGTCGTCATGTGAGCACTCCTTCGTTTCCTGTCGCTGCTCGCGACATCTGGTGACGGAGTGGTTTTGACGATCTGACGTATCCCGTATGTTTCTCAAATCGGCCGAAATGTATCAAAGCGTAGCACCGGCCGATCCAGACATTTTCATATACAAATCAGTGAAAAAGCTCAGTTGGCGCGGATGATGATTTCGGCCGCCAGCCCGCCACCTTCGCGATTATAGAGCCGCACCGATCCGCCGATCGCTGTGGCCAGCTGCTGAGCGATGGCAAGGCCGAGCCCGGTGCCGCCGGTCTCGCGGTTGCGCGACTGCTCCAGCCGGAAGAACGGCTGCATGGCGGCTTCGAGCATGGCATCCGGAATGCCCGGGCCACGATCCATCACCGTGATGGCGATAGCCCCCTCGTCTTTCCGCTCGACGCCGATTTCGGCGGCACCGGCAAATTTCAGAGCATTGTCGATGAAGTTCGTCAGAATGCGTCGAAGCGCATGGGGTTTTGTCGATGCGACACCCTGCACGAGGCCTATAACGGCGACGGCGTTATCCATGTCCTGATAATCATAGGCGATGCTGTCGATGAAGGATGAGAGGTCGATGCGCGAAAACTTCTCGCCATTGCCATGGGCGCTGCGGGCATAGGCAATCCCGTCCTGCACCAGCCGCTCGATCTCGCCGAGATCACGCACCAGCTTGTCCTTCTCGAGGGAATCGTCGGCCATATCGGCGCGCAGGCGCATGCGGGTGATCGGCGTCTGCAGGTCATGGGAAATAGCCGCCAGGATCTGCACGCGCTCCTCGAGATAATGCGCAATTCGTTCCCGCATGGCGTTGAAGGCGCGCGCCGCATGCGCAACCTCGCTCGGGCCGTGCTCGCTGAGCGGTGGCCCTTTCTTGTTGGGATCGAGCGCATCGGCCGCGGCAGCTAGCGCGCCGAGCGGACGGATCGCCTGACGGACGGCAAACCATGTGCAAAGCACGAGCAGCACCATCTGTATGGCGAGTACATAGGGCAGCCATGCCGCAATCGGCATGGGAGGTCGCGGCGTGATGTCGATCGTCAGGGGGCTTCCGTCGCTCAGCGTCAAATGCGCCTGCAACCGGCTGATATCGCCGGGAATGGATTCCATTCGGATCGGATAGGTGCCGCCGATCGCTTCTTCGATCCTGCTGCCGATTTCCCTGCCCTTGCTGGAATTGTCGGGCACGCCGGGAAGACCTGGTCCGAGTACGAAGCGATAATTGCCACGGCTCAAGCGGTCGAGCAAGCCGGCTCGCTGGTCTGCCGGCAGACGGTCGAGAACAGCGATCGAGGTCGCGACGTCACTTTCCAGCGTACCAAGCATGATGGCCTTGGCGGACATGGACCGCTCGACGAAGAGCACGGTGAACGACAGGCCATAGGCAATAGCCAGACCCAACAGGAGGATAAGGAAAAGTCGAGCCCTGAGGGTGTTCGGCCAAAATCTGGAGCGAATAACAGCTCCCACACTCATGACCTGGCCTCTTCAATCTCCACTGGAACGGAAAAGACGTAACCTTCGCTGCGCACCGTCTTGATATAGGTCGGCTCGCGGGCATCATCCCCCAACCGCTGGCGCACGCGGCTGACAAGAAGGTCTATCGAGCGGTCGAAGAGTTCCGCATCACGGCCCTGCGTCAGGTTCAGAAGCTGGTCGCGGTTGAGCACCCGCTGCGGATGGTCGATGAACACGCGCAGCAGGCGGTATTCCGCACCACTCAGCGCAATCTCTGTTCCTTGCCTGTCGAGGAGGTGCCTGCCGACCGTATCGAGGCGCCAGTCGCCGAAGCGCAGCCACTGCCCGGCCTCGGATATCTGCAGGTTCGGCGGCAGGGCACGGGCGCGGCGCAAGACGGCCTTGATGCGCGCCAGAAGTTCGCGGGCGGCAAAGGGTTTCGGCAGATAGTCGTCGGCGCCCATTTCGAGCCCGATAATACGGTCCATCTCGTCGCTGCGGGCCGTCAGCATCAGGATCGGTGTCGCCTTGTGTTTTCCGGCGCGCAGCTCACGGCAGAGTACAAGCCCGTCATCGCCGGGCATCATGACATCGAGCACGATGAGGTCGACCGTATTGGCCTCGAGAAAGCTGCGCATCTGGCGGCCATCGGCAGCAACACTCGTGCGGAGACCGTTCTTCGTCAGATAGCTCGAAACCAGCTCTCGGATTTCACGATCGTCATCGACGATCAGGATATGGTCGACATGCTCCATCTCTAGACTTTCGGATCCTCTATCGGTCGGTGCAAAGCAGGCTCGCTGCTCCCGGGGACAGACTCGCTATTCCCCTTTTTGACTCTGAATTGGCTGCCGCGAAACAGGAATTCTGGTCGCGGCAGCGACAGTCGGTTTCAGAAGCGATCGACATCCAGGATGGCCTGGGCGAAAGCCTGCGGTGCCTCCTGCGGCAGGTTGTGCCCAATGCCGCCGGTGATGGTGCGGTGTTCGTATTTTCCGGTGAACTTTTTGGCATAAGCCGAAGGCTCCGGATGCGGGGCGCCATTGGCATCGCCTTCCATAGTGATGGTCGGCACGGTGATGACTGGGAAGGCGGCGAGCTTCTTTTCCAGCGCATCATACTTCTTTTCGCCCTTGGCAAGGTCAAGCCGCCAGCGGTAGTTGTGGATAGTAATGGCCACGTGGTCGGGGTTTTCAAAAGCCTTGGCCGAGCGGTCGAAGGTCGCGTCGTCGAAATTCCATTGCGGCGAGGCGAGCTTCCAGATCAGCTTGGCGAAATCGTGCCGGTTGGCTTCATAGCCGGCGCGGCCGCGCTCGGTGGCGAAATAGAACTGATACCACCAGGACAACTCGGCCTGCGGCGGAAGGGGCTTCCTGTTGGCTTCCTGGCTACCGATCAGATAGCCGCTGACGGAGACCAGGCCCTTGCAGCGTTCCGGCCAGACAGCTGCCATGATATCTGCAGTGCGACCGCCCCAATCGTAGCCGCCGATAACGGCGCGCTCGATGTCAAGAGCGTCCATGAAGTCGATCATATCGGTCGCGATGGCGGCCTGCTGGCCGTTGCGAGGGGTCTTTGCAGAGAGAAACTCGGTCGTGCCATAGCCGCGTAGATAGGGGATGATGACGCGATATCCGGCATCGGCAAGGATAGGCGCGACGTCGACGAAGCTGTAGATGTCGTAGGGCCAACCATGCAGCAGAAGCACAACCGGGCCGTCTGCCGGACCGGCTTCGGCGTAGCCAACGTTGAGCACGCCAGCCTTGACCTGCTTCAGCGCCTGAAACGAAGTATGTGTCCCAGCCTTAACAGTCGGCGCGGCAGCCTGCATCGATTGGGCACCGGCGGCGCTGGTCAGGCCGAATTCGGCCGCTGCCATCGTGATGGCAGCTACACCGAGGAAATGACGGCGCTGAAGGTTGATTTCATTGGACATTGGCTCTCTCCGTTTTCAAGTTGATGACAGAAAAAAACAGCCGGCATGTATCCCCGATATTTCGGGCATCCGGTTCTAATGCATGCGGATGTAGCATCCGGCCTGTTGGATACGTTCTGATACAATTCTCCGCCGCCTCACTCGGACTGGCGGTGCATAAGGAAATCACGAAGCACGACGGCATTGTTGTGCTCGTCATCGTGAGCGGCATAGAGCAGCGTAACGGGGCCTTTCTTCGCGAAATCGGCCACGAGCTTCACTTCCTCTTCCTTGTCCTGAAGCTCCTCCGTGTAGCGCCTGCGGAACTCCTCCCAGCGATCCGGTTCATGATTGAACCAGTGGCGGAGCTCTGTGCTTGGGGCCACATCCTTCAGCCAGGCATCGAGTGCAGCGCGCTCCTTGCTGAGGCCGCGCGGCCAGATGCGATCGACCAGCAATCGGGCGCCATCCGTAGCAGCCTTGGCCGTATAAGCGCGCTTCAGCTTTATGGCTTCCGCTTTGACCATCTTGACATCCTCCGTGCTGGGCCGACCGTCTCTGCCGGCAATATCCCGGCGATATGGGGCAGGTATGGAGAGAAGATAGCGCAGCCGTGATCCGCGCGCTTCCTACACTTCGGTACATATTGCCACCGAACCGGACACATCCGAGATACATCGCCTCGACCAGATTGGCCCCGTTGCTGGTCGAGCCGCATCGCCGTCCAGAGCCCGTAACCCGGTTTCAAAGGAAACGATGATGACCCTTCTTGTCATTGCCTATCTCGGAGGGGCGCTGACCATATTCAGTCCATGCATCCTCCCCATCCTTCCCTTCGTCTTTGCCCGCGCCGGACAGCCTTTCCTACGCAGCACGCTGCCGATGCTGATCGGCATGGCCGCCACCTTCGCGCTTGTGGCGACGCTTGCTGCCGTCGGCGGAAGCTGGGCGATCAATGCCAATGAATATGGCCGCCTTGCCGCACTGGCCCTGCTTGCCGTCTTCGGCGTCAGCCTGATTTCGCTGCGCATCGCTGCTTTCATCACTCAGCCGGTCGTCGATTTCGGCAACCGCCTGCTGAATGCGTCCGGCAAGACCGGTTCTGCCCCGACAGCGGCAAACGCGCTCATTCTGGGCATCGCGACCGGTCTGCTCTGGGCGCCCTGCGCCGGGCCTATCCTGGGTCTGGTACTGACAGGGGCAGCCCTCCAGGGCGCCAATCTGCAGACGACCCTCCTGCTGCTTGCCTATGCTGCAGGTGCCGCCACTTCGCTCGCGACGGCCCTTTCCGTCGGTGGAAAGATTTTTGCCGGCATGAAGAAGTCGCTTGGCGTCAGCGAGCGGATTCGCCAGGGGCTGGGAGCCGCCGTGCTTGCAGGTGTCGTCGTCATCGCACTCGGTCTCGACACTGGTCTGCTGTCGCAGCTTTCCTATGCCAGCACGGCGTCCTTCGAACAGGCCGTGCTCGACAAACTTAACGTGAAGCGAACCGACGGCGTGCCGTCCGAGGTTGCAAGCAATGACAAGATGATCGGCCTTGCCGATGCCAAGACACCTTTCCACAGCGACCTTCCGGTCGAAGGCTCTGCTCCGCCGCTCGATGGCGCCGTCGAATGGCTGAATTCGCAGCCACTGACCATGGAACAGCTCCGCGGCAAGGTCGTGCTCGTCGATTTCTGGACCTATTCCTGCATCAACTGCATCCGCACCATCCCTTACGTCCGTGCCTGGGCCGAAAAGTACAAGGACCAGGGCCTGGTGGTGATCGGCGTGCATGCCCCGGAATTCGCCTTCGAGAAGAAGATCGATAATGTCAAAAAGGCCGTTGGCGACTTCAAGATCGGCTATCCTGTCGCAATCGATAACGACTACAAGATCTGGCGTGCCTTCGATAACAGCTACTGGCCGGCCCATTACCTGATCGACGCCAAGGGCCAGATCCGCGAACATCACTTCGGCGAAGGCAACTACCGTCAGACCGAACAGGCGATCCAGGCTCTGCTGCGCGAAGCCGGCAGTGAAATGGCCGAAAGCGCGCCGGTGACACCGGATGCAAAGGGCGCCGAGGCAGGCCCGGACCTGAAGCATATCGGCTCAGGCGAAACCTATATCGGCTATCGGCAGGCCACCAGTTTTGCCTCCAACGAGAGCATGCGCGCCGATGCCGCCAGAGACTATTCGGTCAAGCAGCCGGGTCTCAACCAGTGGGGTCTTTCGGGCAAATGGACCGTCGGCGCCGAAGAGGCCACGCTCGATCAGGCGGGCGGCAGCATTGCCTATCGCTTCAGTGCTCGCGACCTGCACCTCGTCCTCGGTCCCGATGCAGCCGGCAAGCCCGTGCGCTTCCAGGTGACGATCGACGGCAAGGCACCTGGTGCCGATCACGGAAGCGATATCGATGCCGATGGAAACGGCACGGTGACTTCGACGAAGCTCTACCAACTGGTGCGCCAGTCCGGCGACATCGAAGCCCGCAACTTCGAGATCCGCTTCTTCGATCCCGGTGTCCAGGCCTACGCCTTCACATTCGGCTGACACTCATTCTCATATTATACTTGAACAACAGGAGCAATAACCATGAAATACAAGTATTTTTCCACCATCGCCCTTGCCTTTGCCACCAGTGTCATCGCTTTTGCTGCCCAGGCGGCCGAGGTGAAAAACATTGTCATCGTACACGGTGCGCTCGCCGATGGCTCCGGTTGGCGCAAGGCAAGCGATATCCTCGAACGCCGTGGCTTCAACGTCACCATCGTCCAGGAGCCGATCACCTCGCTTGCCGATGATGTCGCCGCAACCAACCGGGTTCTTGACCTGCAGGATGGCCCGACTCTACTGGTCGGCCACAGCTACGGCGGCATGGTGATCACCGAAGCGGGCAACAGCGCGAATGTCGCGGGCCTGGTCTATGTCGCGGCCTTCCAACCGGACAAGGGTGAAAGCCTCATCAGCCTTGCAAGCTCGAAGCCGGCCGGCGGCATGAATATCCGCGAGACGAAGGACGGAAAATACCTCTATCTCGACCCTGCCGCCTTCGCGAACGACTTTGCCGCCGACCTGCCGAAAGATGAGGCCGCGTTCCTAGCAAAGTCGCAGGTCCTCGCGTCCAAGGAGGCCTTCTCTGCGAAAGCCGGCGCCCCCGCCTGGAAGACAAAGAAGAGCTGGACGATTGTCGCCACGGAAGACCGGTCGATTAATCCCGACCTCGAACGAGACATGGCAAAGCGGGCGGGAAGCGATGTCACCGAGATCAAGGCAAGCCATGCGGTCTTCGCCTCGCAGCCGGAAAAGGTCGCGGACGTCATCGAGAAGGCTGCCGAAGCAGCAGGCAAATAATCGAGTCGTTAGGGTCGGCGGATCATTCCGCCGGCTCATTTTCTGTGAACGTGTCCCTCATCGCCTTTATGATGAGGACCGCCGACGCCGCACCCGGGTCGATATGGCCGAGCGATCGTTCGCCAAGGCGGGCGGCGCGGCCGCGGGTGGCGACCATGGAGCGTGTCGACCGTGCGCCGGCATCAGCGGCGTCGACAATCTCGGCCCACATGGCCGAAACGCTCGCCTGCCGGTCGCGTGCGGCGGCTGCCGCTTCGGTTGCCGGGATCCAGGCATCCAGCATCGTCTTGTCGCCGCGCTGTCCCTTGCCACGTTCCCTGATACCTGATGTCATCGCCTCGACGATCACCGCCTGGCCGGCAGCCGAGAGCGCTTCGTCCTGCTTCAGGGCCTGCGCCGCCTTACGGAAGGCCGTGGCATAAAGTGGTCCGGTCGACGCACCGACGGCATCGAGAAAGGCCGAGGCGGCAACCGAAAACACCTCTGACGGCAGAATCTCATCGAGATCGCGCTTTGCCAGTTCGCCATTTACCGCCTGGAAACCGAGTGCCATTGTGATGCCATGGTCGGCATCGCCGATCGCGCCATCCAGATCGGAGAGATGGTCCTTCTCAGCCGAAATCGCGACCGAGATCCGGTGAAACATCCTGCTGAGGCGGCGGGCCGCGTTTGCTGACATGCGTATCCTCCCAATTCATGCAGCCCAGCCCCTGGGATGCTGTCTTCTCTTTTTCAGTCTACGACCCTGAGGAATGCCGTATCGCAAGGATGATGTAGCATATCCGTCAGTTCCCGATCGAGATGCAGGACCGATATGGACGCGCCGACCATGTCGAGCGATGTGCAATAATGCCCCACCCAATTCGCCTCGATCTTGATGCCCTTTGCGCTCAGCCGCTGTTCCACGCGCCTGAAGAGAATATAGAGTTCCATCAGCGGCGTGCCGCCGAAGGAATTGACCAGCACGGCGACACGATCTCCCGACACGGCTTTCATCTCCGAGAAAATCCTGTCCATGACGACATCGACGACGGCATCGGCGCTCATCATCCTCTCGCGCATCACGCCGGGCTCGCCATGGATACCCATACCGATCTCGATGTCATCGGGTCCGATCTCGAAATTATGGCGACGCGTCTGCGGCAGCGAACTGGGTTCAAGCGCGACACCCATGGTGAAGGTCCGTGCATTGGCCTTACGGGTTACGGCTTCGCAGGCATCGAGCGACAGGCCGCGGTCGCAGGCTGCACCGGCGATCTTGAAGATGAAGAAATTGCCGGCAACGCCGCGGCGACCATCCCGGTCCTCCAAGGGCGAGGAGGAGATATCGTCGGTCGTTACGACCGTGCGGACCTCGATATTGTCCTCCGCGGCCATCTCGGCGGCCATCTCGAAATTCATCACGTCGCCGGCGTAATTGCCATAGACGAAGAGTACCCCCGCTCCACCCGATGCCGCCTTGGCGCATTGCAGGATCGGCCCCGGCGGAGGCGAGGAGAAGATATTGCCGACCGCGACCGCATCGGCGAGCCCCTTGCCGACATAGCCGAGAAAGGCGGGTTCATGCCCCGTACCACCCCCGACGACCAGACCGACCTTGCCGGCTCGCGGACCCGAACGGGCAACGAGCGCGCGGTGGGAACTGTCGACCGGGCGAAGGTAGCGCGCATGCGCCTTGACGACGCCATCGAGCATTTCTTCCACGACATCGTCGGGGTTGTTCAGGAACTTCTTGATATGAGTGCGGAAGCCAGTCGGCGGTGTGGTGATCTCGCTGTCCACCTTCGGGCGCTGCGAGAGCTTCTGATCGACCTCCGTCACGCCATCGGCATTGAGAATGCCGCGGCCGGTCGCGGCATCGGTGATGAGCACATTGACATAGCCACCGCGCAGCGCAGCAAGAATGGCCGGCACCTTGTCGAAACCGCCTGCAACGGCGATGCGCGTGTTGATCTTCTTCAACAGATCGAGCGATATGCCGACCGTGCGGTCGTCCAGCGGTCCCGCGACAGGGCGTCCGTGACCGTCGATAAAACGGCCCGCCACCACGCCGGTCGCGTCCTTGGCCAGATAGTCCTGCAGCGATACGGAATCGAAAAAACCGCTTGTATGGATGGTGGAATTCGGCCGCATGGAGGCGATGCCGAAGATCACCTTGTTCGCCCGTGAAAGCGCCTCGAACTGCCCGTCGATCAGCGGCTCGCGCAGGAACACATCGCGGACCGCGGAGCTGGAGACGATGGCAGGTGTTGCAATATTGATGAGCTTGGCATCGACCGCATCGGCAAAAGCCGCGGCACAGAGTTCCGGCGTATAGGCGAAAGTCGCGCTCGTTCCGCCCGTCGCCTGCACGACGGTCATATCCTGAAGCCCCGGAATGGAGGCTTGCTCGCCGACCGCCATGATCGTGCGCCCCCAGACAACCGCCAGCGTGTCGCCGGATTTGAGGATCTTCTGCAGGGCCTGGGCGCCTGCAGAGCCGAGCCGCTCGATCAATGGACGGGTGTTGTCGTCGCTCGGCACGACAAGACAGTCGTGCAGGCCGAAATGCCGCTTCAGCTCCTGGGCGATGGTCAGTGAGCTTAACCGCGCGGGTTCGATGGAAATGTTGACGATGCCGCGGGCACGCGCATCGGCGAGGTAGCTGTTCACCGTCGCGCGCGAAATGCCCATCGTTTCAGCGATATCGCCCTGGGTCATGCCGTCTTCGTAGTAGAGCCAGCACGCCCATACATAGGGATCGTCCCCGTAACGCAACGGAATGGGCTCGGCCGCGATATCAGCCGTACCATTCTTTCGTGCCGATGATGTCTTAGCGGTCATCCTGCCTGGTTTCCCTCATCCAAATCGATGGCGAAGATGAGCGTAAAAGCTGCAGTTTTCAACGTGCCCTCGCCTGATTGTTCCCGGCCGCCGCAGCGGCCGGGATGGTAATGCAAGGGAGGATCACGGGCTCTCACCAAAGCCCGGTCTGTCAGGCGGGCTGCAGCCTTGTCTCTACGCCATCGGCCAGCGACTTCAGGATCAATGCGCAAGAGGTTGCGCCCGCATCAAGCACGCCGAGCGACCGTTCGCCAAGGCGGCTGGCGCGACCGATCTTGGCGACGAGATCCCGCGTGCTGTCGCGTCCGGCTTCGGCGGCCGCAACGAGGGCCGCAAGCGCAGCGCCAAAGGATTTGCCGCTGCCGACCGCCGTATCGAATGCCGCGATTGCTGGCACGAGCGTATCGAGCAGTGTCTTGTCGCCGACCTTGGCCGAGCCGATCGCCTTGATACCGTCGAGGCCATTGTGCAGCATGGCGCTGAAGGTCGCGGCGTCGATCGCATCAGACTTTTCAATGGTTTCGGCGAATTGGGTGAACATCACGCCATAGAGCGGCCCCATCGAACCGCCGATCTCCGTCATCAGGACCGTGCCGAGCGTGTCGAAGGCTTGTGCCAGCGACATATCCGCCCCCTTGATGCGTTCGGCCGCCATGCCGAACCCCTTGGCCATGTTGACGCCGTGGTCACCATCGCCGATCTTGCCGTCGATTTCGCTCAGATAGGCACGATTTTCGATGATCTTGTCGGCCAGCGAGAGAACGATAGCGCCCGACCCGGCATTCTCAAATTGCTGCATTCCGCCTGCCTCCCTTCAGAGCATCGCCGGGCATTGGACGTCGATATCCAGAAGCCGTTTCAGCTCGTCGTCCAGTGCCATCACGGTCAGCGTTGCACCGACCATTTCCAACGATGTGAAATAATTGCCGATATAGACCTTGTGGATCTTCAGTCCGCGTCCGGTGATCTCGGATTCGATCGTATCATGAAGAATGTAGAGCTCGTTGAGCGGCGTGGCGCCGAGACCCGAGACGATGACGGCAACTTCGGTCCCGGCTGCAAGCTGGTGATCGTCGAGAACGATCTTCGCCATCTCCTCGGCGACTTCCTTGGCCGATTTCAGCGGTTCGACACGCACGCCGGGCTCGCCATGATGACCGATACCGACCTCCATCGTACCCGGTTCGATGGCGAAATTCGGATGGCCAACGGAGGGCAACGTGCAGGGGCCGAGGCCAACACCGATCGAGCGGCAATTGTCGATCGCCTTCTGGGCGGTCGCACGGACTTCCTCGAGGCTCGCGCCCTCGGCAGCCTTGGCCGAGCCGCACTTCCACATGAAGATCTCGCCGGCAACGCCGCGGCGCTTTTCGCGTTCCTCGGGACCTGCCGAACATACATCGTCATTGGCAACGACGGTGGCGATCTCGATGCCTTCCTTCGCCGCAAGCTTGATCGCCATTTTTACATTCATGTTGTCGCCGGCGTAATTGCCGTAGAGGCAGACGACACCCTTGCCGCCATTGGCCGTGCGCGCCGCATCCAGGAAGCTTTTTGCGGTTGGCGAAGAGAAGAGTTCTCCGACAGCGACAGCATCCAGCATGTTGCGGCCGGTATAGCCGATGAAGGCGGGCTCATGCCCCGAACCACCGCCGGTTATGACGCCGACCTTGCCGGAGACCGGCGCGTGACGGGCGGCGATGACACGGGGATTTTCCGAAGACAGCCTGACGATGTCGGCGTGGGCTTTGACGAAGCCCTTCACGGTATCCTCGACGACTTCATCCGGATTGTTGATAAATCGCTGCATTATAACTCCTATCTACCGCGCGTCAGATAATGGTGTAGCCACCGTCGACCAGAAGGTCCGCGCCATTGATCATATCGGCGCCGTTGGAAGCGAGGAACACCGCCGCCGCCGCGATCTCCTCTGGAAATGCAAAACGGCCGGATGGGATGCGCTGTTTCAGCGCCTCACCGCGCGGGCCGTCCCATGCCTTTCTGCCGAGATCGGTCAGGACGACAGTTGGGGAGATCGTGTTGACGTTGATGCCGTGCTTTCCCCATTCGGCAGCAAGCGTCTTGGAAAGACCGATGACGCCAAACTTCGATGCACAGTAGGCAACATGCTGATCGATGGCGACAGTGCCGGCCTGAGAAGCCATGTTGATGATCTTGCCGCCCCTGCCCGCCTTGATCATGGCGCGGCCGGCAGCCTGGGACACTAGGAACGTGCCCTTCAGGTTGATGGCAATGGTCTTGTCCCATGCATCTAGGCTGAGTTCCTCTGCAGGGGCGAGCATGACGACACCGGCGCTGTTGACGGCGATATCGATATGGCCGAACGCAGTCTCGACATCGGCAACCACTTTTTCGACGGACTGCGGATCGGACACGTCGCAGACGAAGGATTTCGCGCCATTGCCGAGTTCTTCAGCTTTGGCCCGTGCCACCGATTCATTGATGTCGATGACGGCAACGACGGCGCCTTTGGCAGCCATGGCGGATGCAATGGCGCTGCCGATACCGGATGCGCCGCCCGTGACCAGAGCGACCTTGCCGCTCAGCGAAAAGTTCAGGTCAACCTGTTTGGAGTCAGTCATGGCTCTGTTCTCGATCTGTCTGGGATATGGGGCGGGATCTTCATCCCGCCCCAGGGAGGATTATTTGCGCGTGGAGAGCAGCTTGTCGACGTTTTCAGCCGTCACCGGGGTCCACGGAACATTATAGGTCTTATCCTTGCCGTCGTTCCAAGGCATATCCTTGTAAGTGGTCCAGATATCGGATTCCGGCTTGTAGTTGCCTTTCTTGGCATTGAAGATCGCGAGATCCAAAGCACCTTGCGCCTGGGCGCGGGCATCCTGAAGGATCGAGGTCATCTCGCCGGCCTTGGCCGCACGCAGCGCATCGGTGACGCCGTCGATACCGGCAATGGCAAAGCTCTTGACGTCGAGGCCGGCGGCCTTGATCGCCTCGATGGCGCCAAGCGCCATTTCATCGTTCTGGCCGATAATGCCGTTGATCTGGTTCGGGTGAGCCGTCAGCCAGTTCTCCATCAGCGTCTGGGCCTCCGCGCGCGACCAGTTCGCTGTCTGGTCTTCGAGAACCTTCACATCTGGGCACTCGGCAAGCGCCTTCTTGTTGCCTTGCAGGCGCTGGATCTGCGCAGACTGGCCGACCGGACCTTCGATGATGACGACATTTCCCTTGCAACCGATCTTGTCCAGAACGCTCTTGGCTTCCAGATAGCCGGACACGGTATCGTCGGATCCGACATAGGAGGTCAGCTGGTCGGAATTGACGCGGGTGTTGGAGCCGATGACCGGAATGCCGGCATCGACCGCGGACTGAACGGCAGATGCACCAGCATCGACGTCGATCGGTGCGAAGATGATGGCATTATATTTCTGGGTGATCATGGTCTTGAACTGATCCTGCTGGACCAGTGCGTCATAGCGGCCATCGAAAACCGTCAGTTCGACTTCACCGCTCTTGACAGCCGGGTGATCCTGCAAGGCTGCTGTCCAGATCTGCATGAACTCCGCGTTCAAGCCGTAGGGGGCTGCGCCGATCTTGATCTTTTCCTGGGCTGCGGCCGACGTCGCCAGCAGCGCCGTTGCCGAAGCAAGCGCAATCAGAAGATTTTTCATTTTCAGTTTCCTCCACTTGGGTTTAGGCTGCCGGCATGGCTTGCCTGTCGGACGGGGCGAACGAGCCGCCTGCCCCGAATTTCTGCTGATGAGCTCAGGCTCCGAAATTTCGTTTCTGGTCGAGCATGACGGCGCCGACGATGAGGGCACCCTTCAGGACCTGCTGGTAGTAGGACTGGATACCCATCAGATCGAGACCGTTGTTCATGACGCCAATGATGAGGGCGCCGATCAACGTTCCCGTTACGCGGCCGACGCCTCCGGAAAGGCTCGTACCGCCGATGACGACTGCCGCGATCGCATCCAGTTCATACGCGACGCCAGCCTGCGGCAGACCCGAACCGGTGCGGGCGCTGAGCAGGATGCCTGCCAGCCCTGCCAGGCCGCCGGAGATGACATAGACGGTGAAGCGGATTCGGTCGGTGTTGATGCCTGAGGTCTTGGCCGCATGCGGATTGCCGCCGACGGCGTAGATATAGCGGCCGAACCGCGTACGGTTGAGGATCCACCAGGAGACCGCAAAGACGACCGCGAGCACGATGACCGGCGCGGGAATGCCGAACACATCACCAGTGCCGATCCAGCGGAAGGCGGGTGTAAGCGCGGGAACCGGACGGCCGCCGCCATAGATCAGCGTCATGCCGCGAGCAGCCGAGAGCATGCCGAGCGTGGCGACGAAGGCAGGTACCGAGAAGCGAGAGACGATCGCGCCGGAGATCGAGCCGCAGATGATGCCGACGAGCACGCCGACCAGCAGGCCGATGGCGACCGGATAGGGCGAACCGATGACACCGGCCGTTTCCGAAGTGGTGGCAAAACTGGCGCTGACGATGCCGGCGAGCGCCACGACCGAGCCGACCGAGAGGTCGATGCCACGTGTGAGAATCACGAAGGTCATGCCGATCGCCAGCACGCCGTTGATGGACGTCTGCAGCAGCACGTTGGAAATATTGCCGCCGGTCAGGAAGAACTCGTTCGAGAACGACAGGATAACGACCAGGAGCAGAAAAGCAAGAAAGATGCCGTATTCCTGCAAGATCAGACGCCGCTGCTCCGTCTTGAACCAACCGCCCACACTCTTGTTCTCACTCACTGACACTGCCTGCTCCTCTGCCGCCGGACGAATGCGCTGACCTTGGTCAGGTTGATAGGTGGACGAGTGATTGGGCATTCGTCTCCTCCCGGCTGTATATTCCGGCGCTCCTGCCGCCGCGCATCACCATGATGCGGTCCGACATGCCGAGAACTTCGTCGATTTCCGATGAGATCATCACCACGGTACCGCCGCCTTCGGCGAAGTCGCAGATGATGCGATAGATTTCCCGCTTGGCGCCGACATCGACACCGCGTGTCGGCTCATCCAACAGCAGGACCTTAGGGTTGCGCAGGAACCATTTGCCGAGAACGACCTTCTGCTGGTTGCCGCCGGAAAGGCCAGACACCGGCATGGTGTCACGCGCTGCCTTGATCTGAAACTGCTCGCGCATGCGCCTACTGGCATCCACTTCCTTTGCATGATCCATGGAAAAGGCTGGGCTCAGCTCAGGCAGGCTCGCCATGCAGATATTGGCGCGAACGGAATCCGAGAGATTGAGGCCCGTCTGCTTGCGGTCTTCAGTAACCAGCGCCAGACCATGGGCCATCGCATCCGATGGCTTTGCAACCGAGATCGCCGCACCATCGACCGAGATGCGCCCTGCAGACGGTTTGTCGAGGCCAAAGAGGCAGTTGAAAATCTCGGTGCGGCCAGAGCCCATGAGCCCGTAAATGCCGAAGATCTCGCCCTTATGGGCGGCAAAGGAAATATCCTCGATCTTGTTCGGGCAGGAGAGCGCATTGACCTCGAGACCAATATCCGACGTCGGTGTATTAGTCTTGATATATTCTTCGGCAAGTTCCCGTCCGACGATCATGCGGATCAGGCTCGGCCGGTCGATTTCCGACAAGGCGCCAGCACCGACGAAGGAGCCGTCGCGGAAGACCGTGTAGGAATCGGCGATCTGGAAAATTTCCGAGAGGCGATGGGAAACGTAGACGATGCCGCGTCCCTGCGCCTGCAGGCGGCGGATCGCCGCGAAGAGTTGCTGGGCTTCACGCTCGCCGATGGCCGATGTCGGCTCGTCCATGAAGATGACTTCGGCATCGTGGCTGAGCGCCTTGGTGATCTCCACCAGTTGCATCTGCGCGACCGAAAGGTTCATCATGTATTGGGTGGCGCGGATATCGAATTCCAGCTCGTCGAGCAGCTTCTGCGCCGCCCGGTTCATGCTGCGAAAATCGATGCCGCCGAAACGAGCTGACGGTTCTCGGCCGAGATAGATGTTCTCGGCGACGGTCATATGTGGAACCGGGCTCAGCTCCTGCTCGATGATGGCAATACCGGAGGCAAGCGCGTCTGCAGGACTCGAAAAATCCACCTCCTGGCCACGACGGCGGATCGAGCCGGCATCACACTTGTGAATGCCCATCAGGATCTTGAGGAAGGTCGACTTGCCGGCGCCATTGCCGCCGCACAGCGCATGGACCGAGCCGGCGCGAAGCTGAAAGCGGCCGTCACGCAGGGCTGCGACACCGCCAAAGGACTTCTTGAGCCCCTCCACTTCCAGCAGAAATTCCACGTCCGTCTCCTCCACGCATGCACTTGGCGAGCGCCATACAGCGCGCCAATCGACACCTGAAAACCTCCGCCCGATGTCGATGCTGACAATATTCGATTCTCATTCGACAAATGTCAAGTAACGCCTAATCATATAAATGGCAGGGCACATCGAGAGCCGGAACGACACCGAAAAAGGCCGTTTTTACAGGCTCAAGGCGACATAGCCGCATGAATGAGGGCCGACAGAAAATCGAAGAGCCGAAAGGAAACACGCACTGAAAACAGCATCAGGACCGACAGCACCGGCAAACCGCTGGTCGATGTCATCACCTCTCACCTGACCGGAAGCAAGCATCACGGTCACGGATCTGAGCGAGCCGGGCTTCTATGCCGACGCGTCGCAGAAGATTGTCCGGAAGGTTGTAATGGCGAATATGGGCGCGCGGTCGGCCCCGAACGCTCCAACGCGATCGTCGACACCTACCTTGCCTCCAGCTTCTATCCGAACGGGCCTTTGGCCGAAAACGTCAAGGCAATCAGTCGCCTGGACGAAGCCAAAAGTTGAGTTTCGTCACGAGACCTTTTGCCGCCCGTAAAGCAGCAGCATACCGATGATGACAGCACCATAGATCAGCTGGCGACCAGCCTCTTCGATCTGCATGACTGAGAGGATCGACTGCAGCAGCGTGATCAGGATGACGCCGGCGACGGTTCCGAGATAGGAGCCCTTGCCGCCAAGAACATGGGTGCCACCGAGCACCACGGCGGCGATTGAGGGTAGGAGATATGCGTCGCCCATGGACTGGGAGGCTTTCGAAGCATAACCGGCAAGAAGCACACCGCCGAGTGCACTAAGGCCGCCTGAAATGATGAAGGCCAGAAGGGTGATCCTGCGCGTATTGATGCCGGACATGTAGGCGGCGCGTTCGCGGTTGCCGATCGCATAGAGCGCCCGGCCGAAGGTCGTGCGCGTCAAAAGGAACACGGCGAACAGACCGACGAGGAGCCACACCAGAACTCCGTTCGGAAGCCCCGGTATGGTGTAGCCCGTTGCCAGGAAGCGCATGGCAGCGGAAGCCGAATCCTGCGGCGAGAAGCCGCCCGTATAGACCACCATCAGGCCTTGAGCGACCGCATTGGTAGCGAGCGTGATGATCATCGAGGGGATGCGCAGATAGGCAACTGCAATGCCGTTGATGAGGCCGATTGCAGCACCACAGAGAATGCCGAAGGGAATTGCGAGAACCGCGCCTGTCGTCCCATAAGCGGTGGCGGCGCATGCCATCATCGCCCCCGTTGTCACCACCCAGGGCACCGACAGGTCGATCTGTCCAAGCAGGATGACCGCCATCATGCCGGTGGCAATGACGCCGAGGAAAGAGGCAACCTTCAACTGCTGCATCAGGTAATCCGGGGACAGAAAATTGGGGGAATAGAGCGAGCCGCCGAAAAGCAGCAGGATGATGCAGCCGAAGGCGATCGCTACCGCCGGGTCGATACCGCGCAGCCGGGTGGGTAAGGGAATTTGCCGCATGGCGGAAGCATCCTCACTCATTGGAACCACTCCAGACGATTGCGAACCCGTGATAGGCCGATGCAGCCGACGCTGACTGCCAGCATCAGCACCACACCCTGGAAGAGCGGCTGCCAGAGCGGATCGAGATCGAAGACGAACAGAAGGTCGCCGATGGTGCGGAAGGCCAGTGCGCCGAAAACTGCGCCGACAGCGCTTCCCTTACCGCCCGCCAGAGAAACGCCGCCGAGCACCACCGCCGCAATCGAATAGAGCGTATAGGCATTGCCGCTCGCAAAGGCCGCCTCACCCGTATAGGAGAAGAAGGTCAGATAAAGCCCGCCGATCGCTGACAGCAGGCCAGCCAGCGCGTAAGCCGCAAGCTTTGCACGCTTCACCGGCATGGCCGACATATAGGCGGCATTTTCTGCCGATCCGACGGCATAGGCGGTGCGGCCGAGCACCGATCGGCTGAAGGGTATCCAAATCACCAGGACGACGAGAGCGAGCACCACGAGGCTTGCCGGTATCAGACCGAAGAACTTCGAGGTGAAAGCATCGGCGAGATCCTCATTCACCGAGCCGCCGGGCGTTGGCCTCAGCAACAACGCCAGACCGTAGAAAACCGCGCTTGTCGCGATCGTGGTGACGATCGGTTGCAACCTGCCGAAGATGATGACGAGCCCATTCAGCAGACCGCAGGCGAGCCCCGTCAGCAACACGGCAATTATGCCAAGCCCGGTCTGCAGCGGCGTGCCGACCACAAGCCATGAGGCGAGGCAATTGCACAGGACGAGGATCATGCCGACCGACAGATCGATGCCTGATGTAATGACCACGAAACACTGCGCCATCGCCACGAAAGCGAGTAGCGTCGCCTTGTTGGCGGCCGTCTGAACCACATTGGGCGTAAAGCCGGCCGGATGGTTCGAGACATAGAGAATGAACATCAGGATGAAGAGAAGCGCCGCAAAGAGCGTACCCTTCTGCTGAACGTATCGGTAGCGCCATTCACCAGTCACCTGCCTGCTCATTGGGCCATCCTTTGCTGCGCCTCTGCGGCGCCGATGTTGAGGGCGGCGCTCACCAGCTCGCGCTCGTTGATCTCGTCTCCTTCAAGAATGCGGATGATACTGCCATCATACATGACCAACACACGGTCGCAGCAGCCGACCAATTCATCATAGTCGGTCGAATAGAAGATGATGGCCGCACCCGCGTCGGCAAGCTTGCGCAGCAAAGCGTAGATCTCCTGCTTGGTACCGACATCGATGCCGCGGGTCGGATCGTTGAGCAGAATGATGCGTGGGCGGTTCATCAGCCATTTGGCGATCACGACTTTCTGCTGGTTGCCGCCGGACAATGAGGCGACGGGCATGTCGATCGTCGCAGCCTTGATGGCCAGCAGCTTCAGAAGTTCGTCGATTTCCCGAAGCTCGGCTGCGCGGTCGATCACGCCGTTGCGCGAAACGCGATCAAGGGCTGCGATCGACAGGTTTTCGCGCACCGTCATCGGCAGCATCAACCCCTCGGTCTTGCGGTCCTCCGGGATCAGCGCCATGGAGATCTCGCCGGATTTTGCCGCGCCGGGGCTCTTCAACCTTACCGGCCGGCCATCGACTGCCACTTCGCCCTTCAGGTCACGCAGCACGCCGAAAAGCGCCAGGAGCAATTCGCGCTGCCCCTGCCCGTCCAGCCCACCGAAACCGATGATTTCACCAGGCCGGACATCGAAATCGATTCCGGAAAGCCGGTCTCCCCAGGAGAGGTCGCGGCAGGACAGAACCGGCGCGTCTGCCTTCGATCGCAGCGGCTTGGGTGGAAAGACATGGGTATATTCGCGTCCGATCATCAGCTCCACGACCTGCTGATCAGTCTTGGTGCCGGCGGGATAGGATTCGATGCTGCGGCCATTTCGGAAAACCGTGCAGTCATCAGCCAGTTGCGCGATCTCATGCATGCGATGGGAAATATAGATCAGCGCCATGCCCTCGGCACGCAGCTGTTTCAGCACCCCGAAAACCTTCTCGACATCCGATTGGGTGAGCGCCGAGGTCGCCTCATCGAGGATCATCAGCCGCGGTTTGCGGGCAAGCGCCTTGGCGATCTCCACCATCTGCCGGCGGGAAAGCGGCAGGTCCTTGACGAGGGACGACGGATGGATATCGGCTGCTCCAGCGCGGGCAAGTGCCGCCTCGGCAATCTGGCGCTGTCTTTTGCGATCGATCATGCCGAAACGCAGCGGCGGATTGCTGATGACGATGTTGTCGGCCACCGAAAGATCGGGAATGAGCGACAGCTCCTGGAAAACACAGACAATACCGGCGGCATTGGCGGCAGCCGGCGAGGCGAAGGAGACTTCATTTCCGTCCAGCAGCATGCGCCCTTCATCTGGCGTCACCACACCGGCCATGATCTTGATGAGGGTCGATTTTCCCGCGCCGTTTTCACCGAGCACGGCGTGGATCGCGCCCGGTCGAACAGCGATATTGGCTTCCTTCAGCGCAATCGCGCCACCATAACGCTTCGATATGCCTTCCAGGCGCAGAAGCGGTTCGGAAAGGGTCATGCATCCAGCCTCCGTTCGGTCGCGTCGAGATCGAGGCTGCGGGCACGAGCGCCCGCAGTCAGGTCCGGATGGTGGTGCTTACTGGTTTTCCTTGGTCTGCCCCATGATTTCCTGTGCGGAGAAGTTGATGCCGCAGGTCGGGAAGGAGTTGCCAACGAAGAAGTTGTCGGATTCCTTGGGGTAATAATCCTCGCCCGCCTTGAAATCGGGATCGGAAACGAGTGCCGTCGGCAGCTTGACGGCCTGAGGCACGACCTGACCTTCGAGAGCCGCGATGGCCGTCTTGATGGCAACAGCAACCTGGGCCGGGCCAGTGCCTGCCGACGAGCATTTCAGACCATCGGCCGCATGGGCGGCACAGAATTTGCGGAAGCCGTTCTCCGTCTCACCGCCGAAGGGCACGAACGGATGCTTCGCGTCGATCATCGCCTGCACGACGCCGGTGTCACCGCCCTGCGCGGTAATGCCATCGAAGGGGCCATTAGTGGCAATCGCATCGGCCGTTGCCTTCTGCGCTACGCCATCATCCCATTTGCCGACGACTTCAGTGACGGTGAACTTCTTGCCGGAAGCATCCAGAGCCTCATGGATGCCATTATGGCGATCCGTATCGACGGAGGTGCCGGCAACGCCGCGCACTTCCAGGATCTTACCGCCCTGCGGCAGGTGCTTCACCAGCCAGTTGGCCCAGATGACGCCAAGGCCTTTCTGGTCGACATTGACGTTGATCGCATCCTTGGTATCGAGGATATTGTCGAAGGCGACGAGAACGACGCCGGCTTCCTTGGCGCGCTTGATGACCGGACCGAAGGCTGTCGGGTTCTGAGCGTTGACGACGATGGCATCATAGCCGGCATCGATGAAATTGTTGATCGCCGAAATCTGGGCCGGAACGTCCTCGCCGGTCGACACGACCTTGAATTCTTTCAGCTTGGCGGCGACATCCGGCTGAGCGGCATAGGCCTTTGCCGTCTGCACCATCTGGATGCGCCAGGTATTGGCAATATAGCCGTTCGCAAGCGCGATGCGATAAGGACCATCCTTCTTCGGATATTGCAGGAATTGGGTTTCGGCCGACCACGGCACCATGCAATTCGGGTCGGCGGCGGGACCGGACACGACCTTTGGCTCCGCCATGGCCGTGCTGCAGAGCAGAGCAAACGCCGACGCGGAAAACGCGGCGATACGGGCCATCTTCGCTTTCTTCACCTTGAGCATTGAATGTCTCCTCCTCAGGCGGACCAGGCCGCCCCTCCATAAATTCTGATTGGCATGCTGATCCCGGAAGGCTCCATCCCATCCTTTTCCGGTGCACTTTGAGCCTAACATAGTTGACAGCGCTGTCAAATCGGATTTGCTAGCGCTGTCAACTGTAAGTACCGAGAAGAAATATTTCGCACTTGCGAGATAAATTACGGATCGGTATGACTTTGTGGTATAAAGCGAGACGGCAATGCGTAGAATAACTTTGGATGACGTGGCAAATCTGGCCGGCGTCAGCCCGATTACAGTATCACGCGTACTTCGCAAGCCCGATGCGGTCTCGGAGGCGCTGCGGCGGCGTGTCAATGCTGCCGTTCAGGAACTCGGCTATGTGCCGAACATCGCGGCCAGCCGCCTTGCCTCTTCGCGTACGCATGCGATCGGCGTCATCGTGCCGACCCTCTATAACGTCATCTTTGCCGAATATCTCTTCGCACTGCACGACGTGCTCGTCGGGGCGGGCTTTCAGGTCATCGTCGTCAACAGCCGGTATTCCGAGCAGGAAGAGGAAAACGCCATCAAGGTGTTGCTCGGCCAACGGGTCGAAGCGATCATCATCGCCGGCATCCATCATACGCCGCTTTCCCATCACCTTCTGACGCGGGCACACCTGCCAGTTGTCGAGACATTCGAGTTGTCGCCAGATCCGATCGACCTCAATATCGGCATGCTGCAAGACCGCGCCGGGCAGGCGGCGACGCAACATCTCATCGACCGTGGCTTCCATCGTATCGCCTTCCTGGCTGGCAACCTCGACCATCGTTCCCAGTCTCGCTTCGACGGCTATCGCCTGGCGATGCAGGAAGCAGGCCTGGAGAACCTTGAGATCGTCACCCAGCGGCCGCGGCACAGCTCGGTTGCGCTCGGTTCCGATCTCCTAGCCCTGATGCATGAACGCGGCGACCGCCCCGAGGCGATTTTCTGCACCGACGACAACGTGGCGCTCGGCGCCATGCAAGAGTGCCGCAAGCGCGGCATCCGCGTGCCAGACGATATCGCCATCATTGGTTTTCATGATCTGGAATTTTCCGCCTGTGCGTCACCGTCCCTCTCATCGATCATGACGAGACGTTTCGAGACGGGCAAGCTTGCCGCCGAAAAGGTGCTGGCAGCCCTCAATTCGGCGAGCCGCCAGCCACCGAACCAGATCGACCTCGGCTTCGAGGTCATCGCCCGCGAAAGTACGGGCGTGACCGTCGCGGCTTCCAGCTAAGCCGCAGCCTGAACCTCGCTCTTGGCGATCGTGACGGGAACGCCTTTGTAGCTCGGTGTGCCTGACTTGCGATCATAGTGACCGAGCGCGATCACCGCATTCATTTCCGGATAATAGCCCGCCACCGAACCGACGGGGATACTATATTCGACCGCCGTGAAACCGATGACGGTTTTCCCGCCGCCGTTGCCAGTGGCTGAACGGATATCGATCCGGTCTCCATCACGCAGGCCTCGTTCAGCAAGATCCTGACTGCTCATGAAGATGACGTCACGGCGGCCGAAGATACCGCGATAGCGATCATCGAGACCATAGACGGTCGTGTTATACTGATCGTGGCTTCGCAGCGTCGTCAGCACCAATGTCGTCGGGTCCTTCAGGCGGGGATCTTCGTCGAGACCGGGCGCGACAAGGAAATTCGCCTTTCCGCTTGCCGTCTTCCAGACGCGATAGGAGGCCGGAACATCGAGCCGGAAGCCGCCGCGAACACGGACGCGACTGTTGAACTCATGAAAATCCGGAAAGACCACTTCGATCTTGTCGCGTATCCGGTCGTAATTGGCGACCAGCCCGGGCCAGTCGATGCCATATTTTGTACCCAGCGTTGCCATCGCAATACCTGCGATGATGGCAGGCTCGGACTTCAGCAACTCGCTCGGCGGCTTCAGGAAGCCGCGCGATGCATGCACCATCGACATGGAATCTTCCACCGTCACCGCCTGCGGGCCTGATGCCTGGGTGTCGAGGTCGGTCCGCCCGAGGCAGGGAAGAATGATCGAGGTCTTTGCCGTCAGCAGATGTGAGCGATTGAGCTTGGTCGCAATATGGACGGCAAGATCGAGCTTGCGCATCGCTTCGAAAGTGACATCCGGATCGGACATGGCAACGGCCAGATTCCCGCCGAGGCAGATCAGGGCTTTAGACCGACCGGCAGCGATCGCTTCGATGGATTCGATTGCATTGTGCCCTTTTCTGTCGGAAGGCCGGAAACCAAAGGCACGTTCCATACCGTCGATCAGCGCCGTGTTCGGAATTTCGGTGATACCGACGGTTCTGTCGCCCTGCACGTTGGAATGACCGCGCAGCGGGCACAGGCCGGCGCCCGGGCGGCCAATATTGCCGCGCAGCATCAGAAAATTGGCAAGCTGCTGGACATTGGCCGTACCGTTGGCATGCTGGGTAATGCCCATGCCGTAGCAGAGGATGACGTTTCGGGCGTTGAGGTAGACATCGACGGCGCTCGCCAGCGCTTCCATTGTCAGGCCGGAGACGCTGAGAATATGGCTCCAGCTGGTATTGGCGAGATCAACCTTCAGATCCTCGATACCGGCGGTATGTTCGGCAATGAAGGCCCGGTCGAGAACGCCCTCGCCGCCAGCAGCGGTATCAGCCTCGTCACGCTCGAAAATCAGCTTCATGAGACCCTTGAGGGCGGCGAGATCGCCGCCGGTGCGGAGCTGGTGATAGGCTGATGCGATCGGCGTCGAGGAGAAGGTCACCATCTCCACCGGGTTCTGCGGCGCGGCAAAACGCTCCAGCGCCCGCTCCTTCAGCGGATTAAAGACGATGATCGGAACGCCGCGCCGGGACGCCTCATGCAATGTCGTCATCATGCGCGGATGGTTGGTGCCGGGATTGTGGCCGAAGCTGAAAATGGCATCGGCATGATCGAAATCCTCAAGCGTCACCGTACCCTTGCCAACGCCGAGAGACAACGGCAGGCCGACGCTGGTCGCTTCGTGGCACATGTTCGAGCAATCGGGGAAATTGTTCGTGCCATAGGCGCGCACGAAAAGCTGATAAAGAAAAGCCGCCTCGTTTGAAGCACGGCCGGATGTGTAAAATTCGGCCTCATCCGGGCTTGCAAGCTTGTTGAGCTCGGCGCCAATCAGGCTGAAAGCGTCGTCCCAGTCGATAGCCTCATATTTGTCGGTGACGCCGTTGTATTTCAGCGGATGCGTCAGGCGACCCTGATCCTCGAGCTTGTGATCGATCCATCCCCAAAGTTCGGAGACGGTATGCTCGGCAAAGAATTCCGGCGGGACGCGACGAGCGGTCGATTCCCAGGTGATCGCCTTTGCGCCGTTTTCGCAAAATTCAAACGAAGATGTGTGCTTGGGATCGGGCCAGGCGCAGCCCGGGCAATCAAAACCTTCCGGCTGGTTTGCCTTGAGCAGGGTGGCGCTGCCCTGCGCGACAATCTGCTGATGCTTCAGCGTCTTCGCCACCGCCTTCAGCGCGTCCCATCCCCCTGCGGGACGCCCGTATTCCTCAACACCAACAGGACGTTCATCGCTCATGTCAGCTCTCCGTCTTCAAGATCGCCCGACGATAACAGCGATGGATCGGGCCGTGCATTATACTGAGGCATAGGTCGCGCAGTGTCCGACAAGGGTGTGGACGCTACGGCCTCTTTTCGAAAGGCCATACGCGGATCATACGCTGCACACACATGAAGCAAAATGATCATTTTTTTATCATTTTGCATTTATGCCTAAAATTTTGCCTTTATAGCTTGTGCGCCTTGCTGCGCTGCGTCATAAATGCGCAATGAGCCGGCTCGATCTGACCATTCTAGTGATCGATGAAAATACCATTCGCGCCTCCATCATCGAAGAGGGGCTGCGGGAGGCTGGCCATGCGCGCGTGACTGTCATTCACGAAGTTCAGGGCGTGGCGCGCATCATCGATACGCTACGGCCCGATGTCATCATCATCGATATCGAGAACCCCAATCGCGACATGATGGAGCATCTGTTCCAGCTCACCCGCACCGTCGGCCGGCCGATCGCCATGTTCGTCGACCGTTCCGACACGGCCTCCATCGAGGCCGCAGTGGATGCGGGCGTTTCGGCCTACATCGTCGACGGGTTGAAGAAGGAGCGTGTCAAACCCATTCTTGATATGGCGGTCAGCCGCTTCAATGCCTTCAGCCGACTGCAGCGCGAACTTGCCGACGCCAAATCGGCGCTCGAAGAACGCAAAGTGGTGGAACGCGCCAAGGGCATATTGATGAAGATGCGTGGACTGTCGGAGGAAGAGGCATTCGCACTGCTTCGCCAGACGGCCATGAACGAGAAGAAGAAAATGTCCGACATCGCCCAGAGCGTCGTCACGGCGGCGGGGCTTTTGATGTGATGGCGGCTCCGTGTGCTGATGTCCGGAGGAAGCCGGAGTGAATATGATGACGACAAATCTCGGCCCCGGCGCCGGCCTGCCCGCCCCCGCACGGCTTAATGGCGAAGGCGACAGAACATTGAGAGCCGGGTTCATCCCGCTTGTCGATGCCTCCGTACTGGTCGCCGCCTCCGAATTCGGTTTTGCCCGGAAGGAAGGCCTGACGCTCGATCTCGTCAAGGACGTCTCCTGGGCCAATGTCCGTGATCGCCTTGCCTTCCGGCAGTTCGATATTGCTCACATGCTCTCGCCAATGCCCGTTGCCTCCATGCTCGGCCTCGGCTCCAACCCATCCCCGACGATCACGCCTTTCTCCCTTGGGCGCGGCGGCAATGCGATCACGCTTTCGACCCGCCTGTTCGACAGGATGCGGAATGCGGCCGGGCTTTCCGAAACTGCCAGTGCACTGGAAAACGCCAAGGCGCTCTCAACGATGCTGGCAGAAATGAAGGCAAGCGGCGAGCCGCTGCCGACCTTCGGTGTCACCTACCCCTTTTCCTCGCATAATTACGAATTCCGTTACTGGCTCGCCGCCGGCGGCATCGATCCGGACAAGGACGTCAAACTCGTCGTCGTGCCGCCCCCGTTGACCCCGGATGCACTGGCTGCCGGCGCGATCGACGGTTTTTGCGTCGGCGCACCCTGGAACATGGTGGCGTCAGAGCGCGGTGCCGGGCGTATCGTCGCTGCCAAACAGGATATCTGGCCATCTGCGCCGGAAAAGGTGATCGGCATGCGCCCGGAATGGGCGGACAGCCATCCGGAAACGGTCTCCCGGCTGATCGTCGCTCTCGACGCAGCGGCACGCTGGTGCGACAGACCGGAAAACCACGATGCGCTTGCCGAGGCCCTCGCGGATGCCCGCTATATCGCAGCGCCGGTTCACATCATCCGTCATGTACTGGCCGGCGAGTTCAGCCTCGATGCGAGGGGCAACCGGCGCATCATCGATAATTACTTCATGTTCCATGCGGGTTTTGCCAACTATCCTCGCACGAGCCAAGCGCTCTGGATCTACAGCCAGATGATCCGTTGGGGCCAGGCCGAACTCGGACTCAACCCCGCACGCGCAGCCGCTTCCGCCTATCGCCCGGACCTTTATCGCGCAGCCCTTGGCGAGGCCAGCGCGCCCATCGATGCCGACGTGCGCATCGAAGGCGCCGACGAAAACGACCGCTTCATGGACGGTCACGTTTTCGATCCATCGAAACTGCCGGATTATATTGCGGGCTTTGAGGTGAAGAGCGATCTGCCCTTCATTCCGCAGTCTGATGAGACCTGAAAAGGTTGCTGCATTGCATAAATCGCTTGCAGCATTTTCGATCTGCGACTGAGCAATCGCACAAAAGTTTTGCAGAGCGATTTCGTGCTTCAAAAAACAGCGGCAGCTTTAATCCGAAACAATCTCCTTTAATTTCAATAGGCTGCAGAAACACCAACAAACTGGCACGCTGCTTGCAGGGCTAAAACCGTACCGGTCAACGGCGACCGGGCGCAGGATGGGTGCGTAATAAGCGCTCACAAAAGACATCGACGTCGCAAGGTTTTTGCTGCCCGGGACTTCTCCCTTCCCGAGGACGCAATCTCCGAGCGGCGTTTTTTTTATTTCGAAAATTCCGGCAGCACCCAGAGGAGCCCGCGCATGACCAAGATTTTCACGACCGCGATCAGCCGTCGCAGCATGCTGAAGACCACCGCAGCAGCAGCCCTCGTGAGCGCTGTTCGGACGGCATTTCCTTCTGGCGCCTTCGCCGCTGCAGCCGCACCCGAAGTGACCGGCGTCAAGCTTGGTTTCATCGCCCTGACAGATGCAGCGCCACTTATCGTCGCCAAAGAAAAGGGTCTGTTCGAAAAACACGGCCTTCCTGAAGTCGATGTGGCGAAGCAGGCCTCCTGGGGGGCAACGCGTGACAATCTGGTTCTCGGCGGCGCGGCCAACGGCATCGATGGCGCCCATATCCTCTCGCCGCTGCCCTATCTCATGCACACCGGCAAGGTGACCCAGAACAACCAGCCGGTGCCGATGGCATTGCTGGCACGTCTGAACTACGACAGCCAGGGCATCTCGGTCGCCAAGGAATATGCCGATACCGGCGTCCAGCTCGACTCCTCCAAGCTGAAGGCCGCCTTCGAAAAGAAGAAGGCCGATGGCAAGGAGGTGAAAGCCGCCATGACCTTCCCCGGTGGCACCCATGATCTCTGGATCCGCTACTGGCTCGCCGCTGGCGGCATCGATCCGGACAAGGACGTCTCGACCGTCGTCGTGCCGCCCCCGCAGATGGTGGCGAACATGAAGGTCGGCAACATGGACGTCTTCTGTGTCGGCGAACCTTGGAACGAGCAACTCGTCAACCAGGGCATCGGCTTCACAGCGGCAACGACCGGCGAATTGTGGAAAGGCCATCCGGAAAAGGCCCTCGGCATGCGCGCCGACTGGGTGGAAAAGAACCCGAATGCCGCCAAGGCCCTGCTGATGGCCATTATGGAAGCCCAACAATGGTGCGACAGCATGGACAACAAGGAGGAAATGGCGACCATCCTCGGCAAGCGGCAATGGTTCAACGTACCGCCAAAGGATGTGCTTGGCCGCCTGAAGGGCGACATCAACTACGGCAATGGCCGAGTCGCCCATGGCACGGACCTCTACATGAAGTTCTGGGCTGGCGGCGTCTCCTATCCCTTCAAGAGCCACGATACCTGGTTCATGGCGGAGAACGTCCGCTGGGGCAAACTCGCGCCCGATACGGACATCAAGGCGCTGGTCGACAAGGTGAACCGCGAGGACATCTGGCGCGACGCCGCAAAGGACCTCGGCGTTGCTGCAGCCGATATTCCGGCCTCGCCGTCGCGCGGCAAGGAGACCTTCTTCGACGGCAAGGTCTTCGATCCGGAAAACCCGTCTGCCTATCTCGACAGCCTTTCCATCAAGGCCGCTTCGTAATCCCCGCCTCCGGCGCGTGGGGCGCGCGCCGGCCTTTTATTCCATCAAGGAGCGAACGCATGTCAGCGCTTGCAAAGAATGAAACCATCAAGACGATTGTTGCGCCGAAAACGGCCAATGTCGTCCATCTCGCAAAGAAGCCGGCGCGCAAGATCGATCTGCAGCTTCTTTCGATCGCCGTCGCCCGCAATATCGTGCCGCCGCTGATCGTTCTCGCGATCATTCTCGGCCTCTGGCAGATCCTCTGTTCTTCGCCGAACGCCTCGCTGCCATCGCCGCACCAGGTCTGGCAGGAAAGCTATGATCTCATCGCCTATCCCTTCTTCAACTACGGCTCGCAGGATATCGGTCTCGGCTGGCGCGTGCTGGTTTCGCTGCAGCGGGTTGCCTATGGCTTCGGCCTTGCAGCCATAGCCGGCATCGTCATCGGCGCGATTATCGGCCAGTCGGTCTGGGCGATGCGCGGCCTCGATCCGATCTTCCAGGTGCTGCGTACAGTGCCGCCGCTTGCCTGGCTGCCGCTGTCGCTCGCGGCCTTCCAGGACAGCAATCCTTCGGCGATCTTCGTGATCTTCATCACCTCGATCTGGCCGGTCATCATCAATACCGCCGTCGGCGTGCGCAATATCCCGCAGGACTATCGCAATGTCGCCGAGGTGCTGCGGCTCAACCAGTTCGAGTTCTTCTTCAAGATCATGCTGCCCTCGGCAGCCCCCTACATCTTCACTGGTCTGCGCATCGGCGTCGGCCTGTCATGGCTGGCGATCGTCGCCGCCGAGATGCTGACCGGTGGTGTCGGCATCGGCTTCTTCATCTGGGATGCGTGGAACTCCTCCCGCCTGCCCGACATCATCGTGGCCCTGGCCTATATCGGCGTCGTCGGCTTCGCCCTCGACAAGCTCGTGGCAGCCATCGGCAAACTCGTCACGCGCGGCGCCTCGGCCAATTGAGGGGATCGACCATGAACGCCTATCTGAAGCTCGACCATATCGACAAGCATTTCGACCGGGCCGGCGCCCGTACAGAGGTCCTGAAGGACATCAATCTCGTCATCGACAAGGGCGAATTCGTCTCGATCATCGGCCATTCCGGCTGCGGCAAGTCCACTCTTCTCAACCTGATCGCCGGCCTGACGCCTGTCTCGAAGGGAGCCGTGCTGCTCGAAAACCGTGAGGTCAACGAGCCCGGCCCCGAACGTGCCGTCGTCTTCCAGAACCATTCGCTGCTGCCCTGGCTGACGGTCTATGAAAACGTCAATCTCGCCGTCTCGAAGGTCTTCAGCAATAAGAAGAGCAAGGCCGAGCGCCACGACTGGGTCATGGCCAATCTCGACCTCGTGCAGATGGCTCATGCGAAAGACAGACGCCCCTCCGAAATATCAGGCGGCATGAAGCAGCGCGTCGGCATCGCCCGGGCACTCTCGATGGAACCGAAGATCCTGCTGCTCGACGAGCCGTTCGGCGCGCTCGATGCACTGACCCGTGCGCATCTGCAGGATGCTGTCATGGAGATCCACGCCCGGCTCGGCAATACGATGGTCATGATCACCCATGACGTCGACGAAGCCGTGCTGCTCTCCGACCGCATCGTGATGATGACGAATGGGCCGGCAGCCCGCATCGGCGAAGTGCTCGACGTGCCGATCGCCCGTCCTCGCAACCGGATCGAGCTCGCCTCCGACCGAACCTACCTCAAATGCCGCGAAGCCGTGCTGAAGTTCCTCTACGAACGTCACCGCTTCGTCGAAGCCGCGGAGTAAACCATGACCGAAAAACTCGTCATTATCGGTAACGGCATGGCGCCTGGGCGCATGCTGGAACACCTCTTCGAACAGGCACCGGGCCGCTACCAGGTCACGATCTTCAACGCCGAGCCGCGCGTCAATTACGATCGCATCATGCTCTCGCCGGTCCTCTCGGGCGAAAAGACCTACGAGCAGATCGTCATTCACGGCGACGGCTGGTACATCGACCATGGCATCACCCTCTACAAGGGCCACAAGATCGTTTCGATAGACCGCGACAGGAAGACGGTCACGTCGGATCACGGCGTGACCGAGAGCTACGACAAGCTCGTCATCGCCACGGGCTCCGTTCCCTTCATCATTCCCGTTCCCGGCAAGGATCTGCCCGGCGTCATCACTTATCGCGATCTCGACGACGTGCAGGCCATGCTGCTCGCCGCCCAGTCGCGGCAAAAGGCCATCGTCATCGGCGGCGGCCTGCTCGGGTTGGAAGCGGCCGCCGGCCTTGCACAACGCGGCATGGATGTCACCGTGCTGCACGTCATGCCGACGCTGATGGAGCGCCAGCTCGATCCCGCCGCAGGCTACCTCTTACAGAAGGCGGTCGAGGACCGCGGCATCAAGGTCATCTGCAAGGCCAACACCAAGCAGATCATCGGCAACGGCAAAGTGGAAGGCGTCGAGCTCGACAACGGCACGATCATTCCGGCCACGCTCGTCGTCATGGCGGTCGGCATTCGGCCGAACGTCAATCTCGCCAAGGACGCCGGGCTTGCCGTCAATCGTGGCATCGTCGTCGATGCCGGCATGCAGACCTCCGATGGTGACATCTACTCCCTCGGCGAGTGCGCCGAAGTCGGCGGCATGGTCTACGGTCTTGTCGCACCGCTCTACGAGATGGCCCGCGTGGCAGCCGCCCATCTCGCGGGCGATACCAAGCCGGGCTTCGTGCATTCCGACACGCCGACCAAGCTCAAGGTCACCGGCATCGAGCTCTATTCTCTGGGTGATTTCGCCGACGGTGATGACCGGCAGGAAATCGTGCTGCGTGATGCGACCGCGGGCGTCTACAAGCGCTTGGTGCTAAAGGACAACCGCATTATCGGCACGGTGCTTTACGGCGAAACCTCCGACGGCGCCTGGTTCAACGATCTCAAGAAAAAGGCGGTCGACATCTCTGAGATGCGCGACACCTTGATCTTCGGCCAGGCCTATCAGGGAGGGTCCCCGCTGGACCCTATGGCGGCCGTTGCAGCCTTGCCGGATGATGCGGAAATCTGCGGCTGCAACGGCGTATGCAAGGGCAAGATCACGTCCACGATCACGGCCAAGGGGCTGACATCGCTCGATGACGTGCGTGCCCATACAAAGGCATCCGCCTCCTGCGGCTCCTGCACCGGCCTTGTCGAGCAGCTCATGTCGCTGACGCTCGGCGACGCCTATAATCCGAAGGCCGTCCAGCCGATGTGCACCTGCACCGAGCTCGGCCATGACGATGTGCGCCGCCTCATCAAGGCAAAGAAGCTGAAAACCATTCCCGCCGTCATGCAGGAACTGGAATGGAAGACATCCGGCGGCTGTGCCAAATGTCGTCCGGCGCTGAACTATTACCTCGTTTGCGACTGGCCGGACGAATATGCCGACGACTACCAGTCGCGCTTCATCAACGAGCGCGTCCACGCCAATATCCAGAAGGACGGCACCTACTCCGTCGTGCCGCGCATGTGGGGCGGAGTGACCAATTCCGGCGAACTACGCGCCATCGCCGACGTGGTCGACAAGTTCGCGATCCCGATGGTCAAAGTGACCGGCGGGCAGCGCATCGACCTGCTCGGCGTCGAGAAGGAAGACCTGCCGGCCGTCTGGGCCGATCTCGGCAAAGCCGGCTTCGTCTCCGGCCAGGCCTATGCCAAGGGCCTGCGCACGGTAAAGACCTGCGTCGGCTCCGACTGGTGCCGCTTCGGCACGCAGGATTCCACCGGTCTCGGCATCCGCATCGAGAAATTCATGTGGGGCTCCTGGACGCCGGCCAAACTGAAGATGGCAGTCTCCGGATGTCCGCGAAACTGTGCCGAGGCGACCTGCAAGGATATCGGCGTCATCTGCGTAGACTCCGGTTTCGAGATCCATTTCGCTGGCGCCGCAGGTCTCGATATCAAGGGCACCGAGGTGCTCGGCCTCGTGAAGACCGAGGACGAAGCGCTCGAACATATCGTGGCGTTGACACAGATGTACCGAGAGCAAGGCCGCTATCTCGAACGCATCTACAAATGGGCCAAGCGCATCGGCCTCGACGAGATCCGCCGGCAGATCATGGAGGACCATGACAAGCGCCAGGCCTATTACGAGCGCTTCGTCTTTTCCCAGAAATTTGCGCAGGTCGACCCTTGGTCGGAGCGTGTCTCCGGCAAGGACAAGCATGAGTTCCGGCCGATGGCGACCATCGGTTTCAGTCAGGCAGCCGAGTGAGGAGAACCATCATGAACTGGCACCCGATCGGCGATATCTCCGATATTCCGCTGCGCGGCTCGCGCTGCGTGAAGACCCCGCATATGAACATCGCCGTCTTCCGCACCAGCGAGGAAGAAGTCTATGCAATCGAAAACCGCTGCCCACACAAGGGCGGGCCGCTTTCCGAAGGCATTGTGCATGGCAATGCCGTCACCTGCCCGCTGCACAATTGGGTGATCTCGCTGGAGACCGGCAAAGCCCTCGGGGCCGATGACGGCGCGGTGCGCACGATCCCCCTCAAGAACGAGGGCGGCACGCTCTATATCGCGCTCGAAAGCCTTGTCATGGCGGCCGAATGATGGGAGCGGAGGTCAAGACCACCTGTCCCTATTGCGGCGTCGGCTGCGGTGTGATCGCCCGTGTGGACGAGGCAGGTACGGTGACCGTGAAGGGAGATCCGGAACATCCGGCCAATTTCGGCCGGCTCTGTTCGAAGGGTTCGGCGCTTGCCGAAACGATCGATCTCGATGGCCGCCTCCTCCACCCTGAGATCAATGGCAGACAGGCAAGCTGGGATGAGGCGCTCGATCTCGTCGCCAGCAGGTTTTCCGAGACCATTGCCGAACACGGCCCTGAGGCCGTCGCTTTTTATGTCTCGGGTCAGCTTCTGACCGAGGATTACTACGTCGCCAACAAGCTGATGAAAGGCTTCATCGGCTCGGCCAATATAGACACGAATTCCCGTCTCTGCATGTCTTCCTCAGTCGCCGGTCACCGGCGCGCTTTCGGTTCGGATACGGTGCCGGGCCTCTATGAAGATATTGAACTTGCCGATCTCGTCATACTGACCGGCTCCAACCTTGCCTGGTGCCATCCCGTCATCTACCAGCGGCTCGCTGCCGCCAAGGCAGCCCGGCCGGGCCTGAAGATCGTCGTCATCGATCCGCGCCGGACGATGACGTGCGATATCGCCGACCTGCATCTCGCCATCCGGCCCGATGGCGACGTGGCGCTCTTCATGGGGCTGCTCGCCCATCTCGCGGCAGGCCCCGCGATCGACCAGAACTATATCGGCGCCTATACGGAAGGTTTTGGTACAGCCTTTGCCGCTGCCGCCGCGCTGACTTTAGACGACCTGCTTGAGCGCACCGGTCTGCCGGCCATGCAGGTGAGGGAATTCTTCCGGCTGTTCGAGACGACGGAGAAGGTCGTTACCTGCTACAGCCAGGGCGTCAATCAGTCCGTTTCCGGCACCGACAAGGTCAACGCCATCATCAATTGCCACCTGGCGACGGGGCGCATCGGCCGACCCGGCATGGGGCCGTTTTCGCTGACGGGCCAGCCGAATGCCATGGGCGGGCGCGAGGTCGGCGGGCTCGCGAATATGCTGGCCGCTCACATGGCGATCGAAAGCGCTGATGATCGCGACCGGGTGCAGCGCTTCTGGAATGCGCCCGACATTGCCGCAAGGCCCGGCCTCAAAGCCGTCGACTTGTTCCGCGCCGTCGAGGAGGGACGCGTCAAGGCACTCTGGATCATGGCGACCAATCCCGTCGTTTCCCTGCCCGATACCACCAGGGTCGAGGCGGCGATTGCTGCCTGCCCCTTCGTCGTCGTGTCCGACATCCTGCACAAGACGGATACGACACGGCACGCACATGTGCTCCTGCCATCGCTCGGCTGGGGCGAGAAGGATGGTACGGTCACCAATTCGGAGCGTCGCATATCCAGGCAGCGCCCCTTTCTCGATTTGCCGGGAGAAGCACGTGCCGACTGGTGGCAGTTGGCAGAAGTCGGACGCAGGATGGGTTTTGCCGACGCCTTCGATTATCCATCGCCGGCGGACATCTTTGCCGAACACGCGGCCCTTTCCGCCTTCGAGAATGACGGCAGCCGCGACTTCGATATCGGCGCCTACGCCGAAACGCGTACTCCGGCATATGACGCGTTGAAACCGTTCCAGTGGCCTCAGCCTTCCGGGACGGACAGCCAAGAAACGCGGTTCTTCGCCGAAGGTGGTTTTTTCCATCCCGATCGCAAGGCGCGCTTCATAGCCGTTGAGGCGCCGGCAACCGACAAAACAGATGGCGCCTATCCCTTTACGCTGAACACCGGCCGTATCCGCGACCAGTGGCACACAATGACGCGCACGGGGAAGAGCGCGCGGCTATCATCCCACATTGCCGAACCCTTCGCGGAAATCCATCCGCGCGATGCGATGGAACTCGGCATAGCCGATGCCGCCTTGGTCCAGGTCGAAAGCGCCTACGGAAAGGCCGTCATCCGCGCACTTGTAACTGACCGGCAGGCACGCGGCAGCGTCTTCGTGCCGATGCACTGGAGCGACCAGAATTCCGCAAAGGGACGCATCGGCGCTGTCGTAAAGCCGGCGACCGATACCGTTTCGGGTCAGCCCGCCTCCAAGAATGTCGCCGTCGCTGTCAGCCGTTATCGCGCAGACTATTATGGCTTTGCCGTTAGCATGGCGAGGCCCGAGGCTCCCGATGCGGACTATTGGGCACTTGCAAAGGCGGATGGTGGCTGGAGGCTGGAACTCGCTTTCAACAACAAACTCGAAGATTGGACGGCATGGTGCCGCCAGACCTTCGCCATCCCTGACCATGTCGAACCAATAGGTTATGCCGACCGTCAATCCGGTGACCGGCGCCTTGCCTTCTTCGATGGAGGGAAGCTGCTTGCCGCGCTCTTCCTTGCGAGAGAACCGGTTGCCGTCGCCCGCAATTGGGCGGTGTCGCAGCTGACCGCCGACCACCGCAACCTGCGCCGCCGCTTTGCGATCATCGCCGGCCGCCCGGGTGCTGACATGCCGGATCCGGGCGCGACGGTCTGTTCCTGCTTCAGCGTCGGCGTCAACCAGATCGTTGCCGCCGTGCGCTCCGGCTGCCGCAGCGTCGAGGCGATCGGCAGCGAAATCAAGGCCGGTACCAATTGCGGTTCCTGCCGCGCCGAAATCAGGGGGATCATCAATGCCTGTGTTGCAGACGCTGCCGAATGAGATTGCCGAGCGGACGCCGGCCCGCATGGCACCGCTCGCCAAACTGCCGGTTTTCTGGTCGCTCGCCGGACAGCGGGTCATTGTCGCCGGCGGCTCGGACGCCTGCGCCTGGAAAGCGGAACTGCTCGCTGCCTGCGGCGCGAAGGTCGAGATCTATGCTGAACAGCTCGGCGAGGCCTGTGCGGCTCTCGTCGAACAAGGATCCGCGCATCCGAAAGGCGCACTCATCCATCGCCCCGCAGCATGGCACGAGGATGCATTTGCGGGGGCAGCCATTGCCGTGGCCGACTGCGATGACGAGACCGAGGCCAGGCTATTTTTCGAGGCCGCGCAGCGGGCCGGGGTTCCGGTCAACGTGATCGACAAGCCGGCTTTCTGCCAGTTCCAGTTCGGCTCCATCGTCAACCGCTCGCCCGTCGTGGTATCGATCTCGACGGATGGCGCAGCCCCCATCCTCGCGCAGGCCATTCGCCGCCGCATCGAAACGCTGCTGCCGGCATCGCTCAAATCCTGGGCGGCCCTCGCCCAATCGCTGCGTGAGGAGATTGCCCTTCGTCTCAAACCCGGAGCAGAGCGTCGCGCCTTCTGGGAGCATTTCGTCGATCGTGCCTTTGCAACTGCGCCGACTGAAGCGTGCGTACGCGATCTGCTTGTCGATATGAAACGGCCAGCTCCGACACGCCCCGTTGGACGAGTAACGCTCGTCGGCGCCGGTCCCGGCGATGCGGAATATCTGACGCTGAAGGCAGTGCGGGCATTACAGGCGGCCGATGTCATCCTGTTCGATGATCTCGTGTCGGACGAGGTTCTCGAACTTGCGCGGCGCGAGGCAAAACGTCTGCTCGTCGGCAAGCGCGGCGGCCGAACAAGTTGCCGGCAGGAGGATATCAACGAAATGATGCTCACCTTCGCCAAGGCCGGCAAGAATGTCGCGCGGCTGAAATCCGGCGATCCGATGATCTTTGGCCGCGCCGGAGAGGAAATCGCCTATCTGAAGCAGCATAATATCCCGGTCGAAGTCATACCCGGCATCACGGCCGCAAGCGCCATGGCGTCACGGCTCGGCGTTTCGCTTACCCATCGCGATCACGCGCAAGCCGTACAGTTCGTCACCGGCCATTCGCGTCATGGCAACCTGCCCGAGACGATCGATTGGCAGGCTATCGCAGACACAAGAAAAACGACGATCTTCTACATGGGTGGACGGACAGCCGGAGCAATCCAGAACAGGCTGATCGAGGCTGGTCTCGATGCACGAACGCCTGTTGTGATCGTCAGTTCTGTTGCCAATGCCGACGAGCGGCGCTGGGCCGGCAGTTTGGACGGCCTTTCTTCGGCCATGGCGGAAATCGGCCTCGACCGGCCCGTACTGATTGGCGTGGGGGAGGTTTTTGCCGCTTGCCACCTGATGGCTGAAGCCAATCTGCCGTTGTTTGCCCGGGCTTAAGGAAGCGCCGGGACGATGAACAAAAGCTTGTCTTGTCAAATTCACGCAGCGGTTACGCCATTTTCCAGCAACGCCTTGAGATCACGAACGGGCGGTGCCCCAAACTGGCGGGCATATTCCCTGGTGAACTGCGTGACGCTCTCATAGCCGACGGAATACGCAGCCGAGCTGGCCGGAACGCCTTCCGAGATCATCTGCCTTCGCGCCTCGATCAGGCGCAACTGCTTCTGGAACTGAAGTGGTGACAATGTGGTCACTGTGCGGAAATGCTGATGAAATGACGAAAGGCTCATGCCCGCCGTCTCGGCAAGTTCATTCACTCGTAAGGGACGAGCGAAATCTTCGCGGATGACGGCAACGGCACGCCCAATTCTCTCCGCGTGGCCATCTGTCTGACCGAGCGCCCGGATTGAGGCGCCGTGCTTGCCGGTCATCAGCCAGAAGTGCATCTCCCTTAGATGCTGCCTCGCCAGGATCGGCATGACTGAGGGCCGATCGATGAGGCCCATGAGCTTGGCGGCGATGTCCGCGACCTCAGTTTCCGTCGGGTCTACGTTAACGGGTTTCGAGGTCGAAACTGTCATTGGGCCAATTTCCGAACCCAGTTCGCGGATCAGGGCGAGGTCGAGTTCGAGAACGAGAGAATAATAGGGAGCAATGCGGCGTGCCGTTGTGATCTGGCTCACCGTGGGGACGTCAGCGGTGATCAGGAGGCTATCACCTGCGCCGAAGTCGAACGTTTCCGGCCCGATGCTCACTCTCTTTCGCCCCTGTAGAACCAGTGCAACCAGAGGCCTGTTGATCGCAAACTGGATTTCGCTTGGGTTCAGGGCGCGGATAGCCGTCAGACCGGGGATCGGAGTTGCTGCCAGTCCGAAGCGATCGACGTTGATGTCTGCATGACGGCGGACGATCTCCAGCAAACTCATCAGAACTCCTACAGCAATGGAGAAAAAGGCAAGTTGAGATTGTCTGCCTGCCTTGAATGACGCCAGATTAGCAAGCATTTGAGCCATATCGCAAGCGCGCAGGACGATGCGACGCTTCGGTTTCGGATAAATAGGCAATTCGTTTGGAGAAATAGGCAGCAGTTCGCATTGGCCTGGGGGCATTGTGTTGATTAGCAATCAGCACAAAAGGAGTTGACCTATGACGACAATCTCAATCGTAACCGGCGGAAGCCGCGGCCTTGGACGCAATACCGCCATCAGCATCGCCAAGCATGGTGGCGATGTCATTTTGACCTACCGAAATGGCGCAGAAGAAGCCAAGGCTGTCGTGGCCGAAATAGAAGCTCTCGGCCGCAAGGCAGTGGCGCTGCAGCTCGACGTCGGTACCACGTCGGCGTTCCCGGCCTTCGCGGAAGCCGTTCGATCCGCTCTGACGGTGACATGGTCGCGCACCAACTTCGATCACCTCATCAACAATGCCGGTCATGGTGAGATGGCGGGTTTCGCGGAGACTACGGAAGCGCAGTTCGACAATCTCTTCAATGTCCACGTCAAGGGCGTCTTCTTCCTGACTCAGACCCTGCTCCCGCTCCTTGTCGATGGCGGCCGTATCGTCAATTTCTCGTCCGGCCTCACCCGCGTTTCCTATCCGGGATTTTCCGCCTATTCCGCAGCTAAGGGAGCGGTCGAAATCCTCACGCTCTACCTGGCGAAAGAGCTCGGAAGTCGCGGTATTACAGCGAATACGGTCGCTCCAGGTGCGATTGCGACAGATTTCCTGGGCGGCGCGGTTCGCGATACGCCAGCCTATAACGAGGCATTCGCCAACATGATCGCCCTCGGCCGCGTCGGGTTGCCAGACGATATCGGCCCGATGATCGCCAGCCTGATTGGCCCTGACAACGGCTGGGTCACGGCACAGCGCATTGAAGTGTCTGGCGGTCAGAATATCTAATCAACAAGGGCCGGTTCGGCGTTACGCTGGACCGGCCTCGGATGTCTTCGATGCATCTGCCCTCCCCGAGAAAATCTTGTTCCTCGACGCTGGGAAGGTGATGCGCTTCAAGACTCGCGTCGTCGAGGCGCCGAGGCGAATTGGTTCTGCTGTCCTCGATTTTGAGCCAATGTTTATTGCGCTCCAGGGAAAGTTCGTCAGCACGTCACTGATCTAACTCAGTGACAACGGGTATTATTTGGCTCAAACATTTTTGCGTCATTCTCCGATTCCCTGTTAGGCGACACGAGATCTCACATGTCTTCGAGACTGAATCGCAAATTGCAGATGCCCCGCCGCGACGACCTTGGCCTTCTGACAATCGCCAATGGCTCCGGCCTCTCCATATCCGCACTGCCGAACGGCGCGCTCTTTTCCATCGACTATGTCGATGGCCTCGGATCGGCGCAGATCAACCAGATCCAGGGATCGCCGCTTTCCGGCGGCGTCGGGCGTCTTTACCTGCGGATCGGCGGCATGAAGCCCGCCCTTGCAGAGATCGTCGGGCCTCGGGCGCGAGGTCGCTTCGGGCACGGTGAGACAGGCTTTTTCTGGAGCGGCGATGTCGGAGATGTCCACTATCAGGTGAGCCTCGTGCTTACTCCCTCCGAGACGACGTGGTTCTGGCGGGTTACGCTGACGCATACCGGTAAGGAGACGCTGCCGGCCGATCTCGTGCTGGTTCAGGATATCGGCCTTGGCGATCGTGGCTTCCTGATGAACAGCGAAGCCTATGCCTCGCAATATGTCGACCACCATATTGCCGAGCATCCGGCATTCGGTTTTGTCCTGATGAACAGGCAGAACCTCAAGCAAGGTGGCGGACGCAATCCATGGCTCGCGCAGGGCTGCCTCGAAGGCGTCGCCGCCTATGCCACCGACGCAATCCAGCTCGTGCAATCGGCCGCCCGGGGCGACGATCTGCTGGTTGGCCCCTTCGGCACGGACCTGCCGTGCCAGCGCCGTCAGCATGAAATGGCCTGCCCTGCACTTCAATCAAAGCCGCTCTCCGTATCTGCCGAGGGCGTGACGGCGACTTTCTTCGGCTTGTTCCTTAATGATCATCAGGCGGCATCTGATGATGCCGATCTTTCCCGCCTCGACCATCTGAGCACGATCGAAAAGAACGGTTCCGGACCGGCAGAGCGAACGCCGCCGCGCAGCATCCTGCAGGATGCCGCGCTTCTTGATGTCGACGCACTCGACGACAAGGCAATCGCCCGCCTCTATCCCGAGCGCATGCTCGAAGAGCGTGTGGATGGAAAGCTCCTCTCCTTTTTCGTACCCGAGGGTGCACTCAACCGCCACGTCGTCCTTCAGGAGAAAGAACTGCTGATCGCACGCCGCCACGGCGCGATCGTGCGCAGCGGACAGAATATGCTGCTCGACGACGCGACACTGGCCTCTACCTGCTGGATGCAGGGTATCTTCGCGGCACAGTTGACGATCGGCAATACCTCCTTCCATAAGCTGTTTTCCGTCTCTCGCGATCCCTATAACCTGACGCGGACCACCGGATTGCGCATCCTGACCGACGCAGGCCAGGGCTGGCAGCTTCTCGCTGTTCCCTCCGCCTTCGAGATAGGCCTCAGCGACTGCCGCTGGATCTATCGTCTTGCCGATCGCACCATCACCGTGACAGCCGCGGCGTCCGGGGAGGATGCCGCGATGCAATGGGCGGTCTCGGTTGAGGGCAAGCCCTGCCGGTTCCTCGTCTTCGGCCATCTCGTTCTCGGAGAGCGGGAATATGATGCGAGCGGCCATGTCGAATTCGACAATGATGCCAAACGCATTCTCTTCCGTCCGGATCCGCACTGGCTCTGGGGCGAACGCTATCCCGATGCCAGCTACTGGCTGGTGAGCCCGACACCCGATGTCCTGGAGGCAATCGGCGGAGACGAGCTTCTCTATGAGGATGGCATTGCCCGCAACGGCGCTTTCATCGCCCTGCGGTCGAAGGAAACACAATCGTTTTCCTTCGCTGTCGTCGGCTCGATGACGGATAAGGCGGAGGCTGAGCGCCTGGCCGAACGCTACGCAAGCGGCGTAACGCAGGAAGCGATGCTGACACCGGCGTCGCACTTCTGGCAGCACACCATCCGCGGCCTGACGCTGGACAAGCCCAAAGCTGACGTTCAGGCGCATGCGGCGATGCTGCCATGGCTGGCGCATGATGCGATCGTGCATCTGAGTGTGCCGCATGGGCTCGAACAATATACGGGCGCCGCCTGGGGTACGCGTGACGCCTGCCAGGGACCGATTGAATTCCTGCTTGCCTATGAGCACGATAGCGAAGCCAAGGAAGTGGTGAAGACGGTCTTCAGCGAGCAGTATCTCGAAAAGGGCGACTGGCCGCAATGGTTCATGCTGGAGCCCTATTCCAACATCCGCTCCGGCGACAGCCATGGCGATATCGTCGTCTGGCCGCTGAAGGCGCTCTGCGACTATATCGAGGCGACCGGAGACTTTACCATCCTCGATGAAAAGGTGGCCTGGCGCGATGACAAGACCATGGGCAAGGCACCGGCCGATACGATCGCCGTGCATGTCGACAAGCTACTCGATACCGTGCGCGAGCGCTTCATCCCCGGCACGCATCTGATCCGCTACGGCGAGGGCGACTGGAACGATTCCCTGCAGCCGGCCGATCCGCATCTGCGCGACTGGATGGTGAGCAGCTGGACCGTTTCCCTGCTCTACGAGCAGCTCGTGCGCTACTCCGCCATTCTGCGCCGTATCGGCCAGGGCGCGAACGCAACCGGCTTGCGCAAGATCGCCACCGCCATGCGGCGCGACTTCAACAGGCACCTGATCCGCGACGGCGTTGTCGCCGGCTACGGCATCTTCGATCCCGCCCACGATGGCGTCGAACTGTTGCTGCATCCTGACGACCAACGCACGGGGCTGCACTACTCGCTGATCTCGATGACGCAGGCGATGCTCGGCAAGCTCTTCACGCCGGAGCAGCGGCAACAGCACATGAAGCTGATTGAAAAACACCTGCTCTTCCCCGACGGCGTACGCCTGATGGAGAAGCCCGCGACCTATGCCGGCGGCCCCGAAACGCTGTTCCGGCGCGCGGAATCCTCGTCCTTCTTCGGCCGCGAGATCGGCCTCATGTATGTGCATGCGCATCTGCGCTACTGCGAAACGCTTGCCATCGCCGAGGATGCAAAGGCCCTCTGGAAGACGATCGGCGTCGCCAACCCGATCGCTGTCACGGACGCCCTGGCGCATGCGTCACTGCGCCAGCGCAATACCTATTTCAGCAGCAGCGACGCCGCTTTCCCTGATCGTTATCAGGCGATGAGCGACTGGGATCAGGTCAAGAAGGGCAAGATCGACGTCGATGGCGGCTGGCGCATTTACTCCAGCGGCCCAGGCCTCTTTACCCGGAGCTTCGTCGAAAACATCCTCGGCTTCAAACGCCACTTCGGACGCCGCAAGCGTGTACCGCTGCTGCCGCCTTCCGCATCGATCACGATCCAGACGGATCATGCACCCTGGCGCCGGCTGAAGGCTCCGTCGAAGGCACCGAAGCAAAAGGGCTAGGAGACGGCTTCCCACACCGGTAGCGGGATCGGATTGGGAGTGGCCAAATGGCAGGCGGCCATCTGGCCGCTCGCGACTTCCCGCAATGCCGGCCGCTCGACCTTGCAGATGTCCTGGGCTATCGGGCAGCGCGTATGGAAGCTGCAGCCAGATGGAATGCGCGATGGGCTCGGCACATCGCCCTCGAGTACGATACGGCGACTTTTGCGATCAGGATCGGATTCGGGTGCAGCGGGGCGGAATAGACCTTTCGCTTGTCGCCGATCTCCACGATCCTGCCGAGATACATCACAGCCACACGATCGGCGATGCGCCGCACGACGGCGAGGTCATGGGCGATGAAGAGGAAGGAGAAACCCTTCTTCTCCTGCAGGTCTTGCAATGCCGCAAAAGATAATCATCAACTCCCGATTTTATTGTTTGTTCCCAATACGTTAGACTCATAGTTGTTTATTATCGATAAAAACACTTGCGGCACACAATATAGATGATAACGTTTCAACTAAATTGAATGCATGACGGTAACAGTCAACGTTTGGGAGGACGTGGCATGACCAGCAGCAGTAAATTTAATCCCGAAATTCGTCGCCGCACGCTGCTCGCCGGAGCAGGAAGCACCGCCTTATTGGCCATGACCGGTGCGACACGGGCACAGGACGCAGTGAGTGGTGAACTTGTCGTTCTCAACTGGCTCGGCGGCTCCGAACTCGACATGATGCATTCAATCCAGAAGGCCTTTCTGGCGAAATATCCCAATGTGACGATCCGCGAAGTCGTCGTCACCGGCCAAGGCGACATGCGCGGCGGCATCCGTACCGCACTGATGGGCGGCGAAGTCGTCGACGTGCTCTTCAACACATGGCCGGCCTTCCGTAAGGAACTTGCCGATGCCGGCATGCTGCGGCCCATCGACGACCAGTGGAAATCCTTCGGCTGGGACAAGCTCATCAGCCAGTCCTGGAAGGATCTCGGCGCCATCGACGGCAAGACTTACGGCCTGACCTATACGTTCGGCGACCGCTCCGGCATCTGGTACAAGAAGGAGCACCTCGCCAAGGCTGGCATTGCCGAGCCGCCGAAGACCTGGGACGAGTTTGTCGGGTCCTTCGCAAAGCTCACCCAAGCCGGCTATGCAGCGCCGGTCGCGATCCCCGGCAAATACTGGGCACATGCCGAGTGGTTTGAAACCCTATTGCTCAGAACCGCAGGCATCGAGACGACGACAAAGCTTGCCACCCATGAAATTCCGTGGACTGATCCGGCTGTGAAGACGGCGCTTACCAAATACGCGCAGATGCTCACATCCGGCTGCTGCGGCGCGCCGAATACGATGCTCGCCAATGACTGGGACGGCGAAGCCGATCAGATCTTTCAGGCCAATGCCAAGAACTATCTGCTGATCGGCATGTGGATGAACAACCGCGCCAAGAACGACTACAAACTCACCGAAGGAAAGGATTACGGTCTCTTCCAGTTCCCGTCTCTCGGCATGGGCCATGACGATACGTCAAGCGTCGACGCCAAGGAATTGCTGGTGACGACGAACGGCCCCAATCCGAAGGCGGCAGACGCCTTCCTCGATTTCTGGACGAGTGCCGAGGCCGCCAACATTCTCGCCAAGGCCGGCTACGCTTCACCGAGCAGCAACGTCGATGCTTCGCTCTATGGCGAAGTACAGAAAGTGGCGACGCAGGCCGTCGCGAACTCGAAGCTGCAATTCGTGCTCGGCGACCTTCTGCCGGGCGATCTCGTCGACGAGTATCGCGTGCAGCTGCAGAAATTCCTGCAGGATCCGTCCGATGCCAATATCGACACGGTTCTTGCCGCTATCGAAACCAAGGCCCAGGGTTCCTACTGATGGCTGACACCTCCGCTTCCCCGGTGCGGGAAGCGGCGGGCGTGATGCAGGGTTCTCCGCTGGCGGCTGGCATCCAGGGCCGTCGGCGTCTGCTCAAGGACACGCCCGCCGCACTGATCCTGATTGCGCCTGTTATCGTGCTGTTTGCGATTGCCGTGATCTACCCGCTTGTGGAGACGATCCGGCTGAGCTTCTGGGATATCCAGGGGCTGAGAAAGCCTGTTTTCATCGGCTTCGGCAATTATGTGCGGCTCTTTGCCGACGCGGCATTTCGCAACACGCTGCTGACGACCTTGATCTTCACCATCGGCACGACTGTCATCTCAGTGGCGATCGGCTGGGCTCTGGCGATGCTGTGTGCTTTTGCGCCGCAGCAGACTCTGCCCTTCCGGGTGATGATCTTCGCGGCCTTCGGCATTTCGGAGGCGGTTTCCGGCTATATGTGGATCGGCATTTATCGGGCGGATGCCGGCGGCCTGCTCAATTCGCTGATCCAGCTCCTGGGCTTTCCGGGCTTTGCGCATGCCTGGTTGGGGGATGCCAACACGGCCCTCTGGGCTCTGATCGTCGCGGCTTCCTGGAGCGGTGTCGGCCTGCCCCTGATGCTGATCTTCGCCGCCATTCAGGCAATACCGAAATCCGTGCTCGAAGCCGCCTACATGGATGGCGCCAAACCGGTTTCGACCATGCGACATATCATGATGCCGCTGTCGATGCCGGGTGTCCGCGTCGCCGTCTTCATCAACCTTCTGACGGCACTGCGCGCCTTCGATATCATCTATATTCTCACCGGCGGCGGGCCGGTGCGCTCCACGGAAACCGTCGGCTATTTCATGTACCGGGAATCCATGACCCAGTTCAAACTGGGCTACGGAGCGGCGGCCACCGTTATCCTGCTCCTTGCGGTTCTCATCGTTTCGATCCCGGCCATCATCCAGCGAACGGCAGGTGCGAAATGATCGGAAAGGCTCCTCGCTGGATTATCGTCGTCGTCGGCATCGTCGCTTTCATCTGGGTGATCCCGATCATCGGCATCGTCGTCACGTCACTGCGCCCGCCGGAGGGCGTGTCGCTCGGCTGGTGGCGCTTCGACCATTTCGATCTTACGCTGGATGCCTGGCGCCGCGTCTGGGACAAATATCCGCTCGCAGACTCCATGTGGGTGACGATGAAGACGGCTGGCATTGCGACGGCGCTGACCATGCTGCTGACGCCGGCCGCCGCCTATGCCTTCCACTTCCTGACATTTCCCTTCCGCCGGGTGCTGCTGATCATCATCATCAACGCATTCGTGCTGCCGCAGCAGGTCGTCATCATTCCGCTCTTCACGCTCTGGCGCGATATGGGGCTGATCGACAATATCCTCTCTGTGCTCATCCCCTATGTCGGACTGTCATTCGCCTGGTCGATCTTCCTCGTCAAAAACTTCTTCGAAGATTTCCCTAGGGAATTGGTGGAAGCCGCCAAGATTGACGGTTGCGGACCGCTCGCGACCTTCCGCCATGTGGTGTTGCCGAACAGCCTATCACCGATCTTCGCCGTCGGCATCTTGCAGTTCCTGTGGACATGGAATGCGCTCTTGCTGCCCATGCTCTTTTTGCGCAGCGATGTACCTCTTCCCGTACTGCTCGCCCGCATTTCCGGCAGCTACGAGATCAACTGGGACCTGAGATCGGTGGCGGCCATGATTACCACCATCGTACCACTGCTTGTCTTCCTCATTTTCCAACGTCAGTTCGCCGCCGGCTCGCAGACACGCACCGGCGCAAAGGAATAGGACCATGCCCAAGACCACGAACAAGCCGCTGCGCTACCGCCAGATCCATCTCGACTTCCATACGTCGGAACATATTCCGGGCATCGGCGCCGATTTCGATCCGGATGCTTTCGTCTCGACGCTGAAGGGAGCCCATGTCGATTCCATTACCATTTTCGCCAAGTGCCATCACGGCTGGTCCTATTATCCGACCAAGGTCGGCAAGCCGCATCCGAAGCTTGCCCGCCCGGACCTGCTCGGCGACATGGTGAAGGCGCTGGCGGCGGCTGATATCGAAAGCCCGATCTACATTTCCGTGCAGTGGGACGAGCTGACGGCCCGCGAACATCCCGAATGGCGCGCCATGAGCGCCTCGAACCGCTACCACCACGACCGGCCGGCAGATCCCTCCGCCGGCAAGCAGCTTAGCCCCGCCTGGCATACGCTCTGCCTCAACCATGCGGGCCTGCGGCACTATATTCTCGAACAGGCGCGCGAGGTGGCGCAGAGCTATCCGACACAGGGGCTCTTCTTCGATATCATTCTGACACCTGACTGCGTCTGCCCCGCCTGCGTCGAACGCATGCTGTGCGAGGGCCTCGACCCGGAAAATCCGGCCGACCGCCTGAAGAATGACGAGGCCGTCAACGAGCAGTTCCGTCGCGAGACCAGCGAGGCGCTGTTTGCGGAATTTCCAGGCCTGCGCGTCTTCTACAATTGTGGCCACATCCACAAGCAGGGGCCGGAACGCTTCTCGACCTATTCGCATCTCGAGCTCGAAAGCCTGCCGACCGGCGGCTGGGGTTACGACCACTTCCCTTCGAGCGCGCGCTACGCGGCCACATTGGGCATGGATTTCCTCGCCCATACCGGCAAATTCCATACGTCCTGGGGCGAATTTGGCGGCTTCAAACATCCGGATGCGCTGGAATATGAATGCGCCCAGATGATTGCGCTCGGCTCCAAATGCCTGGTCGGCGACCAGTTGCATCCGAATGGCGCGATCAATCCCGATACCTATGCGTCGATCGCACCGGCCTATCATCGCGTCAAAAAGCTCGAACCCTTCCTGGAAGGAGCAAAACAAATCTCCGAGATCGCCATCCTTTCGGCGGAACATATGAACCCCGGGGGAGCACGCAATCATCCAAGCGATGATGGTGCGGCACAGGTGCTGCAGGAATTGAAACGCCCCTTCGATGTCCTCGATATATCGGGCCGCTTTGAACAATATCGCCTGCTTATCCTGCCCGACGAGATCCCCGTCGATGCGGCGCTCGCCGTACGTCTGAAGTCGTATTTAGCCGGTGGCGGCAAGATCATCGCCTCCTGGCATTCGGGCCTCGACGAGAACGGTAAATTCGCTGTTGATTTCGGCATCGAAAGAGGCGCGGCACCCGTCGCTTTCAGGCCGAGCTACGTAAAGGCGGGCAAAGACCTCGACGCCTCCATGCCGGAAACGGCTTTCGTCTTTTATGACGACGCGGAAACCGTCCGGTCGGTCGGTGCGACTGTTCTGGCAGGTATCTTTCCATCCTACTTCAATCGCTCCTACAAACATTTCTGCTCGCACCAGCATGCGCCCGACGACACAGATGCCGAGATGGTCGGTGCTGCGGTGACCGTACATAAGGGTGCGGCCTACATTGCCTACCCGATTTTCCGGCTTTACCGGGCGATGGGCCAGCCGCTCTACAAATACGTCGTTCGCGGGCTACTCGACCGTCTCGTTCCCAACCCGGCAATGGCGACCGACCTGCCGTCGTCCGGTCGAGCAACGCTGACGCGCCAGATCGAACATGACCGTCATATTCTGCATCTGCTCTATGGTCCGCCGCAGATCCGCGGCAAGGACGTGCGCGGCGATGACGGCTCGACCCGCGTGATGGAGATGATCGAGGACATTCCGGCGATCGGCCCGGTCAATGCCACAGTGCGCCTGCCGGCAAAACCGAAGCGCGTCTTCGATGCGATGACGGGTGAGGATCTAGCCTGGAATGCCGGCGACGACGGCGCCATCAGCATCACGGTGCCGCGGCTGCGCATCCATAGCGCCGTCGTCTTCGAAGGCGCCTGATGCAGATCGAGGTCAGGGAGCCGTCGGACTTTGCACATACTGCCCGCAATACTGGTGGGCGGCGGAGTGCTGGGCTATACGACGGAAAGGCGCCTGATCGGGCGCCATTTCCCGGGAATAAGTGCAGGAGCCTGCTCGAAATGCGACAAACGGACCAGACGGCCGGAAGGAGGCGCGGAGCCACGATCATCGACGTTGCCAAGGTGGCAAATGTCGCTGTTGGTACCGTGTCCCGCTATCTCAACGGCCAGACGATCCGCCGCTCCAACCGGGAGCAAATCGAGAGGGCCATCCAGGACCTCGGTTACCGGCGCAACGCCGCTGCCGCCTCGATCCGCACCGACCTTACCCATATGATCGGCTTCCTGGTGCCGACCTTCGACGAATTCCATGCTCGCATGCTGGAGCATCTCGCCCATTCAGTGCGCCAGACCGGCCGAGCACTTCTGACCTACTGCCATGGTGGCGATCCGCGTGTGGTTGCGGAAGCCCTGGATTTCTTCGCCGCGCAGCGCGTCGATGCGCTGGTGATGGACGGTACAGCGGAAGTCTACGACCGCGTTGACGACCTGATCCACCATGACATTCCGATCATCTTCTACAACAACGACGTCCGTGGGCTGGCGGCAGACCGGGTGATGGTGGAGAACCATCGCGCGAGCTACCGCATCGTCAGCCACCTCATCGATCTCGGTCACACCCGCATCGGAATCCTGACGGGCGATCCGCGCAATTCCTCCGGCATCGAGCGGCTGGCAGGTTATGAACAGGCGCTGCGTGACCGGGGCATAACGATCGATCCGACACTGGCTGCCCGCGGCAACTGGCGTATGGATGGCGGTTATGAGGCGACCAAACGGTTGATGTCGCTCGAAAATCCGCCCACCGCGATCTTTTCGGCCAACTACGGCATGGCAGTCGGAGGACTGAGTTGGCTGAAGGAGAACGGCCGGCATGTGCCCGAGGATATTTCGCTTGCGAGCTTCGACGATGTGGCGATCTTCCGGCTCTATGAAGCCGGCATCACCGCCGTCGCCCAACCGGTGGCAAGCATTGCAGAAACCATCACAGACATTCTTGTGGAACGCCTGACGGAACCGTCGGGAGGGGCGACGCGCAGCGTCGTACTCGAATGCGACATCATTTTGCGGGGCTCGACGCGGCGGATCACCTGACGCGTTCTGCCTGCCAGGCGGTTAAAGGGAGGAAGCTTTGGCCAGCGTAGAATTGCATGATATCGACAAGTCCTACGGCAGCTTTCAGGCGATCGAGGGGCTTAACCTGAGCGTGGACGATGGTTCATTCACGGTCTTCGTCGGCCCCTCCGGCTGCGGAAAATCGACGCTTCTACGCATGATCGCCGGTCTGGAAAAGATCACCGCCGGCAACCTCACGATCGGCGGACGACGCATGAACGAAGCCGATCCGATCGAACGCGGCGTCGCCATGGTCTTCCAGAACTATGCGCTCTATCCGCATATGACAGTCGAACAGAATATCGGCTTTTCGCTGCGCATGGCCGGCATGGGCAAGGCCGATATCGACAAGAGCGTTGCCGCCGCTGCCGCGACCTTGCAGATCGAGCCGCTGCTCAAGCGCAAGCCCGCTCAACTCTCCGGCGGCCAGCGCCAGCGCGTTGCGATCGGCCGGGCGATCGTCCGCAACCCCGCCGTTTTCCTGTTTGACGAACCGCTGTCGAACCTCGACGCCGAACTCCGCGTCTCCATGCGCGTCGAGATCGCCAAGCTGCATCGGCGCATCGGCGCGACGATGATCTATGTTACCCACGACCAGACCGAAGCGATGACACTTGCCGACAAGATCGTCGTCATGCGCGCCGGCAAGATCGAACAGGCCGGCACGCCAGATGCACTCTATAACGATCCGGACAATTTCTTCGTCGCCGGGTTCATCGGCTCGCCGCGCATGAATTTCCTCGATGGCAAGCTCGGTGCGGATGGGGTGATCAAACTCGATTGCGGCACAGCTTTTCGAGCCGGCATTGTCAGCGCGGGTAAGGAGATGCCGGTCAAAGTGGGCATCCGCCCGGAACATTTCACCGGACAGGACGAGGGTGGCGGCGCGATCGACGTCAAGGTCGACGTGGTGGAAAACCTCGGCGGAACCCGTTTCATCTACGGCACGCTCACCTCAGGCCAATCGGTAATCGTCGAAGACCGCTCGGAGAGGGCTCTGCGCCCCGGCGAAACGGTAAGCGCCGGCTTTCCGGCCAGGAAGGCACTGCTCTTCAGCGTCGACGGCATGCGCGTGCGCGATATCAGGCCTGCCAACAGCATTCCCGCAGAATGACCATGGTGGACAATCTTCTCTGGTACGATGCGCCAGCCCGGCTCTGGACAGACGCGCTGCCGCTCGGCAATGGCCGGCTCGGCGCGATGGTGTTTGGCGATCCGGTTTCAGAAAGGCTGCAGATCAATGAATCCACATTCTGGGCAGGTGGCCCTTACCGGCCGGTCAATCCCGATGCCTACAGCCATCTCGGAAAAGTACGTGAGCTGATATTCGCCGGGCACTATGCGCAAGCGGAAGCAATGGCCGAGGAGCATCTTATGGCCCGGCCGATCAAGCAGATGTCCTACCAGCCGATCGGCGATCTCCATATCGACTTCCTGCATTCGCATACCGCGATGAGCTATCGCCGCACGCTCGATCTCGACACCGCAATCACAACGACCTCTTATGTCGCCGATGGCACGACCTTTTTTCGCGAAGCCTTCATTTCCGCCGTCGACGGCGTGCTTGTGTTGCGCCTTTCGGCCGATCGACCCCGCTCCATAAAATGCCGGATATCGCTCGACAGCCCGCAACAAGGTCAACTGGTCGCAGGACAAGCCTCGCAACTGACCTTTTCCGGCACCGGCAAGGCCGAGTGGGGCATTGCCGGCGCCCTGCGCTTCGCCTTTGGCATCCGAGTGATCAACAAGGGAGGAATGCTGAGTTTCTCCAATGGCATCTCCGTAGACGATGCCGACGAGCTTGTGATCCTGCTCGATGCAGCGACGAGCTTCCGGCGTTATGACGATGTCTCCGGCGATCCGGACGGCACCATCTCGGCGCGTCTTTCAAAGGCCTCTGCCCGCAGCTACGAGATTATGCGCCGGGACCATATGGCCGAACATCAAAAGCTTTTCGGTTCCTTTGCCATCGATCTCGGCACGACGCCGGCCGCCGTCGAGACCACCGATCGCCGCATTGCGGGTTATGCCGGGGGACATGATCCCGCACTTGCCGCCCTCTATGTGCAGTTCGGCCGCTATCTGATGATCGCCTCTTCGCGCCCCGACACACAGCCGGCCAACCTGCAGGGCATCTGGAACGATGAAACCGATCCGCCCTGGGGCAGCAAATATACGGCCAACATCAATCTGCAGATGAACTACTGGCTGCCGGCTCCGGCCAATCTGCCGGAATGCATCGAACCGCTTGTCGCAATGGCGGAAGAGCTTGCCGAAACTGGCCGCGAGACGGCGCAGGTGCATTATCGCGCCCGTGGCTGGGTTATGCACCACAACACTGATCTCTGGCGCGCGACCGGACCGATCGACGGTGCCAAATGGGGCCTGTGGCCGACCGGCGGCGCCTGGCTCATGTCGCAACTGCTCGATCTTGCGGACTATCTTGATGATGCCGATGGCCTGCGCCGGCGGCTCTTTCCGCTTGCCAAGGGGGCTGCAGAGTTTGTCTTCGATGTACTTGTGCCGCTTCCGGGCACGAACCATCTGGTGACGAACCCCTCGCTTTCACCTGAGAATGTCCACCCGCACGGCGCCTCGCTCTGTGCGGGGCCGGCCATGGATAGCCAGATCATCCGGGATTTTCTCAATCTGCTTCGGCCCGTCGCCACCTCCATCGGCGGCGAGGATGCGCTCGTCTCGGAGATCGACCGCATCCTGCCGCGCCTGCCGCCCGACAGGATCGGATCTGCAGGCCAGTTGCAGGAATGGCTGGAAGACTGGGACCTGCAGGCGCCGGAGATGCATCACCGCCACGTCTCGCATCTCTACGGCCTCTATCCGAGCTGGCAGATCGACATGGACAAGACCCCGGAGCTTGCCGCGGCCGCCCGCCGTTCGCTGGAAATCCGCGGTGACGATGCGACGGGCTGGGGTATCGGCTGGCGCATCAATCTCTGGGCGCGGCTACGCGACGGCGATCATGCGCTCGATGTGATCAAGCTGCTCATCAGCCCCGAGCGAACCTACACCAATCTCTTCGACGCCCACCCGCCCTTCCAGATCGATGGCAATTTCGGTGGGGCCGCCGGCATCCTGGAAATGCTGGCGCAGTCGCGCCCAGGCGAAATTCACCTGCTCCCGGCTTTGCCCAAGGCATGGCCGCGCGGCTCATTGCGCGGTTTGCGGGCACGCGGCGGTGTGCTTCTCGACCTCGATTGGGAGAATGGCCGGCCGGTGAAGATCAAGCTCACAGCATCGCGAGATGTAAGCACGGTCCTTCGCTTCGGCGAAACACGATGCAAGATCGATCTCGCCGCCGGAGAGAGTTTCACCAGTGCGAGCTGATCGCCTGCATCAAGGCACAGGATGTCGAAGGTGCCGCTCAGGCCATCGCCAAACATGTCGGCGGCTCCGGCCATCACATCATCGAGCGTATGCGCGTGTCGCGCCACGCCATGCCTGGATTAGGCTAATATATTGGCTGATTTCCAGGGCTAGTTGAGTGCAGTCGTTGATCTTGCCCGACTGCCCAGAATTCGCTTGAGGCGCGCTTGACAAAACAGGAGTGCCTGTATTTTATTCAAGCCCGCGGATTAGGCAGAGAACCCCGCATTTTTACATGACTTCGATAGTCGCTGGGCAGTTTCGCCCCATGACGGCCCCGTCGCTGACGGGATGCCCTCATGGGGTTTTTGGTTTTTTGGCTTACAAATGAATGATGCTTTGAAAATCGGCATTCTTTACTCGACCACGGGTCCCTACGGCTCGATGGGGCGTGACGCACGCGACGGCGCGGAATTCGCAATCGCCGAATTTGCCGCAGCGAGCAGTTGTCCGGTCGAACCGGTTTTCTTCGATCCGCAGGCCGATCTTGCTGCCTATCTCGACGGCGCCCGGCATCTATTACGCGACGGCTGCCGCCACATCGTCGGCACGATCACCTCCGCCGCGCGCAAGGAGGTCATCCCGGTCATCGAGAAGCATGACGGTTTGCTGTGGTACATGTGCCCCTACGAAGGTTTCGAGGCGAACGAGAACGTCATCTATGTCGGTGGCTGCCCCAACCAGCATCTGCTGCCGCTCTTCGAGCATCTGATTCCGCGTTATGGCAACCGTCCCTATCTCGTCGGCGCCAACTATGTCTGGGGCTGGGAGATGAACCGGCTCGCCCGCGAACTGATCGCCAATGCGGGCGGAGAAGTGCTCGGCGAACGCTACCTGCCGCTCGAAGAGACCGCGGTCGAGCGCATCGTCGCCGATATCGAGCAGCGCCGCCCGAGTTTTATCCTCAACAATCTGATCGGCCCATCGAGTTACGCCTTCCATGAGGCAATCCGTCGGCTTGCCGATCGAGACGCCGCCTTCCGGCCCGAAAACTGCCCTGTCGTCAGCTGCGACCTGATGGAATGTGAGCTTGACGATATCGCGCCGGGCGCTGCGATCGGCCAGCTTTGTGCAGCCTCCTACTTTGACAGCGTCGCGACCTCCGAGAATATCGATTTCAAGCAGCGTATCGTCGCTCATTATGGCGCGCCTCGCCGCGTCTCGAGCGTCTTTGCCAGCGCCTACACGGCTATGCGCCTTTGCGTCGATGCGATTGTGGCTGCGGGTGGGGACGAGCCCTCCGCCGTGCGTCGGGAACTCCATGGCAAGAGCTGGGCGACACCCTTCGGCGCGCTCAACATCGACCAGGAAACGAACCATGCCGCCCTGCCCTTCCATCTCGGCCGTATCAATACCCAGAACGGTTTCGATGTGATCGCATCCCGCCCGCCGCTTGCCGCAGATCCCTATTTGACCGGCCGCAATAAGCCGGCTTTGCCGAAATTGCGGGTAGTATCATGAAGGAGACACCCAATTTCACCGGTTGGCATGCCGTCGTCCTGCATCGTGAGGACGGCAATACGGAAAAACTGATACGCCAGCTCCGGCTTCTCGGCCTCTCAGCCACCTTGCAATGGGCGCCGCTTTCTGCAGCAAGCGTGCCCGACATCGTCATCGTCGATGCCGACCAGGGCTTTGACGATCTCATGCCATGGAGCGGCAGCGCCCCGACATGCCCCGTCGTTGCACTGCTCGGTTCGGAAGCGCCGGGTCGCATTGCGTGGGCGCTGGCCCAGGGCGCCGGCGCGATCGTCGCCAAGCCGATTGCTGCCTCTGCTGTCTATCCAGCCCTCGTCATGGCCGTCTCCGTTCATCAGGAGCGCAAGAGCGTGGCTGAACGCCTGCAATATCTCGAAGAGCGCGTGCGCCTGCGTCCGCTCGTCCATGCCGCCGTCGAAAAACTGATGCAGGCGCATGGGGTGGATGAGGAACGCGCCTATTCGATCCTGCGCAACTGCGCCATGCGTCGCCGCCTGCCGATGGAACAGATCGCCGCCTTCATCCTCGGCGGCATAGAACCCCTGCCGGAGGCCGGATGATGCGTGTGATCAAAGCCATGCTGCGGCAACCCACCGCCCTCTTCGGCCTCATCATTGTGCTCGTTGTCATCGCCCTTGCGGTGGTCGCACCCTGGGTCGCCCCATTCAACCCCGATGAGCAGATGTTCGACGGCCTGTCGCTGGAAGGCGCGCCACTGCCGCCGGGCGGCCCCTATCTGCTCGGGACGGATACGCTCGGCCGCGATCTCTTTTCGCGCATGCTCTTCGGTGCGCGGACCTCGCTGGTCATCGGCCTTGTCGCCAATGGTATCGCGGTGGCGATCGGCCTCTTCATCGGCATCCTCGCAGGTTACATGCGCGGTCTCGTCAGCAATATCCTGATGCGCTTCACCGATCTGATGATGGCGTTCCCTGCTTTGCTGCTGGCGATCGTGCTCGCCGCGCTGCTGCGGCCGAGCCTCTGGATCGTCGCCATGGTGATTGCGCTCGTCAATTGGGTGCAGGTCGCCCGTATCGTCTATACGGAGACGCGCGGGCTGGTGGAGCGCGACTTCATCATGGCCGAGCGCTCGCTCGGTGCCGGCCATATGCGTGTGCTCTTCCTGCATATCCTGCCGCATCTCGTTCCAACGGCAATCGTCTGGGGCACGCTTGGCATCGCAACGACCGTCCTGCTTGAAGCAACCCTTTCCTTCCTCGGCATCGGCGTGCAGCCGCCGCAGCCGTCCTGGGGCAATATCATCTTTGAGAGCCAGAGTTACTTCCAGGCGGCCCCCTGGCTGGTCTTCTTCCCCGGCGCGATCATCCTGCTGACGGCGCTCTCCTTCAATCTCGTCGGAGATGCACTGCGCGATATTATCGATCCGACTCAGCGCGGGAGAGGCTGATGTTCTTCCTCATCCTCCGTCGGCTGGTGCAGGCTGCCCTCATTCTTCTCGGCGTTGCCGCCATCACCTTCGTGTTGCTCTACGCACTGCCGGCCGATCCGGCGCGCATGATCGCCGGTCGCAGCGCCACGGCGCAGACGGTCGCAAACATCCGTCATGAGCTCGGCCTCGACGAGCCGCTTCTCGTGCAGTTCGGCACCTATCTCGCCAATCTCGTGCATGGCAATCTTGGCCGTTCCTACGCACAGAAGACTGAGGTCTGGACGCTGATCGTCGCCCGCCTGCCAGCAACATTGATGCTGATGCTCACCGGCATCCTGGTGGAAGTGGTACTCGGCCTGACACTCGGCACGATTGCTGCCGTGCGCCGCGGCGGTTTCGTCGACCGGCTTGTCATGATGGCTTCCTTCGTCGGAGTTTCGGCACCGCAATTCGTCGTCGCCCTGCTGCTTCTTTATGTCTTTGCCGTAACGCTCGGATGGCTGCCCATGAGTGGTTACGGCACGTTCGCCCATGTCGTGCTGCCGGCTTCCACCCTCGGCGTCCTCGGCGCCGGCTGGTATGCGCGCATGGTGCGATCGGCGATGATCGACGTGCTCAATCAGGACTATGTCCGCACCGCCCGCGCCAAGGGCTTGTCCTCGCGCCGCATCATCTTCCGCCACGCCCTGCCGAACGCCATCCTGCCGATCATCGCCATGATCGGCATCGATATCGGCCAGTTCATGGGTGGCGTGGTCGTCGTCGAGGCCGTCTACGGCTGGCCGGGCATCGGCCAGCTCGCCTGGCAGGCAATCCAGCAGGTCGACATACCGATCATCATGGGCGTCACGCTGACGTCGGCGCTCGCCATCGTCATCGGCAATCTGCTTGCCGATCTCGTGGCGCCGCTCATCGATCCACGCATCCGCACACGTTGACAGCAACCAAAGAAGGGGAACCCTAATGTTCAAACGCTGGCTTCGACACACAACCATGGCAACGATGGTGGCGCTCGCGCCGCTCGCCGCCACGGCACAGGAAACGCCCAAGCAGGGCGGCGATATTGTCGTTACCTATAAAGACGACATCACCACGCTCGACCCGGCCATCGGCTATGACTGGGTCAACTGGTCGATGATCAAGAGCCTCTATTCCCGCCTGATGGACTACGAGCCGGGTACGCCGAACCTCGTTCCCTCGCTTGCCGAGAGCTTTACCGTTTCGCCTGACGGCCTCACCTATACGTTCAAGCTGCGCAAGGGCGTGAAGTTTTCGAACGGTCGCGAAGTTGTCGCTTCGGACGTGAAATATTCGATCGAACGGGCCGTCAATCCGAAGACCCAGGGACCGGGTGCAGGCTTCTTCGGCGCTATCAAGGGCTTCGATGATGAGACAGGCGGCAAGGCCGAGACACTCTCGGGCATCGAAACGCCCGATGACGGCACGGTGATCTTCCACCTGTCGCGTCCGGACGCAACCTTTCTACATGTTCTCGCCATCAACTTCGCATCGGTCGTGCCGAAGGAAGCCGTCGATGCCGCCGGCGGCGATTTCGGCAAAAAGCCTGTTGGCTCCGGCACTTTTATCTTGAAAGACTGGACGATCGGCCAGCAGCTCGTTTTCGAGCGCAACAAGGATTACTTCGTCAAGGACATGCCGCATATCGACAGCTTCAAGGTCGAAGTGGGCCAGGAGCCGCTGGTCGCGCTGCTGCGCCTGCAGAAGGGTGAAGTCGATATCGCTGGCGACGGCATCCCGCCAGCGAAATTCCTGGAAATCAAGAACTCTGCCGACGGCCCGCAGATGATCGTCGACGGCGAACAGCTTCACACCGGCTACATCACTCTGAACACCAAGGTGAAGCCTTTCGACAATGTGAAGGTGCGCCAGGCCGTCAATATGGCCATCAATAAGGAACGCATCACCCGCATCCTGAACGGCCGCGCCACACCTGCCAACCAGCCGCTGCCGCCGCTGATGCCGGGCTACGACAAGTCCTTCACCGGCTATGCCTATGATGTTGCCAAGGCCAAGGCATTGCTCGCGGAAGCAGGCTTCCCGGATGGCTTCGAAACGGTGCTCTACTCGACCAACACTGATCCGCAGCCGCGTATCGCCCAGGCGATCCAGCAGGATCTCGCCGCCATCGGCGTCAAGGCCGAAATTCGTGCTCTCGCACAGGCCAATGTCATCTCGGCCGGCGGCACAGAAGGCGAGGCGCCGATGATCTGGTCGGGCGGCATGGCCTGGATTGCCGACTTCCCGGATCCGTCGAACTTCTACGGCCCGATCCTTGGTTGCGCCGGCGCGGTTCAGGGCGGTTGGAACTGGTCCTGGTACTGCAACGCCGATCTCGACAAGCGTGCTGTAGCGGCCGACTCCATGTCCGATCCGGCAAAGTCCGCAGAACGCACCGCTGCCTGGGGCAAGGTCTTCACCGATATCATGGCCGATGCGCCGTGGGTTCCCGTCATCAATGAACGTCGCGTCGTTGCCAAGTCGCTGCGAATGGGCGGTGCTGACAATATCTATATCGATCCGACGCGCGTCATCAATTACGACGCGATCTATGTGAAGCAATAAACCTTAAGGAAACAATGCCTTCCCGGCCGCCGGGAAGGCATCATAAAATCGAGGGAGACACCTTATGTGCATTGCCTGCACCCACACCATTCACCGCGCCCAGCATAATTTCGGCTGGAACAAGGATTTCGCACCCGCCGTCGTCGCCAAACCCGGCGAGACCATTCATTTCGAATGCCTGGATTCCTCCGGTGGCCAGCTCGGCGGCGATGCAACGCTGGATACGCTGAACAATCTGGATTTCGACAAGATCAATCCGGTTTCCGGCCCGATCTATGTGGAGGGGGCGCAGCCCGGTGATGCGCTGAAAGTGACGCTGCGCAAATTCATTCCCTCGGGCACCGGCTGGACGGCCAATATTCCGGGTTTCGGCCTGCTCGCCGACCAGTTCAAGGATCCGGCGCTGCATGTCTGGTCCTATGACGCCAACAGCATGACACCAGCCCTCTACGGCCCCGGCGGCCGTGTGCCGCTGAAGCCCTTTGCCGGCACCATCGGCGTTGCCCCTGCCGAGCCCGGCACGCATTCCGTCGTGCCGCCGCGCCGCGTCGGCGGCAACATGGATATCCGTGACCTGACCGCCGGCGTCACTCTTTATCTACCGATCGAGGTTGAGGGCGCGCTTTTTTCCATCGGCGACACACACGCCGCTCAGGGTGACGGCGAGGTCTGCGGTACGGCGATCGAAAGCCAGATGAATGTCGAGGCAACGATCGAGCTCGTCAAGGATGCACGCCTGCAGACGCCTCGCTTTACGACGACAGAACCTGTCACCCGCCATCTCGACGGCGCCGGCTACGAAGTCACCACCGGCATCGGCCCGGATTTGATGACAAGCGCGCGTGAAAGCGTGATGCGTATGATCGATCTTCTGACGGCGGAGCACGGGATGAGCGCAGTGGACGCCTATCTGCTCTGCTCGGTCTGCGGCGATCTGCGCATCAGCGAAATCGTCGACATGCCGAACTGGGTCGTTTCCTTCTACTTCCCGAGGATCGTATTCGCGTGATCGAAGCCATGCCCGCCGCGCCTATCCTCAGCGTTCGCAATCTCAACGTCGATGCGCGAACGCCTGATGGACGCAAACCGGTTCTCAAAGATATCAGCTTCGATCTCGCCGGCGGCGAAACACTCTGCCTGGCCGGAGAATCCGGCTCGGGCAAGTCGGTGACGTCGCTGTCGATCATGGGATTGCTGCCGAAGACCTCGCTCCAGGTTTCCTCCGGCAACATCGTGCTCGGCGAGCGCGATCTGCTGAAACTTTCCGACCGGGCCATGCGCAGCGTGCGCGGCGGCGATATCGCCATGGTCTTCCAGGAACCGATGACGTCGCTCAACCCTGTCATGTCGATCGGCGCGCAGTTGACGGAAGCGATCCGCGAACATCAGGGCAGCGAGAATGCCGAGGCGACCGCGCTGCGGATGCTCGATGCCGTTCAGATCACTGATCCGGCCCGGCGGCTGAAGCAATATCCACATGAGCTCTCGGGCGGCATGCGTCAGCGCGTGATGATCGCTATGGCGCTGTCCTGCCGTCCCAAGGTGCTGATCGCCGATGAGCCGACGACGGCGCTCGACGTGACGGTGCAGGCGCAGATCCTCAAACTCATGCGCGAGCTAAAGTCGGAATTCGGCACCTCGATTATCCTGATCACCCATGACATGGGCGTCGTCGCCGAGATGGCCGACCGCGTCATCATCATGCAGAATGGCGGCATCGTCGAGCAAGGCCTGGCAATCGCTATTTTTCGCGCACCGCGCCAGACCTATACGCAGCAACTGCTCTCGGCCGTGCCGCGCCTTGGTGCTTTTGCCGGCACGGATAGTCCGCCGCGCATCACGTCACGCAACGTCGAAACCCTGCATCCTGACCACACCCCGGTCCTGAATGTGCGTGGCCTCAACGTCACCTATGGCAGTGCGGCAAGCCTTCTCTTCAAGGGCAAGGCGCCGGCTGCGGCCGTTAGCGACGTCTCCTTCGATATCCTGCCGGGCGAAACGCTTGGCCTCGTCGGCGAAAGCGGATCGGGAAAATCGACGACCGGCAAGGCTGTACTCGGCCTCATCCCCTTCACGGGCGATGTGATCATCGACGGCCGCAATATTGCAGGCCTCAGCCATCGCGCAATGCAGCCGATACGCCGCACTGCGCAGATGATCTTTCAGGACCCCTATGCCTCGCTCGACCCGCGCATGGCGGTCGGGACCGCAATCGCCGAACCATTGGTCATTCATGGCATCGCCAGTAAATCCGAGCGGCGCGACAGGGTCGCGGAACTCCTGCGCCGCGTCGGCCTGACGGCGGATGCCGCCACGCGCTATCCGCATGAATTCTCCGGTGGCCAGCGCCAGCGCATCTGCATTGCCCGCGCCCTTGCGCTCGAGCCGAAGCTGATCGTCGCCGACGAAAGCGTTGCCGCACTCGACGTGTCCGTCCGCGCCCGCGTGCTCGACCTCATGCTGGAACTGCAGGAAAGCATGGGGCTCTCCTACCTCTTCGTCTCGCATGACATGGCAGTCGTCGAACGCATGTCCCATAAGGTTGCCGTCATGCGCAGCGGCAGGATCGTCGAAACCGGCACCCGCCGCCAAATCTTCGAAAATCCGGCAGAGGATTACACGAAGGCCCTGATGGCTGCCGTTCCGATCCCCGATCCGGAAGCGCGGCGAGCGCAGGTTTGAGTTTCCTAGACGCGAAACAGAAGCGCCTCCTTTGGAGTCGGGTATGTTTTGGCGAGGCTTGCCTCGGCGGCCGCGAATCATCGCTCAGAATCGAATTGCGGCAGGGTCGAATGGCGGCGCCGCCTGCCAGCTAATGCCTATTTTCCAGCCGCATTTTCTCACGGCAGCCCGTGCAGATGGGCAAATACAGGCTCGCAGCAGCAGGATATTCGATAGATTCAGCATTCAGGCGACAACCACCTGTAACCCATTCGCGCTCGGCCAATCCGGGTAAGTCGTACTAAAATAGCGATATTTCGCCACTCTACTTTACCTCTCGTTAATACCCGCCCAAGGAGTGTTGTACTTCTGTCACACACATGGCGGTTTAGTTAGAATTCTCTGTAAAATGAGAGCATTCAATGTTGAGCCCTCCCGTCTTTCGGTTATTTTAGGCCTTACCGAATTGATCGGGCTTTAATTGGAGGGGACGTTCTTTCGTGGAACGCACTCGAACTTAGGAGATTGGCTTTCCATGAACATTCGTATGATGTTGCTTGGTTCCGCAGCGGCCCTCATCGCTGCACCGGCATTCGCAGCAGACGCAATCGTTGCTGCCGAGCCGGAACCGGTTGAATACGTTCGCGTCTGCGACGCTTACGGCACCGGCTACTTCTACATCCCGGGCACGGAAACCTGCCTGAAGATCGAAGGCTACATCCGTTTCCAGGTTAACGTCGGCCCGAACGCCGGCGGCACCCCCGCCACCAACGACTCCAGCTGGGATGCTGTAACCCGCGGTCAGGTTCAGTTCACGGCCAAGAGCGACACCGAATACGGCCCGCTCACCGGCGTGATCGTTTTCCAGGCCAACGCCGACAACGCAACGGACCAGGACACGATCCTCGACTCCGCTTACCTCGACGTCGCGGGCTTCCGCGCTGGTCTCTTCTACTCCTGGTGGGACGATGGTCTCTCCGGCGAAACGGACGACATCGGTTCCGTCGTAACGCTGCATAACTCGATCCGTTATCAGTACGAAACCGGTACCTTCTACGCTGGCCTCAGCGTCGACGAACTGGAAGACGGCGTCTACCAGGGCACCTTTGCTACCGCCGCCGATGGCACCACCGTCTTCACTCCGGACGATGGTCCGAACAACGTCGGCGTTGCCTTCGGCATCGGCGGTACGGCCGGCGCCTTCAGCTACCAGGTCACCGGCGGCTGGGACTTCGACAACGAAGACGGCGCAATCCGCGCTATGGGTACGGCTGAACTCGGCCCGGGCACGCTCGGCCTCGCTGTTGTCTACTCCAGCGGCCCGAACTCCTACTACTCGTCGGCTGAATGGGCAGTTGCTGGCGAATACGCCATCAAGGCAACGGACAAGCTGAAGATCACCCCCGGCGTTCAGTACTACGGCAACTACTTCGGCGGCGGCACGGATGTTCCGGAGAACTTCGACGGTCTCGGCGATGCCTGGAAGGCCGGTTTGACGGTTGACTACCAGATCGTCGAAAACTTCTACGCCAAGGCTTCCGTCCAGTGGCTGGATCCGGAAGATGGCGACGACACCACGACGGGTTACTTCCGTCTGCAGCGTGCGTTCTAATCTGAATATTGAAGACCCCGGGATCGCATCTCGGGGTTTTTCATCACGAGCTTCTGGTTTGGTGACCTCCAATTCAGAAGAAAGAGGTCGGTCCGGTTCCCTGCCGGATCGGCCTCACCCATCGATACAGAGCTCCACTCCTGTAGATGGTTTTGGCTCGCCCTCACACGAGGGCGAGCTTTTTACTTGATGGGACTGGATTGTCCGACGGACGGAGGCTCTGTCGGCGGCTGAGAGTCTGAAGAACCCAGCCGCCGATTTCCTGCGGGAAAAAATGCAGCCGGTAAGCATAGCTATCGTCGTGGTCACAGATTGCGAACGCGCGCGCCTGTTCTTGAACAAGGACAGGGCGATTGCCCGCCGCTTTCATACTCCGGGACGAGATCCCTACGCGCTCAAACCATATTCAGCGGCATCAACTGGCGCAGTCTCGGATCGCGCAGATACAGGCCACCCCAAGCGGCAATGCCGAGAAGAAGGCTGACGATCTGTGGAGGCGTAAAAAACTCGCCCAGGCGGAAGTGCGTGCAGATCGCGCCGCCGAGAAAACCGGTTATCAGTATTGCACCAAGGAAGGCTGTTTTCGGAACGGCATAGAGGATCGCGCAGATCGCGATGATAATACCGAGCGCCGAGGCCAGATTGACGGGGAAACCGGTCGCTTCCATTTCCGCCCTTATGAAATCGGGTGCAAAAAGATTAGTGGCCGCATCAGCGAGAAGCAGAACGACGACCGCCGCTGACAGAACTCGTCCAATCCAGATCGACACTATACTGCCTCTTCAATTGCTGGTCACAATTCGGCTTATGGCGTAGTCCGGATGCTGTCAATTCCGCAGTATCCTCATAACCGGGGATTTGATCATCTGCGTCTGATGATCTGCAGTTCCGGACGTTGCGGCTGAGGATTGCCACTTTGCACAGCCATGCCGGCCGTGGCAGCTATTTTTCTCTCGCGGACGCAAAGACGACGCTGGCATCGCTGACGATTTCCACATGCGAATAGGCCGCCTTTGCAGCGGCTGCGCCATCTGCTCGCATGATCGCGGTCACGATCATGTCGTGCTCGTCATAGGATTTCGCGAGCCGACCCGGCAGCCGGAACTGCGCACGACGGAACGGCGCAAGCCTGGCCCGGCTCTGGGTTACCAGTTCATAGATATGCTCGTTATGCGCACCGCGATAGAGCCGCGTGTGGAACTCGGTATTGTGGACGGCGTAGTCCTCTTTCGCACCCTGATGCACAAGGCGAGCGGAAGCACGGTGTTCCATTTCCAGCATGCGCCGCTCGTCAACCGTCATCCGTTCGGCGGCAAGCCGCGCGCAGACCCCTTCAAGTTCCGCCATAGCCTCGAACATCGAGTGCAGATAGGACTCGGTCACGGTGGTGACGACAGCGCTGCGGTTGGGTTCCCGGTCGACAAGCCCCATCGCTCCAAGCTCACGAAGTGCCTCGCGTACCGGTGTACGCGACACCTCGAAACGGGCAGCAAGCGAGATTTCGTCAAGCTTGTCACCCGGCAGCATCTGCCCGGTCACGATCATGTCGGCAATTGCCCGCACCATCTGCTCGACGGTCGTTCCTGCCCGGATGATCTCTCTGCGCCTGACCTGCCTCAAGGTACGATCCTGCCTATTACCTGCTGCATACACATGCATCGCCTACGAATCAAAGTCAAATATTAGCAATAATATATTGTTTTAAATAAGAGAATCTACCATTCAGCAACTGGCTCTACAGAGGCATGTATGTCGTGATGTCAAAATCGGATTAATTTATAGACGATGCACAGATTTTGATCTTATTGAGCTTAAAAATGCATACACTTTTTACATATCTTCAAGCATCCTTAAATATTTACAGGAAAATCAATCAGATAAAACTTGGCACGGTCATTGCATACACTTTTCTGTAACCAATTGAGCCGGCGAAACCGCCGCAAGGGGAGCATTCCGATGACCAAACTCCTTTCCATGAACCGCCGCCATTTCCTCCAGGCTTCTGCTGCCACCGCTTTTGTCGGCGCTACTCCGGGCCTCCTCTCATCGCGCGCGCTTGGGCAGACCGCGCTCACCGTCGGTTTCATCTATGTCGGCCCCAAGGACGACTACGGCTACAACCAGTCGCATGCCGAAGGTGCGGCTGCCGTGAAGGCACTGCCGGGTGTCACCGTCGTCGAAGAAGAGAATGTCCCCGAGACTGTCGACGTCCAGAAAACGATGGAATCGATGATCAACCTCGATGGCGCGACCCTGCTCTTTCCCACCTCCTTCGGCTATTTCGACCCGCATATGCTGGCGATAGCCGCGAAGTACCCCGATATCCAGTTTCGCCATTGCGGCGGCCTCTGGCAGGAGGGCAAGAACCCGCCCAATACCGGCTCCTATTTCGGTTATATCTTCCAGGGCCAGTATCTGAACGGCATAGCCGCCGGCCATGCAACGAAGAGCAAGAAGATCGGCTTTGTCGCCGCCAAGCCGATCCCGCAGGTTCTGCAGAACATCAACGCTTTCCTGCTCGGCGCCCGCACGGTCGATCCTGGTATCACCTGCCAAGTCATCTTCACCGGTGAATGGTCGCTTGCCGTCAAGGAGGCCGAAGCCACCAACGCGCTGATCGATCAGGGCGCCGATGTCATCACCTGCCACGTCGACAGCCCCAAAGTCGTCGTCGAGACGGCCGCCGGCCGCGGTGCTTTCGTCTGCGGCTATCACGCCAACCAGAGCCCGCTTGCCCCCGAAAAATATCTCACCGGCGCCGAATGGGCCTGGGGCAACGTCTACAGCGATTTCGTCAAGAAGGCGCAGGCCGGCGAGAAGCTCGGCAATTTCGTGCGCGGCGGGCTGAAGGACGGCTTCGTGAAGATGAGCGCGCTCGGCCCCGGTGTTTCCGCCGAAGGCCGCAAGGCTTTCGAAGCCACGCAGGCGGAGATGATGAAGGGCGGCTTCTCGGTCTTCAAGGGTCCGCTGAAGGACAACAAGGGCAACACGGTCGTAACCGCCGACAAGAACTACGCCGAAGACGCGATCGAGCTCGAAAGCATGAATTATCTGGTTGAGGGCGTCGTCGGGTCCACGGCGTAACCGCGAAGGGAGAAGCGCCATGACTGTTCAGGCCAATGATCCCGCAATATCAGTTATTTCAGAAAAACCGGCTTCGCTCCGTCCCATCCTCGAATGGATCGCGCGGCGGGCGGAACCCATCGTCATCGGCCTTGCGGCCATCCTGATCGGTCTTGCGCTCTTCTCTCTTTTCATCCTGGCGATCGGCAAATCGCCAGCAGTACTTTTCCAGCTCATGTACACCGGCGGCTTCGGCAGCTGGTTTTCGATGCAGAACTGCTTAAGTCGTGCCGCACCCCTTCTCCTGACGGCACTCTGCGTCGCCCTGCCCGCCCGCCTCGGCCTCGTCATCATCGGCGGGGAAGGAGCGGTCGTGCTGGGCGGCGTTGCCGCCGCGGCGATGGCCATGCCGCTTGCCGGCTTCGCCCCTGTCTTCCCGACCCTCATTCTCATGGGGCTTGCCGCTATGGTCATCGGTGGCATCTGGATCGGCCTTGCCGGTTTCCTACGCCACTACCGCGGTGTCAACGAGACGATCTCGTCGCTGCTGCTTTCCTATATCGCCATCGCCCTGATGAACCAGTTCGTCGAAGGGCCGCTGCGTGATCCGGCAAGCCTCAACAAGCCTTCGACCAGGCCGCTGCAACCAGAATACATGCTCGGCAATATCCCCGGCATGGACGTGCATTGGGGCCTCCTCATCGGCACCGTCGCCTGCATCGCCTCCTGGATCCTGATCGAAGTGACAAGCTACGGTTTTGCTGCCCGCATCGCCGGTGGCAATGTGCGCGCCGCCCAGATTCAGGGCCTGCCGGTCGGCAGGCTCATTGTCGGATTCACGGCGATTGCCGGCAGTTTTGCAGGGCTTGCGGGCATGATCGAGGTTGCCGCCGTCCAGGGCAGCGCCAATGCCTCGCTGGCCGCAGGATACGGCTATACCGGCATCCTCGTCGCTTTCCTCGCCCGCCACAATCCGCTGGCGATCATCCCGGTCGCAATCCTGCTTGGCGGGATCGATGCCTCGGGCGGCCTCATCCAGCGCCGCATGGGCCTGCCCGATGCCACCGTGCTGGTGCTGCAGGGAACGCTCTTCATCGTCATCCTCTTCTGCGAGACCTTCTACGGCCGCTTCAGGATCTTCAATCCCGACCTCTGGAAAAGGAGCCTCTGATGGAAGAGACAGGCATCGGCATCTGGGGCGTCCCCCTCGCCATCCTCGCGGGCGCCATTCGCGTTTCCACACCCTTCATCTTCGTTAGCCTCGGCGAGACGATCACCGAACGTTCCGGCCGCATCAATCTCGGGCTCGAGGGCACACTCGTCTTCGGTGCCATGACGGCCTACGCCGTTGCCGTCATGGCCAATTCGCCCTGGCTCGGCGTGCTGGCGGCCATGGCGACAGGCGCGGTCTTCGGCCTTGTCCATGGCTGGATCTGCAAATGGCCGAAGGTCAACGATATCGCGATCGGCATCGCCATGATGCAGTTCGGCCTCGGCCTTGCCTTCTTCCTCGGCAAGTCCTTCATCCAGCCTGCCGCTCCGCATCTGCCGGCAATCCCGCTGGGTTTCTGGTCTAGCATGCCGCAGATCCAGGCAGCGCTGAATATCAACGTGCTCTTCATCCTCGGTGCTGCTCTCGCCTTCATCCTCTGGTGGGCCTTTCGCAACACCCGTGTCGGCCTGATCCTGCGGGTCGTCGGCGACAGTACCGATGCCGCGCGCGCCATGGGCATCGATCCGGATCGCGTGCGGCTGCTTGCCACCGCCGTCGGCGGCTCGCTGGCGGCGATCGGCGGCGCCTATCTCTCGCTCTATTATCCCGGCTCCTGGAACGAGGGCATTTCCTCCGGCCAGGGCCTGATGGCTGTAGCACTCGTCATCTTCGCCCGCTGGAACCCGATCGGCTGCTTTCTTGCCGCTCTTCTCTTCGGGGGGGCCGGCGCACTCGGCCCGGCGCTGCAATCGGTCGGCGTGACCCAGGGTTATTACCTCTTCTACGCCGCCCCTTACGTGCTGACCCTGGTCATCATGATCGCGACCTCGTCGCCGACACGCTCGCTCGCCGGTGCGCCCGGCGCGCTCTCCCTGACGAAATGAGCCCGAACGAAATGAGCATGAAAGGAGCCAAACCATGAATGGCCTCGGCGGATTGAATAAATCGGAACATGGCGTCGGCATCGGTCTCGTGCAGCTGCAGCTTCCCGTCACCGTCACGAGGGAAGACCTCGCCCGCCAGACGCAGGTGATCGTCGATCTCGTCGGCAAGGCGCGGCGCAATCAGCCGGGCATGGACCTCGTCGTTTTCCCGGAATATGCCCTGCATGGCCTGTCGATGGACATCAATCCCGAGATCATGTGCACGCTCGACGGACCGGAGGTCGCAGCATTCAAGAAGGCGTGCAGGGAGAACGCGATCTGGGGCTGCTTCTCGATCATGGAGTTGAACCCCGATGGTATGCCCTACAACTCGGGTGTCATCATCGACGACAAGGGCGAGCTGAAGCTCTATTACCGCAAGATGCACCCTTGGGTGCCGGTAGAGCCCTGGGAACCAGGCAATTTCGGCATTCCCGTCATCGACGGGCCGAAGGGCGCAAAGCTGGCGCTCATCATCTGCCATGACGGCATGTTCCCGGAGATGGCGCGCGAATGCGCCTATAAGGGTGCGGAGATCATGATCCGCACCGCAGGTTATACGGCGCCAATCCGTGAGAGCTGGAAATTCACCAACCAGTCGAACGCCTTCTGCAACCTCATGGTCACGGCGAGCGTCTGCATGTGCGGCTCGGACGGCACCTTCGACTCGATGGGCGAAGGCATGATCTGCAATTTCGACGGCTCGATCATCGCTCACGGAACATCGGGCCGCGTCAATGAGATTATCACCGCCGAAGTCCGCCCCGATCTCGTGCGCGAAGCCCGCCTCGGCTGGGGTGTCGAAAACAACATCTACCAGTTCGGCCACCGCGGCTATGTCGCCGTGGCCGGCGGCGCTGATGATGCGCCCTACACCTATATGCACGACCTCATCGCCGGCAAATACCGCCTCCCCTGGGAGGATCAGGTGAAGGTCACGGACGGTACGTCCTGTGGCTTCGACACGCCGACGCGCCGCTACGGCGAAACATTCAAACTCGCGGGTGAATAGGAGAAGAAGACGATGGACGCCATGGTCGAGAGCAAAGGACATTATATTGACGCCGATCCCTATGCCTGGCCCTATAACGGCGCCCTGCGGCCGGACAATACCGCCCTCATCATCATCGACATGCAGACGGATTTCTGCGGCAAAGGCGGGTATGTCGACCACATGGGCTACGACCTGTCACTGGTCCAGGCACCCATCGAGCCGATCAAGAAGGTGCTGGCCGCCATGCGCACCAAGGGCTACCCCATCATTCACACCCGCGAGGGCCATCGTCCCGATCTCGCCGACCTGCCAGCCAATAAGCGCTGGCGCTCGCAGCGCGTTGGCGCTGGTATCGGCGATCCCGGGCCTTGTGGGCGCATCCTGACCCGCGGCGAACCCGGCTGGGACATCATTCCCGAACTCTACCCGATCGAGGGTGAGACGATCATCGACAAACCCGGCAAGGGCTCCTTCTGTGCCACCGATCTGGAATTGATCCTCAACCAGAAGCGTATCGAGAACATCATCCTCACCGGTATCACCACCGATGTCTGCGTTTCCACCACCATGCGCGAGGCGAACGACCGCGGCTTCGAGTGCCTGCTCTTGGAGGACTGCTGCGGCGCGACCGATTATGGTAACCACCTCGCAGCCATCAAGATGGTGAAGATGCAGGGCGGCGTCTTCGGCTCCGTTTCCAACTCCGAAACGCTTGTGAGCCAGCTGCCATGAGCACCGTCCGCGACACTCCCCTCCCGCAAGCCGGCAAAGCCGTCGGCATCGACACGATCGACATGACGATGCGCTTCGGCAGCTTCACCGCGCTCGACCACGTCTCGATCAAGGTGCCTTCGGGCAGCTTTCATGCTCTGCTCGGCGAAAACGGCGCTGGCAAATCGACACTCGTCAAATGTATCATGGGCTTCTACCACGCGACATCGGGCTCGCTTTCCGTCGACGGCCGCGAAGTGGCGGTCGCTTCACCCAAGGATGCAGCGACCTATGGCCTCGGCATGGTTTACCAGCACTTCACGCTGGTCCCGTCGCTGACGGGTGCTGAAAACCTCGTCATCAGCCGTGCGGAAGTCCCGGCGATCATCAACTGGGCGAAAGAGCGGAAAGACCTTGCGACCTTCATGGAGCGCATGCCGTTCAAGATCCCGCTTGATCGTCCGGTGAGCGAGCTTGCCGCCGGCGAAAAGCAGAAACTGGAGATCGTCAAGCAGCTCTATCTCGGTCGTTCCTTCCTGGTGCTCGACGAGCCGACCTCGGTGCTGACGCCCGCCGAAGCCGATGAAATGCTCGGCCTCGTGCGTGGCATGACCGAGCGCGGCGAGTTGACCGTGCTGATGATCTCCCACAAATTCCACGAGGTGACGAAATTCGCCGATGCCGTGTCGATCCTGCGGCGCGGCAAGCTGGTCGGCACCGGCAAGGTCGGCGAGCTCTCCACCGCCGATATGGCGGCAATGATGATAGGCGACGTCAAGCTCGCTGAACTCGACACCCGCGTTCCGGTTTCCGAGAGCGCCAAGCCGGTCCTGACCGTCGAGCAAGTCAAAGCACCGGACCGCTCAGGCCTCAAGACCATCGAGATCGACAATCTCACGGTCCGCTCGGGCGAGATCGTCGGCATCGCCGGCATATCGGGCAACGGCCAGAAGGAGCTGACGGAAATCCTTGCAGGACAGCGGCCGACGGATACCGGTCGTGTTAGCGTCAACGGCGAGATCTATGGCGCGACACGTCCGGAGACCCGCAAGAACAATGTCCGCTTCATCCCTGAAGAGCCGCTGCAGAATGCCTGCGCCCCGCGCATGACAGTCAGCGAGAACCTCGCCTTCCGGACCTTCGATCTGAAGGCCGACGGCAAGGACGCGATCTGGCTGAACAAGGGCAAGATGAAGAAACGCGCCATAGCGCTGATTTCCGACTTCAAGGTGAAGACAGCCTCCTCCTCATCGCCGATCGCAGCTCTTTCGGGCGGCAATGTGCAGCGCGCCGTTCTGGCCCGCGAGCTGACCGGCGAAGTGGATCTGCTGATCGTTTCGAATCCCTGTTTCGGCCTCGACTTCTCGGCCGTCGCCGAAATCCGCGCCCGCATCATGAGGGCGCGTAATTCCGGTACGGCCGTGCTGCTGCTCTCTGAAGACCTCGACGAGCTGCTCGAAATGTCGGACCGCATCATGGTGATTTCCGAGGGCAGGCTGGTCTACGAGACCCCGGCCCTTTCCGCCGATATCAGCGTCATCGGCGCCCACATGGCGGGACACCACTGATGGCGGAGATCAAGGCAGAACCCTTCGCCTTTCCGGTGAAGCACGACCGGCTCGCCCTCATCATCATCGACATGCAGCGCGACTTCGCCGAGCCTGGCGGCTTCGGCGCCAGCCTCGGCAATGATGTCAGTCGCATCACCAGGATCGTGCCCGATGTCAAACGCCTCATCCAGGGCTTCCGCAATGCCGGCCTGCCGGTCATCCATACGATGGAATGTCATAGGCCCGACCTCTCGGACCTGCCGTCGGCAAAACGCGATCGCGGCAACCCGACGCTCCGGATCGGCGATGAAGGCCCCATGGGCCGGATCCTGATCTCGGGCGAACCCGGCACGGCGATCCTGCCGGAGCTTGCGCCGGTCAAGGGCGAAGTGGTCATCGAAAAGCCAGGCAAGGGCGCTTTCTATGCCACCGATCTCGGCGAAGTGCTGCAGCACAAAGGTATCAAGCAGCTTGTCTTCGCCGGTGTGACGACCGAAGTCTGCGTGCAGACGACCATGCGGGAGGCGAATGACCGCGGCTATGAATGCCTGCTCGCCGAGGAGGCGACAGAGAGTTATTTCCCCGAATTCAAGGCGGCCGCCATCGCCATGATCCGTGCCCAGGGCGCGATCGTCGGCTGGACGGCCCGTGTCGACGATATCCTGGAAAGCATCGCTCATGCCTGAAACGACCCGCGAATTGCTGACATCCGGCGGCTGGAAGGATCTGGAATTCGGCCCCTTCCGCGACGAGGTCACCATCCATTGGATCCGCCGCTTCGAAGGCGATCAGCCAGGCGTCGCACTGCTGAAATACGAGGCCGGCGCCAGCGTTCCCCGCCATCGCCATGAGGGGCTGGAAACGATCCTTGTGCTTGACGGCGTCCAATCCGATGAAGCGGGCGATTACGGCCGCGGCAGTTACATCGTCAATGCACCGGGTACCGAACATTCGGTATGGAGCGATACGGGCTGTGTCGTGCTCATCCAGTGGGACCGGCCGGTAAAAATACTGGAAGAGGAACCGGCGTGAACTCGACGGCATCAGCGGCGCCCCAAGGGGTGGGCAAGGCTGGCTGGTAGGCAAGGCTGACTGGCGGGCCAGCCTTGCGGTCAAAGTTTCTTCAGGCCGACTGGACGGCCTTGATGCGGTCCAGCCCGCCGACGATGGGAGCGAAATCGTCCCAAACGCTCTTGGCACCCTTCTGCCATTCCTCGAAGGCTTCCGGCTTCAACAGCTTGCCGCCGTTCTTCAGCGAGACTTCGACGGATGCCGCCTCGTCATCGACGATCAGCTGGTTGAAATAGGCTGCACCTTCGCTGGACGCCTGCTGGAAGACGGTCTTCTGCTCATCGTTGAGGCCGCCCCAGAAGGTCGAGGAATAATAGATGATGCCTGACGCCCAGATGTGGCCGGTCTCGGTCATGTAGGGTACGACCTCGTAGAGCTTGAAGCCGGCATAGGCGGACTTGGTGAGATCCATGGCATCGGCAACACCGGTTGCCAGCGAATTATAGGTTTCGGTGATCGGGATGCCGATCGGCGTCGTGCCCAAGGCGCTCCAGAGCTTGGTGTGCAGCGGGCTCTGAATAACGCGGATGCGCTTGCCTTTGAGCTGTTCCGGGCGCGTCACCGGCTCCTTGGTCAGGAGATGACGGGCGCCATAATTGATGAAATCGCCGACGACGAAATTCTGCGCCTGCAGCTTATCCCTCAGATCGGCGCCGATATCGCTGCTGACGGTACGGCGCACATGATCGGCATCGCGGAACAGGAAGGGAAGATCGAGGATCTGCAGTTCCGGCGCCCAGCCGGAGAGCGATGAGACCGTCGAAAGGCTGGCGTGGATGGAGCCAAGCCGAACGCCCTCTGCCACTTCCTTTTCGCCGCCGAGCGCGCCGTTCTTGACGATGTTGAATTTGAACTGGCCGGGCAGCTTGGCTTCGACCAGCTCGCTGATCTTCACCCAGATCTTGGTCTCCGGCTTGTCGTCGCCGAGGAGCGAGGCGATGGTGATCGTCGTCGTACGGGCGGACGCCGTGCGAACGAAGGCCGGTGCGGCAAGGGCAGTGCCGGCAATCGCGGCGGTCTTCAGGAAATTGCGTCGGTTGAGATTGTCCATGAATGAGGTCCTGTCGGTTAGAAGAGGATCGCCCAGGCGCAAAGGATTGCGAGCGAGACGAGAAGGGCAAGCAGATAGGGAACGACCGCCCTGAAGAGGGCGGAGGCTGGAATACGGGTCACGCCGCTGACGACGAAGATCAGCATGCCGAGAGGTGGTGTCAGGCCGTGAATCATCAGGTTGACCACGATGATGACGCCGAAATGGATGGGATCGATGCCGGCGGCGACGGCGGCTGGCAGCAGGATCGGCCCGAACAGCAGGATCGCAGCGCCGATATCGAGAACCAGCCCGACGACGAGCAGAATGATGTTGGAGAGCAGGATCACGGCGAGAGCACTTCCGCCAAGCGCCATCATCAGGTTGGAGATCAGGCCTGAGACATCATCGACGGCGAGCAGGAAGGCAAAGGGGCCGGCCGTGCCGATTAGCAGGCCGATCGCCGCAGCCTCGATAGCCGCCTGCCGGAAGGCGGCGTAGAGCGAGAGGACGCCAAGCCGCGCGTCGATGCCGAGCAGGAAGGTGTAAAAGGCGGCAAGTGCCGCAGCCTCCGTCGTCGTGACGATGCCGATGCGGATGCCGACCACGACGATGACACCGAGACCGAAGGCCGGGATCGCCTGGATGGCCGACTGCCAGCGCTGCGCTGCCGTGGCGCGCGGCAACGGTGCCTGATCGCGGACAGTCAGATGAATGGCAACGGCAAGGCAGATGGCCATGAGCCCGCCGGCAAAGAAGCCGCCGACCAACAGGGAGCCTACCGAAAGATTGGTGGCGGTCGCCAGAATCAGGAAGGCGATCGACGGCGGGATGACGTTGTCGAGCACCGAGGTTGCCGCGATGATCGCCGCAGCCTTTGCCGGCGGATAACCGTGGCGGACGAGTTCCGGCTGGAAGGTCGAGGCGCCGAAGGCGGCATTGGCAACCGAAGAGCCGGAGGCACCGGAAAAGAGCACACTGGTCAATAGCGTCGTTTGGGCAAGTCCGGCGCGACGATGGCCGACCATGGCAGCAGCGAAGCGAACAAGCTGGTTCGCGACGCCCGATGCCGTCAACAATCCGCCGGCGAGCAGGAAGAAGGGTATGGCGAGCAGCAGGAATTTCGAGATGCCCGTGACGGTCGAAGAGACGATCGCCGGTTCTGGCAGGCTGCTGCCGAAGGCGATAGCGATATAGGCGGCGGCCAGGAAGGCGTGCGGCAGCGGGGCGGCGAGGACCAGGCCGATTGCCGCCATCAGGCCAAGAAAGATACTGGGCGGCCAGTCAAGCTCGATGGTGAGCAGCGGAATACCGGCATAGAGTGCCATCCCTGTCGCGAAGGAGACCAGGACCGGCAACGCCTCCCCTTCAGCGATGCGCTGCAGCAGAAGGACGATGAGGATCAGCGCGCCGCCGGCGCCGAGGAAACCGAAGCGGATCCATTCCGGCACGCCGAGCGTTGGGGACATGCCGCCAAGCATGGTCATGATCTCGCTGCCGCCGAAGCTCAGGATCAAGCCGGACAACACGGTAAAAACATCGGCTGCGATCTGCGTTGCCGGACGCAGCTGCTCCGGCAGCATGTTGACGAAGACATCGAGACGCATGGCGAGAGCACTGTTGAGGCTAAGTGGCGCACCGAGCGCGATCAGGAGCACATGCAGCCAGATGCCGAGATCTTCCGCACCAATGAAGCCTGCCGCAAAGAAGTAGCGCATGCAGACCGTGACCAGTACCATGACGAGCAACACGGCAAGCACAGACGCAGCTGCCATGCCGAGCACGGCTTCGATCGCCCTCAGAATGCGGGCTGCGAGCCCGGCGACTCTTGCCTCCTGTTCAGCTTGATGAAATTCGCTTGCTGCCACTGAACTTGCTTTCTTGCCGTGTTGTCAGGCGCTCTTGACGGTCGAGAGGTCGCGATCGAAGAGCGTCGACCAGGTGTAGTTGCGCGCCTTCGACACTTCCCTGCTGACGTCGAGACGCGGCAAAACCTTTTCGCCGAAACGATAGGCTTCCTCAAGCAGCGGCATGCCGGAAAGAATGAACGTTTCGACACCGGCCTTCTGATAGGCCTCCAGCGTGCGCAGCACGGTATCGGGGGAGCCGACGATTGCCATGCCGGGGCTTTGTCGCGACATCGAGCGCCTTGTCGGAGGAGCCACCGACCTCACCGGCCGTTTCGGCATGGCAAAACTGCCGGTCGATGAAGTGATGTTCGACTGACCGTCCCATGATCGATTTCTATACCTGGATCACACCCAACGGCCTGAAGGTCTCGATCGCGCTCGAGGAATTCGGTGCGACTATTCCATCGCCGATATGGCCGTCTGGCCCTGGGTTTCGCGTTTTATGCGCCACAAGATCGATCTCAGCGACTTCCCGAATGTCTGCCGTTGGTATCTGCAGCTTGCCGCCCGGCCGCAGGTGAAGCGCGGCTACGACGTGCCGCACTTCACCGGCCCGGTTCTGCTGCCCGGTCTCTAGTCGCCAAAATTGTGTGGCCGCAGCCTATCGCGTGAAAAGCAGCCGCATGCGTGCCAGGATACCCTTCGCACCTGGCATGGAGGCTGCCCTCAGATGGCGGGCGACGACACCTGCATCGACCTGTGCTCCAAAATGGCAGGAGCAGACGAGCCCGTGCAGCTGCCGATCGTTAAGATCGAAAAAGCTCTGGGCGTCCCCATAGGTATCGCCCTCGAGACCTGCGGCACGCAGAACCGGATCGGCATAGGCTACGGATATGGGCGACCCGGCGATCCTCATCATCACCCGCTGGTCACGGGGCAGATATTCGGTTTCTCGAAGGGTAACGAGCGAACGCGCGGGATCGCTTTCCAGGAGCTCCGCCCACCGGTCCAAGCGCTCGGCGCGAGACAGTTGTGGAGTGGTGCGGCTGACCCTGGCTATAGCTTTGAGCTGATCGACTGCGTATTGTTCCATAGCGGCCTCCTATTCGGAAAAATAGACTGCACGCCCCCATCAGAAGGTTGACCCCAACTGCGCTGCCTGTCCAATCACGTTTGAAGAATCACGTCTCTTGAATGCAGGCAGGTTCCCGCCCACTCAGGCGAATTCGCTTTGTCGCGAAAAGCTACGTGGATGGGCGACGTGCTTCCGCACGATACTGTCCTTGCTGTCGAGCTCTTCCAGAAGAACGTCATAGCTCCAGAGATCGGCAAGGTGCTGCAGAACGAGCTTCAGGTCGTCCTCTTCCAGGAACTCGTCATTGGTGGCCCGGTGCTGCAGCAGCAGTCTGCGGTCGCCGGCGAGATCGACATCGACGATCTCGATCGCCGGATCGGTATGGCCTATGTCGTAGTCGCGTGAGAGTTGCCGGCGGATGCGCCGATAACCGCGCTCGTCATGGATTGCCGAAACCAGAATACCCTCCTCAATCTCCGGATCGTCGTGGAGCTGGAACATGCGCCACTGCCGCATGAGGCGTGGGCTGAGGAACTGGCTGACGAAACTCTCGTCGCGGTAATTGGCCCAGATATCGCGCAGGACAGCCATGGCATCGCCTCGTCCGGCGATATCAGGAAACCACTCGCGATCCTCGTCTGTGGGCTCCTTCACGATGCGTTCGATATCCTGCATCATCGCAAAACCCAGCGCATAGGGATTGAAGCCGGAAAAGCGACGGTCGTCGAACATGGGCTGGAAAACGACGTTCGTGTGCGATTTCAGAAACTCGAAATAGCTGCCGTCGCTGATCTGTCCGCGCTCATGCAGACGCTTCATGATGTTGTAGTGGACGTAGGTGGCGGTTCCCTCGTTCATCACCTTGGTCTGGCGCTGGGGATGAAAATATTGGGCGACGTGGCGGACGATGCGCAAGATCTCGCGCTGCCAGGAATGGAGCCGGGGCGCCGATTTTTCGAGGAAGTAGAGGATATTGTCCTGCGGTAAACCGAGTGCGGCTCGTCTGTGCTCCAGATCGCGGTCCGACTTGTTGCGCTTCTGACCGACAGGCACCGTCCGCCAGAGATCGTTGAAGATCTTCTCTTCATGGGCGCGGCGTTCCTGCTGCCGTTTTTCCTCCTGCCTCAGGTCCACCTGCGTCTTGCCGGCATAGCGGTGTACGCCGTGCGACATCAGCGCATGGGCAGCATCCAGCGTTCGCTCGACGGCTACCTCTCCATAGCGTTCCTCGCAGCGGGAAATATAACCCTTGGCGAAGTCGAGATAATCGAGGATGCCCTCTGCATCGGTCCACAGCTTGAAAAGGTAGTTGTTCTTGAAGAAGTGGTTGTGGCCGAAGGCGGCATGCGCAATGACCAGCGTCTGCATAGTCGCTGTATTCTCCTCCATCAGGTAGGAGATGCAGGGCGAGCTGTTGATGACGATCTCATAGGCGAGGTCGCGCATCCCGCGGCGGTAGAATGCTTCGTGGTGGGCAAAGTGCTTGCCGAAGGACCAGTGGCGATAGAAGAGCGGCATGCCGGTCGAAGAATAGGCATCGAGCATCTGTTCCGACGTGATGACCTCGATCTGGTTCGGATAGACATCCAGTCCCAGTTCTCCAAGCGCGATGTCCTCACAGGCGTCATGAATGCGCTGCAAGGCCGGGAAATCCCAATCAGCGCCTTCAAACAACAGCTTTCCCTTATGCCCTGTGCTGGCTTTCATGGCGTTGCCCCCGCTTTGGCGGTCTTCTTCTGAAACAGATCGTGGAAGACTGGAAATATCTCGTTCCTGCGGCAGACCTTGCGCATGGCAAGGGGAAGTCCCTCGGAGCGGATCTCATCATAAAGCGTCCAGAGCGGTGACCGGGAGATCGAGGAGTCCCCGCCTTCCTCTCCAACCTCGATATAGGCGAAATACTGGCAGACCGGCAGGATTTCCTGCTGCAGCAGCTGGCCGGTCAAAGTGCCGTCGGAATAGGAATTGTCGCCATCCGAAGCCTGGGCCGCATAGATGTTCCACTCCGTCGGATCGAAGCGCGCAGCAACGATCGAACGCATGGCGGCCAGCGCGCTGGAGACCAGGGTTCCGCCTGTCGCCGGGCTGTAGAAGAAGGTCTCCTCGTCGACTTCCTCCGCCTTCTCCGTATGGCGGATGAAGACGATCTCGACCTTTTCATAGCGTTGCGACAGGAAGAGATAGAGCAGCAGGTAAAAGCGCTTGGCGAGATCCTTCATATGTTCGCTCATGGAGCCGGAAACGTCCATGAGGCAGAACATCACCGCCTTGACGACAGGTTTCGGCGTGTTTTCGAAGCGCCGGTAGCGCACGTCGAGAGGATCGATATAGGGAATGCGCTTGCTCTTGGTCGTCAGCGTCCTCAGCTTCTCCTCAAGAACCAGACGCTCTTCCTCGCTGTCGCATTCGTCGATCTGCTCCTGAAGCGCTTCGATTTCCTCCGCTTTCGGGCGGTGAAGCGCAAGACGCCGCATCATGGCAAGGCGGGTCGTGCGTCCAACGGCGATGTTGGAGGGGGAGCCGGAAACGGAGAAGCCGGCCCGTTGCGGCGTCACCTCCTCGGTCTCGCTCAGCCTGCGTTTGGCGAGGTCGGGCAATTCCAGATCTTCGAGGAAGATATTGAGAAATTCCTTCCGGGTGAGCACGAAACGGAAGCCATCCTCGCCATCGCCTTCTCCTGCCTCCTTCGACCGGCCACGGCCCGATGCCGGTGGCCGCTTGATAAAATCGCCCTCGACGAATTCCTGATTGCCTGGAAGGATGCGGTCCTGAATTCCGCCTCCGCCCCGGTGGAAGCCCGGTTCGGCCATGCCGCCGATCGGAAGAGTGACTTCGCCGCCATCAAGCACATCGCGGATGGAGCGGTTCTGCAAAGATTGTTTTACCGCCTGCTCCACGGCGTCCTTGGCACGCCGTAGAAACCTTTGTCGATTTTCCAAACTTTTACCGCGCGGATTGAGCCGCCGGTCTATGATGTGCATGTTTGCTCCTACATGGGTACTCGCTCGGACAGCCTACCTAACTCGCCTGCTTGACGCGCATGTACCATTCCACCAGCCGGCGAACCTGCCGTTCCGTGTAGCCCCGCGCCACCATGCGCGAGACGAATTCGCTGTGTTTCTTTTCGGTCTCACTATCCTTCTTCGATCCGAATGAGATGACCGGCAGCAGATCCTCGACCTGCGAGAACATCCGCTTTTCGATCACTTCCCGGATCTTTTCGTAACTCGTCCAGGAAGGATTCTTGCCGCCATTGGCAGCACGCGACCTGAGCGAAAACTTGACGATCTCGTTGCGGAAATCCTTGGGATTGGCGATGCCCGCAGGCTTTTCGATCTTCGTCAGTTCCTGGTTCAGAAGTTCGCGGTCGAGCATCTGACCGGTATCCGGGTCCTTGAAATCGACGTCCTCGATCCAGGCATCGGCATAATCCACATAACGGTCGAACAGGTTTTGACCGTAGTCGGAATAGGATTCCAGATAGGCCTTCTGGATCTCGTTGCCAATGAATTCCGCATAACGCGGCGCCAACTCTGCCTTGATAAACTCCATGTAGCGTTTTTCCGTCTCCTCGGAAAACTGCTCGCGGCGGATGGCCTGTTCCAGGTCATACATCAGATGAACGGGATCGGCTCCGATATCCGTCGCGTCGTGGTTGAAGGTCGACGCAAGAACCTTGAACGCGAAACGTGTCGATATTCCGTCCATGCCTTCATCGACGCCAGCGGCATCGCGATATTCCTGCACGCTCCTGGCGCGCGGATCGGTTTCCTTCAGACTTTCGCCGTCATAGGCGCGCATCTTGGAGAAGAGATTGGAATTCTCATGCTTGCGAAGCCGTGACAGGACGGAGAAGCGAGCCAGCATTTCCAGGGTTGCCGGCGCACAGGCCGCATCCGCAAGTTCCGATCCTTCGATCAGCTTTTCATAGATCTTCTGTTCCTCCGTGACCCTGAGGCAATAGGGAACCTTGATGACGCAGATACGGTCGATAAAGGCTTCATTGTTCCTGTTGGCCTTGAAGCTCTGCCATTCCGCTTCGTTCGAATGGGCAAGGATGATGCCCATGAAGGGAATCGCACCGATATTCTCGGTGCCCATATAGTTGCCTTCCTGAGTCGCCGTCAGCAGCGGATGCAGCATCTTGATCGGCGCCTTGAACATCTCGACGAATTCCAGCACGCCCTGGTTGGCGCGGTTGAGCCCACCGGAATAGCTGTAGGCATCGGGATCGTTCTGCGAATAGTGCTCAAGCTTGCGAATATCGACCTTGCCGACCAGTGATGAGACATCCTGGTTGTTCTCGTCACCCGGTTCGGTCTTGGAAATCGCGATCTGGCGCAGTCTCGATGGCTGGATTCGCACCACGCGGAAGCGAGAGATATCGCCGTCGAATTCATCAAGGCGCTTGAGGCACCATGGGCTCATGAGGCCGCTGAGGCGGCGGGTCGGAATGCCGTATTGCTCAAGCAACAACGGCCCCATGGTCAGGGGATCGAAGAGATTGAGGGGGCTTTCGAAGACCGGGCTCAAGTCGTCGCCGGCTTTCAGGACATAGATCGGATTGACCTCCATCAGCTGCTTCAAGCGTTCCGCGAGCGAGGACTTACCACCGCCGACCGGGCCGAGCAGGTAGAGGATCTGCTTACGCTCTTCGAGGCCTTGGGCCGCATGCCGGAAAAAGGAAACGATGCGTTCGATCGTCTCTTCCATACCGAAAAACCCTGAAAAGGCCGGGTAGGTTCGAATGGTTCTGTTCATGAACACCCGACCGCGCCGCGAATCCTTGGCTGTGTCGACGATCTCAGGCTCGCCGATTGCCGCCAGCAGCCGCTCGGTGGCATTGGCATAGGCCATCGGATCCTCCTTGCACAAAGCAAGATAATCCGCGACAGACATATCCGTCTCGCGGCGAGACTCGTAGTTACGGGTGAACGCATCAAATAGGGAGTTGTTCAGCATAGGCCCTCCTATAAAGGTCTGCCTCAGCGATTTTCGCCTTCGCTAAGTAAGATGGTGCGCCAATGTTCTGAAAGATCAAGATCCTCAAGGGCGGAAATAAGACATGGCTGGCATTCCGGCATCGCTACACAAAAAAGTGCACGCAACCCACCGAATTGATCCTCGAAAATTGACAGTCTCTATAGCTTTGCGGCAGCGCCGGGAGTATCATTCGCGCGCGGTTTTGAAGAGAGCGCCGCGCACCTTCACGCCAACGACGCGAACATGTGCTGGTGCCGATTAAGGGTTATCTGATTCGTTGGAGCGAGGATTTCTCGCCGTCCGTATTCGAGATGTGCCTCCAAGAGACCTCCGCGAGTGAAGCAATGCCTGATCGAAAACAGGCCGGCAACTCAACCCACGCGATTAAGGCTCCGGATTTTCCGAAATTCCGAGCCCGAGCGGATCCGCAACGACAAAGCTTGCCGGCGCATTTCCTGCAGAAGCGGTGAATGCGCCAGCCCTGTACGTTCCAGGCCAGTGCAATTGACAATCCAGTCGACCGGGAGAGCGATCGTCTCACGGCTTCCCCTCCTGCGGTATTCGATACCGATCCTGTCGCCGGCATCGCTGAGCGTTTTGAAATAACCGGCATGGAAATTGACGATGCCCTGGTGCCGCGGTTGCTCGAACCGGTCATCTCAACTATCCGCCTTCGAAGGGCTGAAAGCGGCCCGCTCGATGCCGTGACGCTGCAGCTTGTCATAAAAGGTTTTGCGCGGGATCCCGAGTGTTTCGATGGTCCGGCGCACGTCGCCTTCGTTGCGGGTCAGCGTCTCGCGGATGATATCGGCCTCGTAGCGGTCGATCCTCGCCGGCAGAGGAAGGGAGGCCTCTTTGTCCTCCGTCCCGTTCTGCTTCGATTCCTCCGACATGATTTCGAGGCCAAGCACGAAGCGCTCGGCGAAATGCGAGAGCTCGCGTACGTTGCCCGGCCAGTCATGGCTTTTCAAGTGGCGGTAAAGTTCAGGTGAAGCCGAGCGAACGGGGCGCTTAAAGCGGTTGGCAGCGCGTTCTGTGAAATGGGCGAAAAGAAGCGGGATGTCATCTCGTCGGTCGCGGAGCGGCGGGATACTGATCGTCACCACATTGAGGCGATAGTAAAGATCCTCGCGAAAATCGCCACGCTCGCGCGGATCGGCGAGATCGATCTTGGCGGCGGCCACGACACGCAGGTCGACGGGCCGCACTTCGTTGGTGCCGAGCGGCATGACTTCACGCATTTCCAGGACGCGCAGCATCTGCACCTGTGCGGAGGCCGGCATGCTTTCGATCTCGTCGAGAAACAGCGTTCCGCCGCTCGAATGCTCGATGCGGCCGACACGCCTCTTCTGCGCGCCGGTAAAGGCGCCGGCCTCATGGCCGAAGAGTTCGCTCTCGATCACCGTTTCCGGCAAGGCGCCGCAGTTCAGGGCGACGAAATTTCCCTTGGCGCGACGGCTCCAGCGGTGCAGCAGGCTTGCCACAACTTCCTTGCCGCTGCCGGTCTCGCCGGTCACCAGCACGTCGACATCGGTATCGGCGATCTGCCGAAGTGTCCGCCGCAGGCGCTCCATGGCCGGCGTCTGACCGATCAGCGGCAGATCGCCCTGCGCCTGTTCCGCAGCCTCGCGTAGCGAGCGGTTGTCGAGCACAAGACGGCGTTTTTCCGCTGCGCGATGTACGCTCTGCACCAGCCGGTCGGCTGCGAAGGGCTTGGTGATGAAGTCATAGGCTCCGTCCTGGATCGCCTTGACGGCCATCGGGATATCGCCATGCCCGGTGATCAGGATCACCGGCAGGTCTTCGTCCAGCCGGCGGATGCGATCGAAGAGCTGCAGCCCATCGACATGCGGCATGCGGATATCCGAGACCACAACTCCGGAAAATTCCGATGTCAGCACCTTCAACGCCTCTGCGGCGGCGAGAAAGGTCGAAACGGAAAAGCCGGCAAGTTCCAGCGTCTGTTTCGTCGCCTTCAGGAGATCCTTGTCGTCGTCGATAAGGAAGACCGGGATCATGTCGCTCATGCCTGTGCTTTCTGGAGATGGACGGTAAAGCGCGTGCCACACTCATTGCTCTCGACCTCGATGCGGCCGCCATAATCGGAAATAATGTCCTTGGAGATGACGAGCCCAAGGCCGAGGCCTTTTTCCTTCGAAGTATTGAAGGGCGAAAAGAGCGAGCCGAGAATGTCCTGCGAAATGCCGGGGCCATTGTCGGCGACAATCACAGCCACCTCGCCCTCAGCCGCCTCACAGAAGATGTCCACCTTTGCTTCCTCCCTGCCCTCAAGCGCTTCGAGCGCATTCTGGAACAGATTGATCAGCACCTGTTCCAGGCGAACGCGGTTTCCGCTCACCTTCAGGCCCGCTGATGGCAGCTTGATATTCAAGGCATCCAGCCGACCGGCAAAGCGGCTTCGCAGCAGCACGACCGCCCCTTCAATGACGGCGCGCAGTTCCACCGGCTCGGCGGCCGTGCGGCCCTTGCGGGCAAAGGCCTTCAGCTCCTCCGTGATCATGCCGATCCGCTCCGTCAGACCTGCGATGGCGTCGAGATTGTCGTCGGCCGATTCCGGCTGGTGGCGTTTAAGGAAGGTGCGGGCATTGTCGGCATAGGCGCGGATGGTCGCCACGGGCTGGTTGATCTCATGCGCCACGCCTGCGGCCACTTGACCAAGGATCGCCAGACGGTTTGCCTGGACAAGTTCCTGCTGCACCACCTGCAGCCTTGCTTCGGTGGCGCGATGATCCGTTATCTCTTCCTGCAGCCTGTCACGGGCGCGGCTCAGATCCTCCGTGCGCTCCAGCACCCTGCGCTCCAGCAACTCGCGTGCTGCGCGTTCGGTTGCAATGCGCATGCTCGCGATTTGGCGACGGCGCAACAGGAAGGTCATGATAGCCAGCACGGGAAGGAGCCCGGCCAGTGTCAGCAAGCGCCACTCGCGCACGGAAGCGGCGATCGGTGCTTCGGTCGGCACGAGATATTCGAGTTGCCACGATGTCGATGGCACCTCGGTGCGCAATCGCAGGAACTCACCCTCACCGCCACCCGGCATGATAGCATGCACGATCGCAGCTCCTGGCCGAAGTGCCTGACGCTCATCGATCGGCAATGGCAGCAGCGGCGCCTCGCCGAATTGCAGGCTGTTTCTGATCGCCGTGAGATTTTCCTGCGGCAGGGGCGCGGCCGTCATGAAGCGCCAGGACGGGAGGCTAGTGATCAGCACGACGCCATGCTCATCGGTGACATAGGCCGGTCGGGCTGCATCGCGCCAGTCGGATTCCAGCTGGTCGAATTCCATTTTGACCACGACGACACCAAGCGGATCAGCAGCGTCCCCGACCCGCCGGGAAATATAAAGGCCGGGCCGGTTGCTGACATTGCCAAGCGCGAAATGCTCAGCCGTGCCCATTTCCATCGCGCGCCGGAAATAATCGCGGAAGGAATAGTCGTTGCCGACGAAGCTCAGAGGCTCCTGCCAGTTGCTGGAAGCGATCGCGATGCCATTCTTGCCGGTGACATAAAGTACCGAGGCGCGGGTGCCGGCCACAAGGCTCTGCAGCTTGCGATCAAGCCCCATGACGGCCTCGCCCTGCCCTGAGGCCAGAGCGTCCCGCACCTGCTGGTCATCGGCGAGAAGCAGCGGCAAGGCTCGCGGCCCCTCGAGCACGGCGCGCAGCAGCGCCACCTTGAGATTGGCGTCCGTCTGCCCCTGATCCTCCAGCGCCGCGATCGCCTGCAGGCGACCATAAATGCCGGCGCCGTAAAGCGCCGCGCCAATCAGGATGGCGGCAAGTGCTGCAAAGATCAGCCAGACGGAACGGGAGCGCCGGCCAAGCTGTTCGGGCGTCAGGAAACGATCAGATGCGGTGCTCTGGTGCATGGCGGTATTGTGCATGTATTCGCACTGCGGGCAAATCACTTTGTGCGAAAATCCGCACTTGCTCAAGAGCGACGAAAATGATGAACAATGATATCAATAGGTTAATTCGAGCCAGAAACTGGCATGCGCATTGCAGATCATGCCCTCATCAGTCGGGAGGCTGTTTGACCATCATGACTTGCCCGCCGCCGCCTTGGCGCCCGGCACAGTGGAGGACACCATGGATATTGCAATGAACGCCGCCGCGGAGCGCGGCAAGACTCCCTTTTATCGGCACCTCTACGTGCAGGTTCTGGCGGCCATCGCCGCCGGCATTCTGCTCGGCCACTTCTACCCTTCTCTTGGCGCTTCGCTGCAGCCGCTCGGAGATGCATTCATCAAGCTCGTGCGCATGGTGATCGCGCCGGTCATCTTCCTGACGGTCACGACCGGCATTGCCGGCATGGCCGACCTCAAGAAGTTCGGCCGCGTCGTCGGCAAGGCGCTTGGCTACTTCCTCGTCTTCTCGACGCTGGCGCTCGTCGTCGGCCTCGTTGTCTCGAATGTCCTGCAGCCTGGCGCCGGCATGCATATCGACCCGGCAACGCTCGATACGAAAGCCGTCAACAACTACGCCGCCCAGGCCCATGACGCGACGGTCGTCGGCTTCCTGATGAACATCATCCCGGACACGATCGTCGGCGCTTTCGCCAAGGGTGATATCCTGCAGGTGCTGTTCTTCTCCATCGTCTTCGGCATTGCGCTTGGCTCCGTCGGCGAACGCGGCAAGCCGGTGCTGGATTTCTTCCAGGTTCTGACAGCCCCGGTCTTCCGTCTCGTCGCAATCCTGATGAAGTTCGCGCCGATCGGCGCCTTCGGTGCCATGGCGTTTACGATCGGCAAATACGGCATTGGCGCGATCGCCAACCTCGCCTTCCTGATCGGCACCTTCTACCTGACGTCGCTGCTCTTCGTTTTGGTCGTGCTCGGTGCAGTCGCCCGCTACAACGGCTTTTCCATCCTGGCGCTGCTCCGCTATATCAAGGAAGAGCTGCTGCTGGTGCTCGGCACCTCGTCGTCCGAAGCCGCCCTGCCCGGCCTGATGAACAAGATGGAACGCGCCGGGTGCAAGCGCTCGGTCGTCGGCCTCGTCATTCCGACCGGCTATTCCTTCAATCTCGACGGCACCAACATCTACATGACATTGGCAGCCCTCTTCATCGCCCAGGCGACGGATACGCATCTGAGCTTCGGCGATCAAATCCTGCTGCTGCTCGTGGCCATGCTGAGTTCCAAGGGTGCCGCCGGCATTACCGGCGCCGGCTTCATCACGCTTGCCGCAACACTCTCGGTCGTCCCCTCGGTTCCGATCGCCGGGATGGCGCTCATCCTCGGCATCGACCGCTTCATGTCGGAATGCCGCGCGCTGACCAACCTCGTCGGCAATGCGGTTGCCACGATCGTCGTTGCCCGCTGGGAAAACGAACTCGACCAGACCCGCTTTGCCGCCGCAATGAACGGAAATTTGCGCGACGACAGCGATCTCCTGGTACCGATCGCACAGCCTGCAGAATAAGCGCTGACAAAATAAATCCGCCGCCAATCACGGGATTGGCGGCGGATTTCATTTGAGATCGATGCTACAGGCCAAAGAAGCCCGCCCGCTATCTCTTAAACTTAGAGCGCCAGACCCGTACCCCGATCGAAAATATGGACCTGCTCGCTGGCAATATTGGCCTCGAAACGGGCGCCGTAGCGGGCGGCATAGTCCCCATCCACCACCGCCGTGACCGGCTGACCGGCCAGATCAAAAACGACATGTGTCTGGGCACCGGTCGGCTCGACAAGCAGGGTCTGCCCGGCAAGCGCATTTCCATCTCTGTTGCCCGGCGTCAGATGCTCGGGGCGCAGGCCGATAGTCACCGCCTGTCCGGGGCGGACTTTGCGGTCGGCAGCAATGCGGATCGCAGTGCCATCCGAAAGACGCGCGGCCGGCTTACCGTCTTCGCCGTCCACCGTGCCGTCGAGCATATTCATCGCCGGCGATCCGATGAACGCTGCGACGAAGAGATTGGCTGGTTTCCTGTAGAGTTCGAGCGGCGTACCCTGTTGCTCCACCCTGCCATGATTGAGCACGACGATGCGGTCGGCAAGCGTCATCGCCTCGATCTGGTCATGCGTGACATAGATCGAGGTGGTCCTGACCTTCTGGTGCAACGTCTTTATTTCCGAGCGCATCTGCACTCGCAGCTTGGCATCGAGGTTGGACAGCGGCTCGTCGAACAGGAAGACGGCAGGATTTCGCACGATGGCGCGGCCCATGGCGACACGCTGGCGCTGGCCGCCGGAAAGCTGGGCCGGCTTGCGGTCGAGAAGCTGGGCGAGATCCAGCATTCGAGCGGCCTCTGCCACGCGCGCCTCGATCTGCGCTTTTGCGACACCGGCGAGCTTCAGATTGAAGCCCATGTTTTCCGCGACAGTCATATGCGGATAGAGCGCGTAGGACTGGAAGACCATGGCGATGTTGCGCTCGCGCGGCGTCATGCTGTTGACGACAGAGCCGCCAATCGCGATCTCGCCGTCGGTGATCTCCTCGAGGCCGGCGATCATCCGCAGAAGGGTCGATTTTCCGCAGCCGGACGGCCCGACGAGGGCGACGAATTCCCCATCCTCGATATCGAGCGAAATGCCGTGAATGACGTCGACGGCACCATAGGCCTTGCGGATATCGTTCAGTGAAACGGATGCCATGATTGCACCTCCAATGGCTCGGGCTCAGGACTTCACGGCGCCGGCGGTCAATCCGGCGATGATGTGCCTTTGGGCGATGAAAAAGACGATGATGGTGGGCAGGATGGTGAGCGTGATGAAGGCCAGCACCAGCTGCCATTCCGTCCCGTATTCGCCGCGATAGACCATGATGCCGAGCGGCCAGGGATATTTGGACTCCGAGTTCAGCATGATCAGCGGCAGGATATAACTGTTCCAGCTGCCGACGAAGGAGATGATGCTGACGGTGGCGACGATCGGTCGGGAAAGCGGCAGCGATATATGCCAGAAGAAGCGCAGATAACCGCAACCATCGACGAACGCCGCCTGGAACAATTCTTCCGGAAGATTGCGGAAATAGTTGCGAAACAAGAGGATGCTCATGCCGAGACCGAAGGCCACCTGCGGCAGCACCACGCCCCAATAGGTGTTCAAAAGCCCAAGATCGCGGATGCGGATGAAGAGCGGCAGGATCGCGGTCGCCGCCGGAAACATCAGACCGAGCAGAAAATAGTTGAGCAGGAAGGACGAGCCGAAGAACCGGACATGGGCAAAGGCAAAAGCCGCCATGGACGAAACGATCAGCGTCAGGAGCACCGTGAGCGCTGCGATGACAAGTGAATTGCCGATCTGCAGCCAGTAGCGCTCGCCGAAGAGAATGTCGGTATAATTCGCCAATTGCCATTCCGTTGGCAGGCCGAAAGGATTGGTGCGCAGGTCGCCCAGCGTCTTGAAGCCGCCGAGCGCGGTCGTCACCAGCGGCACGAGCACGATCGCGGCAATCAGGCTCAGCGACACGTACAGATAGATGCGCGTGGACACGCTCATACGGATGGAAGAGCTTATATCAGTCATGACGCATGAAGATCCTTTTGTAGCCGAAGGCGAGCGTGACGCAGATGATGAAGAGCACCACGCCGACGGCGCTGCCCAAGCCCACCTGCATACGCATGACGCCATAGGTGTAGAGGAAGGTGACCATCGTCTGCGTGGAATTGGACGGCCCGCCGCCCGTCAGCGGCATGATCATGTCGAAGAGCTGCAGCGAGCCGACGACGGCGAAGAAGATCGAAAGGCGCAAGGTTGAGCCGAGCAGCGGCAGCGTGACGTAACGGAATTTCTGCCAGCCGGTCGCGCCGTCGATTTCGGCCGCCTCCAGCACGTTCTTGTCGACGGATTGCAGGCCGGCGATGAACAGCATCATGTGAAAACCGAAATATTTCCAGACGATGACCCCGAGTATCGCATAAATTGCTACGTCCTTGTCGGCGAGCACATAAGGGTTGGCGAAACCGAAGAAATTGGAAACGGCTGCAAACAGGCCGTAATCGCCGTCATAGACGAAACGCCAGATGAGGCCCGCTGCAACATCCGCCAGCACATAGGGCAGGAAGAAGATCAGACGGAAGCCGACAACGCCGGGAATGCGGTGGGCAAGCATCGTCGCCAGCCAGATGGCGAGCGGCACCTGGATGCAGATCGAGATGACGATGATCAGGCCGTTATTGACCAGCGCCTGGGTGAAAGCCGCGTTGCGGAACAGGACCTGGAAATTGCGGAGCGCGATGAATTCGGTCGGCGTGCCGTAGCCGTTCCACTTATAGAGGCTGTACCAGGCCGCCTCGCCCATCGGCATGATGACGAAGAGCGTGAAGAGGAGCAGCGCCGGTGGCAGGAAGAGCAGCAGCACCGTCAGCCGGTCGTGGGCGACCGAGCTCTTCCTATTTGCGGTTCGTCTTGCCAGCCTTACGGCACTCGGTGTTGATAGGACTGATACATTGGCCATGGGTCCTGCTTTCGCATCTCGGCTGCGGTGCCGGCGCTCCGCTTTGGCAGGAGCGCCGGAAGGTTCTGCGGGCGCTGACTATTGCTCCAGTTCGAAAGCGTCCTGGATCATCTGGGCGCCGTCCTTGGAATTCATCTGTCCGGAGACGATTTCCACCGACACGTCGTTAACGACACGGCCGACGGCCGCACCGAGATCCTGGTCGAAGAAATTCTGATGCCAGGTGGCACCAGCAAGCTGTTTTGCCGATTCGGCAAGCAGTGGGTTGACGACGCCATCGTCGGCGCCGGCCGCAACAGGCAGGAGCATACCGGCCTTTGCCATCGTGCGCTCGTTGTCCGCATTCGTCAGGAAAGCGAGGAAATCGATCGCTTCCTTGGAGGCCTTCTTGGTTAAGGCCCAGCCGTTCAGGCCACCGAGCGTATCCGTCGGCTTGCCCGCACCACCTTCGACCGTCGGAAAGACAAAACGGCCGATATTGTCGGGCGCCAGACCCTTGCCGTCGCCGGAATTCTTGCGCTGGTTGGCCTCGGTCGCTTCGAAGCCGAGGATCATCGCGGCCTTGCCGTCACCGAAGACGCCGAGCGTCTGCGGCCAGGTCGCGCCGAGATAGCCGGGCTGGAAAGGTTCGAGCTTGCCGAGTTCGGCGAGATCGTCGCCGGCCTTGATGATCGCGGGATCGAGGAAACCTTCGCCCTCGCCCTTCTTGGCAGCTTCGAAGACCTTCTGGCCGCCCTCGCGCATTACGAGATAGCTCCAGTAGAAGTGGATCGGCCACTTCTCGCCACCACCGCCCGCAATCGGCACGATGCCGGCCGCCTTTATCTTTTTCACCGCTTCGAGAAAATCGGTCCAGGTCTTGATGTCTTCGGCCTTGACACCGGCCTTGGCAAACAGCGCCTTGTTGTAGAAGAAGCTGACAAGGCCTACCTTATATGGGATCGCCCAGGTCTTGCCGTCGAAGGTCAGACCATCCACGGAAGCGGGCGTATAAGCCTTGCGCAATTTGCCGCCATCGGCATCGAGGGCCGGCGTCACATCCTGTAACGCGCCGGTCTCCGACTGCTGCTTCAGGACGCCGCCGCCCCAGCTGAAAAAGAAATCCGGTACGTCGTCGGACTGCAGCAATGTCGGAAGCTTGGCCTTGAACGCCTCGTTTTCGAGGAACTGCATCTGGATGTCGACGTCGGGATGCTGGGCTTCGTATTTCTTGACGATATCTTCCCAGGCCGCGACGTTTTTCGGATCGGTTTCGAGATGCAGCCACTTGACCACCGTCGCCGCCGAAGCAGCCCCTGCCCCGGCCAATAACATGCCGGCTGCCGCAGCCATGGACACGATGCGCCCGCCGCCAAAAGCGGCGCTCTTGGACATAAAATTCATGATTTTCCTCCCAGGGGACCTATCCTCACAATTTTTCCCCTATGCGGAATAATTCAACGGAGCTTTTGCCCAATGTCAAGCCAATCGCTGTATTTTTCATCAAATTCGCTTGACAGGGCTCCGTATTTGCCTGCTATTTATTTCGTAACCCGTTAAAAACATTAGGCGGCTTGCCCCAGCAGACCGATTGCCTGGCTAATTTTTATGAAGACTGCAGACCCCGAATTAATGCGTGCGATCAACCGCTTGAACGTGCTCGACACGATCCGGCGTCACGGTCCGATTTCTCGTATCCAGATCAGCGAGCGTACGGAGCTCTCGACCACGACGGTTTCCGCGATCACCGCTTCGCTGCTCGACGATGGACTGATCCTGCCGCGTCATGAGGGCGATATCCGCAATGAGGCTGTCCGCGGAAGACCCCGCGTGATGCTGGAGCTCAATCCTGATGCCGCCCGTGTGGTCGGCGCCAAGATCGCCGCCAGCCGCATGATCTTCGTCGTCGCCAATTTCCGCGGGGACGTGCTCTCCAGGCTGACACTGCCGATCCGCATCGATCGTCAGCCGATCGCCGTCATTGCCGATCTCGTCGAAGATGGCGTTCGCCGTTGTGTCGTCGATATCGGCTTGTCGCTCGATGATATAGACAGCATCTGCCTGGCACTTCCCGGCGTCATCGAGCACCGCACGGGCTATATCCGCTCAAGCCCGATATTCCGCGAAGTCAATGTTGATTTTGCTAAGGAAATGTCGACCCGCCTATCGACGCCGACGATCATCGAAAGCGACGCGCATGCAATCACGCTTGGCCATCACTGGTTCGGCAAGGCCCGCGACCTCGAAGACATGGTGCTGATCTCACTGGAGCAGACACTCGGCCTGGGCGTGCTTCATGACAACCAGCTTTTCCGCGGCGCCGGCGGCCTCAGCCACAATCTTGGCGACCTCGTTCTCGGCATGGGCCAGCAGGGCGTGGTCCGCCTTTCCAGCCAGGCCGGAGAAAGCGCCATTCTCGGCGACCAGCAGACCGATGGACGTTTTGCCGAGGCGGTGCGTCTCGGCCGCGGCATGACCCATGTACAGGCAATGATCCAGGCCGACGACGACAGGCTGATCGGTGCAGCCGCGCGGGCCGGCGAGGCGGTCGGGCTGACGATCGCCAATATCGTCACGCTGTTTGCACCGCCGCGCGTCATTCTCGTCGGCTCTTCGCTCGCGCTGGGTGAGCCGTTCCTCAACAGCCTGCGGGATGCCTATGCACTGGCCATCCCGCCATCCCTGCAAGGCGTCAGCGAACTCGTTTTCGATGATTCGACCGACGATTTCTGGGCACAGGGTGCAGCGGCCGTCGCGCTCTATGAACTCTATGAATCGCCCTGGAGTACCACCGGGCCAGCGCTCTGACGCGCAAAACCGTATTGTTGGAGGACATGATGGAAAAAGTCGGTATCGGCATCATTGGATGCGGCAATATTTCGGGCGCCTATCTGAAGGCGATGACATCGGCATTTCCGATCCTCGATATCAAGGGACTGGGCGATCTCAATCGCGAACTCGCCGAGGCAAAGGCGGCCGAATTCAATCTTCAGGCCAGGACGGTCGACGAGCTTCTCGCCGACCCGAAGGTCGAGATCATCGTCAACCTGACCATTCCGAAGGCCCATGTCGCCGTCGGCCTGCAAGCGCTGGAAGCCGGAAAGCACACCTATTCAGAAAAGCCACTCGGGATTAATTTCGGAGAAGGGAAAAAATTGGCGGATGCCGCCAAGGCCAAGGGCCTGCGCATCGGCGCGGCTCCCGACACTTTTCTCGGCGGCGGCCATCAGACGGCCCGTACCCTGATCGATGACGGCGTCATCGGTATCCCGGTCGGCGGCACCGCGACCTTCATGTGCCCCGGCCACGAGCGCTGGCATCCCAACCCGGCCTTCTACTATGAAGTCGGCGGCGGCCCGATGCTCGACATGGGTCCCTACTACATCACCGACCTCGTGAACCTGCTGGGGCCGGTCGCCAAGGTCGCCAGTTTTGCAGTCACACCGCGCAATGAGCGTATCGTCACCAGCCAACCTCGCAACGGCGAGCATATTCCAGTTCACATCCCAACCCATGTCGCCGGTGTCATGGCTTTCGCCAATGGCGCCGTCGTGCAGATCGGCATGAGCTTCGATGTGGCCGGCCATAAGCACGTGCCTCTCGAAGTCTATGGTACGGAAGGAACGTTGATCGTGCCCGACCCGAACCATTTCGGCGGGGCGGTCGAATATCTGAAGAAGGGCGGCCAGTTCGAGGACCAGCCGGTGACCCTGCCTTATGCCGACGGCAACTATCGCTCTCTCGGCGTCGCCGATCTCGCCCATGCCATCCGATCGAACCGGCCGCACCGCGCGAACGGCGATCTGGCGCTGCATGTGCTCGAAGTGATGGAAGCCTTCCAGACGGCGTCCGACACCGGCAGCACGGTGACACTCACCACGACAGCGGAGCGCCCCGCTCCGCTTTCTCAATCCCTCGTCGACGGACTGCTCGGCAAGTAACATTCAGGAGGAATACAGGATGCGTGAAGCACTGATCGTCTGGGGCGGCTGGGCAGGCCACGAACCGGAACAATGCGCCGCAATCATCAAGGACATGCTCGAGGAAGACGGCTTCAAGGTCTATGTGGAGCACAGCACGGAGGCGTTCGCCGATCCGTCGATTCACGACCTGAGCCTTATCGTACCCGTCATCACAATGTCGAAGATCGAGAAGGAAGAGGTGAAGAACCTCGCTGCCGCCATCGAAAGCGGCGTTGGCATTGCCGGCTATCACGGCGGCGCCGGCGACAGCTTCCGCGAATCGACCGAGTACCAGTTCATCATCGGTGGCCAGTGGGTTGCCCATCCGGGCAACATCATCAACTACACCATCAACGTCACGCGACCGGATGACCCGCTGATGGAGGGGATTACCGATTTCCCCTATAATTCCGAGCAGTATTACATGCATGTCGACCCCTCGAACGAGGTGCTGGCAACAACCACCTTCACCGGCGAACATGCCTACTGGATCGATGGCGTAACCATGCCGGTCGTCTGGAAGCGCAAATACGGCAAGGGTCGAGTCTTTTATTCGTCCCTCGGCCATGTCGCCAAGGAATTCGATGTGCCGCAGATGAAGACGATCTTCCGCCGCGGCGCCAACTGGGCGGCTCGCTGACCCGACTTGACCTTGAGCTGCCGGTGTCCACCGGCAGCTCTCACATAAAAGCGCATATTTGGACAGGACACGGGTGCCAAAGCCCGTCGATATGCGTTACTGCTGTGGGAAGAATGAACCGAACAGCAAGACAATGAGCGACAACGTCATCAAGTTTCGCAAGCCGAAGCCCCCGCCGAAAGCACCCAATCCCATGCTCCGCAAGCTGGTGATCATCGCCGTGGTGATTCTCGTGTTTGCCGCCGCCTGGGCCTATTTCCAGGTCACGGGCAGGCCGGCGCCGTAACCAGCGAGGGAAAGTCCAATGAGCGTTCGCCCGCCGCAATCCTTCAGGCAGTCCATTTCGGCCGAAGGCGGGGTGAATGTACTCGAATATGAACTCATGTCGGAGCGGGCGAGTTCGCTCGGGCGCAATGGCCTGAAGGTCGAATCGGCGCTCGCTGCGCTAAAGGCCTGGAATGCCGATCGCCATGGCACCGAGCAGCGCGAGACCCTGGTCAACAACGCCTCCGATGCGGTCTGGGCGCTCTTCATCCAGCGCGAGATCTGTGGGCTTCGCAACAACAAGGATATTATCCAGCGCTACGCCATTCCCGGCGAAGTGCTGGCAAGGGTCGGTGTTATCAGGAAATAGCCTCCGGTCAGGCAGTCGCCTCCGCATCTCCGCGCGCAGCCCCTCTTCGAAAGTCGCTCTGCCTGATCGTTGCCCGGCCCTGGCGGTTTTCTTCAGGCGAAGAAGCGGTTTTCCGGCCGCGGCAAGCCAAGATGTTCTCGCAGCGTCGTGCCCTCATAGTCCCTGCGGAACAGGCCCCGGCGCTGCAATTCCGGAACCAGGCGTGTCGTGACGTCGTCGAGACCCTGCGGCAGGTAAGGGAAGACGACGTTGAAGCCATCCGAACCTTCCTCATCCAGCCAGCGTTCCATCTCGTCGGCAATGCTCTCAGGCGTGCCGACGAAGGCAAGGCCAGAATAGCCGCCATAACGCTGGGCAAGCTGGCGTACGGTCAGGTTTTCCTCCTGCGCCAGCTTGATGACCTGGGCGCGGCCGGTCTTGCTGGCATTGGTATCGGGAATATCATCAGGCAGTGGCGCATCCGGGTCAAAGCCGGAGGCATCATGGCCGAGGGCGATCGAAAGCGATGCGATGGCGCTATCGTAGTGAACGAGGCTATCGAGGGCGAGACGCTTGGCGCGCGCTTCCTCGATGCTGTCGCCGATGACGACGAAGGCGGCGGGCAGCATTTTGAGATGGTCGCGATTGCGGCCGATGGCCTGCATCCGGCCCTTGATATCGGCGTAAAGTGCCTTGCCGCCGTCGAGATCGCGTGGCGAACAGAAGACCACTTCGGCGGTTTCGGCCGCAAGCTGGCGACCCGGGTCCGATTGGCCGGCCTGCACGATGACGGGCCAGCCCTGGACCGGTCGGGCAATGTTCAACGGCCCGCGCACGCTCAACTCCTCGCCCTTGTGGTCGAGCACATGCATTTTGTCGGGATCGAAATAAATGCCGCTGTCGCGATCGCGGATGAAGGCATCGTCGGCGAAGCTGTCCCAGAGGCCGGTGACGACATCATAGAATTCACGCGCGCGCTTGTAGCGCTCACCGTGTTCCACGTGCTCGTCCAGACCGAAATTGAGAGCTGCATCGGGGTTGGAGGTGGTCACGATGTTCCAGGCGGCGCGGCCATTGCTGATGTGATCGAGCGAGGCGAAACGACGGGCGATGTGGTAGGGCTCATCGAAGGTCGTCGATGCCGTCGCAGCGAGCCCGATCCTCTCGGTGACGGCGGCCAGCGCCGAAAGCAGCGTGAACGGCTCGAAGGAGGTCACGGTATGGCTGCGCTTCAGCGCCTCCACCGGCATGTTGAGCACAGCCAGGTGATCGGCCATGAAGAAGGCGTCGAACTTCGCGGCCTCGAGCTTCTGCGCGAAAGACTTGAGATGGGCGAAGTTGAAATTGGCATCCGGATAGGACCCGGGATAGCGCCATGCGCCGGCGTGCAGGCTGACGGGACGCATAAAGGCGCCAAGGCGCAACTGCCGGGAACGGGTCATGTTTTTCCTCATGGATCGGGCGAAGCGGTCGCCTGCCCTCTGCAGAATGCGGATACGGGAATGACGTATCGGTCCAGGGTTACGTAGGAGCTGGAGAGCAGCAATAGGAGATCGACCATGTCAATTTTCGGCGACAGTTCCACCACCAAACCGGTCACTTCCAGGTGAGATCGACGAAGATGCACGTTAGACGCCGGGCCAGCCGCCGGATAAGCAAGCGCTTTCCATTTTCTATCACATCTATAGAATTTATAATCTTACCTCTCGCTTCGATTTCTTTCACCCATAGCCTCGTCAGAACCTGGAGAAATCGATGACGACCGTGCTCAGGCAACAAGATCAGATCCGGCCCGTGGCCGCCCGCATTGCCAGCGACGAGGAAGCGCTTGAAACGGCGCGTAGGCTGGCCGTCCAGTTTGCTGCTACGGCCGCCGGGCGCGACGCAGAACGCCGGTTGCCCTTTGCCGAACTCGATGAACTGGCCCAGTCCGGCCTGCTGGCGATCGCCGTCCCCGCACAATATGGCGGGCTCGATGTCTCGAATGCCGTGCTGGCTGAAGTAACGGCGATCCTCGCAGCAGCCGATGGCTCGATCGGCCAGATCCCGCAGAACCATTTCTACATTCTGGAAGCGCTGCGCACGGATGGCAGCGAGGAGCAGAAGCGGTATTTCTTCGGCCGGGCGCTCGCCGGCGACCGCTTCGGCAATGCACTCTCGGAGCGCGGCACGAAGACGGTCGGCCACTACAATACCCGCATTGTCAGGGACGGGCCTGGTTATCGCATCAATGGCACGAAATATTATTCGACCGGCGTGCTCTTTGCCGACTGGGTCACCGTTTTCGCGCTTGACGAAGAGGACCGTCTCATCATGGCCTTCGTGCCGAAGGGCACTGAGGGCGTCGAGATCGTCGACGACTGGGATGGCTTCGGCCAGCGCACGACGGGCAGCGGCACGACAATCTTCAACAATGTCTATGTGCATGCCGATTCCGTCGTCTTGCATCACAAAGGCTTCGAGCGGCCGACGACGATCGGCTCGGTCGGCCAGATCGTCCATGCCGGCATCGATCTCGGCATTGCGCGCGCAGCTTTTGCCGAGACGCTGGAATTCGTGCGCACCAAGTCACGCCCCTGGATGGACAGCGGCGTGGAGCGCGCCGCCGATGATCCGCTGACGATATCGAAGGTCGGGCAGATCGCCATCCGTCTGGAAGCTGCTACGGCACTCCTCGAACGCGCCGGTCGCAAGGTCGATGCAGCGCAGATCGAGACGACCGAGGCGACCGTCGTCGAGGCGACGCTTGCGGTTGCCGCCGCCAAGGTGCTCACGACAGAGATTGCGATCGAAGCAACCAACACGCTGTTCGAGCTCGCCGGAACATCCGCGGTCAAGGCCGAACTCAATCTCGACCGGCACTGGCGCAATGCACGCACCCATACGCTGCACGATCCAGTGCGTTGGAAGTACCACGTCGTCGGCAATTACCATCTGAACGGAGTGACACCGCCGAAGAACGGCGCGCTCTGACCGCTCTCCTCAAACTGAAAACCCCATTTCCGATGACCGAAATGGGGTTTCTTTTCGAGTAAATCTACCTGATCTCAACTGTAGAGGCTGACGTCGGGAATCCTGTCGTTCAGCACGAACTCGCCGACTTCCTTGGCCTTGTAGAAAACCGGATCGTGCAGCGTGTGGGTGCGCACGTTGCGCCAGAAACGGTCGAAGCGATATTTCTCCGCCGTCGACCGCGCACCGGTCAGTTCGAAGACACGTGACGTGATGTCGAGCGAGACATGGGTGGCGTGCACCTTGGCGGCATAGGCTTCCGCAGCCGCCTCGCCACGCTCGCGTACCGTGACGGCATGACCCTTTGCAAGCCCGGCCTGGACTGCCGCTGCTGCCGCGTCGGCCAGCGCCGCAGAGGCCTTCAGCGTAGCCGTGAACTCGCCGACCCGTTCGAGAATATAAGGATCGTCGGCAGCGCGCTCGACGCCTGACGTAACCCATGGACGCGTCGTCGTGCGCACATAATCGATCGCAGCCTGAAGTGCGCCTTCGGCGCTGCCGAGATAGAAGTTGACGAAAACGAGTTGGATAAGCGGTGTGTTGAAGGTCGAGAGGACGGGCGGTGCTGCGTCGGGCGCGGCCGGGACGCCAACGAAATCCTCCTCATAGACGGGGAAATCGTGGAACTCGACGCTGCCGCTATCCGAAAGACGTTGACCGAAATTGTCCCAGTCGTCGTTTGCCTGGTAGCCCGACCGATTGGTGGGTACAGCGAAGCCGACGATCTTGTCGCCCAGCGCCGCATTGGCATTGATATAGTCGGACACGTGGGCGGCGGTGGAGAAGGACTTCCGTCCGTTCAGCACATAGCCGTTGCCGCGGCGGGTGAGAACAAGGCCTGGATCACGCGGATTGACGGCGGCACCCCAATAGAGGTTTTTCGCAACGGTTTCAGAGCCGAATGCATGGGCGCGGGCTTCATCGAGTGCCCAGTAAATGAATTGGCTGTTGACGTAGTGATAGCCGAGAAGCTGGCCGATGGAGCTTTCACCGCGCGCCAGGATGCGCACCAGCCGCAGGCCATCGACCCAGTCCAACCCGCCGCCACCAATCTGTTGGTCATGCAGGGCATTCAGCAGGCCCGCATTCTTCAGCTTGACGATTTCGGCCAGCGGTGGACGACCGTCACGGTCGAGCTCAGCTGCCCGTCTGGAAAGATCGGCCGAGATTTCCTCGGCACGGGCAAAGAGGTCTTCTCGCGTCGTGCTGCGGTTGGTCGCAAAGACGACATTGGACTGGCTCATGGGTTAAAACTCCGGTTTTCAGAAATGGGGCCGGCGGGGGCCGCACAACCCCCGCCGGAAGATCGAGGCAGGCAGCCTAGAAAAGCTTGTCCGGAATCCAGCTCGCGGTTGCCGCATCGCTTGTGCTGAAGGCCGGGATTTTCTGCGCCAATTCCTCGATCGTCTTGACGCCGGCCGCACGCAGGCTTTCCTGCGTCAGCAGCGTTGGCTTGACCGTGATCTGATGAGGGATCTCCTGTCCGGCGATCTGGAGAGCCGCCGCGCGCACGGAAACCGCGCCGACGACGGCCGGGTTGGTCGCAACCGTCGCAACCCAGGGGCTGCCTTCTTCGGTGATCTCCTGAATGTCGGCGGTCGAGACGTCGGCCGAATAGATCTTCAGCTTGCTCGCAATACCGAGATCGTTGGCAGCAAGCTTCACGCCGCGGGCAAACTCGTCATAAGGCGCGAAGACGACGCTGATGTCAGGATTGGCGGTCAGCGCGGCCTTCGCCTGATCGGCCGTTGAGGTCGCCGTCGTATCGCTGACATTGCCGAAGCGGGCCTTCTCGATCACGCCGGAATTCTCCGATTTGAACTTCTCCCAAACCTCGTTGCGGCGGTCGAGCGGCGCGAATCCTGCGACATAGACATAACCGGCATTGAAGCTCTTGCCGTTATCCTTCACCGCCTGCTCCAGCGCACGCTCGGCGAGTTCGTGGTCGCTTTGCTCCACCTGCGGCACTTTGGGATTGTTGAGGTTGACGTCGAAGGCGACGACCTTGATGCCCTTGTCCAGCGCCTGCTGGACGACATCGCCGAGCGATTCCGGCAGGCCATGGTCGACGACGATGCCGGCAACACCGAGATTGATCGCCTGCAAGATCTGCTCGCGCTGTTCGGCGGCATCCTGCCGCCCGGGGAAGACGCGCAGGTCAATGTCGAGGGCCTTGGCCTGGGCTTCCGCGCCGGCCTGATAGGCCTGGAAAAAGTCGCCAGCCGAGATATAGCTGATCAGCGCTACCTTGACGCCGCCCTTGTCGAAGGGCGCAGGAGCGCCGCTCACGCCACCCGCAAGGGAAGGCTGGGCAAAGAGCAAAGAGATTGCGGCAGCAGAGAGCGCAAGCCGTGCGAGGGATTTCATCGTCGCGGTCCTTCTGGTCGATCGTGAGCGTCGTCTGACAGGTAGGCAGTTCTCCTGCGACGCATAAAATTATTAGATATAAACTATGTTTTTAGTAGATTTAATGATCCGATTTTCGCGGCTTCCGGAGATTCTTTGTTCTCGACATCATACACCAGTGACAAAGCGTGCCTGGAGGTTCGGGCACCTTGCAGGCGAATATTGCAGCTTGAAAGCAGACCTGGACTTGCCCGATGCCACTCCTTCATGTCGAAAACATCACTCGCAGTTTCGGGTCGACGCGCGCCCTTGCGGGCGCCCATTTCTCGATTGAGCGCGGCGAGATCGTTGCGCTTATGGGCGCAAATGGCGCGGGCAAATCGACGCTGGTGAAGATATTGTCAGGTGTGCTCGCAGCCGATGGCGGCACGATCAGCCTGAACGACCGGCTCTTCTCTCCGAGGACCCCGTCCGAAGCTGGGAAGGCCGGCGTCGTCACCGTGCATCAATCGACCGATCTTGTCGGCGCGGCAGGCCTGACGGTGGCCGACGCCCTGTTGCTGAATCGCTTCGCCGAGCGGGGCACGCCTTTCTTTGTTTCGCGGGCATGCGTGCGGCGCCAGGCCCGTGCCATGCTCGATGCCGCCGGTTTCTCGCTGCCGCTCGACAGGGATTTCGGCGATCTGACCGCCGCCGACCGGCAACTCGTGGCAATCGCTCGGGCGCTTGCCAACAAGGCTGACCTGCTGATCCTCGACGAGCCGACCGCAAGCCTTTCGGCAGACGAGAGCCGGCGCCTCTTCGACATCCTGCTCAGCCTGCGTGCACAAGGTCTTGCGATCCTCTACATCTCCCACAGGACTGCCGATCTCGAAGCGATCGCCGACCGGGCACTCGTCATGCGCGGCGGCCGCGTCGTCGGCAGCTTCAACCGCCCCATCGATTTTTCCAGCGCCATTGAAACGATGATCGGTCGCCGGCTGGAAGCGGCGCGGCCGGACGCGCGACCGGCGACTGGTCCGGCCGTTCTCGAGATGCGCGACGTACGCCTTCTGCCGACAAGTGCCCCCTTCGATCTGACCCTGCATGAGGGAGAGGTCGTCGCCATCACCGGCGTACTCGGCGCCGGCAAGAGCCGCCTGCTCTCCGTAATCTTCGGCGCAAGAGAATTTGCCGGCGGCGAGATGCGGCTCGATGGCAGGTCCTACCGGCCGAAATCACCTGGTGGCGCGATTGCAGCGGGCGTGGCAATGGCCGCAGAAGACCGCCACCGCTCCTCGCTCATGCCCGCCACCTGGCCCGGCAATTCGCTCGCCGCCACCATCAGCCTGCCGCATCTTTCCAAATGGTATCCGCACGGCCTTCTATTCGGCGGCCGCGAACGCCGCGAGGCCGAGAAGGCTATTTCCCGTCTCAGCATCAGGGCCGCCGGTCCCCTCACCTCCGTCTGGACACTGTCAGGCGGCAATCAGCAGAAGACGGTGATCGCCCGCTGGGAGGCGGAGCCCAGCCGGTTGCTGCTGCTCGACGAGCCATTCCAGGGCGTCGATGTCGGCGCCCGCCACGATATCATCCAGGCGATCCGCGCCCGCACCGGCCGCGCAACCCTGATCGCCACATCCGATCCCGAAGAGGCCTATGAGATCGCCGACCGCATCCTGACCATCGACCGCCACACGCTGCTGCCAGTCATCACAAATGTCGCCTCTTCTTCAGCCATACAGGGACTTTCCGCATGACGACCATCGACGACGAAGTGCTTCCGAAGGCTGTCGCAGGGCCGAAAAGCCGCAACCCGGCCAATCGCCTCCTGGCGCTCGGCAGCGTTCTGCGCGCCGGCGCAGTCTTCATCCTGCTCGGGCTGATGGTGATCGGCTTCACCTATGCCGAACCGGCCTTCATCAATATCGGAAACCTGATGAGCATCCTGCAGGCCGTGTCGGTTGTCGCGATCCTCGGCGCCGGTGTCACGGTGACGCTCGCCGTCGGCGGCTTTGATCTCTCAATCGGTGCGGTTGCCGCCTCCAGCGTCATGGCCGCAAGCTACGCGATGATCGTCTGGCATCTGAGTGCCTTCGCGACTGTGCCGCTGGTGCTCGCCTTTGGAGCGGCAATCGGGCTCGTCAACGCCTTCCTCATCGTGCGCCTGCGTGTGCCAGATCTGCTTGCGACGCTCGCCATGATGTTCCTGCTGTCGGGCCTGCAGCTCATCCCGACGGCCGGACGCTCGATTTCGGCCGGCCTCGTTCTGCCCGACGGCTCCAAGGCGACCGGCGCCTATGACCCGGCCTTCCTGCTGATTGGCCGCTACAGCCTGTTTAACACTCTGCCCGTTTCCGTCGTGCTGATGGCGGTCGTCGCGATCGTTCTCTTCGTGCTGACCGAGCGCACCCGCATCGGCCGGCTGCTCTTTGCGACCGGCGGCAATGAGGTGGCAACGCGGCTTGCCGGCGCTTCCACGACGCGACTGAAGACACTCGCCTATGTCATTTCGGGGGCCTTAGCAGCGCTTGGCGGCATCGTAATTGCCGCCCGCGTCGGCCGCGGTGACGTTTCCTCCGGCGGGTCGCTGCTTATGGACTCGGTCGCAGCCGCGCTGATCGGCTTTGCCGTCCTCAATCTGCGCCGTCCTAATGTGCTCGGCACGATTGCCGGCGCCGTCTTCGTCGGCGTGCTGCTCAACGGCCTCACCATGCTGAACGCCCCTTACTACACCCAGGATCTCGTCAAGGGCGCCGTGCTCGTCGGAGCCTTGGCGCTGACCTACGGCCTCGGCCGCAACACCGATCGCTGACAGCGGGATTTGGCCTCAGAAAATTTCCTGCGATCGCGTGCTTTTGGAATAACGTACCTCTTATACATTTAAAATCTATATAATTTATAGAATATCAAATTGAGAGGGTATCGTTATGAATGAAGGACTTGGAGGCGGCTTCGGACGCCGCGAAATCTTGAAGCTCGCGGCAGTTGCCGGAGCGACATTTGCGGGCGCAAGCATGCTGACTGCGCCGGCGGCAAGGGCCGAAGACGAAGGCCTTTCCCTGAAGGGCAAGCGCATCGCCATCAGCGCCACCGGCACGGACCACTATTTCGACCTGCAGGTCTACAATGCCCAGATCGACGAAGTGAAGCGGCTCGGCGGCGAGCCGATCGCAGTCGATGCCGGCCGTAACGACGGCAAGCTGATCGCCCAGCTTCAGACGCTCGTCGCGCAGAAGCCGGATGCGCTCGTCCAGATCCTCGGCACGCTCAGCGTTATCGATCCCTGGCTCAAGAAGGCCCGCGATGCCGGCATTCCGGTGCTGACCGTCGATGTCGGCTCGACCAATTCGATCAACAATACGACGTCGGACAACTGGGGCATTGGCAAGGACCTCGCCCTGCAGCTCGTCTCCGACATCGGCGGCGAGGGCAATATCGTCGTCTTCAACGGCTTTTACGGTGTCACGCCCTGCGCGATCCGCTACGATCAGCTTGTCAATGTCATCAAGTATTTCCCGAAGGTGAAGATCATTCAGCCGGAGCTGCGGGACGTCATCCCGAACACGGTCCAGGACGCCTTTACCCAGATCACCGCAATCCTCAACAAATATCCGGACAAGGGCTCGATCAAGGCCGTCTGGTCGGCCTGGGACATTCCGCAGCTTGGCGCAACGCAGGCGATCGCCGCTGCCGGCCGCAACGAGATCCGCACCTATGGCGTCGACGGCAGCCCGGAAGTTCTCCAGCTCGTTGCCGACAAGAACTCTCCGGCAGGCGCCGATGCCGCTCAGCAGCCGGCAGAGATCGGCCGCGTGGCGGTCCGCAATGTCGCCAAGCTGCTCGCTGGCCAGACGCTGCCGCGCGAAACCTATGTGCCGGCGCTGCTCGCCAACAAGGAAAACGTATCCGAGATCGTCAAGAAGCTCGGCATTGGTTGACATCAACTCGGACCTTGCTGCTGGCGCCACAAGGTCCGCCCCTTTCCGGAAAGCTGCATCATGACTGTATCCGCCCCGACGCAACCGGCCGAAAATGACGATGTCATCATTCGCTTCGACCGCATCGTGAAGCGCTTCGGCGGCGCGCAGGCACTTGCCGGCGCATCGGTCGCCATACGCCGCGGCACCGTTCACGGCCTCGTCGGGCAAAACGGCGCCGGCAAGTCGACGCTGATCAAGCTGCTTGCCGGGCTGCATAAACCGGATGACGGCCGGATTGAAATTGAAAACAAAACCCATGACCGGCTGACGCCGCATCTCTGCGAAGAGCTCGGCATCCATTTCATTCATCAGGACCGGCTGCTGGTTCCGACATTCACCGTCGGCGAAGCGCTGTTTCTCGGGCGTGAAACGCGGCTTGCGGGAACGCCGTTCATCGACCGACGGGCCATGCAGAAGCGCGCCACCGAGCTTCTTGCCAATTATTTCGGCGTGAACCTGCCGAAGAACGCTCTAATCAGCGAGCTGTCGACCGCTGAAAGGCAAATCGTCCAGATCACCCGAGCGCTGCTGCATCAGCCGAAGGTGCTGGTGTTCGACGAGCCGACCGCGGCCCTCGTCCGACGCGAGGCCGAAATCCTCTTCCGCCTGATCCGCCGGCTGCGCGTTGAAGGTGTGACGATCATCTACATTTCGCACTACCTCAATGAGATCGAAGAGCTGTGCGATCACGTCACTGTGCTGCGCAATGGCCTGGATGTGGCCTCCCTGCCGATCGGCGAAACGTCAGCCAAGGCGATCGCCAGCCTGATGATCGAACGCGATATTGCCGAGATGTTTCCCAAGCGCCGCGTGGAGCTCGGCGAAGACATCCTGAAGGTCAGGGCGCTTTCGTCGCCGAACCGTTTCGACGATATCAGTTTCACCTTGCGCCGCGGCGAAGTGCTCGGCATTACCGGCCTTCTCGGCTCGGGCGCAAAGGACCTCATTCGCACGCTGTTCGGGTTGGAACAGGCCGCCAGCGGCGAAATCGAGATAGGGGGACAAACGGCACGGCCACGCAGCCCCGCAAAAGCTGTCGACCGCCAGCTTGCGCTCGTTCCCGAGGATCGGCGCGGACATGGCGTGGGCCTCGATCTCAGCCTGTCCGAAAACATCACGCTTCCAAGCCTTGCCCGCTACAGCCGTTTCGGTTTTCTCAATCTGAAGCGCGAGCGCTCCGATACGACCAACCTCATCAAGCGGCTGCAGATCAAGACGGCAGGCCGTGATGCTTTGGTTCGCACGCTCTCCGGCGGCAACCAGCAGAAGGTTGCCATCGCCAAATGGCTGAGCCGTCAGTCGGAAATCTATCTGCTGGACGAGCCGACGGTTGGCGTCGACATCGGCTCCAAAGTCGAGATCTATGCCCTGATCGGCGAGCTTGCCGCGCGCGGCGCCGGCGTCATCGTTTTATCCTCCGACCTGCCGGAGCTCGTCGGCATCACCGATCGCATTCTGGTGTTCTTCCGCGGACGGCTGATCCGCGAACTCGATTCCGCAAAGACCACAACGGATGAAGTGCTGTCGGTCTCGACCGGTGCTTCGGAAGGATTACTCCATGTCGGCTGACATTCAGTTTGCCACCCTCCCCGTCGCCTCGTCGGATCACCCACCGCAGGCAAAAGGCAAAGCCGCCGTCGCAGTTCTCCGCTTCGGTTCCCTGCTCGCCTTTGCCGCGATCCTCTTGGTTTTCTCGTTGACGGCTCCCTATTTCCTGTCAGTCGGCAATATCGGCAATGTCCTTGGCCAATCCGCCATTTCAGGTGTTCTTGCGATCGGCCTGACGGTCGTATTGATCGCAGGCGGTTCGAATGTCGTCACCGGCGGCATCGATCTGTCATTGGCGGCGAATATGGGCTTGAGCGCCGCCGTTTACGCCTCGCTGATTCAGCTCGGCTACGGCGATCCCGTGGCGGTCACCGCTACCTTGCTGACCGGGCTTGCGATCGGCGTGGTCAATGCGGCCGCCGTCGTTCTTACGGGTATCGTACCCCTGCTTGCAACGCTTGCAGTCATGAACGTCGTCGCCGGCCTTGAACTGGTTCTCACGCAGAATACGGTCGTTCCCGCTTCCACCGATTTCCTGACGGCAATCTCGGCTTCCGACAGCTTCGGTATCCCGATCCTTGCCTATGTCCTGATAGGCTTTACAGCAATCGCGACGGCAATCGTGCAATATACACCTGTGGGGTTGAGGCTCTATGCTGTCGGCGAGTTTCCGGACGCTGCACGCGCTGCTGGCCTGCCGCTCAAGCGCCTGCTGTCAAGTGCCTTCGTTGCCAGCGGTCTCTGCGGCGGTTTTGCCGGCATTCTTTCAGTTTCCTATCTCAGCGGCAGCACGACGGGTTCGGGGGAAGCGCTGCTGCCTGTCGTCGTCATCGCGCTGCTCGGCTCGGTCTTCTCCCGTCGCCTGGTGCCGACCGTTCCGGGAACGTTGATATCGGCGCTTTTCGTCGGCTTCCTGACCAACGGCTTCCAACTGCTGAACCTGCCGAGCACGCTCGTCAGCGGCGTGCAGGGCCTTCTCATCCTGATCGTCGTGTCGGCCACGACACTGCTGCGCAAACGGGAGATCTGACATGTCCGCTTCGACTTTTGCCGGACGCTCGGCCACTGGCTTCGCGCGATATGGACTGATCGCGGCGCTCGTCGCGGTTTTCTCCGTCTTCTCGATCCTGGCGCCCACCTTCCTGACTCCAGGCAATCTTCAGAGCATTCTGGTAAACAACTTCACATTGCTCGCCATCGTCTCGATCGCGATGACCTTTGCCGTATCGGCCGGCGGCATCGATCTCTCTGTGGGTACGGCAGTCGATTTTGCAAGCTTCGCCTTCGTCTCCCTGGTGCTGATCGGGCAACCGGTGCCATTGGCCTTCGTGGCCGGTCTCGCCGCGGGCGCGCTTGTCGGCGCCTTCAATGCCATTCTGGTGTCTGCAATCGGCGTCGCGCCCTTCCTGGCGACGCTTGGTACATTGTTCATCGGGCGCAGTATCCAGCAATTGCTGACCAATGGCGGCAATCCCGTCTATCTGCCGCCCTCGAGCATCCCGCCCGCCTTCCGTTTCCTCGGGCACGGAACGATCGCGAATGTACCGGTACCTCTCATCATTGCGACCGTCATCATCGCAGGTGCGGCAGCTGCCTTTGCTTGGACGCGGTTTGGACGCGTGGTGCTTTCGATCGGCATCCAGCCGAGCGTGGTGCGTTACTCCGGCATCGGGCTTGGTGCTCATGTCGCGGCGACCTTCATTCTTGCCGGAACCATTGCCGCCGTTGCCGGCCTGATCCTGACGGCGACGGTGACGGTCTACATCCCTTCCTCCGGCAATGCGTTCCTGCTGAACGCGATCGGCGCGACCTTCATCGGCACGACCCTCTCGCCGCTCGGCCGGCCCAACATCCTCGGCACCGTGCTCGGCGTCCTGCTCCTCAGCGTCGTCGCCAATGGCCTCTTGCTGACGGGCCTGAACTTCTACTGGCAACAGGTCGGCACCGGCACGCTCATCTTCGCCGTGCTCGCCTTCAGCTTCATCAACAGGAAAACCGTCGGCGCCTGACCGCACCCGCCGACAGATGCAGGAAATATGACATGACCCGTGAAATCAGGCTCAACGCCTTCGACATGAATTGCGTCGGACACCAGTCGCCGGGCCTTTGGCGGCATCCGCGCGACAAATCCTGGACCTACAAGGATCTGGACTATTGGGTGCATCTGGCAAAGACGCTGGAGCGCGGCAAGTTCGACGGTCTCTTCATCGCCGATGTGCTCGGCGTCTATGACGTGCTGAACGGCAATGTCGACGCAGCGCTGCGCCATTCCGCGCAGGTGCCGGTCAACGATCCGCTGCAACTCATCCCGACCATGGCTTACGAAACCGAACATCTCGGCTTCGGGCTGACGGCCTCGCTCTCCTTCGAGCACCCCTATACATTCGCGCGCCGCATCTCCACGCTCGACCATCTGACCAAGGGCCGCGTCGGCTGGAACATCGTCACCTCCTATCTCAACAGCGGCGCGCTCAATATCGGTCAACCGGCGCAGACCAACCATGACGACCGCTACGACCTCGCCGACGAATATCTCGAGATCTGCTATAAGCTCTGGGAAGGAAGCTGGGAGGACGATGCCGTTGTCCGCGACCGGGAAAAAGGCATCTTCACGCATCCGGAAAAGGTCCATCCGATCAACCATGCCGGAAAATATTTCACGGTTCCCGGCATTCACCTGAGCGAGCCTTCGCCACAGCGCACTCCAGTGCTTTATCAGGCCGGCGCCTCCAGCCGCGGCAAGGATTTTGCCGGCGCGCATGCCGAATGCATTTTCGTGGCTGCGCCCTCCAAGGCGGTCCTGAAGCGCTACGTGGCCAACGTCCGCCAGGCGGCCGAACGGCTCGGGCGCAACCCGCGCGAAATTCTCGCTTTCAATCTCCAGACGGTCGTGCTCGGCGAAACGGATGCCGAGGCGCAGCGAAAATTCAACGAATACCGCCAGTACACTTCCTTCGAAGGCGCGCTGACGCTGATTTCCGGCTGGACAGGCATCGACTTTGGCCAATTCGGACCGGACGAGGTACTGCGCCACCGCTATACGAATGCCGTGCAATCGGCCGTCGAAACCTTCACGACCATCGATCCGGACAAGGAGTGGACGGTACGCGAGATGGCCGACTGGGTCGGCGTCGGTGGCTTCGGGCCGGTCTTTGTCGGCTCGCCGTCAACGGTTGCCGACCTGATGCAGGAATGGGTCGAGGATACCGATGTCGACGGCTTCAACCTCGCCTATGCGGTCACGCCGGAGAGCTTTGAAGACACTGTCGATCTGCTGGTGCCCGAACTTCAAAAACGCGGGGTCTACAAGACCGAGTACCGGCAAGGCACGCTACGTGAAAAGCTCGGCGGCGGCGGACCGCGACTGGTTGCCCCGCACCCAGGAGCAGCCTACCGTAACCTCGGCGCCGAAGCGCCGCGGCTTGCCGTGGGCAGCCGTTGAAAATAATGGCTGGGTGACAAAAAATATCTCGCCTGGCCATCATGTTCGAATTTAATTCCTGTCACACTTACGGTGTCAGCTCGAATATAGCCCATTGAATTTTTAAGGATTGGACGGGGCATGACTATTGCAGATATCTCTCGGCGCAGCCTGCTGCAGGGTACCGCGCTGCTGCTCGGCTCGACCGCATTTTCGCGCATTGCTCTGGCACAGGACGTGCCGGCCGGCGGGCGCCTGATCGTCGCAGCCGACTCCGAGCCGAAAAACCTGAACCCCGCCATTGTTGCCTCTAACGGCGTCTTCTTCGTTGCAAGCAAGGTGATCGAACCGCTGGCCGAAGCCTCCTACGAGGGCGCGGATGGTCTCGCACCGCGGCTCGCCACCTCCTGGGAAGGCTCGCCTGACGGGCTTTCCGTGACTTTCAAGCTGCGTGAAAACGCCACCTGGCACGACGGCAAGCCGTTCACGTCGGCCGACGTCGCCTTCTCCGCACTCAACGTCTGGAAGCCGCTTCAGAATCTCGGGCGCCTGGTCTTCGCCAATCTGCAGACAGTCGATACGCCCGATGACCATACGGCGATCTTCCGCTTTTCGAAGCCGACGCCCTTCCAGCTCATCCGCAATGCGCTTCCAACCGTCACCAGCGTCGTCGCCAAGCATATTTTCGAAGGCACGGACATCGCCAAGAATCCTGCCAACAACACGCTTGTCGGTACCGGCCCGTTCAAGTTCGCCGAATATAAACCCGGCGAATATTACCGGCTGACGCGCAACGAGAACTACTGGCAGAAGGGCGAGCCGAAGCTCAACGAAATCGTCTACCGCGTGCTGCCCGACCGTGAATCGGCTGGCGCGGCATTGGAAGCCGAGGAAATCCACCTTGCTGCCTTCTCGGCCGTGCCGCTCGCCGATCTCGACCGCATCTCCAAGGTCGACGGCATCAAGGTCATCTCCAAGGGCTACGAGGCGCTGACCTATCAGCTCGTCATCGAGATCAACCATCGCCGCAAGGAACTCGCCGATCTCAGAGTCCGCCAGGCGATCGCCCATGCGATCGACAAGAAATTCGTCGTCGACACGATCTTCCTCGGTTATGCGACGGAATCGACCGGCCCCATCCCGAAGAATTCCAAGGAGTTCTACACGGCCGACGTCGCGAATTATAATTTCGACGTGCAGGTGGCAAACGATCTGCTGGACCAGGGCGGCTATACAAGAGGACCTGACGGCAATCGTTTCCAGCTCAAGCTGCGGCCGGCGCCCTATTTCAACGAGACGCGCCAGTTCGGCGACTATCTGCGCCAGGCGCTTGCTGCTGTCGGCATCGACGCTGTGATCGTCAATGCCGATGCGGCCGCCCACCAGAAAGCGGTCTATACGGATCATGATTTCGATATTGCCGTCGGCCCGCCGGTCTTCCGCGGCGATCCGGCCATCTCCACCACCATCCTGGTTCAGTCCGGAACGCCCGACGGTGTGCCTTTCTCCAACCAGGGCGGCTATGTCAGCGCCGAACTTGACAAGATCATCGCGCAGGCGTCCGGGACCATTGATGCGGCTGCGCGTACCGACCTCTATTACAAGTTCCAGCAGCTCGTGGTAGCCGAACTACCGCTGATCAACGTCGCCGAATGGGGTTTCATCACGGTTGCTCGCGACACAGTGCTGAACGTCTCGGATAATCCACGCTGGGTGGTCTCGAACTGGGGCGATACCGCGCTGCAATCGTGATAGGGTCGAAGGCGCAATTGCTTCGGGGGCCTCGTCCGGCGTGAAACGTGCACTTCTCCTCCTGAGACACAGGATCATCAGCAGCATTCCGGTGCTGCTGATCGTCGTGATCTTCAGCTTCTTCCTGCTTGAATCCGCCTCCGGCGATGCCGTCGATGCCTATCTCGGCTCTATCGGCGGCGGCGATGCAGCTCTCATCAAGTCGCTGCGGGAAAGTTATGGGCTCGATCAATCGGTCTTCGCCCGTCTCTGGCTCTATCTGTCGTCGCTCGCCCGCCTCGACCTCGGCTGGTCGGTGGCCTTCAACCGGCCGGTGCGGGATCTCATCGCCGAGCGGCTGCCGAATACGCTGCTCTTGATGGGAAGTGCGACGGCGCTGTCCTTCGGGCTTGGCACAGTGCTCGGCATCCTTGCCGGCGCGAGGCCGGGCAGCCTGCGTGATCGTTTTCTCTCGATCGGTTCACTGATCATCTATGCCATTCCGAGCTTCTGGCTGGGACTGGTGCTCAGCATCCTGTTTTCGGTTAAACTGCGCTGGCTGCCGATCGCCGGCATCGAGACCATCGCCTCCGGCAAAACAGGCCTTTCCCGAGCGTTTGATATCGCAGAACACCTGGCCCTGCCGGTCGGGGCGCTCGCCTTTATCTATCTTGCGCTGTTCCTGCGCGTCATGCGCTCGGGCATGGCTGAGGCGTGGAAGCTCGATTTCGTGCTGTTTGCCCGGACAAAGGGCCTGTCGCGCAGCCGCATCGTGCTTCGCCATGTGGCGCGCAATGCGCTGCTGCCGCTCGTCACCATGCTCGGCCTGCAGTCCGCCGCCATGCTTGGCGGCAGCGTCGTCATCGAGAGCGTCTTTGCCATTCCGGGCTTCGGCAGGCTGGCCCAGGAGGCCGTCAACGGCCGTGACGCGCCGCTCCTGATGGGCATCATCGTCACCAGCGCCGTTCTCGTCATCTGCGTCAATTTCATCGTCGATCTCGTCTATGCCGCCCTCGACCCGCGCATCGGCGCGTCGGAGGGCCGCGCATGACCCTGCTCAAGCGTCTCCTAGGGACTCCGGAAGGTACGATCGGACTTGTCATTCTGGCAGCCCTGTTTATTGCCGGCCTGCTGGCACCGGCGATATCGCCGGGAGATCCGCTGCGGATCGCCGGCAGGGCGTTGCTTTCACCCTTCTCTGATCCGAGCCTGCCGCTCGGCACGGACCGGCTGGGTCGCGATGTACTCGCCGGCCTGCTCTATGGCGCTCGGACCTCGCTGGCCGTCGGGATCGCCGCAGCCCTTTCCGCCATGCTGCTCGGGCTTTTTGTCGGCATGGCTGCCGGCTTTGCCGGCGGCGCGATCGACGAGTCGCTGATGCGTGTGGTCGATGCCTTCCAGATCGTCCCAGGTTTTTTGCTAGCGCTCGCCTTCGTCAGCATCATCGGTGTGTCGACGCCGGTCGTCGTCTTCGCGATCGCCCTCGGCACTTGGGCCGATCCGGCGCGGCTGACGCGAGCACAAGTGCTGTCCATCCGCGAGCGAGATTATGTGGCGGCCGCGCGGGTGATCGGCATGCATCCGGCCGAGATCGCCTTCAAGGAGATCCTGCCGAACGCATTGCCGCCGGTTCTGGCGTTGTCGGCCACTATCGTCGCCGGCGCGATCCTGACCGAAGCGGCCCTCTCCTTTCTCGGTCTCGGTAATCCCAATCTCGCCACCTGGGGCTCTATGATCGCCGAAGGCCGTAGCGTATTGCGCTCCGCTGCCTATCTTTCGGTTCTCCCCGGTCTGGCGCTGGCGATCACCGTGCTCGGCGTCCACCTTTTCAGCGAGGGCCTGACGAGGGCACTTGGTCATGAGGGAGGCTCCCAATGACTCCGCCCTTCTGCTGCGTGAAAAGCCTGTCGGTCCGCTATGGACTGGAGGTGGCGCTGAAATCCGTCGACCTCGATATTGTCAGGGGTGAGAGGCTGGCGATCATTGGCGAAAGCGGTTCGGGCAAAAGCACGCTTGCGCGGACACTTGCCGGCCTTTTACCGGAGCGGGCCAGAATCGAAGGCGAAATAACGTGGCCGGCGCTCGGCCATGCTCCGCTCCCCGGCCGTGATTTCGGTTTTGTCTTTCAGGACCCCGGCACCAGCCTCAATCCGGTGCTGACCATCGGCGAACAGGTTGCCGAAGTCGCCAGAAGACACCTCCGCCTCGACTGGCGGCAAGCCTATATGCATGCCGAGGAGCTTCTGGATCGCGTCCGCATACCGCAGCCCGCCAGCACCATGCGTGCTTTCCCGCATCAGCTTTCCGGCGGCCTGCGGCAACGCGTGGCGATTGCCGCAGCAATTGCGGCCAAGCCCGCCTTGCTGATCGCCGATGAGGCGACCAGCGCGCTCGATGTCGTGGTTCAGGCAGAAATCGTCAGACTGCTCGAAGGGCTGGTTCGTGAGGAAGGCATGACGCTGCTCTTCATCACCCATGATATCGCGCTCGCCTCCGGCTTCGTCGATCGCGTCGCCGTCTTCCGCAAAGGTGAACTGGTCGAGGCCGGCCCTGTCCGGTCGGTTCTGTCATCGCCAGCCGAGAGCTATACTGCCGCCCTCATCGCCAACCATCGCGATCTTTCCACGCAGCCACTGATTAGCGAGGTTGTGTCATGAATGGGCTTCTGACCGTAGATGCATTGTCCAAGGCCTATTACAGCTCCGGCCGCCAGGTTGCGGCTCTCGACAATGTTTCCCTGACAATCACGGCCGGCGAAACCCTGGGCCTGGTAGGAGCCTCGGGCAGCGGAAAATCGACGCTGTCGCGCGTCCTTCTGCGTCTGCTGAAGCCTGATGCCGGCTCCATCCGGTTCGAAGGGGAAGATTGGCTCGCACTTCGCGGCGTCGACCTGCGGCGCAGACGCGCGCGCATGCAAATGGTATTTCAGGATCCCCTCGGCGCCTTCAATCCGTTGGCCTCCGTCGCCTCGGTTCTCGACGATCCGCTGCGCATTCACGATATCGCGGACAGGAAACAACGGCCGACCGAAATCGCCGCCCTGCTGGAGCGCGTCGGCCTGCCCACCGCCTTTGCCTCCCGCCCAGTCCGCACATTGTCGGGCGGCCAACGACAGCGCGTCGCCATCGCCCGCGCCATCGCGACGCGACCCGCCCTGCTGGTGTTGGATGAGGCCGTCTCCGCACTCGATGTGACGGTTCGGGGCCGCATCCTTGAATTGTTGGTCGAGCTGCAGCGCGAGCGTGGCCTTGCCTATCTCTTCATATCCCACGACCTCGCGGTGGTGCGGGCGATCTCGCATCGCATCGCCGTTATGGATGCCGGCCGCATCGTCGAGGAAGGACCGGCAACCGATGTCGTCACCGCACCGCGATCCGATGCGGCGCGCCGGCTCGTTGCGGCCGTGCCGCGCCTCGTGACCGAACCCGCTTGAAGGAGCCGCCTATGACCGAAGCTTGGAACCCGCTCTACGGCGCGCCGGCCTATCCGGCAGAACGTTACGCCATTCTTGCCCGCCGCATCGGCGCAATCCTGAAGACGGATAACGACGTGCTGCTGGTGCAGGCCGAGGCGGTGGTGGCGCTTGAGGCCGTTGCGACCAGCCTTGCCAGACCCGGTCTTGCGGCGCTGAACATCGTCACCAGTTCCTATGGCGGCTGGTTCGGGCAGTGGCTGCGGCGTGGCGACGCTGACGTCATCGACATCGTCGCCCGACCCGGCCTGCCCATCGAGGTCGAAGCGATTACCGCTGCGCTGGAAGCCAATCCCGGTGTCCGTGTGCTGGCGCTCGTCCACGCGGAATCGGCAAGCGGCATCCTCAATCCACTGCCCAAAATCGTCGCGCTGGCGCGGACACGTGGCGTCGTAACGGTGGTCGATGCCGTAGCGTCCGTTGGCGGTCATGCGCTCGATGTCGCCGGATTGGGCATCGATCTTGCCGTCATCGGCGCGCAGAAGGCGCTTGGCGGACCTGCTGGCGTTTCTGCCCTGTCGGTCAGCCCGCGAGCCTGGGAGCTGATCATGCATGACGATGCGCCGCGCAACTCCATCCTGTCACTCGCCGACCTGAGAGCCTGGGTGGATGGCGGCCGCAGCGCTTTGCCCGGAACGCCCGCGCCGTTGGAATTTTTCGCATTGGAGGCGGCACTCGACCGGGTCGAGGCGGAAGGCATCGAACAGACCGTCGCTCGTCACGAGAAGGCCGCTTTCGCCAGCCGAGCCGGTTTGTCAGCGATGGGAGCAAGCCTTTGGGTGCCTGCCAAACAGGCGTCAAACCTGGTGACAACGATGTCCACACCGACAGGCGTGGAGCCCACATCGGTCATCCGCTTTGCTGCGGGACTGGGTGTCGACCTGACGGCCGGTGTCGGCACCGGCCTGTCGCATCTCATACGATTGAACCACACAGGCCGACGAGCGACGTTCCAGACCGTGCTTGCAAATGTCGTGGCCTATGGCGAAGCCCTGCGTCAAGCCGGTTTGCCGGCGGATCTCGGCGCCGCGTCGGAGGCAGTTGTCAGAGCCTATAGCGGCTGATCCTTAATACCAGGAGAGCGGCGTTGGCTGCCATTCCTCCCGCAGACTGTGCAGACGGTTTTCGAAATCCTCGCCCGTACTTCGAAAACCTCTTGCTCCTGGCTCCGGAAAAGCCTCGCAGAGATATATTGTCTATAAAATAGTGCTCTATTTTGCTGAGCCGCGGTGCACGGAGAGACCGCCGGAAGATTGGCTTGCGAAAAAGGCCTCCTCTCACCGTAGCGCCAATCTTCTGGCACCTCTTGAGAATCGAGCCTTTCCGATGCACGAAGGGAAAATAAAAGACATGCCGAGGATGACGGAATGGCAGACGCACGCGGACTTCGGATCGAGTTTGAGAACCATGCGACCCTGCTGAAATGGCACCGGTTGCGCCGGCGTATGGCCGATCCGCTGTTTTCGGCTGAGGTGATGGCCGAAGGCTTCAAGGCTGGTGCGTCGATGGAGCTCGATCTTCGGGTGCGCGCCGATGGCGGTTTTGTCGTGCTGCATGACAAGGACCTGGAAGGCGAGACGACCGGGCACGGTCTCATTACCCAAAACAGCCTCGCGGATCTGAGCGACCTGCGCATGAAGGACGGCAATCGCCCGCTCCTCTACAGTGAGGATCTGGCGGCCATGCTGCAATCGGCCCATCCGGACGCGTTGCTGCAGTTCGACATGAAGGACGATTACGAGGTGATCGGCGAAAAGGGGATCGCCCATCTGGCCGAACACCTGCAGAAGATTTCCGCCTCCGTCATCGTCAGTGCAGGCAGTCTGGACCTGATCCTGGCCGTCAAGGAGAAGCTGCCGCATCTGCGCCGTGGTATCGACCCCAGCGACAAGCTCGGCGACATCTACAGAACCGAAGGGTGGATAGCAGTTGAAAAGGAGCTGCTTGCCGATCTGCGCGGCCCGACGGAGCCGGAAACAATCTATCTTTACTGGCCGATGCTGCTCGATGCGGCAAAAGCAGGCCTCGATATGATCGCACTCTGCCACAGCGAAGGCAAACTCGTCGATGCCTGGACCTTCACGCTGAAGGATCCCGACGGCGGTTTCAGCGATGCCGAATGGGCGAATTTCTCAACACTGGTGGCGCTGAAGCCCGATCAGATCACCACGGACGAAGCCCCTGCGACCGAACGGGCATGGCTGAAGCGCATGGCGGGCTGATCAGCCCGCCAATCCCTCGAACTCGACGAGGAAAGCGAATTCTTCTGCCAATCCAGGCGAATGGGCGATGACAGGGCCGCCATCCTCCAGCAATCTATCGACTGGTGGAATGGCGACTTTCGCTCCAGCCTCGGCGGCGATCAGCGCACCGGCGAGCATATCCCAGGCATTCAGATGCCGTTCGTAAAAGAGGTCGGAAACACCTTCCGCCACCCGCACGAGATCGACTGCCGCTGCTCCCATGCGGCGATAATCCATGCCACGTTCGTAAAGCCGCTTGGAGAGCGCCGCATAGTCGTCAAAGCTCGTCTTGCGCGAATGACCGAGCACGACGATCGCATTGGCAGGATCGGTGGTCGGGGCGGCATGGATCGGCTCGCCCTCCTTGAAGGCGCCGCAGCCGCGGATAGCGGAAAAGACCTGATCATTGGCCGCATCATAGACCACGCCGATCTCCACCTTGCCATCGACGACGAAGGCGATGGAAACACCCCAGTGGCGGAAGCCACGGATATAATTGGTCGTCCCGTCGATGGGATCGACGACCCAGGTGCCTGCCAAGCCGGACTCACCGCCGGTTTCCTCGCCCATGAAGGTATCCTCAGGGAAGCGCGCGAGCAGTCCCTCGCGGATCGCCTGCTCTGCCTGCCTATCTGCGATAGTGACGAAATCCTGCAATCCCTTATTCTGGACGTTGAGCGCGCCCGGCTTTCCTTCACGCCGGAAGCTCGCAGCCTCGCGTCCAACGTTGCGGGCCACGTCGATTGCGACCTCCGCCCGCGCGGTCAGAGCAGAGGCATCGAATGCGGAATTCATCAAGCAGTCCTTCTTTTGATCAGCGTCACCGGGGTAAATTCGACGCGGGCGGTCATATCCGGTTCGGCTATCCTGGACATCAGCAGATTGACCGTTTGTTCAGCCTGGAAATCGCACGGCTGGCGGATGGTCGTGAGGTCGTAAGCCGCCCAGCTTGCCTGGGGAATATCATCATGGCCGATGATGCGGATCGGTGGCTGCTCCTCGCGGCCGTGCTCCCTCATCATCCGGTCGACCACGCCGCAAGCCATGTAGTCATTGGCGCAGAACAGGCCGTCGATGCCGAGCGAGGCAAGACCGGCAGCTGCGTCATAACCGTTCCGATAGTCGTTGACCTTCAGCTCCACCATGCGTGGATCGAGGCCGCGTTGACGGCAGGTCATCATAAAGGCTTCGCTGCGTCGCCTGGCCGTATAGGAGATTGCGGGCGCGGCCATGACCGCCGGCGCCTTGACGCCGCTTTCGATGAGATGCGTGGCGGCAAGATGCCCGGCCATGCGATCGTCGGAGATGATGCGATCGACGAAGGGAATATCATCGCCCTTGTTGATCAGCACGATCGGTACGCCTTCGGCAGCGCATTGCTCGCAGATTTCCGTCGGCGGTGCGTCCGACGTGACGATGACGCCCGAGACGGCATAGTGCAGCAGCTGGCCGATGACAGCAGAGGTGTCGGCTTCCTTTGAGGTCGGCAACAGGATCGGACGAAAATTGCGGGCGAGCAGAACACGTGCCAGATGCTCGATCTGCAGCGTACGGAACGGATTGTCGAGACCGGCGGCGACAACACCGACGAGATCGGAGCGCTTGTTGGTCAGGCTGCGGGCAAGATAGTTCACCCGATAGCCGAGATCCTTCGCCGCCTGATAGACCTTTTCGCGCGTCTTCGGCGAAACGCTCGCATCCGGCGTGAAGGCGCGCGAAACGGCGGCACGCGAGACGCCTGCCACACGCGCAACGTCGAAGGAGGTGACCTTTCTCGGCCCCTTGTTATCCTTGTCTGCCATGTCTTTCACTCCCAGCGGCCGGGCGCATCAGATCGGGCAGGTCCGTACAGATGCCGAGCACCGGAAGCTTTGTGATGTCGGAAAGAATGGCCGGCCGTTCCTCATGCCACAGCACGATCTCACGGCCTTCGCCGAAAGCCCGCTGCATCAGCTCGTCAGTCACGAGATCCTGCGGCCGTTCGCCGGCCCGCTCCCAGCAGAGATGCAGGATATCGGCACCGGCCTCGTCGCCCGCCGCATGCGGATCGTGTCCGACGCGGATCAACACCGAGAGCGGATAGTCGCAACCGGCATCGCGAAGCTCGCGCACCTGTGCCGTATCGAAGGAGCCGAGGCAGGCGAAGCGCTGGTTCTTTTCGTGAAGGTGCTTCCAGCACAGAAGCCCCGTGCCCGGCGCCTTAAGCTCGATGTAAAGTCCCGTATTGGTCCGCCGGCCGAGAGCTGCGACCGCCTCGAAGGTCGGAACATTGACGCCTTCGAGGACAGCAAGTTCGGCGGCCGTCATCTCGGAAATGCGTCGGTCGATGCCGAAGACACGCTCCAGATGGTCGTCGTGGGAGACCACGACCACGCCGTCCTCGGTGATCTGTGTGTCGAGTTCCCACATTTCCGCGCCAAGTTCAGCAGCCCGATGGAAGGCTTCGAGCGTATTTTCCCGCTCATGGCCGCTCGCGCCGCGATGGCCGATGCAGAAAGGCAGATATCCCTTGTTCGAGGGCCAACCGTAGCGTTCGAAGAAAGTCGAGAAGTCACGCATCGCTCAGAGCCTCCGGCCTTCTTCGTCGAAGACGAACACGCCCTTGCTGTCGATCGCCCACCTCACCTCATCACCGACGGTGATGTCATTGCGGACCGGCTGGATGGAACGCAGCAGCGAGCCGCCGGCAAGCCGTACGTCGTAAAGGTTCTCACGGCCCTGCGTTTCGGCGAAAGTAACCTTGCCGGGCACGGCGATATCGCCGGCCGGATTGAAATGTTCAGGGCGCACGCCGAGCGTCAGCTTGCTGCCCTCGGCAGCCTGGACCGAAACCGGCACGCGGATCTCGCTTTCAGGCATGGCAAAGGTGCCGTCCTTCATGACGCCGCGCAGGAAGGTGATCGGCGGATTGCCGAGGAAACCGGCGACGAAGGCGGTGCGTGGATCACTATACATTTCGGACGGCGTAGCGATCTGCACGATCTCGCCTTCCTTCATGATGGCGATGCGGTCGCACATGCTCATCGCCTCCACCTGATCATGGGTAACGAGGATCGCAGTGATGCCTGTCTCGCGTTGGATGCGGCGAATTTCCGAGCGCATTTCGAGGCGGAGCTTGGCATCGAGATTGGCGAGAGGCTCGTCGAGCAGCAGCACATCCGGCTTGCGGATCAGCGCGCGGGCAAGGGCCACACGTTGCTGCTGGCCGCCGGAAAGCTGTGCCGGTCGGCGCTCCATGAGATTGCCGATCTGCACGAGGCCGGAAATGCGCTCCACTTCCTTGCGGATATTGGCCGCATTGATGCCCTTTACCTTCAGCGGAAAGCCGATGTTTTCGGCAACCGTCATGTGCGGATAGAGCGCGTAGGATTGGAAGACCACACCGACATTGCGCATTTGGCTCGGCAGGTCGGTTACATCGCGATCGCCGAAGAGGATGCGGCCGCCAGTCGGCCGGTGGATGCCGCAGACGGCAAACAACGTCGTCGACTTGCCGCAGCCGGAGGGGCCGAGCAGCGCCAGCATCTCGCCGCTGCCGACTTCGAGTTTCATGTTCTCGATGACCTTGGTGGAGCCGAAGCTCTTCGAGAAATTGTCGAGGAGGATGCGCATCAGCCTTTGCTCCCGCCGCCGTAGATGTTCATGAGGTATTTGTTGAAGAGTGCGTAGGCGATCAGCACCGGAATGAGGTAGAAGAGGCCAACCGCCTTGAACATGTTGAAATCGTAATTGTTGTCGTCGGCAAGGAAGCCGGCGAGATAGACCGACAGCACCTGCACCTGATTGCCCGGCGCCAGCACCTGCGGCAGGATGAACTCGCCCCAGCCGGAGAGGAAGGAGAAAAGGCCGAGCGCCATGATGCCGGGTTTGACCTGCGGCAGCACGAGGCTGCGCCAGACCCGGAACCGCGAAGCGCCGTCGACGACGCCGGCCATTTCGATTTCCCAGGGCACCGTGTCGTAGAAGCCCTTCATCAACCAGATACCGAGCGGCAGATCGATCGCCGCTTTCACTAGGATCACGCCGATCAATGAATTGTAGAGACCGATCATCTGCAGCACGATGAAGATGGCGATGATGAGCGTGACCGACGGAAAAGCGTGCAGCACCATGACACCGGCAAGAAAGAAGCCGCGCGCAGGGACATTGAGCCGCGACAGCACGTAACCTGCCATCGACGAGACGATGAGCACCAGGCTTGTGGTGCAGGCCGAAAACAGCAACGTGTTCAGCGTCACCTGCCAGATGTTCGCCTTGCCCGCCGTCGTCTGCCACAGGAAGCGCCAGTGGTTGAGCGTCAAGCCGGAGGGCAGCAAGGCATCCGGCTGCTTCACCGTCACGGTGTCGAGGAAGAGATAGACATACATCAGGAGCAGCGGCAGACTGACGATGGTCAGTGCCGTTAGGACAGGCCAGCTGCGGTAATTTGCCGAGGGCTGCGAGCGTTCGGCCATGGTCAATCCTCGATCAGGGGCTTGGCGACAAGCGTGCCGTAGTTGAAGACGCGCAGATAAAGAAGCGACAGCGTCACGCCGATGACGACGAGCACCAGCGCCATGGCGGCACCCAGCCCGTATTCGAGATTGCCGGCATAGTTCCTGAGCGCGGTGTGATAGGCGGAGAGAGCCCAGACCTCGGTCGCGTTGCCCGGCCCGCCATTAGTGGCGAGCAGGATTTCATTGAAGGAGGCAAGCAGCGACAGGGTCTGATAGCAGGTGACGAAGAGGATCGGCCAGCGCATCTGCGGCAGGATGATGTAACGGATCTGCTGCCAGCGCGAGGCGCCGTCGACCTCGCTCGCATAGAACTGGCTCTTCGGGATGGCCTTCATCGCCGACGAGAACACCAGCATGCCCATCGAGGCGCCGATGAAGCCGTTGATCAGCACGACGAAGAACCAGGCATTATAAGCGGTATCGAGCAGGTAGTTCTTCGGGGGGTAGCCGAACTTGCCCATCAGGATCGAAATGAAGCCGCTGTCCCAGGCGAGCCACTTCCACAGCATGACATAGATGACGACAGGCGTGATGCGCGGCAGGAGCCAGATGCCGCGAAAGATCGAGGCTGGCGTCGGCGGCATGTAATGTGTCCAGATGGCGAGCAGCAGCGCATAACCGACATTGAAGAGCATCAGCACCAGCGCGACGTAGAGCACGGTATTGAAAAGCACACGCGCCATGTCGGGCGAGTTGGCCATGCGTGAGAAATTGTCGGTCGTCCAGGTCCAGCCGGTATAGGTGGTCTTGGCGACGGTTTCCTTCTGCTCCGGCGTCAGCTTGAAACCAAGCATATCGAGAGCGGAGAAGAGCTGGTTCTTGCTGTCGAAACGGGTGTTGAGGACGGAGCGGTTGAACTGTTCGGAGATCTGCTTGACCTCGCGTGTCGAAGGTCGCTCGGCGAGATCCTTGATCATGCGCTCGACGTCTCGGCGTGCCGGGAAGACCTCGCCTATATGTTTGGCGCGCAATTCCGCGGCAATCCCCGGCGCTATCCCGAGGCTCTCGACGGCCGTGAGGCCCGCCTCGTCGATCGTGTAGCGCGGTTCGGCCATCTCGGCGGCGATGTCGGGCATCGCCGATTTCAGCGCGATCAGGGAGTTGGGCGCGATCTGGTAGACACCGCCTGATATGCCGGTCGCGGTCGTCATGTTGGTCATCGAGAAGACCGCCGTCAGAACCACGGGCATCAGGAAGAACAGGACAATCATGATCGCCGCAGGCGCGATCATCACCAGTCCGAGCGTTCTGGACGATTTCATGGATGCCTCTTATCGCGGACCGACCAGGCGGCGGTGGCCGCCGCCCGGAAGAGTGCTTCGATCTTAGCGGATGACGATCTTGTCGCCGAGCGTGCTCTTCAGCTCGCCCTCAGCATCACTGACCGCGGCGTCTACGGTCTTGGCGCCGGTCCAGGATGCTTCGAGGTTCTTCCACATGATGTTCCAATATTTGCCGAAATCGGAATTATTCGGCATCGCATTGGCATGTGGCAGCAGGCGCTCGGTGGCTTCGCGGGTCCAGCGGTCGGCCGCGTAGAAATCGACGGTGGATTCCGACTTGGAGATGCCGAGATGGGCTGATTTGACCGCATGCAGCGCGTTGGTGCGTGGCTCGGAGGCGATCTTGACCAGCTGGGCGGCGATCTCGGTGTCTTCCTGGTCGTGACCTGCGGTAAGGAGGTAGACGAGCGGGTGGGTCAGCGTGTTGGCCTTGCCGCCTTCGCCGGCCGGGATCAGCGTGAAAACGATATTGCCGAAGAAGTCCTTCAGCCCTTCCTGATTGACCATGCGGGCATAGTGCCAGGTGCCCGCGTCCCAGATGCCGGCCTTGCCCGTGGAAACTTCCTTCCACCACTGGTCGCCCGGCATGCCGATATGGTTCTTCTTGGTAACGCCGGTCGAAACGGCATCGGCGAAGAACTGATAGGTACGGGTCATCGCCGCCTTGTCGAAGACGAGCTTGCCGTCTTCTTCCATCGTGCCGCCGAAGGACGTGTAGAACTGCCAGTAGTCAGGGCCGTTGCTGGTGCGCGGATAGAAGCCGTAGCCGGGCTGGACGAGGCCCTTGTCCTGCATCTTCTTGGCGTCTTCGAGCAGGTTCTTCATCGTGTATTTGCCGTCCTGGACACTCTGCGGCAAGGCATCGAGATCGGCATCGCTGTAGCCGATCGCCTTCATGTAAGGCTTCCAGAAGAACATCGGCCGGGATTCGGCATCCTGCGGAATGCCGTAGACGGTGCCGTTATAGGAGGCGATCTTCAACAGATTTTCATAGATGTCGCTGAGCGGCCAGGAGTCGAGATCGACGTAATCCTCGATCGGAACGATGAGGCCGGCCTGGGACCAGGGCGCGATGTCTTCATGGCCGCTGACGACGATGTTCGGGGCGGTCTTGGCTTCCGCAGCAAGGGTCAGCGCCTGCTTGAAGTCCTCCCAGGCCGAATAGGGCTTCTTCTCGACGGTGATCTTCAGGTCTTCGCCCTTCAGCGCAGCTTCGCGCTGGAGCTGCTGGGCTGCGATCTCGATGGCATCGAGGCGATAGACGTCGTTCGGGCCGGTACCGCCGGCCCAGACGCTGATGTGAACGTCCTTGGCAAGCGCGAGAGCCGAAGTCGAAGCCAGGATTGCGGCGGCGACGGTAAGGGATTTCAGTGTCGGCAAAAGAGTCATTTTCTTCATCTCCCCAGAAGAGCAGTGTGAGGCCTCTTGACGGGTCATCACTGGTGGTGACGGCCGTTCCGATAACCCCACGAAAACGTGGCGTATCCCGCTCTAGGGGGCGAACGTAACGGCCGAATGACAAAATTGAGCACGTGTGCAAAAATTATTATGACGATGTTCTCGGCGCGGTCAATCGTCAATGGAAAGGTGTCGGCGCCGCGCGACATCGCGCGTACCTGCACAGGGGGGGCGAACAGTGTTTTTTTGGAAGCGCAATCCCTCACGCCGCAGGAACTGTCATGCCGTATCCGTGATACCTTCACCTCTCGCGCGGCACCTCTTCCTTCAACCGGTGCAGTGACAGATGCGGCGCCTAGTTGATCCGTCCCACGAACCGTCCGATATGACTCCAGAACCCGCTTGCGGTGGCCGCCCATCTTCCCAGGCACGACAGATCCACTCGAACGATAACGCCGAGGTCACTCCACCGCTGAAGATACCGCAATACCAAACCGCGCCGGCACCGGCCTGCAGCGATTGCGTCAACAATATGCTCACGAAGATGATTTGAGATGACGTCGTGCCATTTGATGCTGGCCTCCACTCCAGCCAGCATCTTGGATCACAAAGCGGCCAAAAGCGGAATCCCTAGCGAGCAGCAGCCAGGGCTGCCACTCGCTGACGATTGTCAGACCTTGGTGCTGGTGGGCGCCGGCAGCAGGACGGGCTCGGCCGACTGCCTGGGCAGCATCAGTTGCGCAAGAATATCGTCGGCCGAATGGCTCGAGCCGCCAATGCCGGCTTCGCGCAGTTGACGATCGAGATCCCCGCCGTTTTCCAGTGCGGCCAGTTCAGCACCGGCTTCGATGCGGCCAGCAGTGATTTCCTGACGTTTCTTGATGCGTTCGAGACTTTCGACGGCGCTGCCGAGACGGGTATTGATGCCCGACTGGTTATGGGCGATCGCCGACTGCGCGCGCAGCAGTGACTCGTTGGCTTTGACGTTCTCCACCTCGCGCTTCATCTGGGCAATGCGTGCTTCGGTGTCCTGGATCGTGCGCAGCATCTGTTGCTGGCGGGGCAGCAGCCGATCGAGTTCTTCCTGGTCGCGCTGCACTTCGGTACGGGTCGTGGCGATGCGCTGGGCAAGGCCCTGAGCGAGATCCGTGCGGCCCGCGGAAATCGCGGCGCGGGCGCTGTCGGTATCCTTGGTCTCCTTCGCGCGATTTTCTTCAAGTCGGCGCATAACGCTCTTGTTGGACGCCATGATGCCGGCCAGGTCGGATCGCGCCCGCCGCAGCGACTGTTCGGCGTCGCGGATTTCCTGGTCAAGAATGCGAATGGACTGGCTGTCGGCGGCAGCTTCCGCTGCCTCGTTAATGCCGCCGCGAATGGCAGTGAAAATCTTTCCCCAGGTGCTCACGCTGCAATCTCCCCACTTTTCCATTCTTCGATCATATGTGCCGCATCGACGGCATTGGCCGCCAGAATTGCGACCTCTTCAACCACCGTGTCGGCAGACGAGCGTGCTGAAAGCGAGCCGAACAATTCATACCATTCCTCACCGTCGATCGCGGTAATGCCGAAACTGGAGAGCGGCACGAACTTGTGCGTCTTGAGCACCATGCGTTCGAAGGCTTCGCGATTGGGTATGTCCTTGCAGGGCACCAGAACGGCGCTGACCAGGATATCGCGCTCCCCGCTCACCGCCACGAAGACGTCGAGATCGCCTTTTTCCTTAAGAGTGACACATAGGACGTCGCCCTGCTCGGGTACGGCGACATCCACATCGCCGAGTGCCTCGGGATCGGCGGCGAACAGGCGCGTTAAGGTGGTGAGGTTCCAGGTCTCCAAAAAAGTCCTCCATCGATTAGAACGTCGAAAAAATATCTGGGTAGTCGAAATGCCACTTAAAGGTGGCGTGCTAAATAAATTTCGCTAGGTTACGCACGGGGAACGGGGACGAATCGCGTGCCATTTATCGCTTCAATACTGCGGCGTGTATATCTCTCGCTCAGCGAATTGGCTTGGTCAGCCCTTTTTCTTATCCTCGTGATCCATCTGGTCGCATCCTACCTGCTCTTTACGCTGGCGGGCGAAGGCGATCTTGTCGGCAGTCCGATCGATTTTCTTTACTACTATATGGTTACAGCAACGACTGTCGGCTATGGCGATCTGTCCCCAAAATCTGGGCTTGGCCGGATCATTGCCGTCCTGTTCGTTCTTCCCGGTGGCATCGCCATCTTCACCGCTGTTCTTGGCAAATTGTTGACAACGATCGGCACGATCTGGAGGAATCGTATGCGCGGCTTAGGCGACTACAGCGAACGCACCGGCCACATCATTATCCTGGGCTGGCAGGAGGGGCAGACATATCAGACGCTCCGGCTGCTGCATGCCGAACGACAGGCCAACGAACCAATGAGCGTTCTGGTTGCCAAGGACCTGTTGGAAAATCCCGCCAGCGACTGCGCCGACTATATCAGAACCGAAAGGCTTTCTGATGCCGATGCTCTGGTGCGAGCCGGAGCGGGGCAGGCGCGGGCGATCATCGCGCGCGGAGCAAATGACGACGAGACGCTGGCCGCGGTCCTGATTGCCGAAGACCATGCACCCAATGCGCATATCGTAGCTTATTTCACCGACGACCGCACGGCACAGATGGTCAAACAACTCCGGCCCCGCGTCGAGGCGGTGGGGTCGCTCGCCGAGGAGCTGCTGTCGCGTGCCGCCCGTGATCCGGGCTCTTCGGAAATCACCGCACGGCTGCTGTCGGCCGCCTCCACCGACACGGCCTTTTCCCTACCAGTACCGCCTTTGCAAACGCCGCTGCTCTATGGGGACGTGTTTTTAAGCCTCAAGCGTGAGCACAATGTGACGCTGGTGGGCTTGCTGAGCCAGGGTATTACCGACCTCAATTGTCGAGACGAGGTGCTGATGCGGGGCGGCGAAACCCTTTACTATATCAGCGGAATGCGGCTAGATCCCGCTGCCATCGCTTGGGCTCGAATGGGAGGCGTATCATGATCGGCTGGTTCAGCGGAGACAAGAACGAAAGGCCCTTGCCCAAAGAACTTGGCCCCTTGAGTGCTGCCATCGGCGGCGCATTGGAGATCGATTTCCTCTCCCTCGAGGCCGAAGCCTTGGGTGGTGAGCCGGCCATGCCACTGCCACGGAGCGGCCCCTTCATCATTGCCGGCTACGGTGAGGTTTCGCTCGATGCCGCGACGGTTCTGTCGCGTTACTACGATGAAGATCACCGGATGATTCAGGTGATGTCGACCTCGGGCCGGCCGGGTGATGCCGTTGACGACATCAGCTTTTATCAGCCTTGGGACAGCGTCGTGCCTGCCGGGCAGAGCGAATGGAACCGCTGGACCGGCCCGGAAGGCCTGATCGGCCAGCCATCCTACGATGCCGACGGTATCCTCTATAGTCGCTTCTGGGGAGAAGGTCCGGAGCGCGCGCCGCTGGCGGAGTTTGTCGAAAAAGTTGACGATGGTGAAGAGCAGCGCTCCATTCACCAGACCTGCATGTTGTATTATCGCCCGCTTGGATCGACGCGCGAAATGCTTCTGATCAATGTCGAACGCGACCTCGATCTCATGCAGAGCCAGGCGGGAAGCTCAGTGGAATTTCTGATCGGCTACGGACTCACTCCACCCGATGTTCGCCGCGTCTGATAGAGCCATCAATTTACAACGGAGAACTTTTTCAATGCTCGATTACGTGGCGGGTCTGCCCGCATTCCTTGGTTATTTTGCCATCGGTCTTGCCGCCTTTGCCGTTTTTTCGGTGATTTACACATGGTTGACGCCGCAAGAGGAAGTCCAGCTCATTCGCGCCGGCAATCTTGCGGCCGTTACCGCATTCCTGGGAGCGCTTGTCGGTTTCAGCCTGCCTCTCGCTTCGGCCGCAGCCAATTCGGTCAGCGTCGTCGACTACATCATATGGGCGGTGATCGGCATCCTGGCGCAGATCCTCGCTTACTACATCGCGAATTTCACTATGACGGACCTGCATAAGAAGATCACGGCCGGCAATATCGCCGCGGGCATATGGGGCGGCGGCATCGCACTGGTCATCGGTATTCTCAATGCCGCCTGCATGACCTATTGAGGGGAGGGAAAGATGCGCAGACGCAAGAGCGGGCACAAACGACCCTTCCTGGCCCTTGGCACCATCGCCGCCTCAACCTTGGCGTTATCCGGTTGCGGCGACCAGACGCCTTCGGAAACAATGTTCACCTCCGTCGACCAATGCGTGGAATCCGGCATGGACCGGCAGGTCTGTCAGGCCGGATATCAGGATGCCATGCGGGCTCATCTCGCCAACGCGCCGCGTTTCAACGGCATGGCCGCGTGCGAGGCCGAGTACGGTTCGGGCCAATGCACTGAACAGTCGGCCAATGCTTCACCTAACAATACCGGCGGAAGCGGCAGCTTCTTTGTGCCGTTCCTGGCAGGCTACATGCTGTCTTCGGCACTGAACAACATTGGCGACTACAACGTTTATCGTCGGCGCCAGGAGGAGAGCGGCAACTACTACGGTTCGACGCCGATTTATCGCAATCGCTCGGGGCAGACAGTAACAACGACGGTTCGCTCAGGCGGCACGCGCAGTGACACGACGCTTGCGCCCTCGCGCCAGAGTGTCAAGCCGGTCAACGTCAATACCCGCACCGTCGCCCGTCAAGGCTTCGGTGGCCGTTCATCCTTCAGTTTCGGCGGCTGATATGAAGCGCATCACTCTTCCGGCGCGTCCCGACTGGCGTGACAAGGCGCGCGCCGTAGGTTTCGGCTTTCATGTTATGTACGGCGAGCCCTATTGGCTCGACGATGCCGCCTATACCTTCACGCTCGATGAGATCGAGATGCAGATCGAAGAGCCGAGCCAGGAACTGCACGACATGTGCATGGATATGGTCGGTGATATCGTCAGCAGCGAAGAGTCACTCGACAGGCTGGCCATTCCGGAGGACCTGCGCGATGTGGTGCAGCGATCCTGGCAGCGCCGCGACAGGCATCTCTATGGCCGATTCGATCTCGCTTACGACGGTACCGGGCCGGCCAAACTGCTCGAATACAATGCCGATACGCCGACTTCGGTGTTCGAGACAGCCTATTTCCAGTTCAATTGGCTGACCGACCAGATGGCTTTGGGTGTCCTGCCCAAGGATGCGGACCAGTACAATTCCTTGCAGGAAAGCCTCGTCGAGGCGTTCGGGCAATTTTCCAAAGAGCCGATCTTCCACTTCGCGGCGATGACCGACAATGAGGAGGATCGAGGCACGACGGTTTACCTGATGGATTGTGCCGTGCAGGCCGGCCATCGCGTCGAGCTTATGGACATGCGCGAGATCGGCATCGATGCGCAGGGCCGCTACACTGACCTCAAGGATCGAGTAATCGACCGGTGCTTCAAACTATACCCATGGGAATTCATGCTGCGCGAGCCGTTCGCCCGCGAACTGGTGCGCTCGGGCGATGTTTTCATCGAGCCCGCCTGGAAAGCCGTCCTCTCCAACAAAGGGCTTCTGCCTCTGCTCTGGCAACGCCACCCCAATCACCCCAACCTCCTGCCCAGCTATTTCGCGGACGACCCGGCAGCCTCGGCCTTGACCGACTATGTGCGCAAACCGCTGCTGTCACGGGAAGGCGAAAACGTCACAATATTCAGAGATGGCCGGGAATTGATTTCCGCTCCCGGCGATTACGGCGACGAAGGCTTCATTGTCCAGGCGTATGCCCCGCTTTTCGAAAGCGATGGCGGCTTCGCCGTGCTCGGCAGCTGGGTCGTCGGCGATCGCGCCTGCGGCCTTGCCGTGCGCGAAGACCGCTCGCGCATAACGGCCAACCTGTCGCGCTTCGTGCCACACGTTATAGTAGAATAAAACGGGACGAATCGCGTCACTAGTTGTGCGACGCTGCCCGATTTTCCCGGCAGTATGCGAACATCAGCACACATTCCCATGATGAATTCTAGCTGTTTGATCCCGGATTTTGATGGCGCAATCTTCTCGCAAGCCTGAAGAGATTCGCTATGGGATGAATTCTACATGGGAGCGCGACGATCACGCTGTCGGCTTTTCGAAGAATGCGAGACCGCGCTCTTGCTTGTATCTTCGCAATCGGCTAAGGGTTGCGGCGGAGTAACTCAACAATGGAGGCGTGCAATGACAGATATTTCTTCGTCCAACGCCTCTTTGGCATAGGCCTTCGAAGCTCCCAACCCTCGATCATATCCGAGACCTTTCAAGCTTCCCCATCCAAAGATGGCATCGTTTCGCACGCAGCGTCTGGGCGCGGTGATGTCCGCGCTATGTCGCTGCGCACTTTCAGCTTGAAAGAAGGGCGGCTCAGGATTCTGACCGCTGATGATCATGACCAATCAACGCGCCGGCGAAAGCCTGTCGGCATCCATGCGCGAGCTTTGCTCGCGGTTCAGTTTCAGACAGATTCTTGTCGCAACCATCATTGCCCGGTGGAGACGTCGTCGCATCGTGAACGGCTTCGATACCTTCCCATCCTGGCTGCGCCGGGACCTCGCTTTATCCGATGAATAGATCGGACTCCTCGCTAAAATTGCCAAGGGAATATCCGGCAGGGAATGGTTTCAAGACGAGATCATCCCTGCCGGTTTTCGGCCAATGCGATATGGTAATCAAATCCTGGCCCAGAGATCGCGAAGTATCTGCCGAAGCAGTAGCGCCTCCTCCCATCGATCGGTGGCCGCGCGGCGATGATGACCTTTTCGACCAGTTCGGGACGAACCCTACCCCGGCCGTTCAGCACCCGTTCGACGGTGGCGGTTCCCACACCTGCCTGGCGGGCGATATCCCGATAGTTCGGCTTGCTCACTGCTCTGTCCCCAATCGCCGAAGGCTGCATCGTCAAAGACGCTTTTCCAGCAATATCCATGACTTAGGAATCGGGAGCAATCCAGATCGCCTTTCGAGACGCACAGAAATGCTTTCTCGGAAACTACGCGATTGAATTTTCTGAGATCTAAATATTAAGTTGGACCGCAAATACATGAATCCCACGTCGCATTCGCATGCGGCTCCAGATTGGCCGTTCATCCAAAAGTATCCCATCCCATGAGCCTTGAATCCGTCCGCGCCTTCTTCGCTGCCAACGCTCCCGACATCGCCATCATCGAAACGGCCGGAAGCTCTTCGACCGTCACGCTCGCGGCCGCGGCGCACGGCGTCGAGCCCGCGCAGATCGCCAAGACGATCTGCCTGCGCGTCGGCGACCGCACCATGCTGATTGTGGCGAGCGGCACGTCGCGTCTCGACAACAGGAAGTTCAAGGATGCCTTCGGCGGCAAGGGGCGCATGCTCGATGCCGAGGAGGTGCTGGCGGTGACGAGCCATCCGGTCGGCGGGGTCTGCCCTTTCGGCCTGCCTGCGCAGCTGCCTGTCTATTGCGATGTGTCGCTGAAGCAGTTCGACGAAGTCGTGCCGGCCGCCGGTTCGACCAATTCTGCGGTGCGTATTTCGACCGGCCGGCTGGCGGAAATCACCGGAGCCGAATGGGTCGACGTCTGCCAGTAGCAACGCACAACTTCACAGAGCGGAAAGAATACCTATATTAGGCCATGACATGCCGTTGAGCGCATGACCAGGAGGTTTGAAAATGCCCAGTGCCGTTTCGCGTTTTGCCAGGTTCGCGGCGATTGCCGTTCTTGCGAGCGCTACCGTTTTTGCTTCGATCGGTGATGCCGATGCGCGCCGCGCAGGCGGCTTTGGCGGATTCGGAAGTCGCGGCACGCGCACCTTCAGCCCACCTCCTGCCACCAGTACCGCCCCTGCCCCGGCTGCGCCCATCGAACGCTCGATGACGCCGCGCCCGCAGACGACCGCGCCCTATAACACGCAGCAGCCCGGCTTTGCCCAGCAGCGCCCCGGTTTGTTCGGCGGCTTCGGCCGTTCGATGATCGGCGGTCTGATTGCCGGCGGTCTTCTCGGCATGCTGCTCGGCCACGGCTTCGGCGGCGGCTTCGGTTTCCTCGGCATGCTCTTGCAGATCGCGCTGATCTTCGGTGCGATCACGCTTGCCATGCGCTTCTTCGCCAACCGCCGCCAGCCGTCCTACGGCGCAGGTGGCCAGAGCTATAGCGGGCCGCAGTCCTACAACATGTCGCCGGCCAATGGCGGTTCGACCTTCCATATTCCGGCCATCGGTTCGGGCTCCGGCTCCCAGCAGCGGAGCAATGCGCGCCCGCGCGATGAGATCGGCCTTGCCCAGGCGGATCTCGATCAGTTCGAGGAATTGCTGACCAAGGTTCAGACCGCCTATGGTGCGGAAGATTATGGTGCGCTGCGCCGCCTGACGACACCGGAAGCCATGTCCTACCTTGCCGAAGAGCTTGGCGAGAACGCCACCAACGGCGTCCGCAACCAGGTTACCGACGTCAAGCTGCTGCAGGGCGACATCGCCGAAGCCTGGCGTGAGAACGGTCAGGAATATGCGACGCTGGCGATGCGCTATTCCTCGATCGACGCGATGGTCGAGCGCGACAGTGGCCGCCTCGTCTCGGGCGACGACCGCCGCGCGAGCGAAAGCACCGAGATCTGGACCTTCGTGCGCAAGTCCGGCGCCGACTGGAAGCTTGCCGCCATCCAGGGCACCGGCCAGCGCGCCGCTTAGTTCACAGAAACGGGTTTGGAGCGCATACGGGACACCGTTTCGCGCTCCGCCCGCTTGCAGCGCATCGGCGGCAGGCCGCGATCCATCAGATCCATATCCTCCAGCACCATATCACCCATTTTCTTGAAGGCGCTGTCGAGCGCACCGGCGCGATGGGCCGAGCGGATAAAACCCTTGAGGCTGCGCACAGCATGGTCTGACGGCAGCGGCTCTTGCGGATAGACATCGCTTGCCGCAACGATATGGCCGGAGGCGACGGCGGCCATCAGCGCATCGAAATCCACCACATCGGCACGGCTGAGCAGGATGAAGGCGGCACCCTTTCGCATGCTGGCGAAGGCATCCGCGCCGAGGAAGCCCCTGTTTTCGCTGGTGACGGAGGCGACGACAAAAACAAAGTCGCTCTGCGTCAGCACGTCACTCAGGCTCGCCGGCTCCACGCCATTTTCCTCCAGGATCGAACGTGGCATCCACGGATCGAACACCCTGATCCTGGCCTTGAAGCCAGACAGGGTCCGCCGCAGTGCCTTGCCGAGATCACCAAAACCGACGATCCCGATCTCGGAGCCCGATATCAGCCGGGCGCTGGTATTGCCTTCGCCGCCCCAGAGTTCATTTCCCTCCCGGAAAGCCACATCGGCATCGACGATGCCGCGCGCGAGGCTCAGCGCAAAGCCGAGGCCGATTTCCGCCACCGGCTCTGCAAACACCTGCCCGGTCGTCACCACATGGATGCCGCGCTGGAAGAGGATGTCGTAGGGCATGTTGTTGAGGAGGTTGCTCTCGACATTGAGGATCGAGCGGAGCTGTGGCATACGATCAAGCGTCTCCGCCGACAGCGGAGGCTGGCCGATGATGTAGCGCGTCCTGCAGAGGATATCATCGCCGAGGCCGGCGATATCATCGGCATCGGCCTCTACGATCTCGTATTTCGCGTTGAGTTCGGCGCGCGCCTTGTCGCTGAAAATCAGGTCCAGCGTGCGCGGCTCCGGCGCGCTGATCGCCAGTGGCCTTTCGGTATTCGTCATGGGATCCTCCTCAAGATGCGGCGGCTCTCGCCTTTGCAAGATGATTGATAATCCGGTTGAGCGCCCCTTGTGAAGCCGCCTTTCAAAAAGGCAATTGCATACGATATAAGCAATTGAAATTCCTATCTATTCCTGTACTTTTCGTTGACGGGAAAATCTCGGTGGACTAGCTTGGTGACGCGACTTGAAACCGTGCCTGAGGTGTCGGCAGCCGCGGGATCTAAAAACTCAGAGGGAATTCCATAATGAAATCAATCTTCAAAAGCGGCGCTCTTGCGCTTGCCGCCGCGGCGCTTCCGGCAGTCGCCTATGCCCATACCGGCATCGGCGAAACGGCCGGCTTTGTGCACGGTTTCAGCCATCCGATTTCCGGCCTCGATCATATCCTTGCCATGATCATGGTCGGTATCCTCGCTTTCCAGCTTGGTGGCCGGGCCGTCTGGGCCGTGCCGACGACCTTCGTGCTCGTCATGGCACTTGGCGGCGCTCTTGGCATCGCCGGCATCAATGTACCCCTCGTTGAAATAGGCATCGCGCTTTCCGTCATCGTGCTCGGCGCAATCGTTGCCCTGAACATCCGCGCCTCCACGGCTGTCGCGATGGGTATCGTCGGCCTGTTTGCGATCTTCCATGGCCATGCGCACGGCGCCGAAATGCCTGAAAACGCCGGAGGTGCTGCCTATGCCGCGGGCTTCATGATCGCCACTGCCCTGCTGCACATGGCAGGTCTCGGTCTCGGTTTTCTGATTGCCCGCTTCGGCGAGCGTCAGGGCGCCTTCGTCACTCGCACCGCAGGCGGCCTTGCTGCCGTTGCCGGCGTCGGCATCCTGACCGGCCTGATCTGAGGCTCGCACCCCTTTCGACTAATTTATCCGAGATAAAACGCCCGGCAGACACTCATCTGCCGGGCGTTTTGTCTTTACGAAATTTGACTTAAATCAATTCCGGGCATGCGGTGTCCGTCTACTAAAAAGGCGGACCATCGAAGCATGCATCCAAATTGCCGCAGCCCTGCCTGCGCAATTGCGGCACAAATGCGAAAGTCTGTATAGTGATTTCAGAAATTTCTGAAATCACAGACGCAACGGAAACGACAATGAACCTTCCACCTCTCGTTCAGTCCTTCGTTCTGCACTTCGGTGAAATGGGCTCCCGCTGGGGAATCAACCGCACGGTCGGCCAGATCTATGCCCTGCTTTACGTCTCGCCCTCGCCGCTTTGCGCCGAAGAGATCGTCGATGCACTCGGAATATCACGCTCGAACGTCTCCATGAGTCTGCGCGAACTGCAGGCCTGGAACCTCGTGCTGCTGCGCCACAAGCCGGATGACCGGCGCGACTTCTTCACAACACCCGACGATGTCTGGCTGATCCTCAGAACGCTTGCCGAAGAGCGCAAGAAGCGCGAGGTCGATCCGACGCTGTCGATGCTGCGCGAGATCCTGATGCAGCGCCCGGCAAGCGAGGCCGAACGCCATGCGCAGGAGCGCATGAGCGAGATGCATACGCTCATCGAACAGCTGACGCACTGGTATGAAGACGTAAAACAACTTGAAACAGAAAGACTTGCAACGTTACTCTCGTTAGGTGCGAAGGTGACCAAACTTCTGGAGGCCAAGGACAAGGTCGTTTCGCTTGGCCGCCGCCGTCCCAATTCTGCCAGCAAGAGCTAGCGCCATGAGCAGTGCTTTCTTCGACGCGAGAGACCGGCAGATGGCGGGGGCGCCCGCCCGCGAGGCCGCGGCGCACAAGCCGAGCGGGACCAGAAGCCGTCTGCGCAGCGCCGCAATGTTACAGGCATTCGCAGCCACGCTCTGGATTCCGCAGGCAGGTCTGCTTGCATGGTCCGTCGGCCGGCTCGCCGATGGCGGCGGCCTTGCCGATATCCTCTGGCCAGCGGTCTTCGTATTGCTGCTCGGCGTCATCAAAAGCTGTCTCGACGCGGCTGGCGGCCGCCTTGCCTTCCGCGCAGCACGAGCCGAACTCAGTAAAAAGCGCGTTGCCGCAGTAGAGCTGCTTGCCCGTCTTTCGCCAGTCGATGCCGGCCGGCATGCATCCGGCGAGGCCGCCAGCGTGCTCGGCGAACAGGCCGAGCTGATCGTGCCCTATCTCTCCCGTTTCCAGCCGGTGCGGATGAAGGCGAGCCTCGTGCCCCTAGTCATCCTCGCCTGCATTTTTTCGATCTCCTGGATCGCTGCGCTCGTCCTGCTGTTTGCAGCGCCACTCATTCCGATCTTCATGGCATTGATTGGTTGGCGGGCGCAGGCTGCAAGCGAAAAGCAGCTTGTCGCAACAGGCGGCCTCAACGCTTTCCTGCTCGATCGCCTGCGGGGGCTTGCAACCATCCGCTCGTTCGATGCAGTCGATGCCACGGCGCTCCGGCTTCGCGCCGAAGCAGAATCACTGCGCATACGCACCATGGCCGTGCTGAAGATCGCCTTCCTGTCCTCGGCCGTACTCGAACTCTTCTCGGCGCTCGGCGTGGCGATGACCGCCGTCTATGTCGGCTTCAGCCTGCTCGGCGAAATCCGGTTCGGCGCCTGGTCCGGCGGTCTCGACCTTTCGCAGGGCCTGTTCGTATTGCTGCTCGCACCTGCCTTCTTCGAGCCATTGCGTGAACTCTCGGCCGTCTGGCATGACCGCGCCTCGGGTGAGGCTGTGCTGAAGGCGCTGGATGGGCTAGCCGCCGGGAGCTTGGTGCTTCCCGATCAGCAGAATGCCCAGGTTACCGCCGTTTCAGAAGCCTTCGATATACGCCTGGAAAATGTCGGCTTCCGCTATAGACCTGAGCACGTACCGATCTTCGACACATTCAACCTCGGTATCGCCGCCGGCGAACACGTGGCACTGCTCGGCGCCAGTGGTACCGGCAAGTCGACCCTCATGTCGCTGATCGCCGGCCTGGCGCCCTGCAATGAAGGCCGGGTTCTGATCGGCGGCGCGAACGAGGGTCGCGGCAAGATGGCCTGGATCGGTCAGAAGCCGCACATTTTCGCGGGCACCATTGCCGGCAATATTGCGCTCGGCAGACCCGACATCAAAAAGACAGACGTCTCCAAGGCACTCGATCTCGCAAAGCTTGGCAGTGTCGCGCAGGCCTATGGCCGTCGCCCGCTCGGCGAGGCCGGCATCGGTCTTTCGGGCGGCGAGGCGCTGCGGCTCGCTATCGCGCGGGCTGCCTGCGATCCCAATATCCGCATCATCCTTGCCGACGAGCCGACCGCCCATCTCGATGCTCAGACGGCGGCCGAGATCACCGAGAGCCTGCTCGCGCTCGCAAAAGGGCGCACGCTGATCGTCGCGACACACGATCCGCTGCTTGCAGCACGCATGCACCGCGCCATCCGCCTTGATGCGGATCGTGTTCAGGAGGCTGCCGAATGACCTCTTTCTTCACCGATATCAAACCGGTCTTGTGTCTCTTCATGCAGACACGCCGCAAAGAGCTGCTGCTTGGCGCCGCATTGTCGGCTGCGACCGTCACGGCTGGCATTGCGCTGCTCGGCCTTTCAGGCTGGTTCATCACCGCGACCGCGCTCGCAGGTCTTTCGGCAACCGTTGCCGCGACCTTTGACGTCTTTGCACCATCGGCCAGCATTCGTTTCCTTGCGATCCTGCGCACCGCGGCGCGTTATGGCGAACGGCTGACAACTCACAATGCAACGCTTGCTGTGCTTGCTGCCCTTCGCGAACGTCTGTTCCGCGGCTGGGCCGCCGCCGGCGCAGCACACGCGCTTCTCAACCGGCCAGCCCGGCTGCTTTTCCGCCTGACGGCCGATATCGATGCGCTGGATTCACTCTATCTTCGCGTTCTCGTGCCGGCAGCCGTGGCAGTCGGCGCGGCACTCGTTGCCAGCGTCACGCTCGGGCTGATGCATCCGCTGTTCGGCCTGCTCTTCGGCCTTTGTCTCGTTTTAGTGGGGCTTGGCCTGCCGCTCGCTGCCGGCCGGCTGGCGTTGAAGTACGCGCGCCGCCGCGCTTACGGCATTGAAACCATCCGGTCCCGGGCCATCGATCTCGTCGCCGGCCAGACCGATCTTCTCATGGCGAACCGACTTGCCGCACAGCAGCAGGCCATCGCCGCTGCTGACGCCTATACTGCAAAGGCCGACGACCGGTTGAACCGCATCGAGAGCGGCGTGACCTTCGGCTTTGGCCTTTTCTCCACCGCCCTGCTGGTCGCGTCTCTGCTGATCGTGGCCATGCTGATGCGGACCGGCGCGATCACCGCGCCTATTGCCGCGCTCGGCGTGCTCGTCGCATTTGCCGCAACCGAACCTTTCGCCGCACTGCGCCGCGGCGCCCTGGAATTCGGCAGGACGATGCTGGCGTCCAAACGCATCGCGCCACGGCTTTCGGCCGTCAAAGCAGACCTCACGCCTAAAGCTCCGGCCCATGAGCTTGCCTTCGCGCTCCAGGATATCACCGTCGCACATGACGGGGCGACACGGTCAGCATTGCGCAACGTGACGCTCGAGTTGCGCCGCGGCGAGCACATCGCCGTGGTCGGCAGCAGCGGCGCCGGCAAATCGACCCTGCTCTCGCTGCTTTCAGGCGAATTGCCGCCGGCAGCCGGCGTGGCCGCAGCACTGGATACAACCTTGCTCACCCAGCGGACCGAGCTTTTCCAGGATACGCTGCGCGGCAACCTGCTGCTCGCGGCAGCCGATGCCGATGACGATCAGTTGCGCGGCGCGCTCGCCGCTGCCGGCCTGCTTGCCGATGTCGACGCGTTGCCATCAGGTCTCGATACGCCGCTCGGCGAAGGCGGCATGGGGCTTTCCGGCGGCCAGTCACGCCGGCTGGCGCTCGCACGTCTCTTCCTGCGCGATACGCCGCTCTGGCTGCTCGACGAGCCGACCGAGGGGCTTGATGGCCGCACCGCGCGTGACGTGCTCCATCGCCTCGCGCTGAGAGCCGAAGGCCGCGCGCTTGTCATCGCCACGCATATCCGCCGTGAAGCGGCACTCGCAGACCGCATTGTCGTCATCGAGGACGGCCGCATCACAGAGGTTTCGCGCCGTGGAGAGGCGGCGTTCGAAAAGGCGCTCGACCGGCTTCGGCCGGATTGAGCGAACAGGCATGCCCTGCATGGCCGGCCGGCCATGCAGAAACTCTTGATACCCCGTGGGACCGTGGGAGAAAGACAATGGAACTAGACATCGTAGCGCTATCGCGCTTCCAATTCGCGCTGACCGCGCTTTATCACTTCCTGTTCGTGCCCCTGACGCTCGGCCTTTCCGTGCTGCTTGCCATCATGGAAACGACCTATGTCATGACCGGTCGCCAGATCTGGCGACAGATGACGAAATTCTGGGGCACGCTCTTCGGCATCAATTTTGCCATCGGCGTCGCGACCGGCATCGTCATGGAATTCCAGTTCGGCATGAACTGGAGCTATTACAGCTATTATGTCGGCGACATCTTCGGTGCGCCGCTGGCGATCGAAGGCCTGATGGCCTTCTTCCTCGAAGCGACTTTCGTCGGCCTTTTCTTCTTCGGCTGGGACAAGCTGTCGAAGGTCGGCCATCTGGTCGCCACCTGGGCGGTGGCCCTTGGGTCGAATTTCTCGGCGCTCTGGATCCTTGTCGCCAATGGCTGGATGCAGAACCCAGTCGGTTCGGCGCTCAATCCGCAGACGATGCGTATGGAGATAACAAGCTTCTTCGACGTGGTCTTCAACCCCGTCGCCCAGGCGAAGTTCGTCCACACGGTTTCGGCGGGTTATGTCTGTGCCTCGATTTTCGTGCTTGGCGTTTCTGCCTGGTACCTGCTCAAGGGCCGGCACGTCGAACTTGCCAAACGCTCGATGACGGTTGCCGCCTCCTTCGGCCTCGCCTCGGCCCTGTCGGTGGTCGTTCTCGGTGACGAAAGCGGTTATCTCGCCACCGAAAACCAGAAGATGAAGCTCGCCGCAATCGAAGCCATGTGGAAGACGGAGCCGGCTCCGGCCGCCTTCACCGCCTTCGGTTTCCCGGATCAGGAAGCGCGCGAAACACATTTCGCCGTCCATATCCCCTGGGTCATGGGCCTCATCGGCACCCGCTCGCTGACGACGGAAATCCCTGGTATCGATCAGTTGGAACAGCAGGCAGAAACCCGCATTCGCGATGGCATCAAGGCCTATGATGCACTGATGCAGATCCGCGCAGCACCTGCCCAGGACCAGGTTGCCCAGGAAGTCCGCAGCTCCTTCGAGGATCTCGGCCACGATCTCGGCTATGCCCTGCTCTTGAAGCGCTATGTCGACGATCCACGTCAGGCAACCGACGAACAGATCGCTCAGGCCGCACGCGACACCATCCCGCATGTGCCGACGCTCTTCTGGTCGTTCCGTATCATGGTCGGCCTCGGCATGTTCTTCATCGTGCTGACGGCAACCTTCTTCTGGCTGTCGGCCCGCCGGCATTTGGACAAATATCCGCTGCTCCTGCGCATCGCGGTATTTGCCATCCCGCTGCCGTGGGTGGCGATCGAACTCGGCTGGATCGTTGCCGAGTTCGGCCGTCAGCCCTGGGTGATCGAAGGCGTGCTGCCGACGGCCGTCGCCGTCTCCAGCCTCGGCGCCAGCACGGTGCTGCTGACGATCTGCGGCTTTGCCGTACTCTACACAACGCTGATCATCATCGAGATGAAGCTGATGCTGAAGGCAATCCAGCAAGGACCGGAACCGGACCACGAGCCGGAAGCAAGGCTTGTTTCCGAAACCCTCGTTCCAGCCGCGGAGTGAACCGTCATGATCCTTCACGAACTTATCGATTATGAAACCCTGCGCATCATCTGGTGGGTGCTGCTCGGCGTGCTCCTGATAGCCTTCGCCACCACCGACGGCTTCGACCTTGGCGTCGGTGCGCTCCTGCCCTTCGTTGCCAAGAACGATGCGGAACGCCGTATCGCTATCAATACGATCGGCGCCACCTGGGAAGGCAACCAAGTGTGGCTCATCCTAGGCGGCGGCGCCATCTTCGCCGCCTGGCCGCCGCTCTATGCGGTCTCCTTCTCGGGCTTTTATCTGGCGATGTTCGCAATTCTGCTTGCGCTCATCCTGCGCCCGGTCGCTTTCAAATACCGCTCCAAGCGCGAGAGCCCTCGGTGGCGCAGCAATTGGGACTGGGCACTCTTCGTCGGCGGTTTCGTGCCGTCGCTGATCTTCGGCGTTGCCGTCGGCAATGTGCTGCAGGGCGTGCCCTTCCGCTTCGCGAACGACATGCGCATCTTCTATGAAGGCTCATTCTTCGCGCTTCTGAACCCCTATGCCCTGCTCTGCGGCCTGCTCTCCGTCGCCATGCTCGTGATGCACGGCGGCGCATGGCTGATGCTGAAGGCAACGGGACCGGTTGCCGAGCGCAGTCGTCGCTACGGCAGTATCGCGGCGCTCGCCGTCATCGTGCTCTTCGCGCTCGGCGGCCTGTTTCTCTGGATGGGTGTCGGCGGTTATCGCATCACCAGCGATATCAACCCGATCGGCCCGTCGAACCCGCTTTTGAAAACCGTGACGCCGGAAGGCGGTGCATGGCTTGCCAATTACCACACCTATCCCTGGATGATTGCAGCACCGATCCTCGGCTTCCTGGGCGCAGGCGCGGCATTCCTTGCCATGCGGGTCCGCCGCGAGGTCGCAACTCTGCTCTTCAGCGACCTCGCGATAACAGGCATCATCTCGACGGTCGGTCTTTCGATGTTCCCGTTCATCCTACCCTCGTCGCTCGATCCAAGGGCGAGCCTGACGGTCTGGGATGCGTCGTCCAGCCACCTGACGCTGTTCATCATGCTGGTGGCCACGATCATCTTCCTGCCGATCATCTTTGCCTACACCGCCTGGGTCTACAAGGTGCTGTGGGGCAAGGTCGACGAGAAGAGCGTCACCGACAAGAACAGCCACGCTTACTGAGGAGACGAAACGATGTGGTATTTCGCATGGATTCTCGGCCTGCCGCTGGCAGCCGCTTTCGCCGTCCTCAACGCCATGTGGTACGAACTGGTGGATGACGAAGCCAAGAAAAAGGCGTCGGGAGAACATAGATAAAAGCCGAGGGCGCGGTTCACACCGCGCCCTTTCCTTTCAGCTCATCGCGATGGGCATGACGCTCTCAGGCGAGCCGGTTCTGCGACCGCTCCGCAAGCTCGACAATGATTCCATCCGGATCGCGGACAAACGCGATCCTGTTCAACATCTCGGAATGGACCGCAAAACGCGGCCGTTCCTTGATTTCTACACCCGCCGCTTCCAGGCGGGCGAAGGTTTCCTCGACGTTTTCGAAATGGAAGGTTATGTGCTTGACGCCGGCCGTTCCATCTTGAAGGTCGACAGCTCTTGCGGCACCGCCAGGCGGCGCAAAAACCTCCAGCATGCCACCGCCGGCGTCGAGGAAGGCGACCTGCATGCCGTCAGGCATCTGCTTGCGCAGATGCAGTTTCAGGCCCAGCAGACCGCAATAGAATTCGATCGCGCGATCCATATTGCTGACCGTCATGCCGATATGTTCGAATGATTTCAGCACGATCTTTGCCCTAAACCCCGGCGGCAAGACGCCGTTCTTCTTCCGGAAGCCAGGAACGATAAAGTGGATGATCGGCCGCAATCGGCATCGGCGTCGGCTGGCCGGTACGCTGCGAGTGATAGGCGGCAGTCACCAGCTCCAGGGAGTTGCGCGCATCCTGCAAGGTCACCGGCGGATCGCGGTCCTCGATGATCGCCTGATGGAAGAGCTCAAACTGACGCGTATAGCCGTCTTCCTTCACTTCGTAGCCGGCAAGCGCGGCGTCGATACGGACCTGATGCTCGTCTGTCCCGGCGATGAAAGTCCAGGGATCGCGGCCCATCGTGTAGGGTTCCAGAATGCTTTCGGCGACGAGATCGCTGAAGCAGAAGCGCAGCCTGGAGATTTCCTTGCGGGAGCCGAGCGTCATGGAGAGCGTGGCGAGCGAGCCGTTCTTCATCTTCACCGACAGCGAGGCAGTGTCCTCGACCTCGATCGGGTTGACGAGCGTCGCACCGTAGGAAAACACCTCGGCGCAGGCGCCGTGCACATAGTTCAACATGTCATGGGCGTGGATCGCATGGCCGAGTAGGCCGCCGCCGAGTTCCGTTGCCCATTTGCCGCGCCACGGCACCGCATAATAATCCGGCCCACGCCACCAATGCGTTTCGATTGTGGTGAGGAACGGCTTGCCGGCGAGGCCGCGCTCGATCAACAGCTTCAGCTTCTGCAGGCCGCTGCCATAGCGATACTGGAAGATCGGCATCAGCTTGCGGCCGTTCGACCGAGCGAGGATGCGCGCCATCTCATCCACTTCGGCAATCGAACCGAAGAGCGGCTTTTCGCAGATCACATGCTTGCCACTCTCGATCGCCTTTCTGCACAGCTCGAAATGCGAACTCGGCGGGGTGGCGATATCGATGACATCGAGATCGTCGCGAGCAAAGAGCGAATCCGTATCCTGCGTATATTCGGGAATCTTGTGCTCTTCGCAGAGCGCCTTGCCGCGATCCGCGTCGAGGGAGCAGAGAACGGGAACCTCGAAGAGATCGCTGTTCCAGCTGAAGCCTGTCAGATGCCGTTCGGCAATGCCCGCGCCGAGGACGCCGACGCGCAGTTTCCGTGTCATGCTGTTTTCCTTAGTGGGTACCGATGCGGGCGGCCTTTGTCTGGGCTTCGAGCGACAGGCGGCAAACCTCGTAAACGTGGCTCTGCGTCATCGCCGTTTCGCTGCGGTCGCGTACATCGGCTGCGAAGGCATCGAAATAGTCGAGCTTCTCGCTGCTGCAATCGATGTGCGTCATCTCCTTGCCGTTGACGAGGAAGAGGTGATCCTTGCCCGGCCGGCCGGCGATATCGATATATTTGCGCAATTCAATATAGCCCTCGGTGCCGAGGATCGTCAGGCGGCCGTCGCCCCAGGTCGGCAGCGCCTCCGGCGTGAACCAGTCGACGCGGATGTAACCGGTTGCCGCATCGGAACGCAGCAACACGTCGCCGAAATCCTGGAAAGCCGGTTTTTCCGGCATGCCGAAATTGCCGATCGAGCTGGCGATCACCTCGCCCGTCGTCGAGCCGGTATAGAAAAGGAACTGATCGACCTGATGCGAGGCGATATCGACGATGATGCCGCCGAAGGCTTCCGGATCGAAGAACCAGTCCGGCCGCGTCGGCAACTGCAACCGATGCGGCCCCGTGCCGAGTGTCTGAATGACCTTGCCGATCGCCCCTTCCCTCACCAGCTTGCCGGCCTTGACCGCGGAGCGCACGCAATGGCGCTCGGAGAAGCAGATGGAGAAGATCTTCCCGGTCTCGGCGGCGGTGCGCTTGACCTCTTCGAGCTGCGCGAAGGTCGTCACACCCGGCTTGTCGGTCATGACGTCCTTGCCGGCCCTCATGGCGCGGATGGCTAAGCCTGCGCGGTCGCGCGGAATGGCGGCAATGCAGATGACGTCGATCGAGGGATCGGCGAAGATCTTTTCCCGGTCGATCTGCGGGGCATCCGGATAGGTCTTCTCGAACATCTCGCGGATCGCGGGTACCGTGGTCTGTGGGCAGTAGCCGACGAATTCGGCGCCCGCGGCCAGCAATCCCTTCACATGATCGGCCGTGTGCCCATGGTCGATCCCGACGACGGCAAATCTCAACATCGCAGTATTATCCTCCTGGGAAAACTCTCGCAGGTCGGCATCCACCGACCCTCCTCCATGGTGCAAAACAGATAACGAAAGAGAGGCCCTGTCAAGACGAGATCCGCGGCAAAAGAGTTTTGCTTCCTTGGTAAATATATGAAATAGAAAGGTTATTTTGTATCTAAATAGTTATAAGTTATGATGAAATGCCGCTTCGGCACTTCGTTGTTTTGGACGAGCATAAAGCAAACACGAACCGCTTTTCGTCTGTTGAGACTTGCTCTTGCCAGACGAATGTGCTCGATTTTCGGGAGCCGTCGGGTAGGAGGACGGCAGCTATCCAATTTTGCAGGAGCGCTCCCGCTCCCCCTGTGACGGAAGATCACCATGTCCCATTTCCCCCTCGATGCTGCCGCTTCGGGCGGTCTCTTTGTCGGTCGCGCCTGGAACCCGGAGGTAGTCGGGCCAAGCATCGTGACACTGCGCGATGGCGCCCTCATCGACATCACCTCTGCCGAGGCCCCGACCCTCAGCGCGCTGCTGGAGCGAGCCGATGCGGCGGAGTTCGTCCGAGCCGCAACCGGCAAGCCGCTTGGCACGCTGGAGGAGATCGCAGCCAACAGCACCGGCAGGCCGGATGCGAGTAAGGCCTATCTTCTGGCGCCGGCAGACCTGCAGGCGATCAAAGCCTGCGGCGTGACCTTCGCCCAGTCGATGATCGAACGCGTCATCGAGGAAAAGGCCGCCGGCAACGCGGATCGGGCCGCTTCCATCCGCGAGCGCGTCAGCACGCTGATCGGAGGCAGCCTCACCAATATCAAGGCCGGTTCGCCGGAAGCCGCCAAGGTCAAGCAGGCGCTGATCGAGGAAGGCATCTGGTCGCAATATCTCGAAGTCGGTATCGGCCCAGACGCGGAAGTCTTCACCAAATCGCCGGTTCTCTCATCGGTCGGCTGGGGTTCCGATGTCGGTCTTCACCCGATCTCGACCTGGAATAATCCGGAGCCGGAAATTGTGCTGGCGGTCAACAGCCGCGGCGAGATCAAGGGCGTCACACTCGGCAACGACGTGAACCTGCGCGACGTCGAGGGCCGCTCCGCGCTGCTGCTCGGCAAGGCGAAGGATAACAACGCCTCCTGCTCCATCGGTCCCTTTGTCCGGCTTTTCGATGCGGGTTACAGCCTCGATGACGTGCGCAAGGCCGAGCTCGATCTCAAGGTCACTGGCGAGGATGGCTTCATCCTGCATGGCAAGAGCTCCATGTCGCAGATCAGCCGCGATCCGACCGATCTCGTCAAGCAGACGGTCGGCGCCCACCATCAGTACCCCGATGGTTTCATGCTGTTCCTCGGCACGCTCTTTGCGCCGACGCAGGATCGCGACGCAAAGAACCAGGGTTTCACGCACAAGATCGGCGATGTCGTGGAAATTTCGTCCGCCGGCCTTGGCGCGCTGGTCAATACGGTCCGGCTTTCCACCGAATGCCCACCCTGGACCTTCGGCATCTCATCCCTGATGGGCAATCTCGCAAAGCGCGGATTGCTCTAAGCTACTGGTTCCGCCGGATCCCCTGCAGGAGGTCGAGAACGGAGTTCGCGGCCTCCAGTACATTGGTACCCGGGCCGAAGACTGCAGCAACGCCGTGTTCATGCAGGAATTCGTAATCCTGTCGCGGGATGACACCGCCGCAGACGACGATGATATCGCCACCGCCCTGTTCCTTCAGCCGTTCGATCAGTTGCGGCAGCAGGGTCCGGTGACCGGCCGCCAGCGACGAGACGCCGACGACGTTGACCTTCTCGCCGACCGCCATGCCGGCCGCCTCTTCGGGCGTCTGGAACAGCGGGCCGGCGAGAACGTCGAAACCGACATCGCCGAAGGCCGAGGCGATCACCTTCGCGCCACGATCATGCCCGTCCTGGCCGAGCTTAGCGACCATGATCTTCGGCTTGTGGCCCATGGCTTCGGTTACTTCAGCCATACGGGTTTTCAGGACATCGAGCTCGGGTTCGTCGCGATAAGCGCTGCCGTAGATACCGCTGATAACCTTGGGCGTAGCGAAATGGTCGCCGAAGACTTCGCGCATCGCATCGGAGATTTCACCGACGGTGGCGCGTGCCCGGGCGGCTTCGACGGCTGCTGCAAGCATATTGCCGTCACCACTGCGGGCGACCTCAGACAGAGTCGCCAGCGCTTCCTTCACCTTCGCACCATCGCGGCGTCGTTTGGTGTCCTCGATGCGGCGGATCTGCGCGGCACGCACCGCACTGTTGTCGATCTCCAGAATATCGATTGGATGTTCGGCCTCCAGCCGGTACTTGTTGACGCCGACGATGACCTCGTCGCCTTTGTCGACGGCGGCCTGACGACGGGCGGCAGCTTCCTCGATCAGGCGCTTCGGCAGGCCTTCGTTGACCGCCTTCGTCATGCCGCCGAGCGCCTCGACCTCCTCGATCAACGCCCAGGCCTTGTCGGCCAGTTCCTTCGTCAGGCTCTCCACGTAATAGGAGCCGGCGAGCGGATCGACGACGTTGGTGACGCCGGTCTCGTGCTGCAGGATGAGCTGGGTGTTGCGGGCGATGCGAGCGGAAAATTCCGTCGGCAGCGCGATCGCCTCGTCGAAGGAATTGGTGTGCAGCGACTGCGTGCCGCCGAGCACGGCCGACATGGCCTCGAAGGCGGTGCGGATGATGTTGTTGTAAGGATCCTGCTCCTGCAGCGAGACACCCGAGGTCTGGCAATGGGTGCGCAGCATCAGCGAGGAAGTCTTTTTCGGCTGGAATTCCTCCATGATGCGCGTCCAGAGCAGCCGGGCAGCGCGGAGCTTGGCCGCCTCCATGAAGAAGTTCATGCCGATCGCGAAGAAGAAGGACAAGCGCCCCGCGAAGTCGTCGACATCAAGTCCCTTGGCGATCGCTGCCCGCACATATTCGCGCCCATCGGCCAGCGTGAAGGCAAGCTCCTGCACCAGCGTCGCGCCGGCCTCCTGCATGTGATAGCCGGAGATGGAGATCGAATTGAATTTCGGCATCTCCTTTGCCGTATATTCGATGATATCGGCAACGATGCGCATCGAGGGTTCCGGCGGGTAGATATAGGTGTTGCGGACCATGAACTCCTTGAGAATATCGTTCTGAATGGTCCCCGACAATTCCGCCTTCGAAACGCCCTGCTCTTCGCCGGCGACGATGAAATTCGCGAGAATCGGGATGACCGCACCGTTCATGGTCATGGAAACCGACATGTCCTGCAGCGGAATGCCGTCGAAGAGGATCCTCATGTCCTCGACGCTGTCGATCGCCACGCCTGCCTTGCCGACATCGCCGACGACACGCGGATGGTCGCTGTCATAACCGCGATGGGTGGCGAGGTCGAAGGCGACGGAAAGCCCCTTCTGGCCCGCGGCAAGATTCCGGCGATAGAAGGCGTTGGACGCTTCGGCGGTCGAAAAGCCGGCATATTGCCGGATCGTCCAGGGTCGACCGGCATACATGGTGGCACGCGGGCCACGTGTGAACGGCGCAAAGCCGGGAAGAGTGTCCGCGTCGGCACCGTCGAGATCGGCGGCCGTATAGAGCGGCTTGACGTCGATGCCTTCCGGTGTGTGCCAGGTCAGCGTTTCCGGCGCTGCGCGCAGCTCCTTTTCCGCCAGTTCCTCCCAGTCCGACAGCGTCTTCTTCGTCATTTCATCCTCCGGCATTGTGCGCGTGCCACGCTACCACCTCGCGGTCACGCGGCGCGATACAGCCTTAGGATAATTTGATCAGCAAGGCGATGATAGACCTTCAGCGATGTGCTGCCCAAGGCACGAAGAGCCGTTCGATCAAGCGCGCCAGCAATTCCAGCAGGAAGGCGATCGCGGCGATGACGATGATGCCGCCGATGACGATGTCGGTCACCAGAAACTGCGCTGCCGACTGGATCATGAAACCGAGGCCCTGGCTTGCCGCCACCAACTCGGCTGCGACGAGTGTCGACCAGCCGGCGCCGAGCGCAATGCGCGTACCCGTCAGGATCGACGGGTACGCGCCCGGAAGAATGACATGCAGCAGGAGCTGGAAGCGCGTGGCACCGAAGGAGCGGGCCGCATTGACGAAATCCGCCGGGGCGGATTTGACGCCCGAGACCGTCGACAGGATAATCGGCGGCAGCATGGCAAGCGAGATCACCGTGACCTTCGAGGCCTCGCCGATGCCGACCCAGATGATGATCAGTGGCAGATAGGCAAGCGGCGGCAAAGGACGCAGGAATTCGACGACCGGATCGAGGATACCCTTGCCGATACGGCTCGTGGCGATGGCAATGCCTGCGGGCACGCCGATCAAAAGTGAGACGGCGAGTGCCGCGAAGATGCGCAGCAGGCTCGCCAGAGTATGTTCGGCAAGCGTGGAATCGACGAAACCGTTAACCGCCACATTGGCGAGCGATTTTGCCACGACAAATGGTGACGGCAGGAAAACCGGTGAGACAGCGCCATAGGCCGAAGCGAGGCTCCAGGCGGCGATGATGACGGCGATTGTTACAAACGAGATCCGCAGCGTGCCACGACCTTTCGGCCGCATCTCGACCGGCTGGTCGGAAACTGCTGTCGTGAGTGTTTCTGCCTCGACGCTCATGCAGCAATCTCCTCTTCATCCGCGTGGATGAGCGCGGTCAGCTCGTCATGCAGGCTTTTGAATGCCGCCAGCGCCTTGATCTCCTTTGCGCTCTTGTTATCGAGCAGCGCCCCGCCGAAATCCGTCTTGATGTTAGCCACGATGCGACCGGGATTGGGCGCCAGCACGATGACGCGTGTGGCAAGCAATAGGGCCTCGTCAATGCTATGGGTAATCAGCAAGGCACCAGTCTTGCTTTCGGCCCAGACATTGAGCAGGAACTGCTGCATGTGGCTGCGCGTCAGCGCATCCAGCGCGCCAAGAGGCTCATCGAGCAAGAGAAAGCGTGGACCGGAGGCCAGGGCGCGGGCGATGCCGACACGCTGGCGCATGCCGCCGGAGAGTTCCCAGATATTCTTGTCGCCCGTACCGTCGAGCCCGACTTTCGCAAGCAGGTCCGCGGCACGACGCTGTCTCTCACCTTTCGAGATGCCTTGGAGCTTCAACGGAAGGGCGACGTTGCCGGCAGCGGTAAGCCAGGGATAGAGCGCATCGTCCTGAAAGACGACGGCCCGGTCCGCGCCTGGACCGTCGATCTCCCGGCCATCGACGAGGACACGGCCTTCGCTCGGCTCGGTGAACCCCGCCGCGAGATTGAGAAGACTGGTCTTGCCGGAACCCGAACGGCCGATGACGACAACGAATTCGTCTGAAGCGATATGCAGGTTGATGCCCTCAAGCACCCGTCTTTTTCGACGGCTGCCCGTCTCGATGTAATCGAGCGACAGGGATTGTAGAGAAAGTATGCTCATGGACATCACCTATGGATGAAAACCGGCGCGGCCGGAGCCACGCCGGGACCTTGGGAGGATTAGAGACCGGCCTTGGCGGCTTCCTTGACCCAGCGGTCGGAAACATAGGGGCTGTAGTCTTTCAGCACGCCGGGGATCTTGCCCTGTTCCAGAAGGAAGGCCGAGGTTTCGGCAACGGCCTTCACCGTGCCGCCGCCGAGCAGATCGGCGCTGGCCTGCTCCTTCAAAGTTGGGAAGGTATAACCCTTGAGGAGAGCGGGCACTTCATCGGCCTTGGCGCCTGTCAACTTGGCGATCTTTTCGGCTTCCGGGGACGTCGCGTTCCAGCTGTCCGGATTGGCGAGATAAGATGCGTAGGCCGCACCCGTGACCTTCACGAAGCCGGTGACGACTTCGGGATGAGCCTCGGCGAACTTCTTGCTGACGATCCAGGCGTCGAAGGTCGGGCCGCCCCACTTGGCAACGTCGGCGGAGGTGGCGAGCACGCTGCCGCTCTTCTTGAGGTGCGCCAGAACCGGATCCCAGACATAGGCGCCGTCAATATCACCCCGTTCCCAGGCGGCAGCGATTTCCGGCGGACGCAGGTTGAGGATCTGCACCGATTTCGGATCGACCTTCCAGTGTTTCAGCGCCGTCAGCAGGCTGTAATGTGCGGTTGAAACGAAAGGGGTGGCGATCTTCTTGCCCTTCAGGTCCTCCGGCTTGGTGATGTTCTTGACGGCAAGCGCTTCGGCCTCGCTGATCAGGCCGACGACATAAATCGTCTCGATCGGCAGTTCGCGGCTGGCAGCCGCAGCAAGCGGCGACGAGCCGACATAACCGATATCGATGGAACCGGAGGCGATGGCTGCGATGACATCAGCACCGCCATCGAATTTCTGCCAGTTGACCTTGGCACCGGTCTCTTTCTCATAGGTACCATCGGCCTGCGGCACGCGCGACGGCTCGACGATCGGCTGGTAGCCGATATTGAGAGTGACGTCGGCAGGATGGGCCGCATAGGTGGTGAAGGTGAGGACAGCGGCAGCAGCCGTGCCCAGCAGGTTGCGTCGGTTGATTTTCATATCCCTCTCCCGCAATGTTCAAATTCATTCCGCCCGGAATGTGAATAGATCATTGTAAAATTCATAGATTTTATAGAGATAGAAAATTTCCGGAATCGGGCATGAAGGATAATTTGCTTCTAAATTGGGGGAGAGAGGCGGTGTTTCCCGATCTGCCCGCCGATTCCGCCAATATGACCGACGAAAATCTCAGGACAGTATTCAATGAAGAAAATGCAGATCTACGCCTTCGACATGAACTGCGTCGGTCATATAAACCACGGTATGTGGACACATCCGCGCGATCGTTCAGTAAACTATATCGATCTCGACTATTGGGCGGATTTTGCGCGCACAGCAGAACGCGGCAAGCTGGACGGTATATTTCTTGCCGATATTGTCGGCGTCTACGACGTCTACAAGAACAGCCCCGCCCCAGTTATCGAAACGGGCGCGCAGATCCCGGTCAATGATCCGCTGATGCCGATTTCGGCGATGGCCTACGTTACGAAGAATCTGGGCTTCGGCGTGACAGTCAATACGACCTATGAGCCGCCCTTCCTGCTGGCACGACGCATGTCAACGCTCGATCACCTGACGAAGGGGCGCATCGGCTGGAACATCGTAACAGGCTATCTTGACAGCGCCGCCCGCAGCATGGGCTTTGACAAATTGCCGGAGCATGATGCGCGCTACGACGCCGCCGAGGAATATCTCGAAATCCTCTACAAGCTCTGGGAGGAAAGCTGGGACGACGATGCCGTGCTGCGCGACCGGGAGCGCGGCGTCTTTGCGGATGCCTCCAAAGTCCGCGCCGTCAGCCATCAGGGACAATATTACAAGATGGAGGGCATCCATCTCTCGGAGCCCTCGCCACAGCGCACGCCGCTGCTGTTCCAGGCCGGCGCGTCCGCACGCGGGCAGGATTTCGCTGCCCGCCATGCCGAATGCGTCTTCATCGCAGGGCCGACACCGCAATCGGCACGCCCGACTGTCGATGCGCTTCGTGCCAAGACGCTGGCGAACGGCCGCGGCGCGGACGCGATAAAGATCCTCAGCCTGATTACCGTCGTCGTCGGAAAAACGGAAAGCCAGGCACAAGAAAAGCTCGCCGAATATCGCCGACATGCGAGCGTCGAGGCCTCGCTGGCGCATTATTCCGCCTCCGTCGGCGTCGATTTTTCGAAATACGACCTCGACGACGTGATCGACCAAAGCTCGACAAATGCCAATCAGTCGGCGCTGGCGGCGATCACCAAGCAGGCTGTAAAGCCGGTCACCAAACGGCAGATCATCGACCAGATGGTGCTCGGCAGCCGGATGAAGCCGATCGTCGGTTCGCCGGAGCAGATTGCCGACACCCTGCAGCACTGGATCGAAGAGGGCGGTATCGACGGTTTCAATCTGGCGCGCACCGTGGCACCGGAGAGCCTCAATGATTTTGTCGATCTCGTGGTGCCCGTGCTGCAGGAGCGCGGCCTGTTCAAGGCCGATTATGCGGAAGGACCGCTGCGCCAGAAGCTGTTCGGCGGAAACGGCCGGCTGCCGGCCGGCCATCCCGCCGCACAGTTCAGGCGCTAGGCTGAGCGATGATCAAGGCGGGCAACCAGCCGGTCGCCCAGCCATTGAATGCCGCAGACGAGAACGATAAGGACGACCACGACTGCAATCATCACGTTGGTTTCGAACCGCTGGTAACCGTAGCGTATGGCGAGGTCGCCGAGGCCGCCAGCACCAATGGCGCCAGCCATAGCCGATGCGCCGATCAACGTCACCAGCGTGACCGTGAAACCGGCAACGATGCCCGGCAGCGCCTCGGGTACCAGAACCTCGCGAATAATCGTCCAGCGATTGCCGCCCATGGCCCGCACGGCATCGATCAGGCCGCGATCGACCTCGCGCAGCGACACTTCAGCGATGCGGGCGTAGTAGGGCGTGGCAGCGATGGCGAGCGGAACGATGGCAGCCCAAGTGCCGATCGCCGTGCCGACGATCAGCCGCGTCAGCGGGATCAGCGCTACCAGCAGGATAATGAAGGGCACGGAGCGGAAGCCGTTGATGACGGCGCCGAGGATGCGGTTGATCCAGGGATTTTCGGCAATGCCGCCGCGGTTCGTCAATACCAGCGCCAGCCCGAGCGGCAAACCGGCAACGAGCGATATCACACCGGGAGCCGCCGTCATCAACACGGTCTCCCAGAGTGAGCGTAAAAGCAGATTAATCATGATCGGTGTCATAACCAAGCACCTCCACCCGGGCGGACCGGGCCTTCAGAAATTGTTCGACCTTTTCGGCAAGCGCAGAATCGCGCGTGGGAATGGCAATGAAGAACCGCGCCACAGGCTGGTTCTGGATGTGGTCGATGCCACCATGCACGAGGCGGAAGGAATGCGGCAGCGTTGCCGACAGATCGGCAAAGAGAGCGCCCTGTGCCTCCGGCCCGGCGAGATCGACGCTGAGGATCGCTTCCGTGCCGCCCGTCTGCGACAGGCGCGCGGCGATGTGTTCGGGAAGCTGCGGGCGGATGCCGCCGAGCAGGCTCCTGGTGATCGCCGTCTGCGGATCGCCGAAGATCGACCAGACTTGCCCCTCTTCCACGATACGACCGGCATCGATGACGGCGACGCGATCGGCTATGCCGCGCACCACTTCCATCTCATGGGTGATCAGCAGGATCGTAAGCCCGAGCTTACTGTTGATATCCTTCAGAAGCGCGAGGATCGAGCGCGTCGTCTCTGGATCGAGTGCCGAGGTCGCCTCATCCGAGAGCAGCAGGGCCGGGCGGGCGGCGAGTGCGCGGGCAATGCCGACACGCTGCTTCTGACCGCCGGATAGCGAAGACGGATAGGCCTTGGCCTTGTCGGAAAGGCCGACCAGGTCCAGCAATTCATGCGCCCGCTTCAGCCGCTCGGCCTTGGCGAGGCCTTCAATCTTCAGCGGCAACGCGACATTCTCCTCGACGGTCTTGGCCGACAGAAGATTGAAGTGCTGGAAGATCATGCCGATGCGGCGGCGCAGCGGCTGCAGTTCCTGCTCGGCAAGGCCCGTGATGTTGCGGCCCTCGATGACGATCTCGCCGCTATCGGCGCGCTCGAGGCCGTTGAGGCAGCGGATCAGCGTCGACTTTCCGGCGCCGCTGCGGCCGATAATGCCGAGGATTTCGCCCTTCTTCACACTCAACGAAATGCCATCGAGCGCTGGTGTCGCGCCGAACCTGCGCCTGACATCCTTCAGCCGGACGACCTCTTCGGCATCAGCCGGCCGCGTCTCGATCCTTGAGGCGGAGACAATTGAATTCATGCTCGTTCCTTCACAAATGCTGAAGGCGGCCCTGGCAGAAAGACCCGGGCCGCCTCTGTTGTTGACGCCCTGCGGAGGGCGTGTGGATCAATAGGCGCTGAGGCCCGTACCTTTGTACACCTTGTCGAACTCGGCCTTGACCGTATCGTTCTGATAGGAGGAGACGAGGGTCTTCACCCAATCGGCATCCTTGTTTTCTTCCTTCACAGCAATAAAGTTACGATAGGGATTGTCGGCGATCGGCTCCTGCGCGACGCGCTCTGCCGGCGAAAGACCACTCTTCAGCGCCCAGTCGGTGTTGACGACGCCGGCGTCAAGATCATCGATCGAGCGTCCGACAATGCCGGCATCCAGCTCCTTGATCTCGATATTCTTCGGGTTTTCAGCGACATCGGCGATCGTCGCAAGAATGCCCGTGCCGTCCTTCAGCTTGATCAGGCCTTCGTTTTGCAGAACGCGCAACGCACGGCCTTCGTTGGACGGATCGTTCGGCACGCCGATCACGGCACCCTCGGGCAGTTCGGCAACGGACTTGTGCTTCTTGCTGTAGAGGCCGATCGGCCAGACGCCTGTATAGCCAACACGGACGATATGGTAGCCGTTCTGCTTGATCTGGTTGTCGAGATAAGGCTGGTGCTGGAAAGCGTTCGCGTCGATTTCGCCGCGCTCCAGTGCCTCGTTCGGCTGGGTATAGTCGTTGAAGGTGATCGTCTCGATCTTAAGGCCCTTCTTGGCGGCTTCGCTGGTGACGACACGCCAGACATCCTCATCCTCACCGCTCATGATGCCGACCTTGATCGACTTGTCTTCTGCAAAGGAAGGAGCCGGCGCGGCAAAGGCGATGAGTGCAGCCGCAGAGGCTGCAACAGTGAGGGCCGCGCGGCGCGAAAGCGAAATGGCGCTGAAATTCTTGTTCTTGGTCATTTTATATCCCGTCTGACTGATGAGGCCGAGCCCCGAGCAGGCGGATAATTGCAAATGCGCTCATTACGAGCGAAGCACGAACGTCCGATGTCTTCTCATCGCCGGAAAAACTCTTGCCGCCTTATCGATACCGGCAGGATAAAAATTCTATCAAATTTGTGGATTAATGTCAGCCTAAAATACTGTTCAAGCGAAAGCGGCGCCCATTGGGCGCCGCTGAAATCAGTCGCGGGATGGTATTCATTCCGCTGCGATCAGCGTGGAACTTCTACCCGGAAAGAAGGCGGTGAGTTCACCGATGACCTCCCCGATGCGCTTGGAAAGCTGTTCGGAGGAAACGCGGTAGTCGGTGAAATCGCGGTCCGAGGCATAGACGGCCGTCGGCAGGGTATGGGCCATGAAGAAGCCGAAGAGCGGGCGAAGCTGATGCTCGACCATCAGCGCATGACGGTCGCCACCACCGGTCGCGGTGATGACGATCGGCTTGGCGCGCAGCTCGTGCGGATCGATGAGATCGATGAGATGCTTGAAGAGACCCGGATAGCTGCCCTTGAAGGTCGGCGCGCCGATGACGAGAACGTCGGCATTGGCGATGTCGGCGATGATTTCCCTGGCGCGATTGTCGAGGTCGTCGCGGCGCAGCGCCTGACCGAGCGAGGGGCCGACATCCGTCAGGTCGTAGATCGTGTTGTCGAAGCCATATTTTTCGGCGGCGAGGCCGGCAATATTCTCGACCAGCGCAAAGGTCTTCGAGGGACGATTGAAGCTGCCGGCAAGACCGACCAGTTTGGGTCCAGACATGTCATTTCCTTCCACTATCGCGCCGTTACGGGCTGCGTCATGAGACGGATATTATCTATTAAAATAGTAGATTAAAGAAATGACGATCCGTCTTCGCCGAAGGCCGGGGAAAATATGTTCGTTCGAGTGCAACGCCGCGCCATGCGCTTGCCCGGATACCAAAGAGGCACCGAAACGCTTCTCGGTGCCTCTTTCTGAGCGCGAAACTTAAACCGCTCGGTTCTTCGGGATGCGCGGCAGGAAGATGGTGAACAGGCCGAGCAGGGGCAGGTAGGAGCAGATACGATAGACGAAGGCGATACCGTGCGAGTCGGCAAAACCGCCGAGCAAGGCCGCGCCGAGGCCGCCCGCACCGAAGGCGAAACCGAAGAAGACGCCGGCGATCAGGCCGACGCGACCCGGCACCAGCTCCTGCGCGAAGACGACAATAGCCGAGAAGGCAGAGGCGAAGATCAGGCCGATGACGACACTGAGCACACCCGTCCAGAAAAGGTTCGCATAGGGCAGCAGCAGCGCGAAGGGGATGACGCCGAGGATCGAGAACCAGATGACGAAGCGAGCGCCGAAACGATCACCGATCGGGCCGCCGAGGAAGGTGCCGGTGGCAACAGACCCCAAGAACAGGAAGAGCATGAGCTGCGCCTGCTGCACATCGAGCTGAAAACGGTCGATGACGTAGAAGGTGAAGTAGCTCGAGACGCTTGCCATATAGACGTTCTTCGTCGCCGTCAGCAACACGAGGATGAGCAGCGCCCAGACGACCTTGCTCTGAGGCAGAGGTAGCGTGCGGCTCGGGGCTGCCTTGCTCGCGTTCTGGCGGCGGTGGCTCATGTACCAGTTGCCGACCCAGCTCAGGACCACCATTCCGACCATGGCGATGCCTGAAAGCCAGGACACGCTGTGCTGACCGTTCGGCAGCACGATGAAGGCGGCCAGCAGCGGACCGATAGCCTGGCCAGCATTGCCGCCCACCTGGAAGAAGGACTGGGCAAAACCGTGGCGGCCGCCGGAAGCAAGACGCGCGACACGCGAGGATTCCGGATGGAAGACGGCCGAACCGAAGCCGATGAGGCTTGCCGCGACCAGCAGCAGCTCGAAACTGCCGGCATTGCCGAGCAGGATCAGTCCGCAGAAGGTGCTCGCCATGCCGACCGGCAGCGAATAAGGCATCGGCCAACGGTCCGTGACGATGCCGACGAGCGGCTGGAGCAGCGAAGCCGTCACCTGGAAGGTCATGGTCAGAAGGCCGATCTGCACGAAATCGAGGTTGTAATTGGCCTTGAAGAGCGGATAGAGCGAGGCAAGCAGCGACTGCATGATGTCGTTGAGCATGTGGCAGAAGCTGACTGCCACCAGGATGGACATTGCTGTCTTTTCAAAGCGGGGGGCGCTCTCGGCAACGGATGCCATGGATCTTCCTCCTGCGCGGCCGGAACCATGCCGGGCCGTCGTCGGTTTTCGTGCGGGCTGTTATTAAGGCGATCGGGGCTCGGGAAGTGAATTGTCAGCGGCGGTCGCTGGGAAAAGCATTTATCGTATGAAGAGAAACGATTACAGCCCAGTTTTGCGTGGATCGGTACGCAATTTTAAGATTTTTGTTCGTGATCCTGCAATTCGGCCACTTCACACACCGATCCCGCACTGGTGATCGGTCCGGGCCATTTGCCACAGTGCCGAGCATTTTTTGGATGCCTAATATGACATCAAAAACAAATCGTAGAAAAGCGGCGCGATGCCGTCTACAAGTCAATGGACTGAAAGCGAAAGAGACAGAAGGTAGGCCATGAACGTCAAGACACCGAACGCGATTGATACCTATGTCGGCATGCGCATGCGCAGGCGCAGGCAGCTTCTCGGCATGAGCCAGGAGCGGCTTGCCGAACAGATCGGCGTTACCTTTCAGCAGGTGCAGAAATACGAAAAGGGCATCAACCGCATCGGCGCAAGCCGCCTGCAGAAAATCGCCGAAGCGCTGCGCACCTCACCGGCCTTCTTTTTCGAACAGGATGATTCGGAAGCGCCGATTTTTGCCGGCCTCGACCTTTCCGCCCCCATCGATCCGGTCGCCGAATTTCTGCGGTCGAAGGAAGGCCTCGTCCTCAACAAGGCCTTCGTAAAGATCGAGGACCGTCGTATCCGCGAGACGATCATCTCGCTCGTCAAAGCGATGGCGCAGGCCGAAAGCAGCGACATTCCGCTGGACGCACTGAGGATGGACGAGCCGGAATCCCGCAGAGAGTGAAAGCGGACGATACCGGTCCATGACCTTCAGGCTCGAGTCATTTATGCCGATACGCTGCGGCATAGACCTGCCGGTCGAGGGAGCAAACGAAGATTCACCGGCGGGCCTGGTGCACTGAAGGCCGATAGTTTTACCCTGCCTGCGTCAGCGGATTGGGCGTGGCGAAATGGCAGGCCGAGAACTGGTTCGGCGAGACCTCGCGAAGCGCCGGCCGATCGACCTTGCAGATGTCCTTTGCAATCGGACAGCGGGTGTGGAAGCTGCAGCCCGGCGGGACGCGTGATGGACTCGGCACGTCGCCCTGCAGCACGATGCGGTTCGCCTTGCGATCCGGATCGGGCTCGGGAGCAGCCGACAGCAGCGCCTGCGTATAGGGATGCTGCGGCAGGGCATAGACGGATTTCTTCGGTCCGATCTCGACGATCCTGCCGAGATACATCACCGCGACACGGTCTGCGATATGCCGCACGACCGCGAGATCGTGGGCAATGAAGAGGTAGGAGAATTTTCGCTCGGCCTGTAAATCCTGCAGCAGATTGACGATCTGCGCCTGCACGGACACATCGAGCGCCGAGACCGGTTCGTCGGCGACGATGAATTGCGGGTTGACCGAGATGGCGCGGGCAATGCCGATGCGCTGCCGCTGGCCGCCGGAAAACTGACGCGGATAACGATCCATGAAGCTCGGCGACAGGCCAACCTGCACCAGCAGCTCCGCCACGCGCTCGCGCCGTTCTCTCGAAGATTTCGCCAGCCCAAAGACTTCGAGCGGTTCGGAAATGATCTGCGCGATCGAACGGCGCGGGCTGAGCGAGCCGTAAGGGTCCTGGAAGACCATCTGCATTCTGGCGCGCATCATACGCATCTCGGCAGCGCCGAGGGCGGTGATATCACGCCCCTCGAACAGCACCTCGCCATCGGTCGGCTGGATCAGCCGCAACAGAAGACGGCCGAGTGTGGACTTGCCGCAGCCGGATTCACCGACAAGCGCCAGCGTCTCGCCCGGTTTGACGGAAAAGGATGCGCCATCCACGGCGCGCACACTGCCGGAAGAGGAGCTTCCAAACGACAGTCTGCCCGCATCGGAAAAGGTCTTGCCAAGGTCTTTGACGGTCAACAGGTCGTCGACGCTGCTCATCTCTATCATGCTGTTGCTCCGGCGGTGACCCAGCAGGCCGCCTTGTGGCGTTCTGAAACGGTGAACATGGGCGGCATCTCGGCCGCACACTTGTCGATCCGGTCGCTGCAGCGGGCATAAAAGGGACAGCCCTGCTTGACCGTGCCGGCGAGCGGCACGGAACCGGGGATCTGATAGAGACGCGAGCGTTCGTCATCGAGACGCGGAATGGATTGCAGCAGGCCGCGCGTGTAGGGGTGGCTTGGATTCCTGAAGATCGAGCGGACATCGGCGTCCTCGACCACTCGCCCCGCATACATGACAATGACCCGATCGCAGACTTCAGCGATCACCCCAAGATCGTGCGAAATCAGCAGCACGGCCGTGTTCAGCGTCTTTCGCACCCTCGCCATCAGGTCAAGCACCTGCGCCTGGATGGTGACGTCGAGTGCGGTCGTCGGCTCATCGGCAATCAGAAGTTTCGGATTGCAGGCGACCGCCATGGCGATCATCACGCGCTGGCGCATCCCACCCGAAAACTGGTGCGGATAGGCATCGAGACGTCCCTTCGGATTAGGGATGCCGACGAGCTCCAGGAGTTCGATGATACGGGCGCGGCGCTCTCCGCGGCTCATCTTCTCATGCAGCATGATCGCTTCGCCGATCTGATCGCCGATCGTCATGACCGGGTTCAGCGAACTCATCGGCTCCTGAAAGATCATCGCGATATCGCGGCCGCGGATTTCGGGCAGCTTCGTCTTCGGCAGATCGAGAAGATTGACGCCTTCGAGCTCGATGCGCCCTTGGGCGATACGGCCAGGCGGGTTGGGGATCAACCCCATGATCGCCAGCGATGTGATCGACTTGCCCGAGCCGGACTCGCCGACGATGCCGACCGAACCACCGGCTTCGATCTCGAAGGATACGCCGTTCACCACACGGATCGGCGAATCCTTCGGGCCGAACTCGACGGCGATATTATCGACCTTGAGCAATGGAGACTGCGTTTTTGACGTCATTGGTTCGTCTCCGGGTCCAGCATGTCGCGCACCGCATCGCCGATCAGGTTGAAGGACAGCACCACGCAGGTGATGGCGAAACCGGCGGCAATGATTGGCCAGGGCGATCCGAAGAGATTGTTGAGACCATCGCGGATGATATTGCCCCAGCTCGGATTGGGAGCGCGGGTGCCGATGCCGAGAAAGCTCAGCGAGGCTTCCAGACGAATGGCGGAGGCGACCCAGAGCGTCATCAACACGACGATTGGTGCCGCAATGTTCGGAATGACGTGCCGGAAGATGATGACGGGCGTGCGCACGCCTACGGCAATGGCCGCCTCCACATAGGGTTCCTGCTTAACCGACAGGGTCGAGGCGCGGGCCACACGGGCAAAACCGGGAATGAAGGCGACGGTGATGACGGCAATGATGTTCCAGAAGGCGCCACCGAGCACGGCTGCGATGATGATCGCGAGCAGGAGCTCAGGAAAAGCAAGCAACAGATCGATGAGGCGGCTGATGATACGATCAACCAGCCCGCCGAAATAGCCGGCGGTCACGCCGAGCGCGGTGCCGAGCAGCGCGGCCAGCGCAGGCGAGATCAGGCCGAAGAGCAGCGAATTGCGCGAACCGTGGATCATGCGCGAGAGGACATCGCGCCCGAACTGGTCCGTACCCAACCAGTGCGCGGCCGATGGAGCCTTGTTGATTGAGAGGATGCTTTGGGCCAGCGGATCATAAGGCGCAAGCATCGGCGCAAAGACCGCAATCACGAAGAAGACGAGCGCGATCGCCAGCGCAAAGAGGGTCGATGGTCGTCGCAGCAGGGTTCGGGACAGAAGCGACAACAGGCCTGGCGCAGGTGCCAGCAAGGGCTGTTCTGCAACCTGCAAAGGTGATCCCGACGTTTGAGTGATGGTGCTCATTATTTCACCCCGATGCGAGGATCGATGACGATATAGAGAAGATCCATCACCAGATTGATGAGGAGGACGAGAAGCGCGAAGACAACGACGCCGCCCTGGATGATGCCGTAATCACGCTCATTGATCGCCTGTATGAGGAGGCGTCCGAGACCAGGCCTGTTGAAGACCAGCTCAACGGCAACCGAGCCAGACAGCGTGGCAAGCAGACTGAGACCCATGCCGGTCGAGAGCGGCAACAGCGCATTGCGCAGACCGTGGCGATAGATGACGCGAGGTTCGCGAGCACCCTTGGCGCGGGCGGTGCGGACATAATCCTTGCCAAGTGTTTCCAGAAGCGCCGTCCGCGTCAACCGGCCGATGAAAGCGGCCTTGACGAGTGCGAGCGTCAGCGCCGGAAGGGCGATATGATACATGCGGTCCATGAAACCATCGCCACCACCATTGATCGGGAACCAGCCGAGGTTCAGCGCAAAGCCGATCAGCAACAGTGCGCCGAGATAGAAATCCGGAATGGCATAACCGAGCAGGGCAAAGACGCGCATGCCGGAATCCGGCAGCCGGTCGCGGTGGGTTGCGGCCAGCACGCCGAAGGGCACACCCGCACCAACGCCGATGATCATCGCCGCAACGGTGAGTTCGATCGTGTAGGGAAGATTGGCGGCGATCAGGTTCAGCACCGGCTCGCCGTTCATATAGGACTGGCCAAAATCGAGGCTGAGCACGCCGATCAAAAAGTTGATGTATTGCTGCCAGAGCGGCACATCGAGCCCCATCTTGTGGCGGAAGGCTGCCAGTTGCTCCGGGAGAGCCATGTCTCCCAGAGCCGCAATCGCCGGATCGCCAGGCAGGATACGTATCGCGATGAACACGAGCGTGAGCACCAGCCAGATTGTCGGAATGGCATCCGCCAGCCGGAGGAGAAAATATCTAGCCATGGTCATTCACTCGTATTCATCACGACCTGTGATCAGGCCTTCTTGGTGGCGTGATGGAAGCGCCAGCGCGCATAGCCGCTCTGTACCTTGTAGCCGAGGTCAAGGCGTGCGTTGCGGGCGACTGTGAAGGAGAGCGTCGACATGCCAATCAGCGGCAGATCACGCAGGACCTGAAGTTCGATCTGCCTGCAATAGTCGACATAGGCCTTGTAATCGGTCGCCTGCAGCGCCTTGGCAAGCAGGTCGTCGATACCGGGCATGGCTACGCCGTAGTGGCTGTAATTGATGCCGCCCGTTCCGTCCGGCTTGACTTCCGCTTTCGTCGAAAGCTGCTGAACGTAAAGCTGGGTCGGGATCGGCGGATAGCTGGACGAATGCAGGGCGAGCGTATTCTTGTCGTGCTGATTGTCAGCGTGATAGGCGGTGTGATCGCCGATGTGCAGGTTCATGCGCATGCCGACAGCACGCAGTTGCTCCTGCACGATCAGCATGATCGACGCATAGTCCTCGCGCTGGCTGACATTGCTGTCGAAGTCGAAACCATCGGGGAAGCCGGCTTCGACGAGCAGAGCCTTGGCCTTGTCAGGATCGTAATTGTACTGAAGCTCCGGCGGCAGCTCTTCGGTCTTGAAACCGCCCGGGAAGGATTCCGGCTGAAGGTCGGCGGTAAAGCCCCCCATCGGCTTCATGGCCTCGGCAACCGCATGGCGATCGACAGCATACACAATCGCTTGACGCACCTTGATATTGTCGAAGGGCTTGCGTTTGAGGTTGATATGCAGCGTGTTGAACGAACCCGGCGACGTCATGTCGAACTGCAGGGTCGAGTCACGCTGCAACATGGAGTCGACCCAGCCCGGTGCGCGGACGGCCTCGATCATATCGACATCACCTGCCAGCAGCGCCAGCGTGCGCGCCGTCGTGTCGGCGATGTAGACGGATTCGACCTTGGCGACCTTCGCTTTCTCGCCCCAGTAAGTTTCATGACGCTTAAGCGCCGTGCCCCACTTGCTGTCGAAACGCGTAAGTTCGTAGGGACCGGTGCCAACCGCATCGGTCTTGAACTTCTCCGCACCCATCTGGTCGACAGCTTTCTTGGAGACGATCGCGGTATTGTTGAGGAAGATCGACGTGCCCAGGAGGTTCACGTCGGAATTCTTCAGCGTGACGACGACCTCATAGGGGCCGGTAGCGACGACATCGGCGATATTCGACAGGATCGGCTTGTTCGTGCCGTCGGCCATGGCGCGCTTGAAAGAGAAGACGACGTCTTCCGACGTCATTTCGCCAAAACCCTTGTGGAACTGCACGCCCTGGCGCAGCTTGAAAGTCCAGGTCTTGGCATCGGATGAGGCAAACCATTCGGTTGCAAGCGTCGGGCGATACTGATCTGGCGTGGTGGCGAAGGTGCCGTCATCCGGGCGCACGAGCTGTTCGTACATCTGCTCGGTCGCCCAATTGTCGCCGCCCTGCGTCGTGTAGTTCGGATCGCTGGTGCGCGGGCCGTTGGCGGCAATGCCGATGCGGATCGTATCGGGATCGCTCGCCGCACGGGCGAGAGCGGGGCGGAGCATACTCATCGCAGCTGTGGCTGCGCTCAATTCCAGAAATTGGCGTCTTCTCAGGTTCATGTCATTTCCTCCCATGTGTCAGAATATTCAGCTTCGCCGCTTGTCGAGTTCAGCATCGTTGACGATCAGGCCGAGGCCCGGGCCGGACGGCACCTTGAACTTGCCGTCTTCCGGAATCGGCGGATTGGCGAAGCCGACATGCATGCGTGTCGACGGATCGGAGAATTCGGCGGGCTTGGTGTTGTGCATCAGCGTTGCCAGCACATGCAGGTTCGCCACGTGGGCGATGGTCGGCTGCGTCTGGTGCGGAACGAGCTCGACGCCGTGGGCAAAGCAGATCGACGCGCACTGCATGAGACCGGTAATGCCGCCCATCTTGACGATGTCAGGCTGTACCATGCGCACGCCCGCATTGATCATGTCGACGACGGCCTGGGTCGTATAGGACTGTTCGGCGGCCGACACGGTGATGTCGAGGCGCTGGGCGACCTCGCCCATGGCGCGCACGTTATAGTGCTGGACCGGCTCTTCGAACCAGACATAACCGAGCTCTTCGAGCGCGCGGCCGACGCGGATGGCGCCGCCGACGGAATATTGGTTGTTGGCGTCGAAAGCGAGCGGGAAATCGTCGCCCACCAGCTTGCGCACGGCCTTGGCCTTGGCGATGTCGCCCGGAATGTCATAGTCCTGACGCGTACGGTCGCCGTCCCAGCGGATTTTGATAGCGGCCGGCTTTTCGGTCTTCCAGCGCTGCTCGACCAGGCGAACAGTTTCATCGACGGTGCGGCCGGCATTGTTGCCGATCGAGGCATAGAAAGGCAGTTCCGTGCACCAGGCGCCGCCGAGCAGCTTGTAGACGGGCTGATTGAAATACTTGCCCTTGATATCCCAAAGAGCGATATCGAGGGCGGCAAGCGCGCCGGTAACGGCGCCTTCCGGACCGAGCTTCACATATTTATGCAGCAAACGGTCGTAGAGGACCGCCTGGTCGAGCGCATCGGCGCCGATGAGCGAGGCTGCGAAATCTCGGACGACGCCGAGCGAGTGCTCGCCGCCCATCATCGGCGAGGCTTCGCCATGGCCGACGATACCGTCTTCGGTCGTCACGCGCACGAAGGCTGTGCGGCGACCCGGCGGCTCGTTGGGCTCCCACTTCACCTGAAAAGCTTCGACGGACTTGATGATCGTACCCACTGGCATTCCCTCGGAGAACGCGCCTTTTTCAGCGCCGATATTGTCGTTGATGGGAGCATCAACTAATTTGCATCCGTATGCAACATGGCGATTGGCTTGAAATCGGAACAGGTTTTATGTCAGAATCTGCAAAAATACCGGTTCCGGATATCCAACATAAGAAAGCCAGAGTATTCCTTATTTCTTGGGATGTTTTGACGCTGCAACGCACGCATCCATCTCTTTTCGAAGTCGAAAAGCTATCGAAATAAGAATTTTCAGCCATGCGTAGGAAGCGGTTGAAATTATTGCATCCGAATGCAAAAAGGATGGAAAGATAAGGACTGGCAACCGGGGAAATGGATCATGCGCAAACAGGGATTACCGTCCTTGCAGGGGGAGCCGTCCGGTGAAGCGCTGAGCCGCAAGCCGATGACGGCTCGTGAATTGGCGCGTATGCTCGGCGTAAGCCAGTCGGCCGTCTCGCGCGCATTTACCCCGGGCGCGAGCATCGCGGCGGATCTGCGTGAGCGGATCCTGAAATATGCGGCTGAAGTTGACTATCAGCCGAACGCGATCGCCAGCATGCTGTCGAAGAGCCGGACGAACATCATCGGCATCGTCGTCTCCGATATGCAGAACCCCTTCTATCCGGGTCTCATCGAGAAACTCTCCCGGTCGCTGCAGCGCATCGGCCTGCAGAGCCTTCTCTTCAACATCACCAAGGGCTCCAACCTCGAGGAGCAGCTCTCGGCGCTACGCCGCTATAACGTGGACGCCGTCATCGTCATTTCTGCTACCATCCTCTCGGGTTCTACATTGAGCTGGGCAACGGAAGGCCGTCCCGCCATCCTGATCAACCGCGTCATCGAAGATACCAACCTCAGCTGTGTCGCCTGCAACAATGCCGAGGGCGCCCGGGCGCTGGCCGATCATTTCTATCAGCAGGGCGCTCGCAGGGTCGCCTACGTCGCCGGCCTCAGCCACACGACCACCAACCGCGAACGCCAGAACGGTTTCGTCACGCGGATTGCGGAGCTTGGCATGACGCTGAGCGCCCAGATCGAAGGACAGGAATACAGCTATTATGCCGGCCGCAAGGCCGCACTCGAAATCGCGGCCAAGAAGAGCACCGACGCGATTTTCTTTGCCAACGACATCCTGGCAATCGGCGGCATCGATGCGCTGCGGGAAGAAGCCGGCTGCCGCGTTCCTGACGACATCTTCGTTGCGGGTTTCGATGACATTCCGATGGCCGGCTGGCCGCATTACAACCTCACCACCTTTCGCCAGCCGGTCGACGAAATTGTCCGGGTCGTCGTTGAAATGATCGAGGGAGATACGTCGGCGCTGCTGCGGGCAGCGACGATCATCCGCTTGTCGGGAGAACTCGTCGCAAGACGCTCGACCGGCGCAGAGCCAAAGGCGCAGTAAGACAGTTTGCACCCAAGCTCACATATGCAGCGCGTTCCCCAAGGCTTTGAGTGCGGCTTCCATCACCGCCTCGCTGCGGGTTGGATGAGCATGGATCGTGCCGGCGATATCTTCCAGCCGGGCACCCATTTCGATGGCGAGCGCAAAGGCGGCCGAAAGTTCCGAGACACCAGCGCCCACCGCCTGCAGGCCGAGCACGAGATTGGTATCTGCCCTTGCCACCACCCGCACGAACCCCTCCTCCGAAAGCATGGTCATCGCCCGCCCATTGGCGCTGAAGGGAAACTGGCCAGTCCTGATATCATAGCCCTGGGCGCGCGCTTCCGCCGGTGACAGGCCGGCGCTGACGATCTCCGGATCTGTGAAACAAATCGCCGGGATGCAGTGCTTGTCCCAGGCGCGTTTCCTGCCCGCAACGATTTCCGCGACCATCTCCCCTTGGGCCATGGCCCGATGCGCCAGCATCGGCTCGCCGGTGACATCGCCGATGGCATAGATGCCGCGCATGGAGGTGCGGCAACGATCGTCGATCCTGAGATAGGGGCCGGCGCGATCGAGGTCGAGCTCTTCGAGGCCCGAGCCCGCCGTTCTCGGACGGCGGCCGACCGTCACGAGAATACGGTCCGCGGCAAGTGCCTGCTGCCGACCGTCGGGCGTTTCTATGACAAGTCCTTCGCCGGTATCGGACAGGCCGATTGCCTTGGCACCGGTCAGCACGCGAATGCCCCGCTCGGTCAATTTGCGCATGACAGGCCGCACCAAGTCCGCGTCATATAACGGCAGCACCTGCTGCGTGGCTTCGACCACCGTTACCTGAGATCCCATCTTCGCAAAGGCTGTCCCGAGCTCCAGCCCGATATAGCCGCCGCCGACGACGACGAGATTTCTCGGCAATTCCCCCAATGACAGCGCCTCTGTCGAGGAGATGACGCGGCCGCCGAAAGGCAGGTTCGGGAGTTCCACCGGATCGGAGCCTGTCGCAATCACCACGGTCTCGGCGCGGATGATCTGCTGGCCGGTTTCTGTTTCGACCTCCACCGTCTTGCCGTCCCGGAAGTGCGCGCGACCGTGCACGATCTTGACCCGTGCCCTCTGTAAGAGACCGGAGACACCACTGGTCAGCCGGCCGACAATGCCATCCTTCCAGGCGACTGTCCGGGCGAGGTCGATGGAGGCGCCCTCGACACGGATACCCATCGGGTTCTTGCCCGCCAGCATGCTTTGCGCAGCATCGAATTCCTCTGCCGCATGAATAAGCGCCTTGGAGGGAATGCAGCCGACCGTCAGGCAGGTGCCGCCGGGCTTGCCGGCCTCGACGATGACGGTATCGATACCAAGCTGGCCGGCACGGATGGCGCAGACATAACCACCGGGGCCGGCGCCGATGACGAGGAGCTTGCAGACAATCTCTTTCATGGCTCAGCCTTCGATGAAAATGAGCGCCGGCGTTTCGAGCAGCGTGCGAATACGCTGCACGAAGGTTGCCGCATCCCAGCCGTCGATGATGCGGTGATCGAAGCTGGAGGAAAGGTTCATCATCTTGCGCGGCACGAATTGCGTGCCGTCCCAGACCGGCCGCGTGGCAATCTTGTTGACGCCGATAATCGCCACTTCCGGATGATTGATGACGGGTGTCGAGACGATGCCGCCGAGCGCGCCGAGCGAGCTGATGGTGATCGTCGAGCCTGACAGTTCGTCGCGTGTCGCTGTGCCGGAGCGCGCAGCCTCTGCCAGCCGGTTCATTTCGATAGCACAATCGAAGATGCCACGCGCTTCGGCATGGTGCACGACGGGCACGGTCAGGCCCGCCGGGGTCTGCGTCGCGATGCCGATATGCACGGCGCTGTAACGCGTGATAATGCCGGCATCGTCGTCGAAGGTGGCGTTGACATCGGGCTGTTCGGAGATCGCCTTGACCAGAGCCCGCATCAAGAAGGGCAGGACCGTCAGCTTGGGATGACCGGCCTTGCGGTCGGCATTCATGGTTGCGCGCAGTTCCTCGAGCGCCGTCATATCCACCTCCTCCACATAGGTGATGTGGGGAATGCGCGACGTCGAGAGCACCATCTTCTCTGCGATACGGCGGCGAAGGCCGGTCAGCTTGATCTCTTCGGTCGTCGTCTTCTTCGCCAGACCAGTTCGTGCCGAGACAGGCGCTGCACCCTGGTTCAGGAACTGTTCGACATCCTCACGCAGGATGCGGCCAGCCGGCCCGGTGCCCTGTACCTGCCGCAGATCCACGCCGCTCTCGCGCGCAAAGAGCCGTACGGACGGCGCGGCAAGCGGTTTTTCGGCAGGTGAGGATGGAGATGGGGTTGCGGGTGCGGGCGGCTTCGGAGCGGGTTTGGACGCCTCCACTTTCACCGGCTCGGCAAGCTGCGGCTGCGAGGGTGCTTCAAGCTTCGTTGCGCCGATCTCCCCCGATGTCTCGATGCGCACCAGCGGCGCCTTGACGGCAATGCGGTCGCCGATCTCTCCGGCAAGCCAGGTCACCCTACCGCTGACAGGCGACGGGATTTCCACCGTGGCCTTGTCGGTCATGACAGCTGCGATCACCATGTCCTCGCGCACCGGATCGCCCGTCTTCACATGCCATTCCACGAGCTCAGCCTCGGCGACGCCTTCGCCGACATCGGGCATCTTGATGGTGAATTCGCCCATGGCTCAGGCCTCCATGACTTCGGCGAGCGCCCGCCCGACGCGGCCGGGTCCAGGGAAATAATCCCATTCCTGCGCGTGCGGATAGGGCGTGTCCCAGCCGGCGACGCGCACGACCGGGGCTTCGAGCTGATAGAAGCAATGTTCCTGCACCAACGAAACGACCTCCGCGCCGAAACCGGAGGTCAGCGTGGCTTCGTGAACCACGACGCAGCGCCCGGTCTTGGTGACGGATTTGACGATCGTATCGAGATCAAGCGGAAGGAGGCTTCTGAGATCGATCACCTCGGCGTCGATGCCGACATCCTCGGCAGCGGCAAGCGCCACATGCACCATCGTGCCGTAAGCGACGACAGTCACGGCCGAGCCCGTGCGCCGCACCTCGGCCTTGCCGATCGGGATCGTATAGTGCCCCTCCGGCACTTCGCCGAGATCATGCTTCGACCATGGTGTCACCGGTCTTTCGTGGTGACCGTCGAAGGGTCCGTTATAGAGCCGCTTCGGCTCCAGGAACATGACGGGATCGGGATCCTCGATGGCTGATATCAGCAGGCCCTTGGCGTCGTAAGGATTGGAGGGCACGACCACTTTCAGGCCGCAGACATGGGTGAAAAGCGCTTCCGGGCTCTGGCTGTGCGTCTGGCCGCCAAAAATGCCGCCGCCGGTCGGCATGCGCACGACGATCGGGCAGGTGAAATCGCCGTTGGAGCGATAGCGGATACGCGCCGCTTCCTGGGTCAGCTGATCGTAAGCCGGATACATATAGTCGGCGAACTGGATCTCGACGCAGGGCTTCAGCCCATAGGCGGCCATGCCGATTGCCGTGCCGACGATACCGGATTCGCTGATCGGCGTGTCGAAACAGCGCGTCTTGCCGTATTTTGCCTGCAGGCCCTGCGTGCAGCGGAAAACGCCGCCGAAATAGCCGACATCCTCACCGAACACCACGACATTGTCGTCGCGCGCCATCGAGACGTCCATGGCGCTGCGCACGGCCTCGATCATCGTCATCCTGGCCATATCAGTACCCCGCCTTCTGCCGCTGACGACGAATGTGCGGCGGCATCTCGGCATAGACCCCCTCGAAGATATCGCGCACCGATGGCTTGCCGCCGTCATGCAGCGTGCCGTGCCCTTCGGCCTGACGTTGGGCCTCGATCACCTCATCCAGAATTTCCGCTTCGGCCTGAGTATGGCGCTCCTCCGACCAGACGCCCCTGACGATCAGGTGTTTCTTCAGCCGCAGGACGGGATCGCCGAGCGGCCAGGCTTCGGATTCCGTCTTCGGGCGATAGGCGCTCGGATCGTCGGACGTCGAATGGGCGCCGACGCGATAGGTGACATATTCGATCAGCGTCGAACCGAGATTGCGGCGTGCCCGCTCCGCCGCCCAGCGGGCGACAGCGTGAACAGCGAGATAGTCGTTGCCATCGACGCGCAGCGCCGGAATGCCGAAACCGAGACCACGGGCAGCAAAGGTGCCGGACCCGCCGCGGGCAATGCCCTGGAAGGTGGAGATCGCCCACTGATTGTTGACGATGTTGAGAATGACCGGTGCCTTGTAGGTAGAGGCGAAGACCAGCGCCGAATGGAAGTCCGATTCCGCCGTCGAACCGTCACCGATCCAGCCGGCTGCTATGCGGCTGTCGTTCTTGATCGCCGAGGCCATGGCCCAGCCGACCGCCTGCACATATTGCGTGGCGAGATTGCCCGAGATCGTGAAGAAGCCGTGTTCCTTGGAGGAATACATGATGGGCAGCTGCCGGCCGCGCAGCGGATCGCTCTCGTTCGAATAGATCTGGTTCATCATCTCGACCATCGGATAGTCGTCAGCGATGAGCAGGCCAGCCTGCCGGTAGGTCGGGAAGTTCATGTCGCCCTTCCGCAGTGCCTTGCGGAAGCCGCAGCTGACGGCCTCTTCGCCGAGATGCTGCATGTAGAAGGAGGTCTTGCCCTGGCGTTGCGCCATCAGCATGCGGGCATCGAAGGCGCGCAGCTTCATCATGTTGCGAAGCCCGGTCAGCAGTTCCTCGTCGGAGAGCGACCCTGCCCAGGGGCCAACGGCCTCGCCGTCGCGATTGAGCACACGGATGATCGAATAGGCAAGGTCGCGGATATCCTCGGATGCGACATCGACCTCCGGTCGGGGCACGGCACCGGCCTTTGCAATCTTGACGTTGGAAAAATCGGGTTGGCCGCCCGGACGGACGGCAGGTTCGGGGACATGCAGGCTCAAACGAGCAGATTCCACCATATGGTCTCCTTCCTCCCTTTATCGGCTCCGCCTCTCTCCTCCAGAAGCAGGCCTCGTTCTTATAAGTTGCGGGCAATCACCATGCGCTGCACGTCGCTTGTTCCCTCGTAGATCTGGCAGATACGGACGTCGCGATAGATGCGCTCCACCGGATAGTCGGCCATATAGCCATAACCGCCATGGATCTGGATCGCATCGGAGCAGACACGTTCGGCCATTTCGGAGGCAAAGAGCTTGGCCATCGAAGCCTCCGACAGACATGGCAATCCGGCCTCCCGGAGCCAGGCAGCATGGAAGACGAGTTGCCGGGCCGCCTCGATGCGCGTTGCCATATCGGCAAGCCGAAAGGCAACCGCTTGATGGTCGGCGATCGGTTTGCCGAAGGCGCTGCGTTCGCGGGCATAATCGCGTGCCGCCTCGAAGGCCGCCTTCGCCATGCCGACGGCCTGCGCCGCAATGCCGATCCGCCCGCCCTCAAGATTGGCAAGTGCGATCCGGTAGCCTTCCCCCTCCTCGCCGAGCCGAAGCTCGGCTGGAATACGCATGCCATTGAAGGCGATCTGGCAGGTATCGGAGGAATGCAGGCCAAGCTTTTCCTCGACCCGTATCACCTCGTAACCTGGCGTATCGGTCGGCACGATGAAGGCAGTGATGCCCTTCTTGCCGGCATCGGGATCGGTGACGGCAAAGACGATGATAACATGTCCGTTCTTGCCCGAAGTGATGAACTGCTTGGCGCCGTCGAGCACGTAGTGATCGCCGTCGCGTCGCGCCCGCGTCTTGAGGTTCGAGGCATCGGAGCCCGCCTGTGCCTCGGTCAGCGCAAAACCGCCAATCCACTCGCCGCTGGCAAGCTTCGGCAGGAAACGTTGGCGCTGCTCCTCATTGCCGAATTTCAGGATGGGCACGCAGCCGACCGAACTGTGCACACTCATGATGGTGGAGCAGGGACCGTCGCCGGCTGCTATTTCCTCGAGTGCCGCGGCATAGGCAATGACACCGGTATCAGATCCGCCATAAGCCTCGGGCACCAGCATGCCGAGAAGCCCGAGCTCACCCATTTCCTTCAGTTCTTCGCGGGGGAAGAGAGATTCCCGGTCGCGTTTTGCCGCTCCGGGCGCCAGGCGTTCCCGAGCGAAATCACGAGCCAGATCGCAGATTTGCTGCTGAAGTTCGGAAAGGATCATCTGTCCTCCCCTTTCCCTAATGCCGCTCGATCGCAACGGCGGTCGCCTCGCCACCGCCGATGCAAAGCGCCGCCATGCCCCGCTTCAGGTCATAACGCTCCAGCGCCGCCAATAACGTCACCAGAATGCGGGCGCCGGAAGCCCCGATCGGATGGCCGAGCGCACAGGCGCCGCCATGCACATTGACCTTGTCATGCGGTAGGTCGAGGTCGCGCATCGCCGCCATGGCAACGACGGCGAATGCCTCGTTGATCTCGAAGAGATCGACCTCGGAAAGCGGCAGGCCAGTGCGGTCAGAGAGTTTCTGCAGGGCGCCGATCGGCGCGGTGGCGAAGAGACTGGGTTCCTGCGAATGCGTGGCGTGACCGAGAATGGTGGCGAGCGGCTTCAGCCCGCGACGATCCGCCTCCGAACGACGCATCAGCACGAGCGCGGCTGCTCCATCAGAGATCGAACTCGAATTGGCGGCCGTGACCGTACCGCCGTCGCGGAACGCCGGCTTCAGGGTCGGGATCTTATCAGGCCTCGCCTTGCCCGGCTGTTCGTCGCGACTTGCCACCTGCTCGCCCTTGCCGGATTTCATCGTCACGGGCACGATTTCTCTGTCAAAATAGCCTTCGGCAATCGCCTTCTGCGCCCGCGTCAGCGAGGTCACCGCATAGGCGTCCTGCGCCTCGCGCGTAAACTGATAGGCTTCGGCGCAATCCTCTGCGAAGCTGCCCATCAAGCGCCCCTTGTCATAAGCATCCTCCAGCCCGTCGAGGAACATATGATCCACGACCCGCCCGTGGCCGAGCCTGTAACCGGCACGGGCACGATCAAGGAGATAGGGCGCATTCGTCATGCTTTCCATACCGCCTGCGATCGCCACTGAAGCGCTGCCGGCAGCGATCAGATCATGCGCCATCATGACCGCCTTCATGCCGGAACCGCACATCTTGTTGACGGTGCTGGCGCCTGTCGCAAAGGGCAGTCCGGCATGGATCGCAGCCTGGCGGGCCGGCGCCTGCCCCTGGCCGGCCGGCAATACACAACCGAAGACCACTTCCTCGACTGCATCGGCCGCAACGCCGCTGCGCTGAAGTGCTGCACGGATTGCCGTCGCGCCAAGCTCAGGGGCCGAGGCATCTCTAAGTTCGCCCTGGAAACTGCCGATCGGTGTACGAGCCACGCCTACGATGACGATGGGATCCTGCAAGGCCATTTGTCCTCCTTCGGGCCAGACGCTCAGCGCGCGCCCATGCGCAATGCCCCATCGAGGCGGATGACCTCGCCGTTCAGCATGCTGTTTTCCAGGATATGGCGCACCAGCGCGGCAAACTCCGCCGGATGCCCGAGACGCGGCGGGAAAGGCACGCTCTTTCCAAGCGCTTCCCGCACCTCCGCCGGCATGCCTGCCATCATCGGTGTTTCGAAAATGCCGGGCGCAATCGACACGGTACGAATGCCGTGACGCGCAAGCTCGCGGGCGATCGGCAGCGTCATTGCCGCAACACCGCCCTTGGAGGCCGCATAGGCAGCCTGACCGATCTGCCCGTCGAAAGCAGCGGCCGAAGCCGTATTGATGATCACGCCGCGCTCACCTTCCGCATCCGGCTCAGCATTCTGGATGGCAGCGGCGGCAAGCCGGATCATGTTGAAGGTGCCGATGAGATTGATGGTAATGGTGCGGGCAAAACTTTCCAGCCGATGCGGGCCGTCACGGCCGATCACCTTTTCGGCGGGCGCCACACCGGCACAATTGATAAGCCCGCGAAGCATGCCGAATGCATCCATTGCAGCGGCGATTACCGCAGCACCATCCTGATCATCGGTCACGTCAGCCCGGACGAAGCGCGCATCCTGCCCGAGCCTGCGGGCGGTCGCCTCGCCTGTATCCACGTTGAGATCGGCGATCGTCACACGCCCACCGGCTTCGATGAGCATGCGTGCTGTTGCTGCTCCGAGCCCGGAGCCGCCGCCGGTGACGATGAAACTTGCGCCGCTGATCTGCACGGATCGTTCCTCCCTGCCCGGCAGATATCTCCTCCAGAGCCCGCCGAAACCCGATTCTATTCCTTCGGCCTATTGCAAGCGATGACGCAACTGCTCCATTATTTCGGCCAGTTTTGCCATTTTCAATTTGTCATGATGGAGCGGCTATGGCTGAAATCGAGCGACGTATGATCGCATCAGGGTTTGTCGAGGAAGCTCTCGACAGCCTGCGCCGGCTTGGCAAACCGGTGGCGCCTCTTCTGGCCAAGCTCGGGCTCCCACCGGTAATCGATCAGCCGGTGTCGGCCGAGACCTATGGCGCGTTGTGGCTGGCTATTGCCGCAGAACTCGACGACGAATTCTTCGGCATGGGCGCCCGGCCGATGCGCAGCGGCAGCTTCACGCTGCTCTGCCATTGTGTGCTGCATGCACCGACTCTCGGCCACGCCTTGCGGCGGGCCTTGCGCTTCCTCGATGTCGTTCTGGACGATCCGCGCGGTACGCTCGTCATCAGTGACGGGCTCGCACAGATCGAACTTCGGGACGCCGGCGAGCCGCGTTCGGCCTTTGCCTATCGCACCTATTGGATCATCCTGCATGGCATTATCTGCTGGCTGGTCGGACGTCGCATCCCGATCCGCCTCGTCGATTTCCGTTGCCCGGAACCAAGCCAGGGCGCTGATTACCGGCTTTTCTTTGGCGCGCCGGTGCGCTTCTCGCAACCGATCAGTCGGCTCGGCTTCGACAGCTCTCTGCTCGATCTGCCGATTTCGCGCAGCGAACAGGCCTTGAAGCAATTCCTGCGGGGCGCTCCAGCCAATATTCTCGTGCGCTATCGCTACGATGCCGGCATCGCCGCCGCTGTCCGCCGCCGCCTCTCCCAGACCTCGCCAGCCGCTTGGTCGAGCTTTCACATACTCGCAGCCGACATGCGCATGCCGTCCTCGACGCTGCGGCACCGCCTGCATGACGAGGGCCAGAGCTATGCCGGCATCAAGGACGACATCCGCCGTGATCTCGCCGTCGACATGTTGATGAACACGTCGAAGACCATCGGCGAGATTGCCGTACAGCTTGGCTACTCCGAACCCAGCGCCTTCTTCCGGGCCTTCCGGAAATGGATGGGCAAGAGTCCCGAGGCATTTCGCAAGGAAGAAACAGGCAATCAGGACCTATCAATCTAGTCGGCTGACGCGGACCGATACACTTCGAGTTTTGACGAACAGGGCAGCAATCTGCATCACAAAGGATTTGCTGAAACGGCCAAGGAACTCCTGATCAGGTTCAAGATACCAGGAGCGCTCAGCAATATCGTAATTATATTCGTCAACGACGATCCAGCTCTGCTGAGGTCATCGAGACCGGCCCGCCGCCGCTCGATATCGGGAATTTCCAATGCGATCCGGCCTGCCTGCGGCGGCTGCGTCGTAATCGCCAGAAGGAGGATGTGTGTGTTTCCATCTGCCGCATTGCGGATCGCGATAACGACACAGACTGGCCGCTGTTTCCGTCCCTCGGTCTCGCCGCGCTCTTGCTGCCATGCCCAAAGATAGGGATAACTTATCACTTCCCCAGGACGAAACTCACGGCCCATCGTCATAACCTTCGCCGCGCGCCAGCTGCTCGATGGCCTCGCCGAATAACTCGACATGTTCATCCGGCATCTTCGAGACAAGATGGACTTGGCGTGGATCGCGACCGGTGCGCATTCGCTCATAGTACTCATAACTCATTAGTACGAAACGAGGCTTATTGTGGCGCGTTAGGATGACCGGTTCGCGGCTCGCAGCATCGGTGACATCGCCAACCTGCTTGTTGAGATCACCCGTCGTGAACTGTCGCATGTAAATAACCTCCTGACTTTATTTCCCTATATTCCATATTTTCCATATTTTCAAGAAATCGACGCTGGTAACGCTCGCTGAAAGACCGGAACTCTCATCATCAAGAGAGCTTTGAACCGGCCGCAACCCGCGCTACATATTTTAGCGGGAGGAGTGCCATGTTTGATTTTTCGCTCGGCGAAACCGCGGACGCGATCCGCGAAACGACGGCACGATTTGCCGCCGACACCATTGCTCCGCTGGCCGCGGAGATCGACGAAAGCAACACATTTCCACGCCAGCTCTGGCCGCAAATGGGCGCGCTTGGCCTGCACGGCATTACCGTGGAGGAGGAGTTCGGCGGTACAGGTCTCGGCTATCTCGAACATGTCGTCGCCATGGAGGAAATCTCGCGTGCGTCGGCCTCAGTTGGCCTGAGCTATGGCGCCCATTCCAATCTCTGTGTCAACCAGATCCGCCGCTGGGCAACGCCTGAGCAGAAGCACCGCTATCTGCCGAAGCTGATTTCCGGCGAGCATGTCGGCTCGCTTGCCATGTCCGAAGCCGGCTCCGGCTCGGATGTCGTGTCCATGCGGCTCAAGGCCGAGCGCAAGGGAGATCGTTACGTCCTCAACGGCACGAAATTCTGGATCACCAATGCGCCGCATGCCGATGTGCTCGTCGTCTATGCCAAGACCGATCCAACGGCCGGGCCGAAAGGCATTTCGGCCTTCATCATCGAAAAAGGCATGCCCGGCTTCAGCGTTTCGAAGAAGCTCTCCAAGCTCGGCATGCGCGGCAGCGACACGGCCGAGCTGGTTTTTCAAGATTGCGAGGTGCCGGCCGAAGCGCTGATGGGCCGGGAAGGCCAGGGCGTGAAAATCCTGATGTCGGGCCTCGACTATGAGCGCGCAGTGCTTGCCGCCGGCCCGCTCGGCATCATGCAGGCCTGTCTCGACGTGGTGCTGCCCTATGTGCGGGAGCGCAAACAGTTCGGCAAGGCGATCGGCGACTTCCAGCTGATGCAAGGCAAGATCGCCGACATGTATGTCGCCCTGAATTCGGCGCGTGCCTATGTCTATTCCGTGGCGCGGGCCTGCGACGCCGGCCGCACGACGCGCTCGGATGCGGCAGCCGCCATTCTCTTTGCCAGCGAGAATGCCGTGAAAGTGTCTCTGGAGGCGATCCAGGCGCTTGGCGGCGCGGGATATACCAGGGAATGGCCAGTCGAGCGCTTCCTGCGCGACGCCAAGCTCTACGATATCGGCGCCGGCACCAACGAGATCCGCCGCTACCTGATCGGCCGGGAGCTCATCGCATCATGACGGTGATTTCCTCTGCCATCGATCGCGACAGCGAAACCTTCAAGGCCAATGCAAGCAAGAACGGAAGCCTGATCGACGAACTCTATGAGCGTTCGGCGAAGACCCGCGAGGGCGGGCCGAAGACGGCGCGCGATCGCCACACCGGCAAGGGCAAGCTCCTGCCGCGCGACCGCATTCAGCTGCTGCTCGACGCCGGTAGCCCGTTTCTGGAAATCGGCACGCTGGCGGCGAACGGCATGTATGGCGACGAGGCGCCGGGGGCCGGCATCATCACCGGCATCGGCCGCGTTTGCGGCCGCGAGGTGATGATCGTTGCCAATGACGCCACGGTGAAAGGCGGCGCCTATTTTCCTCTCACTGTGAAAAAGCATCTGCGGGCGCAAGAGATCGCCATGCAGAACCGCTTGCCCTGCATCTATCTGGTTGACAGTGGCGGCGCCAATCTTCCGCATCAGGCCGAGGTCTTTCCCGACCGCGATCATTTCGGAGCGATCTTCTACAATCAGGCGCAGATGTCGGCCGAAGGCATTCCGCAGATCGCCTGCGTCATGGGGAGCTGCACGGCCGGCGGCGCCTATGTGCCTGCCATGTCCGACGAGACGGTCATCGTGCGCAATCAGGGCACGATCTTTCTTGCCGGTCCGCCTCTGGTGAAGGCTGCGACCGGCGAGATCATTTCCGCCGAAGAACTCGGCGGCGCCGAAACCCATGGCCGCCGCTCCGGCGTCGTCGATCACGTTGCCGAAAACGACGAGCATGCGCTGCTTCTCGTGCGCGATATCGTCGCCAGCCTCAACAGCGTGAAATCAGTCGATATCGACATTCAGGCGCCGCGCCCGCCGAAACTCGATCCGGAAGATCTTGGTGGTATCATCCCAGAGGACGTTCGTTCACCCTATGATGTGCGCGAGGTCATCGGCCGCATCATCGACGGTTCGGAACTGCATGAGTTCAAGCCGCTCTATGGCACGACGCTGGTCTGCGGCTTCGCCCGCATCTGGGGCATGCCGGTCGCCATCATCGCCAACAATGGCGTGCTCTTTTCCGAGAGCGCGCTGAAGGGCGCGCATTTCATCGAGCTCGCCTGCCAGCGCCGCGTGCCGTTGCTGTTCCTGCAAAACATCTCCGGCTTCATGGTCGGCGGCCGTTATGAGGCCGGCGGCATCGCCAAGGACGGGGCGAAGCTGGTCACTGCGGTTGCGACTGCCACCGTACCCAAGGTCACCGTCATCATTGGCGGCAGTTTCGGTGCCGGCAATTACGGCATGTGCGGCCGCGCCTATCGGCCGCGCTTCCTCTTCACTTGGCCGAACAGCCGCATCAGCGTCATGGGCGGCGAACAGGCGGCCTCCGTGCTCGCGACCATCCGCCGTGACGCGATGGAAGCACGCGGCGAAAGCTGGCCCGCGGCAGAAGAGGAAGCCTTCAAGGTGCCGATCCGGGCTGGTTATGAGGCAGAGGGCAATCCCTATTATGCCACCGCCCGCCTGTGGGACGACGGCATCATCGATCCGCGCCAGACACGCGATGTGCTGGGCCTTGCCTTTTCCGCCTGCCTGAATGCGCCGATCCCGAAAGGGTCGCGCTTCGGTCTCTTCCGGATGTGAGGTGGTGCAATGATGGAAAGCCTGCTCATTGCCAATAGGGGCGAGATCGCCCGCCGCATCATCCGCACGGCGAAAACCTTCGGCATCCGCACCATCGCCGTCTATTCCGAAGCGGATGCCGGCCTGCCCTTCGTGAGGGAAGCAGATGAGGCGGTCGCCATCGCTCCGCCGCCGGCGCACGAAAGCTATCTTTCGCAGGAGCGCATTCTGAAGGCTGCCCACAGGACCGGGGCTGCCGCAATCCACCCTGGTTACGGCTTCCTCTCGGAGAATGCCGATTTTGCGGAAGCGGTCGAGAATGCCGGCATCATCTGGATTGGTGCACCACCTTCCGCAATCCGCGCAATGGGTCTCAAGGATGCCGCCAAGCAATTGATGCAGGCAGCCGGCGTGCCGGTCACGCCGGGTTATATGGGAGAGGATCAGAGCGACGAAAGGCTCGCTGCCGAGGCGGATGCGACAGGTTATCCCATACTCGTCAAGGCCGTTGCCGGTGGCGGCGGCAAGGGCATGCGACGGGTGGACCGTCGAGAAGACCTTCCTGAATTGCTCGCCGCCTGCCGCCGCGAGGCAGCCTCCTCCTTCGGCGACGATCGTGTGCTGATCGAGCGCTACATCACCAATCCACGCCATATCGAGGTACAGGTCTTCGCCGACCGCTTCGGCAACTGCGTCCACCTCTTCGAGCGCGACTGCTCCCTGCAGCGCCGGCACCAGAAGGTGATCGAGGAAGCGCCTGCCCCCGGCCTCGACGCCGCCACTCGTTCGGCAATCTGCGAGGCGGCCGTCAAGGCCGCTAAGGCGGTGGATTATGTTGGGGCCGGCACCATCGAATTCATTGCCGATGCCTCGCAGGGCCTGCGTCAGGATCGCATCTGGTTCATGGAGATGAACACCCGGTTGCAGGTTGAACATCCTGTAACCGAGGCCATTACCGGCGAAGACTTGGTATTATGGCAATTGAAGGTCGCCGCAGGTGAGCCGCTGCCGAAGCAGCAAGAAGATATCACGATGAAGGGCTGGGCCTTCGAGGCTCGCCTTTATGCCGAAAACCCTGCCTCCGGCTATCTGCCCTCGATCGGCCGGCTCGATCATTTGCGTTTGCCGGACTACGTCCGGGTCGACAGCGGCGTCGAGGAAGGCAACGAGATCACCGCCTTCTACGATCCGATGATCGCCAAGATCATCGCTCATGGTCCGGACCGTGAAATCGCCCTCTCCAAACTCGCCAAAGCCTGCGAAAATATCGAAGTCTGGCCCGTCAAATCCAATGCCGGACTTCTGGCCCGCGTCGCCGCCGACGCAGATTTCCGTGCGGCAAAGGTCGACACCGGTTTCCTCGATCGTCACGGCGAGACCCTGCTTCCAAAAGAGCCCGACGAGGTGACGATCGATAAGGCCGCTACGGCGCTGGCCGTAAAGGGCGAGACCGATCCCTGGTCTGCGCTTGCCGGCCTACGCATATCGGGCACAAGCGATAACCGCACGCGCGTCCGCGTTGGCGGCCATCTCTATTGGGGCCGTGTCCGGCCCGGCCTCGAAACCAATGCCGTCAGGTTCGGTGAGACCATCGTCCTTTTCGATGCCGGCAATGCCTGGCCGATCGGCCTGCCTGTCGCAAGCGAAGTCGAAGCGCACCAGGGCGCCGGCGATGGTGCGATCCTCTCGCCCATGCCGGGCCTTGTCATCTCGGTCGATGTTGCGGAAGGCGACCATGTCGCCAAGGGCGATCGGCTGCTGACAGTGGAAGCGATGAAGATGGAACATACGCTGCGTGCGCCCTTCGACGGCATCGTCGGCAAATTGCCTGTCTCCGCAGGCGTAAGAGTTTCGGAAAACCAGCTAGTCGCCAGCATCTTGAAGGGAGAGGAGTGATGGCCGGCCGTTATTTCGAGGAATGGACGGTCGGCGATCGCATTGCCCACGAGATCCGCCGCACGGTCACGGAAACCGACAACCTGCTCTTCACGACACTTTCTCATAACCCGCAGCCGCTGCATCTTGATGCCGATTATGCGGCGGGCACGGAATTTGGCCGCATCGTCGTCAATGGCACGTTCACCTTCGCGCTCACTGTCGGCATCTCGGTCGGCGATACGACGCTTGGAACGCTGATCGCCAATCTCGGCTATGACAAGGTGACGATGCCGAAACCGGTCTTCATCGGCGATACGCTGCGGGTGGAAACCGAGGTGATGGAACTGCGCCGCTCCAACTCCCGGCCCGATGCCGGGATCATCACCTTCCGGCATGTCACGCTGAACCAGAAAAACGAGACAGTCTGCCAGTGTCTGCGCACCGCCATGCTGCAGGTGAAACCGTCATGAGGCTGCGCTCGCTGCTCTTCGTGCCCGGCGATCGACCGGAGCGTTTCGACAAAGCGGTCGCCTCGGGTGCCGATGCTGTCATCCTCGATCTCGAAGATTCCGTTTCCATACAGAACAAACCGAAGGCGCGGGACGCCGTGCACGATTTCACCATGCGCCGCGCGGCCGACACGGCTCTTGTCATTCGGATCAATCCCCTCGCCTCGCCTTCCTTCGAGGACGATATTGCTGCACTCAGCGATCTTAACCCCTTCGCGATCATGCTACCGAAGGCGGAAGGTTCGGCATCCGTGCACCAGCTCGCAAGCTGCCTCTCATCCTCCGCTCCCATCCTGCCGATCGCGACTGAAACGCCGGCGGCCATCTTCGAGATCGGCAGCTACCGGGATGTCGCGTCTCATCTTTGCGGACTGACCTGGGGCGCGGAAGATCTGCCTGCCGCGATCGGTGCCGCAACCGCCCGCGAGGTCGATGGGCGTTATACCGCGCCCTACGAGCTCGCCCGTTCCCTCATTCTCTTTGGCGCTCACGCCGCCGCCATTCCTGCCATCGAAACCGTCTACCCCGATTTCCGTGATCTCGACGGCCTCACGGCCTACGCGGCCCGCGCGCGGCGCGACGGTTTCTCGGCCATGATGGCGATCCATCCGAACCAGGTCGAAGCGATCAACCACGCCTTCACGCCGGATGCGGCGGAAATCGCCTGGGCGGAAAAAGTTGTGGCCGCCTTTGCCATCTCACCCGATATCGGCGTTATCCAGATCGACGGGCGCATGCTCGACCTGCCGCATCTGAAACTGGCGAAACGCATTCTGGCGTCGCAAGGCCTTGAATAGCCCGGTTCAGGGACGCCGGAAGCGCCCAATAAACAAGCAAAATAACCGCAATGTCGCAAAATGAATATCACGTGTCGCATTTCGATACCTCAACGCACAGCTGTGCAAAGCTATTTTTGAGGTCGAAATCTTCTGGCGACAGGTTGTTCTTGATTGAGCCTCCGTGAGATTTTCGAAATCAACCTAATAATAAAATCTATTAATAGAATTGAATAGCAGCAGTTGCTTTCGTAAACTCAGCTATATTTCTTATATATATGAAATATAGCCGACACCCACGACGAAGCGCGAGAAATCAATTTATCAGCCACTCACAGACGGTTCAGGAAATTACGACATGAATATTTTGTGACAGAAGCTTTCTACTCTATTCATGTCATAGAAACTTCATTGGTTACCGCAAATTGAACCAGTTAATACGGCGTGCGCTCAAGAGGGGGCGCGTCCTATTTTTCGAGGGTTCTCATGCAAGCCAAGCTTCTCGGCGCCGTAGGCGCCCTTCTCGCTTCAGCCTTCCTTGCTGCTGGTCCTGCCGCCGCCGCCGAAAAGACCAAGATCGACTTCTGGTTCGGTAACTCAGGCGACATCGCAAAGCGCGTTCAGGAACAGTGCGACCGTTTCAACCAGTCCCAGGGCGATTATGAAGTCGTCTGCACCAGCCAGGGTTCCTACGACGCCTCGCTGCAGAACACGATCGCTGCCTTCCGCGCCGGCAAGCAGCCGACCATCGCTCAGGTTTCGGATGCCGGTACGCTCGACATCATGCTTTCGGGCGCTTACTACCCGGCCAACAAGCTCATGAAGGACATGGGCTACAATGTTGACTGGAACGACTACTTCTCCGGTATCGCCGGCTACTACGCAACGTCGAAGGGCGAGATGTATTCGTTCCCCTTCAACTCCTCGACGGCGCTGCTGTACTGGAACAAGGACGCCTTCGCCAAGATCGGCAAGGACCATGCTCCGGCGACCTGGAAGGAAGCAGGCGAAGACTTCAAGGCTCTGAAGGACGCTGGCTACGCTTGCCCGCTCGGCTTCGACATCTCCAACAACGAAGTCTGGCAGTACATTGAGCAGTTCGAAGCCGTCAACGGCGAAGCGATCGCTACGAAGAAGAACGGCTTTGAAGGCCTCGATGCCGAGCTGGTGTTCAACAAGAATCCGCTCCTCGTCAGCTACGTCAAGGATCTGAAGTCCTGGTACGACAACAAGCTCGCCGTCATCAAGAACAAGGCCGTCGGCCAGACCTTCGTTGAAGCCTTCGCTGCTGGCGATTGCCAGGTCATCCTGACCTCCGTTGGCGACCATGGCAACATCGGCCGTACTGCCAAGCAGGGCATGAACTGGGGCGTTTCGATGCTCCCGACCTATGGCGATGCAACCCGTCACAGCTCCTACGTTGGCGGCGCTTCGCTCTGGGTTCTGAAGGGTCATTCGGATGCCGAATACAAGGCTGCTGCTGCTTTCTTCAACTTCATCGCAAAGCCGGAAGAAGCTCTCACCTGGTCGACGGTTACCGGCTATATCCCGGTTCGTAACTCCGGCTTCGAATACCTGAAGAAGCAGGGCTTCTACGACAAGGCACCCTATGCCGGTCGCGAACTTGCCATTCAGAGCCTGACCGCTTCCCCGGCTGGCGACACGGCTGCCAAGGGCATCCGCCTCGGTGGCCTGCTCCAGGTCCGCACCGAAATCGCTAACGGCCTGCAGGCAATCTTCGTCAACAATGCCGATGTCCAGGCTTCGCTCGACTCTGCTGCCGATCGCGGCAACCAGCTCCTGCGTCGCTTCCAGCAGACCTACAAGGGCGTTCAGCTCCCCTGATCGACTGATATGAGCCGCACCCGGCCGCTTTGGCGTGCCGGGTGCGTCTTTGCACGTTCCCCACAGGCTGCGGGAGCGACATCGCCGCCCGCGCCAGAACCAAACCAGGACGAAAACGACCACTCATGGAAAAGCGCGTCACTTTCTCCTCGACGACGATCGGCCTTCTCTTCGCATTTCCGATGCTGCTGCTGATCTTCGTCTTCTTCTACTGGCCAAGCGCGCAGGCGCTGTATTGGGCGTTCACGCTCGAGCAGCCATGGGGCGGCGGCAATGCCTGGGTCGGTTTCGACAATTTCAAACTGCTGCTCAGTGATCCGATCTATTGGGACTCCGTCACCCGCAGCATGATCTTCGGCTTCAGTTCGACTGTTATCGCCATGGGGCTGGCGCTCATCCTGGCGCTTCTGACGGATCGTGAACTGCGCGGCCACAAAATCTACCGGTCGGTCTTCATCTGGCCCTATGCGATTGCCGCTCCCGCCCTCGGCCTTGCCTTCCGCTTCATCCTGGCGCCGGAGGCTGGTCTTCTGTCGGTCATCAACCAGGTCTGGCCCGGGCTCTGGAACCCGGCGCTTGACGGCAAGGATGCCATGATCGCCGTCGTTATCGCCTTTTCCTGGAAATATATCGGCTATAATTTTATTTTCTTCCTTTCGGCACTGCAGGGCATTCCACGCTCGCTTATCGAGGCGGCCGCCATGGACGGCTCGGGGCCGCTGCGCCGGATGCGGGATATCCAATTGCCGCTGCTGACCCCGACCCTGTTCTTCCTGCTCGTCATCAATATCACCGAAAGCTTCCAGGATTCCTTCGGTATCGTCGACGTCATGACCCAGGGCGGTCCGGCGCGCGCTACGGATCTCATGGTCTACAAGATCTATTTCGACGGCTTCAGGGGCCTCGATTATTCGGGTGCCGCAGCCCAATCCATGATCCTGATGGGGCTCGTCATCCTGCTCACCATTTTCCAGTTCCGCTTCATCGAGCGGCGCGTGCACTACAAGTGAGGTCGCAAACATGATCGAACGCACGCCAATATTCAATTTCGTCTGCTACACCCTGCTCGCACTCGGCCTGGTGATCGCACTCCTGCCTTTCCTGATCGTCGTCGTCGCATCGACGCTCGATCTCGAGACCGTCAACCGCGTGCCGCTGCCGCTCACTCCGAGCAGCCATTTCTGGGAGAACGTGCAGACCGCCTGGGTCCGCGCCGATCTCGGCAACAAGCTGTTTCACAGCGTCATCTTCGCTGCCACGGTCGGCGCCGGCAAGGTCTTGCTCTCGGCCATGGCCGCCTTTTCGATCGTCTATTTCCGCTTCCGCGGCCGCTATCTGATCTTCTGGATTATCTTCATCACGCTGATGCTGCCGCTGGAAGTGCGCATCGTGCCGACCTATTCGATCGCTGCCAATGCGCTTCAGCCCTTCCAAACGATCCTCGATGTCACCGGCATCAGCTGGGTGATCGCGCAGGTTACCGGCATCCAGGTCAAGCTCGAATGGGGTCTTCTGAATTCCTATCCGGGTCTCGTGCTGCCGATGGTCGCCACCGCGACCGGTACCTTCCTCTACCGCCAATTCTACCTGACGGTTCCCGATGAGCTTGCCGAAGCATCGAAGATGGACGGCTCAGGTGCGGTCCGCTTTTTCTGGGACGTGCTGTTGCCGCTGTCGCGCCCGAACATGATTGCACTTTTCACCATCATGTTCGTCTGGGCCTGGAACCAGTATCTATGGCCGCTGCTGATCACCACCGATCCGAAGTTCGGCATTGCCGTCACGCAGCTCAAGACACTCATTCCCTCCGAATTCGGCCTGCCCGACTGGAACGTCGCGATGGCCGGAACATTGATCATCATGTCGCCGCCGCTGATCCTCGTCATCCTGATGCAGCGTTGGTTCGTGCGCGGCCTTATCTCCACCGAGAAGTGAAAGGAACAGACCCTTGGCACCGATCTCCATCCGTGGCGTGAAGAAAAGCTATGGCAAGAACGCCGTCGTTCACGGCGTCGATCTCGAAATCCAGTCGGGCGAATTCATCGTCATCCTCGGTCCGTCCGGCTGCGGCAAGTCTACGCTCTTGCGCATGATTGCCGGCCTGGAAGAAATCTCCGGCGGCGAAATCGCCATCGACGGTCGCGTGGTCAACCAGCTCGAGCCGCGCGAACGCGGCTGCGCCATGGTCTTCCAGAACTACGCGCTCTATCCGCACATGAGTGTCGCCGAAAACATCGGCTATGCGCTGAAAGTTTCCGGTGTGCCGAAGGCCGAGCGTGACCGTCGCATCGTCGAAGTCGCCAAGGCACTCAGCCTCGAACCCTTCCTCGAGCGTCGTCCGGCAGCGCTCTCGGGCGGTCAGCGCCAGCGCGTTGCCATGGGCCGCGCCATGATCCGTGAGCCGAAGGTTTTCCTCTTCGACGAGCCGCTCTCCAACCTCGACGCCAAGCTGCGCATCGCCATGCGTGCGGAAATCCGCCGCCTGCATCGCCGCCTCGGCGCTACCTCGATCTTCGTGACCCATGACCAGAACGAGGCCATGACGCTCGCCGACCGTATCATCGTCATGAACTCCGGTTATGTCGAACAGGTTGGCACGCCGGAAGAAGTCTATCACTATCCGGCAAGCCGTTTCGTTGCCGGCTTCGTCGGGACGCCGGCACTGAACCTGCTGGAAGGCCGCGTCAACGAAAACGGTGTCTTCATCTATGATGAAGGCCGTATGGTCGCCCTTCCCACCGAACGCGGCAAACAGCTTGCCGGCCAGCGCGTCGTTCTCGGCGTGCGCGCCGAAGCCGCCCGCCTCGTCTCTCCGGATGCGCCGGGCGCTCTCGTTGCGACCGCCGACTTCATCGAAGAGCTCGGCGCTAGCCGCGTCGTGCATGCTGATTTCGATGGCCTGCCTTTCGCCGTTGCCATGACCGGTTCGGTCTCACTGAAGACGGGCGACCGCATCGGCATCGCGATCGACCAGGATTCGATCCATCTCTATTCGGCCGACACCGGCGCAGTCCTCGTTGCCCCGGCTCGCACGGGCGCTGCCACCGTCGACGCCTGAGCCTGGCAGAGATGACGAGCTTTTCTGATCTCGCCACCGGCGATCGCAATCTCGTTGCGGTCGCCGTGGAGGTGCTTGCCGTTCCCTCGGCCGCCTTTTTCGATGAGGCGCGATCCGCGGACATGACGCAGGCTGAACATGACAGGCTCGCAGCAATCCTGCCGTCGCTTGCGACCATCGAAGTGGCGAAGATCTCCGGCGGCAGCGTTATTGGCAACAGTTTCGTCGTCGCGGCGTGGAATGCCGAGCGGCTGAAGTATCATGCCTCCTCCGTTGAACTCGTGCGCCAGAGCGCCGCCGATATCCTGCTTCTGACCGAGGCCGATCTCGGCACGGCGCGCGCTGGCAATCGTCATACGGTTGCCGATCTCGCTCGTGATCTCGGCATGTCCTATGTTTTCGGCGTGGAATTCGTGGAACTCGGTCTTGGAAATTCCCATGAGCGCGAACGGCATAAGGGGCAGACGAATTCGGTCGGCTTCCATGGCAATGGGCTGCTTTCCCGCCTGCCCTTGCAGGATGCGGCACTGATCCGTCTCGATGACGGCGGCACATGGTGGACGGATGCGAAAGACGGCCAAGGCCGCATCGGCGGACGCATGGCGATTGCCGCGAAGGTCGAAACCGCATTCGGACCGATCCTTGCCGTCAGCGTCCATCTGGAAAGCAAGACCGATGTCGAGGATCGCGCCAAGCAGACGAAGCGGTTGATTGAGGCCGTCGAAAGGCTCGCCGGCGACCTGCCCGTCGTGATCGGCGGCGATTTCAATACCAATATGCTTCCCAGTGGCCCACGCGAGCCGCGAGCACTTGAGCCTCTTTTCGGCCTGCTTGCTGAAGCCGGTTACCATTGGGAAACGGGCAATGATTTCGCGCATACGCGACGCGCCGGCCCGGACGGCGTGCCACAGCCGCCTTTCGCCCGGCTCGACTGGCTGTTCACGCGCGGCCTTGCGGTGAGCGATGCCGTGACCGTTCCGGCTGTCGATGCCGATGGCGCCGCGATCTCGGACCACGAACTGATCAAGGCGCGGTTCTCCGCACCGTGATCAGGCGCTTGCGAAGCGTCTCGAGCCGATTCAGCGCTTCGTCCCTTCACGCCCGCGGCCCTTTGGTCCACTTCTACGTCCTCGCCGCCACGAGCCCTTTGAGCCTCAGGACTTGGCTGATGAGACGACAATGGCAAAGCAGCCGCCCGGGCAACAAGGTTGGTGTCGAGGCTATCTATCTTCCCAGACCATTGGGTAAAGATGTCGTGAAAGTGAGAAAGCGAACGCCTATATAGATGCCGAATCTTTTTGAAAGGAACCCCATTATGACTATCAATGGAAGCCTGCTCGTTGCGGGATCGGAAAAGCGCGGCACGCGCGGCGAGCTTTATGGCGTCGAGGCAGCCACCGGCACGGCTTTGCCCGTTTCGTTCGGTGGCGCCTCCGCAGAAGACGTCGAAGAGGCGACTAAGCTCGCATGGGAGGCCTTCGCCTCCTACCGGGAAACCGACCTGGAAACGCGGGCCGCCTTTCTTGAAACGATTGCCAGTGAGATCGAAGCGATCGGCGATGAGCTGATCGTGCGGGCGATGGCGGAAACTGGACTTCCGCGCGGACGTCTCGAGGGGGAGCGCGCTCGCACGATGGGACAGCTTCGGCTGTTTGCAAGGGAGGTTCGCGAAGGCCGGTTCCAGGAGCTTCGTTTCGACGGCGCGGATCCCTCCCGTAAGCCGGTTCCGAAGCCCGATCTGCGCCTGCGCAACATTCCCCTCGGCCCCGTTGCGGTTTTCGGTGCATCGAACTTCCCGCTCGCCTTCTCGGTGGCCGGCGGCGACACAGCGTCTGCTCTGGCTGCCGGATGCCCTGTTGTCGTCAAGGCCCACTCCGCTCATCCGGGCACGTCGGAACTGGTAGGCCGGGCCGTACAGCGTGCCGTCGCCAAGGCCGGCCTGCATGTTGGCACCTTCGCGCTTCTCTTCGATACCGGCTTCGAAGTTGGACAGAAGCTCGTCGCCGATGCAAGAATTCGGGCAGTTGGCTTCACCGGTTCGCGCCGCGGCGGCACGGCGCTGATGAAGATCGCTTCCGAGCGCAAGCAGCCGATCCCGGTCTATGCCGAAATGAGCAGCATCAACCCGGTCATCTTCTTCCCCAACGCGCTGAAAAGCCGCGCGGCGGAGATTGCAACGACTTTCGTAAACTCGCTTGTCCTCGGTGCCGGACAGTTCTGCACCAATCCCGGCCTCATTCTCGCCGTCGACAGCGAAGGCCTGGACACCTTCATTGCCAAGGCGCGGGAGCTTCTCCCCGATGTCAGCGCCCAGACGATGCTGACAGGCTCCATCGCCAAGGCATTCTGCGATGGCGTTGCCCGGCTGGAGAAGCATCCCGAAGTCCGGCTCGTTGCCAATGGCAAGCCCGGCAGCGAATTCGAAGGCGCGGCCGCTCTCTTCGAGACGACGGCTGCGGCATTCCTCGCGCATCACGAGCTGCAGGACGAGGTCTTCGGTGCGGCCGGCCTTATCGTGCGGTGCCGCGATCTCACAGAACTCGAACGCGTCCTCGATGGCCTCGAAGGGCAGCTGACCGTCGCCCTCCACATCGCCAGCGAAGACGAGCCGGAAGCAAAGCGCCTCGTTCCCAAGCTGGAAATGCTCGCCGGACGCCTGCTCGTGAACGGCTTCGGAACCGGTGTCGAGGTCTCGCCCGCCATGGTGCATGGCGGCCCCTACCCGGCAACCGCCGACGGCAGGTCGACATCGGTCGGGACGCTGGCGATCTACAGGTTCCTGCGGCCAGTTTCCTATCAGGATTTCACCGCAAACCTGCTTCCAGCGCCGCTGCGTTGATTGGATCGGGGCTTGCCAAGCTCAAAACGCGGGGTCTTTTAAGGAGACCATACGAGAAGTTGGCAAGCTCCAACCCAGAACGATGGTGCCGGGAGTGATCCTCCTTCACAGAACCGTTATTTTGCCAGTGACAGCGGCACCATTCTCTGCAAGAAAGAGTGCCGTTGAGAGACAGGGGCGCCCATTCGCAAGAATGGGCTGAGAAGCACCCTTCGAACCTGAACCGGATAATGCCGGCGGAGGGAGTCGCTCGGGTCGCCATCTGCTTCATCGCATGATCGTTCCCGCGCCTGCCCCGCCTGAAAGGGGTACTATGGAGAACAAGACACCCGGAGCACTGTTGACGGCGATGCGGGCGAAGCCACCGCTCGTACAGTGCATCACCAATTATGTCGCCATGAACATCGCCGCCAATGTGGTGCTTGCGGCCGGGGCGTCGCCTGCCATGGTTCACGCCGCCGAGGAGGCCGGAGAATTTGCTGCGATCGCTGGCGCCTTGACCGTCAATATCGGCACGCTCTCCACCCAATGGATCGACGGCATGCAGGCAGCGGCAACGGCTGCGAACGCAGGCGGCAGGCCGTGGGTTCTCGATCCGGTCGCCCATTACGCGACTTCCTTCCGCCGCAAGGCGGTTGCCGATCTGCTGGCGCTTCGCCCGACGATCATTCGCGGCAATGCCTCGGAAATCATCGCACTTGCCGGCGGCGAAAGCCGTGGCCAGGGCGTCGACAGCCGTGACCCCGTTGAGCGGGCCGAGGCTTCTGCCCGGTTGCTCGCTGAACGGTATGGCGCAGTCGTCGCTGTCACCGGGGTCGTTGATTTCGTGACTGACGGCGCACAAGCGCTGCGCATCGAAGGCGGTTCGCCGCTAATGCCGCAGGTCACCGCACTCGGCTGCTCGCTGACCTGCCTCACCGGCGCCTTTGCCGCAACCATTGTCGACGATCCCTTTGCAGGCACAGTTGCGGCACTCGCCACCTTCGCGGTTGCCGGCGAAGAGGCGGCGAAAGATGCAGCCGGCCCGGGCTCCTTCTCCTGGCGCTTCCTCGATGCGCTCGCCGCGCTTGATGGCTCGACACTGGATGCAAGAACCAGGATCAATGCCGCATGAAACGCTTTGACCTCTCCCTCTATCTGGTCCTGGATCCCGATCTTTGCGCCGGTATCGGCATGGCCGAGACGACGCGGCTTGCCGTCGCAGGCGGCGCGACCATGGTGCAGCTTCGCGACAAGCACGGCGGAACGGCAAGAATGGTGGAAACCGGTCTTGTCCTGAAAGAGATACTGAAAGGCACAGGCGCGCTGCTGATTGTCAATGACGATGTGGAAGCGGCCGTTGCAATCGGCGCCGACGGGCTGCATATCGGACAGGACGATACGGGGCCAGCCGCCGCACGTTCGATGATCGGCCCGGACATGATCCTTGGCCTGTCGGTGGAAACCGAAGCTCTGGCAGCGGCAATCGACCCTGGTATCGTCGATTATGCCGGTATCGGACCGGTCTTTGCCACCCAAACCAAGACGGACCACAAGCAGCCGATCGGTTTTGACGGGCTGGCGAGACTGGTGAAGGCTGCACCCGTTCCAACGGTTGCGATCGGCGGCCTGAAAAGCGAGCATGTCGCTTCCGTCTTTGCGGCAGGCGCCGATGGGCTTGCCGTCGTCTCGGCGATCTGCGGCACGCCTGATCCGAAGGCCGCGACGCTTCGCATTGCCGATCAAATCAGAAAGGTGAGCCGATGATCCGCAACGTTTTGTCCATTGCCGGCTCCGACCCCTCAGGCGGCGCTGGCATCCAGGCCGATCTCAAGGCTTTTTCGGCCCGTGGCGTTTATGGCATGGCGGCGCTGACGGCATTGACGGCGCAGAACACGCTGGGTGTGACCGGCGTGCATCTCGTGCCGCCGCATTTCGTCGCCCAGCAGATCAAGGCCGTCTTTGCCGATGTCCGCGTCGATGCCGTCAAGATCGGCATGATCGCCAATGCCGGCATTGCCGAAGCGGTTGCCGAGGCGCTGGCGCCCCATCGTGGCATCCCCATCGTCGTCGACCCCGTCATGATCGCCAAGGGGGGAGCAGCCCTCCTCGACCCGCAGGCTGTCGATGCGCTCACACGGCATCTGCTGCCGCTCGCTACGCTCCTCACCCCTAATCTGCCGGAAGCTGCCGCGCTGCTGCACGAAGAGGTAGCCGAAAACCGTAAGCAGATGGCCTCGCAGGCCGAGCGCCTCCGGGCACTTGGTCCCGCTGTCGTGCTGGTCAAGGGCGGCCATCTCGAGAGCGACGAGAGCCCGGACGTGTTGTCGATCGCTTCCGGTCTTCACTGGTTCGAAGCCAAGCGTGTGCCGACGAAGAATACGCATGGCACAGGCTGCACCCTGTCCAGCGCCCTTGCTGCAGAGCTTGCTAAGGGCGTTTCGCCGCAGATGGCGGTCGCAACCGCCAAGGCTTATCTTGCGCAAGCGGTCGCTGCTGCGGACGAATTGACAGTGGGTTCCGGCCATGGGCCAGTCCATCATTTCCATGCCCTGTGGAAAGACGCCGGGCTCTGAGCCGGATCACATTTCAAAGATTGTCAGACGGCCCGGTCGAACCAGGCCGCGACCATTTCATGCGTATGGTCTGAGAGAGGTTTATTGGCATCGGCTGGTGGCCTATGCTAGTGGACGGTCCCTTTCAGCGAGACGAAACCGCCATGCTCCCCTGGATCCAACTCGATTCCGCGACCATTCCCGGCGAAGGCAGTGAGTTGCGGCTGAAGCAGCGCGGCGGCGAATTCTCGATCATGCTCGGCGCTAACGAGCTGATGAACAGCCGGCTCAGCGGTTCCGAAGAAGCGCTCGCCACGCTCTCTCACGAACGCATCAAGTCGCATCCAAAGCCGAAAATCCTGATCGGCGGGCTTGGTATGGGTTTTACGCTGCGGGCTGCGCTCGCGGTCCTGCCAGAAGATGCAAGCGTCGTCGTTGCCGAACTGGTGCCTGCGGTCATCGCCTGGGCGCGCGGTCCGATGGCCGAGGTCTTCAAGGGCTGCCTCGACGATCCGCGTGTCGCAATCCATCAGGGAGATGTCGGGGAAGCTATCCGCGCCGGCAAGGCCAGCTATGACGCTATCCTGCTCGACGTCGACAATGGCCCCGATGGCCTGACCCGCAAATCCAACGACCGGCTCTATGATTTTGCTGGGCTGAAATCCGCCCGCGAAGCACTCCGCCCTGGCGGCGTACTCGCGGTCTGGTCATCCGGACCGGATCCATCCTTCACCCGCCGGCTGAAGGATAGTGGCTTTGCCGTCGATGCCGTCAATACGCGTGCCAACGGCAAGCGTGGCGGAGCACGGCACGTCATTTGGCTCGCGGTCAAAGCTGGTCGCTGATCAGATCTCGAAGGCCTGTCGGAAAAATTGCATATTTATCCGAGGAGGCGACGGGAGCGCACTCAAGAGAGCTTGAGATTGGTGCAATAATAATCGTATCCCATAGGTCATGGATCGCGAAGACGAGGAGGTCTCGCGGCCGCTCATCGGCTGGAAGCATGACATGCCAGCCCTCGATTGGATACGAGTATGCGCCTTTCAGACTGCCATAATTTCCATGACTTCCGCCGCCTCGCCAAGCAACGCCTTCCTGGGCCGATCTTCAACTATATCGATGGCGCAGCGGATGACGAGGTTACCTACAGGCGCAATACATCTGCTTTCGAGAGCTGCGATCTTCTGCCGAGCGTGCTGCGTGGCGTAAGCGAGGTCGACATGTCGGTTACCGTCATGGGCCAGAAACTCGCCATGCCGGTCTATTGCTCGCCGACGGCCCTGCAGCGGCTCTTCCATCACGAGGGTGAAAGGGCCGTCGCCCATGCTGCAGGCAAATTCGGCACGATGTTCGGTGTTTCATCGCTCGGCACGATCAGCCTGGAAGAAGCGCGGCAGATCAGCAACGGGCCACAGGTCTACCAGTTCTATTTCCACAGGGATCGCGGCCTCAATCGCGAAATGATGGCGAGGGCCAAGCAGGCAGGCGTCCAGGTGATGATGCTGACAGTCGATAGCATCACCGGCGGCAACCGCGAGCGCGACAAGCGTACCGGCTTTGCCATTCCCTTCAAACTCAATCTCTCTGGCATGGCGCAATTCGCGGTCAAGCCCGGCTGGGCCATCAATTATTTCACGCATGAGAAATTCCGCCTGCCTCAGCTCGAAAGCCATGTCGATATGGGCAGCGGCACCATGTCGATCAGCCGCTATTTCACCGAAATGCTCGATCCCGCAATGAACTGGGATGACGTCGCCGACATGGTGAAAACCTGGGGCGGGCAATTCTGCCTCAAAGGCATCATGACGGTCGAGGATGCCAAGCGCGCCATCGATATCGGCTGCACCGGCATCGTGCTGTCCAATCACGGTGGACGTCAGCTCGATGGATCGCGCAGCGGCTTCGACCAGCTCGCGGAAATCGTCGATGCCGTAGGCGACCGTATCGATGTGATGGTCGATGGCGGCATTCAGCGCGGCACCCATGTGCTGAAGGCCCTGTCGCTCGGCGCTAAGGCGGTCGGCGTCGGCCGCTACTACCTGTTCCCGCTTGCCGCCGCCGGTCAGGCCGGCGTCGAACGGGCGCTCCTGCAGATGAGAACGGAAATCGAGCGCGGCATGAAGCTCATGGGCTGCGCCACCGTCAGCGAGCTTTCTGCAGCCAACCTGCGTTTCCGCGCCTCTTGAGACAACGGCTTGGCTGCACCTTCTGTCGGGTACGGCCAAGCTCTGACCATCGGGGGATCAGGTGCGCGCAATCTTACGGGGCACCGATGCGCCGGTATCCTGCTGGCGCTGGCGAATGATCGCCGACGCCTCATGCGGATCGGGCGGCAGGACGGCATTCTTCAGCGCGATCGAGTATTCATGCTGCGGATTGTCGAGCACGGTGCGCGCGTCACCGCTTTCCACCACCACGCCCTTACGCATGATGATGACCCGATCGGCGATGTAATAGGCAGTCGCCAGGTCGTGGGTGATGTAGATGATGGACACCTTGAGCGTATCACGCAGCTCGCGGAAAAGATTGACGATCGACATGCGCAGCGATGCATCCACCATCGAGACCGGCTCGTCGGCGACGATCAGCTTCGGCTCCGGAATGAGCGCACGCGCCACCGCGATGCGCTGAAGCTGGCCACCCGACAATTCATGCGAATAACGTCCGCGGACCTCCGCAATGGAGAGGCCGACCCGCTGCAGGGCCGCGTCGGCAAGCGCCTCCCTCTCAGCGCGGCTCTTGGCACCCTTGAAGCGATGAGCGGTGGCAAACAGGTATTCGTCGATGCGCGTCAGAGGATTGAAGGCTTCGAACGGGTTCTGGAAAACCGGCTGGACCCTGGTCATGAAGGCTTCGCGGGCACTGCGGCTGCGAATATCGCCGATGTTGGCGCCGTCGAAGTGGATCGTGCCGCGGTCGGCCTTTTCACTGCCGAGAATCATCTTCGCAATCGTGGACTTGCCGGAGCCGGATTCGCCGACAATGGTGAAGATCTCGGGCCGGCCGGTCTCAAGCGCGAAACTGACGTCGTTGACCGCCGCCATCTTGGCACGCGAGAAGAAGCCACCGATCGGAAACAGCTTGGTGACGTTTTCAAGTTCGAGAAGGTGTTCGCCGCTCATTGGATCTTATACTCCCCTGCCCTGAAACAGGCGACGCGCCCGCCGGTCGCGCTTGGCTGCATGACGGGCACTTCTTTCGAGCATCTCTCGATCGCGATCGGACACCGCGGGTGGAAGCGGCAACCAGACGGCGGATTGGAAAGCGCCGGCGGTTTGCCCTGCAGGCTCTTTCTGATTTTCGTATCGCCGATCCGCGGCAGGCTGCCGATCAGATGAACCGTGTAGGGATGCTGCGGATTGTCGAAGATCGCCTGGGTCGGTCCTTCTTCGGCAAGCCGCCCGGCATACATGATGGCCAGGCGATCGGTGATCGCAGCATGCACGGACATATCGTGGGTCACAAAGATGACCGAGGCCTGCATGCGCGTCTGGACTTCCTTGATCAGCGCAAGAACATCCTGCTGCACCAGCACGTCGAGCGCCGTCGTCGGCTCGTCGGCAATGATGAATTCCGGTTCGCAGACCGTTGCCAGCGCAATGGTCAATCGTTGGCGCATACCGCCGGAAAGCTGATGCGGAAAGGCTTCGAGCACATGCGGGTCGAGATGCAGGCGGGCAAGATGCGCCTCGACGCGCTGACGAAAGGCAGTTGGATCGAGATCCATATGCCGGGAAGCAAAATCGTTGAAGGCATGCTTCACGCGCCGAACCGGGTTCAGCACGTTCATCGAGCCCTGCATGATATAGGACAGATGGCGCCAGCGTGCGGCCCGCATCTTCTGCGGTTCGCCATAGACGTCGATCAGGTTGCCATCAAAATTGAAATTGACCGTGCCGCCCACCACGCGCATCGGCGGGCGAATGGCGCCGGCGAGCGTCTTGATCAGCGAGGTCTTGCCGCTCGAGGATTCTCCAGCGATGCCGTAGATCTCGTTCTTGCGCACCGTCAGGCTGATATCGTCGACTGCGCGGATCTCGCGCCGCACGCCGAAATAGTCGTTGACGTAATAGCATTTCAGCCCGTCGATCGTCAGCGCGTCCCGGGAATTTTCGACGAGGGTCAAGGGCGCTTTCCTCAAAAGGTTCTGCATCGTCTCAGGCTCCCATTCGGGCGAGCCGCGAGCGCGGATCGATATATTCGTTGACCGACATGGCGAGCATGAAGAGGCCGAGGAAGAGGATCACTACGAAGAGCATCGGGAAGGCGATCCACCACCAGACACCGGCGACCATGGCGGAATGGGCATTGGCCCAATAGATCATGCCGCCGACGGTCGGCCGGTTAATGTCGGAAAAGCCGAGAATGGAGAGCGTCACTTCAAGGCCGATCGCCCAGATCAGGTTGTTCATCGTGGTGAAGAAGACGATCGGCATGACATAGGGAAGATGCTCGCGGATGAGGATCTGCGACGTGCGCATGCCGGAAAAGACCGCATGCCGGGTGAACTCCCGATGGCGCAGCGAGAGCGCCACCGAGCGGATGAGGCGGCTGTCATGCGTCCAGCCGAGCAGGGCCGCGACGATTGCGAGCATCGACCATGTCATCTGGTCACGCAGTACGAAGACCAGAAGGAGCAGGATCGGAATATTGGGCAGCGCGCCGAGCGTATCGTTGATGCCCATGATGACCTGGTCGGTGCGCCCACCGATGTAACCTGAGACCAGGCCGACGACCAGCGCAATGAGGCGGCTGATGACGGCGACGATGATGCCGAAGATGAGCGTATTGCGCAGCGACGCGCCGATCTGCCAGAAGACATCCTGTCCGCGCGACGTCGTGCCGAACCAGAACTCGGCAGACGGCGGCATGTCGGGGATTACGACGTAGATGGCCGTCTCGTCATAGGGCGAGAAGAAGGATGAGACGATCAACCCGACAATGATTAGGATCAGGATCGTCCCGAAGAGGAATTCCTTGTTGTAGCGGAGCAGGTCTCTGAGGATCTTGAACATCGCAATTATCCCAGTTTCACGCGCGGATCGATCAGCGGGTAGAGGATGTCGATCACGAAGACGGCGGACGCGACGGCAATGATGGCAATGGTCGTCACGCCGAGCACCAGGCTGTAATCGCCAGAATAGATGCCCGAGATCAGGAGCTTGCCGATACCAGGGTAATTGAAGACGAATTCGACAATGACGGCGCCGCCGAAGACATTGCCGAGGCTGAGCGCCAGGCCTGTGACCTGCGGCAGCATCGCATTGCGGGCCACATAATGCGAAAAGATGCGGCTTGAGCGCACGCCACCCAACTCGGCATAAACAACATGGTCGTCGGTGACGATGTTGGAGACGAGCGAGCGCATGGAAATGAACCAGCCGCCGATACCCACGAGCACCAGGGTCAGCGCCGGCAGGATTCCGTGCTCGATCACCGAGCTGATGAAGGCCCAGTTGAAGGCCGGCGCAAGGTTGACCTGGGCGCCGTCACTGATTGGCAGGATCGGCCAGATGAAACCGAAGAGAATAACAAGACTGAGGCCGATAATGTAGGTCGGGATCGGCTGTAGCGCCATGATGACAATGCCGGCGAGCTTGAGCAGCCGGCTGTTTCGGAAATAGCCGGCAAGCGCGCCGAGCAGGTTGCCGATGATCCAGGCGATGATGGTCGCGAGCGTCAGAAGGCCGACAGTCCAAGGCAAGGCGCGGCCGATGACGGTCATGACAGGCGTCGGGAAGGAGGACAGCGAGGGACCGAAATCGCCAGTCAACACCCGCCCCCAGAACGTGAAATACTGATCGAGAAGCGGGCCGCCCGTTCCATAGAGCTCCCGCAGCGATTGGCGCAGGATTTCGACCGCCTGCGGATCGGTCGAGCCGAAGCTCGTCAGCAGCGACACGGTCTGCTCCACCGGATCGACCGGCGAGAAATGTGCGATCAGGAACGCAAGCGTAATGCCGGTAATGACAACGAAAAGGAACTGCAGGAAACGCTTGCCCGCATAGATCAGAAAGCCATTCATGGCATCCACCCTCCAATAGCAGAAAGGGGCGGCCGGCTGCCCGGCCACTCCCCATGTCGACGCTGTCAGTTCTTGGGAGCGTCCGGGTTGGCCTTCAGGCCGACGACCATGTAACGAATGTTCGACCAGTTCGGCCCCGAAGCCGAATAGGGGTTCTCAGCGCTCGGATAGTTGGTCCAGTAGGTCGTGTCGAACGGCGCGAACTTGTTATAGGCCATCAGCGGGATCATCGGCATCTCCTCGACGGCGAGCTTCAGGAAGTCCTGGCCGACCTTGGTGACATCGGGAGAATCGAAGGCGATCGACCGGTTCTTCGCGATGATCTGATCGAGGCGCGGATCCTGCCAGCGCTGCAGGTTGCGCGGCGGCTGGATCTGGCCGAGCGGCTTGATGAACTCCGAATGGTAGCTGTCCAGGAAGAAGGACAGATCCGGATGGCCGCCCCAGGTTTCGATGCTCCAGTAGATCGCGGCTTCGTAATCGCCGGTGCTGAGGCGCTGGCCGTTGGTCGGACCGGCAACATCCACCTTTGTGGCGATGCCGTTCTGGCTCCACTGCTGGGCGATGACCGTGCCGGCACGTGCCAGCGTCGGGATGGCATCACCCTCCACCTGCAGGCGGATCACAAACGGCGTGCCGTCAGGCTTCAGCCATTGATTGCCGCTCTTCTTGAAGCCGGCTTTCTGCAGCAGTTCGCTTGCCGCCTGAACGTCCTGCTTCCACCAGCCAAAGCCGAAGGTGCGCTGAAGCTGTTTCGGATCGGTCGGGATCTGGTCACCCCACTGGCCACGAACCATGGTGGCGATCTGGGCGGAGATATTGGGATCATAGGGCTTGATCTTGCGACTGCCGGTATCGAGCTCGAAATTGGTGAGCCAGTCCTGCATCGGCGCATAATAGTCATCGGGCGCCGAACCCGTCGGCGGCGTGGCAAGGGCAGCAAGATTGGCAGCGCCACGGTAAGAACCCAACGCCACTGCGCGGATATCGATCATCAGCGCCAGCGCCCAACGAACGTCCTTGTTGTCGAAGGGCGCCTTCTTGGTATTGAGCAGCACCGACGGCAGGGTCGGATCGGGATGGGCGAAGGGGAAGCCCTTCAGCCAGGCGGCGGCGCTCTTGCTGTCGCGCATCATCGCAAACATGCCCTCGGGCGCCATGTCGTTGATCACATCGAGATTGTGATTGCGCTGCTCGATGACGCGAGCCTCGGGATTTCCGGCGGCACGATAGACGACATATTTCACCTGCGGCGGCTCTTTGGCGGCCATGCCGATCGAGGTGCGCTGCCAGTCGTCGCGCAGTTTCCAGATCGTCCAGTTGCCACCCTTGTCGTAGCTCTGCAGCACATAGGCGCCGAGCGAGACCGGCGGGTTGTTCTTGAATGACAGCGGATCGCCAGCCTTTTCGAAGACATGTTTCGGCATGATCCAGGCGGCGTTCCAGCGCACGGTAAACAGCGTGTGGAAGCGCGAATTGGGTTTCTTCAGATGGAAGACGACCGTCTGCGGATCGGGGTTTTCCATGCTCGCGACATTGACGGTGAAAGGTGCGCTCCAGGACATGCCTGGATGGTCGATCTGCGTCTTTACCGTATAGACCACATCGTCGCTGGTGAATTCGACACCATCGCTCCAGTAGATGCCCTTGCGCAGCTTCACCGTCATCTGGGTGAAATCGGCATTATAGGCTGGAGGCTCGGTGGCCAGAGCATTCTGCCATGCATCAGGGCCGCCTTCAGGATTGATGAACCACAGCGTGTCGGTCGTCAGCTGCTGCAGGCCGTTGACATTGGCAGCACCGCCGCCACCCGGCGCCCACACGTTGAACCAGTCTGCATTCTGTTGCGGCGTGCCCTGAATGATCAGCGTTTCATTGCGCGGAATGCCGGCAATGAAATCCTGCGCATAGGCAGGGAGGGCGGCGAGAGACAATAGGGCAATCACTGCAAATCTAGGGAACTTCATCGGACGCTCCTCCTCCTCGGCCCGCACGGGCGGGCGCTTCCTGTAATCCGTTATCGATCGCGTTCCGGCGACAGCGCCTGCATAGGGATCGAGAGATCCATATGACTCCTCCAGACGTTCAGCTTCGCCGCAACATTTATCGACAATTTTTCACCAAACGGCAACAGGTAATTTTTAAAATGCCAAAAACTCTCGGAATTACCGGCATTTTTTCACCGCCTTACAAGCGCGACTTTTTATATTATTGACAAAATGGTCATTTCGCATAGCTTTTGCGACGAGCGCGGCACCCTCCCAAGACAGCCGCACCTCATCACCATATTGGTCGGTTGGCCTTCGGGAGGAGGCTGAGGCGTGACCGTTCAAGAGGAAAAGACGATGACGAGTTCCTATGACGTGACCATCAACGTTCACGCCAGCAAGCCGACAGGGCCTTACAAGCCGCTGTGGAACTGGTTCGGTTATGACGAGCCGAACTACACCTATTCTCCGCATGGCAAGAAGCTTCTGAAGGAGCTGACGGAGCTCAGCCCCGTTGCACCGCGCATCCGCGCGCATAATCTATTGACGAGCGGCGACGGTAAGCCGGCGCTGAAATGGGGCTCGACCAATGCCTATACAGAGGATGCCAACGGCAATCCCGTCTATGACTGGACGATCATCGACCAGATCTTCGATGCCTATGTCGAAGCCGGCAACATCCCGCTGATCCAGATCGGCTTCACGCCGGAAGCGCTTTCCGATTTCGATGGCCCTTACAAGCATCATTGGGAGCCGGCCGACCGTTACGCAACGATCACCACCGGCTGGACCGCCCCGCCGAAAGACCTGAAGAAGTGGGGCGACCTGATCGAGGCCTGGGCGCGGCATCTGGCCGATCGCTACGGCGAGGACGTCGTCTCCTCCTGGCCCTGGGAGGTCTGGAACGAACCGGATGGCCACTACTGGACCGGCACGATCCCGGAATTCTGCGCCATGTATGATGCGAGCGCCCGCGCCGTAAAGCGCGCCCTGCCCAAGGCCCGCGTCGGCGGACCACACACCTGCGGCGCCTTTGCCAATGAGAAGGCACAGACCTTTCTGCGCGCCTTCCTGCGACACGTCGTCGAAAACAAGCCGCCGCTCGATTTCATCGCCTTCCACGCCAAGGGAAATCCGGTCATCTTCGATGGTCATGTGCGCATGGGCCTGCACAAGCAGTTGCGCGATATCGAGACCAATCTCGCCATCATCAACGAGTTCCCGGAATTGCGGCATCTGCCCGTCGTCATCGGCGAATCGGACCCTGAAGGGTGCGCCGCCTGCTCGGCGCGTGTTCATCCGCAGAACGGCTATCGCAACGGCCCGCTCTACAGCGTCTATGTCGTCGAGAGCATGATCCGCACCTATGAACTGTCGCGTCGCGCCAATATCGAGATCGAGGGCGCAGTTACCTGGGCCTTCCTCTTCGATGACCAGCCCTATTTCGACGGCTTCCGGGATCTGGCAACGAACGGCGTCGACAAGGCCGTGCTGAACGGCTTCCGCATGCTCGGCAAACTCGGCGGCGAATGGCTCGAATCAGAAAGCGACTATCGCCGCGATATCGAGGACATCATGAGCCACGGTGTTCGCGACAAGCCCGACGTCAATGTCGTGGCGACCCGCGACGACAAGGGTATCTCGGTTCTCGTCTGGCACTATCATGACGACGACGAGGCAGGCCCCGCTGCCAATGTCAGCCTCTCCATCGACGGCTGGGACAACCGACCGGCCTCGCTCGAGCACTTCCGGATGGATGAGCAACATTCCAACTCCTTCCGCGTCTGGAAGGAAATGGGCAAGCCGCAGGATCCGCAAGGCGCCGATTACGCCAAACTCGAAGCCTCCGGAAAGCTCGTACGGATCGACGAAAAGGCCTCGATTTCCGTCAAGGACGGCAAGATCGATCTGCATTTCTCCCTGCCGCGTCAAGGCGTGTCTCTCCTGCGCCTGGACTGGTGAGACGGCAGGTCAGAGGGAGCGCAATCCTCCAAATTGCGCTCCCCGATTCCCCAAAAGATAAGGCTCGCGGTCCTTCATTTCTCGATCATGCGCCGCCGTAACGAACCGCTGATGGAGACATCAGCCGTCTGCCAGTGACATTTCGCTCTGCGCCGAAAGAACCAGCCTCCCGGCGCGTTGTAGTGCCGCGCACCTGCAAACCCACCTATCGCAACACCAGCAGCAATGCCCCGCCGATGGCCAGGCCGCACCGTTGCAATAATCCACAGGTCATTCACATTAACCGGCGACCGTTCACCACAAACAGGTTTACACTCCATAACTGACATGTTAGTCATCCTGCACTGACATGAAGGAGATCAATTGGTGACGGGGTTTGGTTTGTCGGTCGCATTGGCGACGCCTTTCGAGAGCAGCGGCGCGATTGCAGCAGAGGTCATGCTCACTCAGGCAAAGCGGAGCCTGGATGAGGGTTGCGCCAGCGTCACCCTGTTCGGGACAACGGGTGAAGGCGCCTCCATCGGCGGCCAGGAGCGGGAGCGGATTCTCACCACTTTCATCGCCGCCGGCATTCAGCCCCGCCAGATCGTCGTCGGCGTGCTCGTCGACGCAGCCGAAGATGCGGCCCAGCAGATGTCGCAGGCCTTGTCGAAGGGTGTGCGCAACATCCTGCTCGCACCGCCCTCCTATTTCAAGAATGTCAGCGACGACGGCCTCTTTGCCTGGTTTGCGGATGTGTTTGCGCGCCTGGGCGACACGGCTCGCGACGTGCTGGTCTATAATATTCCTTCGGTGACGATGGTTGCCTTGAGTATTGATCTGATTGGCCGCCTGCGAACTGCCTTCCCCTCCATCGTCACCGGCGTCAAGGACTCCTCCGGCGACTGGCCCTATACGGAAGCGCTGCTGCGCCAGCATGGCGACCTTATCATCCTGATCGGCGACGAGCGGCATCTCGCCAAGGGCGTGCGCATGGGCGGCCAAGGTGCGATTTCGGGCATGGCCAATTTTGCGCCACACGAAGTGCGGGCGATGGCAGTCGACGGTGATGACGATCCGCGCGTCGAAGGCTTCGTCTCGGAGCTTCTCAAACATCCTGTCACGCCGGCGGTGAAAGTCATGGTGTCAAAGATGACGGGCGATGATACATGGCTTGCGGTTCGCCCGCCGTTGACGTCAATCTCCGCCGACGGCAGGCGCGAGCTTGCCCTTGCCTTTGACGGACTTTTTCGCACAAAGGCAGCGTAGCGCTTATGTACGAGGAGAACCCGATGGATGGAGCCGACGAGCAGCCGACGCTGAGAGAAAAAGCTTATGAGAGCTTTACCCGGCATCTGCTTGCGCGTGACGTCCGTCCCGGGCAATTCGTCTCTCAGCGCAGGCTCGTCGAGCTGACCGGCCTGACGCTCGGCGCCATTCGCGAGCTCATTCCGCGGCTTGAAGCCGAGGGCCTTATCAAGACCGTGCCGCAGCGCGGCCTGCAGATTGCCCATATTGACCTCAATCTCATCCGCGAAGCCTTCCAGCTCCGGCTTTTCCTCGAAAAGGAAGCCGTCGGGATCTTCACGGAGACGGCAAGCGACGAGACGATTGCGGCACTCCTGAAAGAGCATCGCGAGATCGTGGCGGCGATCGAGGGTGGCAATCATTCGCATGAACTGGAAGCCCACGCCCAGGCTGTCGACTGGGGTATGCATGATGCCTTTATCGACGCGCTGGGCAACACGATCATTTCCAATGCCTACCGCGTCAACTCGATCAAGATGCGCCTGATCAGCCAGGAACGCTTCCGCATCGACGGGCGCGTCGGCCCCGTCATGGGAGAGCATCTTCGTGTGCTAGAGGCGATTGAACGAAGAAATGCGCAAGAGGCTGTCGATGCCCTTGCCGCACATATCAACCACGCGCGAAGTCGCGCGCTGAGAATTTAGATTGACGCCTGCGGTGAGGAGATCGCAGGCCACACAAGAGGAGGAGAGCAGCATGTCATCATCATTCATTCGTCCCACGCGTCGAAACTTCCTGGCGGGTTCAGCAGCGATCGGTGCTGCAGGGCTGCTCGGCATCAAGCCTGCTTCGGCAGCTGTCGACTGGAAGCGTTTTGCCGGCACGACACTCGAGGTCAATCTCGTCAAGAGCCCGCGCAGCGAAACGATCCTCAAATATCTGAGCGAATTCGAAGCGCTGACCGGCATCAAGGTCAATGCCGAAGCCACACCTGAGCAGCAGCAGCGTCAGAAGACGACGATCGAGCTCAGCTCCGGCAAGCCGAGCTTCGACGTCGTCCATCTCAGCTACCATGTCCAGAAGCGCCAGTTCGAAAAGGGCGGTTGGCTCGCCGACATCAGCGGCTTCGTCAAGGATCCTTCGCTGACCGACCCGTCGCTGGTCGAGAGCGATTTTGCTGAGGCCGGCATGCAGTTCGCCAAGGATTCAAAGGGTGTACTGCGCTCCCTTCCCTTCTCGGTGGATTACTGGATCGTCTATTGGAACAAGGACCTGTTTGAAAAGAAGGGCCTTTCCTATCCCTCGACCTTCGACGAAATGGTCAATGCGGCAGAAGCCCTGACCGATAAATCCTCCAACACGTACGGCTTCGTCGCCCGCGGCCTCAAGAATGCCAACGTGCCCGTCTGGACGACCTTGCTGCTCGGCTATGGTTCGACACCGCTTGGCCCTGATGGCAAGCTTCGCACGACATCCGACGAAGCCGTCGAGGCGGCCAAGATGTATCAGCGCCTGATGACGAAGGCGGCGCCGGTCGGCGTTTCCGGCTTCAACTGGGCGGAGGCACAGTCCGCCTTCCTGCAGGGCAAGGTCGGCATGTGGCTTGACGGCGTCGGCTTTGCTCCGCCGATCGAGAACCCTGAAAAGTCCCGTGTTGTCGGCAAGGTCGGCTACGGCATCATGCCGAAGGGACCGAAGGCCCAGGCTGCCGCAACGACCGGCGACGGTATCGGCGTGACGGCGGCAAGCAAGAACAAGGAAGCGGCCTACCTGTTCTGCCAGTGGGTCGTCTCCCACGACATGGGTGCGCGCCTTCTGCAGGCAGGTGCTGGCGTTCCGTTCCGCAACTCTGTTCTCGAGGATGCGAAGGTTCGCGAAGGCGTCACGATGCCGAGCGCCTGGGTCGACGCCGTTGCCGGTTCGGCGAAGGTTTCGCAGCTCGCCCTGCCGGTCATCATTCCGGTCACCGAGTTCCGTGACATTTATGGCGTCGGCCTCACCAACATGATCAGCGGCGCCGATCCGGCAGCGGAACTGAAAAGCGCCACCGCGCAGTTCGAACCCGTATTGGCGCGCAGCGAGGGATAATGGCGTCCGTGAGCATGGAAACCACGCGGTCGAAGAGCACCGCAAACGGAAGGAGCAAGCCTGGCAGGCTTGCTCCGAACTACTGGCCCTTCGTCGTCCCGGCACTGGTCGTCATTGCCGCGGTCATCGTATTCCCCTGGGTGTTCACGCTCTGGATGAGCGTGAACAGTTGGACGCTGGGCCAACCGGTCGTTTTTGCAGGGCTGGACAACTATACCCGGCTGCTGGTGGACATGCGCTTCTGGGAGTCTCTTTGGCACACGGCGCTCTATACGCTGCTTGCGGTCGTTGCCCCCTTGTTTCTGGGCACGCTCGCAGCCCTGATCTTCGACGCGCAGTTTCCGTTCCGCGGGTTGCTGCGCGGCGTCTTCGTCATGCCGATGATGGCGACGCCCGTCGCGATCGCGCTGGTCTGGACCATGATGTTCCACCCGCAGCTCGGCGTGCTGAACTACCTGCTCTCCTTGATCGGCATCGAGCCGCAAGAATGGATCTATAATCAGAACAGCGTCATTCCCTCGCTCGTGCTGGTCGAAACCTGGCAATGGACACCGCTGATCATGCTCATCGTGCTCGGGGGCCTCGCAGCCGTTCCCCGCGAACCCTATGAGAGTGCCGAGATCGACGGGGCAAACGCCTGGCAGAAATTCCGCTACCTGACTCTGCCGATGATCGCGCCCTTCCTGATGATCGGTGTCATCATCAGGAGTATCGATGCCGTTAAAAGCTTCGACATCATCTATGCGATGACACAGGGCGGCCCCGGCACGGCCTCCGAGACGATCAACATCTACCTCTATAACACTGCCTTTTCCTATTACGACATCGGCTACGGATCGGCGATGGCGGTTGTCTTCTTCATCATCATCGTCGCGCTTTCCTTTGTGCTGATGATGGTCCGTCAGCGCGCCAACTGGTCCGACATGGAGACACGCTGATGAAGCGCAAAACGATCGACCGTATCGGGCTGTTGTTTGTCGCCCTCGTCATGGTTTCGCCGGTCATCCTGTTTTTCCTCTGGATGATTTCTCTCTCGCTGAAATACGAAATCGACAACGGCGCCTATCCGCCGATCTTCATCCCCGAGCGCTTCGCGTGGTCGAACTACATGAAGGTCTTCGAGGAGAACAATTTCTTCCTCTATTTCTGGAATTCGATCCTGGTGACTGGCGGGGCGACGCTGCTTGCGCTGCTGATCGGCGTACCTGCCGGCTACGGCATCGCACGGCTGAAAGCGGAGCGGTCGGCCATGGTGATCATGATCGCCCGCATGACGCCCGGCCTGTCATTCCTCATCCCGCTTTTCCTGCTGTTCCAGTGGCTCGATCTTCTCGGAACACTCTGGCCGCAGATCATCATCCATCTCGTGGTGACCGTGCCGATCGTCGTCTGGATCATGATCGGCTATTTCGAGACGACGCCGATGGAGCTTGAGGAAGCTGCCAGCATCGACGGGGCGACATCCTGGCAGGTGTTCCGCCTGGTGGCGCTGCCGATCGCCAAGCCCGGCATCGTCGTCGCCTTCATCCTGTCGGTGATCTTCTCCTGGAACAACTTCGTGTTCGGCATCGTGCTTGCAAGTCGCGAAACGAGAACCCTGCCCGTCGCCGTCTACAACATGCTGTCGTTCGAGCAAGTCAGTTGGGGGCCGCTTGCAGCAGCTGCGCTCATCGTCACCCTGCCCGTGCTCGTGCTGACGATGTTTGCGCAGAAGCAGATCGTAGCAGGCCTCACGGCTGGCGCCGTCAAGGGCGGCTGACCCAAGCATTCAAAGGACAACCAACATGGCCAATGTGAATATTCGAAACGTCCAGAAGCGCTTCGGTGCTGTCAACGTCATCAGCGATATCAGCGTCGATATCGCCGACGGAGAATTCGTCGTCCTGGTCGGCCCCTCCGGCTGCGGCAAGTCCACCCTGCTTCGCATGATTGCCGGTCTCGAGGAGATGAGCGACGGCGAGATCCGGATCGGCTCTCGCGATGTCAGCCATCTGCGGGCACGCGACCGGGATATAGCGATGGTTTTCCAGAACTATGCGCTCTACCCGCACATGAGCGTCGCCGACAATATGGGCTTTGCCCTGAAGCTGAAGAAGGCAGACGCCTCGGAGATTTCAGAACGGGTCAACAAAGCAGCCGGTATCCTCGGCCTCGAAAAGCTGCTCGACCGCTTCCCGAAGCAGCTCTCGGGCGGGCAGCGCCAGCGCGTCGCCATGGGCCGCGCTCTGGTGCGCGATCCTCAGGTCTTCCTGTTTGACGAACCACTTTCCAATCTCGATGCCAAGCTGCGCGTGCAGATGCGCGCCGAAATCAAATCGCTGCACCAGCGCATCAAGACGACGACGATCTATGTCACCCATGACCAGATCGAAGCGATGACGATGGCCGACAAGATCGTGGTGCTGCATGATGGCGTGATCGAGCAGGTCGGCGCTCCGCTGGAACTCTACGACCGGCCGGCCAATCTCTTCGTTGCCGGCTTTATCGGCTCACCGTCGATGAACTTCATCGACGGCAGGATCGAAGAGGGTGTTTTCCGCACGGAAAAAGGCCTGACCCTGCCGCTGCCCGAAAACATCAAGAGTGCACCGCCCGCAGGCCAGCTGGTCTATGGCATCCGTCCCGAGCATATCCGCGCCAGCCAGGGGGGAATTACCGGCCGCGCCGAAATCGTCGAGGGAACCGGGTCGGAAATCTTCGCCAAGCTGGACTGCAACGGCGAACAGATTTCCTGTCTCTTCCGTGAACGGCTGGCGATTGCTTACGGCGACACCGTCTCGATCTCGATCGATCCGGCAAATGTCCACCTCTTCGACAAGTCGACTGGTAGACGCGTTTGAGGCCGCCCTCGCCGCACACAAGCAGCAAGCCGAACCATGTCCTGTGTGTCGGTGCCGCCGTGCTCGATACGCTGTTTCGTGTCCGGGCAATTCCGCAGACGCCGGGCAAGGTCCTGCCCTATGAGATGCTGCAGGTGGCCGAGGGAATGGCCTCCAGCGCCGCTTACGCCATTGTCCGTCTCGGCGGGATGGCAAGCCTCTGGGGTGCCGTTGGTGACGACCAGGCCGGTCAGCAGATCCTATCGGAGCTGGAACAGGCAGGCATCGATGTCAGCGGCAGTGTCCGGGTTACCGGCGCCCGTTCGGCCGTCTCGACAATCCTCGTCGACGACGACGGAGAGCGGTTGATCGTTCCCTTCTACGATCCGCGCCTGCATGAAGATGTGAGGGACGTGAGGGCTGACGATCTCGCCGCATTCGATGCCGTCATGGTGGACGTGCGCTGGCCCGCCCTCGCCCTCAAGGTGCTGAAGGCCGCAAGGGAAGCCGGCAAGCCCGCGATCCTCGACGGCGATGTCGCACCGCCTCACGTCATCGACATGTTGGCGAGGCATGCCGATCACATTATCTTTTCCGAACCCGCAGCCCGAAGCCTGTCACAGATCGATGACCCCGCTGCCATGGTGCCGTTTCTGAAGAAGCAGTATCCGCAGGCATTGGTCGTCGTCACGGCTGGAGAGCGCGGCAGCTATTGGTGGGACGAAGAAACAGGCGATATCGCCCATATGCCGGCATTTCGGGTCAAAACGATCGACACACTCGCCGCCGGAGACATCTTCCATGGCGCCTATGCGCTGGCGATAACAGAGGGATTGCCGACCGACGCCGCCATCCGAATGGCCTCAGCCGCAGCAGCGCTGAAATGCGGCGTCTTCGGCGGACGGCTTGGTGCCCCCGATCGCGGCGAGGTTGCGGCCTTGCTGGGGGATGTCGTTCCAACGGAAGCGGCCGATATGACCGCTGACCAATCCGTTTAGCGCCTCAGTGTTCGCTCACATACGCGAGATAGCGCTTCTTGCTCGGCTGCAGGTGATCGACGCAGAGCTGGGCCAGAACCCAGTTATCCCTGCCCTTCAGCATCTCGATCATCAGCCGGTGATGCTCATGCGAGATCCGCAGGGATTCCTTGCTCGACATCGAGTTGGCGCGCACCGGCAGGCTGAGGCGCATGTAAAGCTCGATCGACTGAACGAGATGGGAATTGCCGCAGGCGCTAAAGAGTGTGAGGTGGAACTTGTCGTTCGTCTCGTGCACACCGCGAAGATAGCCGGCTTCGACGTGCCGTCCATGCTCCTCATGCAGGGCCGTCAATTCCGCGATCAGCTCGTCGGGCGCCGGCAGCGGAATCCAGAGTGCGGCCTGCCTTTGGAGCAGTTCGCGCACGTCATAAATCTCCTGCACCTGCCGCGGCGTCAGCGAGCGCACAGTGGCGCCCTTGTTGCGCTCGCGCACGACGATGCCCATCGTCTCCAGCTGGACGATCGCTTGACGGGCGAAGTGCCGCGTGACGTGGAAGCGCGCGAGCAGCGTGTCCTCGGTCAGACGCGTGCCGGGCGCCAGCCGCCCGAAGATGATGTCTTCTTCGAGCGCACGCGCAATGCTGAGATCGTCGTGTTCGATCTCGTCTTCACTGATATCATTGAGCGTCTGCATGAATAGGTCCTCCGGCGGCGGGCCATCTTATCGCGGTTTGTATTCAGGGTCGAACCGGCTCAGCCTATAGATCTCTTCGACCAGCGCCAGCGTCTTCAGATTATCGTCAGGCACCGTCTCCATCGCCGCCCGGCCGTCCAGCCCGTCGAGAAAGTGCGCGATCGTTGCATCATAGGCACCCTGATAGACAGCATCCGCATCGAACTCCTCCACGCGCGGGACATTACCCTTTGCCGAAAGACGGTTTCCATTCAGTTCCAGCGTGGCCTGCGTACCGAAGACCCGCAAATGATCCCGCGGCGCCGGGGGCGCACCATGCACTGCGAGATTGGCATTTACAGTGACGATCACCCCGTCGTCCAGACGGCGTAGAACGACAGCAGCGACATCCTCGGCAATAATATCGTCATTGCTGCGCTCGAGCCGTGCGGCAACCACCTCCATCTCGCCAAACAGGTAGCGAAGCGTATCCAGGTGATGGATCATCACCTCCATGACCAGCAGACGCTGCTGCCTGCGGAAAAACGGCTGGCGGATGAGCGCCGGCCTGTTCCCCTCGGCATCGGCGATCATGCCGCTCGAGAAAAATTCGAACTGGACCTGCCTGATCTCACCGGCAAACCCCTCCTGCAGCCACGCCTTCAGCCGGCGGTAATAGGCGCGAAACCGCCAGTTCTCATGCACCATCAGCCGGATTGATGAGGGCAGACCGGTGACGAGGGCGACCGCCTGATCGTAATCGGGCGCCAAGGGCTTCTGGCAGAGAATATCGATGCCCCTCGCCGCCGCTAACCGCACAAGCTCCACATGGGCCTCACGCGGGGCACATATATCGACGGCATCCAGTGTTTCCTCGGTCAACATATCCTGCGCGCTCTCATAATTGCGAGGGATACCGAAAGTCCTGCTTCTGGCTGTCCGGGCTTCCGCTGAAGGGTCGGCGATCGCGACGACCTCAGCACGGGCCGACTGCTTCATCCAAGCCGGCAGGTGATACTCGCTGACCCAACCGGCGCCGATGACCCCTATCCGCCTTCGACCGTTCTCCACCATGCTTCGCTCCATCTCATTTTATCGATAATTTAGCCATCATCTCTCCGAAAGCCAATGCGAAAGGCAGAATAAAAATTGAAATTATCGCGAATTATCTTGAGTTTCTTCCAAAGATTCTGTGGCGACGGCGACAGAGAAGTCTACGGCCACATCTTCTTTATTGACAATCCTGCATATCCAACTAGGCTTGGCGTCGATTTAGAGGACGAGGGAGGAACAATGTCGAGCGGTCTTCGTCGCAAGCTGACGAGTTACGGCGATCAGGGTTTCTCCCTTTTCCTGCGAAAGGCCTTCATCAAGGCGATGGGCTATTCGGACGATGCTCTGGATCGCCCGATCGTGGGGATTGCCAATACCTACAGCGACTTCAATCCCTGCCACGGCAACGTGCCGCAGCTTATCGAGGCGGCCAAGCGCGGCGTCATGCTGGCCGGCGCCATGCCCATGGTTTTTCCGACCATTTCGATCCACGAAAGCTTCGCCTCACCGACCTCGATGTATCTGCGCAATCTGATGGCGATGGAAACCGAGGAGATGATCCGCGCCCAGCCGATGGATGCGGTGATCCTGATCGGCGGCTGCGACAAGACCTTGCCGGCACAGATCATGGCCGCCGCTAGCAGCGAGATCCCGGCGATCTTCCTGCCGACTGGGCCGATGGCCGTTGGCCACCACAAGGGCGAGCGGCTCGGCGCCTGTACCGATTGCCGCCGCTTCTGGGGACGCTTCCGCGCCGGTGAAATCGATGAAGCAGAAATCACCGACGTCAACAACAAGCTCGCCAGTTCGGTCGGTACCTGCACAGTCATGGGAACGGCAAGCACCATGGCCAACCTGACCGAGGTGATGGGTCTTTGCGTGCCGCGGGCGGGATCGGCGCCGGCAGCCGAATCCGAGCGTGTGCGGCTCGCCGAAGAGACCGGCCGCATCGCCGCCGGACTTGCAGCCAACCCGGACGCGCCGACCGTACGCGATATCCTGACACCCGCAGCTATCCGCAACGGCCTCGTCGCACTGCAGGCGATGGGCGGCTCGACCAACGCCGTCGTCCACCTTGCTGCCATTACCGGACGGCTCGGCCTGCGCCTCGACATGGCCGAACTCGACAGGCTCGGCAAGATCATTCCGCTGCTTGTCGATCTCCAGCCCTCCGGCCAGCATTATATGGAACAGTTTCATGAAGCCGGCGGCGTGCAGACGCTGCTGAAAGCCCTGCGTCATGAAATCGACGGGAGCCAGCGGACAGTCTACGGCAAGACGATCGGTGAGGTCATTGATGCTGCGACGGACGAGCCCGGCCAGACGATCATCCGTACCATGGAAAAACCGCTGAAGCCGATCGGCACGATTGCCGTGCTCTACGGCAATCTCGCGCCCCGCGGCGCCATCATCAAGCAGTCTGCTGCATCAAAGGATCTGCTGCAGCATGAAGGGCGCGCGGTCGTCTTCGAATCCGTCGAGGACATGACCTTGCGGATCGACAGCGACGACCTCGACGTCACTGCAGACGATATCCTCGTTTTGCGCACCGCTGGCCCGAAGGGTGCGCCAGGCATGCCGGAAGCCGGCTATCTGCCGATCCCGCGCAAGCTCGCCCGCCAAGGCGTCAAGGACATGGTGCGCATTTCAGATGCCCGCATGAGCGGCACCGCCTTCGGCACCATCGTCCTGCATATTGCCCCGGAAGCGGCAGCCGGCGGACCGCTGGCGATCGTCCGGACAGGAGACCGTATCCGCCTCGACGTCAAAGAGCGGCGCATAGACCTTGCCATAGACCAGAGTGAATTTGACCGGCGCATGGCGGAGCTTGAAACGATATCGGCGCCCGAGCCGGCGCGCGGTTATGCAAAGCTCTATCACACGCACGTGCTGCAGGCCGACGAAGGCGTCGACTTCGATTTCCTCCAGCACGAGGAATTGGAAACGAAATGAGCATGGTGGATAGCGAAGCCCCGCTCTGCCTGCCGCGATTGCCATTGACGCGTCTCCCGGCTTACCCCTTGCCACAAGGCACGATCGACACGCATTTCCATGTCTTCCGGTCCGGGGCATCGCTGAATACGCCGCGCAGCTACACGCCCGATATTACAACGATAGCCGACTGGATCGCCTTTGCCGACCGGCTCGGCATCGGCAGGGGCATTCTCGTGCAGCCGAGCGTTTATGGCCTCGACAACCAGGTTCTGATCGAGGCGTTGACTGCCTTTCCGGACCGCCTGCGTGGCATCGTCGTCATCGATCCCGAAACAGTCCCCGAGGAGATTGCCCGTCTCGACCGGCTCGGCGTGCGCGGCGTGCGCATCAATACCCGCAACAAGGGCGGCCTGCCGCTTGCAGCGGCCGAGAGACTTGCGGCGGCCATTCACGATTTCGGCTGGTCGCTGCAGCTGCAGATCAGCCCCGATCAGATCGGCGATCTCGCCGGTCGGCTGCCGCAGCTTGGCGTTCGTTTCGTCATTGATCATCTGGGCTTCATACCGCTCGCCGATGGGGCCTGGCGCGAACATGTTCCCGCCCTTCAGCGGCTGGCGGACATCCCCGGCGGCTACATCAAGCTCACGGCACCCTACCGCCTGACACGCGAGCGCAACTATGCCGATTTTGCCGAGGTGGTGCGGACGCTTGCGGCCAGCCATCCGCAAAAGCTGCTCTGGGGCAGCGACTGGCCGCATACCGAGCTTTGGAGCAATATGCCTGACGACGCCGACCTGATCGACAGCATGCAGGAAGCGATTGGCACACCCGAACTTACCCGGAGAATCTTCATCGACAATGCCGAAACGCTGTTCTTTGGCCGCGGACACGGCGATAGGCTCCTAGGCGGCCGAGATGATTGGGAGCGATTGCCGAAATAGCCGTGGACCATTGAATGCCGGTTATTTTGACGCTATATATCGTCAGAATAGCTGGCATGGAGATAGATCATGGGCCTCGCACAATATGCAGATGACGGTCTGTTTGCCCCGCGCAAGATCGCCGATGCCTTTCGTACGACCAGCGAGGAGATCGCCCGCACGGCCGGTCTCGGCAAGGATGCGATCCAGCGCAAGGATCGCCTGCGCTCCGACAAGACGCAACGGCGCCTGCGCGAAATGATCGAGATCGTCAACAAGGTCGAGCAGCGCTTCGGTTCGGCGCTGATGGCCTATGCCTGGTATCGTTCCGAGCCCCTGTCCGGCTTTTCGGGCCAGACGGCCATGCAGCTGGTCCGCGACGGACGGGCCGAGGAGGTTATGGATTATATCGATGCGGTCGACGCCGGCATTCATGCCTAGTCGCGATGCGCTATGAAGGAAAGCTCTATCGAGCGCTGAACCCGGTCTATGCGCGCGAGCCGCTTTCCGGCCGCGGCGCCGAGCTCTATGGCGGTCGGTTCAATCCCAAGGGAATGCCGGCTCTCTACACGTCCCTGTCTGTGCTGACCGCACTTCGGGAAGCCAATCAGGTCGGCAGCCTGCAGCCGACGACCCTCGTCTGCTACGAAGCTGACATCGAACGCGTCTTCGACACGAGAGATGAGGCCACCATCGAGGCGGAAGGCATGGATGCGGCAGCGATTGCCGCGGCACGCTGGCGCGACGAGATGAAGGCAACCGGAGAAGCCAGGACGCAGAATTTCGCCCGCCGGCTCGTGTCCGACGGCTATCACGGTCTCCTGGTCAGAAGTTTTGCTCCAGGAGCCAGAGGCGACGATCTCAATCTCGTGCTTTGGCGGTGGAGTGATATGGCCCCTTGCCGCTTGACCCTGATCGACGATGAAGGCCGATTGTCGTAACCATCAAGCGTGATCAGCGCCGGCATGATGGCCGGCGCTGATCATATTGGTGCGCCTCAGGCCGCGCGGGCCTTGCTCGGCCGCGCCCATTCCGGCAGCCAGTCGCCATGGGCGGCAAGCAGCTCGTCCACCAGCGACCAGATCTGGTCGAGGTCGAGCTCAGCAGCCGTATGCGGGTCCATCATCGCGGCATGATAGATATGCTCCGGGTTTTCCGTCATCAGCGCCTGAACCGTCAGTTCCTGGACATTGATGTTGGTGCGGATCAGTGCCGTCAGCTGCGGCGGCAGGTCGCCGATATAGGTCGGCTGGATGCCGGAGGCATCGACGAGGCAGGGCACCTCGGCAGCGCAATTTGATGGCAGCGAGGTGATGCAGCCATTGTTGCGGACATTGCCGTAGATAACCGAGGGTTCACCGGTCCACACCGAATTGATGATCGAGGAAGCATATTCCTTCGATTCATCGACCTCGATCTTGTCGGCCGAACGATAGGCTTCTGCCTGCCCCTTCCAGCGGGCGATCTGCTCGATGCAGCGCTTCGGATATTCGTCAAGCGGAATGCCGAATTTCTCGATCAGATCCTCACGACCTTCCTTGATGAAGTAAGGCGTGTATTCGGCAAAATGCTCCGAGCTCTCGGTGACGAAATAGCCGAGCCGCGTGAGCATCTCGTAGCGCACCTTGTTGGGGCAACGCGGGTTCCAGCCGGGCTTCGGCGCGCGGCCTTCGCGATAGGCCCGCACCAGATCCGGATAGAGGTTCTTGTAGGAACCATCCGGCTGGCGATGCTCGAATTTCAGGTAGAAGGCCATGTGGTTGATACCGGCCGAGCGGTAGCGGATCTCTTCATAGGGAATGTCGAGATCATGGGCGAGTTCCATCGCCGTGCCCTGCACGGAATGGCAGAGGCCGACCTGTTTGATATCAGGATATTTCTCTGAAATCGCCCAGGTATTGATCGCCATCGGGTTCACATATTGCAGCATGATGGCATTGGGGCAGACGGCGCGCATATCCTCGCAGATCTTCCAGAGATGCGGCACGGTTCGAAGACCGCGCATGATGCCGCCGACGCCGAGCGTATCGGCAATCGTCTGGCGCAGGCCGTATTTCTTCGGCACTTCGAAGTCGGTCACCGTGCAGGGTTCGTAGCCGCCGATCTGGAAGGCAACAACGACGAAATCGGCGCCAGACAGTGCCTTGCGCTGATCGGAGCAGGTTTCCGCCTTCGCCTTCACGCCGAGCGTCGAAATCAGCTTGTTGACGACGATGACACTTTCTTCCAGCCGCTGCGGATTGATGTCCATGAGTGCGATCGTGGCGCCCGAGAGCGCCGGACGCTGCAGGATATCGCCGACGATATTCTTCATGAAAACTGTGGAGCCAGCTCCGATGAACGCTATTCTGGGATTTGCCATATGAACCTCCGGCATTCTGAAATCAGGCTACCTCGAAAGCGGCTTTGACGAGCCGTTCGGTGTAGGGTGTCTTGGGATTGGAAAGGACTTCGTTGACAGGACCCTCTTCCATGATCTTGCCGTGCTGCATGACGATGACACGGTGGCAGAGGGCACGCACGACCTTCAGGTCATGCGAAATGAAAAGGTAGCTCAGACCCCGCTCATCCTGCAGCTTGCGCAGGAGCTCTATGATCTGCGCCTGGACGGAGAGATCGAGCGCTGAGGTCGGCTCGTCGAGCAGGATGAATTCCGGCTCCAGTGCGATCGCCCGCGCAATAGCAATGCGCTGGCGCTGCCCACCGGAAAATTCATGCGGGAAGCGCGAGAGGATGTTGCCTGGCATGCCAGCGGACACCAGCGCTTCGCGGACCCTGTCCAGACGTTCGCCTTTGGTGGCGCCGAGCTTGTTGACGACCAGCCCTTCCTCGATGATCTGGCCGATCGTCATGCGTGGGTTGAGCGAGGAGAACGGATCCTGGAAGACGATCTGCATGCGTGAACGCAAGGGGCGCATTTCGGCCCGCGACTTGCCGTGGATCGGCCGGCGGTCGAAATAGATTTCGCCATTGTCAGTATCGTTGAGCCTGAGGATAGCCTGGCCGAAGGTCGTCTTGCCTGAGCCGGATTCGCCGACGAGGCCCAGCGTCTCATGCCGCCGCAGTGTCAGATTGAGGCTGTCGACGGCGACCAGTTCGCGCAGCTCCGGTCTGAAGAAGCCGCCATGGCGCAGCATGAAGGAGACGCGCACGCCGCGGGCATCAAGAATGATATCCGATCCCTCCGGCAGCGGATTGGCCTGGCCGCGCGGCTCGGATGCCAGGAGATGCTTGGTGTAAGGGTGCTGTGGATTGGCGAAGAGCTGCTCGGTTATATTGTGCTCGCGCATCTCGCCATGCTGCATCACATAGACATAGTCGGAGAATTTGCGCACGACCGTCAGGTCGTGGGTGATCAGGATCACCGCCATCCGCAATTCCGTCTGCAGGTTGCGGATGAGGTTCAGGATCTGCGCCTGGACGGTCACGTCGAGTGCGGTTGTCGGCTCGTCAGCAATCAGGACATCGGGATCATTGGCAAGCGCCATGGCGATCATCACGCGCTGGCGCTGACCGCCCGAAAGTTGATGCGGATATTGCCGCAGGCGCGCTTCGGGATCGGGGATTTGCACCTGCTTCAAAAGCTCCAGCGCTTTAGCGTCTGCCTGTCTGCGGCTCATTTTGCGGTGGACGCGGATCGCTTCGACGATCTGGCTGCCGATCGTATAGATCGGGTTCAGTGAACTCATCGGCTCCTGGAAGATCATCGAGATCCGGTCGCCGCGCAGCTTGCGGCGGGCCTTCTCGGAGAATTTCAGGATATTGTTGCCGTCATATTCGACACTCGAGCGCGGCGAGATCACCGCACGCTTGGAAAGAAGCCCCATGACAGTGCGTGCCGTCACCGATTTACCGGAACCGGATTCACCGACGATGGCGATGGTTTCGCCGCGGTATAGCTGGAAGGATATATCCTTCACGGCTTCGACGGTGCCATGCTCGACCTTGAAATTCACGCCGATATTGCGCGCGTCGATAACAGGGCTCTCCTTTCGGCCGTCATGATCGTGACGGACCGGCGGGGCGAAGGAACTGACGAGAGCAAGGGCCATCTTCATCACCTCAATAGGGATCGACCGCATCGCGCAGACCGTCGCCCAACGCATTGAAGGCAAAGACGGTGATCAGCACGAAAGCGACAGGAGCGAGAATCCAGGGGTAGGTTCCGATGACGGAATAGTTGGCCGTATCCTGCAACATCAGACCCCAGGAGATCAGCGGCGGCTTCACGGCAAAACCGAGGAAGCCAAGGAAGGATTCCAGCAGCACGACGCTTGGAATATGGATGGTGACCGCAACGATCACATGGCTCATCACATTCGGGAAAATATGCTGGAAGATGATGCGCCGGTCGGTGGCACCGACCGCCATCGCCGCGCGCACATACTCGATGCGCGCCAGCGCCAGCGTTTTGCCGCGCACCTCGCGCGACATCTGCGCCCAGCCGAGCGCCGACATGACGAAGATTACGAAGGCGAGAAAAACGTTGGTGGGTGCCGTGATCGGGATCAACGATGTCAGCGCGAGATAAAGCGGCAGTTGCGGGAAGGCGAGCACCAGCTCGACGAAGCGCTGCACCCAGACATCGAAGGCGCCGCCATAATAGCCCGACACCATACCGACCGTCGTGCCGACGACAGTGACGATGAAGACCACCGTCAGTGCGATCATCAGCGAGATGCGCGAGCCGATGATGGCGCGCGACAGCACGTCTCGGCCGAACTTGTCGGTGCCGAGGAAATGCACCGGCTGTCCATCGACCGTGCCGAAGAAATGGCGATTGGCCGGGATGAGACCGAGCAGATTGTAGTCCGAACCCTTGACGAAGAAGCCGAGCGAACGCGGATTGTCATAATCCAGGCCGACGACCGGCTGGAAGGTAACCGGATCGAGCTCTTCGGAATCCGCCAGCGCATAGACGCGCGGCCAGACGAGGTTGCCTTCTTTGTCGTGGATGCTGATCATCTGTGGCGGCGCAAAGCCGACATCGGTCGCCTTCGGATCCATCGGCGCAAAGAAATCCGCAAAGATCGCCATGATGATCAAGAGGCCGACGAGGATCAGGCCGATCATGCCAGTCCAGGAGCGCCGCAGCCGGCGCCAGACCAGCGCCATATAGCTCTCATTGCCGTGGCTGGTATTCTTGACCGTTTCCTCGTGTGGCGGCGGCGGTGTGGAAGAGTCGAAGGCAAACATATCAGGCTCCTCCATATTGACGGACCCGCGGATCGAGCATGGCAAGCAGCATGTCGGCGATGATATTGCCGACGATCAGCGTGGCCGACAGCACCAGCATGAAAGTCGCGGTAACGTAGACGTCACCGATCGCCATGGAGCCGACGATCGCCGGACCGACGGTCGGCAGGGCGAAGATGATCGCAGTCTCGATCTCGCCGGTCAGCATGTAGGGAAGTACGACGCCTTGATACATGACGAGCGGATGCAGCGCGTTCGGAACGGCGTGGCGCATGACGACCGCGCCGCCCGAAAGCCCTTTGGCACGCGCCGTCTCGACATATTGGGCATTCAGCGTATCGAGCAGATTGCCGCGCATGACGCGCATGTTGTAGGCGAGCCCGCCGAAGGTGGCGATCGCGACGACCGGCCAGACGTGGCTGACGAGATCCATGAATTTCGCCCAGGACCATGGCGCTCCGCCATATTGCGGTGAGAAGAAGCTGCCGATTTCCGTCACGTTGAACTGGAAGACGAGAAGGTAGACGATGATCAGAGCCATGAGAAAGCGCGGCACTGTCATGCCGAGGAAAGAGACGCCGGAGAGCAGGCTGTCGATCCAGCTATACTGGCGGGTCGCTGCCCAGATGCCGAAGGTGATGCCAAGGATGGACGCGAAAATGTGGCAGACCAGCGCCAGGGCCAGCGTGCGCGGCAGGCGCTCGCCGACCACGTCGGCAACCGGCTTGTTGTAGAACATGCTATAGCCGAAATCGCCCTTGGTCACGATTCCGGTGATCCAGTTGACGTACTGGACGACCAGCGGCTGATCGAGGCCATGTTCGATGCGGTAGGCCTGGGCCTGGGCATCAGCTTGCGCGAAGGAAGCTCCGCCCTGATTGATCAACTGCGAACGGATGTAATCGGCATAATCTCCGGGGGGTGCCTGGATAATCGCGAAGGTCACCACGCTCAGGATGAAGAGGACGGGGATCGCCGAGGCGATGCGCATGAGCAGGAATCGTAACATCAGACGGTTCGCTTCTCCTTGCCGCCAGTCGCTCGTCTCAGCGCGGCCGGCTTGTTGATTCTGACCGGCCGCGCGCAGCACGCGCGACCGGAAGCTCTTGTCGTTCGGGAGGGAGCTCTTAGTTTATCGGACCCTTGTCCCCGGGCTTACCGGGAAGCTGTTGAGGGAAGAGTTCGTATTTACCCTGCTTATCGGCAGCCACCCACACACGCTCGCGGATGACGGAATCCTCGGCCCAGTTGAACATCATGATCGGCGTACCCTCGGGAATGTTCGAGAAACGCTTGTTGATGATCAGCGCGCCCGGATATTCGGTCAGGCCGACGGTATCGACATGTTCTGTCGCCATCTTCTGGTACTGCTTCATGAGCGCGACGCGTTCGTCATTGTCCTGGCTCGTGCGGAACTTGTTGACGATGTCTGCAAGCTCCTTTTCGTAAGGCAAGAGGTCGAGCTGATTATCCTTGCCGGCGCGATGGTGCCAGCTGGTACGCGGGCCGACAGCGGCAAGCTGTTCGGTGTTCTGCACCACGGAGGCGAGCTCGGTTGTGTTGCGCTGGATCAGCCAGTCGAACTGGCCGGCATAATGCGCATTGTCCCGCTTTGGGCCATCAAGAGCATTGATGATGATCTTGATGCCGAGCTTTTCCATCTGCCCAACGACACCTTCGGCAAGGCTCTTGTCGGTGGTGTAGTCATTGTTGACGAGAAGCACGATCTCGACGTTCTTGCCATCAGCTGTTCCGGCCGGGAAGTTCACGAAGCCATCGCCGTCGGTATCCTTCAAGCCGACCTTGGCGAGCAGCGCCTTGGCACCCTTTAGATCGAAGGGATAGTAGACGGTCGAGTTGCGATCATAGAAGCTCGTGCCGGAGGAGAGGCCGCCTGCATAGATTGCCGTGAACGGTCCCTTGACGAGGGAGTCGCCGATCGCCTTGCGGTCGACCGCCATGGTTATGGCCTTGCGGAAGTCCTCATTGCGGTCGAGTTCGCGGATCGCCTGGCTACGGGCATCAGGATCACCCCAGCCATTGGCCGAGAGATTCATGCGCAGGTTGTAGCCGATGAGGCGCGGGCCGAAGGCGAGACGCGCTGGAGCGGTCTTTTCGGCGGCACGCTTCAGCGAGGCCACGAAGTTTTCCGGCTGTTCGAGGTTCGAGAAGTCGGCAGAACCGGCAACGGCCTGCACATCACGATCGGCCCAGGTCGAGAGCTTGTAGTGCAACTCGTTGAGATAAGGTAGCTGATTGCCCTTCTCGTCGACCTTCCAGTAGTAGGGGTTGCGGCGCATGACGATGATATCGTCCGGCCGGTATTCGACCGGTACCCAGGCGCCCATGACCGGCATGTTCATGAATTCCGGCGGGAAGGCGTTCTTGAACTGATCGTAGGTGTTCTTCGAATATTTCGGATGCTGGGGTTTAAGAATATGCGACGGACCCGGGCAGAAGTTCGGGTAAGCCATCGTATAGAGATACTGCTTCGGGAAGGCTTCCTTGAAGGTCCATTCGACCGTGTAGTCATCGATCTTCGTGAGTGTCGTTCCCTCGCCGAAGGCTTCCGGCGATGCGCCGCCACCGAGCGGAGAAACGTTCGGGTCGATGACTTCGTCTTCCCAATAGAACATGAGGTCATCGGCATTGAAGGGTGCGCCGTCGGACCACTTGGCACCTTCGATCAGGTGCATGGTCAGCTTGTGGCCGTCCTGCGACCACTCCCAGCTCTTAGCAAGGTTCGGCAACGGCTCAGTATCTTTGGCTTCCACCTGGAAGAGCGGTGCCGTGCGTGTCAGGCATTCGGAGAGGCCGATGTCTATGCCGCCCCAGCCCTGTGTCTGGCCGGCGCCATAGTTCCAGCCTTCCGGCCGGCCACCGATGACATGGCGCATCACGTCGCCATAGCCGCCGATACCGTCAGGCATGTTCTCGGTCTTGAAGACCATCGGTTCCTTGGGCAGGCGATCCTTGACCGCCGGCAGCTTGCCGCTGTCGACGAAGTTCTTCGTCACCCAGTCCGGCTCGTGATATTCGGGTAGCGCCTTGAACTCCAGGATGGAGTCGCGCGACACATATTTGATCTTGCCTTCCGCCGGGAACGCCGGCGGTGCCGGCGGTACCGTCGGCTCGGACGCATAGGCATTCAGGGCCGCGACTGAAACGCCAAGCGCCAGTCCTGCCAGGATGCCGATCTTACGGAAATTCGTCATCGTCTCTCCCTCTTGTTCCGGAGCGCTTGTACGCGTCTCCGCTTCTCCTCAAACGACGATGAAGGAAGCTTGTGCGCGGGCGACCTTCCTCCCGAAGAGCCGCCGCAGCCTCCCTCACCCTGACTTTAGACGGCCTGCTTCAGCGCCGCCTTTTCAACACGAAGCTCCTCGATGGAGCGGACATGGCGGCGCGCGGCCCCTTCCCACTCTCGCGTCTTCACCTTGGCATTCGCCAGCCGCTCCTTGGCAGCCGGAACGGCATCAGCATATTGTGGCAGCCAGCGTGCCTGGGCGACCACCATTTCATCGACCATCTGCCAGACCTCTTCCGGCGTCGAGACGGCACCGACCAGCGGATCGTGCAGCACCGCGAGCTTCAGGAGATCGATATCGCCGGAAATTGCCGCATGCACCGACATGCGCTGGACATTGATCGACGAGATGCAGGTCGCAGCACAGGCTTCCGGAATGGTGACGCCGGAGACCATATTGATGCCGAAGCGATCGACGAAGCCGGGCGACTCGATGATCGCGTCGGATGGCAGGTTGGTGATGACACCGGTATTCTTGACATTGAAGTGACCGCGATAGACTCGACCGGTTTCCAGCGCCTCGAGAATATGGCTTGCATGTTCGTTGGAGCGCTTGGCCGGATCGATCGGCTTTTCGGCTGAAGCAAGGAATTGCGGGAATTCCGTTTCGAACCAGTTGCGGGTCTCGGTCGAGTGGCGCAGATAACCGCCGGTTTCGCCATGGATCCAGTCGGACATGTCGATCCAGCGGGTGATTTCGTCCGGCCGCTTGCGGTACCAGGGCAGATATTCGGAGAGATGGCCGTTGCTTTCGGTCGAATAGACGCCGAAGCGCTTCAGCACGTCGATGCGCAGCTTTTCCTGCTGCGAATAGACGGGATGCGCCTCGAAAGCGGCGACCAGTTCGTCCTTGCCGATCTTGCGGCCGTTGAGCCGCAGATCGACGAACCAGGTCTGATGGTTGATACCCGAGCAGATATAGTCGAGTTCGCTCTGAGACTTCGCGCCGAGCACTTCGGCGATCTGTTCGGCGCCATGTTGGACGCCGTGGCAGAGACCGACCGTATCGACCTTGCCGTATTCGATGGCAGCCCAGGTGTTCATCGCCATCGGGTTGGCGTAGTTCAGGAACTTCGCGTCCGGTGCTGCGACCTCGCGGATGTCCTTGCAGAAATCGAGGATGACGGGAATATTGCGCTGGCCATAGAGGATGCCGCCGGCGCAGATCGTATCGCCGACGCACTGGTCGATGCCGTATTTCAGCGGAATGCGGATATCGTCGGCATAGGCTTCGAGGCCCCCGACGCGAACGCAGCTGATGACATAACGGGCTCCTTCCAGCGCCTTGCGGCGATCCGTTGTCGCCGTCACCTTCGTCGGCAGCTTGTTTGCTTCGACGATCTTGTCAAGAATTGCCTTGATCATCTGAAGGTTATGTTCGCTGAGGTCTGTCAGCGCGAATTCAATGTCCTTGAATTCCGGCACGCAGAGAATATCCGTGAACAGCTTCTTGGTGAAGCCGACGCTGCCTGCCCCGATAATAGCGATTTTGAAACTCATATCCTTCACCTCGATCCGATCAAGTGCTAGGGAGAAAGACAGCAAGGGAGGACTGGACGGCACGCTAGCGCATACCGTCTAAAAATACCAGAAAATGGTGTTTATATTCCTCCCGGCCATTCTTTCGACCGCGATCTCTTCCTCTTGTGAGACGGGATTATGCGCATATTCGCAGGAGCGGCCAGAGAAGGATTATGCTTTCGAGGGTAATTTTGTGCTGCAGGATTTGATCGCCAACGGCCAGTCGATGAGAACCGTTTCGCTGCCGCGCGGACGCCAGCGCCTGCATGCGATGCCAACAAGCGCCGGTTACGAGGTGCGTGAAAACGAGACCTATGACTGGGACGGCAGAAAGCGTGGCCAGACGCCTTTCACGGTGCTGCAGCACACGATCAGCGGCACCGGCCACCTGCGATATCAGAACCGCAACTACAAGCTCCAAAGTGGCGATACGATGATGGTGCTCGTGCCGCACAATCATCGCTACTGGCTCGAAAAGGGCGAACGCTGGGAATATTTCTGGATCTCGATGAACGGCGAGGAGACGCTGCGCATCCACCAGATGGTGCTGGCCCTGGCAGGCCCGGTCTTGAAGCTGCAGCAATCGACCATCGATCATCTGGCCGATTGCAGCCTGCGCCTCGTCAAGGGTGCGAACACCCCCGGCTCAGCCTCGGCGATTGCCTATGAAGCCGCCATGGCACTTTACGACGATATTTTCGGTGCGCCCGCCTTCATGGCCGAGCAGAGCGCGATGCAGCTCGTGATCGACCATATCAACGCCAATCTGGAAAAATCGCTCCCGGTCAGCGAGCTTGCAGCGATCGTCGGACTGAGCCGCGCCCATTTCTCCCGCAGCTTTGCCGAAAGCGAGGGCGTGCCGCCGGCCGAATATGTCCTGCAGCAGCGGCTGCAACGCGCCGCGAAGCTCTTGACCAAGGCCGACTTCCTGCCGGTCAAGGAAGTCTCGATCATGTGCGGCTTCGAAGACGCCAATTACTTCGCCAAGGTTTTCCGGCGCGTCTACGGCATCACGCCGACTGAATTTCGCACGACCGGCATGTATGCGAGTATCGGCCGCAGCCGATGAGGGAACGGTTGAAGATAGAGAGTAGCCTACAGCTGATGCCCTGGGCCAATCGGACCTGCGAAATCCAAAACATAACCACAGTGGTACCGAGGAGCAGATCACCTTTGGAGGTGGCGCCTTCGTCCGATGGTCCGCACCTACCTCTGCGACACGCAGACTGCACGTCGAGATTGTAGGTCGCGAAATTTTGGACCGTCACCCGAATTAGGGTGAACTGTCGCCAATCAGACGACCAAGAAACCTTCATAGGTGTCCTTGACCTGATTGTTCAGTTTTATCGCAACCCATAAGGGCTTTTTGGGGTCGGTCGGTTTAAGGCCAAACGCCGGCTTGGCAACGACTGGCCACACCTTGTCCGTACTCACCACCTTGTCATCAGGAAGTACTTCCACGTCAACCTTGTCGCTGCCGTCCTGCTTGGTCGATATATACACGACCATATCCTGAACGAACCCGCTGCCGCCGAGTTTAAAATAGGTACTTTTAAAAGTTGGCGCTTTCACAGGCTCGTCGCTCAGATACTTGATTTTAATCTCAGGCTGAGCTGCAGATTTATCCGGCATGTTAACCTCCCTTGTTCGTCCGTATCCGCAAATCAATCACTGTCGCCTGATCTGCGAGGTATGAATCCACCTGATCTTGACATCACTCCGCCGGAGCGGGACAAGGCTCCACCCGATCTGGACATTCCACTCGCCATTCCTCTGGGATCAGCGGAGACTTCGGCCGAGAGCAGGATCTGCTCGAAGGTTCCCGTTTGGGCATCGAGTCTCATCGAAAGATCGCTCTTCTCATAGATCCAGACCCTAATATCCTCGGCGAGAGCTCCGATTTGGGAACTGAGGCCTGTTAGCGCACTTGCACCGGGAGATCGGTACAGTCTCTCGTATTCGATATCTCCATCGGCGTTCCTCGGAGGGGAATTGTCCGGATCCATGCCGCCGCCGTGAACAAGCAAGATTGCTGGCCTTGCCAGTTCAATGAAAGTTCCCTCGAAAGAGAAAGCGTAGATCCGCGCAAGTGTCGCGCTCGGCTCAGCGAGTTGATTCCTCAGGAAATTGTTCGCACCTGCTTGAGGTGGGCCTAGAGGTCCGGAAGTAGCGCCTCTGAGGACAACGTCTTGAAGTTCACGCCCGAACAGATATACAGATGATATACTAAGCAAGTTTTCCTGGTGCGCCACTTTTTCCTCCATCAACCTGACTATTGACCGATACCTGATCTCGACAGCAGAAATTTCTCGCGATAGCTCATCTTAGGAAGCTCCAGATAATCTATCGGCAGCAAAATTCGCCCGGAATGGATATGGCTGCGATGCTTGCCGCCCTTCAGATGCACGCCGGCGTGCAACTCGCCGATCGCCCTTTGCCTGAAATTTCGGGTGATGATCCTGGCAAACTGACCGTTGCTTTCATGCCGCTCGACAGCAAGCATCGTTTCCGCGACATCGCCATAATCCAGAAAGTCGGGAGCAAGAGCCCAGAGCGTTTCCGCCAAATAAATGCCGGCAATGTCTCGTGCCTCAATCAATGCCCCGACGAATCCGTCTGCATTCCGCTCGAAGGCGCGATCGAAAGCGTACTGTACAGACGCCTCAACGGTCGGATCGAATTCGGCAATATCTGCCAGATCTTCAACAGCCCGCGAGATCAGGCCGCGCGCGACCAGTCTCTCATGAAAGATATCGACGAGGATATCGAATATCGCACCGGTCAGCGGCTGTGAAAGCTCGTGCTCATCCTTCCAGCCATGCGCGAACTCGTCCATCGTCCGTTTGTTGTTTGCCGAACGTATCTGACGATGCGGCGAAAACTCCGAGAAGCGCGAGAGGCGATTGGCTCGGTACAGATTACCGTGCGTCTCCTCGAGAACGTTGTCGATCACGGACGGAAAATGCATGGCTGCGATCAGCGACACGCAATCCGAGAAAGCCTCCTGGAAACCGAGATACTCCGGATATTCGGCTCCCGGGTCCGGCACGCCCAAGACGCTGAAGATGATCGCGTGCCCTACTTCATGGGCAACGACGTCGAAATCCAGGCTGAAGGGGAGGATGCTCCCATCCTTCTCGAACTGACTGCCCACTTCGAGGAAGCCGTAGCCATATTGGGCGTTGTCCCATTGCGGCAGGATCGAGATCTCCAGACGGTCATAATGATCGCGGAAATGCCAGGTGATCGGCTGACCGAGATAGCGTTCCCACACATCAAGCGTGAAACGCACGCAACCGAAAACATGCGCGGCTTCGAAGCCGGGCATCGAAGGCCGCAGGTAGTCGAAATTGCCCCGCGCGTCAGGCGTGGCCGGCTCGATGATCCTTCCGGTCCAAGGCGGCAGATACATAAAAGGCGTTCCGAGCGGTCCCCGGTTCACACCGTAGGGACCGACCTTCCCGACCGGCTCCACGACAAACATGCGATCGTCGGCCGGGCCAGCGGTCAGGCTGCCCGACGGCGACGACACTTCCACAATCTCAGGTCTTGCCCGAGCATCTTCAAATGGAGGCTGCACAAAAAGTCTGAACCGGGTGCCCATCCGCTTCCCCTCAATAGACTTTCATGAATGCCAGTTTAAGTTGATCTTCGCTGCGCGCAGAAAATTTAGCAAGTAATAAAATAGGGCTAGAAATATCCGCTGCCCCGCCGCAGGTTTTATTCAGATAAGTCGAGCAGGTTCAAATAACGCGGATGGTTGCGGATGGGGTCGAGGTCGGAATCGTTCTTGAACCACAGCCGCATCTCGACACCAACCTGGGGCATCCATACTTCAAGCAGATCTATCGCCCTGTCGATCTCGCCGAGCAGCGAATAGGTGCAGGCGGCATTGTACTGAATGTTGATGTCGGTGGGATCAGTCGCGAGCGCGCGCGCCAACCATTCCAATGCCTTACCCCCTTCACCGAGAAAGGCCAGCGCCGTTGCGCCGAGGCAGGCGGCATTAGCGTTCTCCGGATGAAGCCGAAGCTCCTCCTCTGCCTTCTTCAGAGCGATCCGGGCATGCGTACTGGCCTTATCCATTTGCCCGAGTGAGCGGAAGACGTTCACAAGCATGATCGGCGCGCCGTAGTCGGTCGGCTTGATTTCCATAGCGCGCTGAAAATACGTCGCCGCGAGTTCGAACTGACCGTCGGTGACGCAGAATTCGGCATAGTATCTGTTGGCCTCATGACAATTCGCGTCGAGCGACAAAGCCTGTACGAATGCCGAAATTGCCGCGGCGCGATTGCCGGCCACCGCCAGAGCAAACCCCTTGGCCGCATGGGCTTCTGCCAGATTGGGATCGATCGTCAGCGCTGTTGCGGTATTGGCGAGAATATCCTCCACTGAAATCTCCGCGCCGAACTGAGAGCGCAGGCGCGCATCGCAAACCGCAATACCGGCATAAGCGCGGGCATAGCCCGGATCCAGTTCGATGGCTCTGGCGAAACTCTGCCTGGCCATCAGGTGATTGGAGCGCGAGGCGATGTGATAGTATTCGCGACCCCTGAGGAAATGCGTATAAGCTTCGACATTTCCTGTCGGCGCCTGCTCGATTGCCTTCTTCTCCTCCGGGAGCAGCTTGACCTTCAGTTGCTCGACGATCGCCTTCAGGATCTCGTCCTGCATTTCGAAAATATCGGTGAGTTCGCGGTCGTAGCGCTCGGCCCAGACATGACCGTCGCTGGCCGCTTCGATCAGTTCTGCATTGATCCGCACATGGTTGCCTGCCTTGCGGACGCTGCCTTCCACGATATAGGCAACGCCAAGTTCGGCGGCGATGCGCTGCAGGTTTTCGCTACGGTTTTTCCAGGCAAAGACGGTATGGCGGCTCAGCACGAAGAGGCCTGAGACGTTCGACAGGTCGGTGATGAGATCCTCGGTGATGCCGTCGCTGAAAAACTCCTGCTCCGGATCGTTGCTGATATTGGCGAATGGCAGGATTGCAAGCGACGGCCTGTTGGCGGGCGCCCGTGTGTGGCCGACCGCGGCAAGCGGAGACGCCTCGACGGAAGCGATATTGCCCCAATCGGCAAAATAGACGTGGACCGGACGGGCAATGTTCTTGACTGTCACCGCGCCCTGGTCTGCGAAATCGATGTCGAGCTTGTTTGCGACTTCGTGGCGCACGGCCGCTGAACAGGCTATACCGCCAGGAGCTGCAAGGGCTTGCAGCCGGACCGCCACATTAATGCCGTCCCCATGAAAGTCGTCCTCATCGAAGACGATGTCGCCCAGATTCAAGCCTATTCGGAACGAAAAATGCCTGTCCGGCGGAATTCCGGTATTGCGCTCCAGCATGCCACGCTGGATTTCGACCGCGCAGCGTGCAGCGCTCAGCACGCTGCCGAACTCGACCAGGAAACCATCGCCCATTACCTTGATGATATGCCCGCCATGGGTTGCGACAGCAGGATCGAAGAGCTCCCGGCGATGTTGACGAAGGGCATTGAGCGTGTCTTCTTCGTTCGCCTCGAGGAGGCGGCTGTAGCCCACCACGTCGGCAGCCAGAATAGCCGCCAATCGACGTTCAACAAGCTCAGCGCACATGCCCGTCTCCTCAACGCGCTGGTGGCAATACTTCTCAATTCTAGCAGCTAACCAGCGATGTTGCCGGACGATTGTATTACTGACAACTAAAATCTCTCTCTGCCGCCCAAGCGGCAATTAACACCTTCCACATTTGATCGTTTGGCTAGAATTTTACTGTGCCGGCACGCCCTATCCCAACATCTGCATCGACCCCAAGCCCAGAATATCGTTCAGCAACGCGATCCCCATTCCAATCGCCACGATGACGAGGCCAATCAGGAACAGTCGCCGCGAGCGGTCGTATTTTGCTGCGATCAAGGAATCCCGCGCCAAGAGGTCAGCGAACACTTTCACCTGGAGCGCGATGCCAATGGTGAGCAGCACCATCGGCGCAATGTCGATGGTGCTCCAATCGTTGGGGTTCGACACCCAGCGACCGATGAAGCTCAGCGAAAAGCCGAGAATGATCCCCGCAGCCGTTAGAGAGCCGTTGCGGAACGTCGCGTCGATCTTCTCCTCTGGATCGGGCTCTGGCATCTCGCTTCTCCGGATGGTGTTTCTACAAAGAAAGGCAGAAGTGACTGAGATGGGCAAGGCTTCTGTGTTCAGAAGCTTATCCGTCACGGCGAGACCGCTGACGATGCGCTCACTGACCGCAACAAGGCACACGAGCCGACAAAACCGACCGTTCGATTGCTCCTCCCCGATCGATGCCGGACCCGCTGGAGTCAGGATCATACGCGGTTGGAACTGTGAGGCGTTCCGGCAGCAATTCGATCGAGAAAGCCCGGCATAACTACCCAGCACCGTCGATGATTTCGGAGGGAGGGACCTCAACCCACTTTGAGAATGTCGCAGCCTGACCGAAATCCTGCCCTTCCGCGTTGCGGAGCTGCCAAACTATTCCGTCTTCCATCCAGAAGCGGCTCCCCGATTTTGTGACCCGCATGCCATGATAGCCCGTCATGAACCCGTTTTGCGTCACCGCATCGAGTAACGCCTGGCGCGCTCCACGCTCGCTGGGGCCAGCCGACAGCCGGGATTGCAGCTTTACGAACTCGCTCCAGCTATACCCGAACCGCCTCTGTGCTGCGCCATTGGCATAGACGAAGACGGGATCCGGCGCGCTATTATGGGCAAGAACCACAAAAGGGGCATCGCCGTAGAGCCACTCCGGCCCCCGATCCTCGGGCACGAGAGCTCTGCCGACAAGGCGCCGGAAACTGCCTGTGAGGAGTTCAAAGAATTCGGGATCGTTCGGGTTCAGTTCGCCGTTCAACTGCATCTCGTCTCCTTCTCCAATGCGGCCGATGTGCAGGCCTTTGTTCCCATCTAGTCAAGGGATATGGCACCGGTGCGGCAAGTCGCACCGGTGGGAGCCGGCCCTAATTCGGCAGGAGGTAATTCTTGCGGATATAGCAAAGCTTGAAGCCTGCCTTGGTCAGGTTTCCAAACGATATGTTCGGCTGCCCCTCCTGAGGTTGGGCCGTCTCCACAGCGAAGAGAGAAACACCCTGCGCGAGGCCCTCGTTCAACCGAGCATTGATCAGCGCCTTTTGCGCGCCGCGATTCCGGTATTCGGCAAGTGTCGTTCCGCCTCCCAGCCAGGCGCATCCGTCCTCGATGAACATCGCCCCTGTACCGACCGGCGCCCCCTCCAACTCCGCAATGAAGCAGGCCCAGCCCTTCTTTCCGACCAGGCATGACCACAGCGGCTCAAGCCCGGTCGGGAAACCAAAGCCGGCGCACATCAGCTTCCCGAAAATCGCGGCGTCATCGATACCGGCCAAGCGCGTGCGCACAGGCCCCTCGATTGCAAGCGGAGCCGATGGGGCAGGTCGCGCAAGTTTTACCCAGGCACCGTTTTCAACCAGTCCCTTATCCAGTAGCCATCCACGCAGCTCATCGGACGCAGACGCTTCGCTGATCTGGACGTGCCGCCTGCCCGTTTTGGTCTTCATCCAGTCGACTGCGACATTAAGTTTATCTATGTCATTCAAAGCAAAAACACGATTGAGCCCAATGGCGGGCGCCGACGGCAGCGAAATGGCGCAGCCATCATCCAACGGCATGCAGTCGAACTCGACACTGCCCTTAAAAGGTTGAGGCGTTATCCTGGCCAGGTCAACGAAAGCCCTGGCTTCGATCATCTCTTCCCTGGCAATTCTATCGCTTGAAATACTCAACTTATTTCCTCTTTTTACTGACGGGTCGCTGAACCGCAAACTCAAGGTCAATGACAAAGCCTGGGCGCGACCTTCAGGCAGAGCCTTTTTTGGTGTTCTTCAAGCGCTTGTCTTCGGAGCGGTCGTACTGGGCGTTCACCAAGACATCCTTGCAAGAAGCGAGGAGTACCGGAACTTTAATCACAGTGGGCTGGCAGCGACGCTGATTGAGAATGCGCCGTCGCTTACTTCAAACTGACTGACGCAGTGACAGCTTCTATTGTTTCGTCGTTCTGTCGTAAGCTCCTGCGCGTTGTGGAACAACAAGATCTCAGCCATACGGAGCTCTCTCCCGACGATCGGTATCTATTGCGTGGCACCGAAGAAGGCAAGCCTGGTGAAGATCATGTAATCCGCTTCCGATACCATCAGGGCGACAAAAAATCAGCACCAGCCGTTCCCAGGCCATGTGCATGAAGACGGCGACGATCAGGCCGGTGCGATGATGGAAGCCTCCGTCGCTTCCTTTGTCGGCTATGGAAAGCCGCTCGACGAAACCGATCTCGCCCGTTACCGGACCATCACTGACAAGGCGGGCATTCCGGTCATCGCGCCAAGCCAGAGGAAATTTGTGCCCGATGATATGCAGAGGCTGAAGGTCCTGGGTATCGCGCCTCTGCTCCGGTCATCGTTACTGGCACGACGCCCGAGAGCATGAGAGCGGCGGTGACGCCAATCGTCGCGCCAGCGCGACGGTAGCGCTGACTGGACGCCGGCCAGCCAGCCCAACGCCGCCGCGGTCTTACTCCGCGGCCAGTCTTGCCTGGTCGTTAGCTTCGACAATCGCCTGCAGAACGGAAAGCTCCTCGGCCGAAAGGTCCGTGAGAGGAGCCCGCACGGTGCCCGGATCGCGGCCGATGACCTTCAGACCCGCCTTAATGATGGAGACGGCATAGCCCTTCTTCCGGTTGCGCAGCGCGACAAAGGGGAAGAAGAAATCCTTGAGGATTTGATCGACGGTCTTCTGATCGCCTGCCTTGAGCGCCTTGTAGAAGCGTTGCGAAAGGGCCGGCACGAAGTTGAAGACCGCCGAGGAATAGGTGGTAACACCGGCGGCGAAATAGGCCTGCGCATAGACTTCGTGGGTCGGCATGCCGCCGACATAGACGAGCCGGTCGCCGATCTTGGTGGTGATCTCGATGACACGATCGACATCGCCGACGCCGTCCTTGAAGCCGATGAGATTGGGGCAGTCGCAGAGCCGGGCAATGCTGTCGGCCGACAGGATCGCGTTATCCCTGTTGTAGACGATCACGCCGATCCCGACCGACTGGCAGACGGCCTTCACATGGGCGACGAGTCCGGCCTGCTCGGCAAACATCAGATAGGGCGGAAGCAGCAGCAGACCATCGGCCCCGGCCTTTTCCGCAGCGCGCGCGATGTCGATTGCAAGCGACGTGCCATAGCCCGTGCCTGATATGATCGGTGTTTTGCCTGCGGCAGCCTTGGCGGCGCGGATGACGGCGGGGATTTCGGCCGGATTGAGGGAGAAAAATTCGCCCGTGCCGCCGGCGGCAAAGAGTGCGCTGGCTTCAAAACCGGCAAGCCAGTTCACATGGTCGCGATATGCGGCTTCGTTGAACTTGTTCTCGCTGTCGAAATGCGTCACCGGGAAGGAGAGGAGGCCGTCGCCCACGGCTTTCTTGATGGCGTTGGGATCCATGTTGAATTCCTTGAATAATTGCTGATTTGAAGGTGAGCGCCTTGCTCACATATGACCGGCTTTCATCGCCTCGAGCACCGCGGCGATGTAGCCGTAGCAGAAGCTGAAGGCGACGCCCGTCGCGTCGCGGCCGCTGATGCGCGGCACGTGGTCCGGCATGACCATGTATTTGTAGCCGACCTCCCGATAGATCTTCAGCGACCGCACCATGTCCATGTCGCCTTCGTCGGGGAACGTTTCCATGAAAGAGAGCTTGCCGCCGCTGATGTTGCGGAAGTGCAGGTTGAAGATCTTTCCGCGCGTGCCGAACCAGCGGATGATGTCGTCGATCTCCTCACGCGGATTGTCGAGCATCTCGCCGATCGAGCCCTGGCAGAAATTCAGGCCGTGATAGGGGCTCTCGCGCATCTGCACGAATTTCTTCAGCCCATCGACAGTGCCGAGGACCCGCGTGACGCCCCGATAGCCCGGCGGCGTATAGGGATCATGCGGATGGCAGGCGAGGCGCACCCTGTTGCTTTCGGCAACGGGTACCACGCGCTCGAGGAAATAATCGATACGTTCCCAGTTCTCGTCCTCCGACAGGACACCGGCAAGGCCGGGTGCGGCCTGCTGATCGGCCTTGTCCCAGCGAAAGGCCTCGTTCAGCGAGCCGCCGCGGCCTTCTTCAAGCTCCGTGCGCGGAATGCCGATGAGGTTGAGATTGTATTTCGCGGCAGGGATCCCGGCCTTTGCGCAGTTCTCGATCATCCGGCAGACGGCATCAATCTGACGGTCACGTTCCGGTCCTGCCAAAAGGATGTCGGGATAGGAGGCATTTTCGATCGGCTTGGAGGGCAAAGGAAGCTGGATCATGTCCAGCACGAGACCGAAGCTCTCCACATGATCACGATGACGCTCGAGATCTTCCAGCGTCCAGCTCGACGGCGCGCCCGGCGGATCGGCCGAAATATGCTTCACGCCCAGCTGGGCAAAAACGCGAAAATCATCATCGTCCCGCGCGGCGACCTGGGTTCCCAAATACACTGCCAATCTCCCGATCATTCAACTCACATCATATGACATAATATGAATTCTCGAGGTTGTCGAGCTTCATTGCTGCTCCGCAAGCATCCGATATCGTCGTTGACTCGCAATCATATGCGCCCGCATGGCCTGCCGCGCCCGATCGGGATCCTGCTCGGCAATGGCCGCCAGGATCTCTCCGTGCTCCGCATGGACCTTTTCAAGATAGGCGCGATCATTGGCTTCCGGCAGGGTTGGGAATTGTCCGCGCGGGATTGCGCGTGGCCCGAAATGGCGCAAGGCGTCGATATAGAACCGGTTGTTCGAGGCACTGGCGATAGCGGTATGGAATTCGTAGTCAGCATCAACAGTGGGCTCGCCGCTCTCGATAAGCTGGGCCATTTTCCGGTGGGCAAGCCTGATTGCCGCCTCCTGTTCGGCCGTTCTGCGATAGGCCGCAATGGCCGCCGCCTCCCCTTCCACAGCCATGCGGAACTCCAGCAATTCCAAGGTTTCCGGTATGCTTTTGACCTCGACGGGCGTCAGAATCAGTCCGCCATGCGCCTTGGGATCGGAGACGAAGACGCCCTTGCCTTGAACAGGCCGCACGAAGCCAGCGGCACGCAGGTCGGCGATCGCTTCGCGCACGACCGTGCGGCTGACGCCGAAAGCCGCCTCAAGCTGAGGTTCGGTCGGGAGCTGGTCTCCCTCGCGAAACTTTCCCGTTTCGATCTGCATGCGCAGCTGGTCGATGACCTGCTGCGCCAAGCGCTGTCTGCCGCGCGTGCCCGCTACCATTCCATGGCTCCCCATTTTATCCGCCCTCGCCCGCATGGCGCTTGCAAAGCGCGTCGAAAAATCATAATACGACATACGGGCGACATATTATGTCTAGTATAGTAACTCAGGGAGGAGTTGCAATGAAGCATTTTTCCAGAAGCCTGTTCGTCGGTGTCGCATTCTGCGCGCTGACCCTGGCAGCGCCGGCACTTCGGGCGGCCACGCCCGCCGATCAACTGGTGATCGGCACCTCGCTCGCGCAAGTCCTTTCGCTCGACCCGCAACAGGCGACGGAAGCCAAGGCCAACGAGATCATGTCGAACCTTTACGATCGGCTCGTCGCATCGACGCCCGACGGCAAGATCGTGCCGCAGCTTGCCGAGAGTTGGCAGGTCGATGACAAGGGGATCACGTTCAAGCTACGGGATGCGACCTTCGCATCCGGAAATCCGGTAACCTCCAAGGACGTCGCCTATTCGCTCGGCCGTTTGCTGAAGCTCGATCAGGCCGCGGCCGCCAACCTGAAGCGCGTCGGCTACACGAAAGACAATGTCGATCAGCTGGTCAAAGCCGTCGACGACAGGACCGTACGCATCGATCTCTCCGGTGAGGTGACTTCGGAGCTTCTGCTTTATCGTCTGGCCATGGTCGTTGCGAGCGTCGTCGACAGCGTCGAAGTCCAGAAACATGTCGCCAATGACGACTATGGCAACGCCTGGCTGCGCACCCACTCGGCCGGCTCCGGACCCTTCACGCTGAACCGCTGGACGCCCAACGAACTCGTCATTCTCGACGCCAACAAGGACTATGTCGCCGGCGCTCCGAAGATGCGCCGTGTCATTGTCCGTCATGTTCCCGAAAGCCAGGTCGAGCGCCTGATGCTGGAACGCGGCGACATCGACATAGCGAGCGCGCTGACCGCGTCGGATCTCGCCACCTTCGACAATAAGAAGGGCTTCGAGATCCAGCGTGTGCCCACCGGCGGTTTCTACGTGCTGTCGATGAATGCCGGCAACAAATACCTGTCGAACCCGAAAGTACGCGAAGCCATTGCCTACGGTATCGACTACAAGGGGATCGAAAAGACGATCATGGGTCCCTACGGGCGGGCGCGTGCTGTGCCGGTCCCGGAAAACTTCGAATACGCGATCTCAAGCCCCGACTGGCACCTCGATGTCGCCAAGGCGAAGGAACTTCTCGCCGAGGCCGGTTTCAAGGATGGTTTCACCGTCAATCTGAAGACTATCGCGCAGACGCCCCGCATCGATCTTGCCACAGCGATCCAGGCTTCGCTTGCTCAGATCGGCATCAAGGTCGACATCCAACAGGGCAACGGATCGGACATCATCGCGGCCCACCGTGCGAGAAATTTCGACCTCCTCATTCCCCAGACGGGCTCCTACATGCCGAACGTGCTTGGGGCGATGGAGCAGTTCGCCTCCAACCCCGATAATTCTCTCGAGGCAAACAACGCCGGCAACTTCGTCTGGCGCTCGGCCTGGGACATTCCCGAACTCACGGCTCTGACGGCGAAGGCATCGCTCGAACCCGATCCGAAGAAACGCGGCGAACTCTACATCGAGATGCAGAAGATGTTCGTGGATCAGAAGCCCGCGGTCTTGCCGATGTTCGAACGGTTCGAGCCCATCGTGCTGAGCAGCAAGGTTCAGAACTATGTCGGCCATCCGAACCAGACGACGCGCCTTGAGGCTGTCACGAAAGCCGAGACCGATTAAGCAAGGTCGCCGATCATGAAGGAACTCTCCGTCAAGGAACTGGCGCGCCGGGTGGGACACCTGGCCGTCAGCCTGTTCATCCTGCTGTGCGTCACCTTCGTGATCGGCCGCGTTCTTCCCGCCGATCCGGTCGGAGCGATCGTCGGCGAGCTTGCGGACCCCACAGCCTACGCCGCCATGCGCCAGAAGCTTGGTCTGGACCTGCCGATGTACCAGCAGTTCCTGATCTACTTGAATGGCCTGGCGCATGGCGATTTCGGAACGGCGGTGCTGACAGGCAATCCCGTCTCGTCGGATCTTGCCCAGGCATTTCCCGCAACCTTCGAACTCGCCACCCTGGCGATCCTGATCTCAACCTTCGTCGGCGTTCCGCTCGGGCTGATGGCGGCGCTTTTTAGAGATACATTTATCGACAAGATCGCCCGTATCGTGGCGCTTGTCGGTCATTCAATTCCGGTTTTCTGGTTCGGGATCGTCGGCCTGGTGATCTTCTATGCCGGACTGAACTGGGTCGGCGGTCCCGGGCGTGTCGATGTGTTCTACGAAGGCATGGTGACGCCGCAGACGGGGCTGCTGCTTATCGACAGCTTGCTGCAGGGAGAGACGGAGATCTTCTGGAATGCGCTTAGGCACATCATCCTGCCGGCCGTCATCCTCGCCTATGCCGCCATGGCCTATATCACCCGCATGACCCGCAGCTTCACCCTTGAGCAATTGAGCCAGGACTACGTGATCGCCGCGCGCGCCAAGGGTGTCGGTCCGGCCCGAACCGTCATCAGTCATGTCCTGCCGAACATCGCCGTCCAGTTGATCACCATTCTGGCGATTTCCTATGGCGGGTTGCTGGAAGGCGCCGTCGTGACCGAGATCGTCTTTTCCTGGCCGGGAATCGGCCAGTACATGACGAACGCGCTGATGATCGGCGACATGAACGCCGTCGTTGCCGCCACCATCATCATCGGCTTCATCTTCATGTTCCTCAATTTCCTGGCGGACATCGCCTATGCGATATTCGATCCGCGGACGCGGGAGGCTGTGCAATGAGCGATGCAATCCAAACCGATCTCACGGTACGTCCGCCGAGCCTTCCTGCCCGGATTGCCGCCTCCACGATGCGGATCATCTCCAGGCTGGGACAGGAACCGCTCGGCATGGTGGGGTTTATAATCCTGGCGATCCTTTGCGTCGTCGCGATCCTCGCACCCTTGCTGGCACCCTACGATCCCAACATCCAGGTCCTGTCGGACGCGCTGCAACCGCCGAGTGTTGCTCATTGGGCGGGCACCGACGAGTTCGGTCGCGACATCCTGAGCCGGCTGATCCACGGAACGCGGATCACCGTCCAGACGGTGCTTTCGATCTCGCTGATCGTCGGTCCGATCGGTCTTTTGATCGGTGTCGTCGCAGGCTTCTTCGGCGGTCGCACCGATGCGCTCTTGATGCGGGCGACAGATATCGTCCTGTCCTTCCCCTCACTGATCCTGGCGCTGGCATTTGCCGCCGCGCTCGGCGCAGGGCTGACGACGGCGATCATCGCCATTTCACTCACGGCATGGCCGCCCATCGCGCGCCTGGCGCGCGCCGAGGCACTGGTCGTCAGGAATGCCGATTATGTTGCCGCAGCCCGTCTCTATGGCGCCTCGCCATTGCGCATCCTGTTCGTCTACATCGCCCCCATGTGCATTCCCTCGGTGATCGTACGCCTGACCTTGAACATGGCCGGCATCATTCTGACGGCAGCCTCGCTCGGCTTCCTTGGATTGGGCGCGCAACCGCCGGCGCCTGAATGGGGCGCGATGATATCGAGCGGCCGCAAGTTCATGCTCGACTATTGGTGGGTTGCTGTCATGCCGGGTCTCGCCATTCTCATCACCAGCCTTGCCTTCAACGTCGCAGGCGACGCGCTTCGCGACATTCTCGACCCCCGTCATGCCAGATCCTGATATGAAGCCAGTCCTGTCCATCGAAGACCTCAATGTCAGCTTCGGCAAAAATGCCGTGCCTGCCGTTTCCCATGTCAGCTTCGACGTCGGGCGCGAGCGTGTCGGCATCGTCGGCGAGTCCGGCTCGGGAAAATCGACGACCGGCCGCGCGATCATGCGCCTCCTGTCGGCAGGCGCCACCGTTTCGGCAAAGCGCCTCGACCTCGACGGCAGCCCGCTCCTGTCGCTGTCAGAGCGGCAGATGGGAAAGATCCGCGGCAAGGATATTGCATTGATCATGCAGGACCCGCGCTATTCGCTCAATCCGGTGCTCACCGTCGGCAAGCAGATCGCCGAAGCGGCTCGCCTGCATCTCAACCTGCGTGGTGCAGCGGCGACCGCAGCGGCTAAAGCCATGCTCGAGCGCGTCCGCATCCGGGACGCCGAGCGTGTGATGGCGCAGTATCCGCATCAGATATCCGGCGGCATGGGTCAGCGCGTCATGATCGCGATGATGCTGCTTGCCAAGCCGAAGCTGGTCATCGCCGACGAGCCGACCTCGGCGCTTGATGTCAGCGTGCGCAAGGACGTGCTGACGCTCCTGGACGAACTCGTCCGCGAAAACGATTCCGGATTGCTGCTGATCAGCCACGATATCCGCATGGTCTCCGCCTTCTGCGAGCGGATCATCGTCATGTATTCCGGCCGCATCGTCGAGACGCTGACGCGGCTGGAAGATGCCAGCCATCCCTATACGAAGGGGTTGATCGCCGCGATGCCGGATCCCAGGCATCCGGTCCGGCGGCTTGCTGTCCTCGACCGCTCGAAAATCGACCTGGAGAAAGCGTGATGATCGAAGTGCGCGACCTCAACGTCACATTCTCCTCCGGCAAACAGCAAAACCATGTCGTCAAAGACATCAGCTTCAGCGTCGCGCGCGGGGAAACGCTCGGGATCGTCGGGGAATCCGGCTGCGGCAAGTCCACTGTCCTGCGATGCCTGTCAGGCATGGAAAAAGGCTGGTCAGGCGAAATCGCGCTCGCCGGCCGGACGGTCGGCAAGTCGAGAAGCCTCGATGAGCTCAAATGCGCCCAGATGGTGTTCCAGGATCCCTACGGCTCGCTGCATCCGCGACACCGGATCGGCACGGCACTTGCCGAGCCCTTGCGGGCAATGGGCAGACAAGACATCTGGCAAACCGTGGAACGCTCCCTTCGCCAGGTCGGCCTGCCGAGTGCATTTGCGAACCGTTTTCCCCATGAACTTTCCGGCGGCCAGCGCCAACGCGTTGCCATCGCACGCGCGCTGATCCTCTCCCCGCCGGTCCTGCTTCTCGACGAGCCGACCTCGGCGCTCGATGTGTCGATCCAGGCAGAAATCCTGAACCTCCTGGCAGACCAGCGCGACGAGCGGGGGCTGACCTACGTGCTCGTCAGTCACGATCTCGCCGTGATCGCCCATATGTGCGATCGCGTACTGATCATGAAGGACGGCCGCTTCATCGATGAACTTTCGAAAAGCGACCTCGAAACCGGCACGACCCACGAGGCGTATTCCCGCGAGCTGTTCGAAGCCAGCTTCATGTAGCCGGATCGCCGTGGGAAACCTCTGCAATCATGCCGCTGAAAAAGATGTGATCGCAAAGCGGTGCATACTGTTGCGCCGATCATGTATGACTATTTTCCGCCTGTGCTTGCCGATGGCTTTGTGGCTGCCTTTAGCACGCCTGCCTGCAAATCCGCCTCGTCGGCAAGAATGGCGGCGGCCTCGTTCAGCAAGACGTCCTTTGCATTCTTGCGGGCATTCTCAATGGCAATATCAGCACTCAGGCTGCGCTCGTCTGACTGCAGGCCATCATCTCCACCAGGATCTTCGCCAACGCTTCCCTGCGCTCGGGACTTGAGCCGATTTTCGCGAGCAGTCGCTTCTTTGCGACGTTCGGCTTCATTGAGGGAGATGATCCCTTTCTCGCGCTGCGCCTTCAGGTCGGCAATGTCTTTCAGCAGGCGCTGAAAATCCGGATCGCTTTCAACCCGCGCATCATGGCGGCTTTGCAATGTCGGCAGCAGCGTCGTGACAGCGTCGGAGGGGGTGTAGTTCGCCGGCTTGATCTGTGCCCACGGGAGAGCATTGTCGTAACTGGTCTCGCCGAAGCTTGTCGGATCGGAAAGTCCCGGCAAGCTGATATCAGGTGTCACGCCGCGCAGCTGCGTTGTACCGCCGTTGACCCGGAAAAACTGGGCAATGGTCACTTTCAGCTCCCCGAATTCGGGTTTGCTGTTGCGGACCATCCGGTCGAGATTGAGGACGGTTTGAACGGTACCCTTCCCGAAACTGGGTTCGCCGACGATGACGCCTCGACCGTAATCCTGGATTGCCGCGGCAAAAATCTCCGAAGCCGACGCCGACCCGCGATTGATCAGGACACCCATAGGGCCTGTCCAGACAGGCGCTGCAAAATCAGCATTTCTGACCGCGACCTTACCGTCGCTGCCGCGTTGCTGAACAACCGGACCATTGCCGATGAAGAGACCGGTCAAATCAATCGCCTCGTCCAATGAACCACCGCCATTGTTGCGCACGTCAATGAGAACGCCTTCGACCTTTTCCTGCTTCAGTTCGCCGAGAAGCTTGGCCACATCGCGGCTTGCGCTCCTGTAGTCATTGTCTCCTCTGCTCTTGGCTTCAAAATCCTCATAGAAGACCGGCAGAGTAATCACCCCGATTTTACGCGTGGCCTCGCCTACGTTCACGGACAGCACGGCCTTGCTGGCAGCCTGCTTTTCGAGACTGATCTTGTCACGCACCAGGCTGACAACGCGATGCTGGCCATCTGCTCCAGCATCCGCCGGCAGGATGTCCAGGCGCACGACGGAGCCTTTTTTTCCTCGTATCATCTGCACGACTTCATCAAGGCGCGTGCCCACCACTTCTTTGATCGCCCCATCCTTGCCTTGACCAACACCGGTAATGCGGTCTCCGACTGCGAGCTTGCCGGACAACTGCGCCGGCCCGCCAGGCACGAGCTCACGGATCGTCGTGTAGTCGTCGCGGTCTTGCAGCACCGCACCGATGCCAAACAGCGAGAGCTTCATCGAGATATTGAAGTCGGCCGAAGCGGCCGCACCGAAATAGTCCGTGTGCGGGTCGATCGACGTTGCATAGGCGTCCATGAACGACTGGAAAACGTCGTCGCTTTTAAACTTGTAAACGCCTTCGAGAGTGTTTGCGTAGCGCTTGTCGAGCGTTTCGCGAATAGCCGCGTCGGTCTTGCCACCCAGTTTCAACCGCAACCAGTCGCTTTTGACACGCTTGCGCCAAAGCTCATTGCTCTCGGCCTCCGACTGTGGCCAAGGCTCCTTATCGCGCAACACTGAATAATCTTCCTGCGCACCGAAATCGAAGCCCTGCTTAAGCAGGTTGCGTGCGTAGCTCATACGGTCGACAACGCGCTGTTCATATGCGTTGAAGATCGCAAATGGGATCTTCAAGTCCTTCCGTTCGATGGCATCATCGATCTCGCTGCGGTCAGACATGAACCTGTCGATATCCGCTTGCAGGAAGAGCACGCGGTCCGGATCAAGTGATTTGATGAAGCGATCCATGATCCTGGCCGACAAGGCGTCATCGAGTGTAACGGGCTTGTAGCTGAAACGCGTGAGAACTTGTGCACTCAACTGAGCAGCTTGCGCCTGTTGCTTGAGCGGCGCCAAAGCAGGCGGTGACGCCACTTCAGCATAGGCGGTCTGTACGATTGCAAGAAATGCACCAAGAAAAACGTAGTGTATGCGCATCCAGCGTTGATCCAATTCTTCATGCCTGTTGTCGATGTGTGATTTAGGTGGGCAATTGTGGTTTTTTGGCAGGCAGGTGGCAAACGGCATGGTTTGCAAAGCCGCGAAAAGTATGCGGCGCGACCCCAGTGTTCCGCTTTCAGGCCGTTCTAGCCATGAGTCGCCACCATCGCAACAGACAGCCACCCAGCTTCTATACTCGCGCAGCGAGGGACTAGTCGCGGGTCTTCGGCGCGATCGTCAGTTCCGAACCATGGGCGCCACGCATTTCTGTCGCCTCGGCTGGGTCGCGGTCGCCAGCCTTGTGCAGAAGCATCGAGCGATAGCCTTGCGCATGCGAGCCCTCGATTAGCGTCACATCGGCGTTGCCCGGATTGTCGGAGCGCTCGAACCATTCGACGCTGTAATGCAGGAAATTCATCTCGAAAGCACGGTTGGTGACGCCGTGACCGACGATGATCACGGTGTCGTTACCGCCGCCGATGTCATGCATCACGGTCTGTAGAAACAGCCGCACCCGCTGGGCAACGTCCGCCCGGCTCTCGCCGTCCGGTGGGCGGGCATAGAATTTGCCGCTGTTGTTGCGAAGCCTGGCCCATTTCTCGAATTCTTCCGGAAATTTGCGCCGCTGCTCGGCCCGGTCGTAGATCTCGGTAAACAGGCCGAAATCCTGCTCCCGCAGCAGATAATCCTCATGAACATCGCCGATGGCGTCCGCAGGCGAGGCCTCGATGATTGCGTCCTTGGTCTGGCGCGTCCGCAGATATGGCGAATGCCAGATGGTCGCCTTCGGCGCGGCGCGAGGCAGCGCTGCCAGATGGGAAGCGATGCTGCGCCCCGCGGCCAGCGCCTGCTGGTAGCCCCATTCCGTCAGCGGAACATTGTGATCGCCGAACAGCCGGTAGGCGCTCTCGCTGATGTTGCCGAGAGATTCGCCGTGTCGAACCAGAAAGATGCGCATGTCTGACCGTGTATGCTGAGGGTAAGGGCATCATGAAGGGCGCGAGAGTGGTGTGCAATGGCAGAGCGGGCTGGATCCACATCGGCAGCTCGGTTCTCGTCACGGTTCAGGCTCCGTTACGGTCTCACACGGTCGGGATGCGCCGCCTGGAAGGCCGGCAGGTTGGCGCATTTGGCGTCGATATCGACGATACGCTTGAAATCGGTCATATCAACGCCCCAGCGGCGGGCATTGTAAACTTGCGGAACAAGACAGAGATCCGCCATCGTCGGCGTATCCCCAAGGCTGAACTCTCCGTCGAATTTGCCGATCATGGCTTCCAGCTTGCAAAGTCCGTCCGTGATGAAATGTTTCATCCATTCTTCCCGGGCGTCGGCCTTGTCAGTCATGGTCATGAGATGCGCCACGACGTGCATGTTGCATATCGGATGGATGTCCATGGCGACGGCATATGCGAGGGCGCGCACGTTCTGGCGGTCGGCAATATCCGATGGCAGCAATCCGCATTCCGGCCGAAGCTCGGCCAGATATTCAATGATTGCCAGCGACTGCGTCAGTATTCTCCCGTCGATCACCAACGTCGGCACGAGCCCCTGCGGGTTGAGCGCAAGATATTCCGGCATCTTGTGCGCTCCTTGCAGCAAGTTGATCGACACTATCTTATAGTCGATAGCCAGGAGATTGAGCGCGATACGGACGCGATAACTCGCGGACGATCTCCAGTAGTCGTAGAGAACGACCTCGTTCATCGCAGCCCGGTCCCCCTGTATTCTTCGACCGTCTGCTCGATCGCCCCAAAGATCGAGTGGCCGGCATGATCCTTCATCTCGATGCGAACCTGGTCTCCGAACCGCATGAACGGCGTCTTCGGCGATCCGGTCTCGATGGCCTCGATCATCCGCAGTTCGGCAATGCAAGAGTAGCCGGCTCCTCCGTCTTCCACCGGCTTACCCAGGCCGCCGTCCAGCTTGTTGGAAACCGTTCCCGAGCCGACGATCGTCCCAGCCACGAGATTGCGCGTTTTGGCGGCATGGGCGATCAGCTGGCCAAAATCAAACGTCATGTCGATGCCGGCATTCGCCTTGCCGAATACCCTGCCGTTCAAGCTCACGAGCAGTGGAAGATGCAGCTTGCCGCCGTCCCACGCCTTTCCGAGTTCGTCCGGCGTCACCGCGACCGGGGAAAATGCCGATGCCGGCTTGGACTGGAAGAAACCGAATCCCTTTGCCAGTTCATCCGGTATGAGACCACGCAGCGACACGTCGTTGACGAGCATTACCAGCCGGATGGCGTCGCGCGCAGCTTCCGGACTGGAACCCATAGCAACATCGCCGGTGATGACGGCAACCTCGCCCTCCAGGTCGATCCCGTAAGCCTCGTCAGCCACCAGGATCGGGTCGCGCGGCGCGAGGAAGCCGTCCGAACCACCTTGATACATTAGCGGATCGGACCAGAAGCTCGCCGGCATCTCCGCGCCCCGCGCCCTGCGCACCAGTTCGACATGGTTGACGTAGGCCGAACCGTCGGCCCATTGGTAGGCCCGCGGCAAGGGCGATGTGGCGTCATGTTCGTGAAACCTGATCGTCGGCTGAGCTCCGGTCTCAATGCCTTCGGCAATCAGTTCGAGTCTCGGAGCCACGTGTTCCCAGTCATCGAGTACTGCCTGCAGGGTCCGGGCAATGTGACCGACTTCACAACAACGGGTAAGATCACGGGAAACGATGACGAGGCGGCCGTCTCTCGTGGAGTCTCTTAATGTCGCAAGCTTCATATTCCGTTCCCACGCCAGAGGATGCTTGGCCGATCATCACTTGATGCCATCATTTGATACCCGGGGTTCCGTCGAACTTGCGTTCCAGGCCGTCCCAGCACTCCAGGTAATCGTCCTGCAGCGTTTCAAGCTCGGCTGCGTATTTCGTCAATTGCTGCGGGTACCGGGTCTCGAACATGAAGGCCATGGTGTGATCCAGCTTCACCGGTTTGAGCTCGGCATTGGATGCCTTTTCGAAGGCGAGCGCGTCCGGCCCGTGGGGAAGCATCATATTGTGCAGGCTCATGCCGCCCGGCACGAAGCCCTCCTCCTTGGCGTCGTACTGGCCGTGGATCAAGCCCATGAACTCGCTCATGATGTTGCGATGGTACCACGGCGGACGGAAAGTATGTTCGGCGACCAGCCAGCGCGGCGGAAAGATCACGAAATCGACATTCGCCGTGCCTGCATCTTCGGTTGGGGCGGTCAGCACCGAAAAGATCGACGGATCGGGATGATCGAAGCGGATCGCGCCGACCGGCGCAAAGGTCCGCAAGTCGTATTTAAAGGGGGCGTAGTTGCCGTGCCAGGCCACCACGTCGAGGGGCGAGTGGCCGATATCGGTGACGTAGAACTTTCCGCACCACTTCACATGGACGCGGCAAGGCTTTTCCTTGTCCTCGAAAGCGGCGACAGGCGTCTTGAAGTCGCGCGGATTTGCCAGGCAGTTCGCACCGATGGGTCCGCGATCCGGCAGCGTGAATTTTGCGCCGTAGTTCTCGCAGATATATCCGCGCCAGACCGGCTGCTCGCCGCTGCGCAGCACCTTGAACATCATGCCGCGGGGTATGAGGCATATTTCCAGGGGTTCGACATCCATGATGCCCATTTCGGTGAACACCCTGATGGCGCCGAGTTGCGGCACGATCAGCAGTTCACCATCGGCGTTGAAGAAATAATCATCGACCATATCCTCATTGAAGACGTAGGCATGTGCCGACATGCCCACCTGGGTCGTGACATCGCCTGCCGTCGTCATTGTCCGCACGCCCTGGAGAAACGTCAGCTTCTCGGTGGGGGCGGGAATGGGATCCCAGCGAAGCTGGCCCAGGGGAAGCGAATGCTCGTCCAGGCAAGGCGCGGTCTTCCAGAGCGGATAGGACGCGTTCGAAAAGCGGCTTGTGTGGCGAACGCTCGGGCGAATGCGATAAAGCCAGGACCTTTCGTTCGTCCCGCGCGGCGCGGTGAACGGCGAGCCGGAAAGCTGCTCGGCATAAAGACCGTAGTTGCATTTCTGGGGGCTGTTTTGGCCTTGGGGCAAAGCGCCGGGAAGCGACTCCGTTTCGAAATCGTTGCCGAACCCCGGCATATATTTCAGCTTGTTTGCCGTCGCGGCTTCACCGTCCGACGTCTGGATCGATGTCTGGTCCATGCTCAACTCCTCCCCCGAAAACTCTCCGGCGCTAGCGCGTCTTTTCAGACGCGCGAGATGGTCCCACGAGTTTACTCCGCCGCAGTACCGATGACACCACGTTTGATCTGATCGGCCTCGATCGACTCGAAAAGCGCGCGGAAATTGCCTTCGCCGAATCCCTCGTCGCCCTTGCGCTGGATGAACTCGAAGAAGATGGGTCCGATGACGGTTTTGGAGAAGATCTGGAGCAGGATTTTCGTCATGCCGCCATTCACCACGCCTTCGCCGTCGATGAGGATGCCGTGCTTCTTCATGCGGTCGACAGGTTCGCTATGACCGTTCACGCGTTCATAGGACATGTCGTAATACGTTTCCGGCGGACCCGGCATGAAGCGCAAACCATTGTCGGCAAGCCTGTCGGTCGCCTCATAGATATCTTCCGTTCCAACGGCGATGTGCTGGATGCCCTCGCCCCGGTATTTCTTCAGATATTCCTCGATCTGGCTCGTGTCGTCCTTCGATTCATTCAACGGAATGCGGATCTTGCCGCAGGGCGACGTGATGGCGCGGCTCACCAGACCGGTGATGCGCCCATCGATGTCGAAGAAGTGGATCTGCTTGAAATTGAACAGGTTGCGGTAAAAATCCCACCACTTGTCCATATTGCCGCGGAAGACGTTGTGAGTGAGATGGTCGAGATAGTAGAAACCGATCCCCTGGGGATACGGGTTGCGCTCACCAAGCCAATCGAACTCGGCATCGTATGCCGATCCCTTTGCTCCATAGGTCTCGACGAAATAGAGCAGCGAGCCGCCAATGCCGACGATTGCCGGAACGTCGAGCGCCTTGTCATCGCCGTCATAGGGGACAGCGCCTTTTGACACCGCGTGATCGAAGGCATGTCTGGCGTCGACAACGCGCCACGCCATCGACGGGGCACAGGGACCATGCTCTGCGACGAAACGAGCGGCATGGCTGCCGGGTTCGGCGTTCAGGACATAGTTGATGTCGCCCTGACGCCAGACAGTGATGTCTTTCGTCTTGTGCTTTGCGACGGCAACATAACCCATGCGTGTGAAGAGCTGGCGCAGCTTCTCGGGCTCAGGATGAGCGAATTCAACAAATTCGAAGCCATCGGTGCCGGCCGGATTGTCGGCGGTGATTTCCGAAGGCGGCGCATCATGCGGGAAAGGACCCATTTTCTCCTCCTGAAGAATTGGACTTTGACTGTGCAAAGTGTGGCCCAAAACGCATGCAAAGTTCTTGCATTCTTCATGCCAGGGGAAGACATTATGCACGATTCGTGAGTGTTTTGGAGATTTCGCGCAATGGATGAACAGCTCGACAAATTGGATTTGCGCCTGCTCCAGGAACTTCAAAAAGACGGCCGATTGACGAACAACGAGTTGGGGGAGCGGATCGCGCTTTCACCCTCGCAATGCTCGCGCCGGCGGACGAGACTGGAGTCCGAGGGATATATTCGCAGCTACCGGGCCTATCTGGATCAACAGAAGCTGGGTCTGGATATGCTGGTAGTGATTTCCGTGACGCTTGCGACCCACAATAGAGACAATGCCCGCAGATTTTCGCAGCTGATCAACGGCTTACCGGAAGTTCTCGAAGCCTATGCATTGACCGGTGAAATGGACTATCACCTTAAGGTGGCGACCCGCGGGCTCGCCGACCTCTCAAAATTCGTCAACGACGTTCTATTACCCCACGAGTCGGTGCAGCACGTGAAGACGTCGATCGTGCTCGATACACTGAAGACATTCGAAGGCTTTCCGATACACATGCCGGGTAGCTGGCATGGCGACAGCACGCGGTGATCTCGCACCAAACGTCAGATCGGCAGTTCGGTCGAGAATTTCAGCTCGCGCAGCACGAAGCTCGAGACGACCGTGCGCACATGCGGGTTGCGCATGAGGTAGCGGGTCATGAAGGCTTCGTAGCTTTCCACGTCCCTCGCGCGGATCTTCAGCATGTAGTCGAAGGCGCCTGACAGAGCGTAGCACTCCATGATCTCCGGCCGCTCCAGCACCACCGAAGCGAAGGATGCCACCGCCTCTTCGTGATGATCCTCCAGTGTCACATGCGCGATGACGCAGAGCTTGAGATCGAGTTTTCCGGGATCGAGCAGCGTCACGCGCTTGCGGATGACGCCGTCTGTTTCCAGCTCCTGGATCTTCCGCCAGGCCGAACTCTGCGACATGCCGGCCTTTTCCGCGAGGTCCGCCAGCGAAAGACTGCCGTCGGCCTGGATGAGTTGCAGAAGCGTGCGACGAAAATTCCCAGGTTCTTTCATTTTCTGCATCATATCAGGGAATATTTCCCACCATTATGGCAATTGCCTCCGGGAAAGAAAAGAAAATCCTCCAAACCCGGATCATAATGGCGGGAATAGCGCCGGCCTAGGAGGATCAGCCTATGACCAAGGAAAGCACCTACACCGCCAAACTGCCCGGCCCGGATGGTTTGTATTCCTACACTCCCGAAGAAGATGCGATATGGGGTGAGCTCTACCAGCGTCAGATAAAGCTGCTCGCCGATACGGCCTGCCGCGAATACCTTGATGGCGTCAAAATGCTGGGGCTGAAACCGGACAAGGTGCCTCAGCTTCGCGATGTAAACCGACGCCTGAACGAGACCACCGGCTTCGGCGTCGAAGGCGTGCCGGCGCTCATTCCGCCCTCGCGCTTTTATGAACTCCTGTCGCAGGGCAAATTCCCGCTCGCAACGTTCCTCCGCCGTCGCGAGCATATCGACTATATCGAGGAACCGGACCTGTTCCACGAGGTTTTCGGCCACTGCCCCATGCTGACCAACCAGAGCTACGCCAATTTCGTGCGGCATTTTGGCGAAACGGCCGTCCGCCTCGGCAAGGGCTATTCATGGCATCTGTTCCGGATTTTCTGGTTCACGGTCGAATTCGGCCTGATCAATACGCCGCAAGGCCGCCGCTGCTTCGGCGCGGGCATCGTCTCATCGCCAAGCGAAGCGAAGGCGGCAACGGAAGGCAAGGCGTGCGAATTTCGACCGTTCGATCTGTTGAGCGTGCTGAGGACACCCTACCGGATCGATATTCTGCAGCCGATCTACTATGTCATCGATAGCTTCGCCGATCTTGAAGCGATCGTGGAGCAGGATATCGAGGGCACGATCCTCAAGGCGAAATCGCTGGGTGATTTTGCTCCCACGTTCGAGGCCAAAGCTTCGTGAATCGCTGACAATACGGCGATCACGATGCAAAGGCGCGAATACCCTGGCAGAAGAGTCTCTTGATGCGGTTGACGCGGAGAACGCGCTCAGCAACCGGCGCTTTTCGCTCGCAACCAATGCGGCGGCGACCCTGTTCCTCAGGCTTCGTATCTTGCCCCCCGAACAGACGCATGGCTCTTCCCGCAGACAGCAGCATGGGCACGGCACCGCGATCAACGCTGCCTCGAATTCAGATGTTTTCGCCATGACCGATCGCCAAGGATCGCAGCGATCCGACCATTGCAAGATTTTATAATGCCTGCAGTTTTGCTCCTACGGCACCATTGCATTCGATTGTCTTGCCGCCCGGCGGCGACTCGCTAAGCTATTGATGTGTGCTTACGAGGTGGACTTTGGCGGGTGGAGGTTTCTCATGCACGAGCAGGTCACGAGTGTTGCAAATTACGGCGCCGAGCCGGGTTTGCGTTTCGCCGTGCTTCTGGACGGACGCGGCGGCTGTCGCACCCTCGACATGGAAGCAATACGTCGGTGGACGCCGGATGACGGCGTCGTCTGGCTGCATTTCGAGCGCGATCACCCGGCCGCTGCAGAGTGGGTGACAACGAAAGGCGGCTTCGACCCGCTGGTTGCCGACGCCTTGCTGCAGGAGGAGTCGCGCCCACGGGTCGAAAGCATCGATGACGGACTGCTGATCATTCTTCGCAGCGTCTGCGCCGCGCCACCGGAAGAAGAAAAAGCCGGGCCTGCCGAAATCGATCTCGTTCCCCTCCATATATGGGCCGACGAGCACAGGCTGGTGACCCTGCGCGACAGTGGCCATTATATAACCGCCTTGCGCGATATCCGCCTTGCCCTGGACAAATGCAAAGGCCCTAGACAGACGGGGGAACTGCTCGCCCTCGTCAGCGAAAAGCTGGTACGCGACCTCGAGCCGGTGCTCGACACGATGGACGAAGAGGTCGATGAGCTGGACGAGCTGATCTTTCACGGCGAAGCCAGCGAGGTGCGCGAGCGGCTGAAGCAGCTTCGCCGCCGCTCCGTGCAGCTTCGGCGCTATCTCGCACCTCAACGCGATGCCTTGAACCGTATCGAACATGACGACGCCCCATGGCTGAAGGAGCGTGACAAGCTGCGTTTTCGCGAGGTAATCGACAAGCTGATGCGCTTCATCGAATATCTCGACGCCATCCGCGACCGCACCGGCATTCTTCATGACGACCTGTCCACTGTCATCAGCGAACGGATTGCCCGCAATTCCAACCGACTTGCAGCGCTCGCCGCCCTCCTGCTGCCGCCGAGCGTGGTGGCTGGTCTTTTCGGCATGAATGTCGGCGGAATCCCCGGCGTCAACGATACCTGGGCTTTCATCATCATCGTTGCCTTCGTCGCGGTCACGTCGGTCGCAACGCTGATGGTCCTCAGGCGGATCAAGTGGCTTTGAGCGACAGAACGCAACGCCTCACTGATCGTGGAGGCGCTCGAAAACACCAAAATGTACACACCGACGATTTCCCGCATCGCTGCGTCCGCGGGCTAAGTAGGACGAGGGTAGTTCCGCAACATGGGGGCAATATTCTTGTAATTGCGACGCAACTAGCCTATGGGACGGTCAGATCTCGGTGCCGAAAGGATCCGTGAAGAATACAGATAGAGGGCGCACCATATGAACAAGCCCCCGAGCACGGATATCAGACAGGTCTGCAGGGAACATGGGCTGCGTCTGACCGGCCCCCGCAAAATTATCATGCAGGTTCTGCTGAAATCCAACGACCATCCCGACGCGGTCGAACTTCATCGACGCGTGACAAAGATCGATCCTGGGATTGCGATTGCAACAGTCTACCGGACGCTCAATATGCTGCAGGACAAAGGCGTCCTTGAGCGTCACACGTTCGCGGATGGCCGCGCCCGCTACGAGACAGCCGATCACGAGCATCACGACCACCTGATCAATGTCGAGACGGGAGATGTCGTCGAATTCCGGTCCGACGACATCGAGCGGCTGCAGGACGAGATCGCACGGGCGTACGGTTTCGAAATCGTGAGCCACCGGCTTGAGATCTACGTCAAGCCTTTGAAGAAGGCAGCCAAGGAAAGTCGCGTGGTTACACCCAAACCGGCTCGATGACTTGCATCAAGATCGGGCGTCCCATTTCGTTGATGAGACCCGCAGTTCAGCCAGACCGGCATCATTGCCCGAAAGAAGCGTAGATTCCTGCGGCCTTTCCTGTCAGGCGGATCTGCGGGAACGAGCCTCAGGCCGACTGTGACGTCTCGACCCGCGCCTCCTTGCGCGTGGCGTGAATGAACGCCAGCACAAAGACGATCGAGAGCAGGAGAACGATGGTGGGTGCCGGTGCGCTGTCGATGAAGAACGACAGATAGACGCCGAGGAAGGAACCGACCGCTGCGATGACAACGGAGAGAACCAGCATCGTGCTGAACCGCCGCGTCAGCAGAAAGGCGATGGCTCCGGGCGCGATCAGCATGGCGATAGCCAGGATGATGCCGACGGCCTGCAGCGCCCCGACAATGGTTAGCGAGATCAGGGAAAGCAGACCATAGTGCAGCAGGTTGACGCGCAGACCCACGGCTCTCGCCTGGGCCGGATCGAAGGCATGGAGCAAAAAGTCCTTCCACTTGATGCCGATAAAACCGGCAGTGATCGCGGCGACGACGGCTGAACCGCCGATGTCGCGCCAGGAGACGCCGAGCATGTCGCCGAACAGAATATGGTCGAGATGCACGTCCGACTGGATTTTGACATAGAGGACGAGGCCGAGGCCGAACATGCCGGAGAACACGATGCCCATCACCGTATCCTGCTTGATGCGACTGTTGTCCTTCAGGAAACCGGTGGCGACGGCGCAGAACATCCCGGCGACGAAGGCGCCGATCGCATAGGGAAAGCCGACGATGTAGGCGATGACGACGCCGGGGAAGACGGCGTGGCTGATCGCGTCGCCCATCAGCGACCAGCCCTTGAGGACGAGGAAGCAGGAGAGCAACGCCATCGGGATTGCGACCAGCACGGAGATAACAAGCGCGTTGACCATGAAGTCGAACTGGAAGGGCGACAGAAGCGTGTCGATGAAGCTCATAGTCCAGCCTCCAGCGCTTGTGTCGCGCGACGCCGAGCTGCCAGCATTCCGTGCTTGGGTGCGAAGAGGAAGGCGATCAGGAAGATCAGTGTCTGGAGGCAAACGATGATGCCGCCGGTCGCGCCGTCGAGGAAATAGCTCGCATAGGCACCGGTGAAGCTGGTGATTGAACCAATTGCGACGGCGATGGCCAGCAACCGCGGAAAACGGTCGGTCAGCAGGTAGGCAGTTGCGCCTGGTGTGACGACCATGCAGATGACGAGGAAAGCGCCCACAGTCTGGAGCGCAGCCACCGTCGAAGCCGACAGCAGTGTGAAGAACATGATCTTGAGGGCGGTTGGGTTGAGGCCGATCGAGTGCGCATGACTCTCATCGAAGAAGGTGACCATCAGGTCTTTCCATTTGACGAGGAGGATCGCAAGCGAGACGAAGCCGATGATGGCGAGCTGGATCGTATCGCCGGGCGTAATCGCCAGGATGTTGCCGAGCACGATTGTCTGGATGTTCACCGAGGTCGGCGAGATCGAGACCATGAACAGGCCGAGCCCGAAGAATGCCGAGAAGATCAAACCGATGATGGCATCTTCTTTCAGCTTGGTGCGCTGGTTGAGGAAGAGCATCGCGGCCGCAGCCAGTGTACCCGAGAAGAAGGCGCCGATGGCGAAGGGCAAGCCAAGCATATAGGCGCCCGCCACGCCTGGCACGATCGAGTGGGAAAGCGCGTCGCCGATCAGCGACCAGCCCTTGAGCATGAGATAGCAGGACAGGAACGCGCAGACACCGCCGACAAGGGCGGAGACCCACATGGCGTTCAGCATGTAATCATAGGTAAAGGGTTCGAGGAGACCGGTCATCATTCCCGGTCTCCGTTACCCTGTTCCGGCTTTCGTATCGTCGCCTTGCCATCCTGAAGCACCAGCGGACGTTCATCATCGGTAAGGACGCCGATCGCGTGAGGCTTGCCGCCAGTGGCCTCGTTCAGCACGAAGTGACGCAGCACGCCTCCGAACGCCTGCTCGAGATTCGCTTGCGTAAAGGTCTCCATTGTCGGGCCATAGGCAAGCACCGTACCCTTGATCAGGATTGTCCGGTCGCAGAATTCCGGTACGCTGCCGAGATTGTGCGTCGAGACCAGCATCACTCGGCCCTCGTCGCGCAACTCCCGAAGCAGTTTGATGATCTGATCTTCGGTCTTGACGTCCACGCCGGTGAAGGGCTCGTCGAGCAGGATGACGCGGCCGTCCTGTGCGAGCGCCCTGGCGAGAAAGACGCGCTTCCTCTGCCCGCCCGAAAGCTCCCCGATCTGACGCTTGCGAAACTCGCTCATATTGACACGGGCAAGCGCCTTCGAAACGGCGTCGTGGTCGGCCGCTTTCGGTAGGCGCATCATGCCCATATGGCCGTAGCGGCCCATCATCACGACGTCTTCGACCAGGACCGGAAAATTCCAGTCAACCTCTTCGGCTTGCGGCACGTAGGCGACAAGGTTCCTGCGGAGCGCTTCAGCGACCGGTACGCCGAGCACCCGGATCTCGCCCTTGGCGAGGCGGACGAAGCCCATGATCGCCTTGAACAGGGTCGACTTGCCGGAACCATTGACCCCGACAAGTGCTGCGATAGTGCCTGTCGGGATCTGGAAGTTGGCATCCCGAAGAGCTGTATGGCCATTGCGGTAGGTGACGGTGGCGCCCCTCACCACGATGCCTGACCCCGCATCCGAAGATGCGAGGCGGACGAGGTTCGTGACCGGCGCCGTCACTGGATCAGACCTTTGGCGATCGTGTCCGAAGTGACACGGAGCAGATCGATATAGGTCGGAACCTCGCCATCGGCTTCGGTCAGCGAGTCGACGTAGAGCACGCCGCCATATCTGGCGCCGGTCTCACGTGCCACCTGCTCGGCAGGCGCGGACGAGATCGTACTTTCGGAGAAGACGACGGCAATCTTGTTCTTGCGCACCGCATCGATCACCTTGCGGACCTGCTGTGGCGTACCCTGCTGATCCGCGTTGATCGGCCAGAGATAGAGTTCCTTCAGACCGAAGTCGCGGGCGAGATAGGAGAAGGCCCCTTCGCTCGAGACCAGCCAGCGCTTGTCTTCCGGAACCTTGGCGAGCTCCGCCTTGATCGGGTCGATGACAGCCCTGATCTTTGTCTTGTAGGCCTCGGCATTGGCCTTGTAGGCATCGGCGTTATCAGGATCATACTTCACGAAGGCGTCGCGGATATTGTCGACGTAGATCAGAGCCGCCGTCGGCGACATCCAGGCATGCGGGTTCGGCTTGCCGGTGTAAGGGCCTTCGGTGATGCCCATCGGCTCTACGCCTTCGGATACGACAACTCCGGGAACGCTCTTCAGGTTCTGGAAGAACTTCTCGAACCAGAGCTCGAGATTGAGGCCGTTCCAGAGGATCAGCTGCGCACCCTGCGCCCGCCGGATGTCGCCCGGTGTCGGCTGATAGTTGTGAATCTCCGCACCAGGCTTGGTGATCGATTCAACGACAGCAGCATCGCCGGCGACATTCCTGGCGATGTCGGCGATGACTGTGAATGTCGTGACCGCCTTGAATTTCTCCTGGGCGGCGGCCGGGACCACCGTCAGCATGGCCGCTAATGCCGCCCCCATCATTCCGGTCAGCACCGACCGCTTTACCCCGTCGAGCATGATGTCTCCTTTTGCGAATAGGACTTAATTGCACCTCATCATCGATCTGACCTTTTATGCAATTCAGAATCATTTGCAATAATGGTTTACGCCAGAAGATCTTCTCTTATTCTGCAATTGCGAGTGAATTGCAATAAAGATTCGATATGAACGTCGAAAATGGTTGCGGCCAACTCGAACGATCTTGTCGCCGCGCAACCAGCCGAGACGCCTGCCACCTATATGACGGACCCGCCGCCCTGGCGCTGCATCTCGAAGAACTGAAACGGCTGCGATCCTTCCCCATCAACCGCATCCTTCCCTGCCACGGCGACCCGGAGCGGATTCTTGGCGGCGGCTACGAGCCTTCCTTCATCGATGCAGCGATCCGTTATGTCGAAGCGATGAATGACCAAGCGCCCGAACGGGAGATCTGGCGCAAGCCTTTGGCTCAAGCGGTCAGCGAGGATGTGAAGAGCGGTGCGCTGATCTATATCCCCGCCTATGAGAATGTGCACGCCTCCAATGTCGCTCTGCTGAAAGCCTATCGCGGCAAGGGCTGACGGACGGCAAAACAGCGTTCGCTGCAGGAGTGGTTCGGATGGGAGAAGGAAATGATCTTCTCGTGGCGCAAGTCCTCCACGCCGGAGCCGGACCATCGGCCTACGCCTTTGGGGTGAAAACCTGCAAAGCGCCTTTTCTCCGCCAATGACAATGCTAGAGTTTCGATTGGTGATCCGGCTAACATCAACAGAGTGGTGAATGAAGGCTTTGCTTACAACGGCCGCGGCGACGGTAATCGTACTGTTCGCACGCGCGGTCACGGCGGTCCGCGCCGTGTGGCCCGAGGAAGGCCTGCCTTCCCGCCCCTGCGTTTACTACGCCAACCACTCCAGCCACGGCGATTTCGTTCTGGTCTGGACGGTATTGCCGCCGAGACTGCGTCATCGGGTTCGTCCGGTTGCTGGCGCCGAATATTGGCTGAAGTCCTGGCTCAATCGCTTCATCGGCAGCGATGTCTTCAATGCGGTGCTGATCGCGAGGGATCGGGACAAGCGGACGGAAGATCCCGTCACGCAGATGGCCTCGGCCATCGATGCCGGTTCGTCCCTCATTCTCTTCCCGGAGGGCACGCGAAACCAGTCCGACGCACGGCTCCTCCCGTTCAAAAGCGGCATTTTCCATCTGGCTGCGGCGCGCCCTGATGTCGAGCTCGTGCCGGTCTGGATCAGCAATCTGAACCGCGTCATGCCAAAGGGTGAGATCGTTCCGATACCGCTGATCTGCACAGTGACCTTCGGCAGCGCTTTGCAGATCGCGCCTGGCGAAGGCAAGGATGCTTTTCTCGAACGGATGCAAGCCGCTCTCCTGGCTTTGTCTCCCAACATTGTAGGCGGTGGGGAATGAGCGGCGCGAATTCCGATCTTATGACGCTCGTAGCCGGGATCTTCGGCTTGCTCATCGTTGCGTCGGTCATCGGTTACATATTGCAGCAACGCCTCTCGCCCAACGGTTCGAACGCTGCGGTCGAAAACCTCAACGCGCGGATCAAGGCCTGGTGGGTCATGGTCATCCTGATCGGCATTGCTTTCACAGCGGGCCGTATCGGCGTTTTGATCCTGTTTGGCTTTTGTTCATTCGCAGCACTTCGTGAATTCGTAACCCTCATCAATACAAGAAGGGCGGATCACTGGGCGCTTGCGGCAGCCTTCTTCGTCGTCGTTCCGATCCAGTATTTTCTGCTCTGGGCTGAACAATATGGCATCTTTTCGATCTTCATCCCGGTCTATGCCTTCCTGCTGATGCCGATCATCTCGGTACTGCGAGGCGACACGGAGCGCTTTCTCGTTCGCATCGCGGAAGTGCAGTGGGCGCTGATGATCTGCGTCTTCTGCGCTTCCCATGTCCCTGCTCTGCTGACCTTGAAGATAGCGGGATACGAGGGCCGCAATGTGCTGTTGATTGCCTTTCTGGTGATCGTCGTCCAGCTCAGCGATGTCCTGCAATATGTCTGGGGTAAACTCTTTGGACGCACGAAGATTGCGCCAAGACTGTCACCATCGAAAACGGTCGAGGGCTTTGTCGGCGGCATCATCAGCGCCACCCTGATTGGAACGGGCCTCTGGTGGATTACGCCCTTCACACCGTTTCAGGCAGGGCTTCTCGCCTTTGTCATCACGTTGATGGGCTTCTTCGGGGGTCTGGTCATGTCGGCGATCAAACGCGACCGCGGTGTCAAGGACTGGGGCAATCTCATCGAGGGACACGGCGGACTGATCGACAGGCTGGATTCCGTCGTCTTCTCGGCACCCATCTTCTTCCATCTTACCCGCTACTGGTGGTCGCTTTGATGCCCGTTGTGCTGCAACGTCTCTTGCGCAGCGGCGTGTTCCACGTCCTGTTCGCTTTTCTGGCGATGGGCAGCTGGGCCATCTTCGCCAATCACGCTCATGTCATGCCGGCGCCGCTCTATGCCGGTCTCGTGCAGGGGACGATATCCGCCTGCCTGACGCTTTTCCTGAAATCGGTGATCGACTGGCTTTCCAGCCGCTTCAGCGGTTCAACACGATTTTGGGCGCCGCCGCTGATTGCCTGCCTTGGCTCGACCAGCATTCTCGTGGTGTTCCATGCGGCGAGCGGCACACCGGAGATAATCAAGACCATCGCGCTGCCGCTGCTTGTATCGACGACTTATGCAGCGATCTACAATTATTCGATCTCCGCAAGACGAGGTTTCGACACATGATGGAGACAGGAGACAGGAGACCCCTCGCGAGCCGCAACACCCGCTGGGCGGGCACAATTGCCCGATGGATGGCCGCACGAGCCATCACGCCGAACCAGATCTCGCAAGCCAGCATGCTGGCGGCAGCAATCGCCGGCGTCACTTTCTATCTGGCGGGACAGACAACAGGCTTGCCGCGCGCCGGCTACCTGCTGCTGGCTGTTCTATTCTGTCAGGCACGCCTCCTTTGCAATCTGTTCGACGGCATGGTCGCTGTCGAAGGCGGAAAGGGAGAGGCTGACGGTCCTTTCTGGAACGAGTTTCCGGATCGCATCGCCGACCTGATGATATTCGCGGGCGTCGGATATGGCATCGGCATGCCGGGGCTCGGCTGGGCGGCCGGAGCCTTCGCCGTATTGACGGCCTATGTCCGGGAACTTAGCCGCGCCACCGGCAATCCCAGCGATTTCTCCGGCCCGATGGCCAAGCAGCACCGGATGGCGACGATCACGGCGGCGGGATTGGCATCCCTTATCGAGCCATTGTGGGGCGGGCAGAACCAGATCCTGACGATCGGTCTCGGCGTAATAACGGCGGGAGCAGCCTTCACGGTGATCCGTCGTTCGAAGACATTGGTCACGCGCCTCAAGCTTCGCTGACGAGGTGGTCACAGGGCCGACGCCAAGTTCTCTGCGGGGAGGAAGCGAACGAGACCCACTTCCTTATGTGTGACGACGCTGGCCTCGACAGTCGTCAGGCGCCTACGGCAGTCGCGCCTGAAATCCTGCCCTTCTCAGCCTTTGGCAAGCTCGATCGTCGACTGCAGCAACACTCTCGCTCCTGAAACGACATGCTCGGGCGCGGTATATTCGGCCTCGTTATGACTGAGGCCATCGCGGCAGGGTACGAAGATCATCGCCGAGGGCGCGATCCGATTGACGAAGAGAGCATCGTGGAAAGCGCCCGACACCATCCTTTTCGTCGGCAGCCCGGCGACTTCGGCGGCGCTCTCCAGTATCCCCAGCAGCTTTTCGGGGAAGTTTGCCGGCGCCATGTCAAAACTGCGCTTGAACAGAACCTCGCAGCGCTGAGCCTTGGCGCGCTCGCGAAAGCATTGCTCGATCGTCGCGTTCAGTCGATCGATCTCCAATGAATCGGGATGGCGGATATCGATGGTGCAGCGTGCCAGCTCCGGAATGGCGTTGATCGCTCCCGGCTCCACCTCGATGCGCCCGACGGTAAATCGGGCGCTTTCATCCTGCGGCATGACAGTGGAATAGAGCGTGTCCAGCGTCGAGATCATGGCGCGCAGAGGGTCCCGGCGGTAGGAAAGAGCCGTCGTGCCGGCATGAGCCGTCTGACCCGACACCTCCACCTGCAGCCATCGGGTTCCCTGGATACCCGTCACGATGCCGATGGAGATATCCTCCTTTTCCAGCGACGGCCCCTGCTCTATGTGCACCTCGAGATAGGCATGGACCGGCATGCCTAGGTCGCGCATCATGGCCTGTGGAAGAGCCTCGAGCGTTGCCTTCAGTTCGTCGCCGAACATTGCGCCGTCGGTCGAAACAAGCTCGGACCATGCGGCTGGGATGACACCCGCCGAAAAGGCGGACGACCCCATGCAGCCGGGCGCGAAGCGGCATCCCTCCTCATTGGTCCAGCCGACAACCTCGACCGGCCTTTCCGTTTCGATACCCGCATCCTCTAGGCTTTCGAGAACCTCGAAGGCCGAGAGCGTTCCGAGCGCGCCATCGAAACGACCGCCGGCTGGCTGGCTGTCGAGGTGACTGCCGATCAAGAGTGGCGGCGCCCGGTCGTCTTTGCCGGAACGGCGGATGAAGAGATTTGCGACGGGATCCTGGAACACGCCAAAACCACGCGCGGCGGCCAACTCAGCCAGCAGGGATCGGGCCTCCCGATCCAGTCCGGTCAGGGCCTGACGATTGACCCCACCGCGCACGGTCGCGCCGATCTCGGCAAACTGATCGAGGCGACCCAGCAGACGCGCGCCATCGATGTCGATATCCGCAGTCATCGCACGACCTCTCAGGTATAGGCTGCTTCGTGAAAGTCGATCTCAAGACGCTGCGCACGCCCGAATATGGCGCTCAACCGCGTGCGCTCGGCAGGAGCCATGGTCTCGCCCGCTTCGTCCAGAACAGCCTTCAGCCAGCGCGCCTGCGCCTCGAACTCGGGTTCTGCGTGAAGCTTGACCCACTCCTTGAGAAGGGGATCGCTGATTGCAGCCGAGTTCGCCGCACTCGACCAGGTCCAGTACATCCATTCGGCTGCGAACATGGCAGCAATCGTGTCGAGAAAACCGCCGTCACGGGCAATTGCCAGCATGCCGTCGCGGAAGGCTGCGACATCGGCCCGGCCGGTATCATAGCGGGAAGGATCGATGCCGCGTGCCGCAAAGGTCTTTTCGAAATAGGCGATCTGTTGGTTTGCGAGCGCATCCAGAACGCCGATCAGCCACCGCTTCTGGGCGATGGTTTCGGCTTTGGCGGTAGCATAGGCAAAGATCGCAATCGCCGTATCGACGAAGGCGCCTTCGAAGACGAGGTATCGCTCGAATGCCTCGTTCGAAAGGCGGTCAGCCTTGATATCCTCGACGAAGCGATGGTTCACCATGGCTTCGAAAACGTCATGGTTTTCATCGAGCATCTGTTGCGAGAGGGTGCCGCCCATGATCGTTACGCCTCCAGGCCGGGCTTTGCAGCTTCGACGAAGGCTGCCACACGGGCCGGTTCCACGGGGTTCCACCAGACGCCACCTTCCTTGAGCGACGAGGCGACGATGACGCCGTTGGTGCGCTTCAGGATCTCGACGATATTGTCCTTGGTCACACCCGAGCCGACGAGCAGCGGAAGATGGGTGGCGGCACCGATTTCCTCGATCTCTTCCATCGTTGCGCTGTTGCCCGTTCTTTGGCCGGTCGCAATCACCACGTCCGCATCGAAGAAGGCCAGGTCACGGGTCAATTCGTCGATCGTGCGATCAGCGGTAATGGCATGTGCGCCGTGCTTCACATGGCTGTCGGCAAACACCTTGATATGTTCGGCGCGCAGAGCCGAGCGATAGCGCATCGCCTCGGCCGCCCGGCCCTCCATAAAGCCTTCATTGGCGACATAGGCGTTCACCCATTGATTGACGCGGATGAAGCGCGCACCGCCTGCCGCCGCGATCGCGAAGGCCGGGATCGGCGCATTGGCAAGCACGTTGATGCCGAGCGGCACGCCGGCGGCGCGCGCGATGCGGTCGGTCACGACCGACATGAAGGCTGCGGTCTCGTGGCCGATATCCTCTGGCTTGGAAAAGGGAATATCGCCGTGATTTTCCACGATCAATCCATGGATGCCGCCTTTGACGAGCGCGTCCGCGTCGCGCATGCAGGTGTCGTAGATCGTATCTATCGCCGCGCTGCGATAGCGCGGAGCACCCGGGAAAGGCGGGCAGTGAATCATCCCGATCAATGCCTTGTCAGTGCCGAATATTTCCCGTATGGCGCTTGTGGCCTTATCCGATATCTGCTGCATTTTTCTTTCCTTTCCGAAAGCCAGCCATGCGTGCCTATGTCATCGGTAACGTCGCCATCGACGAAACCATTTCCGTAATGTCCATGCCCGAAGCGGGCGCCTCGATCCTCGGTCAGGAGGAAACCCGCGACCTTGGCGGCAAGGGCGCCAATCAGGCCGTCGTGATGGGCCGCACCGGCCTTCCCACGACGCTCGTCACGGCTGTCGGCGAGGATTTCCGCGCCCAGACGATCCGCGACCAGCTTGCCGGTGAACCGCTGGACGCCCGTCTGCTGGGTAGTCCGCGCCGCACCAGTGACTTCTCCATCATCTTCACCACGCCGGACGGCGAAAACGCCATCGTCACCACGACGGAATCGGCCGAAGCCTTGACCCTGTCGGAGGCGCTTGCCCCGCTTGACGACGCCATCAGCGGCGACCTCGTCGTGCTGCAGGGCAATCTCAGCGAAGACGTCACCCGCGGCATTCTCACTGAAGCCAGACGCCGCGGCCTGACGACTGCTTTCAACCCCTCGCCACTTCGACCCTACTTCGCCGAACTCTGGCCACTTATCGACATCGCCTTTCTCAACAGGGGCGAGGCTGAAAGCCTGACCGGATCCTCCGGCGAGGCAGCGATCCGTCGCCTGGCCGAAGCCGGCGTGTCACAGACCGTCCTGACGCTCGGCGGCAGCGGCGCTATCCTTGCAAGCGGACACGAAGTGCTTGCAACGGTTCCCGCCCGTGCCACCGAAGTCGTTGATACGACCGGCGCCGGTGACACGTTCATGGCCGTTGCCCTTGCCTCGGCCGCGCTTCGCTCCACCGCACTCGACACCAGAGCCATCCATCACGCAACCGCGGCCGCTGCCATCACCGTCAGCCGCCGGGGCACACGCTCGGCCTTCCCAAGCAAGGCGGAACTCGCCGGCATCCTTGCCGGCGAGTAACGGCTATTTCGCCTCCGTCAGCCAGCCGAGGATGTTCTTCCAGAGACGTCCGTAGCCTTCCCATTCGCAGAAGGCAGGTGAAAGCCAATGCGGACCGATATCGGACGTCCATGCGGCCGTCTTGCCCTTGCCGAAGCGGCCGGTCACCAGGAGCGGGTGACCGCCCTCCTCATCAGGCAGACGAGCGACGACTTCCACATCCTCACGCTCGCGCACTTCCACCTCATTGACGCCGAGAAGCAGTGGCCATTCGCCCGAGAGGCCGGCGACCGTCTCGTGACCGGACTTGACGAGAACGGGCGTCGTCCCCTCGGGAATTTCGACCCGGTCATCATAGGGAAGGCAGGTGACGGGAAGAACATCCTCGACCGGCGTGCGCCGCCAGCGCGCCTTGCCATCGATGCCTTGGAACGAAAAATAGCCGCCGACCATCAACAGGCCACCACCCTTCTCGACCCAGGCCTTGATAAGTTTCAGGCGGTTCGGAACGGTCTTCGAATGCAGCCAGACCGCAGGCGGAAGAAGCAGGGAATTGGCGCCGATATCAGACAGGATGATCGCGTCATAGGCATCGAGCCCTGCCATATCGAAAGGAAATTGTTCGACCGCCTCGTGGGCCGGCATGTAGGTGAGTTCGAATACGCTGCCCTCGAGCGCCTTGACGAGTGGTTCGGCGCCGAGATGGAAGGTAACGCTGCCGAACTGATCGAAGCCCTTGTAATGCGTAGCCGAGCTGACCCAGCTTTCGCCGACGAGAAGAACCTTCTTTGTCATGATGTTTCCATTTCTTTTTATGTTTGCACTCAGGCAGTTGCCTGAAAGACCGATCGCGGGTTGGCGCGCATGAAAATGTCAAGCGTTGCGTCATCGAGACCGTGGCGCTTCAGGCGCGGCAGGAAGTGACGCAGGATATAGGCGTAGCCATTGCCCCCATAATGCTTGAGCATCATCTTCAAGAAGACGTCGTGGGACAGGAGAAGACGGTCGGTGTGCCCCATCTCGACGAGCTTGACGAGTGCCCGCGCCGCCTCCTCGTCGCTTGGGCATTGCACCTGCTGGTCCGCATAGAAGAAATCCATGCCGATCATGTCATATTCGAGAAATGCGCCGCGGGCGGCGAGTTCCGACTGATAGTTGAGATCGTCATGTGACGGGTTCATGTGGCAGAGCACCGTGTGCCTGAGATCGCCGCCTTCGGAGGCAACGACATCCAGAACCCTGTGCCCCAGGCGGAACCAGCCGGGAAGGTGAACCATCAAGGGCAGACCGGTGCGCACCTGTGCCTGGGCGGCACCCCGCAGCGATTTTTCTTCCTCGGCGGTGAAATCCGACGACACCCCGATCTCGCCGATCAGACCGATCCTGACATCGGTGCCGTCAGCGCCGATGATCGCCTCAGACACGATCTCGTCGGCGATCTGCCCGACCGACATGCCTGCAACCTTTTCCGGGTGCGAGGAGCCGAGATAGAAGCCGGCCCCCATGATAATGTTCAGTCCCGTCGCCTTGGAGATCCGCCGCAAGGCCAGCGGATCGCGGCCAATGCCCTGGCATGTCGGCTCGACGACCGTCTGGCCGCCGAGACCGGCAAAATCCTGAAGCTCTGTCACCGCAAGCGTCTCGTCGTCGAGCGTGATGTTGTGCTTGTTGACGAAAGGATCCTGCCGGAGCTCACCGAGGATTTCCATGCAGACGAAACCTTCGGCAAGATATTGCCGTTCGGGTTCTTTCGGGGCATGCCACCAGCAACGGCAATCATTGAGGATATGCTCGTGCATCAGCGTGACGCCGATGTCCGACACCGGTACAGGCCCCTGGACCGCCATCACATTGCCGGACCGCACGTGACCCGGCGAAAGCTCGTTTGTCGCCATCAGCTCTTCCTCCTGCCTGCCAAGCGGAAGTTGGCAGTGAAGATGCGGGTATTCAGCCAGATGGCAACCAGGATGATCGCTCCGGTGACGATCTGGGTGAAGAAAGGCGAGATATGCATTAGGATCAGGCCGTTGCCGATGACGGCAATGGTCATCGTGCCGAGGACGGTCCCGATCATGGTGCCGCGCCCGCCCATCAGCGAGGTGCCGCCGAGCACCACGGCCGCGATGACCTGCAGTTCGAAGCCGACGGCCGCATTCGAGGAGCCGGAGCCGAGACGGGCCGCGATCAACAGGCCCGCCAATGCCGAGGCGACCCCGGAGACGAGATAGACCGAGGCGACGATCCATTTGGCAGGCATGCCGACCCGGCGCGCGGCCTCCATGTTGGATCCGACCGCCACGATCTGCCGTCCGTATTTTGTAACCGCCATGACGACATATCCGACGATCGCGACCAGGATTGCGATGAGCGCCGGGACGGGAAAACCGGCGAGTTCGCCGCGTCCCAGATAGAAGAAGCCGGGCTCGTTGTTGATCGGGATGGAATAACCCTGTGTCAGGTAAAGCGCCACGCCGCGCAGGATGGAAAGCCCTGCAAGGGTAACGATGAAGGCGGGAATATTCTGGTAGGCGATGAACCAGCCCTGCAAAAGGCCGACGATGCCGCCGAGAGCGAGCATGCCGAGGCAGACGACCGGCCAGGGAATGCCGGTGGCGAGCGCAATTGCCGCGACGGCATTGATCAAAGCCAGCATCGAGCCGACCGACAGATCGATGCCGCCGGTGACGATGACGAGCGTCATGGCGACCGCAACGGCGAGGATGGGCGCGGCCTGACGCACGATGTTCAGGATGTTGCCCATCGTCATGAAGGTGGTGGTCGTCAGCGAAAAGAAGACGAGGCATGCCAGGAAAAAGAAGGCGATCGACAGGACCTGGGCGTTTTCGCTCAGGAAGTCGGCCATCGGCGAGCCCTTGGCGCGTTCGGTGTAGACGGTCAATGTCTTTCTCCCCCGACGATGAGCTTGACGAGATCCTCGAGATTGGTCTTGGCGATATCGCGCTCGGCGACCTTCGTGCCCTCGTACATCACCGCGATCCGGTCGCAGACCCGGAACAGGTCCTGAAGGCGGTGGGTGATGAGGACGACGGACACACCCTTTGCCTTGACCCTGTTGATCAGAGCGAGCACGGCTTCGACTTCGGCGACCGCAAGGGCCGAGGTCGGCTCGTCCATGATCAGGACCTTGGGGTTGAATGATGCCGCTCGGGCGATCGCAATCGCCTGCCGTTGCCCACCCGACAGCTTCTCCACCTTGGCAGAGAGGCGCGGAATGCGGATTTCAAGCGCGTCCAGCATCCGGCGTGCCTCGCTCATCATTCTCTGACGATCGAGAAACGGACCTTTGGTCAGCTCACGCCCGAGAAACAGATTGCCGACGACATCGATGTGGTCGCAAAGGCTCAGATCCTGGAAGACCATTTCGATATGGCGGTCGCGAGCATCTGCAGGCCCGGAAAGGCGAACCTCTTCGCCGTTGAGCGAAATCGTTCCCTCATCCGGCAGGTAGGTTCCGGAGATGATTTTGGTCAGTGTCGACTTGCCGGCAGCATTGTCGCCGACGAGGCCGAGGCATTCGCCGGGAAAGAGGTCCAGGTCGACGCCGCGCAGCGCCTGGTGCGAACCGAAGGTCTTGCGGATACCGCGCAACGACACGGCAGGCGTTCGCGCGGACGAGCCGGAGGAATGCGGGGAGGCTTGCGCCTCCCCGGCTCCGGCATAAACAGGCCGGTTGTCACTCATCATTTGAAGACGGCCCGGTACGGCTCGACATTTTCCTTCGTCACGATGGTGATCGGAACGGAGATGCTCTTTTCGACACTCTGACCTGCAGTCAGCTTGGCGAGAGCCTCGACCGCAGCCTTGCCTTCGCCGGCAGGATCCTGCTGGACGACGGCAACGACATAGCCGTCGTCAAGGCCGGAGATCGCCTGCGCGGTCAGATCCCAGCCAAAGACCTTGATGCTGTCCTGCTTGCCCTGGCTCTGGACAGCGGCGATCGCGCCAAGGAGAGCCGGCTCGCCCGTTGCGTAGATCGCCGTCATGTCCGGATTGCCGGTGATCAGGTTCTCGGCAGCGGCAAGCGCATTGTCCTGGATATTCTGGCCATCGACGACCCCTGACGTCTCGATGCCATCGCTCTTGATGGCATCCTCGAAGCCTTTCTGGCGAAGGTTCTGAATGTAGGAGTTCAACGCGCCGACAATGCCGACCTTGGCCTTGCCGCCCATGTTCTTCTTCACATAGTCGAGGAAATAGGCGCCCATGTCGGCGCCGGCCTTGCCGTTGTCGACGCCGATCTGCGACTTCTGAGGGCCTTCCGGCAGGACCGCGTCGATGGCAACGACCGGGATGCCGGCATCCGAGGCCTGCTTGACGGCCGGCATGATGCCGTTGACGTCGATCGCCACGACGATCAGGCCATCGACCTTCTGCTGGATGTAATTTTCGATGGCGCTGTTCTGGGCGGAAGCGTCATTATTGGCGTTGAAGATGACAAGCTTGTCGCCGGATGCATCGGCCGCCTTCTGGGCACCTTCGTTGATCTGATTGAAGAAAAGCGCCTGCTGATTGATCTGCACAAGCGCATAGGTCTTGCCGGCCGCCTGGGCAAGCGAGGCTCCGAGTGTGGCACCGGCGAGCGCGGTAAAGGCAAGAGCGGCGGTAAACGCCCGACGTCTGATCTGTTTCATGTTCTCATCCTCTGGTTCTGTTCTCGTTGCTTATTATGGGTCGACGGCGGCGCAACGGAGTTCCGCACGACGATTTCGACTGGCACGAGTTCCTCGGTGGCGAGCGATTTTCTCTCCTGCCAGTTTGTCTCGAGAAGAAGGGATAGGGCACGACGGCCGATGGTGCGCACCGGCTGCCGGATCGCGGTCAAAGGGGGCGCAAAGAGGTGCAGCGGGCTGACGTCGTCAAAGCCGATGATCGAGAGGTCCTCAGGGATTGCAATCCCTCTTTCCCGCAGAACTTCGATCATGCCGATCGCGATTTCATCGGAACTGGCAAAGATGGCCGTCGCCGGCATGCCTTCGTCGAGAAACCGGCGCGCCATGTCGCGCCCGCAGCCCACGGTATATTCGCCGCTGTAACGTCTTATCGATATATCGTCGCCAAAACGCTCGCGTAGCCCTTCACGCAAGCCGTTGAAACGCCGCTGCGTGCTGATCATCGCATCGGGGCCGCCGACATAGAGCACGTGGCGATGGCCAAACTCAGCCAGATGACGGCCCGCCAGATGACCACCCTGAAAATTGTCACAGAAGAGCTTGGGAACGGCTGCAAGCGGAACGTCTTCGTCGACGACGATGACCTTGCCGGTCCGGTTGATAAGCGCCGCCAGATCTCCGTTATCGGGATGGTTGGTGACGAACACGAGGCCGTCGACGTGATTATGCTCAATCAGTTTGAGATAGGCGACCTCGCGACCGGTGCGGTTGAGCGTCGCATAGAGCGAAACGGCAAGCCCGCGGTCGTTCGCCTCCTCCTCCACAGCCGCCACCATGGTCGCAAAGAACGGGTTGGCAATATCGGGGACGACGAGGCCGATCGTGTCGGAGCGACCACGGCTCAGTCGCCGCGCGTGCGGGTTCGGCTGATATTTGAGGGAGGCGATTGCATTCTCGATGCGCTGCTTGGTCAGGGCCGGAAGATCCAGCGAACCATTCAGCATGCGAGAGACCGTCGTCACCGAAACGCCGGCGGCTCTCGCAACATCTTTCAACCCTGGGGTCCGTTCCTGCGCCATCGAGCTTGTAAACCGCTTTAGTAAAACGCTTTACTTACACTCCATGAGAAGAGATGAGCTGTCAAGAGCCGTAGGCAGAAGGTCGCATAATCCATCTGCACGATGAGGCTGGCGACCATTCCGACGCGTTTAGGCAGGTCGTCATCCTAATGCGTCGGGCTGACCGCCCACGGCCATTACGCCGGTGCGCCAACCTCTTGCTCCGATATCGAAGATTGCATTGTCCTTGGCCGTTGTGGCAGAGACCAGAGATATCGTTGACGGCTGGAAGGTAGTCTTGTCGGGTGTAAGCCGCGAGACTGCCCACCGTTGGCAAGAATTTTAGGGCTGATGCCCTCATTGTGGATCCGTTATGACAGCCTCTCTCTATGCCGATTATGTTCAAGATCTGAAGGCGACCTTGGACGACCTCTTTGAGCGGTCTGATCGATATCAAACGTTCGACCTGCATGTCGAACTCGCGATGGGCGAGGCCCTTCTCGTTTATCAGACGAAACGGCAAAGAGGGCAAACGGATACGATCGCCTACGCCCGAACGCCCAAAGGCAACGCGCAGATTTCGCCGGCAACTGCCTATCAGCGGGTCTCGGCCTTCCTGACGATGCAAGACCATATTGCATTGACAGGCGATCCCATGATCAGCCTCAACGCGGAATATCCGCACGCCGCCATCAGCTTCGAGCACAGAGCCAAGGGCGCACCATTCAAAAGCTCGATGAAGATGATCTTCATCGGGGTCAATGGAACGGAGGACGCCAGCCGTTACCTTGCGATGACGAAAGAACCAGCTGCCGTCGTCACGACGCGGCCGCACCATTCGACGAGGCTCTGGGAATGGAAATAGGAAGCCTGCGTCCATCGCACGGTTCAGCCGGTCGGAGCGCTGGGATGAGACTATCAACTACGATAATTCCGGTTATTCATGTTTTGTCTCGTTGAGCCAGTCACGCTCGAGGCGACGATCAAGAAAAGCAGATTTATCGCGTCCGCTTTTCCTGTCGTCGATGAAGCCGAGGCGACAAAGGTCATCGCGGAGAATTCCTCGGCGACGGCAAACCACAATTGCTGGGCATGGCGTATCGGGCAGGGCTATCGCTTTAGCGATGACGGTGAGCCCACCGGCACAGCGGGCAAACCGATACTGGCTACCATCGACGGCCGATCGCTCGACAATATTGTCGTCATCGTTACCCGTTGGTTCGGAGGCGTTCTGCTTGGCACAGGCGGCCTCGTTCGGGCCTATGGCGGAACTGCCGGAGCCTGTCTGAAAACAGCCACCCTTGCGCCCATCGTCACGATGGTCGAACGAAAACTCAATCTGCGGGTCTCCGATCTGTCGATGGTGAAGGCTCGCCTCTCTTCCTTTGAAGGTATGCGTATCGTCGCACAGCACTTCGACGGGATCAGTGCCGAAATGAACCTGCAGATTCCAGAGGATGACCTGGAGACAATTTCTCGTTTGATCGCCGATCTGACACGGGGGCGATCGAAGCTGGAGCCTTAGCGATCATTGGCAGTTCTCACCTGCCGGCATCGCATCGAGGGCCGACCCGAATTCATGGCGCTCGATGAAGCCATGCTTGGTGCGGTAGTCATAGGCCTCGACGGAAGACATGCAGGGCATCGCCCTTTCTCACGGCGAAGGGATCGGCGAGAAAGCGCCTCGGCCGGCGCCGGCACGATGCCGACCTGCCAGAAATCACTCTTGGCTTCAGACGCATGGATCAACCGCGGAGGATCGATATTGCTGGCGGCGTGCGCAGTGCTTCCTGTGCGACCTCGGAATAGAAATGCAGAACGTTGCCAACGCCCGCCAATCGAGAGAAGGGACGCATGTCGTAGGTCACGCGCGCCGAAGCGGTCACGTCGTCGGCCCGAAACCAGTCAGCCAGGGCCTCGGACAGGCTCTCAACGGAGCCCGGATCGACGAATCTCACCGGATGCTCGCGCAGATATTCTGCCGGCCCCTCCGTCGCCGTGGTGATGATCGGCAGCCCCTCGTTCATGGCTTCGAGGATGGCAAGCCCTGCCGACTCCTCACGGGATGGGGAAACGAAGAGATCCAGATTGCGCAAAAAACCTGCGACATTGTCAGAATATCCGAGAAGGTGAATCCTTTTATCGCCTCTTGCGAGTTTCTGCAGGGCAGCATGTTGCGGCCCCTTGCCGACGATGACAAGAGCCGCGTCTTTGGGTGCCGTCTGCAGAAAGGCCGATATCAGAATGTCATTTCCCTTGCTGGGATGAAGACGTCCGACGGCTCCAACGAGCCTGGTCACAGGTGGCAGGTTCAACTGACGCCGCAGGTCGAGAGGGCGGTCCGCGCCGCGCTCCGGTAGCCAGTTCGAAATGACGGCCGACCGCCCGGCATAGACGCCGAGGCGCGACGTCTGGGCTCGGTTGACGCAGATTACGCCGTCGAGATGCGCATGCTGTTTGGCCTTGAACCCGACATGCAGGGTCGCAACCCTGGTTACTGTATCCGAAACCGTCGCAAGCGCTTTGCACCCTGAACTGAGATGTGCATGAGCGACTTCGATTTTCGAGCTCGCTATAAGACGCCGCAGCCGCAGACGGCGCAAGAACGGCGTTTTCAAGCGATGGAAAATGACCCGATCGGAGACGAGCGCAGCCATGTTGGGGCCGCGTGCCGCGAGGTGAACTTCGTGCCCGAGAGCGGCCTGCCCATTGGCGAGATCGATGCAATATCTTTCTGACCCTGCGATTTCCGAAGCGAAAAGCACATGCAATATTCGTAGTTTCGTCGAAACACCCGTGCGATCAGCCGCAGCATCGTCGCCTTTGAAAAGCAGCGGATGCCGGGTGTCCTCGAAGTTCAAGTTTTTGCCGCTCATGACCATGTTCCCAATGACACAGGAAAAGTACGGCCGATGAGAATGAAAGTATGTGAAGTATTGTTTAGAGTTGTTTCGGGTCGCGTGCGTGAGAAGTTAGCAAGCGTTAAATTTGAACCTCGTTGGGCGCGCCCCTCAATTAAGAAGCAGCGTTGATCAAATCCGGAGAAGGCAGCTTAATCTCGACGATCAAGCCATGCGGCGCGGCATTCTCGAGCGTAAGTGTCCCGAAATGGCTTTGAACAATGTCTTGAACGATCGACAATCCCAAACCGAACCCGCCATCGTTGCGCGCACTATCAAGCTTGTAGAAGGGCTCCAATACGTCGGCTCGGAATTCAGGAGGAATTCCCGGCCCATCGTCCGTGACGCTGATGCTGACGGCTCGATCAGGTTTAACGTGAAGCTCCACATTCACATGTCGAGCAAACTTCGTTCCGTTGTCGATGAGATTTGCAACGGCGCGCTTCAGGGCATGGGGTTTGCAGGGATATGCAAAACGATCGGGTCCGCGATATGTCACCGAGTGCCCCATGTCCGCAAAATCGTTGCAAGCCGTGACAATAAGGCTCGGCAGGTCCGCTCGGAGCTGATTTTCCTTCGATATGTCTTTCCTGAGATAGACTAGGGTCTCCTCGACCATGAGCGTCAGGGCGTCGATATCGGCCAGCAAGGCTGCCCGCAGCGGGGGCTCACCCGAGCGCTCCGCCCTGAGACGCAGGCGCGTGAGCGGCGTCCTGAGGTCGTGACTGATCGCCCGCAGCATGCGCGTGCGCGCTTCGATCATTGCGCGGACGCGGCTGCGCATGTCGTTTAACGACTTTGCGAGCGTGCGGACTTCCGGAGGGCCGATCTCGTCGAAGGGACGCTCCGGGCCTTTGTCTGGATCAAGGTCTCGGGCCGCCTGCGAAAACCGTTGGAGGGGCAATGCGATCATCCGGCCTCCGTAAAGCGACAACAGAATGACGGGTACGAACATTGCCATCGTTGCGAGCAGATCGCTGATCTCCCGATCGGTGATGCGCGAGTCGGGCACCGCGGATGGGAGCGCGAAGGAAAGCGCATAGTCGCGATCGATCCCCACGATCAACTCCTGCTCCAGGTTGCTCGTGGCTGATTGCGGGCGAAGTTTGACGTCGATGGCCGGCGAGAGATTGTTCTCGATCTCCGAGCGAAAGCTTCCTATGTCGTCCGGCGGTTCAGCACCGCGTAATCCCGTTGCCGATACTTCTTCAGCCTGAAGCCCGGCCCTCGCTGCAGCAGCAAGGATTGTCGCCTTCTGTTCTGGCGTCTGTGCCGACCGCGTCATGTCCACCACGAACTCGATTCGCATGGCGACGGCACGCGCTTGCGACACGCTTTCTGGTTCCTTGATCGTTAGATGCTCGCTGATGATGCCCAGGATGGCAAAAAGCGCCACCGGACCGACAGCAAGCAAAGCAACCTGCCTCTGAATGGAATCTGCGAAAAATCGCGCCAGCCTCATCACACGTCCTCATACCCGCTTAGCAAACCACCGGTCGGCTGACCGGCTTTTTCATCTCGCCATGCGCGGATGAGTCGTTCCGTGGGCAGGCAACTGAGCCAATGCAATTATCTGTAGCAATTGCGCCGAGATGTCAGTTGGAAAGATGTTTTTATTTGTTAACGCCATTTTCCGTGCGGCTGTTCGAGCACCGATCGAGCACGTCGGCGAGAGTTGTACCTATGCCTTTTGCATCCTGCCTCGTCCGCAGCGTTCGATCAGATTGCGCAGCAGGACGGCGGCACTTAGTTGACGAACGGCGCGCCATAGCGGGATGCGCCTGACGGATACTTGTTGTTGTCTCGGACCCGTTCGAGAAAAGCCTGTCTGTCGAACAGGGCCGACTGTTCACCTGCCGACGCGTCGTGGTTCGGCAAAACGAAGGCCTGGATGTTGACGACGGGAATATTGGCGAGCCCTCGAACTTCTCCGATCTTCGATGTGACCGTGACGACGACGCAGCAAGCCAGAAGTTCCAGTGCAAGCTCCAGTTCAGTTATATTCCCGACGCTTCTGACGTCGAAGCCGCCGCTGCGCAAAACTTCGCTGGCAAGGTACAAGCCCCGGTGATCCGGAATATAGACAAGAACTGGATGGAAGGCGCTTTCGCTGGACATGAATCGTTTCCTTTCGGTTGAACCTCCCTTCTTAAGCTATGGGTTTCTTTTCAAAAGTGGGTTTCGTTATATTAAGTTTTGTGTCCAGGAATGCTTTTTGTTGCCATATCTCGCGACGAGGAGTGGGCGCTTTCTCTTCCGGATCTCTTCGCGCGATTGCCGGTGTCGATGAGGAAGCGACTCTTGCTTTAGCGAAGGCATTAGGCGGGCCATCGCCCGACCTGCGGAAGCCGTAGCCTACCCTGTAAAAAAACTCACCTGCGGCGGCCCGATCCTTATAAACAACGCGCCGTTCCACCGGACCGATGTTCTCGAACCATGCGGCCAGGCCATCGGAAGAGAGGCTGTCATCCTTCAGGCCGTACATGATCACGACCCTGCCCTCTGGTGAGCTTCCGGATTGCCAGAGCTCGAACATCAGGCCAGCGTCCCCGAAGAGGTTTCGACTGGTGATGTCGTCCAATAGCATTCGGCCCTTGCTGTAAAAGCCAAGTTCGCTGGCCACATTGTACTTGTCCATTCCGACAAGGAGCGGCGCGGCCCCTGTTTCGGCAGCAACCTTTGTCTTGATCTCTTCGGCAGCAGAGACGAACTCTTCCCAGGCAATCGGCATCCCCCGCAAGCCGTTGGAATATCCGACAAACGGAAGGCCGAGCGCGAGATAGTGGAGCAGGAGCGAAAAGAACAGGATACTGCCAATAGTGGACACCTTCACGGCTGTCACGACGCGGGACATTGTGCCGGATTTCAGGGCGGTTTCGGTAATATTGGCCATGATCGGAAACAGGGCCAGCCAGGCCGGCCCGGTCCAGTTCAGCTTGACCGCATGAAACAGGCTGAAGAAAGTGAAGACGGTAAGCGGCACCAGGGTGAAGACGGCAAGGAATGCGTCCTGGCCGCGCAAATTGCTTCTGTCGGAAAGCCGCGCCCTCCAGCCCGTTGCAGCAGCAGCCAGAAGCAGGCCGGCGGGTCCCAGCAACATTGCAATGAACATCAGAAGGGTGGGGGTCGAAAAGACAATATCGTCCGATAGCCACCGACGGCTCCCCTGGAATTGGAACGACGCCCAGTCGTGAGTGGCATTCCAGGCGATGACGGGCGAGAATAACAGCGTCGCCGAAATGACGCAGAGATATGGCCAGCTCGTTGAAAGCCATCGCCGAGACTGCGGATGAAGGATTAAGAAGACGAGGGTCGCCGGCCCAAGAAGAGCAATCGTATATTTCGACAGCATCCCGAGACCGATGCAGATGCCTGCGCCGAGCCAGGCTTTTCGACGATTTGCGAGAATTGCCTGCTGCAAAAAATAGAGCGCTCCCGCCCATGCAGCGGTCAACGGAGCATCAGGGGTCGTCAGCGTGCCAGTGGCAAAGAAAAATGGAAGGACTACCAACAACAGCAGCGCCAGAAAAGCGGACATGCGGCCAAAGACTTCGCTTGTGAAGCGGAACATGAAATATGCGGTTGCAAACCAGCACAGGCTGGCGCCGATCCGAACACCAAACTCAGTGTCGCCGAAAACTGTCGTTCCAAGCCATATCAACCAGGCGACCATCGGCGGATGATCGAGATAACCCCAGTCCAAATGTTGAGCGTAAGCCCAGTAGTAGGCTTCCTGCGGCATGAGATCGATGGCCCCCTGGTAGAGCAGCCGCAGAACAGCAACATAGGCGGTGAGACCAATTGCCGCCAACTTCCATCGACTCGTGACGGGGAGCAGGTCGTTGCCGCGAAAGGCGTAAAGATCGTTTCCGATGTAGCTGACGATGCCGCCGCCAATGATGCCCGCCGCCAGGACCACGGGCATCGGAAAACCAAGTTCCGATGCTGCCGAGATGAAACCGCCGCGCATTGCCAGCGCCAGGATCAAAACGATCGCAAAACGCGCCAATTGCCCCCTGTCCTTCCGGCGGTCGCCGAAGGAGTAACGGGCATGTCCGATATAATTGCAGGCTGATGCGACGCAGAAGCCCCAGATGTGCGCAACCATGATGTTTGCGCCAAGTGCCTGTGCAAAGGACACGATCAGAAAGTCCAGCATGAAGCCCGCCATGCCGACCAGCAAGAAGCGTTTGAACGTGCCGGAGAACGTCGTGCCTCGGGAATATTCCAGCAACTGTCCGAGATAGGCGAGCAACTGGCTGCTTCCGATTTTCGATTTGCCCGACTGCCGCTCGAAGAACGATATTGGCACCTCGCAAACGCGGAACCCAGGACCGCCTGCAAACAGCGCCGCCAGTCCGATCTTGAACCCCTTGGTGTGAGCGCCGGCAGCCAGGAGGGAGGACCGGCGAATGGCGAAAAAGCCGGATAGCGGATCTTTGACCTCGGTGAAGGGAGAGGCAAAGGCCGCGCCCAGGCGCGAAAGCGCGCGGCGATGCAAAGGCCAACCGACCGTGACACCACCATCCACATAGCGGCTGCCGATGGCCATGTCATAGCGACCGGACGCAACGTGATCGACCAATTCCCTGACGGAAGGAGCAGGATGGCTTCCGTCGGCGTCGATCACGACGACAACAGGATATTTGGTCCGCGCCGATGCCGATAGGACATCTTCGGCCAAACCACCGCCCCCTTCGTTTCGCATAAGCACAACAGGATGCTGTGATCCCCATCGCTCGACCTTTTCGCATGTTCCGTCGCTCGAGCCGCCGTCCGCCACGATGATCTCAAATTCAAAGTGGCCACGAAGATTGGCGACGATTTCGCCGATCACACGGTCGACGTTTTCCGCCTCGTTCAAGGTGGGAAGGATAATCGAAACCGATGGATGGGGGCCAAATCGGTACAGTCCCGAGGACGCCGGCGTTTCGACCGCCTCGCCCTCCGGCAATGGCTTCACATGCGACAACATGAATCTCTCCAGGCTATTTTTCTCGGCGCGATCGGGGAACCCCGGCGGCACGACGGCCTGGAAGTAGCGGTTCGGAGGATGGAGCAGTTTTAAGTGATGTTAACGCCCGCTGCGATTTGTTGCCGGACGGCAGGCGACCTGCGGGAGCGGACCGCCGATCCGCGAAGTTTCGAGCCCTGCTTCAGCAGAAACATCTCTTAACAAGACAAAATTCATTCCAAAGCCGTTTTCACGCACCTTCCGCGCGGTCGCAGCGCGACGTGGCAAACAAACATCCCAGGAGCGAACGTTGTCTTTTATGATTAGAAATACCGGCTTGATCATAGTGTCGGCGCTGGCTATGCCCCTGGCAACGAGCAATATGGCTGAAGCCGCGGATGCCGATGCGTACAGTGCCGGTGAGCCGATGGCACCGGGTTCGGATGGCGAGCGCCCGAGCGGCTGGCGCGGTAAATTTCACGATTGGGACGTCGTCGTCGGTGCCGGAGCCATATACGGCCCGAAATTCGAGGGATCGAAAGACTTCAAGGTCATGCCGGTCCCTTTCATCTCGGCGACGTTCTTCAATGATTATGTTCACCTCGGCCCGGGCGGGGTGTCAGTCGATCTCTACAAGGTGGAGAATTTCAAGGTCAGCGCCAGAGGTGGCATTGAGTTCGGGCGAAACGAAGATGACAGCAGTCATCTGGAGGGACTTGGCGATATCGACGACGCCGGCGTCGTCGGAGCCGCCATCTCCTATGAGCTTGGACCAATCGAACTGAGCGCGGGTATCGACAAGATCATTGGCGGCAGCGACGGTCTCACCGGCAAGTTCGGTGCGGAATACTCGCATTTTGCCGGGCGGTTCATCTTCTCCGCCGGCGCCGGCCACCTGGGCTGACGGCAAGTACATGAGATCCTACTTTGGCGTCACTCCGCTGCAGTCAGCGAGATCCGGCCTTGACGAGTTTGACGCTGGGGCCGGCTTCAAGCGCGTCGACCTCAGCGCCTCCGTCACCTATATGGCGTCCGAGCACTGGTTTATTCGCGGCCAGGCCGAACTCGGGATTTTGACCGGCGACGCCAGGAAAAGCCCGGTAAGCCAGAAAGATATCCAGCCTTCCATGATGATGTTCGTCGGTTACAAGTTTTAGCAGCGTTACCGGACCAGATCGTGCGGGGACGTGGAGGAAGGTCGGCTACCGAGATAGTCAACGTCATGTTAGGGTCGCAGTCGGAATTGGCTCGGTCGCGCTCAGGCGTGAACGGCGCAAACCTCCCAGGCGGCCAAGAGGCTTTGCCTTGCTTCGCTTCGACTATCGCCGAGCCACGACACTTTCGGCAACGCCCCGCATGTCCGTGAAAACATGGAAACCAGATGCATACGACTTTGCTGATAAACGTGATCCGAAGCGAACGCTTTCTTGAATTCAGGCGCCGATAATGAACAGTACCGCAATCAACGCTTCCACCCATGCCCCTACGCGCATCCTCATTGTCGAGGACGATCGCGATATTGCGAGCATGTTGATCGACCTCATGAAGGAGGCGGGCTACGCCGCCGAAGCGGTCGGATCGGCAATGGAAATGGATCGGCTCCTGAAAAAGAAGGAATTCCAGGTCATCGTTCTCGACGGCATGCTGCCTGGCGAGGACGGCTTCAGCATCTGCCGGCGGATCAGATCGTCGAGCACGGTCCCGATTTTGATGCTGACGGCCTTGACGAAGGAAATCGACAGGGTCATCGGCCTGGAATTGGGGGCCGACGACTATGTCACCAAACCATTCAACTCGAGAGAACTCCTTGCAAGGATAAAGGCGCTCCTGAGGCGGTCGTCATACGCGCTGCAGGTAAAGCCGGTCCAGGAGGCAATGACGTTCGCGGGCTGGCGCATCGACCCGGTCACACGGGAATTGACCGACAGCGAAGGTGTGCATGTGTCACTGACGACGGCGGAGTTCGACGTGCTGCTGGTGTTTTGTCAGAACCCGCGGCAGGTTATGAATCGCCAGGAAATTCTTGCCCGCACCCACGCCGGTTCCGCCGGCCCGGTCGAGCGCAGCATCGATGTGCATGTCAGCCGCGTGCGCCAAAAGATCGAGCCCGACTATAAGGACCCGACCTTCATCAAGACCGTGCGGCTCGGCGGTTATATATTCACCCCCGAGGTTGCGATAGCGCAGGACTGACTGCCCTTCCCTCCCGCTGAAGGCGACCGGGATTTCGTGAAGCGGACTGCGAACGTGCTGCATTCAGAAGCAGGATTTCGAATTCTTCGACAGACACGCCGTCGGCGCGCAGCAATTGTCCTATCAATGGGTCGTTCAACACATCGGCGATTGTCATCTCGACATGGGGCATGATCGTCTCCTGCTGACTTGTTCTCCTCATCGATAGGCGCTGCAGGAAGCGCACGCATGTCGAACCCGCGGCGAAAGCAAGGCGTTTGTTCAAGATTTGTTGCTAGGGACCGGGCGAGGATTTCGCATGTCCGCCGCAGCCGTGGAGCGGACGGCCGGACACCCTGCGGAGCGTGATACCATCGATCCGCAGGGTGTCGGATTCGGTCGCGCAACAACTTTTAACAACACGTAATCCAAGGCAATCCGGAATCCGGATTAATGCCATCAGGTGCGATCCGAAAGGATGTCTGCGGGACGACGCTCCACGGCCGGTGGCGATTCACTAGCAACCTGCTCCGTGGCCGAACACAGGGCGACAAACTTGATTCGACTGATGGCCATCTTCGTGCTGGTCCTTCTGGCCGGCTGCATGGCGCCGGACCGGGTTGCCTACAGCCCGACCGCCGCGGCAAACGCCAGTATCGCTGGCTTTGGCGACATCCGGACCTACGCCGACACGACCGGGCAGATGTCCGACGCACGTGCCTGGCTGAGCGTCCCGAGGCACAAGGACGTCAACTATCTGGTGCTATCGGGTGGAGGTGCGGGAGGCGCGTTCAGCGTCGGCGCGCTGAAGGCCTGGTCGGACAAGGGAGACCGGCCGCAATTCGATATCGTCAGCGGCGTCAGCACGGGTGCGCTGATTGCGCCCCTGGCCTTCCTCGGCCCTGCCCATGACGACACGCTCGTCAGTCTTTATACCAGCGGTATCGCCAAGGAACTGGTCGACGCGGATTTCCTCCCGAAAGGCCTGCTGGGCGCAAGCCTCCTGAAACAGCAGCCGCTGCGCCGCATGGTCGAGCGGCATCTCACCGACGAAATCCTAGAGAAAATCGCAGCCGAGCACCGCAAGGGGCGACGCCTGCTTATCCTGACCTCCAATCTTGATTCCCAAAGAGCCGTAATCTGGAACATGGGCGCCATCGCCGCCAGCGGCCGGCCCGATGCACTGAAGCTTTTCCAGGATGTCATCATCGCCTCGGCGAGCATTCCCGGCATTTTTCCGGCAGTGCTCATCAAGGTCAAGGCCAACGGCCAGGAGTTCGAGGAGATGCACTCCGACGGGGGCTCGTCCTCGCAGATCCTGACAATCCCCGAAGGATGGATGGCCAGTCCGCAGCAGAATGCGTGGTCAAAGGGCCTGAAGCTGAACATGTACGTCATCGTCAACAACGCGCTCATGCCGGAGTTTTCGACGACAACGAACAACACGCTGGCGGTCATGGCGAGGGCAAGTTCGGCCCTCATCAAATCCCAGACGCGCAGCGCCCTGGTTGCCACCTACGTCTACGCCCAGAAAAACGGCATCCGGTTCCGCGTCGCCGCGATCGACACGCAGCTCCCCTACAAAATGACCGACCCGTTCAACACCAATTACATGCGCGCCGTCTTCAACCTCGGCTACGCGAAGATGGCGAGCGGCAGTCTTTGGAAAGACAAGCCGATCTTCACCGATCTGGCAGCGGCCCTTCCCCCTCAGCCGACGCAATGACCTCACCCGCCCTTCCCCATGAACCACAGGAGAACGAAATGTCAAATTCCCGTATCGGCCCGGCAAGCACTCGCGCCCAATGTAGTCCGGCCGCTTCGGCTCTCATTTCTTGCCTTTTTTTATCGGTTGTCGCGGGTTGCGCCGCCGTACCGCTCGAAGAGGCAAACACGCTGACCTCCTATAGCGGTCTGACGTCGAACAACGGAAAATTCACGAAGGCAAAATTCAAGGTCGATCCAGGCGACCTCGTCGTCAACAAGACGGTCTACATAGAGCCGACACAGATTTCGCCGAACGCTGCACCTTCCATCAAGAAGCCGTCCGACTCCGCGCTCGTCGCCAACGTGATCAGCCGCGCCCTCTGCATTGGCGTCAGCGATCGCTTCCAGGTCGTCGACCAGAGGGAGAACGCCGATATCGTCATCCACGCGACCGTCACCCGCATTGTCCCGACCAACGCCACCGTGGCCGGCCTGTCGACGGCGACCTCGCTCGGGGCGTCGCTCGTCTCTCCCGTTCCGGTTCCACGACTTCCAATGGGCCTCGGTGGCCTTGCGGTTGAGGCCGAAGCGACGACGAGGGACGGCAAGCAGGTGGGCGCCATGGTGTGGTCCAAGGGTGCGAACGCCATCACCACGGGCGCTCGTGCCTCCCAGATCGGAGACGCCTACTCGCTGGCATCGAGCTTCGGCGGCGATTTCTCTAAAATGCTTGTCACCGGAAAGACGCCGTACAAGGGTCTGCCCAGGATCCCGTCGGGACAGAAGATCAAGTCCAGCCTTGGCGGGAAACCGAAATATGCGGCCTGCGAGCGGTTCGGCCGGTCACCCGGCGTGAAAGACTTCGCGGCCTCGCAAATCGGATTGCCGCCGTCCTGGACCGACAAACAGCCTGCCGTTGTGGGCCAATGGACACCGTGAGCCTGGTCGACGAAAACTCCTGCTGGTCTCTCGTGCCGATTTATCGGCTCGGATCGCCGATCGACACACCCGGCACCCGATGCAACACACGGCCGCATTTCATACTCGTCTGATCTGTCACCGCCGACATCCTTGATGTCGGCGGATTTCGTCGTGCCCGGAACAGAAGCGATCAGTTCCGGCGCATGACCCCACTACCCGCAACGGTACCGGATGTATGTTCGGCACGGGCAGATACAAAAAGAGATTGAGATGTCGATCATCAACGTCGCGCGATGGCGTCTGGCCCGGCATTTGTCTGGACCGGATTTCTTTGCACACAGACAATCCTCATTGCCGCGGTGCGACATCGCTCGTCTAGGCCCGTGAAAGGTACAGATCGTTCGATGGAGCCGAGCATGGAGGCTCCGGACTTGGCCGATTTAGTTGCCTATGAGCGCGCCGGCGACCTTTTTAAGCCGACGCGACCGGTGCGATCCCTGGCGGGCCGCCGCCATCAACTCATCCTCGGCAGCGGCGATCGGCCCGTTTCCATCTTTCACGCAGCTTCATTCCGCCGCGCGCATTATGTTGCTCCGGTCCTCCGGATCGACCCCACTTGCTGTCCGTTTGGCATCTGTCGGCAAATCCCCGCGCTGTCCCGTCCCGGTAGATCGCTTGAGAAACTGGAGAAAGTCATCGACGAAAGTGAACATGACAGGGATGACCACGAGGCTGAGAACGGTTGAGGTCATCAGGCCGCCGATGACGACGATTGCCATCGGCTGACGAAAGCTCGCATCGCCGCCGCTCAGGCTGAACGCCACGGGCAGCATGCCGCCTGCCATGGCGATCGTCGTCATGACGATCGGGCGGGCGCGTTTGTGGCATGCGTCGACAAGGGCATCGAAGCGCGAGAAACCTGCGCGCCTTGACATGATCGCGTATTCGACCAGCAGGATCGAGTTCTTCGTCACGACGCCCATCAGCATGAGCAGGCCGATGACCACCGGCATCGAGAAGGCGGTGCCGGTCAGCACGAGCGGCAGAAGAGCCCCGCCAAGCGACAAGGGAAGCGCCATAAGGATCGTCAGCGGCTGAAGGAAGTCATGGAAAAGCAGGACCAGGACTGCATAGATGCAGAACACGCCGATCGCCATGGCAATGCCAAAACTGTCGAAGAGTTCGGAGCTTCGCTCCAGTTCGCCCTGCTCGACGAGCTTTACGCCTTCGGGAAGGTTGCGGAGCGCCGGCAACCCCTCAGCCTCGCGATAAACATCGCTAAGGATGCGACCATTGAGCTCGACCGAGAGCGTGACGTTGCGGGATCGATCGACCCGGCTGATCTGCGATGGGGTGCCACCGATCCGGATGTCGGCAACCGAGCCGAGATCGACACTGCCCCTGCTGCCGGCAATGCGAAGATTGGCGATGTCGTCGAGCGTTGTCCGGTTGCTCGGATCAAACTGTACCCTGATGGCGAGCTGGCGTTGCGGCAAGTTGAGCTTGGGAAGGAATGACGAATAATCGCCGCTTGTTGCCACGCGGACCGCCTCGGAGATCGACTCTGCGGTAATCCCGAGGGCTGCAGCGCGATCGAGATCTGGAACGATCTGTATCTCCGGCGCCTGGAGCGAGGCGCTGGATGTCACGGCGCCAATGCCCGGCAAGGTTCGCAACTGTTCTTCGAGGGCGCTTGCCGCCTTGTCGAGAGCGTCGGAATCGTCGCTCGCGAGTGTGATTGCGAGTGTCGTGCCATTGCCGCCCGTGCCGACCGCAATCCTCGCGCCGGGCAGAACGGCAAGCGCCTGTCTGATTTCGCTTTCGATGGTTCCCTGGCTCTGCTTTCGCTCGTCGACCCTTCTCAGAGTGACGGTCAGGGATGCGGTCGCCGTGTCGAGCGTCGTGGACGATTCCAGAAGATCGCTCGAAGAGACGCTTCCGACCGCGGTAAAGACATGCGTCACGTCCGGCATGCCGGAGACGATATCGGCGGCGCGGCGCGCGGTCGCATCCGTCTGCTCGATCGTTGTGCCGGGTTGCAGCGTAACGGTCACCTGCGTCTGTGCATCATCCGAGGCCGGCAGGAAGCCGGAACTCAGCAGGGGAATTGTCGCCAGTGAGAGGCCGAGGAAAAGCAGCACGCCGACCGTGGTCAGCTTGCGGCGACGCAGGCAGGTTTTGACGAAGGCCATGTAGGTGCGCATGATGCGGCCATCCCTGGCCTCGACCGGATGTGCTTTCATCACGTAGGCCGCCATCATCGGCGTCAAAAGGCGCGCGACGACCAGCGAGGCAAGCACTGCGACGGCTGCCGTCACGCCGAACTGCCGGAAAATCAGACCCGGAATGCCGCCCATGAAAGCCGTCGGCAGGAATACCGCGACGAGCGTCAACGTCGTGGCAATGACGGCAAGGCCGATCTCGTCTGCTGCCTCGAGCGCAGCCTCCTTTGCCGATTTGCCCATCTTCAGGTGGCGCGCGATGTTCTCGATCTCAACGATCGCATCGTCGACGAGGATGCCCACCACCAGAGAAAGCGCAAGCAGCGTGATGGTGTTGAGGCTGAAATCTGCCAGATACATGACAAGGAACGTCGGAATGACGGACAGCGGCAGCGCCACTGCAGACAGAAGGGTCGCGCGCCAGTCGCGCAGGAAGAACCAAATCACGACGACTGCGAGAATCGCACCCTCGTAGAGCATGTGCATGGAGACGTCGTAATTTTCAATGATCGGCCCGACGGTGCTGTAGGCCTCGACGATCTCGACATCGGGATTGCCCTTGGCGAAGTCCTTCATTGCCGTCGCGATGGCCGCGGCGACGGCCGTGTCGGAAAAGCCGTTCGAGCGTTTGACCTGGACCGCAATCACGGGTTCGCCGTCCAGATAGGCGATGGACGAGCGGTCGGCGAAGCTGTCCGTCACCGTGCCGATTTCGTCAAGGCGCATCAAGGCGCCGCCAGGAAGCGGAATTGCGAGCGCCTTCAGCTTCTCGATCGAGGAAACCGCGCCGAGTGTCCGGATCGCTTGTTTGCTTCCTCCGATATCCCCTCGTCCGCCTGACGTGTCGGATTGCACGGATCTCAGCCTTGACGAAATGGTCGCGGCGCTGATGTTGAGCGAACCCATCAGTTGCGGGTCGAGATCGATATGGACCTCACGGTCGACGCCGCCGACACGGCTGACATTGCCGATGCCCGGAACGGCAAGCAAGGCCTTTGTCAAATCGTTGTCGACGAACCAGGAAAGCTCCGTCCGGTCGAGTCGTGTCGATCGCACCGCGTAGGCGGCGAGCGTTGACCCTTGAACCGTCTCCCGCATCACGCTCGGCGCCTGCATGGCCTGAGGAAGATCTCCGCTCGCGCTGTCGACGGCGTTGCGCACTTCATTGAGCGCTTCCTCCCCATCCTTTCCAAGCTGAAACGATACGTTGATGGCGACGGTGCCGTCCGTGATCGTGGTCGCGACGTGATCGAGGAGGTTGAGCGAGGCTAATTTGTCCTCGATCTTGCGAGCGACTTCCGTTTCAAGTTGGGCGGGTGCTGCCCCCTCGAGGGTAGCGTTGATCCGGATCGTCGGGAGATCCATGTCCGGAAAATTCTGAACCCCAAGTCGAGCAAAGGCGATGAGACCACCGACGGTCAGGAGGATGAACAGAAGGATAGAGGGGACCGGATTGCGAATTGACCAGGCGGAGAAGTTCACCGCGCTGCTCCTTCCAGGCGTACGAGCGCCCCGTCCGAAAGGAAGGCACCGCCCGCCGTCACGACTTCAGCCGAGCGGTCCAGGCCGGAGGCAATCTCCACCTCTCCTTCATTGCGACGACCGGTCTCGACGCGGATGCGCGTAGCGCGCTGCGCTCCATCGACGGTAAAGACGTAGCTGAGGCCATCGCGTACGACGATGGCGGCCTCGGGTACCGTGAGGGCGGGCTCTATCCCGAGCTTGATCTGTCCGGTCGCATAAAGACCTATGGGCGGATGCGCCTCGGCCGGTAGAGAAATATAAATGAGCGCCCGGCCGGTATCGGTGCTGACGGTTGGCGCGACGAGCCGAACCGTTCCCTCTATCTGCTGGCGTCCCGCACCGAAAATCGTCGCAGACAACCCTTCCCCGATGAGCGGCCTGTAACGCGCCGAAACCTCGGCCTGCCACTCGACGCGCTGCTGGCGCACAAGGCGGAACAGTTCCGTGCCGGACGCGACGACGGCGCCGAGCTGCGCGGAGCGAGAGGTGATGAGACCATCGTCGACGGCCACTATAGTGGTCTGGGAGAGCTTGATCCGCTGGCTCTCCAGTAAAGCCTCTGCGGACTCGACGCCGGCGATGGCAGTCTGCTCGATGCTCAGATACTCGGTGATCTTCTCATCCGAAAGGGCGCCGCTTCCCTTCATCCTTCGGGCGCGCTCGGCATTGGTTTCCGCCTTGACAAGATCCGCCTTCGCCGTCGCGAGCGCGGCCTCCTCCTTTCGCAGATCAGCGCGGACGGTGTCGTCGGCAAGTCGCGCAAGCGGCTGGCCCTTCGTCACCACAGAGCCGACATCGACCATGACATCAGTGATACGCAGGCCGCCGACTTCTGCGGCGCTGATCGCCTCATGCCAGGGTTTCAGCCAGCCGCTGGCAGGCACCGTTTCCGGCCACTCCCGCTCGGCCGGCCTCGCGACGGCAACCGTGAGGGCTGCGCCATCGTTCGCTTGCCCAAACGCCGTCCCTTCCTGGCAGGCAAGGAACGCGCCGACAACAGGGCCAAGAATTAAGGAGACACGTCGCATCAGAGCGGAATTCCTTTCGTGATTTTCAGTCAGCCGGCGTGGAAAGCAGCGGTTGCGTCCGGGATGGCGAGCGGGCTGGTAGCGCATCAGGTCGCGACCTCGTGTGCTCTTCTGAGCCGGGGTCATTCCGAATGGGATGTAGCGGATCGGTATCGCGATGCGGTCAAAGATCGGCAAAGTTCGATTAAGTTAAATTAACTGGCGAAGATCCCGAGCCGTATCCGGTGCCCTCCAGGACCATCGCCGGGCAACAATCGTCGGCACGCGATCGTTCGGCAAGGGTGTTGTTCGGACAGTCGTTCCACTCGATGACAACGCCGCCATGAGCCTTACAACGTCGCGCGTCTACACACCGTCGGGCCGCTCGATCCAGGCCTTGGGGATCGCGCCGGATATCGAGGTCGTGCAGAGCATTCCGGCGGCATTGCGCGGCACGGAAACGGTTGCCGGCGAAGCCGGGCTCGAGCGGCATCTGCCAGGCGAACAAGGCGAAGCCACCGTCAAGTCGTCCGTCTATGTTCCCGCCAGTCGAACCGAGGACGATCAACTCCGATATGCGGTGAAGCTCGTTCTGGGAGATGTGCACCAAGAGGCGCTCCCGTGAAGGCAATATGCCGGCCATTCATTGCCGCGACATGCTCACTGAAAACAAGGTTTCAACGTCGGCCCATCGTGAACGAGCCCGCTACATGAGAAAGGAACATCTCATATCCCCCGTGCGCTTGTTGGGCGACTTCCCTCTTCACGGATCCTTCATCGTGTCGCTTGTGCCCCGAGGGATTTGCGAGCTGTAACCGGCCCGGCCGGCAACCAACAAAACTCAACATTTTTTAAAACCCAGAAATCCGCATTCATGATCTTCTGCTGACAAATGAAGACGACCGGTGTGCGGCTTGATACCGAGCCCGCCCACGCAAGGGTCGCGCAACGTCCGCATAGCGGGCTGTCGTCGCAGGTCGAAAGGATGATTTGCGACGCAATATATCGGGCGAACTCCCCCGATTTCGCTCGATATGAGCTGGCCGGGCTGTAAACCCCAAGCCCGGCCAGTTGCTTCGAGCCTCGAAACCGCGAATACGGATATTTCGCTCGAGGCGTGGAGCCGCACGATTGAACCCTCAATACGACCCGATGCTTCGCAGAATGACCGGCTGTGATGCAAAAAAACCGCCGAAAGCGACGATTGCGATATAAAACCACTGGAGCAGCAAAAGCGTCTCGGCCAGATGGGACAGCAGATAGTCCGTCATGGCAGGCCGCCTTTTATCGGTGCGCGAGCACCTGCGGTGGCGCCCGATGGTGGCGAGGCACGATGGAATCCACAACGACGCCGAAACCATGTAATGGGCATAGCTCGCCCCGGCGACGCTCAGCACAAGGGCAGCTATCGAGAATCCGATGATCTCTCTCAAAATGAGCTTGACGTAGGATTGTGCTCCCGAGGCGTTGCCCGCCTTCGCTCCGTTCGATATCCGCGGTGTTCGCCGCGCGAGTTTGCCAGTCATGTTCATCCTTCCGATGGATGAAGCAAGTACGCCACAAACCGGCGTCAAGATGGGTGAACTAATGTTAAGAGATGTCGCCGTCGCTCCTGTTGGAAGCCAATCTCGGAAGTTCTACAAACGTCTCTTGCTCAGGTCTGGAGCGCCCGCACCGGCCCGGTGGACTCGCGCAGGATAAGCTCGACCGGCCAAAGCTCGTGAATTTCCAGCGGCGAACGCCCAGCCAAAAGCTGCAGCACGAGATCGGCGCACCGCGTGCCTGCGGCACGCATCGACGAGCGGGTCGCCGACAGCGACGGGACCATGTTATCGGCCGTCAAATAGGGAAAGACGTCATCGTGAGCGATAACCGAGACGTCGCTGCCGATCTGAAGGCCGAGCGAACGCGCGGCCCGGTAAATCCCGAGCGCCGTCATCATGGACCCGGCGACAAACGCGGTTGGCGGCTTCGGTTGTTCGAGAAATGACCGTGCAAAGCGGAAGCCGAGTTCGTCGGTGAAATTGCCGTTGGCGATCAGTTGCGGATCAACCTCGATTCCATGGCTCTGCAGCGCACTGCGATAGCCGATGTCGCGATGCAGCGCATAGGTCGCTCCTTGGCGGCCATTGATCATCGCAATCCTGGTATGACCAAGATCGATGAGATGCGAAGTCGCACGGCGCACGGCCCCTTCATTATCGATATCGAGCCAGGGATGCGGCACCTCGATGTCAGAACGACCATGAACGAGAAACGGCATTCCCAACTCATGCAGCAGGGCGATGCGCTGGTCATTGGGCCGAGGCGAATGCACGATGATCGCATCGACCCGCTGGCTTTCCGCCAGCCGCCTGTAAAGCTGCATCTCGGCATCGTATTCGGGATCAGCCATCGGAATGACCAGAATGTCGGTGTCTTCCGTAACAAGACGCTCCGCCATGCCGGCCATGAATTCCGCGAAATGGAACTCGCCGGCGCGCCCCATGACGACGCCGATGGCGCCCACCCGGCCGGTTTTCAGCCTGACCGCATTGACGTTCGGTCGATAGCCCAACCGCACCGCCTCCTGAACGACGCGGGCGCGCGTTACCTCGCTTACCTCGGGATAGCCACTAAGCGCACGGCTGACGGTCGTTGGAGACAGTCCAAGTTGTTTTGCGAACTCTTTGAGTTTCATTGACCGAAATGACTTTCATCGCCTGCGCTGCCGGGCATCTATACCATCGGCTCCGCAAATTCCACATTCTATGCCGTCGATTATATTTTCTCAAATCGATTTCAATTTCCTTGATCGCAGAAATGAATATCGGCGCGATTTGGGAAATCATACCATTCGGGTTTCGCGTTGGTTTTAAATGATATTCTTCATTTATAAACAAGCGAAGGTCGCAAATTAGAACCTCCCTTGACATGATATCGACCTTCTGACAGTTTTTCATAACCAAATCGATTTCAATTTGGTCTTTGGGAGGAGAAAATGAAGTTTCGTTTCACGGCGGTCGCCGTCGCGGCCGCGCTTATTGGCGCGTCAGTGCCGTCCTATGCCGCCGAGATCAGCATTTCAGCGAGCTCTACCGGCAAGAACCTCGATCTGTTCCGCAAGCAGCTCGATGCTTTCGAGAAAGCCACCGGCAATACGGTCAAGATCGTCACCATGCCGCCTTCGTCCACGGAACAGTTCTCGCAGTATCGGCTCTGGCTCGCGGCCGGCAACACGGATGTCGACGTCTACCAGACGGATGTCATCTGGGCTCCGCAGCTGGCAGACCAGTTCGTCGACCTGAAGGATGCCACCAAGGACGTTATCGGCGACTTCTTCCCGGCGATCGTCGGATCGCAGACCGTGAACGGCCGCCTGGTCGCAGTGCCGCTCTACACGGATGCACCGGCTCTCTTCTATCGCAAGGATCTGCTTGAGAAATATGGCAAGCAGCCGCCGAAGACCTGGGACGAGATGGAGGCCACCGCCAAGGAAATCCAGGATAAGGAACGCGCCGCCGGCCAGAAGGATCTGTGGGGTTACGTCTTCCAGGGCAACGCCTATGAGGGCCTGACCTGCGATGCCCTGGAATGGGTCAAGTCCTCGGGCGGCGGCCAGATCATCGAGACCGACGGCACGATTTCAATCAACAACGAGAAGGCTGCGGCAGCACTCAATCGCGCCAAGGGCTGGATCGGCACGATTTCACCGAGCGGCGTGCTCGCCTATCAGGAAGAGGAATCCCGCGGTGTCTGGCAAACCGGCAACGCCGTCTTCATGCGTAACTGGCCCTACGCCTATGCGCTGGGCAACGGCGCCGACAGCCCGGTCAAAGGCAAGTTCGACGTAACGACGCTTCCCGTTGCCGCAGAAGGCGACAAGCCCTCGTCGACGCTCGGCGGCTGGAATCTCGCCGTCTCGAAATATTCGAAGAACCCGGATGCGGCGATCGAACTCGTCAAGTTTCTGACGTCGAAGGCAAGCCAGAAGCAACGCGCCATCGAGCTTTCCAACCTGCCGACCTTGTCGGCGCTTTACGACGACAAGGACATTGCTGCTGCGCAGCCGTTCATGCCGAATTGGAAGCCGATCTTCGAAAACGCGGTGCCGCGTCCGTCGGCTGTTGCCAAGGTCAAGTACAATGAGGTTTCCGCCAAGTTCTGGACAGCCGTGCACAACACGCTGTCCGGCAGCGGCACCGCCGAAGAGAACCTCGAGCTTCTCGAAGCCGATCTGACGACGCTGCAAGGCAGCGGCTGGTAACAAATCGAGGCGGCAGCGTCGGATATCCCGTCGCTGCCGCTTCCGACAGCGCCGTCGTCGATTGTCTCATGAAGCGGATATTCCATGAGTGAAGTTGCAGTCTCCCAAAATCTGAGCACGGGCGCGCGCGCAAAGGCGATCTCTTCGGATCTGCGCTCGGAACGCATCCGGTCTGCCTGGATCTTCCTGGCTCCGACCCTGCTGATCCTGGCCATCGTTGCCGGCTGGCCGCTGTTCCGCACCATCTATTTCAGCTTCACCAATGCGTCGCTGACGAACCTCGGCAATGCCCAGTTCGTCGGCTTCGACAACTATCTTTCCTGGGTCACCCTGAAGAGCGGCCGCACGATCTATAGAGGACTGCTGGCCGATCCCGCTTGGTGGGGCGCGGTCTGGAACACGGCAAAATTCACGCTGTTGTCGGTGACGATCGAAACCGCGCTCGGCCTCATCGTCGCTCTTGTGCTGAACGCGCAGTTCGTTGGCCGCGGCATCGTGCGCGCCGCCATCCTTATTCCCTGGGCGATCCCGACCATCGTTTCGGCCAAGATGTGGGCCTGGATGCTCAACGACCAGTTCGGCATCCTCAACGACATGCTTCTCGGCCTGGGGCTCATCAGCCAGAAGATCGCGTGGACCGCTGATCCTCAGACAGCGATGATCGCCGTTCTGATCGTCGACGTCTGGAAGACGACGCCGTTTATGGCACTGCTTATCCTCGCTGCCCTGCAGATGGTTCCGGCCGACATCTACGAGGCTGCCAAGATCGACGGGATCAACCCCGTCAGGGTATTCTGGCGGCTGACCCTGCCGCTGATACGCCCGGCGATCATGGTCGCAGTGATTTTTCGCATGCTCGATGCCATGCGCATTTTCGATCTGATCTATGTGCTGACGCCGAACAACGCCCAGACCAAGACCATGTCGGTCATGGCGCGCGAGAACTTGTTCGATTTCGACAAGTTCGCCTATGGCGCGACCGCCTCCACCGTTCTCTTTCTCATCATCGCGTCAGTCACCGTGCTCTACATATGGCTCGGCCGCGTCAAACTCGGGGGGCGCGAACACTGATGCTGCTCACAGCCACCAAGAATACCCTGTTCTATCTGCTGGTCGCCGTCATCGTCGTCATCGCGGTCTTCCCGTTCTACTATGCGATCCTGACGAGCTTCAAAGCCGGCACAGCTCTCTTCGAAGTCACCTACTGGCCGACCTCGATCTCGCTCGAAAACTATACCGGCGTGTTGACGACAGGCAGCTTCATCCGCAGCCTCGGCAATTCCCTGCTCATTGCCTGCCTCGTGGTCGCTGCCTCGCTGCTGCTCGCCGTGACCGCATCCTACGCGCTTGCCCGTGTGCATTTCCGGGGTCGGGCGCTTTTGATGCTGACCATCCTGTCCGTGTCGATGTTTCCGCAGATCGCGGTGCTGGCGGGGCTTTTCGAACTCATCCGCTGGATCGGCATCTTCAACACGCCCTTCGCGCTGATCTTCTCCTATATGATCTTCACGCTGCCCTTCACGGTCTGGGTGCTGACCACATTCATGCGCGATCTGCCGATCGAGATCGAGGAGGCGGCCATCGTCGATGGCGCCTCCCCCTGGGTGATCATTACCCAGGTATTCATGCCGCTGATGTGGCCGGCGCTCGTCACCACCGGTCTGCTTGCCTTCATCACCGCCTGGAATGAATTTCTGTTCGCCCTGACGTTCACCTCGTCGGATGCGCAACGGACGGTGCCGGTGGCGATCGCTCTGCTTTCGGGCGGCAGTCAGTTCGAAATCCCCTGGGGCAATATCATGGCGGCATCGGTCATCGTTACCGTGCCCGTCGTCATCCTTGTCCTTATTTTTCAACGCCGGATCATTTCCGGGCTGACGGCCGGCGGCGTCAAAGGCTGAGGAAAGCGAGATATGGCACAGATTAGACTCGATAATATCCGCAAGAGCTTCGGCGCATTCGAAGTCATCAAGGGCGTTAGCATGGACATCCGCAAGGGCGAGTTCATGGTCTTCGTCGGCCCGTCCGGTTGCGGCAAGTCCACCTTGCTTCGACTGATCTCGGGACTGGAGGACATAACGTCAGGCACGCTTTCCTTCGATGGTCAGCCGGTCAATCGTCTTTCCCCATCGAAGCGCGGCATCGCGATGGTCTTCCAGTCCTACGCGCTCTATCCGCATATGACGGTCTACGAAAACATGGCTTTCGGCATGAAGCTCTCCGGCCGGACGAGGGAAGAATGCAAGGCGCGCGTCGAACAGGCGGCCGGCATGCTGCAGCTCTCGCCCTATCTGGAGCGCCTGCCGCGCCAGCTTTCGGGCGGCCAGCGTCAGCGCGTCGCCATCGGCCGCGCCATCGTTCGCGACCCGAAGGTCTTCCTGTTCGACGAACCATTGTCGAACCTCGATGCCGCACTGCGCGTCGCCACAAGGCTGGAGATCGCCAAGCTTCATCGCGGCATGCATGACACGACGATGATCTATGTCACCCACGATCAGGTCGAGGCCATGACCCTTGCCGACCGTATCTGCGTTCTTCGCGACGGCGTCGTCGAACAGGTCGGAACTCCGATCGAGCTCTATGAGACCCCGAACTCAGTCTTCGTCGCCGGCTTCATCGGCTCGCCGAAGATGAACTTCCTCTCCGGACCGTTCGCGGCTCCCTACAATGCCCACACGATCGGAGTGCGGGCCGAACATATCGAGTTTCGAGATCAGGATCCTGCCTGGACAGGCACCGTCATCCACTCGGAAATCCTCGGCTCGGACAGCTTCGTCTATCTCGACATCGGCTCGGGCGAACCGCTTACCGTTCGCGAAACCGGCGTATCGAGCCACCAGCCCGGCCAGCAACTGGGCGTGTCGCCGCTCGGCGATCGCATTCACCGCTTCGACCAATCCGGACGCGCGCTCGAAAGGCTCCCTTTCAAGGGCGCTGCCTGAACAACCCATCAAACAAACAGGATCTGACCGCCTCCCATCGGTTCCGGTCCGCCACTTGCTGTGAAGGAGCAGAAACTTGTCTATTCGCACCATCGTCTGGGGTGAGAACATCCACGAGACAACCAATGAGATCGTCCGGAGCATCTACCCCGAAGGCATGCACACGACCATTGCCAAGGCGCTGAACACCGATCCGGCGATTTCCGCGACGACGGCGACGCTGCAGGAGCCGGAGCATGGGTTGAGCGAGGCCCGGCTTGCCGAGACCGACGTTCTGACCTGGTGGGGTCACAAGGATCACGGCGCGGTCTCCGACGTCGTCGTCGAGCGCGTCGCCAAGCGTGTCTGGGAAGGCATGGGCCTGCTGGTGCTGCATTCCGGCCATTTCTCGAAGATCTTCAAGCGGCTGATGGGCACGCCCTGCGCGCTCAAGTGGCGCGAGGCGGGTGAGCGTGAGCGCCTGTGGACGATCAACCAGCGCCATCCGATCGCCGCCGGCATCGGGGAGCATTTCGAGCTTGAGAACGAGGAGATGTATGGCGAACAGTTCTCGGTGCCGGAGCCGTTGGAAACGGTCTTCATCTCCTGGTTCCAGGGTGGTGAGGTCTTCCGATCGGGCCTGACCTGGCGGCGCGGTGCCGGGAACATCTTCTATTTCCGTCCCGGCCACGAAACCTACCCGACCTATCACGACGCGAATGTGCAGAAGGTGCTGATCAATGGCGTGAAGTGGGCCTATAACCCGCAAGGCGACCTGAAGAGCATCACCGACGCTCCAAATGTGCCGGTAGAAAAAGCACTGGAGCCGATCGTCGAGCGCGGCCCGAGACTGCATCAGGCCGGCGAAGCCGGTTACCGCTGAGGAGAAGAGAAATGCGTCTACTCGTTCTTGGCACCGGCATGATGGCCAAAAGCCAGGTTGCAGGCTTCCTCGCGATCGATGGTGTCGAAGTGGTCGGTGCCGTCGATACGGATCGGACCCGACTCGATGAATTCGCCGATCATTTCAACATCGAAAAACGCTTCAGCACACTCGACGAGGCGATCGCCTGGGGTGAATTCGATGCAGCCACAAACGTCACGCCCGACCGTGTCCATCACGCAACCAGCCTGGCTCTGATCGCCGCCGGCAAGCATGTCTTTTGCGAAAAACCGCTGGCGGAAAACTATGCGCACGCGCTGGAGATGACGGAAGCGGCGGAAGCGGCCGGCGTCATCAACATGGTCAATCTCACCTACCGAAATGTTGCACCACTGCAGCGCGCCCGCGAGATGGTGCTATCAGGCGAACTTGGCACGATCCGTCACGTGGAGGCCTCTTATCTGCAGAGCTGGCTCGTATCGCGCGCCTGGGGCGACTGGCGCACGGAATCACGCTGGCTGTGGCGTTTGTCCACCGGTCACGGTTCGAACGGGGTGCTTGGCGATGTCGGCATCCACATCCTCGATTTCGCCGCCTATGGCGCGGCGACCGATATCGATCATGTCTTTGCGCGGCTCAAAACCTTCAACAAGGCGCCGGGCGGGCAGATCGGCGAGTATATGCTCGATGCCAATGACAGCTTCACCATGTCGGTCGATTTCGCCAATGGCGCGCTCGGCGTCATTCATGCGACCCGTTGGGCAACCGGGCATCTGAACGAGCTGAAGCTGCGCATCTATGGCGAGAAGGGCAGCCTCGAAGTCACCCACCGCCCTGACGGCTCGGATCTTCGCGGCTGCTTCGGCGACGACATTGAAAGCGCCACCTGGCGTGACATCGAAGTGCCGGCAGTGCTGACCAACTATCAGCGCTTTGCCGAAGCGGTCAGAACCGGCAAGCAGGACGACCCTACCTTCCGCCATGCTGCCAACCTGCAGAAGGTCATCGACCTCGCGATCGTGTCGGAGAAAGAACGTCGGGAGTTCAATCTGCTGGCCTCGGAGACTCTGGAAGCCACGGCCGGTCAGGAGCAGGAAGGCAAGGCGGACGATCAGGGGCCGGCGCTGGCACTCGTCGTGTGACGGCCTGGTAAAATATCGAAGGCCCGAATGATCGGGCCTTCTTTGAACCGACAGAGCGCGCTCTGCCTACTGCACAACCGGCAGCTAGGCAGCCTTACCGGGTGCACTCACACCCCGATAGGCAATGAGATCCTCGATTGTGATCAGGTGAAGGCCATGCCGTTCGGCAAACTGCTCGAGCTCGGGCAGGCGCGCCATCGTGCCATCATCATTGGCCACTTCACAGATGACGCCCGATGGCGACAGGCCGGCAAGCCTCGCGAGGTCGACAGCCGCCTCTGTATGGCCGGGGCGAGAAAGCACGCCGTTCGGATGTGCTCGCAACGGGAAGATATGGCCCGGCCGCGCAAAATCCTCAGGGCGGGAATTCTCGCCGATGAGCGCGCGAACCGTTGCTGCGCGGTCAGCCGCCGAAATTCCGGTCGTCGTTTCAGGGATATAATCAACCGACACGGTGAAAGCGGTTTTCAGAAGTTCGGTATTGTTGGGGACCATCTGCGGGATCTGCAGTTCGTCCAGCCGCTCGCCTTCCATAGCCACACAGATGAGGCCGCGGGCATAATTCATCATGAAGGCGATTGCCTGCGGGCTGATCGCTTCCGATGCAATAACGAGGTCGCCCTCGTTTTCCCGATCACGATCGTCGACGACAACCACGATCTCGCCCCGCGCAATCGCGGCGATCGCATCTTCAATTTTGGAAATTGCCATTTCTCTGCCTTTCAAGGGTTAGCCGCGTGAGCGGCATTCATGGCCTGTCAAAAGCCACCATTTTCCCTTGGGCGAACAAGCATATGAAACGCCGCGTGCCGAGCGGCGTCCTCTGCGTTGCTCTCTTCCATCCGGACTGTGACCGTCGGCTCCGGCGTCTCACCGGATCTGCTGACCCTTCGCTTTCACGAAGGCGCTCGCGGGCTCCGAGTTGCCTCGATACCGCCGGTGGGGAATTGCACCCCGCCCTGAGAACATTGCTTATGTAAATGACGAATGGCTTGTTCTGCAAGAGGTTGGGTACAGATCATCTTGCGAGAATTGCCTCTCGGTGATGAAAGCACCGTTTCCTATTGTCGAACAGCGCTAGGACATGATCAGCCCGCCATCGACATTGATGGTCTGGCCGGTGATATAGGCCGCGTCGTCACTTGCAAGAAAGGTGACAAGGCCGGCGACGTCTTCGCCCGATCCGGCGCGTTTCATCGGGATGCCTTCCACCCATTCTTTCATGAGTTCGCCAGGGGCGTAATTGCCGAGCAGCTTGCCCCATGCCTGGTCGTTATAGGCCCACATGTCGGTTTCGATTATGCCCGGGCAGAAAGCGTTGACGGTGATGCCGTCGGTTGCGACTTCCTTGGCAAGGCTCTGCGTGATGCCGACGACACCCATCTTCGAGGCAGCATAATGCGGCGTGTAGATGAAGCCGTCGCGTGCCTGGCCGGAAGCCGTGTTGATGATGCGGCCGCCGCGGCCATGTTTGCGCATACGGGCGATCGCTTCCTGGGCGCAGAGGAACACGCCCTTGGTGTTGACAGCCATGACCTTGTCCCATTCGCCCTCAGTCATATCCTCGATGCGGGCGATGGTGATGACGCCGGCATTCTGTATGGAGACGTCGACAGCGCCGAAGGCCTCTTCGGCCGCGTCATAGAGAGCCTTGACGCTCGCCTTGTCGGTGACATCGCCGACAAAGGAGATCGCCTTTCCGCCATCGGCCTTGATCTGCCCGGCGACGGCATGCACGCTCTCCTCGTTGGCGGAGACTACGAGATTGGCGCCCTCGCGTGCAAAGCGCTTGGCAATCGCCGCACCGATACCACGGCTTGCGCCGGTAATGACCACGGTCTTGTTTTCGAAGCGTTGCATTCTCTTTTCCTTTCAGGGATGACGCCGTCAGCACGCCAATCTGCAAACCGACGACACTTGCCTCGTCACCCAGATTTCAAACGGCTGCAGAAATAATCCCGGCAAATTCCGATGCCTTCAGCGAAGCGCCACCGACCAGCGCTCCATCCACATTGCGAAGCCCGAATATAGCCGCGGCATTGGATGCCTTGACCGAGCCGCCATAGAGGATCTTGACCGAATGACCATCCTTGCCCAGCTGCTCTTCGAGCATCTGCCGGATCGCGGCATGGACCTCCTCGATCTGTTCGTCGGTCGGCACCAGCCCGGTTCCGATCGCCCAGACGGGTTCATAGGCGATGACGAGATTTTCGCTCGTCGCTCCCTCGGGGACGGATTCTCTCAACTGCCCGCCAACCACTTCGATCGCCCGGCCTTCATCGCGCTCATGCCGCGTTTCGCCGACACAGACGATCGCGATCAGCCCTGCCCGATGCGCAGCGACTGCCTTTGCACGGACGATCTCATCATCTTCGCCATGAGACACACGGCGCTCGGAATGTCCAAGGATGACATAACGCGCACCGATATCGGCGAGCATTTCGGCAGAGATATCGCCCGTATGGGCGCCTGACTGCTGCGCATGACAATCCTGCGCGCCGATGACCAGGTTCGAAGCCTTGACCCGCTCCACGGCGCGATCAATCAGCGTGAAGGGCGGGCAGACGACGATATCGCACGTCGCACTGCCCGTTAATCCCTTCAGCGCCTCGATCTCAGCTTGGGAGGAGACGAGACCGTTCATTTTCCAATTGCCTGCGATCAGCTTGCGCATGAGATCACCAGCAGCAGAAGCCGCCGTCGACGAGCAGATCGACGCCCGTCACGAAGCTTGCGGCATTCGACAGCAGGAAGACGGCCGGACCGACCATCTCGTCGACATTGGCCATGCGCTGCATCGGTGTCTGCTCTTCGAAGAGCTTGGTCTGATGCACCATCTCCGGGCGGGTGTTCATCGGCGTTGCGGTATAGCCTGGCGAAATCGTGTTGACGCGGATGCCGCGCCCGACCCACTCCATGGCGAAGGACTTGGACATGTGGATCACGCCAGCCTTGGAGGCATTATAATGAGCCTGGCTGAGACCGCGATTGACGATGACGCCGGACATGGAGGCGATGTTGACGATCGACCCGCGGCCGTTTTTCAGCATGACGCGCGCTTCGGCCTGGCAGGACAGGAAGATGCCCTTCAGGTTGATGTCCATCAGCGTCTGATACTGGTCCTCTTCCATTTCCTCGGCGGGATTGGCATTGGCGATGCCGGCGGCATTGACGGCAAGCGAGAGAGCGCCGAGATCGGCTTCCGTGCGGGCGACGGCATCCGCCAGAGACCCTTTGCTGGTGACATCAGCGGCAATTTCGATCGAACGGCGGCCGGCAGCCTGGATATGGCTGGCAGTTGCGGCAAGCCCGTCATCGGTGCGGCGATCAAGAAGCGCTACGTCGGCGCCGCACTGGGCAAGACCGATCGCGATCCTTTGCCCGATACCGCTGCCGGCGCCCGTCACGATGGCAACCTGGCCGCTGAGATCAAATAGTTTCGGTGCGTTGAGAGAGATGTCGGACACCGCTCTTCCTTTCTGTCTTTGCCTAGATTGTCGCCAGTTCCATGACCGAGACGTCGTTTGCCTCGTCACGCTTCAGAATGCCTGCCTGCTTGCCCTGCGCCAGCACGAGAATGCGGTTCGATACGCCGAGAACCTCCTCAAGATCGGAGCTCACGACGATGACCGCGACACCCTGCTTGGCGAGGTTGACGATGATGTCGTAGATGCCGGCGCGGGCGCCGACATCGATGCCGCGCGTCGGCTCGTCCAGCACCACGACCTTGGGATCACGCATCAGCCATTTGGCGATGACGACCTTCTGCTGGTTACCACCTGAGAGATCGGAGGCGAATTGCTCCGCGCGCCCCTTGACGCCGAATTTCGCCACTGCCTTTTCGGCGAAGACACGCTTCATGCCCGCAGTGATCCAGCGCCCGCCGAGCTTGTCGAGATTGGCGTAGATAATGTTCTCGCTGATCTTGTGCGCGACGACGAGGCCCTGCTCCTTTCGGTCTTCAGGAACCATCACGATGCCCCTGGCAATCGCATCCGCCGGGCTGCGCAGCTTCAGCGGCTGGCCCTCCAGCCTGACCGAGCCGGCGCTGATCGGATCGGCACCGGAAATGGCACGCACAAGTTCGGTGCGGCCAGCGCCGACAAGGCCGGCAATGCCGAGGATTTCACCCGCATGGACGTCGAAGCTCACATCACGGAAGGAATCGTCCGGCGACGTCAGGCCGGACACCTCAAGCACGGGCCGGCTGGTCGGCTCGGGAAGGGTCGGAAACATGCGATCGAGCGAGCGGCCGACCATGCTTTCAACGATCGTGCGCACCGGCGTCGCACTGTCGGCAAATTCATGGACACGCTCTCCGTCGCGCAGCACGACGATGCGGTCGGTGATCTTTTTGATCTCCTCCATGCGGTGGGAGATGTAGATGATGCCCACACCTTCGGAGCGGAGCTTGCGCACCTGTTCGAACAAAGCTTCCGTCTCCGCGCTGCCAAGGGCTGCGGTCGGCTCGTCGAGGATCAGGAGCTTTGCATTGAGTGCCAGCGCCTTGGCGATCTCGATGAGCTGCTGGTTGGCGGTCGAGAGACCGGCAACCTTTCGGGTCGCGGGGATGTGCAGGTTCAGCCGCGCGAGCTGTTCCTGGGCGCGGCGGACCATCTGGGTGCGGTCGACCACGCCATTCTTCATCGGCCATCGACCGATGAAGACATTTTCAGCGATGGAGAGATGCGGCAGAAGCTGCAGTTCCTGGTGGATCAGCACGACGCCCTTGTCGATCGCCTCGCGTGGAGCGGCCGGGGCATAAGGCTGCCCCAGCCATGTCATCGAACCCTCGGAAGGTGCGCGCGATCCGGCAATGATGCCTGACAGCGTCGACTTGCCGGCGCCGTTTTCACCGAGCAGCGCCACCACCTCGCCGGGATAGACGTCCAGGTCCACGTTTTTTAGAACCTGGAGCGGTCCGTAGCGCTTGGATATGCCCCTCAGGGAAAGAACCGGCTCGGTCACAGCACACCTCCTAACGATTTCGGCTGATTACGGATGGTTGGCGATGAAGCCTGCCACGTTTTCCTTGGTCGTCAGCGTGGCATCCATCAGCTGGACCGGCGGCACCTTTTCCTTGGCAGCGAGCTTGACCGCGTTCTCCACCGCATCGCGGCCCATTTTCTGCGTCTGCTGTGTCGCGGTCACGTTGAACACACCCTTGCTGAGGGCCTCGAGTGCCGCGGTGTCGCCGTCAAAACCACCGACCACGATCTTTTGCGATGGATTAGCGACCTTGATCGCCTGAGCCGCACCGAGCGCCAATCCGTCTGCCTGGGCAAATACGATCGAGACATCCGAATTCGACTGAAGCATGTTCTGCATGATCTGGAAGCCCTCGTCCTGGCTCCACATGTTGGAATATTGCTCGGCGACGACGCTCACGTCCGGATAGGCTTTCAGGGATTCCTGGCAACCCTTGGAGCGGTCCAGTTCAGGCGTGGTGCCCTTCTGGCCATGGATGATGACCATTTTGCCCTTGCCGCCGGCTTCCTTGAGGATGTAGTCGCAAACCGCCTTGGCGGAGGCGACGGAATCGGTCGCCAGGAAGGTATCGCCCGGAGCGCCTTCGGCATTGCGGTCGACGTTGACGACCGGAATGCCGGCCTGCTTTGCGAGCTTGACCGGCACACTGGCTGCAGCAGCGCCTGCCGGGATGTAGATCAGTGCGTCGATATTCTGGGTCAGCAGATCCTGGATCTGGTTGACCTGGGTCGGGCCATCGCCCTTGGCATCGACGGTGACGACCTCGATGCCACGCTTCTTGGCTTCAGCTTCGACCGACTGCTTGATCTGGTTGAAGAAGTTTGCCTGCAAATTGGCGACGGCAAGGCCGAGCTTCTTGACTTCGGCCGCCTGAACGGATCCGAGGCTGAGGCCAAGCAGGGCGGCAGACGCGAGCAGAGTGCGCGCAAATTTCATGTCAGTTCCTCCGTTGTTAATGAACCCTCGGGTATCCTCCCCCTCGGGCAATAGCTCCGCTCCAAACCTTTCGGAGAGGAATTTCTGGCGGCCCGCACATCTGCGGGCCGAATGATCAGGCAGCCCGCCGCTTGCGGATCGTTTCCGCACCGACAGCGAGAACGATGACGACACCGATGATGACCTGTTGCAGGAAGGGCGAGACGTTGAGCAGGTTGAGACCGTTGCGCAGCACGCCGATGATCAGGACGCCGATAAGCGTGCCACCAATGCCGCCTGCGCCTCCCGACAGAGACGTTCCGCCGATGACGACGGCCGCAATCGTGTCCAGTTCGTAGCCAAAACCGCTGGACGGCTGAACCGAGTCCAGACGGGCGGCAAGAACGATACCGGCAAGACCCGCAAGCGCGGCACTCACCACGTATACAAGAATAGTCACAAGCTGGACGTTGATGCCGGCAAGGCGGGCAACTTCGGGATTGCCGCCGACCGCATAGAGCATGCGGCCTTCTGCGCGGAAGTGCAGGAAAACCCAGGCGGCCGCGACGACAGTCAACATCAGGAACACGGTTGCGGTCAGGATGCCGAAGTGACGGTCAATGGCCAGCATCATGAACCAGTCGGGGAAGCCGACGATCTGCTGGCCATCGGTGATCATGTTCGCCACACCGCGGGCGGCCGACATCATCGCGAGCGTCGCGATAAAGGCGGGTACCCTGAACCAGGTAACCATGATACCGACGATCAGGCCGCTGATCATCGAGGCAATGAGCGCCAACACGATCCCGACGCTGAGCGGCAGGCCGGCGATATTCGCCGTCCAGCCCATCACCATCATCGCGAGAGCGAGAACCGAACCGACCGAAAGGTCGATACCGCCGATCAGGATCACGAAGGTCATGCCAACAGCCATGATCCCGAGCACGGTGATCTGGTCGAGAATGTTCAGACCATTGCGGACGGAGAGAAAGGCATCGGTGCTGAAGGCCAGGAACAGGCAGAGCAAAAGCAACCCGATGAGCGGACCGGTTGCTCCCGTGAGCTTGCTGACGAACGTGCCGGACGGACGGCTCTGTTCATTCACGTCGATCGCCACCATCATTCCTCCCTGAAGATTAAGGCCGGCGGCCAATATTTCATCAAGCAAGAATAAATATTCATGCCTGCTGGAAAATTCATTAACAACTTGCCTAAGTGCTGTCAACCGGCTTTTCAGGTGACGACTAGCGCATAATGATTAAGAGGGGGCTTGACTAAGCCAACGCCTGTGCAAAAATATCAACATATGAATATTTATTCACAAGAGGAAACGATGCAGCCTTCCGAACTTGAACGTGTTGCTCGCCAGATCCGTCTGCGCGACCTCCAGGCCGTATACGAGGCGGGCGCCGGCCATATCGGTGGCGAGATGTCGGTGATCGATCTCCTCACCGCGCTGTACTTCCGCGTGCTGCGCGTCTGGCCCGACCAGCCCAGACATCCCGATCGCGACAGGTTCGTGCTTTCGAAGGGCCATACGGCCTGCGCGCTCTATGTCGCGCTCGCCAAGCGCGGCTTCATTCCGGAAGAGGAAATCTCGACCTTCCTGAAGCCGCATTCCCGCCTGAACGGGCACCCGAACTGTAACAAGGTGCCGGGCGTCGAAACGAATACCGGCCCGCTTGGACACGGGCTACCGGTCGCTGTCGGCATGGCGAAGGCGGCAAAACTCTCGGGCGCGAAATACCATACCTATGTCATCACCGGTGACGGCGAGATGCAGGAAGGATCCAACTGGGAGGCCATCATGGCCGCATATCAGTTCCGCCTCGACAATCTGACGCTGATCATCGACCACAATAGATTCCAGCAGGGTGCATCCCTCGCGGACACCAACGATCTCGCGCCGCTTCGCCCGAAGCTCGAGGCCTTCGGCTGGGAAGTCAGCGAAATCAATGGCAATGACATGCACGCGATCGTGCCTGCTCTCGAGCATCGCAGCGACCGCCCCCATTGCATCGTTGCGCATACGAACAAGGGCCATGGCATTTCGTTCATGCAGGACCGGGTCGACTGGCACCACAAGGTTCCGAGCAAAGAACAGTATGAAACCGCATTGGCAGAACTGTCGGAGGCACTCTAATGAACGCGCCCGTAAACCCAACGAAGCTCTATGACTGCCGCGATGCCTTTGCCGCGACGCTTGAGCGCCTGGCGGCCGAAAACGAAACGATCGTCGCCGTCTGCAATGACTCCGTCGGCTCGTCGAAACTCGGTGGTTTCAAGTCGAAATTCCCTGATCGCCTCGTCAATGTCGGCATCGCCGAACAGAACATGGTCGGCGTCGGCGCCGGCCTCGCCAATGGCGGACGCCTGCCCTATGTGTGCGGTGCGTCGCCGTTCCTGACCGGCCGGTCGCTCGAGCAGATCAAGGCCGACATTTCCTACTCCAATGCCAACGTCAAGCTCGTCGGCATTTCCTCGGGCATGGCTTACGGCGAACTCGGCCCGACCCATCATTCGATCGAGGATTTCGCCTGGACACGCGTTCTGCCGAACCTGCCCGTCATCGCCCCCTGCGACCGGATCGAGACTGCCGCCGCCGTCGAATGGGCCGCAAGCTACAATGGTCCCTGCTTCCTGCGCCTGTCGCGCGTCGGCGTTCCGGATCTGCTGCCCGAAGGCCACAAGTTCGAAGTCGGCAAGGCGAACCTGCTGCGCGAAGGCTCCGATGTCACCCTTATTGCCAACGGCACGCTGACCCACCGCATGGTGAAGGCCGCCGAAATCCTTGCCGCGCGCGGCATCAAGGCGCGCGTGCTGAACATGGCGACCGTTCGTCCGATCGACGAAACCGCCATCATCGCCGCGGCCCACGAGACTGGCGCGATCGTAACGGCGGAAGAGCACTCGATCTTCGGCGGTCTCGGTTCCGCCGTCGCCGAAGTGGTGGTCGACAACGCCCCTGTGCCGATGAAGCGTCTCGGCGTTCCCGGCGTTTACGCGCCGACGGGATCCGCCGAATTCCTCCTCGACGAATTCGGCATGGCGCCGGTGGCGATCGCCGATGCGGCCCAGGCGCTGATCAAGCGCAAATAATCTGATAGCAGGTCTTTTGAGCCGGGGCGCGCATCCGCCCCGGCCATTCGTTTGAGGAGAAGATGATGCGGGCAATTCTGGCGATCGACCAGGGCACCACCAATTCGAAGGCCGTCCTGGTTTCCGAGACAGGCGACGTCGTTGCCAGAGGATCGGCCGCCGTCGGTATCTCCTATCCGCAGCCGGGCTGGGTCGAGCAGAATCCCCGCCGCATCTTTGCCTCCGTCTGCGAAGCGATCGAGGCATGCCTGAAAAACGCCTCCGGCGTCTCCGTAGAGGCAATAGCGGTGTCCAACCAGCGTGAGTCCGTCACCATGTGGGATGCCGAGACTGGCGAAGCGCTCGGACCAGTGCTCAGCTGGCAGTGCCGCCGCACCGCGCCGGACTGCGAGCGTCTCATCGCCGAAGGGCATCTGGACCGTGTGGAGGCACTGACCGGCCTGCCCCTCGACCCGATGTTTCCCGGTTCGAAATTTCGCTGGCTGCTCGATCGCGTTCCGGCCGGACGCCGGGTGCGTCTCGGCACGATCGACAGCTGGCTGATCCATTGCCTGACGGGCGGCAGCCGCCACGTCTGCGATGCCTCCAATGCCGCCCGCAGCCAGTTGTTCGACCTGCAAGGCCAAGTCTGGAGCGAAGAGCTCGGCCAAATCTTTGGCGTCGACATCAGGCTGCTGCCCGAAGTGCTCGACAGTTCCGCCGACTTCGGCACGGCACGGGGAGTTCCCGGCATTGCCGATGGCACGCCGATCCGCTCCGCCATCGGTGACAGCCATGCGGCGCTCTTCGGTCATGGCGCCTTCAAGCCGGGCGATGGCAAGGTGACTTTCGGCACCGGATCGTCCGTCATGACGACGCTGCCGCGTTTCGTTGCGCCGCGCAACGGTATTACTACGACGATTGCATGGCGGATTGCCGGCGTGCCGACCTTCGCCTTCGAGGGTAACATCCTCGTTTCGGCCGCAAGCCTTCCCTGGATGGCAGACATTCTGGGCCTTGCCGATGTGGCCGCCCTCGTCGATCTCGCGGCAAACGCCGAGCCGGGCGGACCGGGCTTCGTACCGGCTTTCGTTGGTCTGGGCGCACCCTACTGGAGCTCCGACGCCCGCGCCCTCTTCTCCCAGATCAACTTTTCCACGACGCGCGCGCAGATGGCCCGCTCGGTAACGGATTCGATCGCCTTCCAGGTCCATGACGTGATCGCTGCCATGCGCGCCCAGAGCGGCGGCCAACTCGGCGCCCTCTACGTCGATGGCGGACCGAGCCAGAACCGCTTCCTGATGCAATGCGTATCGAACCTGATCGAGCATGCCGTGATCCAGTGCGAAGCTCCCGAAGCCTCCGCCCTCGGAGCCGCGTATCTCGCCGGACTGTCGCTCGGTCTGTGGAAAGATCTCGACACGATAGAGGCGCTCCCGAGAAGCACGCAGGTGATCCGTCCCGAGGAGATCGATCGGACCGGTCTTCTGAATACATGGAATGATGCGCTGGCCCGCTCGACGTCGCGACCGACACCGGCTAAATGTGAATAAAAATTCAAGCCGGTATCGCTCATGTCCCGCCTCAATGAACTCCGCCTGATTTCAAGAGTGGCCCAGATGTATCACATCGAAGGGCGACGGCAGGCGGAGATCGCCGAGCATCTGCGCCTTTCCCAGGCGACCGTATCGCGAATGTTGAAACGGGCCGAGGCGGAGGACATCGTCCGCACGAGCGTGATCCCCCCTGTCGGAACCTATAGCGAACTTGAAGGCGGGCTCCGCGACAAGTTCAAGCTGCCGGAAGCGATCGTGGTCGAATGTACCGAGGACCGTGACGGCGCCATCATGGCCCGCATCGGCGAAGCGGCCGCCCACCTGCTCGAGGTCACGCTTTCACCCGGCGAGATCATCGGCGTGTCGAGCTGGAGTCAGACGATCTTCAAGATGGTCGAAAACATCCATCCCCAGAAAAGCGCCCAGGCGAAATATGTCGTCCAGACCCTCGGCGGCATGGGCGACCCTTCCGTGCAGACACATGCCACGCAGCTCACCACCCGCCTGGCCCGGCTGACGGGGGCCGAACCGAAATTGCTTCCCGTACAAGGCGTAACGACATCGCGGGAAGCCAAATTGCTGATGCAGGCAGACCCTTTCGTTCGTGAGACGATGGATCTCTTCGGAAGCATCACGCTCGCCATCGTCGGCATCGGCGCGGTGGAGCCGTCCGAATTGCTTGCCCGCTCCGGCAACATCTTTTCGTCGCGCGAACTCGCCGATCTCGCAGAGGCCGGCGCCGTCGGAGACATTTCTCTGCGTTTCTTCGACAAGGACGGCAAACCGGTGAAGACGCCTCTCGACGACCGCGTCATCGGCCTGCCCCTTGAAGACCTTAGCCGGGTGGACCGCGTGATAGCGCTCGCCGGCGGCGCAAAGAAAACAGCCGCAATCGCCGGCGCTTTGCGTGTCGGCGTCATCGGCACGCTGGTAACCGATAAGTTTACCGCTCAACGATTGATCGACGCATAGATACCGGACCGCTCCGGACCAGGATCGTCGAGAATCGTCTGGCGGATCGACCAGATATCAACCGGGGCATAATGATCATTGCGCTTCATTATTCTCACGCCGAAAACGAGCGACCGGCGGACGGCCGGCCACTTGTGTCCCGCTCTCAACGCGCATTGTATTTTGCATCAAGCTCATCGATCGCGGAGACGTTGCCGGCCGAACGGCCGTTCTGGTCGAATGTCTGAGCGAGAAATGCGTCGGCGATCGACTTTGCGAGTTCAGGTCCAATGACGCGCGCGCCCATCGTGATGATCTGCGCGTTGTTGGAAAGAGCAGCACGCTCGGCCGAATAGGTGTCGTGCGTCAGGGCCGCGCGGATGCCAGGCACTTTGTTAGCGGAGATGCAGACGCCGATGCCGGTGCCGCAGACCAGGATTGCCTTGTCATAGGTGCCATCGACCACGCCCGAGGCAACACGATCCGATAGGTTGGCATAGAACGGGTCGAGCCCGTCATCGATGCGCGACACCTCATGAACGTCGAAACGGTCCTTGAGGTGTTCGGCGAGCACCTTGGCGAGACCTTCGCCGGCGCTATCTCCCGCAATTGCAAGCTTCATCTTTCTTCTCCTTGGAGTTTGGCGGCGCATTTCGCGAGAATGTCGAGATAACCCTCGACGTTCCAAGCAGAACGGCCGATGAAGAGCCCGTCGATATGAGGGCTCGAAATCAGTTCCTCGCAATTTTGCGGATTGACCGACCCGCCATAAAGGCAGGGGATTTTCCGCCCGAGCGCCGCTTCGGCGACTGCGATGATCTCAGCCTGGCGCGCATTGGCATACTCCGCCGTCGCCGGAATGCCTTTTTCGCCGATCGCCCAGACGGGCTCATAGGCAAGCAGGATTTCGGCTGATCTCTGCTCGTCAGAGAGCTTCGACAGCGCCCCGCGCACCTGCACCGCCAGGATCTCTGCAGCTTTTCCACTTTCCCGGTCAGCAAGGGTCTCGCCGATGCAGATGAGCGGAATCAGGCCATGGCGAACGGCGGCTTCCGTCTTCAGCCCGACTGTCTCATCCGTCTCTCCGAAAAACTCTCGACGTTCGGAATGTCCGAGTTCGACGATGTCGAGATCGCAATCCTTCAGCATCAGCGGAGAAATCTCCCCCGTCCACGCACCCTGGTCCGCCCAATGCATGTTTTGCGCACCGACCTTGACGGAGGTCTTCGCAAGTATGCGCTTGACCTCCCGCACGGACGTAAAGGACGGGATCACGAAACGCTGGATGAGCGGATCGCGCGCAGCATCGGCCGCCCCGAGGCCGCGGGCAAAATGCTCGGCCTCCGCAAGCGTCTTGTTCATCTTCCAGCTGGTGCCAATCCAGAAGTTCGGTTTATCGGTCATGCCTGATCCTGTGCCGCAGCGATGGTGAGCTTGATGCCCGCCCGGTCGAATTCGTCGAGGACAGCGGCCGCTGGCGCGCTATCGGTGATGACAGTGTCGAAATCGGCCAGATCCGCCATGACGTGCAGCGCCGTGTGGCCAATGCGCTGGTGGTTGACCAAAAGGCAGCTTTTTGTCGAGGAAGAGATCATCGCCCGCTTGGCGCGAACGACATTGTCGTCCATGTGATAGGCAAGCCTGCCGCTGACCGCCGGCGTCGAGATGAAAGCGATATCGGCCCTCAGGCGCGACAGCGCCTCTTCGGTAACGACGCCGAAATAGGCGTTGAATTTTGCGGAATAAATGCCCCCGAGCGCAATCAGGGTTATGCCGTTTTCGCCCTTCAACCGCTCCATGACTGCCGCGTTGTTGGTAATCACCGTCAGTGGTCGCTTACGCAACAACATCTCGCCGAGAACCGCGGCCATCGAACCGTCGTTGACCATGATCGTCATGCCAGGTTCGATGATGGCCAGCGCTTCTTGCGCCATGGCAACCTTGGCCTCGCCATCCTGACGCTCGCGAATGCGAAAATCACTTTCGAACTGTGTGCCGGCATCGATCGTCGCTCCGCCGCGCACCTTACGCAGGACACCTGCCTGTTCCAAGTCGTCGAGGTCGCGGTGGATCGTCATCTTGGAGACGGAAAAGCGCTCGGCAAGATCGTCCACGTCGACGGTCTTGTCCTCGACGAGCAGATTGACAATCAGCTGCTGGCGTTCTTCCCGTTTCATAAGCAACAATATAACATAAAAAATGTGAAAATCAACAAAAGGAAATGTGATTATGCGGTCGAATGGCTGACAACAAGATCGTCAGGCCAGAAGGGCTTGCGCGGTCCGTTCGTCGGTGATGAGCCCGTGAAGGCGTCGGCTTCGCAGGATGGCCCGTATGGCGGCCACCTTCGCCTGTCCGCCTGCCAGGGCCACGAGGCGCTCCTTCTTCGTCGTCGGGAAGGATGCCGAAAGCGTGCGCGCAGTCAGAGCTGTGTCGAGAATCTGGCCATCCGCATTGAAAAAATGACCGAGGATTTCGCCGATGCCGCCCGCGGCCGCGATATCCTCGATCTCGCCTGGCTCGACTATGCCGGAGAGCACCAGTTGGGCCTCGGCGTCCACAGTCCCCAGGCCGACGAGCTTCAGGTCGGCGGCGTTGGCGAGGTCGAACACTTCCTTGACACCGCGTTGCGCCCTGAGAACCTCCCGGTCCTCGGCAGTGTTGGCGAAGAAGGGAACCGGCATGACATAGGCATGTGTGCCGGTCTTTTCCGCAATGCGGTGCATGACATCATAGGGATTGGCGCCGTAGTTTCGCGTGAGGCCCCCAAGCAGGGAAACGAAGCGCATATGCTTGGCGTTCGTCCGCGGCATGTATTGAACGGCGGCCGAAAGCGTGCGGCCATGGCCAAGACCAATGACCGAGTGATCACCATGTTCGATCTCGCGCTTCAGATAGCCAGCCCCCGCATGACCGAGCGCGCGCAGCGGCAGACCCTCTTCGCCAAGATCGGGCGCGACCTCGCAATATTGCAATCCGAAGCGCTCGGCGAGGCGCGTCTCCAGTTCGACGCATTCGACGATATCACCGTCGATCGTGACCTTGACGACACCATCGGCGACGGCACGTGCGATCAGCCGATGCGCCTTGACCGAGGGGATGCCGAGGCGCCGGGCGACGTCGGACTGCGTCAGTCCGCCCGCGTAGTGAAGCCAGGCGGCCCGCACGGCAAGCGTATCATCGGCATCCGTCATTACCGCATCCTTCCCATTTCTTCGACGGCTATACCGCCTGATAACAACCAGCCTTTGTAAATCGCCGGATCATATCTTCAAGTCTGCGGCGCCGGTGTCGATATGCGGCGCCCAGAAGGCGACGCTTTCGGCAATCTGCGCGATGACCTCGCGATCGTTCGGCTCGCGTTCCTTGAAGGAAAGTTCGAGGCAGATCTCATTGTCACTGGCGCCGCCTGCCGCAAAGGCGTCCAATAGTGGCGCGGGTTGAATCCGCCCCTTGGCATTGAATTCCGCCGTGAACGGCCGGTGGCCGCCCTTGTCCATGAGGCTCTGCTTGATGTGGATGATCGGCGACAGCTTCGGCACGGCCCGCGCCCAGGCGTAGGGATCGTAGTCGTCGGGATTGGCGGACGTGACGTCGCCATGGTCGATATCGGCCATCATCCACATCGGCACCGCCATATCGGCGGCAGCCAGCTGTGCCTGCAGCGAAAGGCAGGATTCGATCGTATCGCCGAATTCCCGGCCGATGCTCATGGGCTCCCAGAAGATGTAGGAAAGCCCGGCAGCCTCGGCATGCTCTGCGACTTCGCGCCAGCAGTCGATAGCGATCTTGATCAGTTCCTCGCGCCGGCTTGCGTCATCGAAGTCCTTGTAGGTGAAGATCGCAAACTGCGTGCCGACGGAATGTCCGCCGAGATCGGCGGTAATGTCGGCGAAGGTCTTGAACCAATCTACATAGTAGCGGCGCACCTCGGCATCCGGGTGCCCGAAATGGTTCAACCGTCCGTAAGGTCCGGTCATGCCCGAGGTGACGCGGACGCCGGTGCGCGCCAACGCCGCCTTCATCTGGCGGGTCAGGCGGCGGGTGACGGGGGCCTGCCAGCTCGGATTGATGAATTCATGCGTCAGCTGGAGATCGCGGATGCGCAGGTCTCGCGCCACCGTCTCGATCAGGTCGTCCGGGTCGGCAAAACGGTTCACCAGCGGATTGGTATTCAGCGAAAGCGAAAGCGGCATCAAGGCCTCCTCAGGCGGCGGCAAGATGGGATGAAGCAAACCAGTCGGCAAAAGCTGCCCGCTCTGCCTCGCTCAGATGCAGGTAGTGCTTGGTGCGACGATAGAGGATGTCCTCGGCTGTCTCCGCCCATTCGGCGGTGGCGAGGTAACGGGCTTCCGCCTCATAGAGCTGCCCACCGAAGTGGCGGCCGAGACCTTGCAGATCCGTTGCCCCGGCAACCAGGTTCCCCGTGCGTGTGCCATAGAGACGGCCGTAGTGATGGACGAGCTTGCGCGGCATCCAGGGATAGGTGTCACGCAGGCTGTTGGCGAAGGTCTCGTAGTCGGCATTGGGCATTTCGCCGCCCGGCAGCGGCGCCTTTTCCGTCCAGTCGCCGCCCATGTTGGGAAAGACATGCCTGAGGCGCTGCATGCCGCGTTCGGCGAGTTCTCGGAAAGTCGTGATCTTGCCGCCGAAGACATTGAGAAGCGGCGCTCCCCCGGTCTCGTCGAGATCGAACACGTAGTCGCGGGTCACCGCCGACGGATTGCCCTTGCCGTCGTCAAACAGCGGACGCACGCCGGAGAAGCTGTGCAGCACGTCCTGCCGGCGCAGCTTCTCCTTGAAATAGCGGTTCACCGCCTTCAACAGATAGTCGATTTCCGCCTCGTCGGCCGCCACGTCCTCGGCCCGGCCCTCATAGGCGATGTCGGTCGTTCCGATCAGCGCCTTGTCGCCCTCATAGGGATTGATGAAGATGACACGCTTGTCGTGGTTCTGGACCAGATAGGCGTTGGAGCCGGACCAGAACTTCGGCACGATGATGTGGCTGCCCTTGACCAGACGCACATTGCGGCTGGAATTGGAGCCGGCGACGCGGTTGATGATGTCGGTGACCCACGGGCCGGCGCAATTGACGAGACATTTGGCACGGAAGGTCCGCGTCTTACCGCTCGTGCTGCTTTTCGTGGTGATCATCCATTGGCCATTTTCCCGGCGCGCCGACACTGCCGGCGACCGGGTGAGCACCAGGGCGCCTTTCTCAGCCGCGCTCACCGCATTCAAGGTGACGAGGCGGGCATCGTCCACCCAGCAATCCGAATATTCGAAGCCGCGGGTATATTGATCGAGAATGGGTGTGCCTTCGGGATCGCGCAGCAGATTGAGCGTGCGGGTGCCTGGCAATTTCTTGCGGCCGCCGAGATGATCGTAGAGGAAGAGGCCGAGCCGGACGAGCCAGGCGGGCCGATCCTCGGGACTGTGCGGCAGCACGAAACGCATCGGCCAGATGATGTGCGGTGCGGCGTTGAGCAGCACCTCGCGTTCGATCAGCGCTTCCCGCACGAGGCGGAACTCGTAATATTCCAGATAGCGAAGCCCCCCATGCACGAGCTTGCCAGAGCGGGACGATGTCCCCTGTGCCAAATCGTCCTTCTCGCATAAGGCGACTTTCAAGCCACGCCCCGCCGCATCGCGGGCAATTCCTGCGCCGTTGATGCCGCCGCCGATGACGAAAAGATCCAGGATTTCGGGTTCGGTCATGTCATGCTCCCTCGGATGCCTGTTGCATCAACGATCTATTTGATGGGCGGCATCGCCGCGGCTCTAGCCAGCGTTTCCCAGGCGGCGGGCATGGCCTTTCGAATATCGCCATAGGCGGAAAACAAGAGATCGAAGCGCTGGACTTCCTCCGCAACCGGCTCTTCGGCTTGGCCGAGGAGCGGCGTCACCCAGTCGGCGATGCAGTCATCCATCGTGTCGTAGGCGCCGATCGCGACAGCTGCCATCATGGCTGCACCGGCCGCTCCGGTCTCTTCACGGCGAGACAGGCGGATCGGCGCATTGATGGACGCGCTGAGCGAATGGCGAAGCGCACTTGAGCGTACGGCGCCGCCAGTGATGCGCAATTCCTCGGGCATGTCGCCCATGGCGGCGTAGCAATCACGCGTCGCCAGCGCCAATCCTTCGACCACCGCGCGAACAAGATCCGGAAATCCGTGGCGAACCGACAAGCCGGAAAATCCCGCGCGGGCCTGCGCATTGACGAAGGGGCCGCGCTCTCCGGCCTCGGAAATATAGGGATGATAGACGACCGAACCTGGCCGGCTTTCGGAAAACCAGCGGTCGATCCGTCCGACAAGTTCGGCATGGGTGGCGGGCTTTCCGGCCTCCGCCATCAGGTAGGTGGCCATATCCAGCAGCCAGTCGATATTGATCGTCGAGCCCATATTGGTCTGCACCTGCGTGACGGTGCCTGGGATCGGCAAGGCAATGACATAGCCGGTGCCCTCCTGATTGAGATGAACATCGGCCACCGGCTTTGCCCGCAGATGCACGCCGGTGGACCCGATCGTCGAGCAGGCCGCGTTGCGTCCGCCGCTGCGAACGCCGGCACCGAGCGCGGTCATCACCATGTCGACATAGCCGAGACTGACCGGCGTGCCGGCAAGAAGTCCGCAGGCACGCGCGGCCTCCTCCGTCAGCGGATGGGTGATTTCCGTCCCGTCGAGGATATCGGGCAAGAGCGCACGGCGATGCGTCAGTCCGAGCGCTTCAATGGCAACAGGCGAATAACGCCGCGTCCTGAAATCGCCGAAGGTAAAGCTTGCCTCTGAGGGGTCGGTCGCCCGCACGCCGGTAAAATTGAGATAGAGCCAATCCTTGCAATGCAGCGCGGTCTCCGCCTGGTCCAGGAGCTCCGGCACCACCCGGTCCATGTGAGCAAGCTGCGCACCCTGCTGGCACGTATTCAGCCCGGTGCCCGTTTGTTCAAAACGAGCCCGGTTCGACACTTCGCCAGCAAGCGAAACCACTGTCGGCGCAGCGCGAGCATCGAGCCAGAGCCAAGCATCGGCGACCGGTCGATTTCCCTGACCGACCAGCCATGTCCCGTCGCCCTGTCCCGTCACCGCGATGGCGGCCGCGCGCGAAGCAAGATCCTCGACCTTCTCGCCAAGGCCACGAAGGGCTGTCACGCAATCCTGCCAGGTCTGGGCAAGCGGCTGCGTAGCCGAGCCGTCGCTACCGCTCACATATTTGTTGCGAACAGATGCGGTCGCGATCTGGCGACCGGAAAGATCGAAGGCGACGGCCTTGATGACCGACGTACCGGCATCGATACCGATGATGAGCTGGCGGCTGGTGGTCATCTGAGATTATCCGCCTGCCAGGTCGAACGTCGCGAGGGGCAAAGCGCGCGTCGATGTCATGTCTCACATCCTCCTGATCGCCACAGACTGCAAATAGCGTAGACGACCACACTTCGAATCCAGGAGCAAAGCCGGCATCACACCTTGGCGGTTTGCAGACTTGATGCTCTTCGAAACCTCCCAGGGCCTCATCAAAAACATAACACAAAGATATCATTGTTCCAGTAAGATTTTGCTGACTGTGAAATTTTTTTCATGTAGAATATTATTCATGATAAGAGCAAGGCGTAACCACTCTCTTGAACCATTTCGCCAGCGATCGAATGTGCAGAGTGTTGGATAAGATTTATTTTATGATTTATAATCAATTATATAGATAAATTTTGCGCGAAGGCCCCGGCCGCCTTGGTGACGGCGAAACATGCGGAAAAGCTCCTTAAATCGCTGTGCACAGAAGCTGCGTATTTCATACCATAGGAGCTAGCCGACCAAAAGACCTGTTGACAGACGCAGAATTTGATAACATGATTTTTGACATAAATACCACTTACCTATCACGCGGTCATCGCCGCTGATAGAAAATCACGGTCCTAGCGGTTGGAGGAGACAATCGCCGGTTCGGTATTGAGGAGGTTCGGATGCACATTCTTTCCGCTCATCATCGCGCTTTGCAGCTCGGCATGTTTTTGCGCGCCGATGCGGGTTTCGACACGCACCGTCTTCGATGAAGCAGCCGTAAGGCTTTCACCGGTTTCCTCCTCTTTCGACATAGATCCGACCAGCCGCAAAGGTCGCCAGCAATGAATACTCAACCCGCTCACGCAGCATCTGCGCCAGGCAAAGGCAGCTTCAAGCTCATCGTCAGTGCCGTTGTGGCGGCCGCGCTCGTCGGCGCAATCGCGCTCGACACCAAGGTCGTCAAGATCGGCTCGGAGAGCGATGTGCGGCAGCAGGCCTTTTCTCCGGAATCCTTCGGCGCCGAGCAATTTCCGAAGATCCAGGCGGATGTCGAGAAGAGAGCCGTGGCCGCGCAGGACCTCGCAGCGGCGATCGCTGCGGACAAGAAGGCGGCCGGTGAGAAATACGGCGTTGCCACGAGCACAGGCCCGGTCATCCCGGTGACGCTGACCGGCACCTTCGGCGCACGCAAATCCAATACAAACGAGATGAAGATCGACGGCCTTCCCCCCGAGACGGTGGTCCGTGTCCAGACCGGCCCTGCGGTCAATGGCACGGACCTCCGCGATGCCACGGGCGCGATCGAGTTCGGCCAGTTCACGAACCAGATCCAGTATCAGGATGCCGGTTCGGCGATCAATAACGAGATGAAGAAGGCCGTATTCGCCGGCCTCGATCCGGACCAGCTCGATGGCAAGACGGCGACCGTCGTCGGCGTGTTCAAACTGATCAACCCCAAGAACTGGCTCGTCACTCCGGTCAAGGTCACCGTCAAATGAGCGAGCCGATGCCCATATCAGAGACCCTTGGCGAGGTCGTCCTGGCTGCCCGCAACATAGCCAAATCCTATGGCAATGTGCATGCTCTCAAAGGCGTCAATTTCGATATTCATCGTGGACAGGTGACGACGCTTTTCGGCGAGAACGGCGCAGGCAAGTCGACCCTGATGAAGATCCTTTCAGGCGTCGTCCAGCCGACGTCAGGCGAGATCATTCTCGATGGCGCGCCAATCAGCTTCAGCTCTTCCACTCATGCACGCGAATGCGGCATCTCGATCATTCACCAGGAGCTCAGCCTCGCGCCCAATCTCAGCGTTCGCGACAACATCTTCATGGGCCGCGAAATCATCAAGGGCGGCGTCGTCGACTTCGCGGAGGAAGAGCGCCAGACGCGCATTTTGATGGAAGAACTGGAAGAGGAGATCGATCCGCTGACCAAGGTGGAAGATCTGCGTCTCGGCCAGCAGCAGATCGTCGAAATCGCTCGGGCACTGTCCGTCAATTCGCGTATCCTGATCATGGATGAGCCGACTTCAGCGCTCAGCGCCACCGAAGTCGAGGTACTTTTCAGGGTCATCCATGACCTGACCGATCGCGGCGTGTCGATCGTCTATATCTCGCATCATCTTGAGGAAGCGCTGCAGATCACCCACCATGCGGTCGTGCTGCGCGATGGCACGATGACTGCCTATGCGCAACGCAGGGACATCGATCTCGAATGGATCGTGCGAAACATGGTGGGCGACAACTTCGATCTCGGCAGCCCGCCCGAGGGTTATGCGTTCGGTAAGCCTGCGCTTTCGATCGGCAATCTCACCGTTTCCGGCCCCTCCGGATCGGCTTTCAATTCGGTCGACCGCCTGTCGCTGGACGTGCGGGCCGGAGAGGTCGTCTGTATCTACGGCCTGATGGGCGCCGGCCGTACCGAGCTTCTGGAATGCGTGGCCGGACGGTTGCGCGCCAGTGGCGGGACCATTCGTCTTGAAGGCCGGGATGTCGGGCATTTGAGCATCGCCGGACGTATCGCAAGCGGCCTCGTGCTGGTGCCAGAGGATCGCCAGCGCGACGGCCTCGTCCAGACGATGACGGTCGGCTCCAACCTGTCGCTCGCCAGCATCGGCGCCTTCACCAAGGGGTTGTTCACATCCGGCCGTCGCGAGCGTGAGCTCGTCGATGCCTCCATTCGCAAAGTCCATGTGAAAACCGATGGAGGAGAGGCCGCCATCGGCTCGCTGTCGGGCGGCAACCAGCAGAAGGTGGTCATCGGCAAGATGCTGGCGACCGACCCGAAGGTCATTCTTCTCGACGAGCCGAGCCGCGGCATCGACATCGGCGCCAAGGCGGAAGTCTTCAAGCTTCTTGCCGAACGCGCCCGCCAGGGTCTCGCCGTCATCTACTCGACGTCCGAGGTCAACGAGTGCCTGAGCATCGCGCACCGCATCATCGTCATGCATCGCGGCCGGATCTCAGCGGAATTCGGTGCTGACGTCACCAAGGAAAAGATCATGGCCGCTTCAGGCGAAGCCGTGGTCGCGCACTAGCCCGGAATTATGGAGCACTGATTATGTCAGTCACGAACATTACCGAACAGAAGTCAGTGTCGCATGGGCAGAAGCGCAACACCAATCTCGTGCGCCTGATCCTGGAGGGCCGCGCCTTCTTCGCGCTGATCGTCATCATCGCTGTCTTCTCCTTCCTGTCGCCCTATTACTTCACCCTCAGCAACTTCCTGACCATGGCCTCGCATGTCGCGATCTTCGGCATTCTGGCGATCGGGATGCTTCTGGTGATCCTGAATGGCGGCATCGACCTGTCGGTCGGCTCGACGCTCGGGCTTGCGGGTTGCATTGCCGGCTTCCTCATGCAGGGCGTCACGCTTAACGCCTTCGGCGTCATTCTCTATCCGCCCGTTTGGGCAGTTGTGGTCATCACCTGCGCTCTCGGCGCTGTCGTCGGCGCAGTCAATGGCGTGCTGGTTGCCTATCTGAAGGTTCCAGCCTTCGTCGCCTCGCTCGGCGTGCTCTATGTCGCCCGCGGCATTGCGCTGCTGATGACCAACGGCCTGACCTACAACAATCTCGGCGGCCGTCCGGAACTTGGCAATACCGGTTTCGACTGGCTCGGCTTCAACCGCCTCGCCGGCATTCCGATCGGCGTCATCGTGCTCGCCGTGCTCGCGATCATCTGCGGCATCGTCTTGAGCCGCACGGCTTTCGGCCGCTGGCTTTACGCCTCCGGCGGCAACGAGCGCGCGGCCGATCTCTCGGGCGTGCCGGTTAAGCGCGTCAAGATCATCGTCTACGTGCTGTCGGGCGTCTGCGCGGCAATTGCCGGTCTGGTCCTGTCGTCGCAGCTGACCTCTGCCGGTCCGACGGCGGGTACGACCTACGAATTGACGGCAATCGCAGCCGTCGTCATCGGCGGCGCGGCGCTGACCGGCGGTCGCGGCACCGTGCGCGGCACGATGCTCGGCGCCTTTGTGATCGGCTTCCTGTCGGACGGCCTCGTCATCATCGGTGTGTCGGCCTACTGGCAGACGGTCTTTACCGGCTCAGTCATCGTCCTCGCGGTCCTCATGAACAGTATCCAATACGGGCGTCGGGCAAAATCGTCCTGACGTCAGCAGCAGAACTTATCCACGACGGCACCTGGATTTCCAAAAGGCCGATCGCGGAAAGCACCGCCGGTTTCCGGCAGCACCTGAACTCACAAAGGGAGAGAGACTATGTTTAAGAAAGGCATGCGCATTCTTCTGGCAGCCGCAGCTGTTGCCCCGATCCTCGTCAGCTCCGCCTGGGCGGCGGGCCAGATGACGATCATCGTCAATGATCCATCCAATCCCTATTGGCTGACGGAAGGCAATGTCGCCAAGGCGACAGCCGAAAAGCTCGGCTACACCGCCTCGGTCAGTGCGCATAAGGGCGACACCAACACCGAAAGCAACCTGATCGACACGGCTATCACCAACAAGTCGGTCGCCATCATCCTCGATCCGGCCAATGCCGACGGTTCGATCGGCGCGGTCAAGAAGGCGGTTGCCGCCGGTATCCCGGTCATTCTCGTCAATGCCGAGATCAACCAGGAGGGCCTCGCCAAGGCGCAGCTCGTTTCGAACAACGCCCAGGGCGCGGCGATCGGCGCGCAGCAGTGGGTCGAAGCGGTCGGCGACAAGGGCAAGTATGCCGAACTCTTGGGCGCACCGTCTGACAACAACGCCGCCACGCGCTCCAACGGCTACGAGACCGTCCTGACACAGTATCCCGACCTTCAGAAGGTCGCCCAGGAAGTCGCCAACTGGGACCGCACCCAGGGTCACAACAAGATGCAGTCCATGCTGCAGGCCAATCCCGACATCATCGGCGTGATCTCCGGCAATGACGAAATGGCACTCGGCGCGATCGCAGCGCTGAAAGAAGCCGGCAAGCTCGCCAACGTCAAGGTCGGCGGCTTCGACGGCTCACCGGATGCGGTCGCCGCGATCAAGGCAGGCGAGTTGCAGTACACCGTCCTGCAGCCCGTTGCCGTCTTCTCCGAAGAGGCCGTCAAGCAGGCTGATAACGTCATCAAGACGGGCAGCACCGGCGCCAAGAGCGAAAAGCAGCTGTTCGATTGCCTGCTGATCACCAAGGACAATATCGACAAGTATACCGGCCCGTTCGTTCTGGCCCAATAATGCGACGGAGGGCGCCCGACCGGGCGCCCTCCTTGACCTTTTAACCACGTCAAGCCGCTTTCGCCTTCTTTGCCTTGGCACGGCAATCACTATACGAAGCTGGGGTATGGAATTCAGCGACAAGGGTGACCCGTGACACAGAAGACCAATCAGGGCGATGAGCTGTTGGACCAGTTGACTAGCGACAGCCGCCAGACACGCCAGGTCGCCCGCCGGCGCATGATCGCGGAGGCCGTCATGAGCGAGGGTTCGATGCGGATCGAAGATCTGACCGACCGCTTCGGCATCAGCCTGATGACGGCGCATCGCGATGTGGATGAGCTCGTGAGCCGCGGGATCTTCAGGAAAACGCGCGGGATCGTCACTGCGGCGGCCACCAATCTGATCGAGTCCAGCGATGTCTACCGCTCGAGCCGACAGTCGGCGGAAAAGAAGGTGATTGCAGAGGCGGCAATGCAATTCGTGGAGCCGGGACAGGCGATCTTCTTCGACGACTCGACGACCGTATTACAGATGGCATCGCACCTTTCCGCAAAAGTGCCGATCACCGCCATCACCAACTCGCTGACGTTGATGAATGCGCTGACCGGCATGCACGATGTCACCCTGCTGGCGCTCGGCGGCCAGTATTACAACTGGTGCAATGCTTTCATGGGGCGCATGACGATCAGTGAGATCAAGGGTCTGCGGGCGGATATCGCGTTCATCTCGATGTCCGCCATCAGCGACGGGATCGTGCTGCACCAATCGCCCGAAACCGTCGATACGAAGCGTGCCATGTTCGACTGTTCCGTCAAACGCATCCTGCTTGCCGACCATACAAAGTTCGAACGTCGCGCGCTTCACAGCTTCGCGGCGCTCGATGAATTCGACGTCGTCATCGTCGACGACAAGACGCTGCCCGTTCACATCGATCGGATGCGGTCCAGGGATATTAATGTCGTCGTTGCCAGGACCAGTGGCGGGCGCATGTGACCGGGCTGCCCGGTCGCAATAGAAAGGTGAATACGCATGCCGAGCCTTCTCGGGATCGATAGTGGCCTGACTGTCACGAAGGCCGTCATTTTCGATATAGACGGCACACCCATCGCTGTCGCCAGGCGGCGCGTGACCCAGCTCATCCCGAGGCCGCGGTTCGTGGAACGGGACATGCACGAATTGTGGATCGCAACGGCCGAAGCGATCCGCGAGGCCATCGCTCTCAGCGGCCGGCCGGCAAACGATATCCAGGCCGTCGCGGCCACGGCGCATGGCGACGGAATCTATGTGCTGGATCAGTTGTGGATGCCGCTTGGCAACGGCATCGTATCGCTGGACAGCCGCGCAGGCGATATCGTCGATCAGTGGATGAAGAATGAGGTCGCCGAAGAGGCGATCGATCTGACAGGTCAAGTCCCGCATGTCTCCGCGCCGTCGGCGCTGCTGGCCTGGATGCGCGACCATGAGCCGGAACGGTTCAGGCGTATCGGCCACATCATGAGCTGCAAGGACTGGCTGCGCTTTTGCCTGACCGGCACTGTCGGTACAGATCGGACCGAAGCCAGCACCTCATTCACCAATGTAAGGACACAAGACTATAGCGAGGACGCCCTGCGTCTGTTCGGCTTGCAGGCGCTTGTTGGCGCTCTGCCGCCTGCTGCACGCTCGGACGAGATCGTTGGACACATCACAGCCGATGCGGCGCGCTTGACCGGCCTTGTCGAGGGCACGCCGGTGGCTGCCGGCTTGCACGATGTTACGGCATCCGCCCTTGGCGCGGGTGGCTATGCCGATGGTGTCGTTGCCGTCATTGCCGGCACCTATTCGATCAATGAGACGCTGTCTTCTGAGCCGCGCGTCGATCGACGCTGGTTCTGCCGCAACGGAATTGCACCGGGCGTCTGGAACAGCATGTCGATTTCGCCTACATCAAGCGCGAATTACGAATGGTTCATCGAAAAACTATGCGCGGGCGATTGGGCACGTTGCGAAGCCGAGGGCACATCCATCCACGCTCTGCTCGCATCCGAGATCGACGCGGCTTTCGAGCGCCCCTCTCCCGTACTTTTCCATCCCTATCTCTACGGATCGCCTTATGGCGCTTCGGCAAGCGCGGCTTTCTTCGGACTCGGCGGCTGGCATGACCGCGGCGACATGCTGCGCGCCGTGCTGGAGGGGATCGCATTCAACCACCGCATCCATGTCGATGCGCTGCGCGACGGCTTTGCCTTCACGGAGGCGCGGCTTGCCGGCGGAGTATCGCGCAACCCCGCTGTCGTCCAGATGTTTGCCGACGTTCTTGCAATGCCGGTGACGGTGACCGGCGCCGACGAGGCCGCTGCCTGGGGAGCCGCACTTTGCGCCGGCGCAGGCGCCGGTATCTACACAGATCCGCAAAGCGCGTCGACGACGGAAAAACAGGGCGAAACCTGCAGGCCAAATCCTGTCCGCAGCGCCGACTATGAGAAGCGCTACCGGCTGTTCCTGGAGATCGCCGAAACAATGAAGCCGCTCTGGCCAAAGATCGCTGGCCTTGCACCGGAAAGCGCGGCAGGTGCCGCAGTTTAGGACGACAGTGCCATGACCCTCAACCCTCTCGAGCGCAGCCCGGATACAAGCGAGAACGACATTGACGTCGTCATCCTCGGAGCCGGCATCAATGGTGCCGGCCTGTTTCGCGACCTGGCGCTGCAGGGCGTCAGCTGCATGATCGTCGACAAGTCGGACTTCGGTTCCGGAACGAGTGCCGCACCCTCCCGCCTCATACACGGTGGATTGAAATACCTGGAAACCGGGGAATTCGGCCTGGTCGCCCAATCCACTCTGGAGCGTAATCTGCTCTTGAAAAACGCACCGCATTGCGTCGAGGCGCTGCCGACATTCATTCCGGTCTTTTCCTGGACTCGAGGCATCTGGGCGGCACTCAGGACATTGGCCGGTTCCAAGACCGCGCCCCGCAGCCGCGGAGCCGTGCTCATCAAGATCGGTCTTTCCCTTTATGACTTCTTCGGTTCGCGCGATCGTGTGATGCCGCGCCACCGCCTGATCCTGAAAAGGAAGGCCAGGCAGGAAATGCCACATGTCACGCCGGACATCGTTGCCGGCGGGATTTATTACGATGCAAAAATCAGCCGGCCGGAACGCCTCGTCTACGAACTCGTCAGGGATGGACTTGAGGCGAACCCACATTGTGCCGCGGCAAATTTTGCCACCCTGACGGCCAGATCCGAAGGCCGCTTGTCTTTCCGAAAAGAGGATGGAGCTGAATTCTCGGTCCGGCCCAGGCTCGTCGTGAACGCGGCCGGGCCGTGGATCGATCATGTCAACGAAGCACTCGGCGCGCCCTCGCGCCTGATCGGCGGTACGAAGGGCTCCCATGTCCTGATCGATCATCCAGAACTGGTGCGCAGCCTGAACGGCCATATGATCTATTTCGAGGCCGATGACGGCCGCATCTGCCTGGTCTACGGCTATCTCGGACTGGCGCTCGTCGGCTCGACGGATATCCCAAGCCGGGATCCCGACAATGTGCGCTGCGAGGACCCGGAAATCGATTATTTCCTGCAGAGCTTGCGATCGCTGCTTCCGACATTGCGCTTCGATCGCGACCAGATCGTCTACACCTATAGCGGCATCCGGCCGCTTCCGGCCTCCGACGGAACTGCCCCTGGCCTGATCAGCCGCGACCATTCAGCCCCGGTCATCGAACCGGACGGCGAAAGGCCTTTTGCCATCCTGTCGCTCGTCGGCGGCAAATGGACGACGTTTCGCGGTTTTGCCGAGGAGGTTGCCGACACCGTTCTCTCCCGGCTGGAGCGTTCGCGCAAGCAGTCGACCCGTTACCTTCCGATTGGCGGCGGAAAGGCATTTCCGGCCGACGCGCAGGCGAGACGGGTCTTCGTCGACAGGATCGCGAAGGCTGCCGGCATGACTGCCGCACGCGCGGAACAACTTCTGAACCGCTACGGGACGACGGCCGAGGCGATGGCAATGTTCCCTTCCGATCATTCCGACGAGCGGCGCCTATCAGCTGCCGAACACTATAGTTTCCGGGAGATCGACTGGATCGCACGCAATGAGCTTGTGGTCCACCTCTCCGATATCGTGCTCCGGCGCACGACGATCGCAATCGAGGGCCAGCTGACCTACGAAGGGTTGACGGATATTGCCGGCATTGTCGCAAAAGCACTCGGCTGGGATGCTCCGCGTGTCGAGCGTGAGATCAATGATGTCGTCTCCCTGCTCAAGGCGTTTCACGGCCAGACGCTGGCAGCCGGGACACCGGATATCGAAACGGGAAAAAGCGTCCGCCCCGTCAGTCGATGAGATCTAGGAGAACACCGGGTCGAGCGCGCCGGATGCATAGCGCTTTGCCATCGCCGAAACCGGAAGGGGCGTAATCCGATCGGCCATGCCGGCGGTGCCGAACTGTTCGAAGCGCTCCTTGCAAAGCCTGGTGAGCGCGGCCATTGCCGGCTTCAGATATTTGCGGGGATCGAATTCGCTCGGATCTTCCTGCAGGACCCGGCGGATCTGCCCGGTCATGGCCATCCGGCCATCGGTGTCGATGTTGACCTTGCGCACGCCGTTCTTGATGCCGCGCTGGATCTCTTCGACCGGTACGCCCCAGGTGGGTTTCATCTGGCCGCCGTATTTGTTGATGATCTCCTGCAGCTCGACCGGCACCGACGACGACCCATGCATGACGAGGTGCGTGTTCGGCAGCTTGCGGTGGATCTCTTCGATGACATTCATCGCCAGCACCGAACCATCAGGCTTGCGCGTGAACTTGTAGGCGCCGTGCGAGGTCCCCATGGCGATCGCCAGGGCATCGACCCGTGTTTCGCGCACGAATTTCACCGCCTCGTCCGGGTTGGTCAGCAGCTGGTCATGAGACAGCTTGCCTTCCGCGCCGTGTCCATCCTCGGCCTCTCCCATCCCGGTCTCCAGAGAGCCAAGCACGCCGAGCTCGCCTTCAACGGAAATGCCGCCGAGATGGGCCATCTCGGTCACCCGCTTTGTCACGTCGACATTATAGTCCCAGTCGGCGGGTGTCTTCGCATCCGCCTTCAGCGAGCCATCCATCATGACCGAGGTGAAGCCCGCCTGGATGGCTGTCATGCAGCTGGCCGGGTCGTTACCATGGTCGAGATGCACACAAACCGGGATATGCGGGTAGATTTCGACGACCGCATCCATCATGTGCTTGAGCATGATGTCATGCGCATAGGCGCGCGCGCCGCGTGATGCCTGCATGATGACGGGGGCGCGGGCCGCATCAGCGGCCTCCATGATGGAAAGCGCCTGTTCCATGTTGTTGATGTTGAAGGCGGGAACGCCGTAGCCCTCCTCTGCCGCGTGATCCAGCAACTGCCTGAGCGTAATGCGCGCCATTGAACACCCTCTCACGTGAAGCACGTCGAAATCGTTGGCTTCAGTCTAGAAGGATCGCACACTCACAAAATTGGAACAAGTATAAATCACAATATCACAAATTTTCTGATGATTTTCTCCTTGTCCAAGCATTCAGCGTCGAAAAGGGGCTAGGCCGGCCTCAGGAGATCAGCACTGTTGTTGCTGGGTTCCATCCTGCAGGCAGCGGTTCGGGCCGACGGATCGTTATATCTTCCAACTCGAGGCCCGTCACATTTTGTGCAAAAACACCCGGCAATCCCTCTGGATAATCGAAAAGCCCGACGATCTTTCCGTCCTGTCCTCGCACCCAGGCGTTGCCACGCCCCTCTGCGCCCTTCGGCGGCGCCAGATCGGCATTTGTCGGTCGCAAGTCGTACCGCTTTGCGGTGCCAAGCGGCCCTTCGTCCATTTTGATATCGATCCCGCGCAGAACGATCCCATCGATACCGCCCGGCTCCTCGGCAAAGAGATTGACGGCGCCGTGACTTCGCCCCGAGACGTTCTCGACCAGCACCGTCCGGATTGCTCCTGAGGGGCGCTCCGGGCGGCGCGTGAGCTTGGTTATCGTGAACGGTTCGCCGGAGCCCCAGAACCCATCAGGCGTCTCGCTGCAATCGAGTTCTATGTCGCGGAAGACGACATCTTCAATCTTGCCGCCATCGCGCGAAAAGATGCCAAGACCACGGTTCGAATTCTCGATCCGGCAGCGCAGGAATCGGATCTGAGATATATCGCCGAAGCTCTCCGTGCCGATTTTGAGAGCACAGCTCTTGCTCTCGATCACACTATCGGAGATCTCGATCCGCTCGCAGCGTCCAATTCCTTTGTCGCTCAAGCTCGTCTTCAGGCACACACCGTCATCGGCGGTGCGAATGACGGCTTCAGAAATCGTGACGTCGCTGCAACTGTCGATAACGATCCCGTCCGTATTTGGGAGCTGGCGGTTATTGGAGACGCGAAGCCCACGCGCGACGATATCGCGGCAGCGCACGAGATGGATCGTCCACATAGGCGAATCCGTTATGTGGACGTCTTCCAAACGAACGTTCGTGCAATCCTCAAAAACGATCACGCGCGGGCGTTCGGCTACCGGAGTGAAGGTGCCCACCCCCTCGTCGAAGCCGGTGTGGAAGGCATCGCCGCATCCATCGATCGAGCCCTTGCCGACGATGGCAATATTCATTGCGCCCTGTGCGACGATATAGGCGCGGTTTGAGGACTCAGCGTACACGCTGACGGTATTTTCGGAATAGCGCTCATAATCGGCCACGAATGCGAGGACAGCGCCGTCCTCGATATGCAAGGTAACATCGCTTCCCAATCGGAGCGCGCCTGTGGAGTGACGGCCCGGACGAAGGAAGACCGTTCCCCCTCCCGCTGCCGCGATCGTATCAAGCGCCATCTGAATACCGCCGTCCACCGCTTCGACTGATATCTCCATCACATACCTCCGCCTATTCTGGCCTGCGCTTATTCTGGGGTTTTCATAACATGCGCCATTTATTCGTCAACAGGACGAACTAAATCTCGCCGGACCGAATGTGTTGTGTTGACAGTCCGCAAAACTCGTATTTAATTCGTCATGGTTACGAACAAAGGCCTGAGGGAGTTCAGTTGCAGGCCGTTCATTTCGGATGTCAGAATGACAAGCCAGAGAGGGAGAACTATGAAAACGCTAAAGACAATTCTAATGACCGCCAGCGCCCTGGCGATGACAATGTCCTTCGCCGCGGCCTCTGAGCTCAAGCTCGTGTGGTATGTCGAAAACGATCAGGAGGAAGCGGATACGCGCGCGCTCCTCGATCAGTACACGAAGCTGCATCCCGAAACGACCTTCGACCTGGAAATTACACCTTATGACGGGATGATCCAGAAATTCCAGCAATATGCTGCATCGGGGATCATGCCCGATCTGTCTCTGACATCCTCCATGGAGCCGGTCATCAGGCCCTTCCTGGCAGACCTCAGCAAGGAGATCGGACCGGAATGGATCAACGACTTCGTCAAGGGTTGGGCCGATGGAGCCAAGCTTGGCGACAAAGTGATTGCCGCGCCCCTGCGCGTCACGTCGACTGGCATCTTCCTGAACGTTGACGCCTTCAAAAAGGCAGGCGTTGCCATCCCGGACCAGGCGACCGGCTGGACATGGGAAGAGTTCATTCCGAAGATCAAGGAGGTCGCAGAGAAATCCGGCACCCGCTATCCGCTGGTCTGGGATGTTTCGGCGAGCCGTTGGATCGTTCACGAATATCAATACGGCAATCACATCTACACGGAGAAGGAACCCGTCAAGGTCGTGATGGACGAGGCGGCCTGGACGAGCACACTCGACAAATTCATCGACATCACCAAGGCAGCCATGCCACCCGGCCTATGGAGCGGCGCGAGCTCGGACAATCCAAAGGAGCTTTTCACTGCAGGTCAGGCAGCAGCCTATATGTCCGGCAGCTGGCAGATCGCCGGCCTGGCTACCAATGCGCAATTCGCCTGGCAGGCCGGACCGACGCCGCGCGGAACGGTTGCTTCATCGATCTACGGGGGCGATTACATCGTCGCCTTCAACACCAGCCAACATCTGCCGGAAGCCGTCGAGTTCATAAAGTGGGTCGCCTCGCCCGAGATCCAGGCGCAATACGCCAAGACCTTCGGCATGATCCCCGCCAACCTCAAGGCACCACCGGTCAAGTATGACAATCCGGCTGCGACGGCGGCGATCACCGCGATGCAGAACGAACTGAACGCGAGCCCCGTCTATGCGGCGACAGATCAGGCCTGGCCGCAAATGCAGGCCGTCTGGGGTACGGTCAAGACCGCCGTCACTCAGGCTGTCGCCGGTCAGATTTCCTCGGCCGAGGCGATCGCGCAGATCAAGAAAGCCGCCGACGGTTCGCTTGAGGCGAGCAAGTGACGGCGGCGATCCCGCAACAAGGCAGTTCGGCACTGGGTTTCCACCCGGTGCCGAAAGGCCGGCGCAACAGCCTTTTCAATCTCGGTTGGCCGTATCTGCTGATGCTGCCGACGATCGCATTGCTCGTTACTTTTACTCTCTATCCGCTTGTCCAGGGCCTCATGATGGCATTCTTCAAGCGAGGCGTTGTGGTCGTTCCGCAGGTGCCGAGCACTCTTCCGCAATATGTGGGCTTTGATAATTTCCTTGGGCTTTTGAGCGATGCCGACTTTCAGACGTCGCTCGTCAAGACGCTTGTCTTCGTTGTTATCGCGGTACCGCTGAACATCGTCGCCTCCCTGGCACTGGCGCTGCTTCTCTCGCCTCAGACGAGGTTCTTTGCGGTTATCAGGACGATCGTCTTTTTTCCCTCGATGATCAGCCTACTGATCATCGGCGTCTCGTGGCGCTGGCTTTTCGGCCTGAACAACGGTCTCGTCAACTATTTGCTGTCGCTGGCGGGAATCGCTCCCGTTCCGTGGCTCGAACAAGATACCATGGCTCAGATTGCGATGATCATCGCCTGGGTGTGGGCTCAAGCCGGTTTCAACATGATGATCTTCATTGCCGGCCTGACCGCGATCTCGGCGGATTACTATGAAGCCGCATCAATTGATGGCACCAGCAAATGGCGCCAGTTCACACATATAACGTTGCCGCTCCTCAGGCCGACAATGGCGGTGGTTCTGGTTCTGTCCTCGATCGAGGCCTTCAAGGTCTATGAGCTTGTCGTATCTCTGACGGGGGGCGGGCCAGGAAAGGCGACGGTCTATCTGATCCAGACGATCTACGACACGGCATTTCAAAAGCCGATGCAGGCCGGCGTTGCTGCTGCCCAGTCGATGATTCTCTTTGCAATTCTTCTGCTGCTGACGATCGTCCAGTTGCGCCTGTCGAGGAGCCAGACATGACACAAATCTATTCGCCCTGGCGGCTCGCCTTCGTGGCCTTGACACTCTTCGTCTTCCTGATGCCGCCGGTGTGGCTCTTCCTGTCGTCGCTGAAATCGCAACAGGAAATATTCCAGTGGCCGCCGACCATTTTTCCGGCCCATGTAACGCTGCAGAATTTCATCGAAACGGTGTCGCGGGCGAAATTCCTCATCTTCTTTCGCAATTCGGCGATCGTCTCCGTGCTCTCGGCACTGCTGTCCGTCACCATCAGCGTCATGGCGGGTTATGCGCTTGCGAAATTCAGGTTCAAAGGCGACACCCTGTTTTTCCTGCTGATCATGTCATCGCTGATGGTGCCGCTGCAGATCGTCATGATCCCGGTATTTCTTGTTCTGCGCGATCTTCACCTCCTCGATACGCTCGCTGGCATCATCATCGCCCCCGCCGCGACGCCGACCGGGGTGTTCTTGATGCGACAGTACATTACGAACATCCCCGACAGTCTTCTGGAGGCCGCCAGGATCGACGGAACGCCCGAGTGGCGTATCCTCCTGCGCATCATCGTACCGCTCTCGATCCCAGCGATTGGTACCCTTCTCGCGTTCAACCTCGTCTGGCGCTGGAACGACTACCTATGGCCGTTCCTGATCATCACCGATCAGGACAAATGGACCGTCCAGGTCGCGCTCGCCAATACGGTTGGACGATTCGGCATCAATTGGCCCCGACTGCTATCGATGTCGGTACTCTCGGTCTTGCCGGTGCTCGTCATGTTCGCCGCCCTTCAGCGGATGCTGATGAGCGGGCTGATGGCTGGAGCGACCAAAGAGTAGCCAAAGCCGGTCCCGAGCGAATGAAAAAGCCGCCTCCGGGCGGCTTTTTTTGCATTGTTTGCCCCGCCTCCACAAGGTCGTGGCGATGTCCTGCGGAGCCGACGTCTCAGCTCATCGCTAAACACAGCTTGTCTTTGTGGGCAAGGGCAGCCATCGCCGGCATGCTGCTCCATCCCTGGAGCAGCGAGCCGCGCCCCCATGGCGGCGAAAAATATTCGACGGCGCCCATCCACCCTTCTTCCAGGCAGGTTTCCCACCAGCGCAGCAGCGGATATTCCGCATCCTCAAGGCCGTGTACCAGGCGCTGTTCGGCATAAAGACCCGACAGGTAAGGCCAGTCCGATCCATTATGGTAGCGATATGCAAAGGCCGATTTCGAGCGGGTGTCTTTTGGACGCTTGAAGGGCGGGAAGGCACACATGACGCCCCAGTCACCATAGGGCTGATCACTGTTGCTGCGGCTTTCCAGGGTCGACGCCACCTTGGCCAGAACCCTTGTTGCGCTTTCTGCCGAAACGGCTCGGTAACGAAGCAGCGTGAGACTGTCGAGCGTCAGATGATCCTCGACGAAATCCTGTTTCGTCCCATAGTCGGCATAGGTTCCGCTGGCCTGAAGAAGGACGTCGTCAATCGATGCGCGAGCTTTTTTGGCGGTTGCGGCAGCCTTGGCGGCAATATTTTCGTCAATTGCCCCGCCGTAAGCGGCAATCACGTCGAGAGCACCGACCCACAGGCCGATATCATATGAAACGTAGCCGTGGCGGTAGACGTTGTCGGCCCAATCGCGATCGTGGGCAGGCTTGACCGGCAGGCCGTTTCCGGCCGTATCCAAAGCGCAGTAGCGATCAAGGATGGCAACGACCTTGCCCCAATGGGCAGACAGCGGAGAATTGTCACCCGTCGAACGGATATAGTCGCCGATCGTCAGAATGAAGAACAACGGACTGTCGAAGTGATCGCTCCACCAATCTCCTGGACGCAGGTGCTCCTCTTTGATCTGTGGATGCGATCTGCGAACCTTCTCCCATTCTTCGGCCTGTGCCGGCCCGGTCAGGATGACACCGCTCGGCGCCTCCCCATCGGGCTGTATGCCGCGCGCCAGCAGCTCGATCTGCGAGCGTATGGCATCCGGTGTGCGCGCCAGCAGGGCCTGAAGCGTCCAGTACCCGTCGCGATAATAGGTTCGTGCCGGTGCGCTGTAGGCCTGGCCGGCAGCAAGGCCGCCAAAATCACCATGTTCGTCCTGACGAATGCTTGAAAGTGCCGCATGGAGGCTCTGCGAAACCATGCTGCGCATCAGCGGAGAGGCCTCAGGCATCTCATCGCAACGCGCTACATAGGCGTTGGCTTCCGCAATCACGTCCTCCTGAGCGAGGTCGAGAGCCCTGGTGGCTTCTTCGATCGATGCGCCTGCACTGAGGAATATGCCGGCCGGCCGTTGCTCGGCGATTGCGACACCCCACCCCGTTCGGGCAATGCGCCGTTCACCCAGCCGCTCGACCGGTTCGCGTTTCATGGTGCTTCCCCACCAAGCGCAACGACGCGAGGGTACGAGTGTTCGCAGTTTCGCCCCCTTCAAAAACAGCACCGGTGCCGACTGGGCCACATAAAGGCCGCCGCCGCTGGTCTCGATGCGGTTCGGGGCATAGGTGAAAGGCCCACGCCAACCGCTGAAGGTCAGGTTCGCGATCTTTCCACAACCCCAGACAGAGATTTCGATCTTGCCGTCCGGCCAGCAATCACCCTGCAAGCGCGGTGCCATGAACGGCAGCAGGACCGGCTTTTCCGATACGAGTTGCCCATCGGCAAGCGGGCTAAGGACACGCGGTTTTGGACGTGGCTTCGTCATGGGCGAGCTCCTGTTCCTATGCGGCCGTCTGGCTGGAAAGTTCGTGCAAACCGAGCATCAAGGCACCGCGCATTCCGGCCTCCGGACCGAGAGAAGTCGGTTCAATCTGCACCGCAAACGGCAGCAGGGACGACATATGCTGGGAGACGAGTTCGACGAATTCCGGGCGCGAGCCGATGCCGCCTCCGAGTACCATCAATGCCGGATCGAAGACCGCCTGAATGGACGCGAGGCCGACCGATGCGGACTTTGCGAGCGTTGCGATGGCAGCGGCCGCCTCCCCGTCCCCTGAACCCGCTCTGAGGAAGATCTCGCTCACCGGCACGGTTCCATCTCGATAGAGAGCACGAACGGCCGGCGAATCGACTTGGTCCTCGAAGAGGCCGGCCCTTGCTTTCGGTGCGGCGTCGTGCGGATTTGTGCCGAGCGGCAGAAGACCAAGCTCCCCGGCGCGGCCGTGGTGACCGCGAAAAAGCCTGCCGTCGATAACAAGCCCCATACCAACCCCGGTCCCGAAGGCGATGAAGGCCACGGAAGCGCAATCTCGCGCCTTTCCGAGGGTCGCCTCGGCAAATGCTGCCAGATTGACGTCATTCTCGACAACCACGCCACAGGGCAACCCGGCCTCAAGCAGCCGAGCAAGCGGCTGCTCCGCAGGGATTGCGAGATTCGGCGACAAGGAGGCAAGACCAGTGGAGGGCGAAACGGCGCTCGGCACGCCAACGACCGCCTTGAGCAGCGGACCACGATCGCGGTGCCTCTCCGCAAGGGTCAGGATCATGCGCACAATTTGCTCGAGGACGGGAGCGCCTTCGCCGTGCGCCGTCGGCTCTTCCATGGTCGCCAGCAGGTCGCCGTCAAGGTCAGACAGGCCTGCGAGCACCTTTGTGCCACCGAGATCAACACCGGCGACGAGACCCAGAGCTTTCGTGCGGCGATTGCCAACCGCCGGCCGCAGATCTGGCGCGATAGTTGAAATATTTGACAAACGCAGCTCTCTTTATATATTTGTTCGGCAGGTTGACGAATTTATTATTGGTGAGCCTTTGGTCTGTCAACAACCAGTTTGAAATTGGCGGGCATTCGTGGAAAAAGCAGAAGCAGACGAAAAGCGGAACCGTATATCGACCGGAATATTTGGCTCATGGCATTGACTGAGAACGCACCTCCCGTGCTGCGACAGATTTCGGTTCGCGCCGTCATGGACGTATTGCTGCATACCGGCCCAACATCCCGGGCGGACCTGTCGAAGATCACCGGGCTCTCCAAGCAGACAATGTCCGAGGTCATCAGAACTCTGGAAGAAGCCGGCTGGGTTCGCGAAAAAGGCGTTACGACTGGCCGCATCGGCCGCAGCGCCATTACCTACGAGGTGAACGGTACCGCCGGCTATGCCGTCGGCGTCGATATGGGCGCAACGACAACGCGGGTCGTGCTCGGCAACATCGTAGGCCACATCGTTGGAGAGGTTGAATATCCCTCCGACCGTCGTGGTGGCTATCATCAGCTGGAACAGGTTGAGGCAGCGCTCGCTCGAATCCTTGCCGAGAGCGGAGTGGCGCGCGAGCATGTCCTGGTGGCCGCTATCGCAACCCCTGGCGTCGTCGAACCCACGACCGGCGCGTTGTCGATGGCCCCGAACCTTGTCGATCTCGACAGCATCAACATTGCCAGGACGCTCGCAGATCGGCTTGCCTGTCCAGTGGTCTTGGAGAATGACGTCAATGCAGCCGCTATAGGCGAGTCTTGGCAGGGCCACGCCGTCGCCATCGATACGGTGGCATTCATCTCGCTTGGTACAGGTATCGGCCTTGGCGTGCTTCAGGACGGCAAATTGATGCGTGGCGCGAGCGGCGCCGCCGGCGAGATTTCCTACCTGCCGTTCGGAGCCGATCCCTATTCCGAGGACAGCCTAGAACGCGGGGCGTTGGAATGCGCCATTGCAGCGCAAGGAATCAGCGACTTCTACCAGCGTTCGGGTGGCGCCAAGGACACGTCCGTTCGAGATATCCTAAGGCTTGCCGAAGAGGAAGATCCGATTGCAGCCAAAGTTATCCGGAAAGTCGGGGACATCGCGGCGCTATTGATCGTGTCCGTGAACGCCATCGTCGATCCTACCATCATTATCATTGGGGGCAGCATCGGTCGCCATCCGCTGATGGTCCAGCGCATTCGCGAAGGCATCGCCAAGGCTAGCCGGCGCAGGATAACGGTCGAAGCCAGCGCCCTCGGCAGCCGCGCGACACTAATCGGAGCGCTCGCCATCGGTCTCAACCACCTGCACAACCTTCTCTTTTCTCCGCAGGCCCTTCCAGAGCAACGGCGTCTCCCGCCGCCGGTCTGAGTACGATCCGCAGCCGGGAGCGACGCGTCCGCCCATCTCATTTGAAAGCGAATCCGGACGGAAGCGCTCTGGATGGAAACATCTGCAAACGCAAAATTCATGTTCGTCATCTTGACGAACTAATTCGATCCTCGCAAAGTGCCGGCTGAATTATGCCTCGATCAGCGACCTTCGCTTGAAATTGCTTACTGGGAGAACAGTGGACATGGCCGGTTTGAGATTGAACGATGTCAGAAAAAGCTTTGGCCACCTCGGTATTCTGCATGGCATCGATCTTGATGTGAACGAGGGTGAATTCGTTGTCTTGGTCGGCCCATCCGGCTGCGGGAAATCGACGCTTCTGCGATTGATCGCCGGACTTGAGAACGTCACAGGCGGACGTGTCCTGATCGGCGACAAGGATGTTACGCAGGCAGCCCCTGGCGAACGGGAAATTGCGATGGTGTTTCAATCCTATGCACTTTACCCGCACATGACCGTCGCGAAAAACCTATCATTCGGCCTCGAAAACCTCAAAATGACGCGGGCCGAAATTGATGCCCGTGTCATGGAAGCGGCCCGGATGCTGGCGATTGAACCACTTCTTGAGCGGCGTCCAAAACAGCTGTCGGGAGGACAGAGGCAACGTGTCGCGATCGGACGAGCCATCGTTCGAAACCCCAAGCTGTTCCTTTTCGACGAGCCGCTGTCCAACCTTGACGCAGCACTTCGCGTACAGACGAGAGGCGAGATCAGCCGGCTCCACAAGCGCCTGGGCGCGACGATGATTTATGTCACGCACGATCAGATCGAGGCGATGACGATGGCGGACCGCATTGTCGTGCTCAATGCCGGCCGTGTCGAACAGATCGGCACGCCCCTGGAGCTTTTCGAGACGCCGGCGAACCGGTTCGTCGCGGGGTTCATCGGATCCCCCCAGATGAATTTTTTCGAAGGCGAATTGCTTTCCTGCGGCCCGGGGGGGATAGCCCTGCAGGTGCCCGGATTCGGTGCGCTCAACGTGCCGCTGGAGGCCCCTGATGCCCGGATCGGCCAGGCAGTCACGCTTGGCGTCCGTCCCAGTCATTTCGGATTGGCGCGTGATCGAACCCGCGGCGGTCTTCGCGTCCGTTATCATGTCGACTATGCCGAAAGCATCGGCACGGAAACCTATGTCTATGGCACGGTCGAATCCTGCGAAACCTCTGCGGTTATCCATCTTCCCGATCATGTGGCGATCGCAGACGGATCAACTCTCGAGCTTGTCGTCGAGCAGCATCGTGTCCACGTATTCGACAAGCTTTCGGGTGCGGCATTTCCGAGACTGAAAGCTGATGCTGTGTAACAATCCTTGCCCCGGAGTAAGCCATGACGATGGCAAATAGCGGCTTCGTCGGAAGCTCCACGATGCGCTTGACCGGGTTCTTGCCCGCATTGAGGGCCGTCCCTAGAAGGTCGGGGGTGTGCAGGCGCTGACGACCTCACAGGCAACGGGACCGACGCATCGGAAGCGATGCGGACGACGGCTCTCGAAATAATAGGCGTCGCCCGGCCCGAGGATCCGCCGTTCATTGTCGACAGTGACTTCGAGCCGCCCCACGAGGACGATACCGCCTTCTTCGCCTTCATGGACGAGGGGCACCTTCCCTGTGTCGGTACCCGGCTGATAGCATTCCTTCAGTATTTGCAGGTTCCTGCCGAACATGCTCTCGCCGACCTGCCTGTATGAGATGCCGCCCTTGCCGATCTCTACCAGTTCCTCGGCAGCGTAAAAGGCCTTTTTGGGCCTCTCCGGCTCCAGCGCAAAGAATTCCGCAAGCCCGATCGGAATGCCATCCAGGATGCGCTTCAACGCGCCGACCGAGGGATTCGAAGCGTTCGATTCGATGAGCGAGATCGTCGAATTTCGCACCCCTGTCTTCTTTGCCAGTTCGCGCTGCGAAAGCTTGTGGGCGGTTCGGACATAGCGAAGACGATTGCCGATATCAAACGACATGCATGCACCGTTTGCGTTGTTCAAAATACCGAAAACTCTACGAACACAAGTTCGTAAAATCAATAGCTTATGCACCCAATGAAAAAGACTTGTTCGATCAGGGAAATTAGCGGACGTTTCCTGCAACCAATGGAGGACAAGATGGATCAGATCAGCAAGACGAACGCTCCGGTGCTCGACAATTTCTGGATGCCGTTCACGGCAAACCGCCAGTTCAAGGCGGCACCCCGTATGCTCGCGTCCGCCGAGGGCATGTACTACACCGATGTCGACGGCAACCGCGTTCTCGATGGAACGGCGGGCCTTTGGTGCTGCAACGCCGGGCACGGCCGCAAGAAAATCTCTCAGGCCGTCGAGCGCCAGCTATCGACGATGGATTTTGCGCCGACCTTCCAGATGGGGCATCCGATCGCCTTCGACTTCGCCGTCAGACTGGCGAAAGTTGCACCCGGCGGCGCCGATGCGAAGCTCGACCGGATCTTCTTCACCGGTTCCGGCTCAGAATCGGTCGACACTGCCCTGAAGATCGCAATCGCCTATCAGCGGGCAATCGGCCAGGGCACCCGGACCCGCATCATCGGCCGGGAGAAGGGCTATCATGGCGTCGGTTTCGGCGGCATCTCGGTTGGCGGCCTCGTCAACAATCGCCGGATGTTCCCGCAGATTCCCGCAGACCATATGCGCCACACGCTCGACGTTGAACGCAATGCCTTCACTAAAGGCCTGCCGGACCATGGCGTCGAACTTGCAGACGATCTCGAACGTCTCGTCCAGTTGCACGGGGCCGAGACGATCGCCGCCGTTATCGTCGAGCCGATGTCAGGTTCGGCGGGCGTCATCCTCCCTCCGAAAGGATACCTGGAGAGATTGCGCGCCACGGCCGACAAATACGGCATTCTCCTGATCTTCGATGAGGTCATTACCGGCTTCGGTCGGCTTGGAACACCATTTGCAACCGACTATTTTGGCGTCGTTCCGGATCTGGTCACGACGGCGAAGGGCCTGACGAACGGCACGATCCCGATGGGCGCGGTCTTTGCCAGCCGGAAGGTCCATGACGGTCTGATGGTGGGTCCGGAAAACGCGATCGAGCTCTTCCATGGTTATACCTATTCCGGCCACCCGGTCGCTTGCGCTGCAGGCATCGCCACGCTCGACATCTACGAGGAGGAAGGGCTGCTCACGCGTGCCGCGGACCTGTCCGACCACTGGCAGGAAGCCCTGCATTCGCTGAAGGGCCATCCCCATGTCACCGATATCCGCAACCTCGGCCTTGTCGGTGCAGTCGAACTCGCACCTCGAGACGGAGCGCCGGGCACGCGTGCCTACGACGTCTTTGTCGACTGCTTCAGAAAGGGACTGCTGATCCGCGTCACCGGCGACATCATCGCCCTATCCCCGCCTCTGATCGTCGAGAAGAGCGAGATCGAAACGATTGTCTCCAAGATCGGCGACGCGCTGAAGCGCGTGGCATGAATTCGGCTCGGGCTTCCAGAGGAGCCCGGAAGCCCGATTGTGAGGCGGCTGACATAGCTGCCCTTCCCCGAGAATTGTGGTAGTCTAAGAAATATGATCGTCCTTGGGGAGGCAGTTGATGGTCGTGCGAAGGGACATGACGAACGACGAATGGAAGTGGCTGGTGCGGCTCTGCCAGCACGAAGCAGATAGCGTTCCCCGGATAATCGAGGCGAGGTTAGTCGAGCTCGGACTATCCGGGCCGAATGGCCTGTCGAACGAAGCGAGAGAGCTGGTTCAACGTGAATTGTTGAGTGAGCGGCGAAATCGGCTGCAGGGCCTTCATTGAGTATCGATCGGACGCCGCCGAGCATGAGCGTTTCCTTAGGCTCGGCTCCATTGCAGGCAGGATCGTGGACACGGTCTTCAGCACCGGGCCGATCGTCGTACCGAGCTGTTTGAGCGAAGCATTGAGCCAGATCGAACTCGCCAACCCATTCTGAACGCGCGCGAAACCGCCAACGCTCCCCCTGGAGCTGCGCGTTTGGTTGGTCGCGACCGGAGAATATGTTACGACCTTTTAGTGTGGTAGCCTCTCCTGATTGCAGAATTGATAAGCGTTAACCTTTCATTAACCATGGCTCCTTAGCGTCCGGAAAGCGACGCAATATTGTCCTGCTATTTTCGAGGAGGGTGCCATGTCGCTCGTAACTGTGCCCGGTAAAATTCGCCTCTATGGCGGTCACGCTGTCCTGATCATGACGGAAGGAAACCTGCACCAGGCTGTATGCATTACCGACGATGCAATGCCTGCCGGTGAAGGCGACGTTATGCAAGGGCTCCTTCAGTATCTTCATGTTTATGAGGATATCGCCGATCGCAAGTTCTCAGACGGCGAACTGGCATATGATGGACGGGTGTGGATTACCTCCTCCGACATCAAGCCACACTGAAGAGCGGAGCCGATTTCGACTTCGCCAGTCATAAATGGCGTGCGTAGCCAAGCGGCGCTGATCCGCACGCTGCTGAGGACTGACGGTCCGGTGCGATAAGCAATCCGAAGCCGGTCATCGGCCGCTCTTTCCGCAGGTCACCTCACCTGCCCGGCTGCACCGCGATCGTGCGATATCGATGATGCCGTCGCGCGCGGCGGTCGGATCCTCCCTATCCAGGCGACAACCAGCCCTATTCTGAAATCGATGCCCCTCACCTTCTTGAGATCGAAGCCGCGGTTCGACAGATCCTGCGTCCATTCCGGCACGAAGCCGACGCCAAGACCGGCAGAGACCAGCGACATCAGTGAAAACGTGTCGTCGCGGGTATAGCTGACATCGTCGGTCAGATCATGCTCCTCGAATTTTTTCGCGAAATGGCGCTCGCTGTAGGGGAGGCTCTGACGTGGGAATGAGATGATCTTCTCACCGCGCAGATCCTCGATGTCGATCTCGCTCTTGACGCCTGCGCTCACGCGGGCCGTACGTTCCTCACCGTGCCGGTTGTCGGCGAGACTGCCGCGAATACCAAAAGAGGTAAAACCCCCCTGATGGCATTGACAAAACTCTCTTGTGCACAAATGTTTGAGCCTTACCGCGGTTGAGTTCAGCTGGCTTTTCCGAATTTTCATTGAAGATCCAATCTCGAATAAGGCTCCTGTCGTCGTTCAATACTGCATATCTCAAGGGGGTGGGATGTCGGTTCCTATACGTAGCAAAGCCATATACGTGTTCACGGATGCGCGAATGCTTCCGGCAGCCTGCTGCGCGCTTCTGTCTGTCGGACGCAACAGTCAAAGGAACGATATCAAGCCGATCATTGTCGGCATCGATTTGCCTGAGGACCAGAAAGCTCGGGTTGCGACCTTCAACGCCGTCAACGGCATCGATATCGACGTCGTCGATTTCACCTTTCCCACCGATACGCCCGAGACAGCAGGCCGCTGGCACAAGTCGACGCTTGCGCGCCTCTATCTCGACAAGCTGATGGGCGAGGAGTTGGAGCGCGTTCTTTACCTTGATGCGGATATATTGGCCGTCGATAATGTCGATCCACTCTTCGATATCGATCTCAACGGCAAGGCGATCGGTGCGGTTGAAGACTACCGCATTGCCTTCCCCGACAAGATCGGACAGCTGGAGCGGGAGCTCGGCCTCGACCCGGGGTCGGGATATTTCAATGCCGGGGTCCTTCTCATAGATTGCGCCGCTATCCGGGCCGGCGGCTTTTTCGAGATGGCGCGTTCCCTGCTCAGATCAGGGCGATCCTTTGCCTCCAACGACCAGGACATTCTCAATATTGCCTTTCGCGGGACGTGGCAAAGGCTGGACAACCGCTGGAATGTGCAGACCGGGATCATGCCGTATGTCCGCAATGCTGCGCTCCTGCATTTCACCGGACGCCGCAAGCCGTGGCAGTTTTCGGTGCAGGCTGGACAGTCGGTCTATGCCGAGATTTATAAGAATATGCTTTCGAAAACGCCGTGGTCGGGATTTGTCAGCCAGCGCAGCGGCTTCCGAAAGGCGGCCGACTATCTCCTGGCGCTCGGCAAGCGCGCCGGCGCGATGAACCGCGCCCGACAACTGAAAGCACATTTTGGCGCGAGTGAGGTCCCTAGGGCTGAAAGGAGCCCCGGATCCGAAAACTCCGGAAGCCCCGTCTTTCACACGCAAGGCCCCGATGCGTGGCGCGCATTCTTCAATCGCTATTCGCACATCGTTCTGGTCGCCAATAGCGAGGCGCTCGATCCGCAGTCGATGAGGACGGAGTTTCCTAGCGATACGTTGTTCGTCTTCTTCAACAAGGTCTACAAGGTTCTCGATGACAGTTTCCCCGGGCATGCCATTCTTGTGGCGCGCAGCGGTATGATGGGCGCCAATATCGTCCATCGGCGGGAGGTGGACGAGGTCCTGAAATTCTTCACTTCCGACAAGTTTCTGGGCGTTCTGAATGTCCGTACGGCACCGGAGGAGCGCTTCAGCCCCGTCGGCGCATTCAAGGGTGCGACAGTCATGTACAGTGATCTGGAGACGCTGATGTCGGGCCACTATCCGCCGGATAAAATCCCGACGAGCGGCTTTGCGCTGGTTGCGTGGATGCGGGAGCTTCAGCTGACGCCGAAGATCGTGCTCGCCGGATTCTCCGGGAAACGGAGTGCGCGCTGGAAGGTCTTCGATGTTCATGACTGGACATTCGAACGGATCTATTTCAGGCTTCTGGCGCAAAGGGGTCTCATCACAAGCGCCGAACATGCCGGGTCGTCCCGCTTCGATCTTCTGACCCGGCAATTTCCGGATGCGAAAAACGAGGAGATCCAGGCGGCGATCAACGACGCGCTTTCGACGCGGCTCGATCATGCGCTGACCCTCATCGACGGCCTGATGTCACTCACCAAATGGCAGCGGGCGCTCGATCAGGCGTTCCGCAAGGTGCGACCAAAGACCCGCAAGCAGCGCGCGCTCGACCGCCAGAAGAAGCAGGCTTCCTGAATGCAATCACCGATTTGTGCCGAGGAGAAATTGATATGACCGATATCGTCAACATCTATGTTGGTTTCGATTCAAAGGAAGTTGTCGCCCATCACGTGCTATCGCAGAGCATTCTGGAAAAATCGAGCGTGCCGGTGAGAATTACGCCAATCTACCTGCACAATATCGAAGGCACGTTTACGCGTGAACGCAACGCCCTGCAGTCGACCGAGTTCTCCTTCTCGCGCTTCCTGACGCCCTATCTCAGTCGGTATGAGGGATGGAGCCTGTTCATGGATTGCGACATGCTTGCGCGCACGGATATCGCCGAGCTCTGGGCGCTGCGCGATGAGCGCTATTCCGTCATGTGCGTGAAACACGATTACCAGCCGAAGGTCGAAACGAAGTTTCTCGGCCAGGTACAGACGAAATACGAAAAGAAGAATTGGTCGAGCCTGATCCTCTTCAACAACGCGAAATGCAGGGCGCTGACGCCTGATTATGTCAACACCGCAACCGGACTGCAGTTGCACCAGTTCAAGTGGCTCGACGGCGACCATCTGATCGGCGAGCTACCCATCATCTGGAACTATCTCGTCAACGAATATGACAAACGCGATGACGCCAAGATCGTGCATTTCACAGATGGCGGACCCTATTTCGACGAATACAGGAACGACGATTACGCCGAGGAATGGTTCGCGACACGCGAGCGCATGCTACACGTCCAGCAGCGTGGCTGACCTGCCGCAGCAAGGCTGGGCTGAATCCGCCTGAGGCTCGCCGAATCACCTTTGATGATGCATCGGCCGTACCACATCACCCTGACGATTCAGGGTTGCAGCTTATAAACTTTTCGCGGAGGATGGGTGGCGACCTATAGCGCAGCGAGCGTGGAGGTTCAATCGTGAACGATGGAAACCCCTTTATTGAAGTTGTGCTGGACGGCTTGGTAGCCGTCGTTATCTTCCTCAGTGCGGCAACCGTAGTCGCGATGGCAGCAGCATTTGCCTCCCTCATCAGTCATGTTGCTGGAATTGCGGAAGAAGCAGGCGCGACAGGTTCGCTAATTGCAACATCCTGCATTCTTTTACTGTCAACTATCTTGTCGGTTCTCGCCTCAATAGCGGCTCAACGTCTCAGCTTCGGCTGATGGGCGATGTCGATTTTATCCCGACCATGGTTTCTGACACCAGCTTCGGCACGAGAGAGAATTGCCTGCCTGATTTGTCAGCTCATGGGTAATCGCCTGCGGTCGCGTCGAGTGTGAGAGGTCCTTCCGCCTCCAGCTTTACCCGGCCCCTTCCGACGCGGACGAGGCGTATGGGCGCCTGCTTCTCTTCGAGCCGGCGACGCAACAGCAGGAGCCGGGTTTCGAGATTATCCTTGATCTCCGGCATGCGGGCACCGGCCGCGAGCCGCATTTCCCGGTTCGTGAATTCGCTTCTGCCGTCGCTCAGATGCCAATCGAGCATCAGCCGCAGCAGGGTGCCGGCAACGCCCTTCACTATGTAGGTGCCGTCGACGAACACGCTGTCGTCGAAGCGGTGATGAATGACGCGGACTTCTCGCCCGGCGGCAGCAGGTTCGGGCAAACTGACCACCGGTTTCAATTCGGCGGCTGCCGCCTCCCGTTCACTGGCCCTGAGGGCGCGGGCGGCCTGTCCCACCAGAATTTCGAGAGCAGCCTCGTCCTCTTCACGGAAGGCGAGCCGCTCCGTGCTCTCGACGAAGAGTACGCCCGTCACCGCGCCGCGGACGGTCATGGGAACGGCAATCTGGCTCATAGCCGTCGGCAATTGCGGGAAAGCGACGATGCGCGTGACATTTTCAGCCCCGTCCGCCTCCAGACCGATCGCTTCGCCGAATCGACGCACGCGGCTCATGTCGCTGACCTTGATCGTCTGGCCACTCGTTGCCGCAGCGCCGATCAATCCCTCGCTGCCGGCGATTTCCGATCCGAGGCCCGAGCGCTCGTAGCCGATGCTGCCGGTCGTGGTCAGGCAGCCGCGATGGTTGTCATGGATCAGCACAAGCGCATGATCGTATCCGAGAACGTGCTGGACGCCGCACAGCAGGCTTTCGATGATCTCATCGGCCTCCGCCTTTCCCTCGATGGCCTTGATCGCCTCGGAAAGGGCGGGAAGGCTGACAGGCGCACGGCCGGTCATGGGCGGAGCCGTTTCCACCGGCGAGGGAACCTTTTCGATCCCGTGCACCCGGAAAATATCGGCGCTCCTGAGCCGCATGACATCCGACATGCCGACCTGCGCGCTGCTCGCCTTGAGCTGGCGGGCGATCTTGTCGAACAGTGCGCCGGCATCGACAGAACGCACAAAACCGATGTCGAGCAGGAACTGATCTCCGGTAAGCCCGTCGACGACGATCAGCGTGACCTTGGGATTGGCGCGCACATTCGCCGCCGTCTTGGCGAAGAACTGGTTGGAGAGCGCGACATGCTCCTCATCGACCCGCACCACATGGGAGAGATAGGATATGTTCGGCATGCCATCGGCCGAGGCCGTGGCGATGATGGAGGGAATGACACCCTCGAAGCAGGCGGAAAGATCGGAAAGCCGCAGGTTCATTGAGACCTCGTGCCAACCTGGGTGCCTGCCAGCATGCCGGCGAGCGGGCCGGGCGTCTGGATATAGATTTCACTGATCACCAGCCGGGCGACCCGCGCTTGGCGCGCCGTCAGCCAAGGCGCGATAAGGCGTCGCGGCACGCCGAGGGATTCGAGCTCGTCCGTCGCCGCGGTCATAAAACGGTCGGAGCGATCGAGGTCGGGTGTTTCCGTCTCTCGCATCCCGGCGGACCCTTTCAGCTGAAAACTGATGTAATCCGACGGGCTGACGAAGGTGGCGGCGACCCGCCCGGTCTGCCGGATACAGGATTCGAGCCGTGGCCACTGCCAGGCGGAAAAGATGACGTCGATTGTCTCGCGGTCTTCCAGCAGATGGAAGCCGACGCCGCGTCCTGCCGAAGGACGGCCGGTCTCGTCAGCCACGGCGATGATGCACATCAGCGGCCGATTGAAAAAATCGAGCAGCTTGTCGTCGACCTGCATTGCTGTCCCCTTTGCCTATCCCTGGTCTTCTTAGCAAACTTTTAGGATATTCGGCACGGCTTGCACATTCATTTAGGAACGCCGGTTTTCACAGTGCGCTATTGAAGCGCGGTACCGGCTGGACGGCCTCAAAATCATCATCTGCCCGTCTTCGGCGGCCTTGTGCCACCGGGCGACAGACATCGGCCCCGCCCGCATGCCGGAGCGCGGCAGGGATTTCTGCGTCCCGCCACAAGAATGAAAGCATCAACGATCGATGCAGCCCGAACCTGGAGAGTAAGATGAAAAAGTTCACCTATGCGGCGGTTTCGCCGCCGGGGCATGGAACGCCAGCGATGGCGTTCGGTAAACATGTCATCCGCATGATGGCGGCCAATACTGGCGGTTCGTTCGGCATGTTCGAGGCCTTCGTGCTGGCCGGGGAAGGCCCACTACTGCATACGCACGAGCGCGAGGACGAGTTCTTCCGCGTCCTTGCCGGCCGCTTCGGCTTCTGGTGCGCCGGCGACTATGTCGAACTGACGGAAGGCGGCTGCATCGCTCTGCCGCGCGGTGTGCCGCACCGCTTCCGCAATGTCGGGAAGACCGAGGGCCGCCTCATGGTCGTCGTCACGCCGGGCGGGTTCGAAAGCTTTTTTCCGATCATCGAACTCTGCAAGCCCGAAACGCCCGAACAGATCGCTTCGGTCGCCAGGGATTTCGGTTTGACCTTCCCGCAAGAGGACGACCGCGAGGTCGCCTGAACCACCCCAAACACACCATCAGAACCTGAACAACGGTCCATCGAAAGGAGACCGAAGGATGACATATGTACCTTCGCACGAAAACGGAATGACCCTGACAGCGACGCAACTTGATGCCTATCTGGCCCGGATCGGGGTCGAGCGGCCGTCGCGTCTCGACATCCGCAGCCTGTCGCAGCTGCACCGCGCCCATCTCATGAGCTTTACATGGGAGGCGCTGGACGCCTTCATGGGATGGCCCTCCGCGATCACCCCGGCCGCGGCCTTCACCAAGATGGTCGAGGGGCGGCGCGGCGGCTGGTGCTACGAGATGAACGGCCTCTTCGGCGCAGCGCTTGCAGCACTGGGCTTCCGTGTGACCCGTCTTTGCGGCGGCGTCGAGCGGGAAAAACTCGGCGACATCGCCGTCGGCAATCACCTGACGCTGCGTGTCGACCTCGACCGTCCCTATCTCGCCGAAGTCGGCGTGGCGGACGCCATCGTCGAGCCGGTGCCGATTTCCGCCGGGCCGATCAGCCAGCGCGGCTTCGACTTTTCGATCATGCCGGCGGACGGCCGCTGGCTGCGCTTCAACAACCACGTGCGCGGCATCGCGAAAAGCTTCGACTTCCAGCCCGACCATAGCGACGAGGCTGCGATGACCGCAACGCATGGCTGGCTGATGCAGGATCCCGGCTCCCCGTTCACAAATGCGCTCGCGGTCCTGCGGCACACGGCGGACGGCTATGTAGCCCTTCAGAACGACTGTCTGCGCCGGGTGACGGCAAACAGCCTCAGCGAGCAGCGCATCACGAGCGCCGATCATCTCTGCGACACGTTCGAGACCGTATTCTACCTCGACATTCCACAACCCGGCCGCGTCTGGGAACGCCTCAGAGCCATCAGCCGCGACAAGGCGGCCTGAGCCGATACCCCCGCAACATTCCATATCCAAGGAAACATCCATGCTTCGTGTAACTGCATTCGTCCTTGCTCTTGCCTTGAGCACGATCCCCGCCCTTGCCTCCGATCCGGCGCCGGGCGGGGCCTATAAGACCGACCCGTCGCATTCGAGCTTCAGCTGGTCCTTCAACCACTCCGGCTTGTCGCACTACACCGCGCGCTTCACCAAAGTCGATGCGCGGCTCGACTGGAAGCCGGAAAAGCCGGAAACCTCCACGCTCTCCGTTACGATCGATCCGCTTTCGGTCCGCACCGACTATCCCTGGCCGGAAAAGGTCGACTTCGATGCGGAAATCGGCAGCGGGGAGACCTTCCTGGCAGCCAAGCCGATCACCTTCGTTTCCAAGAGGATCCACGTGACGGGCAAGAAGACCGGCACCATCGAAGGCCTCCTCTCCTTCCGCGGTGAGACGCACCCTGCAACGCTCGACGTCACGTTCAACGGCTCGATGGCCGAGCACCCGATGATGGGCGTCCCGAAGATCGGCTTCTCGGCGACCGGCAGGATCCGCCGCAGCCAATGGGGAATGGATTTCGCAATACCCGAACTTGGTGACGTCGTCACCTTCGCCATAGAAACGCAGATGGTGCCCGCTGATTACTCATTCCAGTAGAAACGAAATGAGATGCAGATCCGGCGGGACCTGCATCTCAATCTCTGCATCTCAATGATTGTGGCGGGTCACACTTTTTCGCTTTTGAAGGGATCTCAGAACTGGCAACCCCCCTTTTGACCACTCGACAAGAACGATTTATTGACCTTACGCTCAGGCAATCTCGCCTTCGCCCAAAAAATCATTCGTTCAGACGACCAGCCAAACGCGTCATGAGATCCATGCGTTCATGAAGAATTGCCACGATAAGGGCAGGCGCATCCTCTCGAAGCAGACAAAAGACGGTATCGGTGAACGAGTAACGGCCCTTTACCCCGGCGAAGCCGTCTACCCAGTTGCCTTCGTCTGAACGGGACAGGCCTCCGATTAGTCCGCCGTTCAGCGAAATCGTCGTCTCCGCATGCCAGTAGCGAGCCCCGGCGAGGACGTCGAAGCGAGTCTGCCGATCTTCATAAACTGTGTAGGCAGCGCCAAGCATCGCGGTGAATGTAACCGACTTGAGACTGACGTTGTCGGCGAGGATACCTCGTGGTGTGGCTTCGTCGATCGCTCCATCTAACGCCCGCAGTTCGGCGCTGGTGTGGCTTGGCCGCACATCGCCGAAACAGCGGACCCCGCCTTAGTGGGGCCTGACAGGCCTCCAAGATGGCCGGCGTAGTTGTCGCGAGTATCCCGATCGACAACGGCGACGGGCGCTGCAAGAACAAGGCCAGCGACATTTCCGGCTGCCGTGGCCGCCCCCGTTGTCGCGACAAGTATTTGATCGCCGAGCCCAACCCGGCTGTCCGTCAACGTCTGGCCCTCGGAAATGCGTTTGCCGATCAGCTGAACGATCTGCGGCGATTCCGCAAACTTCCCGTGGTTCATGCTGTCACCGGATTTGATCTTGGTAAGATCGATGACCGCAATGTCGTTGTCCTCCAGCTCTTTCTTGTAGGGAGCCGCCTCCGGGTCGATAGCCCCCAGCCTGGAAACATCTCCCCAGACCCGACGGGAAACCGCCAGCGCTCTGTCGTCGCGCGAAACAAACAGCGTGAACTGCGGGTGCTGGTTGCCCATGTCGGCGATCTGCTGGCGGAAGACGTCGACGTCGACGTCGGGTGCCGCGAGCATCACGTTCTTGAATTTTTTCGGCAGACGGCCGTTCCGGATGGCCATTTGGCGCAGGGATTCCAGCGCAAGCCAGTTGCCCATCGAGTGGGCGAGGATCGACACGTCCTTCACTTGGGGATCTTTGGCCAGATATTGGAACAACGTCTCCAGTGCGTTGCGCGTATAGTTGGTGCTCTCGCGATCGTAGCCGTACGAAAGCAGACTGCCGCGGGATGGCCACGTTACCAGGATCGGCGCGCTGTGGACGCCGGAATCATGAACGATCTGAGCGAAGCGGTAGACCGCATCCTCGAACCGATTGTTGAAGCCGTGAATGAACACGAGGACACTGCCGTCCGGGGTCTTCGTGACGTTCGCGTTCAGCCATTTCCTCGCTTGATCGACGCTCAGGTCGTCGGCCTTGATCGTCGCGAAATCGGTGGCTGGATTGGGCGGCAATCTCTTGGGCCAGGCGACCTGTCCGGCCTTCCGAACGGTGCTGGGCGGAATCGAGATCGTCATGTCCGCGAATGCGGGGGCAAGCGCACGTTCTCCGTTGAACATCTCACCGGGCACGGTCGAACGGCTGCGGGTTGTTGCGATCAGCATGTCCACTTTCGGCGACTGCGGCGCCGTGTCCGCCACCGGGCTAAGCACATCCTTGGGGTGACCACCGCAGGCTGGTAGCATGGAAAGGACCGCAAGCAGAGCAGCCCAACGAAGCCAACTCATCGGGACAAACACCCGCCCAACGCTACTTTGACTGCCCACTGATCGCCCTCATTCGAATGTTCGCCCAATGACAGATACATGCTGCATCATGTTTTCGTCGTGTAACATCGGGTATGCTCTGTGCCCCGCAGCTACGTGCTGTTGCCAACGCACCACATGATCTATCAAGGCTGAAGAGGGGCGGCAGGGGCGACCGGCAGCGTTGTCGACACCAACTCATCCAGCGCCGGCAACCCCGCCTTGCGGATATCCGCAATCAATCGAGCACGATCGGCGGGCTGATAGTTGCGCGATTTTAGTTCTGCAACAATGTTCGGAATGAAGTCCGGTCGTAACCTGTTGAACAGCTCGGCCTCTCTGCGGGCATCGTCCGTCAATCCGGCATTGATATAGATGACTGCGGCGACGGCGTGATAGAGCGGAAATTTCTGCAAGTCCGCCTTTCTGATTTCGGCCAGCGCCAGGTCGTCCTCATACAGCATGTACGCCGCCAGCGCGCGCATGCCGTGGTAGTAACCGCCCGCAGCTGGATTGAGCGCCATTGCCCGATCCAGCAAATCGGCTCCCCGCCGCCATTGCCCGCTCATAGCAACGCGGGTTCCGAACTCACCCAGAAGTTCGGTGTCGTTAGGGTTGATCTTCAATGCCTGCTCGCCGACCTTGAGGGCTTCGGCAACCTGGTTGCTGAAGAACAAGGCGGTCATCAGCGCCTGCTGGCCGCGGGTATTGTTGACGTCCTGCCGTACCGCACGACGCGCGGCTTCAAGGCTACGCTCGGTCGGAGTAGTCGGACCACTCCTTGTGTTGAATTTGAAGCGGCCCTCGTCCAGATAAATCAAGGAGAGCATCGCCCAAGCAGTCGGGAAATGGGGTTGTCGAGTGACGGCTTTTTCAAGGCAATCACGGACCTGCGCATGCCGCTCTGCGCTCAACTCGGCGCGATAGGTGTAAAAGCCCGACATACAGGCCTGAGCGCCGAGATCGTCGGACGGTGGTTCAGCGGCGCCTGCGCGCGCGATGATGCCGTATGGTTGCGCTACGGAAGCTGCGATTTTGCCGGCGACGTCGGATTGCGTCGCGAACAGGTCCCGCGTCGAGATGTCGTCTTCATAAATCTGGGACCAGAGGATTTCCCCTGTCCGTGTATCGAGCAGCCGTGCCGTGATCCTCACCAGATTTTCGGAGATACGCACACCGCCCCCGACCATGAAGCGCGCGTCCATTCCCGTCCCGACGACCTTTGACGTACCTTGGCCGATAACCTTGATCTCCTTGAAGCGAGGCAAGGCCGTGAGCAGTTCCTCGGTCAACCCCCTCGCGTATCTCTCCGCAATCTCGCTATCTCCGAGGTTGGAAAACGGCTCAACAACAAGAGCGGGCTCCGTGGCATCCGACTCCCTGTCGGATGTGAAGAGCGGAACATGAAGCCACCAAAGAATAGTCAGCAGGGCGACAACTGCACTCGCCACAAGTGAAAATGACCGCTGGCTGATAACGCCCTTCGGCCTTTCCGTGGGACTGAACTCCACTGTCTCGGCTACCCGCGCGTCAGGAGACGGGCGGTTCCAAGCTATTGTCGGGACATAACCGCCTTTTGGAATATCGATGCGGATTGGGTCCTCAGAGCCGGCAACGAGATAGTAGCGCTCGAGGACCCGGCGCAGTCGCCCCGCCTCGATGCGGACGACAGGGTCCTCTTGGGTGAAGCTTTCGTTTCGCTTGAATACCGAGATCGCGATCGAATAGCCCTTGATGCGGTCGGCCCGACCAGCAAGCGTTTCCTCGACGACATACGTCAGAAAGGCTGCGCCGCGACCTCCGCTGGGAAATTCGGAGCTGGTGACAATGCGCTTCAGCTGGGCGCGAATGTCCTCGGCGCTCAGCTCCGGATGCGGCGTCACGACCTTGCCCTGCGATGGTAATTCTTCATGCACGGCCTGCTCCTCACCCACCCTTGAGGGATGCTGCCACCGATTTACCTTTCGATCACCTAATGTAACCTATCCGATAAGTTAATCGCAATCGAAGTTTATCTGCACGTATTTATTGCACTGTCCACCAAGGTTCCAAGGGCCGAGATTCCGGTCCTTGTCAGCAATCATAAAATCACTTCCAGCGCGAGTGAAACGAGACGTATCCCCGTAGGTTACAGTTACATACCTTGCGCTTTTTCGGCCAGCGCTCACGATCTGACGGAAAAGCAGCGCCGAGGGTTTTCCTGAAACTCAGGCCTACATGAACGGATAGACCGGATGGGAAACGGTGTTGAATTCGTAACGAGCTACTTCAACACGAGCGATAAGAGAGTCGAGAAACTCGCCGCCCAAAGCGAGGCTTTCCGCGACCTCTGTACCGATTTCGCCATCGCCAACGAGGAGAGGGACCGATGGGAGCGCTCCACATCTTCTGATCGGCAAGAGCGGATCGCCGAGTATCAGGAACTCATAGACAGCATGCGGCTCGACATCGAGCGGGAGCTGGAGAGGGTCGGGAATGAACCCTTCTCAAGGCAAAACTAATCCGAGGAAATCACCTTTCAGATTACGCTACAGGAGAGTCAACGGTATGATGAAAAGATTTTGCATGCGAGCGGGAGCGGCCCTTGCTGTTTTCCTTTCCTTGACTGCGATCGCACGGGCCGACACGATCAGCTACGCCGACGCTGTAACGACGCTCGCCGAGGAATGTGGCTCCGACATCAAGAAGTTCTGCGGCGGCGAAAATCTAGGAAATGGCCGCATTCAGGCCTGCCTCGAGAAAAACTCTTCGAAGGTCTCGCCGACCTGCACGTCCACGCTTGGCAGCGTGTTGACCTCGATCGCTCAACGCCAAGCCGCCCAGGCGTCGGTGTTCAAGGTCTGCCGGCATGACATCTCCCAGTACTGCAATAGCGTCAAAGGCGACGGCTATGTCCTGTCTTGCCTGATAGAGACGAAACGCGTCGACAACAGGGAATGCAACCAGGCAATCACCGACGCTGGCTGGCGTTAACAGTGATCAAAGACAGGGACAACACAATGATCGTTCAACGTATAGCGGCGGCAATGTGCTTGGTTATGGCTACCAGCGTCGCATTTGCCCAACAGCTCGACAACCGTCAGATCATAAGCACGCTTGCCCAGGTGAGGTCGGCAGCGCCTGCTGTTGATGTCGCCCTTCTCGTCGAAGAAGCCGGCGCCAACGTCGGCAAGGGTGTCGCGGCGCTTCCCAATTGGAGCAAGCTGTCGGAACTCTCCCAATTGATCGTTGAGATCGATTTCGAGAACAACTCGACAGCGATCGAGCCCAAATCCTACCGCACGGTCGGGCTGATCGCCGATGCGCTCCACCATCCCGATCTGTTCCGCTACAAGTTTCTCATCGTCGGGCACTCGAGTGCCACCGGCAGCGCCAAGCACAATCTCGAACTTAGCCAGAAACGCGCTGACGCCATCAACGAGGCGCTATCGACCACTTTCGCGGTATCGCCGGATCGCCTCTTTTCCGTGGGGGCCGGCGAAGAGTGGCCAATCGACCCCGGCCATCCCGAGTCAGCCGACAACAGGCGCGTGCAACTGATCAATCTGGGGCTTCTGAAATAGAGCCATCCGCTAACAATACGGAGTGACCCGATGAACAGATTATCCGGTATATGCCTGGTCGCTCTGGCGACGGGCCTGCTATCCACCGCTCCAACGTTGGCACAGGACGCCATGTCAGCGCCAGCGCAAAAGACGATCGGCGCAGCCAAATCGCAAATGGTTCCGTCTCTTGCCGTTCTCAATTCGGCGGGAGCCAAACTCGAAGACGGCAAGCTCACGATGACCGACATCACCGCCAATTCGATCGTCTTCGCCGATCGGCCGGTGCGATCGGCCGGCCATGTCCTGACCTCCGAGTTCATCAAGCAATGGGGGGAAGGGACGGACAGCTTCGCTAAGGACCCTCCGAATGCGACGATTTCCGTCCTGAGCAGCGAGGGAGATTCGGTCGCCGACGCGGTAGTTGTCCTCAAGGCGCCCAAGCTTGAGGGCGGAAACCTGACATTCGAGGTCGCCGTCCTGGAAGGCGATCTCGCTGGAGCCGATGGCCCGGCATCGTTGTTCATCGACTGGTTTGCTGCCCGAGGTCCGTACGGCGGGGTCGCGGTCGGTGGTCGCGCCCCAGTCTGGCGCGCGGGATGGTATGCGCACCCGGGGGCCTATTACGGTGCGGGCGTTGTCGCCGGAGCCGCGCTCGGCGCGGCTGCCGCCGAGCGACGATACTACCCGCCGCCGGCCTGCGGCTACTATCCCTACCCGCCCTGCTACTAGGACTAGTGGTTGGACACGAACCGACCCCAACCGGCTGCTCGCCGTTGGGGTCCGCGAAAAATACCATTGAACGCTGCCGGTCCGAAGCCCGCCGCAAATCGGAGGGTCCAGTTACTCAACAACGGATTGGTCAAATGCCGCTATTAAAAGGAGCTCATGATGAATATCACCCGTCGAACCCTGACTTTCGCTGGCCTCAGCCTTCTCGCTGGAACGGCAATCTCTCCCGCCCGTGCCGAATTCGGCGAAGGAGGGTTGCAGATCGGTGCGGATCTGGAAGATTTCTGGATTGCCACCGATGCATACATCTACGGCTACCCTCTAGTGACCATGGAGATGACGCGCCGGGTCATGACCAACGTGGCGGAACTCAAGGGCACCCGTGGTCCAATGGGACATATCATCAAGCTGCGGCAGTATCCGGATGCGTCCTTCAAGGATGTTACGGCACCGAATGCCGATACGCTTTACACCACCTCCTGGCTTGATGTCGGCAAGGAGCCCTACGTGTTGAGCGTGCCCGACATGAAGGGGCGGTATTTCCTGCTGCCGATGCTGGATGGGTGGACGAACGTCTTTCAGGTGCCGGGCAAACGGACGACAGGCACGGGGGCGCAGACATATGCCATTACAGCCCCCGGCTGGAGTGGCAAGCTTCCCGACGGTGTCGTGAAATACGAGTCCCCAACCAACATTGTCTGGCTGCTCGGCCGAATTTACTGCACGGGAACCCCCGAGGACTACGCCGAGGTTCATAAGTTGCAGGACGAGTTCAAGCTGGTCCCGCTGAGCGCCTATGGCAAGGACTACACGCCGCCTCCCGGCAAGGTCAACCCGTCGATCGACATGAAGACGGCTGTGCGCGATCAGGTGAACCGTCTGACAGCGGTCGAGTATTTTACTCTGCTCGCTGAACTCATGAAGACCAACCCGCCATCAGACGCAGATGCGACCGCACTGGAGCGGTTTGCGCGCATAGGATTGGTCGCGGGCAAGGATTTCGACGCCAGCAAGCTGAAGGCTGACTTCCATAAGCGGATCCCCACCGTCGGGTTCGATCGGATCATGCTGCAGTTCAAGATTAACAGCAATATCAAGAATATTAATGGCTGGGCATTTACGACCAAGACCGGGCTTTACGGAACTGACTACCTCATGCGGGCGCTCGTCACGGCGATTGGTCTCGGTGCCAATCGTCCCCAGGACGCTGTCTATCCGACGTCTCAAAAGGACGCACACGAGCGGGCCTATGATGGACGGAAGAACTACGTCATCCACTTCGACAAGGGCAAGGCGCCGCCGGTCTCCGGCTTCTGGTCGATCACCATGTATGACGAGAACTACTTCTTCGTCGCCAACCCTATCAATCGCTACTCGATCAGCCCCCGGCAGGATCTGAAGTATAACGCCGATGGGTCGTTGGACCTTTTCCTGCAGCACGAGTCGCCCGGCGAGGGTAAGGAATCTAATTGGCTGCCGGCTCCGGCAGGCAAGTTCATCCTGATGTTGAGACTTTACTGGCCGAACGAAAACGATCCGTCGATCATCGACGGCACCTGGACGATCCCGGCCGTCGAAGAACTCGGCTAACACCGTTGGCCCGTCGTTCGGAAACCGAGACGGCGGGCTAGACAGTCTTCCTATGGAAAGGGCATGGGTTCGATAGCCAATTTGACCACGCAGTCTTCCTTTGCTCAGATCATGCATGATCCGGTGGACCTGACGGGCCGACTGTGGCTAGGACCGCGAACGTATCCTACCGAAAGTTTGTTTCCGTATTTGGGATACGATCCCCGAGAAGAAAATGTCGATCATCGCTCCCCTCCCTGGGCAACTGACTGACCGCAGAATTATTAGGCGATATGGCTGTTCGCAGCGGTGGGATGCGAAGTTGAAGAAAGTTGTAGGCGAAGGCGCCCGTCGGCGCCTTCGTCTACAACTCGGGCAGTTGCGATCCCGATGGTTATTGCGCCCGTTGCCATCGTCGATCAAAACATGCGGCAGACCTACGGCGCTTGCCGGATCTCGGTGAATCAAAACCGCATATCGTCGCCCAAGCAGGTGTTGATCATGCCGCCAGACTTCAAATCGAAGCCGGACGCCGAGCGCCGAGCCGTGGGATGGGAAGACGATCGACCTCTCGCCATGCGCTCAGGTTAGGAGAAGTAATGCTGAGCGAAATTACAACCGCGGAACAGATCTCTCGCGTTATCTCACAAGCGACTGCGCCGGCCTTTCTGTTGGGTGCCGTGGCAGGATTCATCTCAGTTTTGATCACACGCATGCACCGGATCGTGGATCGCAGCAATGTTTTGAGCGCTCTCCCGGAGGGGGACCCCGACCGCAGGCATCTAATAATTGTTCTTTCACGATTGAAGCGTCGAGCAAAGTTGCTCAATAGGGCAATAGAATTTGCGGTGATAAGCGGAATATGCACGACCTTGCTCGTCATATTGGCATTTGCGAGCTCGTTTCTTAGCTTCAGGCACGAATATGGCGCGGGGATTATGTTCTCGGCCGCGCTGCTGTTCTTCGCAGCTTCCTTGTTAACATTGCTACTCGAAGTACGGGCCGCACTGCACGACCTCGATTTTTACGTATAGGCGACGTCCGACGGCACGGTGATATCCTGCGACAGGCATGTCACGTTGTCTGCAACAGGCGGTCGTCGCAACGCACGACGAAGTGATGATAATGATCGATCGTCACGGCATTTTCGGTATGGGCATCGGCTATACAGATGCCCACTTACTCGCCTCGATACTGCTTGACCGACGAGCGGCGCTATGGACCAGGGACAAGCGTCTGCAGGCGGCGGCCGAAAAGGCAGGCGCTTCATTGCATAAGCCGGCCAATGCTCGCAACTAAACACCTAATAGTCCTGCCGAGTTTTCCGATCTCTCGCCTTGAAAGGACTCGAACCCAAAAGATGCCGCTAGGGCTTCAGCGCATCGAGAAACAATCTCCCGAAAGCTTCAGCGTCCACGATGGTGACGATCGTGCAGTTCGGTGATCGTCCCGCTAGATGCCGCTCGCTGACGGATGCCACCACCTGACCGGCGGCCGGGCCGCTATCCGTGCAGATGGCCACATGACCGTGCACGGTCTTGAATATTTCCGGCGCCAGCATCCAGGCGATTGCGGCAGGGTCGTGCAGGCACGGATCCTTGGAGCCGTAGTTGACCAGAAGATGCGCCGCTTCCTGCGCGACAGGTGTGCCGATTGCCTGTGCGTCGCGGATCATTTGCTCGGTTACAACAGCTTGTCGGGTAACATCGAGACCAAGCATCGTGATCGGGATACCGCTGTCGAAGACGATCGCCGCGGCATGAGGGTCGACGGCGAAGTTGAACTCGGCGAGCGGCGTCGTATTGCCAGGGCAGAAGGCCGCACCCCCCATGATGGTGATGGCACTGACGTAAGCCGGCAGTTCGGGATCAAGAAGCAGAGCCAGTGCCAGGTTGGTCAAGGGACCGGTGGCACAAATATGAAGCTTGCCCTCCGCGCGCGCTATCCGGGAGATTTCGTTGGCGGCATGGCCATCGGCCACAGGCATGGTTGGCGGCTGCAATGTGCTTCCGGCAAGGCCATCCGATCCATGCATGATGGAAACCCGGCCGCGAGGAGCCATGATCGGCCCGGCTGCACCAGCATAAACCGGGATGTCGCGGCGCCCGGCAAGCTCGAGAATTCGCCTTGCGTTCGTGACGACCGGATCCAGCCCGACATTGCCCGCAACGCATGTCACGGCAATCATATCAAGCGCGTCCGGACGCCCAAGCGCCAGAAGCATGGCCAGCGCATCGTCAGCGCCCGGATCGCAATCATAAAGGAAACGCACGGCGCTCATGGTTCAATTCAATCCCTGTCAACGAGAAAGCGGGCAGCGTCTGATGCCCAGCCGAAGCGGATGGTGGACCCCACCTTCACCTCCATTGCCTGTGACGGCGCGCGGGCGATGATCTCCTGGCTGCCGGCGTCGATGATGACGCGCAATTCCGAACCGCCATAGACGGTTTCACGCACCCGTCCCTCGCAAAAGCCTTCGCCAAGGGTGATGACCTCGGGGCGTACGACAAAGGCGCCCATTGTCCCGTCAGCCGGTATTTCACCGGCGATAGGCAGCGTGCCAATCGCGGTTTCGAGCGCGCCGGCCTTGACCGTGCCGCGTAGGATCGAGGACACACCGATGAAGTCCGCGACGAACAGGTTTTGCGGCTCGTCGTACATCTGGCGCGGCGTGCCGAGCTGCGCGATCTTGCCATTGTTCATCAGGCAGATCCGGTCTGACAAGGCCAGGGCCTCCTGCTGATCATGGGTCACGAAGATGATGGTAGCGCCCGTTTCACGGTGAATACGCTTGATCTCGATCTGCATCACTTCGCGCAGTTTTGCGTCGAGGGCGCCGAGTGGCTCGTCCATCAGGATGATGGCGGGATCGTAGACGAGGCAGCGCGCAAGAGCGACGCGCTGCTGCTGGCCGCCTGAAAGCTGCGACGGAGAGCGCTCGGCTGCATGGGCAAGCCCGACAGTTTCGAGCGCCTTGGCAACCTTCGTGTTGATCTCGGCCTTGGGCAGCTTGCGCATCTTCAGCGCAAAGCCAACGTTTTCGGCAACCGTCATGTGCGGGAAGAGAGCATAATTCTGAAAGACCACGCCGATATCGCGCTTGTTGACCGGAGCGTGTGTCTGGTCCTTGCTGTCGATGACGATCGTGCCCGCGGTTGGCTCCTGCAATCCGCAGATCAATTGGAGAAGCGTCGTCTTGCCGGAGCCAGAGGGGCCGAGAAGCGTCAGGAGCTCCCCCTTGCGAACATCGAGGTCGACGTGATCGAGCGCGATGGTGTGGCCGTAGAGCTTGGCGAGGCCCTGAACCTTGAGTTTGATTTCAGGCGTGCTGGCAGAAGCGGCTGACATGTCGAAATTCGTTCCTTTGGTCGTGATGGGATCGGCAGGCATGCGCATGTCAGCGCGGCCTTGCCTTTTCGGCGATGACGAAGAGCACTGTCACCACCGCCACGATGAAGACCGAGGCAGCAGCCAGGGTCGGGGAAATACTGAGGATGATATCGTCCCACATCTGCTTGGGCAGCGTCTGCTTGACTCCGGCCCCGACGAACAGCGCGATCGTAAGCTCCTCGAAGGAGTGCAGCAGGCCGAAAAGGAACGCGGCAACCGCACCACCCTTGACCAGCGGCAGAAGGACGAGACTGATCTGCTGCCAGCGGCTGGCTCCCAATGTCGCGGCCGCCTGCAGCAGACGCCAGTCGACGCTGCGGAATGTTGTCAAAAGGATGACGAAGACAACCGGCATCGCAGAGAGCGTATGGCCGAGGACAATGCCGGTATCGGTGGCGATCAATCCAACCTTTGCCAGCACGTAGAACAGCGATACGCCGATCACGATATTGGGCACCACCATCGGCAGCATGAAGGACAGAAAGATCAGCCCACCCGCCTTTCGCTGTGTCCGTGCCAGACCATATGCCGCCATGCCGGAAATGATCGTGGCAATGACGCCGGTGACGATCGCAATGACGGCCGAACGCGCTGTTGCGCCCATCCATTGATCCGAACCCATATAGGCCTGGAACCAGCGTAGGGAGAAGCTCTTCGGCGGAAATTCCAGGAAACTCGAGCCGGAGAAGGCCATCGGCGGAAACGCCAGGACCGGCACGATCAGCACCAGAATGACGATCCAGACGAAGACCGTGAAGGCGCCGCGCCCGAGACGCGCCGGAAGCAGGCGCGCAATGATATCGCTGATCGCTGCACCGGACTCGATGATCACACCACCGGTCGCACCAATGATCCCGCCGCGTTTCGTAACAGCGCCGTTGCCCGATACCGCCGACATGCCGAAAAGACGGTCATAGATGGCGATGGTGATCAGTGTTACGGCAAGAAGCAGTGCTGCGAGCGCACCGGCAAGACGGAGATTGAAGAGCTTCTGTACCTGAGTGATCATCATCTGGCCGATGACGGTTTCGTTTGGTGAGCCAAGCAATGCGGGCGTGATGAAGAAGCCCAGGCCCATCACGAAGATCAAGAGACCGGCAGCAGCAACGCCCGGCATCGACAGCGGCAGGAAGATGCGCCAGAACGACTGGCTGCGGCTTGCGCCCATCGTCATTGCGGCAGGCATCAGACGGCCATCGATTGCAAGCATGGTCGGCAGCATGGTGAGGATCGCGACCGGCAACATGGCATGTGCCATGCCGAAGACGACGGCTCCACGTCCATAAAGCAGGTTCAGCTCGGTATCGAAACCCATGCCAGTCAGCATCTGCGCGACTATGCCCTTGCGCGCCAAAAGCACGATCCAGGCGAAATTCTTCAGAAGCGGACTCACCCAGAAGGGGAGCAGCACCAGCCACATGGCCATGCGCCTGCGGCGTTCCGGCATGCCCGCAAGCCAGACCGCGATCGGATAGCCGACGAGGAGACACACGATCGTGACCTGCGCGGAGATCGCGAAGGTGTTGGCGAGAACCTTCACATAAACACCGGCGGAAAACATCTGCTGGTAGACCGTCAGGTCGAAAGCGCCGGTTTTCGGATTGACGAAGGATTGCCAGATCAGTGCGCCGGCAGGAAGGATCAGCAGCAGCGCCATATAGACGAGCCCGGGCGTCGAAAGCCACAGGCTGTCAAGCCGGAGGCGCTGCCGTGCATAAGTGTCTTTGGCGAAGAGTTCAGCCATGGTGGTTCCGTTCGTTGAAATGGCCCGTCCCGCAAGTCGCGGAACCGGGCCACCCATTGTCAGATAAGCTGCCCCGCCGAAACGCGGGACCTGAAGCTCAGGTGGTCTCTTCAGCCGAAAATCAGCTCAGGATCCACTGCTCGAAGCGCTGGGTGAGTTCGTCCTGATGCTCCGCCCAATATGCCGCGTTGAGGGCGGTCAGACCCTTGATGTTCTGCGGGGCGGTCGGCAGAAGAACTGCCTTTTCCGCGCTCAGATGATCGTAGGCCTTCATGTTGGTCGGGCCGCAGGCCAGGATGTCGGTGTAGGCAGCCTGACGCTTGGCATCCAGGCACCATTCGATGAACTTGCGGGCCAGATCAGCCTTCTCGGTGTTGCCGGCAATCGTCCAGCCGTCGATATTGAAGAGACCGCCGTTCCAGACGATGCCTGCAGGGGCACCGGCGTTGATCGCAGCCTGGGCGCGCGTCGACCAGGTAGACATCAGGTCAAGCTCGCCATCCTTGAGGAGCTGCGTGGCATGGGCGCCGGAGGTCCACCAGATGTTGATCTGCGACTTGACCTTGTCCAGGCTCTTGAAGGCGCGCTCGACATCGAGCGGGTACAGCTTGTCGAGTGGAACGCCGTCGGCGAGAAGCGCCATTTCCAGCGTCGTTACCGGGCTGCGCCACAGGCCGCGGCGGCCCTTGAATGTCTCGGTATTCCAGAAATCCGCCCAGCTCGTCGGAACGGTCTTCACCGTATCCTTGCGATAGGCCATGGCAAGCGCGAAGATCGCGACGCCGACAAAATCGGGCTCGAATGTGTTCGGCGCGAAATCGCTCTTGTTGGGAACGTCGATATTGAGCGGCAGCATGTACTGGTCGCCGAGCTGGCGGATGCGTAGCACATGTTCCGGCGTCATCAGTGCCACGTCAAAGAGCTTCGTGTCGGTATCGATCGCCATCTTGTACTGCGGGATCGGGTCCGGCTCGTTGGTGTTGGTCTGGATGGTGACGCCCGTCTCAGCGGCGAACGTGTCGTAGAATGCGACCTTGAAGCCTTCGTAAAACGCACCGCCCATGTCGCGCACGACAAGGGTTTCGCCAGCGAAGGCTCGATTGCCCTTGAGAAGCGTCGGGGCAGCGAGCGCGACAGCGGCGAGCCCCGTGGTCGCCTTCATAAAGCCACGGCGCGAGAAATTTTCGTTCATAGTACCCTCCGGGTTCGTTTTGATATTTATCAGCCTACATTTCCCAACGGTGCGGCTTCGGTAAATTACAATTTTCCGTTCATCTGCTTTGGGACATGCGAAGCAATCTTTTCGCTGCCACGGCAGAACCGATGAACAATCTCAAGAAGCAGGCTGTCGCATGCGGCAAGCTGGCTCGTCTCGATGAACTCGTCCGGCCGATGGCCCTGCTCCATGTTACCCGGCCCGCAGATCACGACAGGAACCTCGAGCGCCTGCGCAAATAATCCGCCTTCCGTACCGAAACTCACTCGGCATTCGGGCGTACCCTCCGGCAGACAGGATGCAAAATCTTGCACCGCGGGATCATCGCTCTCGGTCGCCAGGCCCGGATAGCTGCCGCTGTCTTCCACCTCGATTGCAGCCTCTGGGAACCTTGCCCGATGCGGGGCAACGGCAGCGGCCGCGATCTTTCGGATTCGTTCGGCCATGGCCAAGGGATCATCCGCCGCCATCAACCGGCATTCCATCAGCAATTCGGCGCGATCGGGCACCAGGTTGACAGCGGTACCGCCGGAAAGCTTACCGACATGAACGGTTGCGTGGGGTATCGAATATCCAGCCTCGCGCGGCCCCCTGGCCGTAATCTCATCCTGCAGCTTGCGGATGCCGGCAATGAAATCCGTCGCCAGATGAAGAGCGTTGAGCGCCAGCGGCGCCTCCGCGGAATGTCTGGGCACGCCCGTGGCAGTGACACGGAAGGCCATCTTGCCCTTGTGCCCCAGGCCGAGCTGCATCGACGTCGGCTCTCCGACCATGATCAGATCCGGGCGGATGCCGCGATCGGCGATTTCCTCGATCATCGGCCGAACGCCGACGCATCCGATTTCCTCGTCGTAGGAAATGGCGAGCCAGAGTGGTGCCGTAAGGGTTTCAGGCTCCAGCCGCTCGGTGAGCGCCATGATCGAAGCAACGAAACCCTTCATGTCCGCACTGCCGCGCCCGTAAAGGCGCTCGTCGCGCCGGGTCATCTGGAATGGCGGCACCGTCCAGTCCTGGCCTGCGACCGGAACGACGTCGACATGGCCGGACAGCATCAATCCGCCGGTCGCATCCGGCCCGAACCTCGCAAGCAGCGATGCCTTTCGACCCGTCTCGTCATAGAAGCGCTCACAGACCGCGCCGAGCTTCATCAACGCCGTCTCGATCTCGTCGATCAGCGGCAGGTTCGTGTCGGCACTGACCGTGGGATGAGCGATCAGTCGGCCAAGCCACTCTTCCGTCAGCGTCACAGCTCGGCCTCGGCTGCATCCATCGCTGCATTGACGTCAGCAATCAGGCCTGCGACTTCGGTCTCGGGGATCGACAATCTCAGACGGCGTTCGAGCGATGTGAAGATACCATAGAACGAATTGGAACAATGGTTCAGCATCCGCATCGCATCTTCCGCCGAGATGCCGCAGCGGGTGGTGAGATAGGCGCAGATCCGCTCGCAGGCGATCACATTCGGAAGCACGTAGGCGGGCTGGGTATCATATGCCAGCCGGCGGAAGGGCAGGACCGACGGCTTCAAGGTGAGGTCGCCCACAAGTCTGGGGTCGCGCGACGAGGCGCCAACGACGATACGGGCATCCACGCGTTCAAGCACCCAGCGTCCGAGGGCCGGATCCCAGACCGCCAGATCGGTGCCCTTGATCACGATCTCGACGCGCTTGCTTTCGCCGGGCTGCAGCATGGGCTTGGCGAAGCCCTTGAGCTCCTGGGGCGAGCGCTTCAGCCGCTTGCCGGGGGCCTGCAGGTAGAGCTGCGCGACTTCCGCGCCGGCACGCTCGCCGGTATTAGTGATCGTGAAGCCGACGCTGATCTCGTCGTGCAGGCCGATTTCGGATGCCGAGAGCGTCAGGTCGGAATAGGCAAAAGTCGTAAAACTCAGGCCATGACCGAAAGCAAACAGCGGCTCGATTTCGCGCAGATCATAGGCCCGATAACCGACATGAATCCTCTCACCATATATGTGGCGACCGTTCTCGCCCGGATAATGCATGAAACCGGGGACATCGGTCAGGCGCTTGGGGAAGGTGACGGAGAGCTTCGCCGACGGATTGACCTTGCCGGTCACGAGGTCCGCAACAGCCCCGCCCATCGCCTGGCCGGAATAGAATGTCACGAGCACGGCGCCAACCGCGTCAATCCACGGCATTTCCACCGCATCCGGGCAGGCGATTACGACCGCGACCTTTTCCGAGGCGGCAGCCAGGGCGGCAATCATCTCGTCCTGTCCCGGACCAAGTGCGAGCGTGGTTCGGTCCGACCCCTCCCCGTCATAGGCGCCTTCCGTGGACGTATAAACCAGGACGAGGTCGGCCTTGGCCGCGAGTTCAAGGGTTTCGGCGTCCGCTTCCGCCCTGACAATTATGGTGTGGTGTCCGTCAAGCGCCTTTTCCAACTCCTCCAAGGGCTGGTCGACCATGGTCGGGGTCGTCGTCGCGCATCCGGAGCCCTGGATGACGGGCGTTGCCGCATCGCGGCCAACGACAAGGATAGTCTTCATGTCGGAACGAATCGGCAGCAGTCCCTCGTTTTTGGCGAGAACCATGGAGGCGGCTGCCATTGCCCGTGCCTCGGCGTGATGTTGCTCGGCGGTATAGACAGGAACCGGAGCCGAGGCGCCCTCGTTGCAGAGCTCGATCAGGTCCAGCATCCGCCTGCAGGAAAGATCGACAATATCAGAAGATACGGAACCGGCGTTGAGTGCCGCCAGCAGATCAGCCTTGCGGCGCGGGCTTTCCGGCATATCGAGGTCGCCGCCCGATATCAGAGAGGTCGGCCGATCCTTGATGCCATGCCAGTCCGAGACGACGACGCCCTCATAGCCCCAGTCACCACGCAGGACCTCGTTCAAAAGCCAGGGATCTTCCGAGGCCTGGACACCGTTCAAGCGGTTGTAGGAGGACATGATCGTCCAGGGCTTCGACTGCTTGATCGCAATCTCGAAACCCTTCAGATAGATCTCGCGCAAAGCGCGCTCCTCCACGATGCTGTCCATCGTGGTGCGCTCCACCTCGGAATTGTTGCAGGCGAAATGCTTGAGCGAGGTGCCGACACCCTGCGACTGGATGCCTTCAATCACGGCTGCCGAAAGCTTGCCGGTAACGAACGGATCTTCGGAATAGTATTCATAGGAGCGGCCCGCCAGCGGCGTGCGGCGAATATTGATGCCCGGGCCAAGCAGCAGGTGCACGCCCATCGCGCGGCATTCCTTGCCAAGCAATTCGCCGAGACGCAGCATCAGTGCTTCGTCCCAGCAGTTGCCCATGGCCGAACCATTCGGGAAGCATGTTGCCGGCTTCATCTCGCCCCAGGCGACCGCGACGTCGCTTGCGCGCTGGTTGACGACGGAAAGGAAAGCGTCGATGTCCATGCCGCCGCGTTCATCGCCGTCGATCTGCGGGATCGAATAACGCACGCCATAAGTGCCGTCGGTCATGACGATCGGCTTGATACCATAGGCGGGGATCCCTGCCGTCTTCCACATGCCGAAGCCGGAAAGAAGATCGACCTTTTCCTCGTTTGACATTGAGGCCAGGACGGACTCGATCTGTAGATCGGCGGATGCGGCAGTATTGGGCAAGGGAACCTCCGGATACGACTTGCCCGGCGGCGCGCCGGGCGACGGCGCGCACACTCTCACCCGAGGACAGAAAAGGAAAATAGGATATTCGGAACTGATGCTTTGAAAAAAACGAGTTAGTCCGGCTGGCTCCGACGGAGATTGAGAATGGGCGCTTCCATTCCAGGCACATAGCTGTCGGAGATCAGGTTTTTACAATGATCTTCGAAGCTTCGCACGATGCGCGTCGTCACCTGCTGACCGACCCGGATCAGTCCAATTCGCATCGGCTTGTGATTGCCGGCAAGGCGCAACGAAACGAGGCGTCGCCCGTCGAGCGCTGCCTTGTTCTTGGGCCGGACGTTCGCCAAAGTATATCCATAGCGACTGCCGACCATCGTTCGTATGACTTCCTGATGCTGGAGCTGGGCAACGATGTTCGGCGTCACGCCGGCTGCGGCAAACAGGCCAAGAAAATAATCTCGCGACAATGGCAGATCGAGGAGAATGAAATCGTGCTTCTCCAGCTCTCCCAATGTCACGGCCGACAGCTGCGCCAAAGGGTCGGTCTCCGCCACCTGGACGTAAGGCGGAAGCTCCGCAAGCGGGGTGAACTCAAAGCCCTCCGGAACAGAGAGATCGTAGGATAAGGCAATGTCGAGTTCCGCTCTCTCCAGCTTGGACAGGAGTACGCTGTGATCGGCGACGGTCGGGCGAACATGGGCGCCGGGGTAAGCCGCGTTGAAACTATGGCTGACCTCCGGCAGGACCATGGGCGCGAACGTCAGCAGGCAGCCGAGCGAGAGCGTTCCCCGTACCTGATCGGTCGCCTCCGAGGCAGCGGTATACATGTATTGAACGTCTTCGATGACGGTTTTTGCCTGCGCAAGAAGCTTCTGCCCTGCCGGGGTGAGAGACAGCCCCTGCGCGTGGCGCCGCAGGAAAAGCTGGGTCTTGAGCTCGATCTCGAGCTGAGAAATCGCGGTCGAGATCGATGGCTGCGAAACTCTGATGCGTTCGGACGCAAGGGTGATCGAACCAGCTTCCGCCGTAGCGATGAAGTATTCGAGCTGGCGAAGCGTAAACCGCATATCTGACCTTTATGCCGATGCCCCAGGATCGGGTTGCGTCCAATGGTGCATGACCCCGGATGGTCTGCGCCTGCAATACATGCTCAATATTTATCATTTGCTAAAGTGTAAACACCGACGGCGCAGGCTGCAGGGCGAAGCAGGCGCATTGCTTCCGCCAATCCTAATCAGTGCTGAAGGAAATCGTAATTTTCCCAAACCACCCCATTCGCTAGACCAAGGACATGCAATCGCAGGATCACTGGATCCGGTGAGCCACAGAAGGACTATTCATGTCGGTCGAAAAAATTCACACGCTCGTTATCGGGGCGGGCCAGGCCGGTGTCGCCATGAGCGAGCATCTCAGCAGGAACGATGTTGAGCACCTCGTTCTGGAGCGGGGCCGCATCGCCGAACGATGGCGCTCTATGCGCTGGGATTCGCTGGTCGCCAATGGGCCTGCCTGGCACGACCGCTTTCCCAACATGGACTTTCCCGGAAGCGCAGATGCCTTCGTCCCCAAGGAACGCGTCGCCGACTATTTCGAAGCCTATGCCAGGAAATACGATGCGCCGATCCGCTGCGGTGTCGACGTCACCAGTGTCGAGCGGCTCGAAGGCCGTCCCGGCTTTCGCATCGAGACATCAAACGGCGTGATTGAAGCCCGCAACGTCGTCGCCGCGACCGGCCCATTCCAGAAACCCAACATTCCGCCGATCGTCCCGAAAGAAGCCGGCGTCCACCAGATGCATTCGAGCGACTATCGCAATCCGAAGCAACTTCAGGAAGGCGCCGTACTCGTCGTCGGTGCTGGCTCTTCCGGCGTACAGATCGCCGAGGAGCTGATGCGTGCCGGTCGCAAGGTCTATCTGTCGGTCGGGCCGCATGATCGTCCGCCCCGCGCCTATCGCGGCCGTGACTTCGTCTGGTGGCTCGGCGTTCTGGGCAAATGGGACGGGCAGCCCCAGGCCCAAGGCACCGAACATGTCACGATCGCCGTCAGCGGCGCGCGCGGTGGCGAGACCATCGATTTTCGCCGCCTTGCGGCGCAGGGAATGGTATTGGTCGGCATGACGGGCGCCTACAACAAGGGCAAGCTGTCATTTGCCGATGACCTTGCCCGCAATCTGGACCGAGGCGACCAGAACTATCTCTCGCTGCTCGACGAGGCCGACGCCTTCGTGGCTCGCAACGGCCTTGATCTACCGGAAGAACCGGAAGCACGCCTTCTCGGACCCGCGGTCGACTGTGTCACCAATCCGCTCGTCGAACTGGATCTCAGGGGTGCCGGTGTCACCACGGTCATCTGGGCCACCGGCTTCACCTCCGATTATAGCTGGATGAAGGTGAACGCCTTCGACGAAGCAGGTCGTCCGAAGCACCTCAGAGGCGTTTCGCCGGAAAAGGGCATCTATTTCCTCGGCCTTCCTTGGCTCTCCGGTCGCGGCTCAAGCTTCATCTGGGGTGTCTGGCATGACGCCAAGCACGTGGCCGACCACATCCTCATCCAGGAAAACTATCTCGCTTACGCGCCTCAGGACTGATCACAGCCGATTGGCCCACCCGCATACACCCACACGATACACTGCTTTCCCGACCCGATGGAGAAGACAATGGCGCATACCCGCATCCGCAAGTTCAACACCAAGGAAACCTACCCCGAGCAGAACCTCGACAACGATCTCTGCCAGGCTGTCGTTGCCCGTGGCACGGTGATCTTCCTGCGCGGCCAGTGCCCGCAGGATCTCGATACCGCCAAGAATATCGACAGCCACGATCCGGTCGAACAGACCCATAAGGTAATGCAGAACATCCGGCAGCTCGTCGAGGAATCCGGCGGCAAGATGGAGCATGTCACCAAGCTTGTCGTCTACCTGACCGATGTGCGCCACCGCGAGGCGGTCTACCGGACCATGGGAGAATATATCAAGGAGGTGCACCCGGTCTGCACCGGCCTTGTCGTCGTTGCTCTGGCCCGTCCCGAATGGCTGGTCGAGATTGATGCTACGGCCGTCATTCCGGACTGACGCGAACTCACGGCGCACGAAACGAGCCGACCGGGCAGACTGACGGTCGGCGTTCCATCGAAACATTGGCTGAAGGGTCTCCACCCAGGCCGCCGATACAGGAGTTTTGAATGACGTTTTCCATTGTGGCGCGCTGTGCGCAGACCGGCCAGTTCGGAGTGGCGATCTCGTCCTCCTCCCCTGCAGTCGCGGCACGATGCGCCTGGGCGCGCGCAGGCATCGGTGCCGTCGCCACGCAGAATGTGACAAACCCGGAACTCGGTCCCTTCGTGCTTGACAGGCTGGCGGATGGCGGGAACGCGGACGAGGCCGTCAGCGCTGCCCGTAAGCACGATGCCTATCCGGACTATCGTCAGGTTCTCGCTGTTGATGCGAACGGCACGACGGCCATCCATTCCGGCGAAAAAGCGCTCGGCATCTGGACGTCCGCGTCCGGCAAGGACTGCGTCGCCGGAGGAAATTTGTTGGCAAACGATGGCGTGCCGGCTGCGATGATCGGGGCGTTCGAAAGTTCAAAGGGCTCGCTCGGAGATCGGTTGATCGCAGCGCTGAGAGCCGCCGTCGTCGCCGGCGGCGAGGCTGGCCCGATCCATTCAGCAGGCCTGATCGTGGTCGACAGCCAAAGCTGGCCCTATGCGGAGCTGCGGGTCGACTGGCTGGACGATGGCTGCCCGGTGGCTGCCGTCGGACGCGCTTGGGAAGTCTATCAGCCACAGGCGAGCGCCTATGTCACCCGCGCGCTGAACCCTTCGGCAGCGCCATCCTACGGTGTCCCAGGCGACGAATGAGGATCAAGGCCGGTGGCTTGCTGGGTAGTGTCATGTCGTCTGCGGCTTACCGATCGAAGGGTAATGCGGCTGAAATGACGCCACAGACAACGTGACATCACCGTACCCCACAGTTCATCAGTCTCTCGACTGAGCCTTGGGCTAAGCCAGACAATGGTTCGTTTTCAGCTCTTCACCGATCCGGCAGCCATTCCCGCGAGAAAGTAGCGTTGCGCAATCAGATATAGGACCAGAAGCGGGAGCGATCCGAGCACGCTCATCGCCATCATCTCGTTCCACTCGAACGCATGTTGGCCCATAAGCAATTCGATACCAATGGGAACGGTTCGCATGTCCATCGACTTCGTCAACGTCAAGGCAAAGAGGAATTCGTTCCATGCCAACAGAAACGTATAGACCGCGGTCGCGACGATGCCAGGCACCGACAGCGGGATGATCACACGCCACAGCGCCGTCCAGCTTGAGCCGCCGTCGACAAGCACTGCCTCATCGAGCTCCCTTGGCAGGGTATTGAGATAGCCGGTCATGAGAAGGATCGCATAAGGCAGGGTGAAGACCATGTAGGTCAGAATCAACGCGAAATACGTGTTGAAAATGCCGAAGGCGACGACCATGCCGAAATAGGGGATCAAAAGCGTGATCGGCGGCACGGTCTGCGTGCTGATGATGAACACGTTCAGCGTTTTCTTGAGCCGGAATGAATACCGGCTGAAAGCATAGGCCGTCAGGATGGCGATCAGCACCGTCAGAACCGTTACCACTCCTGCGACGAGATAACTGTTGAGAAAGAAGCGAACCTTCGTTGGATCGTTGAAGATGGCAAGATAGGCGACGCTGGTGAAACGGTCGGGCAGCAGCCGCGGCGGGAGGGCAAAGATCTCGGTGTTCGACTTCAAGGACGTGAAGAACATCCACAGGATCGGAAAGCCCGCGAAGACCAGCCCGACCGCCAGCCCGAGATATGTCAGCAGGGTCGGTACGATGGTGCGACTGAGAGAGCGTTTTGCCATTGCCGGTTACCTGGCCTTCTGATGTTTGATGTAGAAATATGTGGCGCCCATCGAGATGATCAGAATGAAGATCGCGCTCGCCGACGCGCGCGAAAATTCATAGCTCGAAAACGCCAGTTTGTAGGTGTATGTGCTGAGCACCTCGGTCGCGTAGATCGGACCGCCTCCCGTCGTCATCCATACGAGGGGGAAGACCTGCATCGTCCAGATGAAATCAAGCAAGGCGATGCTGATGATGATCGGCATCAGTTGCGGGATGGTGATGTAGCGGAATTTCTGGAACTCGTTGGCACCGTCGATGCCGGCGGCCTCGTAAAGATCCTTGGGAATGCCCTGAAGACCGGCGAGAAGGCTGACCATGTAGAGCGGGTATCCCGCCCAGATATTCGCAAAGGTCAGCGCATGCAGCGCGGTTGTCGTCGAAGAAAACCACTCGACCTTGAAGTCAATGATATGCAGCGTCATCAGGATGCTGTTGACGACGCCATTGGGATCCAGCAGCAGCCGCCAGATGATGGCGATGATGACAGCTGTGAAGAGCCACGGCAAAATGTAGAGAACCCGCAGGATGCTTCTGATCAACGGATCGACACGCTGGCTGTTGAGCAAAAGGGCGAAGGCCAAACCGATCAGAAGATGGAAGATGACGCTCATCAACGTGAAGTAGAGGGTCTGCCCGACCGATTGCCAGAAAATCGGATCTTTGAAGATCGTCACATAGTTCTGCAATCCGACGAAGGACGCGTCCTTTTTCGTGATCGCGCCGTCCATGAGCGAATAGCGCAGGACGGTGATCATGGGAAACAGCATCAGGAGGCAGAACAGAAATGTCGCTGGGGCAACATAGAAGTAGGGAACCAGCCTCTTTCTTATCTTGTAAGACAGTATACCACGCTTGCGCGTTTTTGCTTGCGTCCGGATCATAGTTTCTGTGGCGAGGCTCATGAGAGGTAATTTTCTCCCTGGTCGTAACGCATTGCTTCGTCGCGATGCGGCGGCAGCGTGATAGAAGTCTGTCACGCTGCCGCCACCGTCTTGGGAGACTACTTGCTGAACTCGACCAACCATTGCTTCTGCGTATTGGCAGCCGCGTCCTTCGCGCTTTGCTGACCGTCGAACATCTTTTGAACTTCGACGTTCATCTGGCGCATGAGATCTTCGGCCACCGGCAATCCGACGAATTCGTTGGCCAGCTTCCCGCTTTGGAATATCTTGAAGGCTTCTTCAAACAGCGGGTCCGACTTGGAGAAATCGGGTTTGGCGTGGATATTGCCCGGGAAGGCGTTGGCGATCGACACGAGGCGGCTGTTCACCTCCGGGCTCATCAGATATTCGACGAGTTTCCAGGCTTCCGCCTTGTGCTCGCTTTTGTCGCTGATGCCGATACCCCAGGAAGCATAGGGCAGCCCGCGCTTGCCGGTATAGCCGTCGACGGCCGGAAGGGCGGAGATGCCGAACTTCAGATCGGGGTTTCGCTGGCGAATGAGATTGATGTGCGCCAAGGAGTCGATCATCATGCCGACACGCCCGTTGACGAATTCTTCGACCTTGTCCTGTTCCTTCTTGGCAAAAATACCAGGCGAGATGAGGCCGGCGTCCTGCAGTGACTTGATGTATTCAAGCGTGCCGACGACGGAGGCATTTTCCAGATCGGGCTTGCCATCCTTCAGCATGGATGCTCCGGATGCCCACACCCAGGACATCACGTCATTCTGGATGCCACCGGGATTTTGCAACGACAGCGGCAGCACCCAACCATATTGGTTCTTGTCCGCATTGGTCATCTTCTTCGCGGCAGCGGCGAACTCCGTGCGGTTTGTCGGCATCTTTTCGACGCCGGCGGCCTTTGCCAGATCGAGGTTGACGAAAACCGGGTAGACGAAGGAGGCAAGCGGGAACATGACGCTTTGCCCATTGACCTTGATGATGTCGGCGATCTGGCTCTGATCATATTTGGCGTCAGCCATCAAGCTGTCCATCGAGGCGATCGCGCCCTGCTTTGCCAAGCCGTTGACCCATGCGCCGTCCAGGCCGACGACATCGCTGAGTGTCCCGGACGCGGCGCCGACGACGATCTGATCATGGGTAGCCGAATAGGGACCGCTGACGAGCGTCACCTTGATGTCGGGGTTTTTGGCTTCAAAGTCGTCCATGATGCTTCGCAGAGCACCGGCGGGCATTTCTGGCTCCCACCATTGGATGAACTCGATATTGGTCTGGGCAAAGGCGCAGGTGGCGCATAGTGCCCAGGCGGCCACAGCCGACTGAGCCGCCACGATATATCTTCTGACGTTCATGTTTCCCTCCCTGAAACGATATTTCGCTCGATCCTCCCGATCGAGACCAAAGTAGGTTCCTTCAGGGGTCTGGCTGTCAATGAAGAACTGCAATCGGAAAAAGCAAGAAGACTGCGGGCGCAAGAAAAACGAAGCTAAGATATTGATTAATTTGGATTTTATCCTCGGATTTGGAGATGTTTTTTCTTTCTGAGACATTTTCTCGTGTCTCATTTTTTCTTTACTTTCGTAAACAAATGAAAGCTGCGTCGTCCAAAGGAAAACAAATGAAAGGCTTGGCGACCGAAGAAAAGTGGGGTTATCCTGGTTGTTCTATCCAACAACAACAAGCCTTTAAAGTTGCACTCAGGCATCAACAAACACCAGGGGAACCTGACATATGGCTGCAAGGTCACAGGGTTACGAGACGGTGTGAGATCTTGCGCTCTCGATGCGAGAGCGCGCCAAGCCGCTACGCAAAAAGCGAGGATCTTGGCGACGAATACGTCCGAGCAACGAAGCAAGCGTGTGCTTTTGCGATTGCCACCGACCAACTCCGCTATCGCGGTTCATCCTGGAGCGTTTCCGGGTTAGATTGCCAAATGCGTCCGGGGATCGAAGAAGTGCAACTTGGTCGTATCGATCGCCAGGTTGATCATTGCGCCCGGCTGGACCGCGCTGACGGCTTCGAACTTCGCTACGGCGTTTGCCGCACCGCTCAAGTCCTCGACGGCATCGGGGTCGCCGGAGTCGATACGCACCGCTTCGATCTTCAAATGAACGATCAGTTCCGAGCCCAATTCCTCGATCGATTTTGCAAGGGCCGGTATCGTCGGGTAGCGTGATCCCGATTCCAGACCGCTGTCGTAGAGATCTTCCGGGCGAATGCCGAAAATGATCGTCTGACCCTCGAATGCCGTCAGACCGGGAGAGTGCTCAAATGCACTTGTCGCGACCGGTATGGAAAAGGTCGGCAGCTCGATCCTACCGTTCTGCAAGCGGCCCTCGAACAGGTTCATGGATGGCGAGCCGATGAAACCCGCAACGAAGGCGTTGACCGGCCGGCTATACAATGTCTTCGGCGTGTCGACCTGCTGAAGGACACCGCCCTTCAAGACCGCAACCCGGTCGCCCATGGTCAAGGCCTCGGTCTGATCGTGTGTCACATAGATCGTCGTCACACCTAGCTGCCTTTGCAGGCTGACGATTTCGGCGCGCATTTGCACGCGCAGCTTGGCATCGAGGTTTGACAGGGGCTCGTCCATGAGAAACGCTGCCGGTTCCCGCACCATTGCGCGGCCCATGGCGACCCGCTGGCGTTGGCCGCCGGAGAGCGCGGCCGGTTTGCTGTCGAGCAGCGTATGTAACTGAAGGGTCTTTGCTATTTCGTGGACCCGCTTCGTGCGCTCTTCCTTGCTCTTGCCCGCAAGTTTCATCGAAAAGGCAATGTTATCGAACACCGTCATATGCGGATAGAGAGCATAATTCTGAAAGACCATCGCTATATCCCGGTCCTTCGGCGCGAGATCCTCGACATTCTCTCCACCGATGCTCAGGGTCCCGCTGCTGATCTCCTCCAGCCCGGCGATCATGCGCAATGCCGTCGACTTTCCGCATCCCGAAGGGCCGACGAGGATGAGGAACTCGCCATCATTTATCGTCAGGCTAAGATTCTTGATCGCGTGGAATTTGGTTCCAAAGGTCTTGCAAATCTTGTCCAGTACAACAACAGCCACGGCACTTCCTCCCTATTATCACCGCCATCCAATCTTCAGGACAGCCCCTCCCCGGTGCTGTTTCGGATCGAACCGAAACCGTCATCTGCGCAGCACAAATCCGATCGTCCAGGACACCAGTGTGATGGATTCTCAGCCTTGCGGCACAACCGGCCTGGGCACGGGTGCATTTTCCCTCGCCAGCCACGCGAGACAGGCGCTTTGATCCGGCAGCGCCATGCGGCCACCGGGGCCAGTCACAGAGATCGCGGCTGCGGCAGTTGCATAAATGGCGCAGTCGACAGGCTGCTTTCCCTGTGTCAGCGCAAAAGCATAAGCGCCGTGAAAGCAATCTCCGGCGCCCGTCGTGTCGACTGCTTTCACCTCGTAGGCCGGAACATGCCACAAAACGGCGTCTCCGGTCTGCCTGATATAGGATCCTCGCTCGCCGTCGGTTAAAACGATTGCGCTTCGGTCGTCAGACCACAACTTGCGCAGGATCAACGCCGGATCGGTTTCGCAGGAATAAGTCTGCGCAAATTTCAATGGCAATACCAAGTGGTTGGACAGGCTCATCAATCGTTCGGTTGCCGGCCCGATCGTCCATTCAATGTCTGCCACCACTGCCAAGCCCAGCTTGCGGGCGCGCGCAACGATCGTATCAGCGTGGGTGGCATAACCGTCGATCAAAAGCACCTGAGCTTGCGCAAGAGTGCTGTCGGTCAGCGACTCCGAGGTCCCGTGCGGCACATCATCGTCATAGGCGATAAATCTGTCGCCTTCAGGTCCGACCGTGATGACCGAACGTATTGGCCTGGCATCGGAGCGGCGCGGCGCAAAGGATATATCGACCCCGTGCCGTTCAAGCTCGCGGGCGCTGATATCGGTGAGAGGCTGATCGCTCAGCCAACCGATGAAACCGGCCCGTCCCCCCAGCTTTGCGACCGCGACAAGGGCCGTCGCGACATTGCCGCCGTGGTCCTGGGTACGATTTGTCACTTTCCCCTTGCCGGCACTCAGCGGGCGGTCGACATAGATGATATCGTCGATCGCCAGAGCCCCGAAGCCCAGAACCTGAAGGTTGTGTGTCACCTGTCAACCGCCCGCGGCAGCGAGCGCCTCTTGCGGCGCCATGCCGCTGTGAATGACAAGCTTGAAGGCGCGCGCCGCCATCGTCGTGTCGCCGTGTCCCCAAAGGTTTCGTCCCACCACGGCACCCTTCGCTCCGGCGCGTAAGGCATCGAAGGTCTGCGTCAGAGCTCCGAGCAGATTTTCCGTTTTCGGACCACCCGCGATAACGACGGGAACCGGGCAGGTGGCGACGGTTTCCTGGAAAGAGCCGAAGTCCCCGGTGTATCCGACCTTGATCACGTCAACGCCGGTCTCAAACCCGATCCGCACGGCATAGGCGATTTCGTGGGGGGTGAAGACGATCTTGCCGCCGTTTGAATAGTCGCGGGGATAGACATGGGCAACGACCGGCATTTCAAAGCGGGCAGCGGCGTTGACGGTATCGGTGAGCCAGCGAATATATTCGCCTTCCGTATTGCCGCGCACCGGAATGGCAACGGCCAGAGCATCGGCACCGTAGCGTACCGCATCCTCAGGGGTCGCGATCAACTGACGGATTCTGTCGTCCGGCGTAAAGCAGCCGGCTTGAATGACAAGTGCGGCCTTGCCGGCATAAGCGGGCCACAAGTGACGCGCAGCACCAGGCTGAATGCTGATATAGTCCGGCTCTCCGGCCATCACCCGCTTTAGAGCGCCCGGCAGATCCGCCAGGCCGCCCTCACGGACGTTGCCATAGCCAACGAAGTGGTCGACCGCGCCACCGAACAAATGCCCCGACGGATGTGAAAACAGCCGTGACAGGCGAATTTTGGTTCCAAGGCCCATATCGATACTGTCCCTCTACAAGTTTGATTTCGCGTTGAGACCCTAACTCGAAAATAAACGAATGTTCAATATTTCGATTTCTTTCGTTTTGATTTAAGATAAGTGGAACGTGGACTGGACATATGCTGATACCGCCCTTCATCGCGTCTTTTGACCACAATGGTTGCCCTGGATTTTCGATTTTCGAAAGTTCAGTACCGTCATCGAAAGGAATTTGAGGTAACACATGCTTGCGGAACAACGACGACATCAGATCATGCTGGAACTTCAGCGAACCGGCCAAGCGCGCACCACGCAGCTGGCGGAGAACTTCGGCGTCTCCGAAGTGACCATCCGGTCCGACCTGGAAATTCTGGATGCCAAGAAGCAGCTCATCAAGACGCATGGTGGTGCGATAGCTTTGCCGGCCAGTTCGCCCGCGGCAGCCTTCGAAGAACGGATGAACCGCAATTTCGATGCCAAGCGACGCATCGCGCAGATGGCGGCGCGCCAGATCATCGACAACCAGTCCGTTGTGTTCGACAGTGGCTCGACACTGCTGCAGGTCGCCATGCAAATGCCCCCGGTCAACAATGTCGTGGTGGCCACAACCGCCATGAACATCGCGCAGCATCTGATGTATCGGCCGGGGCTGGACGTGCATATGATCGGCGGCCGGGTCTTTCCAAGCACCGTCAGCACGATCGTCTCGGATTCCGACAAGGCCGTGGGCGGCCTTGTCGCCCACCAGGCGTTCCTCAGCGCTCATGCCATCGATCACGCATTCGATGTCGTCGATGTCTCGGAGGACATTGCACGCACAAAACGTAATCTGGTCCGCATGGCGAGGCGTGTCATCCTCGTGGCGGATTCCAGCAAGTGGGATATTGGCGCCTCGTCCAAGGCATTTTCGCTTTCACGTGTCGATCTGATCATCACCGACACCGGCATGCCGCACGGGATTCGCAATCGGTTGGACAAGCTGGGAGTCGAAGTGCGTTATGTGTAGAGGCGATCAGGCTGCCAATTGTGCTTTACGTAACAAAAAATTTTGCGCATGCGACATTGTCAGGCTACAAACGCAATTCGAAAGCCCCCACACTGATCGCCTTTGCGATATCGGCTGACGCAGACGATCCTCGGCGCAGTGCAACCAGAATTGCCAATGGCCAAGATGACGATCAAAACCATGGACGATTTCGCCCGGTCCTGTGGCGTTTCCCGTCCAACGCTTTCGAGATATTTCGATGACCCGAACAGCGTAAAGCCGGTGACGCGTAAACGTATCGAGGAGGCGCTATCGGCATCGGATTACCGTCCTAATCTCTATGCGCGCAACCTCAATCGCAAGAGGACACGCAACATCGGCATTCTCGTGCCTGTCATCACAGATCCATTCTATGCCGAAATGGTCAACCGTCTGGAATTGCTCGTCCGTGGTGAAGGTTACTGGCCAATCGTCATTTCGTCCCACGGCCTGCCGGATCTTGAAGCCGAGGCTGTGAACACGCTTCTGTCCTTGAAGGCTGCCGGCGCGATCATCGCGCCTCTGGGGCTTTCTTCCGAGCCTGGCATCTTCGAAAAACTCCGGGAGAGCATTCCCATCGTCTATTTCGATACGTTCATCGAAGGCGACACTCCCTTCATTGGCAATAACAACGCTCAAAGCGTTGCGACCATTGTCGACTATCTCTGCCGATCGGGGGAGCCGCCTGCATATTTCGACATTCCGCATGTCAATCACAATTCCGGGGAGCGGCTGGCAAGTTATATCGCCACGATGGAATCGCTCGGTTTCGAACCGGTCGTGTTTGGCGCCACAGAGAGCTATGGCTGGGATTTCGAACGTATGGGATATGAGCAGACCGACGCAATGATCGCGGCCGGTACGCTTCCGGGCAGGACGATCCTCTGTGCGAACGATCGCCTCGCCTTCGGCGCGATGGCAGCCGCCCATTCGCGCGGCCTTCGCGTCGGCCGCAGGAGCGATAGCGATCTCCGCATCGCCGCCCATGACGACCACCCCCTCAGCCGCTATACCTGCCCGCCATTAACGACGATGGCGCAAGACTTCACAGCCATGGCACGCAGCAGCGTCGACACACTGCTTTCGATGCTGGACGAAGACGATGACACCAAGCAGGTCGTTGCACGAAAAATCATCTTCGACGGTACATTGGTAATGCGTCAGTCGGCGTGATCGACGAGGCTGCGCCATCCGGCAACCGCCTCTTCCACCGCCCGCCGCGCCGCCGCAATGTGCCGCCCCATGGAAACGAAGCCATGGATCTGATCCGGCCAGCGCCGCAGGATTACAGGGACACCCGCCTCGGCAAGCCGGCGGGCATAGGCCTCGCCTTCGTCTGCGAGGATATCCTGGCCCGCAATCGCGACGAAGGCTGGCGGCACACCCGCGACATTTCCGACGCGCAGGGGAGAGACGCGCCAGTCACCGATATCAGCCGCATCGCGGACGTAATGATTCCGGAACCAGCGCATCGTCGATGCAGTCAAACCGTATCCTTCTGAAAATCTGGCATAGCTGTCGGCCGTCTGTCGGGCATCGGTGTTGGGATAGAGCAGAAGTTGCGCCGAGATTTTCCGGGCAACGCCATCCCGCGCGAGAAGTGAAAGGACAGCGGCCAGATTGCCGCCGGCACTATCGCCGGCAACCGCTATCCGATCTGGATCGATACCGAACGCGCTTGCCTGCTCCACCACATAGGCAAGAGCTGATACGCAGTCTTCCAGGCCGGCCGGGAACTTGTGCTCGGGCGCCAGCCGATAGTCCGGGCAAAATACGATGCAGGCGCCGATATTTGCAAACCACCGGCAGATCTCGTCATGGGATTCAAGCGTGCCGACGACCCAGCCGCCGCCGTGAAGATAGAGAAGTGCCGGCGCATCCGCGTCCGAAGCGCCCACGCCCCGATAGATCCTGACCGAGATCGGGCCGCCCGTCCCGGCAATTGTTCTGTCCTCGACGGCCGCGACGGGCTCGCGATCGCCCTGCAATGTCGGACAACCCACATCATAAGCAGCGCGCGCCTCGTTTACTGTCCCCCGCTCAAAGGGTGGCTCGTTCGCGGCGCGGCCGAGCGCCAGGACATGCGCGGCGCCGGGATCCAATCGATCTTTCATCGCTTCACCTCAAGCAAGCAGGCTGTGGGCTTCATCTTCGCCGAGCAGCGGCGGTTGTGCGACTGTGCCCGCAATGGCAACCGCGCTCCTCGCCTCGCTGGATGCCAGGGTCGCTTCCATGATCTCGAGAACATGAAGCGCCAAATCGCCGGAGGCGCGCGGCGCCCTGCCCTCGCCAAGCGCGCGGACGAGATCGGCAACGCCCAGCATGCGATAGTTGGCGCGGTCGGGAGCGCTATACGGCCAATTCAGGGCGCCATACAACTCGCCCTCGCTTTCGAAATTCTTCCATTCGGCGCCGCGCTCGGAAAGCGAGACCGTTCCGCCGAATGTATCGGGATCAGGCAGGCGCAACGAACCTTCCGTACCGTGCAACTCGATCGGATGATTGGAATGCCGGAAGACATCCCACGACGCACCGAAATTCACCGTTGCGCCCGATTGAAACTCGAGAAGCGAGAGCACGTTCGTCGGCGTGCCCACTTTGAACGCCGTGTTCTTGAAGGGGCCATCAGCCGTTATCAGCCGTTCTTCCTGACCTTTCGTCGCCATCGCCATGACGCTTTTCACCGGGCCGAGCAGATTGACCAGCATCGTCAGATAATAGGGACCCATGTCGAACATCGGCCCGCCACCGGGTTGATAGTAGAATTGCGGATTGGGATGCCAATGCTCCATGCCGCGGCCGAACATGAAGGCGGTGCCGCTGACCGGGCGACCGATCGCACCTGCATCCATCAAGCCTCGGGCACGCCGGCCGGCGGCGCCGAGGAATGTATCGGGAGCCGAACCCAACAGGAGACCGCGACCTCCAGCTTCCGCCACGAGCTTGCGGCCCTCGGCGGCCGACGTCGCGAGCGGCTTTTCGGTGAAGACGTGCTTGCCCGCGGAAAGCGCCGACATCGTCACATCAAAATGGACGGCAGGGATCGTAAGGTTCAGGACAAGATCGACTTCGGGGTCTGCCAAGAGCGCATCGACCTCCATTGCCCGGATGCCGTATTGCTTCGCCCTCAGCGCCGACATGTCGGATGAGATGTCGGCACAGGCCCTCAATTCGACTCCGGCAAACAGGGCGGCGTTACGCAGGTAGGTCATCGAGATATTGCCGCAGCCGATCACGCCGATACCCAGCCTGGTTCCCGAATATGCTTTCATAAACTGGCCTCCCCGCCAATTTCAGATATTTCGCCCATCATTGATGGGCATCGCTGACGCGACAATCGCTATAGAACATTTTATTTCTTGACGCGCGATAAATTTTTATAAACCATGCGGAAATAGCAATCCGACCATCACACGCAGCTCGCCAGGAGACGTCGCCGCTTCATCATCATGCCAAAGGCGCGGTCATACCGGTCCAGCGGCATATCAACGAAGGCCTGCGCAGGTCGAAGTCAAGGAATGGGCATGAGTATCAAAGACCTGAAAGTCGGCTGCCAGACATTCACCTGGGAAATGCTCGGGAAAAACTGGAATGGCGGTCCGGACGATCTGCTGGAAGCCATTGCGGAGGGCGGCTACGCGGGAATCGAGATTACCGACACGATGATCGGCCGCTACGCGGATAGCCCCGACGATTTCACCGCGAGCCTGAAAAAACATGGCCTGACGCTCGTGTCTTTTGCGATGGGCTCCAAAAGCGGCTTCACTGTCAGGCAAGAGATCGACAACGACCTCAGGACCACGCAGCGCTGGATCGATTTCGCGGCCGCCTTTTCCGGCGCCCTCGTTTCGATCGGCTCGGCGACGGTTGTCTCCGAAGGACCGCGGGAGGCGAAATTCGAAATCGCCGCGGAATTCTACAATCGGGCCGGCGAACTGGGCAAAGCTTCTGGCGTGGATATCGCCGTGCATCCGAGCTCGCACCACAATACGCTGCTGTTCGACCGTGCCGATTATGACAGGATCTTCTCGCTTATCGACAAGAACCTCGTCGGCTGGGTGCCGGATACCGGCCATATCCTGCGCGGCCACGACGATATTCTGGATACGCTGCGAACCTATCAGGACCGTATCCGCTATCTGCACCTCAAGGACGTCGATGCAGAGGGCAAATGGGCCATGCTTGGCAAAGGGGTCTGCGATACGCCCGCCGTGATCGACATCGTCGCTGCCGCGCCGCGCTTCAATGGCTGGCTGGTCCTGGAAGAGGAATCGGACACGGCCGCCGCCGATCCCGTGGCGGCCGTCCGGGCGAACCGTGAAACGATGCGCCGCTACGGCGCCTGAGGGAAAAGTCATGATCCGTAAAGAAGACCGTCGGCTGCGTGTGGGCGTGCTCGGCTGCGGCCCAATCGCACAGTTCGCCCATCTCGAATCCTGCGTGAAAGCCAAAAATGCCGACCTCTACGCCATCTGTGATGCGGCACCCGACCTGCTTGCGCGCATGGGTGCGACATACGAACCACAGAAGATGTACGCCGATTATGACACGATGCTTGCCGATCCCGAGCTCGAAGCCGTCATCATCGCCACGTCGGACGCCTATCACGTGCCGATGTCGGTCAAGGCGCTCGATGCCGGAAAGCATGTGCTCTGCGAGAAGCCGACCGGTGTGACGATTGAGGAGGGCCAGGCGCTCGCCGACGCCGTCAGACGCTCTGGTAAGGTGCTGCAGGTCGGCCACATGAAGCGGTTCGACCCGGCACTGGAGGCTGCCCGGGATTTCGTCCGTGACGATATCGGCGAGATTTTCGCACTGAAGGCATGGTACTGCGACTCCACCCACCGCTACACCAACACCGACGCGGTCCAGCCGCTGCCGATCACCAGCAAGTTCGCCAGAAAACCCTCCGGAAATCCCAAGGCTGACCTGCGCCAGTATTTCATGCTGGCGCATGGCTCGCATCTCGTCGATACCGCCCGTTTCCTGTGTGGTGAGCTCGTCGCGGTGCGAGCCCGCCTTCTCGAGCGTGCCGGCGCCTATTGCTGGTTCGTGGAAACCGAATTCGTCAATGGCGCGCTCGGTCATCTCGATCTGACGGTGGCCGTCCGCATGGACTGGCATGAGGGCTTCCAGCTCTATGGCGAAAACGGTTCGGTAATCGCTAAGACCTTCAATCCCTGGTACCTCAGGGCAAGTGAAGTCGAGATCTTCCACGAAAAGGACGCGACCACACGCAAGCCACTAGGCGCCGACGGGCACTTCTTCCGCCGGCAACTGGAAGGGCTTGCCGATACCGTGCTGAACGGAGCGCCCATGCGCGGCGCCGATATAGAAGACGGCATCGCCTCCATCCGCGCCATGGTCGCCATCGCCCGCTCGGTCGAAACGGGCGAACGTGTCGAACTCGCAACCGTCACGGGGTCCGTCTGATGCAGCTTGGCATCTTCGCAAAGACCTTCCCCGGCACCGATCCCCGGCAAGTGCTCTCGGCCGTGCGTGACAGCGGATTTGCGACGACACAGTTCAATCTCGCCTGCGTCGGCCTGCCGTCGATGCCGGATACAGTGGCGCCGGAAACGATCGCAGCGATCCGGGCGGCATCCAAGGAGAACGGCGTTTCGCTCGCGGCACTTTCGGGCACCTATAACATGGCTCATCCGGACAAATCCGTGCGGGAAAGAGGGCTCAGACAGCTTGGCGTGGTGATCGAAACGGCAGCGGCCTTGCAGATTCCGCTGGTGACGCTCTGCACCGGCAGCCGCCATGCCCAAGACCAATGGATGTATCATCCGGATAACGCGCTTCCGTCCGCCTGGGCCGATATGGCGGCCGAAATGGAAAAAGCGCTGGAACTCGCCGAGCGGCACGACATCGATCTCGGCATCGAGCCGGAACAGGCAAACATCGTCACCTCCGCCGCCGATGCGGTGCGGCTGATCGAAGAGATGGGGTCGAGGCGCCTGCGCATCGTGCTTGATCCGGCAAACCTCTTCGAGCAGGCGACACCGGCCGAAGTGTCCGACATCGTCGACAAGGCAATCGATGTCTCGACCGGGTACGTGGCGATGGCCCATGCGAAGGACCGCCATGCCGACGGTCGCTTCGCGACAGCAGGTCAAGGTATCGTCGATTTCCCTGCCTTCATCGACGGCCTGCGCGTGACCGGTTTCGACGGTGCGCTCGTCACGCACGGTCTTACGGCAGAAGAAGCACCCGCCGTCGCCAGATTTCTTTCGGATCTGATCCGATGAAGACGCGCATCGCCTTCAAACGAGACGATGCCGACCTTTCAGTCTACGACTGCGGGACAGGCAAAGCCTTGCTCTTTCAACACGGGCTCGGCGGCAATGAGGCGCAGGTCGCGCAGGTTATCCCCGAGGGGCTCGACTGGCGGCGGATCACGACCGAGTGCCGCGGGCATGGCAGCTCGACGCTCGGCACGCGGCACCCCTTCTCGATTGCGATGTTTGCAGCCGACGTCATCGCCGCTGCGGACGAAAAAGGAGTAGACCGGTTCATCGCCGGCGGCGTCTCGATGGGCGCTGCCATCGCGCTGCATCTGGCCAAAACATATCCCGAGCGGGTCATGGGCCTCCTCCTGGTGCGACCGGCCTGGTCGTTTGCCCGCGCCCCAGACAATCTCGCGCCGATCCGCGAGATCGCGGCATTGCTTCGATCTCATTCGCCTGCCGACGGCCAGGCACTTTTTGCCGGATCGGCGACGGCTGAACGTCTGCGGATGGACGCGCCAGACAATCTCGCGTCCCTGCTTGGTTATTTCGAACGCCCGGATGCGCCTGATTTCGCAGACGTCCTGTGCGACATCGCCTCGGATGGAACCGGCGTTTTGCAAGAGGACGCGGCAAAGCTTTCTGTTCCCGCTCTCGTCCTCGGCAACCGGCAGGATGCCATTCACCCTCTCGCCGTCGCACAGGTGATAGCTGACACACTTCCAAATGCGCATTTCCTCGAAGTCCCTGCGAAGGCGGCGGATGCCGAAGCGCATTTCGCCGCGGTCCGAGCGGTGCTCCAGCAATTCCTCACCACAGAATTCAAACATCGGAGCGTCGCTCAGCCATGACATCGAAACCTCTCTCGGGCGGCGCCATCGCCGCATTGCCCCGGCACAGGCTGCTCGGCGAGTTTTCGCTCTGGTCCGCAGATCTTGCCAATATGGAGCGCGACCTTCACCGCATCGAACCCTATGTCGATCTCCACCATATCGACGTTGCCGACGCGCGCTTTACGCCCGGCTTCCTGTTCTTTCCCGATTTCGTCGCCCGCATCGCCAAGCTGACGGCAAAGCCGATCCACGTGCATCTGATGGTCGAGGCCGAGATTGTCGAGGAGCAGACGCGCCAGTTCATCGAGGCGGGCGCCGGTCTCGTCAGCGTTCATGCCGAGAACGGCGAAGCCGGCCTGCGCGCGGTGGCACTCGCAAAGGAGCTCGGGGCCGAAGCCGGCGTCGTTCTGCGGCTGGAAACTCCGATCACCGAGGCAGAACCGTTCCTTGCCGATGTCGCCTTCTTCACGCTGCTCGGGACCTCGATCGGCGTCAAGGGACAAAGCCTTTCGGACAAAGCCTGCGACCGGCTGCGCGAAGCGCGGTCGCTGATGAAGCGTGTCGGACGCGAACAGGAGATTGTTCTTGCGGCAGACGGCGGCATCCGTGAACAGACGGTTCCACTGTTGCGGGCAGCAGGCGCCGAGACGGTCGTGCTCGGATCGTTGGCGTTCGGTGACAAGGATCTGCCGGGCCGTATCGCCTGGCTGCATGCTTTGGAGACCCAGCCCTGATGAGCAGGATTGCGCTTGCATTCGATCTGGGTGGAACGGAGTTGCGCGCAGCACTGGTCGGCGACGGCGGCAAATTGCTGGCCTTCGCGTCCGTGCCAACGCTCGCCAGGGATGGACCGAATGCGGTCATCGAGCAGATCGCGATGCTTGCGGAAAAAATCTGCTCGGACGTTCCCGACGCCAGGCCGCTCGGCATTGGCATCGGAGCGCCCGGCCCGCTCGATCCGGTCGCTGGCATTCTCACCGCACCGCCGACCCTCTCAGGCTGGCGTGAAGTGCCGCTTGCGCGCCTTCTTCAGGACCGCCTGAACCTGCCGGTGCGGCTGGAGAACGATGCGAACGCCGCCGCTCTCGGCGAATGGCGTTTCGGCGCCGGCCGCGGCGCGGCCTCGCTTGTGTTCGTCACCGTATCTACCGGCATCGGCGGCGGGGTGATCTCCGATGGCCGGATCGTGCATGGGCGCCGCGGGCTCGCAGGCGAAATCGGCCATATGACCATTACGAGCGAGAGCGAACGATGCCTTTGCGGGGCGGTGGGCTGCTTCGAGGCGGTGGCGTCGGGCACTGCACTCGGCCGGCGTGCGACGGCTCTTACAAAACCCGGCGACGGTTCGGCGCTGCGAACGCTGTCCCACGATGGCGAGGTGACCGGTCGACACGTTGTCGAGGCGGCGCGCGCCGGCGACGAAACGGCACTTGGGCTGATGGACCAGGAAGCCCGCTGGCTGGGCATCGGCTTTACCAATCTGCTCCATCTCTATTCGCCCGACATGATCGTCATGGGCGGGGGAATTTCCCACGGATACGATCTCCTTCGGCCAACGATTGAGGCTACCATTCATGAGCGAGTGATGCCCGCTTATCGCGACGTGCCCGTGGTGCCGGCACAACTCGGGAACCATGCTGGATTGATAGGCGCCGCAAGCCTGATTTTTTCAATTTAGATATGTCAGAAAACTGCCGTTTGCCGTCATGAATTGCATTCGCTATCGCTCATGCCCTCGCGCGTGAGCGCAGCTGAACCTCGAAACGTTGGCCCGATCTGGTCATTCAGAACTGCAGCGAGGCGCTCACGAAAAACAGATCCCACATGTTGGTATCGGCGGTGCTTTTGAAGACGTGGGAATATCCAAGGTCGGCGCTGACCGTCCCGCCCGAAAGCCGGCTTCCAACTGTCCAGCTGGCAATGTCACCGCTTTCAATGCCGAAACGCGCTTGCCCGAACACATGGCCGTAATCGATGCCGGCATAGGGACGCAACTCGCCCAGTCTGTCGGCGAGCATCGTATTGCCTGCCCATGGCTGCGTGCGCCAGACGATTTCGTTGCGCGTGAAGACACCGTTATTGCCGAAAAGCACGCTGTCGCGCGTGCCGCGCACATTGCTGTAGCCGCCAAGTGAAAGCTGCTCGGCCCCGAACAGATTATCCGGCGAATACTGTCCATTGATTATCGTCGCGACTTGCAGCTGCTGACCGGAAATCTCGAACGGCGTCGTGACATTGACTGTTGCGGAAAACTTGGAGAATTCCGGATCGGCCTCGGCGGCTGCAGGCTCACCACGCTGAACTGCGTCGAACAGATCGAGGCCCTGGCTGTAGCCGAGATCGAAGACCCAGACCCCGCCCAGCATGCGGCGGGAATGAGAGATACCGAGACTGCCGACCGTATATTGACGGCTGCCGACCTCGATGCGGCTTCCCATGAGAAAATTGTCGGTCTGCTTGTAATTGAGCGCCGCATTCAGCGTCGTGATGGAATTCTTGTCGCGCAGCAACACCCGATCGAGGCTGACGCCGAATTGGCCTGAATCACCCGAGGTCTCGATATCGGCGAAGTTACCTGGGATTTTGCTGTCATAGTGATACCAAGATCCGTTCAGCCCCAGCGTCCAATAGCCGTAGGGCACGCTGAACGCGCCGGAAATGCTGTTGCTTCGGCCCACCCCGTCGTTCGGCCAGGGATAATCCGGCCCTGTATGCTGATAGGAAAGCGAGATGAGGTCGTTCAGGTCGAAGAGGTTGTCCATGCCGAACGACAGCGAGCTTTGGGAATAACCCGTCGAAGCCTGGCCGAGATTGTTGTTTGCGACCGAGAAATGCCATGGCTTGTCCGGCTTGTTCTCGACGTTGAGGATCGACTCGCCTGGCTGCCTGCCCGGCAACATCGCCGTCTTTGCGTTGTTGGAGGATAGCCGGTTGATCTGGTCGAGACCTTGCTCGACATCGCGAATATTGACCGGCCTGCCGCGCATGCCGGGAAAGGCCGTTGCAAGAAGACCGCTCGAGGCGGCCGCCTTACCATTCAGATAAATATCCGAAAGCGATCCCTCCGCTGCGACAAGACGCAATGTCTTCGTTGCGGCGATGTCCTGCTCGGGAACATAGAAGCGTGAGGTTATGTAACCCTTGTCCACATAGAGAAAGGTCAAGCCCTTGAGCAGGGCGTTGATATCGGCAAGGCCGATGCAGCTGTTTTTATAGCGTTCGAGAACTGGCGCGAGCGCTGCCTGCGGCAGCAGCGTCACGCCCTCCACCTCGACATGTGTAATGCCGAAGCACGGTCCTTTTTCCTTAACGACCTGCGGCGGCGCCTCTGCCTCGGAACCACCGGGCGTGGCAGCCTGGAGGGCATTGAGCCGCTGTGCTCGTTTCAGGTCGGTTTGCCTGCGCATGAACTCATCTGCGGGCGATCTCGCTGGTTCGGCCGATTGCGCAAAAGCTTTGGCCGCCGCAAGGCTTGCCATGGCAAAAACCGCAAGCCACGACTTCAGGGGAATGCTTCGCATGATACGCTCTATGTCCTGGACGGTTCGCCTGATAACGCAACCTCATGCTTCACCGTCTTATCTTCGCAAATGCCCGACACGCTCGTCAGGCGAGCAATGTCTGCCTCATGGCAGATCTCGTAGAGATTGAATCTTTCGCCAGACTGGATGTCATCTCAACAAAAGGTTGCTCGCGCTTCCTGTGGTCGGGCCTCGCCGCGAACCTGGCACCGCTAACAGAATTATCATATTGATTTATCTACGTGATTCTTTCTTCGGCGAAAAATCCGATTTGGTATTGTCTGAAATCCTCGGCATCCCATTAAGTAAATCATCACCTTAAGATTGAGCAATATTCCAATACACGTTGACTCTCGCCGCCAGGTTGTCGCATTGCCTGATTTCCCGCTTGCTGCGCTGCAACCGGGTTGTCGGTAGCAGAGGTTGTGACAGCATGGGCAAGTTCGGGTCGCTTGTTTCCGTTCGGGGCGGAATTCCTGCCCGATACACCGAGCACAAAGAGCGATGCGCCCCTTCCGGTCTGGCCCGCAAGGCAGTTGCGACGTTTCTCAGCGCCCTGCTTCTGTTTCAGCCGGCCTTGCTGCAGGCCCAGCAGGTAACGCCGGATGCGGCAGCACCGGCCGCAAATCGCCCTGATATCGGGACGGCACCAAACGGCATTCCCTTAGTCGATATCGTGACGCCAAACAGCGCCGGTCTCTCCCACAATAAATACGGCGACTTCAATGTCGGAACGCCCGGTCTGATATTGAACAATTACAATGCCGAGATCGGCACGTCCAAACTCGGCGGCGTCACGCCAGGCAATCCGAACCTGCGGGGCGGCGGCCCGGCTTCGGTCATCCTGAATGAAGTCACCAGCAACAGGCGAAGCGCACTGGAAGGGCCGGTCGAAATATTCGGCGGCCGGGCCGATGTCATCATCGCCAATCCGAACGGCATCACCTGCGACGGTTGCGGCTTCATCAACACACCGCACGCCATGCTGACGACGGGCACCCCGGATATCGGCGCCGATGGACGGCTGAACGGCTTCACGGTCAGGAATGGGGATGTCACCTTCGGCTCGAATGGCGCGAACTTCGCATCCGGCGACGGTACGGTCGACCTCTTCGACGTCATATCCCGCACCGTAAAGATCGATGGCCCGGTCTACGGCAAGGACCTGCGTCTGACGGGAGGCCAAAGCAAGTTCGACTACGCCACCGGCGAGGCAGCAGCCCTCGACGCGGCATCGGGAACACCCGAATACGCAATCGACGGCTCGGCGCTCGGCGCCATGCAGGCCGGCCGCATCAAGATGGTCGTCACGGAAAAAGGCGCAGGCGTCCGCATGCGCAGCGACATGGCGGCCAATACAGGGGAGCTTTCGCTGTCGGCGGACGGCAAAATTTCGATCGGCAACGCGTCGGGCAACCAAGGCGTCAGCCTCGCCTCCAAGCGCAGCGTGACAGCCGGCCGGTTGACCTCGAAGAAGACGGTGTCGGTCAAGGCGGGCAAGGATGTCAGCCTGGCATCCGTCGGAGCCGAAGGCGATATCTTCATCGATGGCGGGGCAGGTCTGGTCGATGTCAGCGGCATGCTTGCCGGCAATGGCGCCCTCAGTGTCCTGGCCGATGGCAACCTTGCCCTGACCGAGACGGCAGCGGCGGGACCAATGTCGCTGTCGTCAGGGGCTGGCACCATCGCCATCACCGGCACGGCGCAGTCGGGCGCGGCCCTGTCGGCCACGGCCGCCTCCGGCGCGATCACAGCCGGCACCTTGCTTTCGCAGGGCGATATAGCTCTGCTCGCCGGTCTTGATCTTGGGCTTTCGGGCGGCGTTCTTGCCGGCGGCAATTTGCAGGCCTCCGCCGGCGGCAATATCCGCTATGGCAGCCTGGAGGCAAACGAGGCCATATCGCTGTCGTCGCTGTCAGGTGTCATCAGCCTCGACAAACGCACGGCCGCAGGCGGCGACATCACGATCAATGAACGACATGTCGATCTCTCCGGCAACCGGAGCGGGCTTGCCACCTCGGGCACGCTGCATATCGATGCCGAAAGCGCCAATCTCTCCGGCAGCCAGCTGACGTTCGGCGGAATCGATCTTACGTCTTCCGGGGCAGCCGATCTGACCGGAACGCGGCTCAATGCGGTGACCTCCAGCAGTACTGCCAGCGGTATCAGCGGCTCCGGCGATATCGCCATTGCCGCTGGCAACCTTGCCACCAGCGGCGCCACCAATCTGCTGGCCGCCCACGATTTGACGCTGTCCCTGGCGCAATTGACCAATGCCGGACAGCTTGCCGCTGGCAACGATCTCACCATCAACGTCTCCGGCAACCTTGCCAACACCGCCACCGGGCTGGTCTATGCCGACAATGACGCGGCATTGTTCGTCGGCGGCGTGCTTGCCAACGATCAGGGCGCTGTTATCGCCGGTCGTGATCTTAAGATTGCCGGCAACGCCGGTGAAGCGCGCAACGCTGCCATCATCAACCGGTCCGGCCTGATCACAGCAGACCGTAACATTGCGATAACAACCGCAAATCTGCGCAACGAAAAGCTTGTCGCTCCCACTGTCACAAGCCAGCTGATTTCCAGCGCGCCCGTCACCGCCTATGACAGTCTCAAGGGAAGTCTCTGCAATACCTGCTCTCCCAGCGGCGGTGTCGAATACAACGGCACGGTCTACATCGTCCAGGATGCCGATCACCACGTCTACCGGAATGTCACCGAGGACCGGGTTTCCTCTTACGGAAGTCCGGCGGCGCTGATCAAGGCCGGCGACATACTCTCGATCAATACTGTCGATCTCACCAACGCCTATAGCGCCATCGAGGCCGGCACGGGCATGACGGTGACCGGCACCGGCACCTTGACCAATCTCGGCCTGCAGTTGCAGCGCACGGTTTTGATGACCTGTGACCAGGCAGCAGGCTGCCAGTACTATCCCGCCTTCGTCTCCCAGGAGTGGCACGAGCGGATGACCGGCGATACCGGCGGCAACGGCGACGGCTATCTGGTCACGACGTACTCGCTCAATCCGTTCGGCACGCGCGATCCCTCGAAGGATCTCTTCCCCGGCAGCACGGTGGAAAGTGTGACGGCGATCGGCGGTGTTCCAGCGACGATCAAGTCAGGGGGAACGCTCGGCATCAGCGGCTTTGCCGCCGTCAACAATACCGCCCTTGCCGGAACGATCGCCGACCATGTCGCCGTTGCCTCGCCTGCGCCCTCCAGCAATCCGACCGCATTGCTGGCTGGCATGACGGCGAGCGGGGCTCTGTTCACGCTTGGCGCCGTTGCAGCCCCGCAATCCGGCGGCTTTGGCGGCACCATCCCCGGCCAGGCGTTTCTGTTCGAGACCCGTGCGGCCTTCCTCGACGTGTCGAAATTCTACGGCTCCAGCTACTTCCTGAACCGCATCGGCTACAAGCCGGATAGCGAGATCCTGTTCCTCGGCGACGCCTATTTCGAGAACCAGTATGTCGAGCAGCAGCTGAGACAGGTGACCGGCTCCGGCTTTGCCGGCGATGATACGGTCACCCAGATAAAGCGTTTGCTCGACAACGGGGCCGACTATCTCGGAGCGCATCAGCATGCACTCGGCGAGCCGCTGACGGCAGACGAGATCGCCGGCCTCACCCAATCCATCGTCGTCTACGAATGGCAGGTGGTGGACGGCAAGAGCGTGCTCGCCCCGGTGCTGCACCTTGCCCCTGGCGACAAGGAGCGGCTTGCCTCGGCCGGTGCTGTCATCGCCGGCAAGGACGTCACCATCGATGCCGGCGTGCTTGCCACTTCCGGAATGGTTGCCTCGAACGGCAATCTTGCCGTCTCCGGCACGTCGATCGCGGCCACCGGCGGGAGCTTCAAAGCGGGCGGCAACGCCAGCCTTGCTGCCGACAACGTCTCTGTTGTCAACGGCTCGGTCTCCACAGGCGGCAATCTCTCGATCAACGGCAATGACGCCATTCTCGTCGCCGGCTCGAAAGTGGCGGCCGGCGGCAATCTCGCTCTGAACTCGAACGGCGACATCAACATCTCCGCGACGGGCGAGACGACGACCAGGACGAAGCGCGACCGGCGCAGCACCACAACCACCGTCGAGACGACGGCGACCGGCTCCGAGATCACCGCCGGCGGTTCGATTACCGCCGAGGCCGGCGGCAACCTCAATGTCATCGGCAGCACGCTTTCAGCCGACGGAACGCTCGGCCTCAAGGCGGCCGGCGACGTGACGATCGCCGAAGCCGTCGAGACCACCACGACCGACTACAGCTACAAGAAGAAGGGCGGCCTGTTCGGCGGCGGCAAGAAGACGACCAGCCATGCCGAGACCCAGACGCTGGTCGGATCGTCGGTCAGCGGCGGCAAGGGCGTCGCGATCACCTCCGGCGGCGACACCGTCATCTCCGCCTCGAAGGTGACGGCCGGCGATGACACCAACAAGGCCGATATCAATGTGACTGCCGGCGGTGATCTGCTGATCGCCTCCGGCAGGGACACGAACGAGTTCGAACAGGCTTCCTCGAGCAAGGGTTTTCTGTCCAAGAAAAGCTCGACGCTCCACAGCTATGACGAAGCAACGGTCGCCTCCGCGCTCTCCGCATCCGGCAACGTCAATCTCAACGCCACCGGAAACGCCGTCATCGCGGGCTCGAAGGTGACAGCGGGCGATGCGATCAGCGTTGCTGCCGACAGCGTCTCCGTCATCGGCGCCGAGGAACAGCACCAGCTCGAAAGCAGCAAGAAGAAATCCGGCCTGTTCGCCGGTTCCGGCAGCGGCTTCATCTCGCTCTGGGGCAAGGAACAGAAGGACAGGAGCCAGGCCTCCGAATTCAACGTCGCCTCGGTGCTTTCGGCTGGGACGAATGTGACGCTCAAGGCGCGCGAGACCGACGTCAATGTCATCGGCTCCAGCGTCGAGGCCGGCCAGGACATCACCCTCGACGCCGCCCGCGACGTCAATGTCACGCCGGGTGCCGAAAGCGCCTCGCAGTCGAAGGAGGACAAGCGCTCCGGCTTCGGCATCGCCTTCTCGGCCGGCAACGGCAGCGCGTCGATCGGCATCGGCTACGGCAAATCGGTCGACAAGACCGCGCAATCCGCCGAGACCAACGCGATGTCCACATTGTCGGCCGGACGCGACGTCATCGTCACCGCTGGCCGTGACGCCAATTTTCAGGCGGCGCGGGTCGAGGCTGATTCGACGGTCGACATTCTGGCACAGCGCGACGTCAATCTTCTGTCGGCGCAGAACAAGACCAACTATGCCACCATGCATGAAGAACTGTTCGCCGGCGTGAAGGCGACAGTGTCGTCGAGCGTGGTAGGGGCCGCGCAGGACGTGGTGAGCGCCGCGAAGAACATCGGCGAGGGCAGTTCGAGCCAATCGATCGCAATGGGCGCGATTGCCGCCATCAACGGCTATTATGCCTATGATGCGCTGAGCAAAGCAAAGCCAGGCGACCTCCTGAAGAACGGCCCGCTTCTCTCCACGTCACTCTCGCTCGGGTTCGACTACCAGAAGAGTAGTTCTCAAGGGTCGGCCTCGACGCCGGTTCCAACCACGATCAATGCCGGCGACACGGTTGTGATCGAGGCTGCTACCGGCGACATCAACGCCGTCGGCGCGCAGATCGGCGCGGGATATAAGGCAGATGGCACGCTATCGGGCGGGGGCGGCGATATTTCCCTCATCGCCGGCGACGAGATCAATCTGACGAGCGCGCAGGCGACGACGCAGAACTCCAGCAAGAATGTCTCGGGCGGCGTCAGTATCGATCTGGCTAATCAGGGCGTCAGCTTCAACTTCGGCCAGGGCAAGGCCAATGGTTCGACGCTCACCAACCTCAACACCCATTTGGACGGCATCGGCGGCGTCTATCTGCAGTCAGGCGGCGACACGAGCCTTCGCGGCGCGACGGTCACCGGAGAGACTGTCATTGCCGATGTCGGCGGCGATCTCAACATCCAAAGCCAGCTCGATACCGCCTCGCAAAAAGCCAGGCAGTTCAATGTCAATGGCAACGTCGGTGCGGCGCCGACCGGCGGCGTCGCGGGTGGCATCTCCGGCTCCTACCAGACAGCCAAGGGGGATATGGCGATCGTCTCCGAGCAGTCCGGCATCCACGCCGGCAAGGGTGGCTTCGACATAGATGTCGAGGGCAAGACGAAGCTCGAAGGCGGCCTGATCACCAGCAGGGCGGGATCCGGAAACAACCGCCTCGAAACCGGCACGCTGGAATTTACCGACATCGACATGCATTCGAGGTGGAAGGCGGAAACCTTCGGCGGCGGCATCTCCGGTGCCGGCCCCCTCCTTTCGCCGCACCAGAAGGAAGGCGAGAGCGAGACGGGCAAGGCGCTCTCCGCCATCTCGCCCGGCGGGATCATCATCACCGACCCTGCCCACCAGCAGCAGAACATCGACGGGCTGCGTCGCGACACGACGGACACCAACACCTCGCTGCCCGGCATTCCCGACCTGCAGAAGAAGCTTTCCGAACAGCTGAAGACGCAGCAGCTTTATGACGCTGCGGCGGCACGCGCCGCCAAGCTGATCGGCGACAAGGCCGGCGAGCTGGCGCAGGCGGCATTGGAAAAGGGCGAAGCGGGCAAGGCGGAATACGAGTTCTGGAAGGAGGGCGGTCCCGGCCGCGCGGCGCTGCATGCCATCGCCGGCGGCCTTCTCGGTGGCGTCACCGACTGGCAGGGCGTGCTCGCCGGCGCGCTCGGCGGGGGAACCTCCTCGTTGCTCGGGCCGAAGGTGCGCGAACTGGTCGCCGACTTCGTCAGTCAGTCGGGCCTGACCGGCTCGGCCGCCGAGTTCATGATCAACACCGTCACCAGCTCCATCCTTGCCGGCATCGGCGGCGTCGCAGGATCAACAGGTGCGGCTTATGCGGGGAATGTTTATCAGTACAATTACCTGATGCATGTCGAGCGGGAGGAGTTTGATAAAGCCCGGGCCGATTGCACCAACGGTGATCAAAAAGCTTGCAAAACCGCAGACGAATTGCGGACACGCTCAGATGAAAGAGATGAGAAACTCGATCAATGCAAGGGTGATTATAGTATCGCCTGCCAGAAAGCGCGTGCCGAATTGCGCTATGCTGCTGCCGAATACATGGAGCTTGCCCGGCAAGGAAAGGTAGACCCTACAAGTCCCCTTTACTACAGCGAGCGTCATATGGTCTTTGTCGGCGCTGCGACGTATGCCGATGAAAAGGATACCTATACCCTTCCTCAAGATATGCTCGATAAGCTAAGCGATCCGCAAGCAATTCTGATTGCAACCGGCTCACCGAAGCAGGTGCAAGATGCGCTCAAAGGACCTGTGGCTCTTGGGATAACAGCTGCGGCGGCGTTAATCGAAGGTGGATCAAGGCCGAGAGGGACTGTAAAGTCGACCGATAAGGGTGAAGGCGTCGGCGCGTCCATTAAGACACTGGAAGAACTGATTGAAGGCGGACGGACCCGCTCCGCAAATTGGGCCAATAGCCAGTTTCCCGATGGATATTCGCCGCCATACACTCCGGGTACGTTCGTCAGAGAATTTGTATCGGATGGAAATCAGATGTTTGTCCGCGTAGTTTCGGGCAATCGCCCTGGCGGACAATGGATTATGCGTCAATCCGATATTGAGGGACTCACACCTCAACAGATAGCAGATAAATTCGCGCTTCCCGAAATTCCGACTGGTGTTACATCCATACAGCCGCCAGCTGGTATAAGGATAAGAACCGGTGAGGTTAATCCGAACTTTGGTCGTCCAGGTGGCGGTACTCAGTTCCAACTCTTAGATCGTGTTGATGATGGATGGGCTGATGTTAAACCTCTCAGATAAGCTCATAAATGAACTAAATAGCTTTGTTCCACACGCACGGTTAGAGCTGCCAAACGGAACTGTTGATCTTTATTCCTCTGATATGGGGGATAAGCTTCTTGATGCCGGTTTTCTAAACTTTGTTGTGCGGAATGCATCCAGTGTGCAAGGATATCCGCTCACCGAGTTTGAGGTTACAAAATTGACTGTCATCGGACAAGAAAACCTTAAGAAGCCGAACGCAAGCTATATAATGTATGTATGGATTGAAGAAGAGAGGTTATGTGCACAGCACTGGGATGGATTTATTTCATATTTCGACCTAAAAACTTTTGCGTTTCTGGAGCAAAAATTTATTAAGTAAAAAAGCAGATGTTTTATCCAAAGCACTATGGAAAATCTTAAGCGTTTAATTTTATACAAAGAGAGACGATACTCAAATCGATTACCAACTTCTCCGAGTATTGAGGACAACATGAATGCCATGCCCAGCGCGCTTGCTGAAGAAGTTGCTGCCTACCTCAGACGCGGATTGATTCTCATCGAGTTTATAAGCCCAACGCCAGATCCGTACTGCCATGATGACCTCGTCAGAAATGTTGCGTTATCAGATGGTGTATATGTTTGGGATGGCGTGTTATTAAATTGGGTGGAGAAATATAAAGTACGAATGCCGGAAGAATTCGTGAAGCATTTCTACGCTTCTAAGGCCCGACCACTGCCCGTCGATAACTCAGATTCACCAAGATTGCTTGCCGCTTTCAACATTTCTGATCCGATTATGGCAACGTAACGAGATGTTATACACGGATGAGATTTACGCGGAAATTTCAATTTAGCGAATCCTGGCCTTAGTAATCCTGCAACAGCCGGTCCCGCAGCCACCACGCAGCGACCCATTCGCCCGTGTCTTCGCACTTCTTTTTTTAAGTCAGGGGTTTTAATGGCAATTGTCGGTATTGATCTCGGCACGTCGAACTCGGTGGCGTCCGTCTGGACGGAGAAGGGTGCGGAGCTGGTCACAAACGCCCTCGGTGAGAGCTTGACGCCATCCGCAGTGAGTATTGCCGATGATGGGGTCGTGTTGGTCGGCCGTGCTGCGGCCGATCGCCTGATCTCGCATCCGGAGCGGTCGGTCGCTTCCTTCAAACGCTGGATGGGCAGCACCAACACCGCGAAACTGGCCGGCAGGACCTGGCGCGCCGAAGAGCTGTCGGCGCTGGTCTTGAAGACGCTCAAACAGGACGTCGAGGCCAGGCTGGGCGAGGAAATCGCCGAGGCGGTGATTTCCGTCCCGGCCTATTTTAACGACCCGCAGCGCAAAGCCACGCTGGACGCGGCAAGGCTGGCGGGCCTCAAGGTCGATCGCCTGATCAACGAGCCGACGGCGGCGGCACTTGCGCATGGCCTGGAGGCTGAAGGCGAAGGACGTTTTCTGATCCTCGATCTCGGAGGCGGAACGTTCGACGTTTCTCTTCTGCACAAATACGAGAGCGTCATGGAGATCCGGGCGTCGGCGGGGGACTCGATGCTCGGCGGCGATGATTTTCGCGACATAATCGTGGAGATCCTGATCAAGCGTCATGAATTGAACGCAACGACGCTCGCCCCCGTTGAGCGGGCACGGTTGCTGCACGAAGCCGAAACGCTCAAATTCAACCTCACCGAGCGGTCGGACGCGGCATACGATTTTGCGCTGGGTCAGACAAAGTGCGTGGGAGAACTGACCCGAACCGCATTCGAAGAGGCGGCGGTGCCTCTTGTCAAACGGATGCGTGCACCCATCGAAAGCGCCATTCGCGATGCGCGCATAGATCCCGGCAAGATAGACCAGATCGTGCTCGTCGGAGGCGCCACGAGAATGCCGCTCGTGCGCAACTTGGTCACCCGGTTGTTCGGCCGCTTTCCACTCGTGCATGCACGACCCGATCATGCCATTGCTCTCGGGGCGGCTGTACAGGTCGGCTTGAAACATCGCCATGGCGCACTCGATGAAATCATCATGACCGATGTCTGTCCCTTTACGTTGGGGACGGCAGTGGTGGACAGACGGGCGCCGGACGGCGCAGTGCTGTCGCCGATCATCGAACGCAATGCGGTCGTTCCCATCAGCCGGGAAGGATTTTACTGCACGGTAGACAACGGCCAGAGGCACATCGATATCGCCGTATTGCAAGGCGAGAACATGCGCCCGTCCCAGAACGTCCTGATAGGTACGATCCGGGTTCCTGTTCCACCGGGTCCCGCTGGGAGAGAGAGCGTCGCCGTGCGCTTTACATATGACATCAATGGGGCGCTCGAGGTGGAGATCAAGGTAACCTCGACCGGTCATATGGAGCGCAAGGTTTTTCGTAACCAATCGAATCTCAGTGACGAAGAGCTCGATAAAAGCTTCGCGGCTTTGGCCTCGATCAAGCTGGCGCCGCGCGACCAGCAGGAGAACCGGTCGTTGATCGCACGAGCGGAGCGACTCTATGCCGAGGCGCTGGGTCTCAGACGCGAACACATCGGCCAGCTCCTGCTCGAATTCGAGACGGCGCTGAACGATCGGTCGAACTTCGACCCTGACGAGCTGCGTTTGAAATTTGCAGACGCGTTAACGCAGTTTGAGCACTCCGTTTTCTGACAGCCATGATCGAATCTTTTTGGACTCTATTGGATATTGAACCCACACGGGACGAAGACGACATTCGCAAAGCTTATGCGCGGCGGCTTAAAGTCTTTCGGCCTGATGTAGATCCCGAAGGTTTTCAGCGCCTGGTTGGAGCGCGCGATGCTGCGCTTGCCTGGGCAGAAGCCTGGGTCGCGAGAATGCCGGCAACCAATCGGCAGATCAGTGAAGAGAAGAGGGAAGACGCGGCCGACCCGACATCCAGATCTCGTCCAAAGCCGGGCGACGCGAGCTCAGATCGCTCTGAGATTGACCATAGCGTCGAGAGATCTGCTGCATCGCAACTTCAGGATGTCCAGCGAGAGAGCGCCGACCGCGATGACCGCCTTGCCGTAGCCGAGTATGAGAAACACTGCAATACCACCGTCGATCCGACTTTCGGAGCAGTCCAGCCCAATGAGATCCCAACACAGAGCGAACTGGAGGAGCTTGTATTAAGGCGGCTGGACGACATCATGCAACCGGCCAGGCGTGGCAGAATGTCCGCAGATGTCGATGTCTGGGACGTGCGCACCTGGAACGATTTGTTCAACCGGGCTGCAAGTCTCGACCTGAAAAGCCATAAGCGGTTTCACGACACGATCGGTCGCTACTTCGTCAACTTTCTGCCCGACGGGCGAACGCGGACTTTTGAAGGCCTGCGGGATTTTGCGGCCGGCCACGGTGTGACTGCCGTGATCGAGGCAATCGAGCAGGAATGCCGGTTCGCCGAACAGCCGGGGAAGCTTGTCGATCTCAGCGGCCAGGACGCCGCGATGACATATCTCTCATGGCTGGCGGACGCGCAGTCGGGGCGGGACGTCATCAATCGTCGTTCCGCCGGGAAGCCAGCCTATGTCGACCAGACCACCGGCATTCCGATTTTTCCGCACGATGATCGCCTGGCTGCGTTGGGCAGCGAACAACTGGTCGCGTTTCACGATCTTGCCATCAGGCAGCGCAGGTGGCCCTTTCGGTTCGACTGGCTGGCGATGTTCGTTCCCGCGGAGAAATTGGTGGCAGCAGGCTGGACGCGGCTGGGCCTGGTCTTGCTGGGCGTAACGGTGCTGCTGGCCGCAATGGGCCTCAAGGCGGCAACGCCTGCTGAATTGATTGCGGTGCTCGTCAGCATATTCTTTTTGCTGACGGCAAGGCCCGTCATTGCGGCCTATTCGACGCGGCTGGCTGTCCGCGCTTCGATAAAGCGGGTCATGGACGCGGACAAATTGTTCCTTTGGCACCGAAGGGATCGTTTGAGCGTTGTCGTAAATCGACAGCAACGCACCGCGCGCATCGCCCGGATCATTGAAATTGCAGCCTCCTTGGTCGTGGTTGTCCCTTTTGCCCTCCATCTTTGGATGAGTTGGCAGATCCGTAACGATCTCGATAGACCGGTGGAAGCCGTCGTCTCGGAAACGGTGATCTCGGCATTCGAAGGCGTTGCGGACAACGACAGTATCCCTGCCGGTGACCTGTTCGATTTCCTTGCTCGCGTTCGCGAGGCCGAAGCAGAAGGCTTCGCCGGCCGAGGCAATGGGACGTCGGTGACCGTGCGTGACATCAGCGACATTTCCTGGCTCGTAGGATTGCGCTCGAACCGCGATCGGATGCTCGGGAAGGCCTTGCTCAATCCCCGCGAAGATCCGCGCCCGCGGGAAATTTCAGCGACCGAGGCCATGGAGCGGCAGCGCAAGCTGCACGCGATTGCCGACGCCTATCGGACCGCGACCCCGGCGGAGCGCATTCAGCTCGAATTTGGTTTTTATTCCTGGAGACAGCTGCTTCAGGCGGCAAAGGGTCCGCAGGCTACGGCGGCGATCTGGGCAACCATCCCGCCACGCGGTCCCAATCAGGACGCTTTCGCAGAGGAAATGCGCAAGCAGTTGCTTGGCAGCCTCTTGTCCGGCGCAATCGACAATAACGATCGCGACGAAACGAACCAATTGATTGCAAAGCTCCACTGGTTGCTGACAGTGCCAGACGGCGCCTTTCCATATATGAAGCTGACGGCTCAAACGGAGGCTGACCTCAAGGCGGAGGAGGCGATTATTAGCATCAACCGCGGCCAGGGGATATTCAGTTTTCCTCTTTCCATCGACCCGCTGCAACAGGCTCTTAAGACGAGCGGCTACACAAATTCGCAGATAAGCGTCGACCACTTTAACTCACCGGCCTATTTCGAGAACGTCATGGGCCGCGACGAGCCGCACTTCGAGGAGTCGAACCTGCCGTGGTCGGATTTTGTGCTGACACGTCGAACCTATTTTCAGACCGCCAAGGCCTGTCTCGACATGAGCGACGAACAATCCCGATTGAGAATACGACAGATCATCATTCACTCGCTGGCCACCCTTCCCCGCAAGTTCGGTGCAACTGCAGCGGACTTCTGGCAGAATTCAACGCGCGCACTCCTGGCCGAGCCGCAGTGCTACCGCAAGTTTTTCGCGTCCACGGCCAACGAAATGTCGCGGTGGAAATATTCTTCCAACACCGACACTCTGTATGAGAATGCCGCAAGAGATTTGAGGAAGTTTGTTACGACCGTACCCAATGCGGACGCAGCAGCGGCAGCAAAAGCATTTGTCGACGGCGTTGCCGATAAGGAACAAATTGGAGCCTACATTTCTTACGAGCGGGACAACCTGCTGGAAACGGCTCACACGCTGTTGGGCGCGGAGGCCTATGCGAGACGTGATTATCGCGGAGCGATACTTCATTTCGATCTTGCTCTAAGCTATCAATCTGTTTGCAACGAGGCACGCGCTCGCCGGGGGCAAGTATTGGATGCTATCGGCGAGCACAAGCGTGCAATCGCCGACTATAAAGCGGTGTTTGATAAGGAATCTGGTTGCAATCAGGATAGGCTTGCCGACCTGCGTCGGGCGCTCGGCGCCTATTGAATCGAATGCGTTATGTCGGATGTGATCGTCAGCCGAGAGGCCACGGATTGATGACGTTCAAGCTCCGCTTCAAGAGGGCTTCAGTCACGAGCGTGCTGGTGAGTTGATTGAATCTTCCTTCGGCGCTGCTGCTTTAAGAGATCTTTTAGAGCCGCGGTTCAGTAGATCCTGCGTCCATTCGCGAATGAAGCCGATACGAAGGCCGGCGGAGACCACCGACACCAGCGAAAAGGTGTCGTCGCAGGTGTAGGTGACATTGTCGGTCAGATCGTGCTCCTCGAACTTTTCCGCAAAACACCGCTCGCTGTGGGAGAGATTCTGGCGGGAGAAAGAGATGATTTTCTCATCCCGCAGATCCTCGATGTCGATGCCTGCCTCCACAGGCTGGTGAAAGCCGACATTGCCGGCTGTCATGCCATTGGGCAGGTCAACCATAGGGGTCGATATCCAATCAATAGGGATGGGTTGTATAAAGTTTGAGTTGACCGCTTCCGATGGCGAGGCGACATTCGCACCTGTGGCAAGGCAGGAGGAAAAACAATGGGCGAGTCGGACAGTTGGCGCCATATGGCAAGCGCACCAAAAGACGGCAGTCGAATCCTCGTCACGATACGCCCATCCGAACAGGGGCCGGCAGAAGTTGACCTCGCGTATTGGTCGAAAGGCGATCAGTTTGCGGGAGAAGGCTGGCGCGCATCGGATTCTTCGCCCGGACAGGTCATCGAATATGCCGAGCCGGAATTGAAGTGTTGGATGCCGATGCCGTCGGCCAACCTCAATCGCACCTCAATGCCCTCGCCCTGGGAAGGCGATGACGACCAGAACCTCGACGGGTCGGGGATTTAGAGCTCGCCCCGCATAACAACGGTTCCTGCCTCCGCAAAGACCGCTGAAAGTGACGATGACGTTCGCCATGGTCTGAAGTCGATCCAGAAATCCGCCCGTTTGGACCGAAGATGCGAGTGATCGGTCGCGACATCAGCGTTCGTGTTCGCACAAGGCGCTGCAGGGCTTAAGGCTCTGTCCACCTTCGACGGCGCGTCTCCCCCAGGACGGCTCTGCAGTTTACAGACTTTGGATGCTATTCCCGCCCTGTTGGGCTGGTCCCAAAACTCTCGCGAAACCGGCGGGAAAAGTGCGAACGCGACACGTAGCCCGCTGCCTCTGCGGCGGCGATTGCAGTAGCGCCGGATGTGATTGCGTGATGCGCAGCCTTCAGGCGCTCGCGCCGCAAGATTGCACGGAAGGAGGTGCCGTCTGTGGCCAACCGACGTCGCAGCGTGGACGCTCCAATTCCGAGTTTTCCTGCGACATCAGAAACGTTCCAAGCCTGCGAAGGGGCCGTTGCGATCAGCCAGGCGATGTCGTCCGACAGGCTTTGTCTGAAGAGTGGCCGTGCCTCGGCAAGTGGCCGCAATAGCGCCAGAACCTCTGTCAGCCTGAGCCGTTTGATCGTTTCGCCGACGCTGACATCGGCGATCGTGGAGGCGGCGTGACCAATCGTCTCGACGAGATCGATACTCAGTGGCACGGCGTCGAGATCGACGGCACTACGGGCGCGCTCCGCAACGGACAACGGCGGAATGCCCTCCGGCAGGAACGGCACGTCAAGCCGCAACGCTGCGTAGACGCCCGTTTTATCGTCTGGAATGTTGACGACGTCCATCGGCACACCACCGGGCAACACGAAGAGCGAGCCGGCCGGGAAGGACCGGGTGCGATCGCCAAGCCACACGTCCTTCTGGCCGTAAAGCACGACGCAGATCATGGGACAATCAAGCCGAAGAGCTGCCACCCGTTCGCGGTCGAAGCAACAATAGGCGAAAAGCTGCTCGCCATAAGGATGCATTCCCACATCGAGCTTTCCCGCCACCACGGGGCGGAGTCGATCGAGCAGGCGGTGGGAAAGCTCGTAACGTCGGTCGCGTATCATCAAGTTCATGAGCGCAATGTATGAGAAGGCGCGGCAGGAAAAAATACCGCGGGTGAGCGTTTCGGGCTCAAGTGATCACAAATCCGGCGCATAGCGTGCGACGGAGGACGGCACAAGGAGGGTCTTCGACACAAGGAGACCTTCATGAAGACCTTCAAATTTGCGCTTGCGATCGGGGCAACGGTCGCATCGCTGTCTTTCGCCTCAACGCCGACACGCGCTGCTCCGGACCTGGAACTCTGGCGTCTCGATTGCGGCGACGTCGTCGTCAAGGATTTGTCGATGTTTTCGGACACCTTCGCTTCTGCCGGCAAGAAGGGCGTGCTGACGGATAGCTGCTACGTGATCCGCCACGGCGGCGACTACCTGCTGTGGGACACCGGGCTTCCTGCCGGCCTCATCGGCAAGGCACTGGATCAGGATGCACCGATCGGCGTCTCGCTCAATAGCGACATCCCGACCCAATTGAAACAGATCGGCATCAAACCGGAGCAAATCGCAACCGTCGGCATCAGCCACAATCATTTCGACCATCTCGGGCAGGCCGCGACCTTTTCGAAAGCCACGCTGATGATCGGCGCCGTCGACTGGCAGACTTTTCACGACAATCCTCCGCCCTTCGCGGTCGTACCGGATCTCGTCAAACCCTGGCTCGATGGCAGGGCGAAACTCGACCTCGTGACAGGCGACCGTGACGTCTTCGACGACGGTTCCGTGATCATGCTGTCGATGCCCGGTCATACGAAAGGGGAAGCCGCCCTCCTGGTAAAGCTTGCAAAGATGGGGCCGGTCCTGCTTTCCGGCGATGTCGTGCATTTCGAGGATAATCTCGTCACTCGCGGCGTGCCGGGTTTCAATGAAAACCGTGCCGACACACTTGCATCGATGGAACGCCTCGAGGCGATTGCAGCCGGGCTGAACGCAACGCTCGTCATCCAGCACGATCCCACCCATATTTCCCGCCTGCCGGCCTTCCCCGAAAGCGCTAGATAAGCGACACAGATGCCATTGGCACAGGGTCACAATTGCCGCCGGCATCAACATGCCGGTGGCATCAACATGCCGGTGGCAGCAACCCGGTCGAGCTCGTCAACATCGTTCCCCGTGTCTCGTCCGTCGGCCGTGTCGCGCAATTGCTTCCACGATTTCACTGCCGTTCGGTGATCAGACTGTAGAGACGTGCGACCGAGGCATCATCGTCTTGCTCCATTCCCGCAGCGGCAGTCATCAGAAACAGTTGCAGGGCCTCTGCTGCCATTGGCGTCGGGAACCGCAATTCTCTGGCGATGTCGCCGACGATGCCGAGATCCTTGGTGAATATGCCGACGGCGCTGCGTGGCGCATAGTCCTCGTCAAGCACATGGGGGATGCGGTTTTCGAACATCCAGGAATTACCGGCCGACTTGGTGATGACCTCGTAGACTTTCGTCAGATCCAGACCAAGCCTCTTGGCAAAAGAGATGGCCTCACATGCCGCAGCAATATGCACTCCCGCCAGAAGCTGGTTGACGATCTTAAACGATGTTCCAATGCCCGCCTCGTCGCCGAGCGTGTAGACGGTTTCGGCGACCATATCGAGCGCCGGTTTTGCCGCTGCGAAAGCCTGCGGAGATCCGGACGCCATGACCGTCAGCCTGCCTTCCGCCGCCTTCGCGGCTCCCCCGCTGATCGGAGCATCAAGATAGTGAAACCCCTTTTCCTCAACCCTTGCGGCGAAGTCTCGTGCATCCTTCGGCGCGAGCGTAGCACAGGAAACGATCGCCGCGCCTTTGTTCAAATCCCTGATGATGCCTTCAGGGCCAAACATCACCTCTTCGGTCTGTTTCGCGTTGACGAGAACCAGGAAGACAACGTCTGCGTCCCGAACCGCATTCGCCAATGTATCACCGGACCTTCCTCCTGCGGCCTCGAAGGCGGCCCGGACGTCAGCTCGAATATCGTAACCGCGTATGGATGCTCCACGCGCCAGAGCCGATCTGGCCATGCCCATTCCCATCGAGCCAAGGCCCACAACCGCAATATCCATTGAACAATCCCTCCGTATTTTGACGTTCGAATTTCCCGCCGAATGCCTGAACCCGGTGGCTTGCAGTCAGAACTGGGAAACCGGAACCGCGATCACTGAAAACCAGCTGCATACTGCTGCCGCAATGGCCACTTTGGTGAGTGGTACCAGATCGATTGCTGAACGGTCGACGGAAAAAGCCAGCGCGTCGGAGGGGCATTTCCCCGCATCCGAGCTGCGCACGTCATTGTCGATATCATGCGAGGGCGGGCGAGCACGGAACGGAAGCCGAGGCGCTCCATCGCGTGCCGCCGATGAGCATCCGATCAGACCCCTGTTTCGAACAGCGCTGCATACACCAGCCGTTCTTCGATCACCCGGCGATTGAAGACCGCATTGCCGCGCCGTTCCGGAACGGTGCTGTCGGTGTAATAGCGTTCGAATTCACGCAGCATCAGCCGCGCCGGTTTGCCGCCGGTATCGGGCAGCGTCAGCGAAACCGACCATATTTCCGGATCGAGGAAGCCCGGGAGTATGACGGTGGGGTCAAGCACTGCATCTGTTGCTGCCGAGAGGTCCAGCGACGAGGACAGGGAGATGGCACTGCCTGCACGCGGCTCGACCGTCCGCGCGCCAGGTGCAGCAGCGGCCGGAAGGGCAAAGATGCCGCCCGGATTGATGCCTGGCGTCACCAACGGGTTGTCGCTCGCGTCACCACCGACGATCGCGCTCGCCAGGACGCTTTGGTCGCGCCAGGCCAGATCGGAATCGATCTCCGGGTCACGGGTCTGAAGCACCAGCTCGACGCGGTTGCGGCCGGTCTCGTGGACGCCGCCGATAAACGATATATTTGTGTACTCCGAATCGACAGGAAACTTCATCGGTCCAAAATGAGGCACCCTGCCCGTGAGCTTGAGGCTGATCTGGTTGCCGGTCATTTGAAAGTTGGCCTTGCGTCTGGGCAGAACCTGCGCGAACTCGGTCATCACCACTTTTGAAATCTTGGCGGATGACAACGCGTTGGGTTGGTAGCGTACCAGCGCAAGCCGGACAAAGGGCGTATAGGCAACGCCCGGATCGAGTTCGATATCGCAATACCACAGATGCCGGTCTGCATCCCAGTGGACCCGATGGCCGATCACTTCGACAAAGTTGCCGTCCGGATGTTCCTGAAGCTTGAGCTGCTCGGACGTCACGCGTGCTGCGAAGTCGCTGGCACTTGTCTTGGTCTTCGGCAGATCCGTATCCCAGAGCGGGTCCAGGCCCCATTGGGTCACGACGGGTTGCATCTTGGCCGGAATATCTGTGAAGCGGGCATTCTCGCCAAAGATGACGACGCCGAGAAGTTCGCCGTCCCCGGAGGTGAACCAGGGTCGGTCGAGCCAGACGCGCAGGCCGTTGCCGACGCGGGTGACCTGCTGACCGGCGGCAGTGGTTGTGCGTGTCCAGCGGAACGTCGGCACGACGTAAAGCACACGCGGATCATCCGGTGGGGCACTGGCGAGTACGAGCGTCTGGCCGGTGTCGCCTGCGGGATCGGTAAGAACCGGAGCTCCCGCATCGTCGTCAGCGGCAAGCTTGACGGGTGCGCCGGTGGCGACCGGGCCAAGGCGGGTGACAAGATCGCGGACGGCGAAAAGTGACGGTGGCAGATATTCGCGGAAGCGCGTCGTGGCACGCAGGCGATAATGGATCAATCGGAATTTCGTGTCGCCGAATTCATGGCGGTTCGCCGGGGCTCGCGGCCGAGCCGGATCATGGACCTGGCTATTGATGGCATCATCGAGATTGAATTCATTCTCGTGGTTTTCGGCAAGCTGGATCTCGCCGAGCTGGCCCTTGCCGACAATCCGCTCCGGTTCGGGCTTGCTGAGATCGTCGACCCATTCGTGCCAATCCGCCTCGATCTCGAACTTGCCGGTCGAAGGACCGTGCAGCCGAACGATACGGGAATGCAGATCGGTGAATTTCGAGCCCGGTTCTCGAAAGTTGGAGAACGCAATGAGTTCGGGCAGGCAGACCGGCTGCTGCGTGGCATGCACCATAACCAGATTGCGGAACGGCGTCAGGAGCCAATTGGCACCCATAACGGCCATGCCGGAAGCGAATTTGCGCTCTGCCGTGCTCAACGTCCAATGGGGCACACCGAACGTTTCGATCAAATGGGGATCTGCAAAACTCGAATAGACGAGCCGCACGATCCGTCCCTTGGCAACAAAAAACGTCAGTGTTCTCTCGTTCTCGTCCCATTTCGGCGCGCCGTCGTCAACGAATGCTTCCTTGCAAGGCAATTCCGTCAGATCCGCCTTTCTCTCGGCAACAATCAATCGGAAACCGCGGCTGTGCGGCCAATCCTCCTGGTTCGCCACCATGAGCACCAGTTCCTGATTGGGAGCGCGGCGCACCACGCAGCTTGGCCCGAGGATCATTTCGGTGACGACGCCAGGCAGCACGTGTCCGGCGGCGGCGCGCAGCGCGATACCGGCCGCCGCCGCGTCCGGCAGATAAGGGGTTTCAACCGTCGCTTCACGATGAATGACATATTGGCCGGCGGAAAGGCGGTCGCCTTCCGGATTGTCCGGCCCGGGCAGTGCCGGCGGCACGGCGTTGGTCTTGGCGATTTCGGTAAGCGAGGTAGGTGTGATCAGTTCGACTTGTGCGCCGGCTTCGGCATCGTAAAGCGTGCCTGCCTCACGAGCCGCGATTTCGTAGCCTTTCTTGATGGTCAGGGGGTCGGCAAAGAAAGGGTCGAAAAGGCCGTGCTGCTCACATTGCTGCTGCGAGGATTTCGGCGGCACCAAGTGACGCTCGTTGAGCGCTCTATATTCGAAGTCCTGCGATTCCGGCTTGGCGATGGCCGCGGAAAAATCCGCTGTGCCGAGATAGGCATCCGTGTCGCTGTCGAAGTTGCTGCGTACCACCATGCGTTCGAGAGATTCGCCTTCGCTCACCCGGTGACGCTGCACCAGCGCCGGTGGATCGATTGGCTCGAAGCGCCAGTAACCGACGGCATCGGTTGCCTGTTCGAGTTCACCGAGGGTCTGATCGTCCTTTTCGAGGCTATTACCGGCGCTGTCGACCAGGCGGGCTCTGAAACGATAGAGCTGGCCGAACCGCAACTTCGGCAATGAGCCCTTGGCAGCCTTGAACTGGGCGGCGATCCCATTGCCGTCGGCTGCCTCGTCGGTGATCACAGCGTGCTGTTCACTTTGCAGCTGCGTATCCTTGACCGGAGCGGATCGCAGCACCAGGCCCGGACGCGGGGCGCTGAGGCTCCAGCCGGTCCAGCGGAACAGCGACTCGTGCAGATAATAATCGTCGGGATCCACTCCGTCGCTCGCAGTGCTTGTTGTCGAAGCGCCTGAGACATAACCTTCGTCGGGAGGCAGAGGCAGCGACGTACCGGATTTGATCAACCGGTAGTCGCCGACGCGGGCGCAAAGCGAGAACCATTTGCTCGGCGTAACCTCATCCTTGACGGGAGAGACATCAACCCGGAAGCCGCGTATCACGTCCTCTGCAAAAAACACGATCTTGTTGCCGTTGGCCGATTCGACAGCCTGATTTTTCAGGGCGGCGGCAGCGGCATCGGCGGCAACTTGTGCCGCCCGGCCGTGACGAGATACACCAAGGCCGCCGGAGCGCAAGGCAGCAACAGCCTGCTTGTCGCCGGTCGTATAGGTCACCTCGCCATCGATCTGGCGCAGGCTGAGACTTTTGCCGACAAGGTTTTGTGCGCTGAGAGTGAAGCCCACCGTCTTGTGCACGGCCCCATCCGGGTCGACCTGATAGACGTCGAACAGACCGGGCTTGTCCTTTTCAACCAGACCCCAGTTATCGTCCGAGGCCTCGAGCCTGAGCAGGCCGCGCTGGAAGTCACCGCTGCGCGGCCGGGTGAAAAAGCGCTCCTTGTCGTCCTGCCAGGCCGTGCGTGGCGTGGTATCATCATTCGGGTCGTGGCCGCCCGGCAGGCTGACCAGCAGCGACATCAGCCCCTTGCCAATGCCGCCGCCGGCGGCGATGGCCTGGTCGAATGGCCCATCGTCTTCGATCACGCAATCGATCAAAAGCCCGAGCGCACGCAGCAGGGATGGATAGTCTGCATACGAAGCGACGATCCGGTGAAAATCGAAATCGGGCACTTTCGGCGGTGCCGGAATATCGGCATAGGACGGACGGCGCATGGCGCGCTCCGCAGCACTCGGCGGTTCACGGTTGTAAAAACGGTTGGCTTGATAGTAGGCATATTCGTCCGCGCTGGCGAACTGATCCATGAGCGAGGCGTCCGGCGCGCCGACAAGCGGCGTGTTGGGTCCGCCGGGCCGCGGGTTGAACCAGTCGGCCGGCAGGGTGCGCCGGACGACCTGCCCGGCCACTGAAGGACTTCCGCTTTCCTCTGCATCGATCGCGGCAACCGGGGTGCGGTATAGTCCACCGGGTCCGAAAACCACATCATTCAGGAAGTTCTCGATCGACCTTCCGTTTTCCGCCTCGCCGAAAAAGCGCGAAAATCCGGGCAAGGCAACTTCAATCGGGCGATCGCCCAGATTGAATTTCTGCGTTCGCGTGCCAATGCCGGTCAACATCTCCTTGAGATCGGGATGTGCGTCTTTCCAGGGCAGCAGGGTCGGATGGTTCGAGGCCGCCTGCACGGCAAGCCGCCCATAGTGGCGTCGGAGGAATTTGAGCACGTTGCGGACCTGGAACGAGCGCAGATTGACTTTGCTCATGTCTTTGAACTGGAAGCCGGCCACCGGGGTCGCGGTACCGAACAGTTGCTTCCAGAGATCGGAATCACCCAGATTCAAGGGTCTCAGCGGAACCTCGGCAGCCCCTACCCTAAGCCCGAATTTCGCATCTGCCATCAGCGCCGGCCAGTCGAGAAATTCCGGAAACGCCTTGAGAACCTGCTCGTCGGCTGCCTGCGGCCGAAGCCTTGGAGAAACAGATATCGTCACCCGGCGCCTGCCGCTATTCGGCCCGTCGGTAAAACGCCCATGAGGCAGAACCGTCCAAAGAAGTGTCTGGGTTGCCATCGATTATCCTCCCCGCTCAGGCAAAAGCTTCGCAATGGTCGCGCCATGCATATTCAGTATCGGCATCGATCTGGCCGAGTTCCTGATCCAGCGGGACAGTGGGATTAAAGCCGAGCATCTCGCGCAGGCTCGGATCGCCGTTGGCGCCCGAGAATTTGCGTTCGCAGGTTATCGTTACGCTACCGGAGAAAATAAACACCGATATCTCGATCGTCAGTTGCGCCTTGCCGACACATTTGCCCGACTGGAACTCGTAACGAAGCTCCAGATAGAGTTCGAGCGAGGCCGTGATGATGCCGAGCACGCTGACATGGCCGCCGAGCCGGAAATAGCCGGTGAGCGAGGCGGCGTCCTGTTCCATGCGGAAATAAATGCCGGCCATGACATGCACGCCACCCGAGGCGACACCGAGATCGATGGAAATGCTGGCGCCGAACTCGAACGACGCCTCGAGGATCTGGACACCGTGCGGATCGATGGTGACACCAAAGAAGCCGCCGCCGCCGAACATGTAGACCGTAAGGCAGAACGGCTGCTCGCGGGTGCAGAAGTTGAAGCGGACGCTGAGCGGCTGACCGATGAAGGGCACGGTAAACCCGGCGCCAAGACCCAGATTGCTCAGACTCATCACCCCGATGCTGATGCTGGGCAATGTGACCGAGAAGCCGGCATCGATGCCCTTGGTCGAGATATCGAGATAAGGCGGGTCGCTGAAACCATCGAGCGGGATGAGGTCGCGCAAGGTTTCGACAAAACTCAACGGACCGACGAACTTGATGTCGTTGAGCAGCACATCGACATCCATCTTGGCGGCACTGTCGATGGAAAATTCAATTTTCTCGAAGTTCAGCTCGAGAAAGCTGGCAGGCGCAATCAGCACGAGATCAAAATGCTTGAGGCCGCAGGAGACACTGATCTTGGGTGCCGAAGCACCGTTTTTCTTGACCTTGGCTTCCACAGCAATCAGGAAACCATGTTTGTCGTTGGCTCGAAACAGCGCCTTGTCAGGCGTGTGTGCCGTTCCCGGCAGCCACCAGCTGTCGATTTCCGGGTTCCAGTCGAAGCGAATTGTCAGTTCCTCGCCGACAAGCCCTTCTATCAGTTTGAGCAGATCGGCAATGCCCCCGAGGACCTCTTCGACGGCGGTCATCGCGTCGACAATGACCTTGCGCGGGGCACCGTCAAGCAGATCGAAACCGCTCACGGTCGTCTTGAGCGGACCGATGGCAGCAGCCACCGCCTCGACCCGGGTTTTCAGCGTCGCCGGATCGGAGAACAGGGCTTCGATCTGACTTGGATCGCCAACAATGGCTTCCAGCGCGTCGAACAGCGCCTTTCCCTGTGCCACAAGCACGGGCAGGGTCTGAAGGTCTTCAAGAACCGTATCGAGCTGGGCAACAAAGCCGAGAAGGCTCTGGCGGATACCTGATGGCAGATTGACGCCGCCGATATTCGCGTTAGCCGCGGTCTTGAGGTCGGCTAAGTGGGCACGGGCCGTCGCGATACTCACCGGGATATTGGTGAGATCCGGAGCTGTGGCGGCGCCATTGACGACGAGCGAGGCGAGAGCCTGCAATTTGGCTGCGACATCGTTGAGCGCCGTCATGAGCTGGTTGGCGGCTGCCTCTACAGGGGTAATTTGCGCGGCAGCATAGGCTTTTGCCTGCGCAAGCAGATCGTTCAGCGATGCCTTGAAGGCCGACATTGCAGCATCGCCGATGCTGCTTGGCTGCGAAGCGATGCCTTCAATGAAAGAATAGAGACGCACCAGGCCGTTGATGAAGGATTCGACCTGGGTGCTGGCTTCGCTGCCGAACTTCGGAATTTTTTCCGGCGAGTCGACGAGATTTGCAACGGCCTCGATGACTTCGCCGAGCGGAATGCAGCCGAAGAGCAAAGGCAAAGGCAGATCGCTGATCGACGTCGGGAAGCCACCGCCGGCAGGCACTTTGCCTTCGATAAACTGGCCGACATCTCCCATGACCGGACCGGCAAAACGGGACAAGGCGTTCGGCTTCAAATTAGGCTGGACAAAACCGCCCGACCGATCGCCTTGCGACGAAAAATCGAGCTTGGCCATGTTGGGATCGTTCTTTACGTCGGCAAAGACCTCGCCGACATTGGTGTCGAAGCCCTTCTTGAGATAGAACGCGTTCCAGACCAGAGCGTTCGATTTGGTGCTGCCGCTGAGATGGGCGAGCGCACCGATGCGAGCCCGTGTCTCAGCGACCTTGGGGAAAAATACCGGCCGGTTGAGCCCGTTGCTGAAATTGCGCAGTGTCTGGTTGTTGGCCTCAACCTCGCCGCCAAAATCGATCTCCTCGACCTGGACCGATGTATCGCCGGCCTTGACGCTCGTGGCCATCGCAACACGCTGCAGATTGAGACCAGCCGTATGTTTGGGGCCGGCATTGGTATAGCTCTGGTTCGCGATGGCTGCATTGGTTTCCGCCGCGGTAAAATCAGGAACGAGCTTGCTGCTGCCCGGGTTCAGAATACGCGGACATGCCAACGTGTTATCCATGAAAATCATCGGCAGATCAAAAGCCACGCGCCGCCCATCGAGATCGGTTGCGATGAACTGGAATTTAAATGGCTGGCCATTGACATTGGGCCAGAACATACGCTGCCCGAATCCGGCGACGTCCGAAGCCGTCGGCTGATCGAGATTTGGCGTTACCTGCGTGAGAACCCGTATGCTGGTGAATGGGAACTGGCGGGAATAGAACACATTTCCCGCATTGTTTCGCAGCTGATCTGCACCGGGCTCCGCATAGTTGCGCTCGCGTTCGCGTACGATGAGAAACAAGCGTTGACGCAAATATGCAGCGTTGCCCGGCATCTGCTCGATGACCGGTTTGCCCTCACCGTCCTTGGCGCCGTTGTGGAACTTGCGCTCGCTGACTTTGACCAGGGAAACACGATGGCCAAAGGGGAACAGGAAGCCGCGATAGACGACACGCACATAGTGGTCTCGCCCCATGCTGGCGCGATGACCCCACTCCTCGACCGAAAGACCCGGCGGATCCCAGTTGCCGCGTGATTCAAGCCAGCCGCCAAGTGCGGTCAGCATCATCAGATTGGTATCGACGGGCTGCGGCGTGTAGTTCGACACCGAGAAGTTCGATGAAAGATGCGTAATCTGGAACCGATCGTAATCGTCGAGCGGCATACGGAAGGGAGCGGTGCTGGGCGCCGGCAGTGCGGCGGCAACAGGGACGGGCCAGCCGCTTTGCATGGACTTGGTCGAACCTTCGCCGGTCAGCGCCCAAATGGCCCGCACGGTGCGGTTGGGATCGTCATAGGGCGGCTCGATCGTCTTGCCGTTGGCATCGGGAGCGACGAGCCTGGAGTGCCAGAGTTCAGTGCGGCTTGTGGCCGGCGAGGTCGCAGGGGCTGCCGCATGGCGCCATTTTTCAGCGGCATGGGGCGACAGGATCAGCCGCCACGGCAACTCGATCGACGTCGTTAGCGCCGCGGGCAGTGCCGGACGAGGCGCACGAGGTCTGGCCGGCACGGCAATATCGATATCGAAACGATCCCGTGGCAGCGCCTTAAGCGCAGTGCCGCCCGAAAACTGGCGCGCTCTCAATGTTGCGAAATCACTTTGGACAGCAGCAATCTGGGTGCTTCGTATCGCGAAACTGGCCAAGGCGGCACGCTTTGCGGCCGGCAAGGCAGCCAACCTGCGGCTATCGAACAGATCGGTCGTGGTAAATACGCGCCGCCCCGCACCGCGAGGTCCCGCATTTGCCGCCACGTTTAGACTGAGTGCCTGACAGGCGTCGAGAACGCCCTCCAATGTATAAGGGACGTCAAAGCCATCCGGCACCTGGAACACCAGTCGCGATTCCCCGGCAATGCGCGCCCTTATCGGAGGCGCACGCGGAGTTTCGGTACCACCCGCGGGGTCCTGCTTTACCTGCTCGTCAGGCCGCTGCGCGGCAGGGTTTTGAGTTCCGGCGGGCCGGGTCTCGAAAAACGTTTCCTCGGTGATCGACTGGGGCGGAAAATGCAAAATGATATTGGCAGCTCCCGATGCCTGCTTTTTCAGCCGGGGCGGAGTCCCTGCAACGATCGTCAGATTGCGCGTCTCGATGCGCAACGCAACCAGGTCATCGGGTCTGACAACCGCATCACCCGGGCGGTTTTGCTCAAAGAGATTGCCGACAAAATCGAGCGGGCGCGGGACGAATATCGTGCCCAAATCAATACCGGTCACGGGACCGGCGATTGTGCCTGGCGTGTCCGTCAGCACGCTCGTGCCGGCGCCTCCGGCACGTATTTGAGTGAGAGATGGAGACTGCGTTCCCGCTCTAATCGGTCGTTTTACCATCATCCGCCCTCCCCGCAGCGATAGAATAACATCTGCACAGGCAGTTGCGCCCGAGACCACCAATTCCCGAAAAAAGAAAGACAATTCGACTACGAAGAAAAAGATGGAAACGAACATTCACCTTCTCACCAAACAGCAGGCGATGAGGTGAATGTTCCATTTCTTTTTCTATTGCTGCCGCGGCAAACAACATAAATCCAGGGGCAATCTACACTAAATATTAGCATAATTGCGAATGCACTATGGCTATCGGTAACGAATTCCTATCAGAGATAATTGAACCAACGAGAATGTTTCAATTTGGCTCGCAACGGCAACGGCTTCTAAAGCCTTGCAAGGAGTTCGATACCCGTGTCTGACAGATGTCTTTGATCCTGAGCTTCAATTCGGCCTGCTCATCACGCCTGGACTTGTAGACCTAAAGCGACCGATCGATCTTCAACACCGAACATGCACGTCGGACGGCGATCATTGAAGAACCTTAGATAGCAGATTGCAGATTGCCGCTTCGCCCTTCATTTCGGTATCGCGACAACAACGCTGAGACCGACGGGATTGCGCTGTCGCAACTCCAATGTGCCTTGGTGGGCGTGAACGATATCTGCGACGATCGATAGACCGAGGCCGAAGCCGCCTCCAGCACGAGACTGGTCCGACTTGAAGAACGGCTCAAGGACCCGCTCTCTAAGTTCCTGCGGAATACCGGGGCCGTCATCTTCAACGATGATCATTACGGTTTCCGGCCGCTCTGCCATCGTCACCTCGACCTTGCCTGCAAATTTAACGGCGTTGTCGCAAAGATTGGTGACGGCGCGCGTGATGGAAAGCGGCCGGCACCTGGCCAGAAGCCGGTTCGGCCCGGTGTATCGGACGGCGTGGCCGATATCGGCAAACTCGCTGCAGACCGTCTGCAGGATGCTGGCGACGTCTACGAGCTCGATCATCTCGGTCGCATAGTCGTTTCTAAGATAGTTCAGGCTCTCCACCAGGAGGCTCTCGATCCGATCGATGTCGGAAAGCAGGGCGTCTTTCTGACCGCCGTCGCCCATCCGCTCCACACGCAGTTTCAGTCGCGTCAGCGGCGTGCGCAGATCGTGGCCGATGCCGCGCAGCATCCGGGTACGGGCTTCGATCATCAGACGGATGCGCCGACGCATGCCGTTTAATGCCCGGGCCAATGCAACGATCTCGACCGTTCCCCTCTCCTCGAAAACAGGGGAACCGGTGGTGATATCGGAAACCGCCGCCGCATGGGCAATGCGCTGTATGGGTTCCGTGATCGCTCTGATCGCGAATATGAAGAAAAAACCGATCAATACGAAAAAGGCGACGAAGTAATAGGGGCCGCGTCCCAGGAACGCGCTGCTCAGCATGGAATCCGGAAAACCAGAGGTGATGACGATCGTGCCGTCGTCGACACGCGCGGCAATCACCCGCCGGTCATCGAGGAAGGTCTGCCAGCCGCCGATGGGCGGCTCGTTGTCTGGTGGAAACAACCGCGCAGCGACTATGTCCAGAAAGCTCTGATGGCTCGAAGACTGTACAAACCGGCTCGCGGTCGCCTTCGGCGTGAGTTCGATGTCCCAGCCGGCGCGACGTGCGTTGGCGAGGATGATCTGCCGATCTTCAGGCGAGGCGGGTCCGAGAAGCTCGGCGATGGCGTTCAGCTTTTCGGCGATATTCTCGAGATCCGGGGCGGCAAGATCTTCCCTGGCCCAGCGCTCCACCGCATCACCCATGGTGATGATCGTCACCAGCGCAACCAGAATGATGATGGTGATCTGGCCGCGGATCGTCATCGTGACACGATGCAGGCGTCTAAACATCGGCCTCTTCCACCCGCGCGGTAAACACGTAACCGCCAAGCCGGACCGTCTTGATGAGAAGCGGATCGCGGGGATCCTTCTCGATCTTCTGTCTGAGCCGGCTGATATGCACGTCGATGCTGCGCTCGATAGGACCGGCGAGCCCCGCATGCGTGACCGCAAGCAACTGCTCGCGCGTCAGAACCCGACCGGCATTGCGGCAAAAGGCAAGAAGCAGATCGAACTCGTGGGTGGTCATGGCAATCCTAGCCTGGGCCGGATCGTGGACCTGACGCCGGGCCGGATCAATCCGCCAGCCCTCGAAACGCAACAATCGCGGCGCGGGTTTCGCCCCCCGCTGTGCCGACAAGCCCGACCGGCGCAGGAGGCCTTTGATTCGGGCCAGGAGTTCACGCAGAACGAAGGGTTTGGTGACGTAGTCGTCCGCGCCAATCTCCAGCCCGACGATCCTGTCGATGTCGGTGCTCAAGGATGTCAGCATCAGGATTGGGATGCCGCCACCTGCGCGCAGGCGCCGGCAGAGACTGAAACCGTCTTCGCCCGGCAGCATGACATCGAGGACAACGAGATCGAAGGGCATCGCACGCATCTTCGCGTCCATCGCTGCACCGTCGCCCGCGAGCTCCGCATCCATACCCTGCTCGACGAGACTGTCCCGCAGCATTTCGGCAATCTGACGATCGTCCTCGACGATCAGGATCCTCGGCCGTTCGACGGCCGCTCGTGCGCGCTCATCAACCAATCACGCCACCTCCGTTCTTCGGCCTCATCCTTATCATGACGGGCGAGGCCGTCCTCTCCCGCGATTGTGAAGAAATGTTTCTATGACGCAGAACCCGCCGCCCAAGCAGAAACAATTCTTAACAACATCCAACACGCAATGCCCATCGTGCATGGCACTGCTGAGGCGTGGCGTGCTTCCAGGTCGGTCTCGGGGGATGCACGCGAAGTCAACCTCGGAGCATTCATGTCTGCCTCTAACAAACTGACCGCCGATCGGTCCCGGCTGCTTTCCATCGCCGTGGCGTCGCTGTTCTTATCGCCCTTTGCCGTGCAAGCCGCCGACTTCACAAGCGACGGGCAGACCGCGCAGGAACCGCCACCGCCGGACCCGGAGCGTTTCGGCCCGGTCCGCCAGACGTTGCACGATTGGCACGTCGTCATCGGTGCCGGCGCTTCCTTCAATCCGAAATATGAGGGAAGCGATGAGTTTGAAGTCTCGCCTTTCCCCTTCGTTTCGGCCGAATTCTTCGACCGGATCACCATCGATCCGACCGGCATCGACATAAAGGCCTTCGAGAAGGATGCTTTCCGCCTCGACGTCAATGTCGGCTACGACATGGGCCGTGACGAAGACGATGCTGACGCGCTGCGCGGTATGGGCGACATCGATTTCGGCGTGACGGTCGGCGGCAAGGCCACCTATACGTTTGGACCCGCCAGTTTCTTCGTCTCGGTCGACAAGACGATCGGCGGAAGCGACGGCCTGCTCGCAACCGCCGGCGCGGCAATCTCGCAGCCCCTGTCCGAGCATCTCATCCTCGGCGCCGAGGCCTCTGCCACCTTTGCGGACGACAACTACATGGAAGCCTATTTCGGTGTCGACGCGGCCCAATCGGCCCGTTCCGGCTATGCGCAATACAAGGCCGGGGCTGGGATCAAGAGCGTCGATCTCTCCGCCTCGGCCACCTACCTGATCAACGAGAACTGGGTGGTCAGGGGTGAACAAGGCGTGGGCTTCCTGGTCGGAGACGCGGCAGACAGCCCAATCGTCAAGGAAAAGGTTCAGTCGAAAACCATGCTGATGCTGGGTTACCGGTTCTGACTCGGCTGGTCGAAGCATCCTGTTCAAAACCCAAGGGGTCGCCGACGCGGCGGCCTTGAATATCCGGCAATCAAACAAGAATCGCGCAGGGAATGAATAGATGACCTCCTTCATGCCGCTCTCTCGCACGCTCTGCCTGTCGCAGGGCGACCGACCGTTCCAAAACTTCAGAACGGGTCGCCTGGTATCGATCGCCCTGCTGTCTGCGACCGCGGGGCTGCCGATCCACGGTTTCGCCGCTGACATGGAGGCGCCGAAAGTGTCGGTCATCGCTGCGAGAGCCCAGGTTCTCGAACAGAGCGTTTCCGTTGTCGGCACGGTCGTTGCAAGGGAAACGACGCTCGTCAATACCGATCTCTCCGGAGCCCGGATAGTCTCGATCGCAGCCGAGGAAGGCGATCGTGTCAACCGCGGACAAGTGCTTGCGACACTGGATACATCGAGGATCGATGTCGAGCTTATGCAAAACGACGCGCAGGCGGCGAGCGCGGCAGCACAACTCGGGCAGGCCTCAAGCGCGCTCGACAATGCCTTGATTTCGCAGGAGGAAGCAGAGGCAGATCTTACGCGCGCGCAAAAGCTCGTTCCCAAGGGGTTGATGTCGCAAGAAGCGCTTGAGCAGCGACAAAAGGCGCTCGCGCGCGCAGAGGTGACGGTGCGAGCCAGCAGGCAGGCTGTCCAGTCGGCAGAAGCAGCCGCCAAAACTGTCGCTGCGGAGCGCAAGGATATTGAATTGCGACTGAGCTATGCGACGATTGTTGCGCCGGTGGCCGGCCGGATCATCAACCGGTCCGCCAAGGTCGGCGCGACCGCTTCCTCATCCAGCGAGCAACTTTTCGTCATCGCAAATGACGACCAGCTCGAACTGGAAGCGGAAATCCCGCAGGCCCAGTTCGATGTCGTGCCCGTCGGCGCCGTCGCTCATGTTTTTCTCGGCGACGGTCGTGATGGTTTGACAGGCACCGTCCGTTTCGTCGCGCCGGCGCTTGCCGACCGGACACGGCTCGGACGCGCCCGGATCACCCTGCCCCGTGGATTGGCGGCACCGATCGGCGCCTTTGCCTCGGCACGTGTCGAGATCGGAAGCAGCAAAAGCATATTCCTGCCCGCCTCGGCGATTGCCGGTTCCGGCGAGGAACCGTCGATCAAGATCCTCAGGGACAACAGCATCGAACGAAAGCCGGTTTCGCTCGGTTTTCGCCAAGCCGGTTTCGTTCAGATCCGCTCCGGCGTCGACGAAGGCGACTTGGTGGTGACGAAGTCGGGCGGCTTCATGGAGGCCGGCGATCACGCAGTCCCGGTCGTGGTGCAGACCGATGCAGGCCCGGTTTCCGAAAGCAACTGAGGTTATCCGATGAACATCTCCGCATGGGCGATCCGTACCCCGCTGCCCGTCATTCTCCTGTTCGTCATCCTCACAGGCCTCGGGCTGAAGAGCTACGCAACGCTGCCGATCACCTATTTTCCGGCCATTAATGTCCCGGCAGTCGGTGTGACCGTCGAAGAATCCGCGGCAGCACCCGATCAGATCGAAATCCAGATCACCAGGCTTATCGAGGACAGCGTCGCGGCCCTTCCCGATATCAAGCATATCGAGTCCACGATTTCGGAAGGTCGATCGGAGACCAAGGTCGAGTTTGAAATCGGCGTGCCGATCGACCGAGCCGTCTCCGACGTCAGGGACGCGGTCACGAAGATCCGTGATCGGCTGCCGGCGGCCATTGATGAACCTGTCATCGACAGGATCGATCCCGAAAACCAGCCGGTCGTCACCTATTCGGCCCATAGCGGCTCGATGTCAGCGGAAGATCTGTCCTTTTTCATCAGCGACGTCGTCGTGAGAAAACTCCAGGGACTGGCCGGAATTGGCCGCGTCGAACTCGTCGGCACCGTCAATCGGGAAATCCACGTTCTCCTGAAGGCGGATAGGCTCGCTCCTCTCGGCCTGACGGCGGCCTCGGTCAGCGATCAGATCGCCGCAAGCCAGTTCAATCTGCCGTCCGGGCGGGGCAGTGTCGACGCGCAGGACATGACGGTGGCAACCAAGGCAGCCGTTTCAACCCTCGACGAGCTCAGGGCCATTCGTCTTGCCTTGCCGCAGGGAAAGAGCGTCTCGGTCTCCGATGTCGCTGCGGTTGCCGACACGAGGGAGAAGCGGCAGGATTTTGCGCGCGTCGACGGCGAGCCGGCGATCGGCTTTACGGTCTACAAGGCGACGGGCGCAGGAGACGTCGACGTTGCCGAAAAAGTTGCCTCGGCTCTTGAGGAGATGGCCGGCTCAAGGCCCGGAACGGAGTTCAAAATCGTCGACGACAGCGTCACGCTGACGCTCGCCAACTTTCTGTCTGCCCGCAGCACGCTGATCGAGGGGGCCATTCTTGCCGTGGTCGTCGTCTTCCTTTTCCTGCGCGACTGGCGCGCCACCGTCATTGCCGCCATCAGCCTGCCGCTTTCGGCAATCCCGACCTTCTGGGTCATGGAACTGGCCGGCTTCTCGCTCAACATGCTGAGCCTGCTTGCGATCACCCTGGTGACAGGAATTCTCGTCGACGATTCCATCGTCGAGATCGAAAACATCGTCCGTCACAAAAGCCTCGGCAAAAGCGCCTACAAGGCTGCGATCGACGCGTCCGACGAGATCGGCCTCGCCGTCATTGCAATCTCGGCCGCCATCATTGCCGTCTTCGCCCCTGTCGGGATGATGCCTGGCGAAGTAGGCCAATATTTCCGGCAGTTCGGCCTGACGGTCGCGATCGCCGTCTTCTTCTCGCTCCTGGTCGCGCGCCTGGTGACCCCGCTGATTGCCGCCTACTTCCTGACGTCGCCGGGCAAAGCGCATGCAGAAGGGCGTCTGGTCGCACGTTATCGTGGGCTTGTCGGCTTGGCCATCAGATGGCGATGGATCACAGCCGGGCTGGCGGCTGGCCTCTTTGCCCTGACGATCCTGCTTGCCGGTTTCCTGCCGAGCGCGTTTCTGCCGGCGCAGGATACCGGCCGGATGACGGTTTCGATCGAGCTGCCGCCAGGCTCGACCCTTGCCGACAATGAAGAGGTGAGCGATCTGGTTGCCCGTCGTCTCAAGGCGATCGAGGATATCAAGACCGTGTTCGTGCGCGCCGGATCAGGGTCCGACGGCGTACGTGACATCCGCAAGTCGGTCATCGTGATGTCCATTGCAGATCGTCGCCAGCGCAAGCTTGGGCTTGAGCAAATCCAGGAAAGCGTCGAAGCTCTGTTGAAGGCCATTCCCGACCTTCGCTTCGAATTCATCAACGACCGCGGCGGCCGGGATGTATCGTTCGCAATCCTGAGTGCCAATGGTGAGCAGGCGTCGCGGGCCGCCCGGGCAATCCTGACCGAAATGCGCTCCAACGCGATGTTCGTCAATCCGGCTTCGTCGGAGGCGACACGCCAGCCGGAACTCGGGGTGATCGTGTCGCCGGAGCAAGCTGCCGATCTTGGCGTCAGTGCGAGAGAGGTCGCCACAGCAATCAGGGTCGCGACGTTGGGCGATGCCGATTCCAGGCTGCCATCGTTCAAGGACAGCGGCAGGTTGATCCCAATCCGCACGCTCGTCGAGGATGCCGGGATAGACCGGTCGGAGAAGCTGCGACAGTTGCGGGTCGTGACGTCATCGGGGACCCTCGTGCCGCTCGAGGCAGTCGCACGCCTGGAGGAAAGCGAAAGCGTGTCCGTCATCCATCGCATGGAGCGTCAGCGTCGGGTCGAAATCGGCGCGGACCTTGCAGCAGGGATCACGCAAGGCGAAGGCATTGCAGCGCTCAAGAACTTGCCGTCCGTCGGGGCGCTGCCAGCGGAAGTCGAAATGCGGGCTACCGGCGATTCCGATTCCACGGACAGCGTTTTTACGAGTTTTGCCTTCGCCATGATCGCGGGCTTGAGCCTTGTGGTGGTCGTGCTCATCTTGCTGTTCGGCAGCCCGCTCACACCGCTGACAATCATAACCCCTCTTCCGCTTGCGCTTTCAGGTGTCGTTGCCTCCCTCATCCTCACCGGCCATCCCGTGTCGCTGCCGGTCGTCATCGGGATCCTCATGCTGATGGGCATCGTCGTGAAGAATTCGATCATGCTTGTCGATTTCGCAATCGAGCTCGAGCGGTCGGGCCTGTCACGTATCGAAGCGACAATCGAAGCCTGTGCCGAGCGGATGCGCCCGATCGTCATGACGACGCTGGCAATGGTGGCCGGCATGGTGCCGGCGGCATTCGGCCACGAGATCGGCGGCGAGTTCAGGGCGCCCATGGCGGTCGCGGTCATTGGCGGATTGCTGGTTTCAACGGTCTTTTCGCTCGTCGTCGTTCCAGCAAGCCACGTCCTGATCGCCGACCTCGGCGATGCGATCAAACGCCTGGCGCAGAAGATGTCGGGTGGCAGAGCTGCCGCTGATGGCTCAGGCAACGCCTTCATCGAAAGGCCCGACAGTTTGCGCGGCTAGTGCTGCGAGACGATCCGACCGTCAGGATTCACAGGTGTCTCGCGATCGATGGGCAGTAACAGATGGTCGCAAGGGGATGGCTGTGGCGGCACTGTCTGCATCTCAAATCCCGAACACGTCAGCCGAGCGATATCGGGCCGGCGCTGAGCGGCCCAATACGGTTGCGAGTTGACGACGAGGCTTATGCTGCATCGAGCGCCAGGGTGAGATCGGCAATGAGGTCGTCTGGATGTTCGATACCGATCGATAGCCTGATCGTTGCATCGAGGACGCCGATGCGCTGGCGCACCTCGGCCGGCACGCCCGAATGCGTCATGGTTGCCGGATGCGATGCCAGTGATTCCGTTCCGCCGAGGCTGACGGCAAGCTTGAAGATCTTCAGCGCGTTCAGAAACCGGAACGAGGCCGGCTGGCCACCCTTGATATCGAAGGAGAATGTCGAACCGGCGCCGCTGCACTGGGCCGCAAATGTCCTGCCGACGGCGGAATCGGGATCGCTATATGGCAGGTAGTGGATCGTTTCGACCTTGGGATGCTGCCTGAGGAAGTCCGCCACCGCTTTGGCATTGCTGTCGGCGCGCTCCATGCGGATCTGAAGCGTTTCAAGCGAACGCCCGAGCATCCAGCATGAATGCGGATCGAGCTGCGTGCCGATTGCGCCGCGAAGCGCCTTCACCTGCTTGATCAGCGCCCGGCTGCCAAGCGCTGCCCCGGCGATCAGATCCGAATGGCCGCCGACATATTTGGTCAGGGAGTAGAGGGAAATGTCCGCGCCATGCTCGATCGGGCGCTGGAAGACCGGGCCAAGGAGCGTGTTATCGCAGGCGACGACAGGCGTATGGCCCTGTTTCTGACCGATTACATTGGCAATCCGCCGGATCATCGCGATGTCGACAAGGCTGTTGGTCGGGTTTGCAGGCGTCTCGATCAGGATGACAGAGACACGGCCCTTGGCCATTGCCTCCTCGGCCGCTGTCTTTACCGAGACTTCACTGACGCCATCGGCAAAACCGACTGCGGAAACGCCAAAATTGAGGAAGGTTTTCGCAAGCAAGGTTTCCGTCCCGCCATAAAGCGGCTGTGAGTGGAGGATTGTATCTCCCGGACGAACGAAGGCGAGCAGCATCGTTGCGATGGCGGACATTCCCGATGAGAATACCGCGCCGCTCTCGGCTTTTTCGTACACCGCCAGTCGATCTTCGACGATCTCGCTGTTTGGATGATTGAAACGCGAATAGACAAGGCCTGCCCCTTTTCCTTCCGGCGGCTCCTTCCGACCCGAGACGTAATCGAAGAAATCGCGACCGTCTTCGGCGGAGTTGAACACGAATGTGGACGTCAGGAAGACGGGCGGCTTGACCGCCCCTTCGGAGAGTTCCGGATCATAGCCATAGTTCAGCATCTGGGTTTCCGGATGCAGGGGATGATTGCCGATATGGGTTCTTGGAGGATGCGGTGCAGTCATGGAACGTCTCCCTCAATTGGCGCTTCCTGGCATCAACATGCCTGCGCCTCGCTAATATCTGGAGCGCTGCAGCAACAGAGAAACACCCCTTGGCAGATGGCTAGCAAATTTACTGAATTAAACGGCCTGGTGAGTGCAGCGGCCTGAGCTCAGGCATATAAGCGAGCGGTCGGCAGCCGATCTCCTTGGCTGTCGGCTTTCCAATTTCCGAGGTTGATTGATGACTGAGACTGCTGTTTTGACGAAGCTTTGTGACACCGTCGATGTAAGCGAGGATCTACTGGTCCGGGCCGAAATCGTGGAATTCGGATATGCGAATTTCAGGCCGGCGAGCAGTATTATGTGGCCACTGATCCGTGCCCATACGGGCCGGAGATCACACATGCAGATGCATCTAAAGTTCGTACCATATCCGCGGATTATCGCCTGACTGGATCATCAGCCACCGAAGATCCGTATCCGTCCAGCTCTTGATCTCATTCATGCGGTTGTCGAGCACCAGATCACCACGATCCGTCTTGACGACGAGAACCGCGTGGCCCTTGCCGGCGGGTGTCTTGGTCACGGCGATCCGCAGTGCCTTCGCCGACCAACCCATGGCGATGAGATGGTCGCGCTTCGTCAGCGCAAAATCCTCGCAATCGCCTGCCTTGACATTCACCTGCCAGACATCGCCCTGATCGGGCCGTTCGTCCACCGGGCGGATCGAGCGGTTGACCGAGGTGTTGACGGCATGAAGCTGCTTGTCCGCAAGGAGACTCAAGGAGACTTCGGACAGGTCGCCGCGAGCCTTGCACTCATCCGGATTTCGGGCGCAGAACATCACATGCGCAAAAGGTGCTGCAGTTCGGCGCTTTTCGGAAATATAGCTGAATACCGGCGCCGTCTTCAGGCCACGGGCCACACCGCCCGGACCGTCTGCATGGGCAGCCTGAACCACAAACAGAGATGCAAGCGTCACCACGACAACCAGTTCATGCTTGGACATTTTCTACCCCCGTGTGGCGGTTCATCGAACGATGATGAGGTCAACCCAGCGGCGATGAAGCATCTTCAGGCATGCGTCATTCGAACGGTTGGGCACATGATCGCGATCTCTTTTTTCCTGGACGTTTCCCGAGACGGTCATCATTCAGGTGTGTCCGTGTCTTCAGTCACAGCGGAGCTGGCGGCATGCGCATCGCGACCAGACGCATCGACGCCAACAGCTTGACAATTTAAACTAGCGCGGCAGGCAGCCATTTCAATTGTCGCGATAGCCGCAGTAACCCATTTGACAGTCTTCGCCGCCGCCAGTGGAAGGAGCGTAGGTCAAGGCGATCAGATAGAGATGTAGCCGAGTGCAACGGGATCGCTTTGCCAGCGCGAGACCTTGCTCTGCCCTGGTTCGAATGCGGATCTTTTGCTCGCTGGCAGGCGAGAATGAAAAAGCCAACTCGGGACAGGCGTGTCTTTGGGTACAGATATTCTAGTAAATATCTAGAGATACTTTAATTTAGCCTCGTCCTAGTCCGGAGAGTATGATGAAGATCACAAGACGAGCGTTTACAGCGGTAGTCGCAGGCGCCATCGCGACACCCCTAACACATGTCCGAGTAGCCGGCGCGGCCGACAAGGTCATTCGTATCGGCTACCAGAAATACGGAACCCTGGTGCTCCTGAAGGGCAAAGGAACACTGGAAAAGAAACTGGAAGCCATCGACTACAAGGTTGAATGGACAGAATTTCCAGGCGGCCCTCAGCTCCTCGAGGCATTGAACGCCGGTGCTGTCGATTTCGGATCGACCGGGGAAACGCCGCCGATCTTCGCTCAGGCCGCGAATGCTCCACTTGTCTATATCGCTCACGAACCGCCTGCCCCACGAGGGGAAGCCATCCTTGTCCCGAAGGATAGTCCCATCAAGTCCGTTGCCGAGCTCAAGGGCAAGAAGGTGGCCTTCAACAAGGGATCGAACGTACACTATCTGTTGGTCAAGGCGCTCGAAGAGGCTGGGTTGACCTATGAGGACGTGGAGCCTTCATTCCTCGCACCGGCCGACGGACGCGCAGCCTTCGAAAAGGGCGCGGTCGATGCATGGGTTATCTGGGATCCTTTCCAGGCTGCTGCGGAAGTGGCGATCGAGGCACGCGAGCTCCGAAATGGTGAAGGCATCGTTCCCAATCACCAATTCTATCTCGGCACGAAGACACTGGTCAATGGACATGCGCCGGTCATCGGTCTCCTGATCGATGCGATCTCCGAGATCGACGAATGGACCAAGTCCGACACCGCAGCTGCGGCCTCGGAACTGTCGCCTTCGGTCGGCATTCCTGAACCGGTTCTCGTCAAGGCGCTCGAGCGCCAGTCTTACGGCGTCAAGAGCCTCGATGATTCCGTCGTCGCCCAGCAGCAGGCGATCGCCGACACCTTCTTCCAACTTAGGCTGATCCCAAAGAAGGTGACGATTGCGGAGGTCGTTCACAAGAGCAAAGCATAAGCACCGTCGTCGCAATCTCAGACATCCAGCACAACGAGAAGGAGTGGCAACCTTCTCGCTTGTTGCACAAGCTAGGATTTAATCGTCAAGGAAGGCGCTATTCATTCAAACAAGCAGAGGCGGCGCAAGAGACGGTAACCGGTTCGCCAAGCCCCAACCGGTCAATACGTGCCATGCTGCTCCGTGCACGCTCTTGGGCTTGGCACAGGTTTGGTGCCCCAAATAGCTCACGCATCCGCCGCGACGCCTATCATAAAAACTATTATATTACTTTCGGTTGCATTTTTGCGCAAACCTCGCAATGATCATTCCATGATCGGAGGTACCAGCCATGAAGGCCAAATCGCCCACATCGATTGATGTCTATGTCGGCAGCAGAGTACGAGCGCGCCGCAAGCTGCTCAGGCTATCGCAGGCCGGTCTTGCCGAACGGATCGGCGTCACCTTCCAGCAGATCCAGAAGTATGAAAAAGGCATAAATCGCATTGGCGCGAGCCGGCTGCAAACGATCGCCGAAACATTGGGCGTACCCGTTCAATTCTTCTTCGAAAATCACACCGAGCCTGCCGCTTACAGCCTTGTCAGCAACGGCCGTGATGACGTGAATGCCTTTTTGATGTCGAAGGATGCCCAGGCTCTCAATCGCGCCTTCATGGCGATCGAGAGCCCAGAGATCAGGCAGAAGCTCATCGCCCTGGCCAAGAGCCTTGCCAGGAACACGACTTCTGACATTGATAACGTCACCCATCCAGAGGCCGGCGCCTGAGGACTTTTCGTGATTCATCTCCAGACCTTTGGCGAGTTGCGACTGACAGATGGCCTGGGCGCGCCCATCCGCTATCCGGTCAAGGCTCTGGTGATGCTGGCCTATCTGTGTTGCTCGCCGGATCATCAGCGCAGCCGACAAGAGCTTGCGCGGTTCTTGTGGAACGAGACCGGAGATCATCTTGCCGATCTCAATTTGCGGAAGCTGATTTCACGCATTCGCGATACAACGACCGTATCCGACGAACAGATACTGAATTTCGGGCCGCCTTTCGTCACCCTGAACAAGGCCGCCATATCGGTCGATCTCGACATATTGCGAACGAAAAAGCAGCCAGTGGCGCAACTGGCCGTCGTCAGCGACCTTGTGCAACGTGGCTTCATTCCCGGTCTCAGCGCATCAACCAAGGCGATCGATGGATGGATCGAGCGCGAACGGCAGCTGCATGTGCTCACCCTGAGGGATATCTTCGTCAGGGCTGCGGATCATATTCGCGATGATGAGGAACGTCGCCTTCTGCGCCGCTCGGGACTTCAACTTCTTGAAACCTTTCCCAACGACGAGCAGATCCGCTCCATCCTTCGCGGCACGGCGGATGATCATTCGCAAAGCCACCTGCGGGCGACGCGATCCGTGGCAGTCGCAAGCAGCCGCATCGCGGAGCAACAAGACACCACCCTGCCGCAGATCATAACCGCGACACCAGCGCCACGGCTTGTTCTCTTGCCTCCAGGCGCACCGGCCTTGACGCGGCAGGCGGCAATTGCCGACGCCCTTATCGAGGATGTCACGATAGAGCTCTGCGCGCTACGCAACATATCCGTCGTCGCACCCCATACAGCCGAGCAGATCCGCCGCGACTCCGACAAGGCCACGATCGTTCAACGGCATTCGATTTCCTACCTCCTGGACACACGGCTTTCTGGAGAAGGGCTTTATGCGCAACTCATTTATTTCCCGACCGACGAGATTTTGTGGGCAGCCCGATTTGAAATGGCCGTCGAGACGCTGCCGACGCAAAGGCGCTTGATCGCCCAGAAACTTGCCGACGCCGTTTCGGGACAATTGAGGCGAAACGAAAGCATTCGCCTTCGCAACGAGGCTGACCCGCAAGCCTATCATGCCTATCTCGTCGGCGCCGGCCTGCTCACCAAGCTTAGCCTGCCGGATATCCGGCGTGCACGGAAATCCTTCAAGCGCGCACTGCATTTTTCTTCGGACTATGCCCCTGCTTTCACAGGCCTGTCGCGGACATTCACCAGCGAGTGGCTGTTGACCACGCAAGGCGATCCCGCCCTGCTGAAGCTTGCGGAAGATCAGGCGCTCCGGGCGATAGAAAGAGATTCAGAATCGGCAGCCGGGCATCGAGAACTCGGAGTGACGAAGCTCTACCAGGGTGCTGTCGATGACAGTGTTGCGGCACTTGAGCTCGCCGAAAGCCTCAGCCCGCATTATGCCGACGTCATCTACAGCCATGCGGATACGCTGGTCCATGCGTCGCGGCCGCAAGATGCGCTCGAGAAAATCAAGAAAGCGATCTCACTCAATCCGATCGCACCCGACGCCTATCTCTGGTGCGCGGCCGGGGCGAGCTACTTCCTTGAACGCTACGAGGAGGCGCTCGCCTATGTCGATCAAATGAAAGACAAGGCACCGGCCTACCGCATCGCGGCAGCCAGCTGCGCGATGATCGGCGATCGAAAACGGGCACAGTTTTATCGGCAACGCGCCGAAATGCTCAACCCTGCTTTCGAGGTCGAGAAATGGCTCGCCTTGGTGCCCTTCAAGGAGCAGTGGCAAAAAGAGCTTTACCGGGACGGTCTTTTCAAGGCCGGATTTTCAAAAACCTAACGGAGAATATGATGGCAAAAGTTGTTGTATTGGGTGTATCGGGCGACAAGGGACTTTGGCTGGTGGACATTGACGCGGGAACTGTGACACCACTGCAGGTGCCAGCAGGCACCGACCTGGCCGCAGCCGTCAAGCAGCGAGAGGCCGGCGGCACATTGATCAAGAATGTCGATTTCGCGGTCGCCGTCTCGTCAGCGCAGACGGTTTTCTCCGGCCACGTGGATGGCTGAAGGCGAGCGACGCTGACCGGTCATTCCGATCCTTATTCTGACCGAACGATTGCGCCGCGGGACACGTTGTCCCGTGTCGCTCTTTATTTAGAGGCGATGGGCATCACGCGCCTGTCACGACAGACCGATCTCGATTGTGTCGGTCTTCCGGTCTGGTGCGCCTATACGCCGAACTCCCGCTCCATTGTCATCGCCCAAGGCAAGGGACTTGAGGATATCGACGCCAAAGTCTCGGCGGCGATGGAGGCCCTGGAACGTGCGGTGGCGGGCGACCCCATCACCGTCACCACGGTGTCGTCGGCACGAGACCTCAGACGCCGGGGCGATCGCGCCGAACCGCTCGATTGCCTAATCGCAAGCGGCGAACAGGTCGTGGGCGAAGACGAGGAATTGGCCTGGAGCCTGGCAACCGAGTTGCTGCACGACCAGCCGATCCATGTTCCGCAGGATGCCGCCGTCCTCGACCGAACGAGACATAACCGTTTCTGGATGTCGTCTGATGGACTTGCCTCGGGCAATACCCTGGAGGAGGCAATGTTTCATGGCATCCTGGAGCGCATCGAGCGCGATGCCCACGTCCTGTGGCAGATCGTCAGCGATGCCAAGCGTGATGCATGCTGTGTCGATCCGAGAAGTTTTGCCGACGCCGCGCTTACAGGCCTGATCGACAGGATCGAGGCGGCCGGGCTTGTCGTGAAACTTTTCGACATCACGAGCGATATCGGTATTCCCTGCTATACCGCGCTCGTCGCCCCATCAGCGGTCAACAGCAAGGCGCCGCTCCGGTTCGTTGAGGTCACCGGAGGAAGCGGCGCTCATCCCTGGGCCGTGCGGGCGGCAATCCGAGCCGTGACGGAAGCGCTTCAGTCGAGACTGACCTATATCAGCGGCGCCCGTGACGATGTCTGGCCTGAATTGTTCACGACGCCTCTTCCGGCGCAGACCCGTAGCGCCTTTCTTGCCGTCCCCGCGCCGGTATCTGCGGCCGCCATCACAAGACCAGCAGGGAACATATCGGTCCTGTTGCACGAACTGCTGACGAGATTTCGCGCCAGCGGAATCGGCTCAGTGATTGCCCTCCCCCTGACGCCTGCGAACCTACCATTTTCGGTAGTGAAGATGTTCATATCCGATCTTGAGAACCCCGAGGGCAACAGGCTCCATTGTTTCGGCCAACGTGCCCTTGCAAGGGCGATGCGCTGGTGAAGGTCGTTTTTATCGGCCCGAGTTTGCCGGATGCGGCAAGCCACGCCTCAGGCGACATCGTTCTCCGGCCACCTGCTGTTCAGGGCGATGTGTTAAGAGCGGTGGAAGATGGCGCCAACGTCATAGGCTTGGTTGACGGCGGCTTTGAAAATACCGCGCCGGTTTGGCATAAGGAAATCCTCTTTGCGCTCTCGCTCGATGTCACGGTGCTGGGCGCCGCCAGCATGGGCGCCTTGCGTGCCGCCGAATGCCAAGCGTTTGGCATGATCGGCGTTGGACGGATTTTCAACGACTATGTCAGCGGAACCATCGTCGACGACGCCGATGTCGCGCTTCTGCACGAGCCGATGGAGCTGGGCGGCAATGCACTGACCGTGCCAATGGTCAATGTGAGAAGCACTTTGGACGAGATGGAGCGACTGCAGTTCTTCGATAAAGCCTTTCGCCTGGCTCTCGAACAAACCGCTGCAAACCTCTTCTTCAAGAAGAGAAGCTGGGCTCTCATCGTTCGCGCATGTGCGGCAATACCGGCGTCCCAGAAGCAGTATTGGCTGGATATGCTGAAGGCCCGCACGGTCGATCAGAAGCGGATCGATGCTCTGGCGCTTCTCGAAGCTGTGAGCGGCGCAGCTAATCAGCGCGTGTCCAGAAATCGCCATTGGGAATTCAGGAAAACCACGCTTTGGTCAGAACAACTAGCCCGCTCAAAGGCTTAGATCCCATTGCACCCATAAAGTGTTTCACGCGTTTTTCACGCACTTTAGTACCGAACTGTCCCTATGGTCATCTACGCAATCTGGAGAATTGATATGACGGTCATAGGGTCGGGAAAGCTTCAGCACGCAGCGGCGGCAGATATGGATAATCTTGACGAGCTGGTGGCTTTGGCTCGAATGATCACCTATGCAAGGGCGCTAGCGGAAGATTTGAAGATCGAACTCGGCGCTCAGTCTCTCGACCTGGCCTTGACGGCGGTTACGCGGGAGCTGCGCAGGGCGACGGATGCAGATCTTCCCGGTCTGGAACCGCTGCTCGCGGACGTGAATATCGAGCTGCACTGATCGGTGCTGCGGCTGGTGTCTCAATCGCTGTTCATGGCTAACGCCAGAGCGACCAGCTTGCCGGCATCCGGGATGGCGCCCTCACGTGCCAAAGGCAGGAAAAGGCTTGACGAAAATCTCTGCCTGGGCCGCCCGATCTGTAGCTCAGCCGAAGCCCGGTCGCGCTTAGTGGTCAGGATGCGTCTTCCTGTCAAAGTAAGCTCATGTCGCAAACTTTGAGTTCACTCCGATACTTTCACGGCGAATGAACCGGCTCGGAATCACAACGCGCAGTTCCCGCATCTCATCCGACTTTTCCATCCTGGCAATCAGGAATTCTGTCGCGGTCTCTCCGAGAGCCTCCATGGGTTGCTTGATCGTCGAGAGCGGGGGCGCGCAATATTCGCAGACCGGAGACCCGTCGAACGAAACGATCGACAGGTCTTCAGGCACACGCCATCCCATCTTCTGAACCTTGCTCATGAAGGAGATTGCCATATCGTCGCTCGTCGCCACGACGGCGGTCGGCTTTTCATCGAGCCTTGCAAAGTCTTCGGCCGCCTGCAGACCCGTCTCGAAACCGAACTGGAAGGTGAACTGTCCACCTGAGCGCGTTACATGCTGTTCGGAGAGTCCTGCCTCGTGCAGGGCTTCGAGAAGACCGGCATAGCGTTCGATGTCGTGATAGTTTCCCGTCGGACCGGCGATGTAGAAGAAGCGGCGGTGCCCGAGCGCCAGAAGCTCCCGGCCCGCCTCTTTCACAGCCTGCCTGTCATTGGTGATGATGCTTGGAACAGAAGTGTCGCTCATGTCGAGCAAAAGCGAGACGATCGGCAGCCCCGCCTCGGCAAGCGACCTGTTGGCGACCACCGGCAACTGCGACGACAGGATCAGCGCCCCCCTCACCGTCCCTCCGAAGGCAAGATCGAGGATATGCCGCTCGGAACTTTCGTCGCGGTCGAGGTTGGCGATCATCAGATTATAGCCATTGCGGATGACCGTGCGATTTACAGCCTCCAGAACCTGGGGGATGATCTGGGACGCGCCGTAATGCAGCGAGCCCGGCAAGATGATCATGATTACGTTGGATTTGCCGATGCGCAGGTTGCGGGCCGCGGCATTGGGCGTGTAGCCAAGCTGTTCGGCTGCCGCTGCAATCCTTGCCCTGGTCTTTTCGTTGACTCGCCCTGGATTGGCCAGAGCACGACTGACGGTGGACGTCGCCACACCGGCAAGGCGCGCGACGTCGGCCATCAAGGCAGATGATCCCTCTGTGGATAGGCTCTCTACAGTTTTCTTCATCATTCCATCCACTTAGCCCAGCGCAACCGAACCCTGTTCGGCTCGCGAGTCCCGTTATAGCAAACGATTGCCAAAAACTCGAAGAAAAGCGTTGCATATTTTATCGGCTTGACTAATATCCAGGCATGGCAATCGATTGCCAATTGCCAATACATTGAATTCTCTGAATAAAATTCGACGTGGGAGGTGCCTCTCGTGACGGATGAGCTATGTCTGAATGGAGGGACTGAATAATGGCCGTGAGCGATAATCTGCGTTTTGGTGTCGACCTGGTCACCTTCTTCCATCCGGGCTTCTGGGGCGTCGACAGCTATGACGCAATCGTCGAACATGCGAAGGATCAGCCACGGCAGTTCTGGGACAAGATCCTCGACAGCGTACAAGCCTCGGGCGTGACCGGCGTCGAGCTCACCTTCTCCCCCTTCAACTGGCAGGACGCGATCAAGACCTACGGGTCTGTGGGGGCATTCAGCGCCGAGCTTTCCGCTCGCGGACTTCAACTGGCTTCCGGCTTCTTCGCGGAGTTGGAGGCTTCCGGCGATTTTACCGAGGCTGCCGCACAGGCAGCCATCATCGCCAAGGCCGAACAATATGCCGATTTCATCAAGGCCTGCGGCGGCGACGTCATGGTCATTGGTGTGCCAATGCGCCAGACACCGGGCGAAGAGCCAGTGCATTTTCGCGATTTCGACCAAGCCAAGGTCATCGCCGATTTCCTGAATCGGCTAGGTGCCATCCTTTACAAGAAGGGCGTCAAGCTCGCCGTGCATACGGAAGCACATTCCATCTTTGCCGCTGCCCGCGACGTCGATCTTCTGATGCTGCTGACGGACCCGTCTTACGTACATATGTGCCCGGACACGGCTCATATCATTCTCGAGGGCTCCGATCCGATCCAGCTCGTCGATCGACACCATGAGCGCGTCATCATCGCCCACTGGAAGGATGCGATCGGCAAAATGCCGGCCGACACGCCGATCGGCGCAGACATCCACGAGCGCCACCGTCCCTTCTTCTGTGGTTTCGGCCTTGGTCGCGTCGACTGGCCGGCCTGGATCCGCCTGCTTCGCGATCGCCAGTTCAGCGGCTGGGCAATCCTGGAACTCGACGCCGCAGCCGATCCCGTCGGCGACATCGCCAATGGCCTGACACTCGTACGGCAGGCGCTGCTGCCGATCTATCGCTAACCGATCCTTGCAACCAAACGGCTCCGCAAAGAGGGCCTATTCAAGAGGTGGAACAATGAAGAGAATGACGATGCTGCTTGCCGGCACAATCCTGCTTGGCGCTGCCGGCCTTGCCAATGCTGACGACAAACTGAAGGCGGAGGTCTTCACCTCCTGGACATCGGGTGGCGAAGGCCGCGCCGTCGACGCCATCAAGAAGGAATTCGAAAAGCGCGGCGGCGTGTGGGAGAGCTCCACGATTGCCGGCTTCGAAAATGCCAACGCCGCATTCCAGAACCGCCTCGTCGCCGGCGATCCCCCGACGGCCAAGCAGGTCGTCGTTGGTAAGGACCCGGCCGAATTCATCGAGCAGGGCCTGATGAACCCGATGGATGACGTGGCGGCAGCCGGCAAGTGGAAGGATGCGCTTCCAAAGGCGCTCTATGATTACATCACCTATGACGGCAAAGTTTATCTGACGCCGACCGGTATCCACGGTGAAAGCTGGATGTTCTATTCCAAGGACGCCTTTAGCAAAGCCGCGATCACCGAAGAGCCCAAAGACTGGGACGCCTTCTTCGCCGACATGGACAAGCTGAAGGCCGCGGGCCTGACGCCCATTGCCTGGGGCGGCCAGGGCTGGCAGGAGGTGAAGGTGTTCAACATGGTGCTCCTGTCCCAGGTGGGCATGGACGGCTTCATGAAGATCTATGCTGAAAAGGATCAGGCAGCCCTGACCTCCGACGGCGTCAAGAAGGCTCTCGAAATCTTCGGCAAGATGCGGACTTATGTCGATGAAGGCTCTGCCGGCCGTAACTGGAACGACGCGACCGCCATGGTCATCACCGGCAAGGCCGGCGTGCAGTTCATGGGTGATTGGGCCAAGGGCGAGTTCACGGCAGCCGGCAAAGTCGCCGACAAGGATTTTGGCTGCGCCATTTCCCCCGCCTCCCCTGGCCTCATTTATATCGCGGACGCCTTCGGCTACCTGAAGACGAACGATGCCAACCAGGACGCAGCGCAAAAGCTGCTGGCCGAGGTCGTGATGGACCCCGCAGTTCAGGTCGAGTTCTCGCTCAACAAGGGCTCGATCCCGGCCCGCATCGATGTCGACAAGTCCAAATTCGACGCCTGCACCCAGAAAGGCATGGCCTTCATGGCCGACGGCAAGATCGTTCCCGAACACGCCATCACCACGACGCCGGAGCAAGTAGGCGCTCTGACAGACTTCATCGGCGAGTACTGGGCCAATCCGTCCGCCGATATCGATGCATCGGCTGCGCAGTTCGCGGCGATCTTCGAGTAAGATCGACAAGCCTGTCGCCTGCCCCGCAACACCGGTGCAGGCGGCTTTCGAAGCCCCTTGCAAAGACGCTCTGATGAAACGGAAGCATAACCGCTCTAAGGCGGCGCTCATCGCTCTCATCCCGACCTGGGCTGCGGTGGTCGTCGTCTATCTCGGCACCATGGTCTGGTCGGTGACCCTCTCCTTCACCAATTCGCGGCTGTTCCCATCGTGGAATTTCGTTGGGTTCGAACAATATTCCAAGCTGTTTCAGACCGCCAAATGGCTGGTCTCCTTCCAGAACCTGATCATCTTCGGCGTGCTTTACGTCTTCGGCTGCCTGTTTGTCGGCTTCCTGCTTGCCGCCGCTCTCGATCGCAAGGTGCGCTTCGAAAGCGCCTTCCGGACGATCTTTCTCTATCCCTATGCCATGTCCTTCGTCGTCACCGGCCTGATCTGGCAATGGATGATGAACCCGACGCTCGGTGTGCAGGCCAGCGTGCGTGCGCTTGGCTGGCAGAGTTTCACCTTCGACTGGATCATCAACCGGGACCTTGCGATCTATGCGGTGGTGATCGCGGCCCTCTGGCAGGGTGCCGGCCTCGTCATGATCCTTGTGCTGGCCGGCATGCGCGGCATCGATGGCGAGCAGTGGTGCGCAGCCCGCATCGACGGCATTCCTGTCTGGCGCACCTATGTTTCGATCATCCTGCCGCAACTGACGCCAGCCTTTGCGGCGGCCGGCACGCTGCTCTCCATGGGCGTGATCAAGACCTACGATATCGTCGTGGCGCTCACCAATGGCGGGCCGGGATCGGCGACCGAGGTACCCGCGAAATTCATCATGGACAATCTGTTCCAGCGCCAGAATCTCGGCCTTGCGACGGCCGCGGCGACGATCCTGCTTCTGACCGTGCTGATCATCGTCGCGCCCTTCCGCTATGCCCAACATATCCGCGCCCGGCGGCAGGCAGGTACGCTATGACCCATCCTCGTGGCCCCAGGCCGACGCAGATCACCGTAGCGCGCATCGGCCTTTATGCCTTTCTCATCTCCGCTGCGCTGTTCTTCGCCGTGCCGCTTTACGTGATGATCGTCACGTCGCTGAAGACCATGGACGAGATTCGGCTGGGACAGATCTTCGCGCTGCCACTGCGCCCGGATTTTACCGCCTGGCAGACGGCCTGGGCCGGCGCCTGTGCCGGCAGCGAATGCACCGGCGTGCGCATGGGTTTCCTGAATTCGGTGAAGATCACCGTGCCGGCTGTCGTGATCTCCGTGCTGATCGGCGCGGTCAACGGCTATGCACTGTCCTTCTGGCGCCCGAAGGCAGGACGACTGATGTTCGGCCTGCTGATGGCCGGGGCGCTCGTGCCCTACCAGATCTTTCTCTATCCGCTGGTGCGGGCCATGGCGGTGATGGGCTTCTACAACAGCCTTGGCGGCATCATTCTCGTGCATGTGCTGTTCGGTCTGCCGCTGGTGACGCTGCTCTTCCGCAACTACTTCGTCACCATCCCGGAAGAGCTTTTCAAGGCAGCGCGCGTCGATGGCGCCGGCTTCTGGCGGATCTTCATCGAGATCATGCTGCCAATGGCGCTTCCGATGATCGTCGTCGCCTCGATGTTCCAGTTCACGGGCATCTGGAACGACTTCCTGCTCGGCGTCGTCTTTGCCGGACGCGACAATCTGCCGATGACCGTACAGCTCAACAACATCGTCAACACGACGATGGGCGAGCGCAACTACAACGTCAACATGGCGGCCACCATCCTCACTGCCATCATTCCGCTCGCCATCTATTTCCTGTCCGGACGCTGGTTCGTCCGCGGGATCGCGGCCGGCGCCGTCAAGGGATAAGCCGATGCATTCTGCTGTTTCCATCAAAGACCTGAAGATCAGCTATGGCGACCATACGGTGATCGAGCAAATGTCGCTCGATATCGCCCCGAAGGAATTCCTCGTCCTGCTCGGTCCGTCCGGCTGCGGCAAGTCGACACTGCTGAACGCGATCGCCGGTCTTTCCGACATCACCGACGGAGAAATCTGGATCTCGGGAGAAAACGTTACCTGGGAAGAGCCGAAGGATCGCGGCATCGGCATGGTGTTTCAGTCCTATGCGCTCTATCCGCGCATGACGGTGCGCAAGAACCTCTCCTTCGGCCTCAGGGTCGCGGGCCTGCCGAAGCCGGAGATCGACAGCCGGGTCGAGCGGGCGGCATCGCTTCTCCATCTTGAAAAGCTGCTCGACCGCCGCCCGGCCGAGCTTTCCGGCGGCCAGCGCCAGCGTGTCGCGATCGGCCGCGCGCTGGTACGCGAAGTCGACGTCTTCCTGTTCGACGAACCACTGTCGAACCTCGATGCCAAACTACGCAACGAACTGCGCGTCGAGATCAAGAAGCTGCACCAGCAGCTCGGCAACACGATGATCTACGTCACCCATGACCAAGTGGAGGCACTGACCCTTGCCGACCGCATTGCCATCATGAAGGACGGCGTGATCCAGCAGTTGGGCACGCCTGCAGAGATTTATCATCGGCCGGTCAACCTCTTCGTAGCCGGCTTCATCGGTGCCCCCTCGATGAATTTCATCCAGGGCAGCATCGAACGGGACGGCGACAAGGTGCTGTTTAAGGCGGGCGATCTTGTCCTCGATATGACCGACTACGGCTTCGCTTCTGCGCCGAAACCAGGGCCTGCAACGCTTGGCGTGCGTCCGGAGCATCTCGGCATTCGCCCGGATGCCGGGGACGCCGCGTTTCTGGCAACCGTCTCAGTCCTGGAACCGATGGGCTCCGACACGATCGTATGGCTCACCTGGAGAGATACGACCCTGTCGCTGCGCGTGATGGGCGATCTCACGCTCCAGCCGGGCGATGTCATCGGCATCGGTCTCGATCTCTCCAAAGCATCGCTTTTTGCAGGGGACGGCAGTCGCCTCTGAGCCGTGCTCTCCCGGCAGCAGAGAGATGGTGCTGCCGGTTCCATTCCGTTGATGAAGTCAGGTTTTGAACGACATGTCTGAAAAAGTGTATGATGCGCTGGTGATCGGCTCCGGCGCGGCCGGCTCTTTTGCCGCCATGGAATTGACGGCCAATGGTCTATCCGTCCTGCTTCTCGAAGCCGGCCCTGAGATCGGCAAGAAAGATTTCGATCCCACCCGCAAGAAACCGCCCGCAAGCGCCATCAACATCTGGGAGCGGGCACGGGCAACCATCAAGGGCCAGCCGGTGCAGGCGCGCGCCGCTTTCTTCACCGAACGCTTCAGCCGCTTCTTCGTCAATGACCGGAAGAACCCCTATACCACGCCGCGCGGCGAGCCCTTCCTGTGGATCCGCGGCCGGCAGTCGGGCGGACGCCTGCACAGTTTCGGGCGCGTGCTGCTGCGCTGGAGCGACGATGATTTCAGGATCGAGAGCCGCAGCGGCCGCGGTATCGACTGGCCCGTCTCCTATGACGAACTCGCCCCCTTCTATGCCGAGGCAGAAAGCCATCTTGGCCTCTACGGCAATCAGGACCATGTCTCGACCTTGCCGGACGGCGTCTATTCCCGCCCTGCCGGGCTGACGCCGGCGGAAGAACTCTTCAAGAGGACTGTCGAAAGCCGGGCGCCCGAACGGCATGTCGTATCTTGGCGCTATATTGCGCCGGACGCCGAGCGCGTACCGCGCCCGCTGCGCGAGGCGCTCGCAAGCGGTAATCTGACAATCCGTCACGATGCGATCGTGCGCCGCATTAGGACGGATGCGCAGACGGGCCGGGCAACGGGTGCAGAATATATCGATCGCAATTCCGGCGCCGTTCACTCTGCGCGTGCCGAAAACGTCGTCCTCTGCGCCTCGCCGATCGAAAGCGTTCGACTGCTCCTGAATTCGGCTTCGGCGGAGCACCCGAACGGGCTTGGCAATAGTTCGGGCACGCTCGGCCGCTACTTCATGGATCAGTTGCCCTGCCTGGCCTTCGGCACCTTCCCACCCGCCCGTGGCTGGTCGCATGACGAGTCGGCGCCGCAGGACCCATTCTACAATCCGTCGGGCGGGATCTTCGTGCCGCGCTTCGACAATGTGGAAGGAAAGGCGCCGCGCGGCGACTTCGCCTATCAGGGCAGCGTCGGCCGCGCGCCGGTGGGCGACAACGAGCCGTCGAGCCTTGCCTTCTTCGGCTTCGGCCTGATGCTGCCGCATGCCGACAATCGTATTACCCTTGATGCCAGCCGCAAGGACGCCTGGGGCATTCCGGTGCCGCACATCCGCTGCACCATGCACGAGCCCGAGCAGGAGCTGATCCGCAGACAGGAAAAGACCCTGATCGACATGGTGAAAGGTGCCGGCGGCGAGCTCGACTTCATCGGATCGCCGCTTGGCCTGAGGGAAATGGGCCGTGGGGCCTTCCCGGATGCCGACCCCTTAAGCCGTTTCCTGTTCCGCAAATGGTTCCGAAAGACCATGTGCATGGGTGCGGCAATCCATGAAAGCGGCGGCGCGCGCATGGGCACCTCGCCGGAAAATTCCGTCCTCAACGGCTGGAACCAGAGCTGGGACGTGCCCAATCTTCTCGTGACCGATGCCAGCGCCTTTCCCGGTGGCGGCACAGCGGGTACGACCTTGACCGTCATGGCTCTGACCCTGCGCGCCTGCCGGAAGCTCGCCGCGCAGTACCGCGGATCTGCTGACGTCTCCAAACACCATGAAGTGCTGGAATAACTGGAGCGACACTAAAGACTAGGCCGGGCTGGCGGCGAGGGCGATCGAGTCGGCCACGTCGTTTACCCGATCGGACAATATGGCCGTCGCCACGCGAAGATGTGCGCTTGGAAGGATGGAAAATTTGGCACCAGGATGAACCGCAATACCTCGCGCCGCCAGCGTGACCATCGCGAAGGGTTCGGATGCGACCGGCACCCAGGCACACAGGCCGCTGCCATGCTGCGCCTCGATCCCACGCTCACCCAGGGCATCGACCAGATCGGCCCGACGCAGGAAATAGACCTCGCGAGAGCGTTCAAGCGAGGTTTGTGTGGCGGGATCCCGCAGGAGCCATGCGGTGGCCGCTTGAAGAATGCGGCTTGTCCAGCCGGCGCTGAAGCTGCGGTAGGACTGGATCTGTTCGACGATCGCCCGCGAGCTCGAGAGCACAGCAAGCCTCAGATCCGGACCATGCGTCTTTGAATAGGAGAGAATGTGAATGGTCCGGTCGGCAAACCGGTCGCCGAGCGAATGACGCGGAGCCGTGGAAATATCGGCGACACCGTCATCCTCGACGATCAAGGTGTCGGTACCGTCGAGAATGTCTCCAAGCCTTTGCAACCGCTCGCTGCTGACGTGCTGACCGGTTACCGAGTGAAGCCGCGGCTGGAAAATGAAGGCGACGGGCCGCAGCTTCATTGCGGCTTGGAGAGACGCAGGCAGAGGCCCTTCCCGATCGCACTGGACCGGAAGGATCTGCACGCCGCGATCCTCCAGGATATCGAGAAGCCGCATCGCGGTCGGGTCTTCGATTGCAACGGACGCGCCGGGCATGACGAGCGCCTGGATGAGCGTGTAGACCGCGTTATAGCCCCCGTTCGTCGCCAGGAACGCCTCCGGTTCGTATGGCCAGGTCTTTCGGACAATCTCTTCGAGTTCCGGAAGAATGCGGCTTCGCTCGTAGCTGTTGAGATTTTCCGCCGACGCTCCGTAGGCCATGGCTTCGGTAAGCTTCGGCAAAAGCCTGATATCCGGCACGGCCGATGTCAGATCGAGCACGTCGGCTCCATAACGGCCGGAACTGCCGAGCCGTTCGGGTTTCGCCACGAAACGATCACCGCTCACCCAGGTGCCGTTCCGTCCCCTGCCGGTAATGATTTTCTGGCGTCTCAGCTCGCTCCAGGCCTCGGAGATTGTCGCCGGGCTGATCCCCAGCGCAAAGGCGAGATCGCGGATCGGCGGCAGCTTCGTTCCGACGGGAAGTGCCCCGGCCCGGATCAAAGCACTGGTTTCAATTGCAATTCCCCGAATTGTCCGATCGGTCAATTTTTGGGCAAACCATACCGCATCGACAGTATCGCTCATTTAATCACCACTTTTAATGTTCAATAACGTAATAACATTTGATCGGACAAATTTGAACATTTAATTGTTCCGAAAACAAGGTCTTTGCGAGTGAATGCCGATGCCCCTTAGCCTGCGACTTGCCCTGCGTGACTGGGACTACATGACGCCCCTGGTTCTCGGCGATGTCTCCTCTCCCAAGCTTGACATCACGGTCGACCGCGTCGGCACATTGCTCTCGCATCTCGGCAAGAGCGACCACTATGATGTCGCAGAAATGTCCTTCAGCCGCTATACGCAGCTGTGCATTGACGGCGACGAGAGCGTCGTCGGCATCCCGAACTTCATTATGCGCGGCTTCCGTCACCGCTGCGTCATCACCCGCAAGGACGGCCCTATCACCGAACTCGGCGAGCTCGCCGGAAAGCGCATCGGCGTCACCGGATGGCGCGACTCCGGAAACACCTGGACAAGAGCGGCGCTGCGCCGCGAGGGCGTCGGCGTCGAAGATGCCATGTGGTATGCGGGCCGCCTGACGGACGCGCATCCGATCGTCGATCGTCTGGACGGATTCGGCCGGCCCGGCCGTATTGAAGCGGCTCCCGGCGAGCGCCCCATGGTCGACCTGCTCAAGGAAGGCTTCCTGGACGCGATCTTCACGCCTTTCATGCCTGACGGCTATTTCGGCGGAGGATCGCCGTTCCGGCAGGTCCTTTCCGACTTCAGAGGTGCTGAACGTCGATATTTCGATGATGTGGGCTATGTTCCCGGCATGCATCTGATCGGCATCAAGGCGGGCATCGTCGCGCAGAACCCGTGGGTGATCGAAGAGCTCAGCAAGCTGATCGATGAATCGCAGCAGATGTGGCTGAGCAAACGCCGCAAATACGCCGACACCTCGCCTTTCATGCTGGACGAGCTTCTGAAGTCGGCGGCCGAGCTTCCAGTCGGCTGGGAGGCCAGCGGCTTTGCGGTCAACCGCAAAATGATCGCCGACTTCGCCAGCGAGCTTCACGTCCAGGGCATCCTGCCGCAGCTGATGACGCCGGAAGACCTCTTCTCCTTCGATGTGGACGGTAGCCGCATCGGTTGAGCGCAACACGAAACGCATAAATTCAAACCAAACAGGGGAACTAAATAATGTCGATCAGGAAAATTGCATGCCTTGCTCTGACGAGCGTGGTGATCTCGGGAACGGCCTTCGCTGAAGATGCGACCCTGCCCAAGCTTTCGGTCAACGACGCGCTTCATGCGCAGTTGCCCGAAGCGATCCGCACGTCCGGCAAGATGATCTCCGTCAACAATGGCTCGTTTCCTCCCTATGAAATCGTCACGGGCACCGAGATGACCGGCGCCAGCGCCGATCTGACCGATGCGCTCGGTCAGGTTCTCGGCGTCAAGATCGAGCATGAGACGGTCGGTGGCCTGCCGGCGCTGCTGGCCGGTGTCAATTCCGGTCGTTACCAGTTTGCCTTCGGTCCCGTCGGAGACTTCAAGAGCCGCGAGGAATCCAACGATTTCGTCGACTGGGTGCAGGAATTCGTGGTTTTCTCGGTGCAGAAGGGCAATCCGAAGGGCATCACCTCGCTCGATACCGCCTGCGGCAACCGCATCGCCGTCATGGCCGGCGGCTCGGCCGAAAAGGTCATCCAGGTGCAGGCCGAAAAGTGCAAGACCGATGGCAAGGGCGCGATCGAGGTGCAGTCCTTCACCGACCAGCCGAGCTCAATCCTTGCCGTCCGTTCCAAGCGGTCGGATGCCTTCTTCTCCTCCCAGGCGCCGCTCACCTATTTCGTGTCGCAGGCCAACGGCCAGCTGGAACTGACCGGTGTGGGACAGAAGAACGGCTTCGAGAACCTCTATCAGGGCGCGGTCGTCGCGAAGGGCTCGCCGCTCGGCCCCGTCCTGCGCGATGCAGTCAAGGTGCTGATGGACAATGGCACCTATGCCACGATCATGAAGAAATGGGGCCTTGAGAACAACATGATCAAGGAGCCCGGTATCAACCTCGGTGGGACGCTTCCGAAATGAGCACTCAAACGCAAACACTCGCATCGCCCTCCGGCGATGCGAGAAGCCGGGATGTGGCCCATGCCCACAAGCCCTTCCCCAAGGGCCGAGTCGCGGCCTGGGGCATCACGCTTGCGATCGTCGCCTATTGGGCCTGGTCCGTCGCGCATAACGAGAATTTCGGCTGGCCGGTCGTCGCTCAATATTTCTTCGACCCGACCGTCATCAGTGGCCTTTACGTCTCGCTAGGCCTCACGGTCGTGGCAATGATCATCGGCATCGCGCTCGGCCTCGTGCTGGCTGTCGCGAGAATGTCTAGGGATCGGCTGGCAAGCTCGCTCGCCTCGCTGTTCATCTGGTTCTTTCGCGGAACCCCGCTGCTGGTGCAGCTGATCTTCTGGTACAATCTTTCAACGCTGTTTCCGACTTTGTCTCTTGGCATTCCCTTCGGCCCGACCTTCATGAGCTGGGATACGAATTCGGTGATCAGCCCGATGACGGCCGCGATCGCCGGTCTCGCGCTCAATGAGTCCGCCTATATGGCGGAAGTCATCCGCGGCGGGCTGCTTTCGGTGGACAAGGGCCAGTACGAGACGGCAGAAGCCTTCGGCATGACGCGCATTCGCGCGCTTCGCCGTATCATCATTCCGCAGGCCATGCGCTCGATCGTCCCGCCGACAGGAAACCAGCTGATCAGCATGATCAAGGCAACCTCGATCGTCAGCGTCATCGCCATGGCTGATCTCCTCTATTCGGTGCAGTCCATCTACAACCGCACATTCGAGATCGTGCCGATGCTGCTCGTCGCCGTTCTCTGGTACCTGCTCATCACGTCGGTCCTGAATATCGGCCAGACCTATATCGAGCGCTATTACAGCCGCAGCGATCGCCGCACGGGCGCCGCCAAACCGGCAAAAGAAGAAGCTGTCATGGCACAGGCAACGGAGGCAGGCGAATGAACGCGATCTCCACCATCGAGCCCCTCGTCAAGGCCCGCAATGTCCATAAGTCCTTCGCGGATCTGGAAGTGCTGAAGGGGATAGATCTCGACGTCGCGCCTGGTGAGGTCGTCGTCGTCCTTGGACCCTCCGGCTCCGGCAAGTCGACATTCCTGCGCTGTATCAACCACCTCGAATCCATCAATCAGGGTTCGATCGAGGTGGACGGCGAACAGATCGGCTACCGCCTGCACAAGGACCGGCTGCTGCAGCTGTCGAACCATGCGATCGCCCTGCAGCGGCGAAAGATCGGCATGGTGTTCCAGCAGTTCAATCTCTACCCGCATATGACCGCGCTGCAGAACATCATCGAGGCGCCGGTCGGCATCCACGGCGAAAGCCGAAAAGTCGCGACCGAAAATGCGCTGAAGCTCCTGGAACGGGTCGGGCTTTCGGCCAAGGCCGACAGCTACCCGCGCCAGCTTTCGGGCGGCCAGCAGCAGCGTGTGGCGATTGCCCGCGCGCTGGCCATCAAGCCGAAGCTGATGCTCTTCGACGAACCGACCTCGGCACTCGACCCCGAACTGGTCGGCGAGGTTCTCGCCACCATGCGGGATCTTGCAAACCAGGGTCTGACAATGATCGTCGTCACCCACGAGATCGGTTTCGCGCGGGAAGCGGCCGACCGCGTCGTCTTCATGGATGGCGGCAAGGTCGTGGAACAGGGCAGGCCGGAAGACGTGATCGGCAACCCGCAGCACCCTCGCACCAGAAGCTTCCTGTCGCGCTTCATCTAGCGCGGCGGCTCCCCATGCTCTTGCCCTGCGGGCTCGCTCTACCGTGAGCCAGCCGGCGATACCGCGCCCATGAAACTGGAATTGCCATGTCCCTCGACAATGATTTTGCCCGCCTCTCCGATTTCGAACCGATGGAAGCGGAGCTGACAGCCATCCGCCGACATCTCCACGCCCATCCCGAGCTCTCCTTCGAAGAGGCCGAGACCGCGCGTTTCGTTGCCGAAAAGCTGGAATCCTGGGGTTATGAAGTGGCCCGCAATGTCGGCGGCCATGGCGTGGTTGCGCGCATGACGGTCGGCGCCGGAAAGAAGAGCATCGCCATCCGCGCCGATATGGATGCCCTGCCGATCACCGAGGAAACCGGTCGCCCCTATGCCAGCACGGTGGCAGGCAAGATGCATGCCTGCGGGCATGACGGCCACACGACGATCCTTCTCGGTGCCGCCGAATATCTGGCACGCACGCGCCGCTTCAACGGAACCGTCAATCTCATTTTCCAGCCGGCCGAGGAGGCGGGTGCACTCAGCGGTGCGCCCGCCATGATTGCCGACGGGCTGTTCGAACGCTTTCCCTTCGACGTTATCTTTGGTCTGCACAATCATCCCGGCGCGCCCGAAGGCACCTGGCTGATGCGGTCGGGACCGCTGATGGCGGCTGCCGACAGCGCCGAGATCATGATCAGGGGCAAGGGCGGCCACGCTTCGCGGCCGCACCTCACCGTCGATCCGGTGGTCGTTGCCTGCAACCTCGTCGTCAGCCTGCAGTCGGTCGTCTCCCGCAGCATCGATCCGACACAGACCGCCGTCGTCACGGTCGGGGCGATCCATGCCGGCGAGGCCGCGAACGTCATCCCCGAAAGCGCAAAACTGCTGCTCAGCATCCGCTCCTTCGATCCAAAGGTGCGCGACACGCTGGAGGCCAGGATCCGCAGGCTCACCGAAACGATTGCCGATGGTTACGACGCAACGGCGGAGATCGAATACACGCGCGGACACCCCGTGGTCGTCAATTCGGAGGCGGAAACCGAATTCGCCCGCGCGGTCGCAGAAGAGCTCGTCGGTGCCGACAAGGTAACCCTCTGCAACCTCATCCCCGGCAGTGAAGACTTCTCGCATTTCCTCGAGCACAAGCCCGGCAGCTTCCTGCGGCTCGGCAACGGTGTGGAATCGGCGATCCTGCACAGCGCCAAATACGACTTTGCCGACAAATCCCTGACGGTGGGTGCCGCGATGTGGGCGCGCTTGACCGAACGCTATCTCGACGACTGAGAGCTTTCGGCAGCAAGCAGTGAGCCGCCGCCTCACTGCGTTCGTGGCGCAAACATTGCACCCCCGCGCTACCAGGCCGGGAACGGATCTTCGAGAGCTGACCAGTCGCGTGGGTCCGCGCTGGCGAGGCAGTCGTCCAATGCGGCTCGCACACCTGTCTCGTCCATCCCAACGCCAATGAACACCAGTTCTTGCCGGCGGTCGCCCCAGGCGCTGTCCCACCGGCTCTGCAGGTGCTGATGAAACTGCTGATGGTTCGGCCAGTCTTGCCGCGGAATGGCCGCCCACCAGAGCCCCATCGGTTCGCAGCGCCGTTGTACCCCGGCAGCCGACATCAGACCCACATGACGCGGGCGCGTGGCAAGCCAGAAATGGCCCTTGGCGCGCAGCACCCCTGGCCAGGGCTCGTCCAGGAACGCGCGAAACCGCTTGGGGTCGAAGGGACGCCTCGTGCGGTAGACAAAGCTCGATACCCCGTATTCCTCCGTCTCCGGAACATGTTGGCCCGGGCTGTACAATTCCTTATGCCACAAAGGATGCGCGGCCGCCTTTTCTTCGTCGAAGAGACCGGTATCGAGGACAGTTGCCAGAGAAACCCTGCCGAGATCCGTCTCCACCTGACGCGCATCCGGGTTGAGAGACGCGACTATCTTGCGGATCTCCGCGCGGACTTCTTCCGTCGCGTCCGAGATCTTGTTGATCACGACGACATCGGCAAACTCGATCTGGTCGACCAGCAGATCGATGAGGGTGCGCCGGTCTTCACCGTCGCGTTGCAGGCCACGGTCGGCAAGTAGATCGACGCTACTGTAGTCGGCTAACAGGTTCGCGGCATCGACCACAGTGACCATCGTGTCGAGTCTGGCAAAATCGGAGAGCGAAACGCCGTTTTCGTCACAGAAAGAAAAAGTTGCCGCAATCGGGCGGGGCTCGGCGATACCCGTCCCTTCGATCAGCAGATAGTCGTATCGCCCCTCTTCGGCCAGTCGCCGCACTTCCGTCAGCAGGTCGTTGCGCAGGGTACAGCAGATGCAGCCATTGCTGAGCTCAACCAGTGTCTCCGTCGTATGCGACAGGTTGCAGCCGCCATCTCGAATGAGACTGGCGTCGATATTCACTTCGCTCATATCGTTGACGATGACGGCGACCCGCAGACCCTCGCGATTGTTCAGGACGTGGCTGAGAAGCGTCGTCTTGCCGGCTCCCAGAAAGCCGGCGAGCACTGTTACCGGGAGCCGATCGATCTTGGTTGTCGGCATCCTTTTGATATGGCCCTCCGCCGCGAGCGGCATTTGCTTCATCTTGGCCTCATTCGAAACCCGCCCCTGACCTCGTCCGATGCTTCACGCCGCGAGCTGCGGCCGGAAGACCACATCGGCATAGTAGTTGGCTGAATCATAGGTGCTGGTCGGGAAGAGCCCCGTAGTAGCCGATCCGCCATATGCATAGACGCCGTTGCCACCGGCGGCGGCACTGGACAGTGCCGACAGCGGACCGTTGCTGACACCGTTGGTGAAGAAACCATCGGTCGCCACATAGGCACCGGTCGTGTGGTAGGAGGCGACATAGGTGGTGTTGGCGGTGATGGTGACGGGTGTTGCGAAGTTCACCGTCTGCCAGC